>CP054595.1:3779256-5039009 GCA_013347225.1 Candidatus Accumulibacter similis | reverse complement strand
AGGTTCCGCCGCACGGTGCCCTCGAGGTCGAGGCGCTTCTTCAGCGACACGCTCCTCACGAGCACGGCGACCGGAATCTCCTGGCCGCGCTGCAGACGCTTCACGCCCGTGCGGGCCCGCTCGGCGCGCTTGAAGCGAGCGAGCTCGCGATCGTTCTCCCGGATGTTCTCGGCCATCAGGATCGCCTGGCCGCCTCTCTGGATGAAGAAGGCGTTGCCCGAGCGCATCAGTCCGTCGATGATGGCCCGGAAGCGCTTCCGGCCGATGCGCTGGTGTTCGGGCAGCAGGGGAATCAGCATCCGGCCGCTGATCGTCCCGCCGCTCTCGTGGATGCCGAGCCACGGCACCCGGCTACCGATGCGCAACGCCGGCAGTCGGTCGGGACGCCGGTCGAAGACCGTCGCCCGCAGGGATTTCAGGAAGCCGGCTCGCCGGATCTGCAACGCCGACTGCATCTGCACCCGGGCCTGCGCCGCCACCTCACGCCCCGACTCCCGAAACCCTCGGGCGACGGCGGCATGGATCTCCCGCTGCCGCTGGGCGGTCCAGGCGCGGAACTCCGGCGGGTCGAAGAGACCCGAGGTGGTCAGGCTAATCTTCACGGTTGAGGGTTCTTTGCAAGCGGGTGATGGCCTCGGACTCGCCCTGGCCACCGATCGCGACGACGAGCAAGAGATCGGCGAGACGCCGCCGTTCCGCGCGGTGGGCGGCGCGCAGGAAGGCCTCGACCTGCGCCAGCGTGTAGTTCAGGATCTCGGGGTAGCGGTGGCCGGCGGCGAGGAGGCGCTGGACGGCATCCCCCCAACGGTCGCGTGCGTCCGGGCGGCGAGACGACGGGCGACCCGATCGATCTCCGGACTCACGCGCCGGACAAAAAAATCGGCATTGACCTCCAGCAGGGCTTCGGCCAGGCGGATCGCCTCATCCAGGGCCAGACCGTCGACCCACAGGCGTGGACGGCGACTCGCCAGCGCCACGGCTTCGAGCAGCGACTCGCCGTGGTCGGCGCAGATGCCGAGCCAGTCGATCGCCGTCGTCAGTTGCTCGGCGAACGGTCGGATCGCCCGCACGAAGGCCGGCAGCTCGCCGACGCGCAGCGGCGTCAGATCCAGAGTCTCACCGCGGATCTCGATCGAGACGGGCAGCGGCGGCAGGGCGGCAAAGTCGCTCTGGGCGGGGGACACAGGCGCCGTTCCCATCAGAGGAGCTGGACGAGGCGACCGAACTGACCGAGCGCCGCATCGACCGGCTTGCCCGGATCCGCCAGCAGCGAGCCCTCGAGTTCGAACTGGTTGTACTCGTTCGAGATGAAGGCGATCTCCTTCAGCGGGTCGAAGGCGATGCGGTAGAGTTCGACCAGCGTCTTGGCGTTGCCCTGCGCGGTGTTGATTCCTTCCAGGCGCAGGAAGCGCTCCGGCGCCGGCTGCGTGAAGATGCCGATCTCGGTCACCGCGCCGTAGCTGTAGCTCGCCTTGAACGGCTGCACGAAGCTCGCCAGATTGAGGAACTGGATCGCACCGAAGTCGCCATCGGCCGTGTAGTGGGTGCCGAGCGTGAGCAACGCGCCAGACCCGTCCTTGACGACCAGCGCCGACACTTTGGGATGGGCCAGCGCGTAACGATCGCCGATGACCACTCCGGCCGGCAACGGCTCGTCGGTAACGGTCCCGGTCGGGCTCTGGACAAAGTGGCCGTACAGCGCGAGCGCGAGGTTCTCCTTGGTGAACTCCTCGATGGTCAGCGTCACCGTGGCGGACGTCTGCTTGATCATCCGGTGGTCGAGCGAGCGACTGCCGGATTGGGACTCGTAGTGCTCGATCACCTCGGTCTTGAGGGCGAGCTTCAACTCGGCGACGTTGCCCGGCGTGCGCAGTTCAATGGGGTTGCCGCTGGCGTCGCGCTTGCCGAGATAGACGCGGCCCTGGAAAGAGGCGTAGGTGCTCATTGGGATTTCTCCGCAGGGGAAAGGAGGGCTGGGGTGGGCGTGGTACGCGCCGGGCGAGCGGTTTCCAGAGCGATCAGCCAGCGCGCGAGATCGTCATCGAGCTCGAGGATCGCACCGGGAGCCAGGCCGACGCCGGCGTGGGTGTGGGGTTTCAGGAGTTCAACGTGCATGGGTCATCCTTGGCGCGTGAGGTCATGGAACTGTGTGCGGTAAGTGATCTGGTAGCGGGCCGGCAGGGCCGCGGCGCCGGCATCGGCGTCTTCCACGTCCCACTCGCAGTCGAGTTCGCGCAACCCGAGCGCGAGGCCACCGAGGTTCGCGTTGTGAAACAGCGCCGCATGTGCGGCGACGAGGATCTCGTCAGCCCGTGTTTCCGGAGGAACAGATCGGGCCTCCCGGGCGAGCGCGACGAGTCGCACGACGAGTTGTCGCTCGACCCGGTCGTTCGGTCGCGCGACGATGGTGTCGGACTCGGGGAAGAGCAGCAGCGCCGGAGAGGCCTCGCGCGGCACGCCATGAACCGGCGAACGCAGCAGGGTCGCACCCTGCGCGGTGGCGACCGGCGCCAGAGTGGCCATCAGCGCTTGCAGGATCTGTTCGCGGATCGATTGGGGCATGCGCCAGGGTTCCGTAAAATGAGAGAAACACTGATCAAGGATCTGACGTGGCCACCGCATCGAAGAAACCCGCACGAACCGTCTTCACCCTGAAGATCGAACTCGTCGACAGCCAGCCGCTCATCTGGCGCCGGATCGTGATCAGTGGTCATGCGAGCTTCGCCGTGCTCCACCACGTCATTCAGGCCGCGATGGGCTGGCACGACGCGCACTTGCACGAGTTTCGGGTCGGCGAACAGCGCATCGGCGTCCCGGACCCGGAGTACGACAACCCCGACCGGCCCACCGCGATCGAGAAGAACGTCCGCCTCAATCGCCTGCTCGGCACCGGCAGTACCTTCACCTATCTCTACGACTTTGGTGATAGCTGGGAGCATCGCCTGAACGTCGAGCAGGTGAAGGATGCCGGCGATCGTCATGGCGATGGATGGATCGCCCGGGTCGAGAGCGGAGAGCGCGCGTGCCCACCGGAAGATGCCGGCGGCATCGAAGCGTACCAGGACTTTCTGGCACGCTGGGAGCACGACCCCTACGGCGAAGAGACCGAAGGCCTGCGCACTTGGGCCGGGCTCGACTTCGATCCCGCGCGCTTCGACCGTCTGGCGGCGAATGCGGCCATCGACCGCATGTTCTGGAACCGCTGGGTCAAGTGATCCGGGTGAGTGTGGCGCGGCACTCCGAGCCATCGCCGACTTGCCGCACCTCGCGAACCCGGTAACGCTGGCCCTGGATCGTCAGTTGATCGCCGTTCGCGGGCGCCAAACGCTGCGCCGGATAGCGGATGGTGTAGCCGCGGCTGACGCCGAGACCGTCGAGCACGTCCTCGTCGGGCGCGCGGAAGTCGACCCAGACGACCATACCCGCACACTCCGCCGCGGTGAGGAGACCAGCTTGCGCCGCGGCGTCGTAGAGATCCGCGATGGTCGCCATGGCGAGGGTCACTGCATGACGAGTTTCACGAGCACCCCGGGCCGGTGACACATTGGCAGCGGGTTCGACTGCGTGTGCAGGTCGGTGCCACGGTCGAACTTCCGCGGTTCCTGCTTGGCGTACAGCGGCTGCCCCAGGGTGTTCACCGTCTCGTTGAAGTCGGCTGGCGCGACGTAGGTGCCGAAGGTATCCACCGTCCCCTGCGGGAAGCAATGGCCTTCGCCGGCCTCGATGAAGCGACGGGACACGCCGCTGGCGTCGGTCGCCTGACCACGGTACTCCTCGAAGGTCAGCCCGCCAAAGGTGAATCCCGCGCGCATGTCGTTGATCAGCACCGCGCCCTGCTGCCAGTTCTCGTACGCCTTCTCGACCTTCGGATGGCCGGTCAGCTTCTCGAAGAACTCCGGCGAGACGAGACAGTGGATGCTGCTCATGAACTCGCCCAGCAGGTGGTCCTCGACGTGACGCAGCACCTCGGCACACTTCGCCTTGACGTTCGTCGTGTCGACGTTCAGCGCGAAGTTCACGGTCTTCGGCGTGATGGCGAACTCATCGAAGAGATCGACCAGCGTCGACCCATCGGCGTCCAGGATCACGCCTTTGAGCGCTCCCATGCGCAGGTGCTCCAGCGTGATCGCGTGCTTGTTGCGCATCGTCTCCAGATGCCGGGCCATCACGCCGGCGATCGTCTCGACCTCGGACTCACTGCCGAAGGCCCGCACGCCCTGGACTTCCTCCGGCAGCACCACATCGTCGTGCGGGATGTGCGGCACGACGAACGGGCGCAGCGTGCGCTTCCCGCGGCGCCCGACGGTCCCGGGCGACCCCGGCGGCAGCGTCGGCAGCAGGTTCAGCACGCCATTGCGCTCCTCGACGATGAGTTGGCGCTGGCGCACCGGCTTGATCGGGAACAGGTTGAGCGCTTCCAGGCGCCCGTAGCGGTTCGGCAGCAGGTTGATCGCCACCGTCAACGCGGCCATCGAGAAGGCCGGCGTGTGAAAGGGATTGTTCATCGGCATGGCAGTTTCCTTCAGACGGAGGGACGAGCCAGGATCCCCAGGCTCTTCAGGGTGGCGAGGGCGGCGTTCTTCTCCGCAGGCGTGATGCCAGCCGGCCAGACCAAGGCGGTATCGGCCACGACCGCGTGCCGGCCGACGATCAGGCCGTCGGGACGATCGGCGAGACGCGCGTCGATCGCCCCCAGCAGGACGCCGCTCGGGATCTCGGTCCCGTCGCTGGCGGACGGATCGAGTGCCTTGACCTGGCCGGTCGCGGTCACCGACCCGACGACAGCACCCAGAGCCAGGTTCTGGCCCGCGGAGACGGTCACGCGATCACGCGAGTAGAGATTGGGCGCCTCGTACTTCAGGAGGTCGCCGAGGTTGTTGGCTTCGGTGAGGGCGGGCATGGATCAGTCCTTTCCGGTGAGTTTCTTGACCGCCTGGATCAGCGGGTTGTGGTCGGGATGGGCTTCGCGAGCCGGGGCATCCGGAGCGAGGCGCGAGTCGATTTCGAGACCCTCGGCGCGTGCCGCCAGGAGCGCGCGGCGCACCTCCGCGGCACTGGCTCCTTGCGCCAGGAAGGTCACGATGCGCTGCGGATAACCTGCCAATTGGCACAGTTCGGCGATCGCCAGGGCCTCGGCGCGCGTAGCGTCGATGGCCGACTGGACGGCGGCGGCGTCGGGCGTCTCTCGCGTGTCGGGGGACGTGGTGGGTGCGGCTGGTGCCGCGGGCTGCTGCGGGACGTCTGGGGTGATGCGGTCGGTCATGGTGGAAACCTCCTGGGAGAGAAGGGAAGAAGCAAGGAGCGATCGGCCGGCCGTGAGCGAGCGCCCCGGCGAACGACGAGCAGCCAGAAACACGCCGAAGTCGGTGACCGCCTCGTCGAAGCTGCCCTGGCCGTCGGCCAGACCGGCGTTCAGCGCTTCGGGACCGAAGTACAGTCCGGCCTGGGTGGCGCGCACGACGGCCGCATCGAGGTCACGCATCGTCGCGACGTGATCGATGAAGATCCCGTACAGCCGGTCGACTTCGGTCTGCAGTCGGCCATGCGCGGCCGGGTGAAGCGGTTCGTGCGGCGAGAAGTCGTTCTTCTGCTCGCCGGCGGTGATCGCCGTGTAGCGGTAGCCCTGCTGGGCATCGCGCGCCGATTGGTCGACGTGCAGCGCGATGACGCCGATCGAGCCGACGCCGCCGGTCTGGGTGACGTACACCCGGGAGGCGGCCGAGGCGAGGACGTAGGCCCCCGAGAAGGCCGAGTCGGCGGCGATCGCCCAGACCGGCTTGACGGCGTTCGCCGAGCAGATTCGTTGCCCGAGCTCGAAGACCCCACCCGCCTCGCCGCCGGGAGAGTCGACGTCGAGCAGGATGCCGGTCACCTCGGGGTTGGCCACCGCGGCGTCCAGGAGCGACCCAATCTCACCGTAGGACGTCAGGCCCGAGGCGGCTTCGAGCCCCAGCGTCCGGCGCACCAGCGTGCCATAGACCGGAATCACGGCAATGCCGGGCGGCGCGTCGGGCGCTACTCGCGGCGAAGGGAGTGCGACGGCTGCGTGCGGTTCGGGCCAACCGATGCGCGCTCCGAGCACGGCGAGCAGGACGTCGAGCTTGGCCTGAGCGAGCAAGAGCGGCGTCCCATAGAGACGGGACGCCAGGTGTACGAGCGGCATGTCAGGATTCCTGTGGATCGGGTGGCGGCGCCGGAGCCACCGCCGGCTCGTTCTGGTTGTCGTAGCGCGGGTCGCTGTCGAACCGCAGTCCCAGCGCATCCGCCCGGGCGTTGTCGGCGGCAATCTCGCGGTCGATGTCCTCGGCGTCGTAACCAAACGACGAGATTGCTTCCGAGCGGCTCGTGAGCCCCGCCCGGATGGCGAGCTTCAGGGCGTTGAACTCTTTCTGCGGATCGACCCACTGCCAGCCTTGCGGGATCCACTTCGCCGTGAGGTAGGGGCGCGGCTCCCGGGCAAACCCCGGCGCGTCGATTCGCCCGGCCAACACCGCCTGCTCCAGCCACGCGCGCCACACCGGCCGGCAGAGCTGGTGCACGATCACGCCGTGCTGCAGCATCTCGCATCGCCGGCGGAATTCGAGGAGGCCGGCGCGGATGCTGGAGTAGTTCACCCCGGTGAGATCGCCGGTCAGTTGCTCGTAGGTGATGCCGATCGCGGCGGCCACCGCGCGGAACTGATTGCGCAGGAACTCACTGTAGCTGCCGCCGAGGTCGGCCGGGTCGGAGAACTTGATGTCTTCGCCGGGCTCGAGGATCTGCAGCGTGCCGGGTTCGAGCCCGGCGAGCGCCACACCGGCGGCGTCGGCCAGGCCTTCGCCCATCAGGTTGTCTTCGGGACTCTGGCGCGTGATGAAGCCGGCGAACATCGCGGCCGTCTTCTTGCGCACCAGTTCGGCGTCGTCGTACTGGTCGAGTTCGTGGAGCTTGACCAGCGCCCGTGCGAGCCAGGGCTCGCCGCGGATCTGGCCGGGTCGCAGCGGCCGGTAGAGATGGATGATCTCGCCGGCCGGCACGCGCACGGTGTCGAGTCCACCGGCACCCGACATCGGCGACAGCGCTCCGTCTTCGGGGTGCGAACGGTACAGGTGGTACGCCACCCGCTGCCCAAGCCGATTGAACTCGATGCCGGCGCGCACGACGTTACCGCTCTCGGCGACGGTGTTGAGCGTGACTGGCAGATGCTCCGGTTCGAGCACCTGCAGCTGGAGCGGGACCACCAGGCCGTCCTCGATGCGGCGGTAGCGCAGACGGAGCAGCGCTTCACCGCCTTCGAGCATCGCCCGGCAGGCGAGCGCCTGCAGGCCGTAGAAATCGGTGAGTCCGGCGGCGTCGGCCTCTTCGGTCCAGTCCCGGAAGAGTGCCTGCAAGCGCTCGCGCAGAACAACGTCGGTGACCATCGACTGCGGCTTGATGCCGGTGCCGATGGCGTTGGCGACGAAGGCATCCAGCGCCGCCGCGGCCCAGGGATTGCGGCGCACGAGATCGCGACTCTTGGCGCGCAGTTCCGTCTGCGTCGACAGCAGGGCGGCAATCGCCCCCGGGTTGCCGGGCATCCAGGCGAGCGTGCGCCGCCCGCTGCCGGTGCCGTCGTAGATCGGCAGGCTCGCGAAGCTGGCCTTGATCCGCGTCCAGAAGCTCATCAGAAACCCTTGTCGGTGGTCACGCGGATCTGGCGCGTGCGCCGTGCGCCGGCCGCGCGGGCGAGAGACGCCTCGACCTCGCGGATCGCCGCCTGGATCTCGTCGACACTGCGGTACTCGACGGTCTTGTCGCCAAAGCTCACGCGCTTCTCGCCGGTCGCCAGCGCCTTCTGCAGCGCGAGCAGTTGTTCGTTGCTGTAGGGCATGCTTGGGGATCTCAATTGAGCCAGCGGCTGCGGATGACGCGCCGGGTGGTCCGTCGGGTCCCAGAAGCGGCGAGGCCACCGCTGGGGGTGGCCTCGGGGTCCGGGGTCGGCAGAGTACTGCGCGGTTCGTCGGGCGGCGCGAGACCCAGCTGTCGTTCGAGTTCGCGCCAGTGCCGTTCTTCGAAGCGGTCGAGACCGGCGGCGGCAGCGGCGGCGCGCGCGTAAACCAGGGCATCCAAACCATCGTTCCGCTCGCGCATCTTCTGCCACTCGCGCACCGCAAAGCCTCTGCGGTCGCGACGGGTGACCAGCTGCTCGGCACAGAGCTGCTGCAAGTACTCGGCGTCGACCTTCGGCAGATGGACGTAGCCCGCGGGGTAGCGCACGGTGCTCCCGTCTTCGGAGACCTCCGGCGTCTTCTTCAGGTTGTTGTACAGCTCCAGCTTCGCGATGCCGCCAACGACCGAGAACAGCTTGATGCCGCGACGCAGCCGCTTGCCACCCAGCGACACTTCCACCGCCGTCGGTGTGCCGATCAGGGCCGCGCCACGGGCGATACCCTTGACCGCCATCAGTCGCGGATCGTGGCAGGCGCGGACGAAGGCATACGCTTCCTGCGTCGCGAAGCCGGTGTCCAGCGCGAATCGGGCGAGCGGCACCTGCGCGCCCGAGGCGTGCGTCCAGGTTTCGTTGATCAGTGCGCCGAGCTGTTTCCAGACGGTGTCGCGGGCGGTGTCGCCCATCAGCACGCGGTGCTCGACGAGCCACGACTCCTTGCCGCGGCCGAAGGACCAGATCGACGCTTCGATGCGATCCTTCTGCACGTCGGCGCCACCCACCAGCAGCAGGCCGCCGGCGGGGATGCGGCCGATCGGGTAGTCCTCCCGACGCTCCAGCAACCGCTGCCAGTCCGGCGCTTCGCCTTCCTCGACCCAGGTCTCGCCGAGTTCGGTGTTCTTGAACGTCTTGATCGCTGCCGAGGAACCGGACTCCTGGCGCACCGCACTCTCCCAGGCGGCGGCGATCTCCCGCCAGCTGCGCCAGCCGATCGGGCTGTACAGACTGGAGAGGTGAAAACCGGCGGTCTTGCCGCTCGCGGGTGCCAGCGCCCGCCACTCGCCTTGCTCCAGCATGCGCGCCTTGTGATGCTCGGCGATGGGTTGTTCGCAGGACTCGCAGACGTAGGCCGCGGTCTCCGGCCGGCCCTTCTCCCAGCGCAGTTGCTCGAAGCGCAACCATTGGCGATGACCGCAGTGCGGGCACGGCAGGAAGTAGCGCCGCTGGTCGCTGGCTTCATACTCGCGTTCGATCGCGCTCGCCCCGGCGATCGTCGGCGTCGAGACGATGAAGATCTTGCGGCGCGCAAAGGTGCGGGTACGGGCTTCGGCCAACGAGATGGCATCGCCCTCGCCGTCGACGTCGGTCGGATAGCCATCGACCTCGTCGAGAAAGAGGTAGCGGACCGGCATCGAGCGCAGCCCGACCGCACTGTTGGCGCCGGTCATCACCAGCACGCCACCGCGGAATTCCTTCGCCAGGATCGTGTTGCCGGCATCGCGGCTGCGGGCTGGCGCGATCCGCTCGGCCAGGACCGGCGATTCCTCGATCAGCGGGTCGATACGCTGCTTCGAGTTGCGCTTCGCCATATCGACGGTCGGCGAGACGGCCATCATCGGACCGGGCGCGTGGTGGATCACGTAGCCGATCCAGTTGTTGCCCATCTCCGTCGCGCCCAGCTGTGCGCCCTTCATGAAGACGATCCGCTCGACCGGCGAGGTCGGCGACAGGCAGTCCATGATCGCCTTCAGATACGGCGTGCGGCTCGTGCGCCAGCGGCCTGGTTCCGCCGAGGCCTTGCTGGAGAGCATCCGGTGGCGGTCGGCCCACTCGGACACGGTGAGCAGCGGGTCGGGCATCAAGCCTTCGCGCCAGACTCGCTCGATGTCGAGTGCGCCGTCGTAGTCCCATTCAACCATCAGTCCACCCGCGGACGAAGTTCGCCCAGCTCCTGCAAGTGCTGGCGCACCGCGCCGTCGAGCGCGATGTGCAGGTCGTGGGGATCGACCCCGAGCTGCGAGGCCATCTGCGCCGAGACGCGCGCCGGCCAGTTGAGCCAGGCATCGCGCTCGGCCCGTGCCAGCTTGAAGACTTGGGCGAGGGCCTGCGCGCGGTCGATCAGGTCGCCCTTGAGTTGCGCCAGCCGCACCTTGTTGGTCTGCGCCTTGACGACCTCGTTGACGGTTCGTGCCTGGAGCAGCGACGTGCCGCCCGCGGCGAACGTCGGCGTCGCTGCTTCGCTTGCGGGTTCCCGCACGGCGACCGTCTCGGCCCGTCGCGTCGTGCCCGCGCGGGGCGTCTCCGAATTCCTCGCCCAATCCCGGTCGGCGCGGTCGGGATCGACGGTGCCGTCGGCCTCCGGCGTGATCCGCCCGGCGCGGATGGCCTTGTGGACGGCCGTGTCCGAAACCCCACGGTGCCGGGCGTAGGCGCGAATCGACAGCCCCATGATCGTCCTCAAGCCGTGCCGCGGTGCTCCATCAGAAAACGCTTGGCTTCTGTTTCGAACAGCGCGTTCATGTGTTCGTCATCAACCACCGCCGAGGAGCACACCATGGCACACCAAATCGACTTCACCACCGGCCAGGCCGCCATCGCCTATACCACCGGATCCGAAACCCCCTGGCATGGCCTGGGACAGACCGTGGACCCGCATGCCCCGGTCGAGGTCTGGCAGAAGGCCGCCCAGCTCGAATGGCAGGCGCTGCGCGCCGAAGTCCAGTTCGACAGCAGCGTCTCCGGTGCCCGCGAGACCTACACCGACAAGCATGTGCTGTACCGCAGCGACTGCGGCGCCCCCTTGTCGGTGGTCTCGTCGGACTACCGAGTGGTCCAGCCTGCGGACATCCTCCACTTCTTCGGCGAGCTGGCGAAAGCCAAGCAGTTCAGCATCGAGACGGTCGGCGCGCTGATGGCGGGGCGGCGCATCTGGGCCCTGGGCCGCGTCGGCGACAACGCCCGCATCCTCGACGACGAGGTCGCGCCCTACCTGCTGCTCGCCACCTCCTACGACGGTACGATGGCCACCGTCGCCCGCTTCACGACGGTCCGGGTGGTCTGCAACAACACGCTGCAGGCCTGCCTGCGCAACGCCTCGTCGCAGAGGCAGGTGACCATCTCGCACCAGGCGATCTTCGATCCCAAGGAAGTCCGCGCCGACCTGGGCATCGCCCTCAATGCCTGGGAGGAGTTCCAGCAAAAGGCCGGGCTGATGGCCCAGCGGAAACTGAGCACCCTCGAGACCGACGCCTGGTTGCTGGAGCTCTTCCAACCCTTCATGCCCTACGGCCAGACCTACTCGCCGGAGCAGGTCCGCAAGTCCAAGGGCTACCGCCGCATCCTCGACCTCTTCGCCGGCGAGATGATCGGCGGCGCCCAGGACGCGACCGACAAGACGCTCTGGGGACTGCTCAACGCCACGACCGAGTACATCGACCACGAGAAGGGCCGCATGCAGGACAACCGCCTGAACGCCGCCTGGTTTGGCCCGGGCGCCCGCTTCAAGGATCACGCCTTTGCCCTGGCCGAGAAGCTGGTGGCGTAGTCGGCGACGTCGACCGGAAGCCAAGCAGAAGACGCTTGGCTTCCGCCTCGAACAGCGCGTTCATACGCATGTCATCCACCACGCCGAGGAGCACGACATGACCATCACACTCACCCCGACCCAGATCGAAGTCCTCACCGCTGCCGCCGAACGGCCCGATGGCAGCGTTCATCCCCTGCCGGCGCGGCTGCCCAGCGGCGCCCAGAAGAAGGTCCTTGCCAGTCTCCTGAGCCGTCACCTGATCTTCGAGACGGCGGTCGGCGACGAGATCGTGTATCGGCTGACCGCCGACGGCTGCGCCGCCGTGGGGCGCGCGTACGAGCTGCCGGAGCCCATTACCCCGGACGCCGAGATCGAGGCCGCGGTGGCGGCCATCGAGGCCGAGTGGGGGCCGGACCAGGCGCCGCCGGATCCGCAGCCGGACGTCGTCGAGCGCAAGCCGCGAACCCGGGACAACAGCAAGCAAGCCGCCGTGATCGCGATGCTGCAGCGGCCCGAGGGGGCGACGGTTGCGCAAATTTGCGCATCCACCGGATGGCTGGGCCAGACCGTCCGGGGTTGCCTGGCAGGCGCGCTCAAGAAGAAGCTCGGGCTGACCATCACGTCCGAGAAGGCAGCTGGCCGCGATCGCGTTTATCGCGTCGGAGAGGTGGCGCAATGACCCGCATGCGCTACCCGCAAACGACGCCGACCGTGTTCTCCGGCGCGAAAGCCTTTGTCGAACAGCACGGCGTCACTGTCTGGTGCGAGCTGTGCGACACCGTGACGCCGGACCAGTGGTTCCACGTCACGGCGACCGCTCAGCAACTTCGCTGCCTCCAGCGTTACCGCAAGCCGGAACGCTACCTCCAGGCCGTGCTCAAGGCGGTCATCGCCGACTTCGAAGAGCGCCCCGACGCCTACGAGTGCCGCCCTCCGGTGCAGCTCAAAGGACTGCGCATGACCGAGGCGAGAGTGTGAAATCTCAGGGTGCCGAAGAAAGCTTGAGAATCCGCTTGGCTTCGGCACCAGACAGCGCGTTCATACGATCGTCATCAACGCCACCAGGAGCCCGACATGAACACCCTCAGCGCCGAAACCATCCGCCGCCTGATGCGGCAAAATCGCCAGACGATTCGGGGCATCGCTCAGGAGTGGAACCTCACCATGAAGCGCGTACGCTACGTCCGCAACCACGGGGTCACCGGCGAGCACTTCGTGCGCGACTGGCTCGAGATCCTGACCGGCAAGGATCCAGAAGATCAATCTTCTGCTTGGCTTCCGGAGTGAGCAGCGCGTTCATGTGTTCGTCATCCACCACGCCATCCGGAGCTGCGCCATGACCCCGACCGAAGCCAAGAACCTCGAGACCCTGGGCCAAGCCCTCGCCGACGCCGCCCTGCGCACCCTGATCCGTCTCTGCCCGACTGAAGTGCGCGCCGCCAGCAACGATCAACTCGACGCGGTGTGCGCGGCGATGCGCGCGAAGTCGCGCGAGGCCATCGACGAATTGCTCGAAGACGGGAAGGCCTGCCCGTCGATGGCCAATCTCGTCTTCACCAGCGCCGTGATGACCCTGGTCAACGCCGGCGTCCGGGAGTTGCGCGGCACCTGAATCGCCAACGGGCGCCCGTGGGCCGCGAATGCCGCGGGCGCGATGATGGCCGCGCACGCAGTCAGACGGCGCCACGCCGCGCGAAGGTGTGCGCCCGGGCGCCAAGATCGCGAGTCGCCCGACCGTGGCCACCCGACCGAAGGGGCCTCGAACAATGATTGAGAATTCGCTTGGCTTACGGCTCGAACAGCGCGTTCATACAGTCGTCATCAACGCAGCGCCAACCAGGAGACGCCCCATGAACGAAGCAGACTACATCGCCAACCATGCCGAGACCCAGGGCCGTGAGGCCTTGGCCAACGCCCGCGCCACGATGGAGCGCGCCCTCGCCGAACTCGACCACTACATCGCCCGGTACGAGGAAGTCGAGGGCCTGAAGGACAAGGCCAACGTGCTCAACTGGACCCTGAACCACCTGGCGACCTACGTCGCCGGCAACGTGCGCCTCGACCTGATCGCCGGAGCACAAGCCGAGCTCATGCGGGTCGACGCCAGGCGATGACATTCAGCGGGCAGGATGCCAAGATGGAGCTTGGCTTCCTGCTCAAAGAGCGCGTTCATACGGGTGTCGCCACCACCCACCGCAAGGAGACCACCATGACGACCCAAAGCATCCCCGCCAGCCACAACGACACTTGGGGCTTCACCGGTACCCTCGAACACCAGGCCGCGGCCGCCTGGCCGGTCGCCATGACCACCATCGCCGCAGCGACCGGCCAGCCGCTCGAATCGGTCCGCGCGTTTCTCGACAGCCGCCATGGACGCCACTTCGCCGACTACGTCCTCAACGAGCGTGCCAAGGGCAAGGCCCTCGAGCAAGCGATCTACGCCGCCGTAGCGCGGTGGATGGTCTGGACCATCGGCCGCCAGACCTCCCGCGACTATGGCATCCCCTGCGGCTTGCCCTACTTGACCGGGTTCGTGGTGCATTGCGAGATCGCCGAAGAGTTGGCCGCCTGATCCGCTCGAACGCCAGGCTGCGAAGGCTATGCGCATCTTACGCGGTCGTTCGGTGAGAGCCTGCCAGGTATCACTGTCGACATGAGCACGCGGCGGCGACGTTTCTCCAAAGCCGACGTTGACCCGGGGGCGACCAGCCGTAAGCGGCCATTCGGCTGGCGATGACAATTTGCTCGTCTGATCGACCGCTACTGCGAGAAGCGGCCAGTGGGTGTAGGATGACGTCGTCCGCACTCGGCCAAGAGCAGTCCGTCGTCGATTTCAGATAGGCGCCATTCGAATGACTGATCTACCCTGAAACGCGCCGGTCTACTCGCGCTCAATAGCTGATCGAAGGCGACAGCCACGAGCGATGGATCCTCAAGATAGACTCTCCCTTTTCGCTTGGACTCGACCCATATGATTAGCCACCTCGACCATTTGGTGCTCACCACGGCAAACGAAGCCGCATGCGTTGATTTCTATACCCGAATTTTGGGTATGACGCTGGAGACCTTCATCGGTGGTACGCCACCCGTCGAACGCAAGGCTTTCAAGTTCGGGGGACAGAAGATCAATCTTCACATCAAAGGCAAGGAGTTCGAGCCCAAGGCCCATGTCCCTACACCAGGTTCTCTCGACCTCTGCTTTATTTCGACGTTGGCACTGCAAGCGGTTGTTGACCGGATGGGTGAATGCCAGTGGCCAATCATGGAAGGCCCCGTCATGCGCACAGGTGCGACGGGACGAATCAGATCGATCTATCTGCGTGATCCCGACTGCAACCTGATTGAGATTTCGGAACTGGAGGGAGACTGACCGTTGCCATTCGAGCCCGTAGTCAGCATAGGCCCCTACTTGCCGCTCACCGCATGCCAGCTCTACTCTTATACCCGACACTGAACCTTTGATAGTTGGACTGGCAGCACTGGGTCGGTGGCGGCCGGCTCGCACTTCCGTCTGGATGACTGCTTACTCGCCGAACGTCACGCCATCCGATTCTCGGGTGGCTTTCTTTCCGCTATGGTCCTGCCAGCGGCGAACCACCACATCGCAGTACTTCGGATCGAGCTCCATCATCCGCGCGACGCGCCCCGACTTCTCGGCTGCGATCAACGTCGTGCCTGACCCGGCGAAACAGTCGAGCACCGTATCGCCGGGCCGGCTCGAATTGCGAATCGCGCGCTCCACCAGTTCGACGGGCTTCATCGTCGGATGGAGATCATTCTTGACCGGCTTCTTGATCTGCCACACATCGCCCTGGTCACGGTCGCCGCACCAGTGCCGCCTGCTGCCTTCCCGCCAGCCGTAGAGGATCGGCTCGTACTGCCGCTGGTAGTCGGCGCGGCCCATCGTGAAGGTGTTCTTGGCCCAGATGATGAACGTCGACCAGTGGCCGCCAGCGGCGCGAAACGCCGACTGCAGCGTGTCGAGTTCGCTCGAGGACATCGCGATGTAGACCGCTCCGTCGCAGCGCGCCAGCATCGGTGTCAGGGCCGCGATGAGGAAGGGTCCGAACTCGTCACCCAGGTTGTCGTTGAGAATCGGACGGTTCCTGCCGCGCAGCTTGTCCTTGGCACTGTTGGCGTAGTTCACGGAGTACGGCGGATCTTGAAACACCATCGACACGCGTTCGCTGCCGAGCAGCGCCACGTAGCTTGCCTCCTGCGTGGCGTCCCCGCAGAGCACGCGGTGCTTGCCACAGATCCAGACATCGCCTGGCCGGGAAACCGGCGTCTCCGGGACATCGGGAACTGCGTCGTCGTCCGTCTGGCCTTCGGTGCTGGTCTCCTCCCCGGCCAGGATCTCGAGCAGCTCGTCGGCAGCGAATCCGGTGAGCGCCAGATCGAAGTCGTTGCTCTGGAGATCCGCCAACTCGACGCGCAACATCGCGTCGTCCCAGCCAGCGTTCTCGGCGATGCGGTTGTCGGCGATCACCAAAGCTCGACGCTGGGTCGGCGTCAGATGGTCGAGCACGACCACCGGGACCACGTCCAGACCCAGCTTCTGAGCAGCAGCGAGGCGCCCATGTCCGGCGACGATCACACCATCACTGCCGGACAGAATCGGGTTGGTGAAGCCAAACTCGGCGATCGAGGCCGCGATCTGTGCCACCTGCTGATCGCTGTGCGTCCGGGCGTTTCGAGCGTAGGGCAGCAGCTTGGCGGTCGGCCACTGCTCGATCTTGTCCGCCAGCCACGAAACGTTCATGCCGCCTCCTGTTCGAGGGAGAGCCGCTCAGCGGCGACCTCGTCGAAGGTCTGACCGGTCGCCAGCAAGGTCGCCGGCACACCGGGAAAGTTCTGCCGGAAGCGTTCGATCGCCACATCGACGTACTCGGGCGCGATCTCGACCGAACGGGCGATGCGGCCGGTGCGCTGCGCCGCCAGCACCGTCGTGCCGGAACCGCCGAAGGGATCAAGGACGATCTCCCCGGGACTCGTGTAGGCCTCGATCACGAACTCCGGCAATGCCACCGGGAACACGGCGGGGTGGTCGATGCCCTCGCCGATGGATCCTCGCTGGCGGGTGCAGGTCACGACCGAGTCCGGGATGCGGAAGTCTTGCGTCACCTTGCCGGCATGGTTCCAGCCGGTGCGCTCGCCTTCCCTTGTACGCAGTCCACCGCTACTGCTGCCGTCGGCCTGCAAATGCTTGTCCTGACCAGCGAACTTGCACGGCACCGTCTTGTTCGGCTTTCTGGCCTCGCGGTTGAAGTGGAACAGGAACTCGTGCCGCGGTGCGAGGCGACCGGCCCAATCACCGGGAACGGTCACGCCCTGATCCCACACGTACCAGCCGAAGAAGCGCCAGCTCTGGCGCGGCATCCAGGAGAGCCAGTCATCCCAGTAGCGCACCACGCTACCCTCACGATGCACCAGGCCGAGGTTCACCAGCATCTGCGCCGCCGCTGCCATCACGGTCATCGCCACGGCGAAGACGCCCTGCATCAGCCGGTCCCAGTCGGCGATCCCGCCGGTCGTGTAGGCGCGCTGGTTGGCGTAGGGCGGGCTCGTCATCAGGAGGTTCGCACGCTCCTCGCCCATCAACGCGCCGACCACCGCGGCGTCACTGGCGTCCCCGCAGATCAGACGGTGCTGGCCCAGCGCCCAGATATCACCAGTTCGGCTGACCGGGTGGACGGGCGCATCGGGAACGTCATCCGCGGCGTCGGGCTCATCCGCGGCCGGCTCTTGGTCGCCGTCGCTTGAAACCGCTTCGTCGGCCAGCAGGCGAGCGATCTCACCCTCCTCGAACCCGGTCAGCGACAGATCGAAGTCCGCGAGTTTGAGGTCCTCGAGTTCGAGCGCCAGCAGCGCCTCGTCCCACTGCGCCCAGGAAGCGGATCGGTTGGCCAGCAGGCGAAAGGCCTTGATCTGCGCATCCGTCAGCTCGTCGGCCAGGACGACCGGTACCGTCTTCAGCCCAAGCCGGCGCGCCGCCTTCAGTCGCAGGTGCCCATCGACCAGTTCGCCCGTGCTTTTGGCCACCACCGGAATCCGAAAGCCGAACTCGGTGATCACCGAGGCCATCTGCTCGACGGCGTGGTCGTTCTGGCGCGGATTGCGGGCGTAGTCGATCAGTCGCTCGATCGGCCAGTGCTGGAGCGTCAGTTCGGGTACGGCCAAGTCTCACCTCGCCAAAAGAAAGCGGCCCGGATGGATGAGGTCACGGGCCGCGAGGGTTCGTATCGCAGGAGCAACGAAAAGGTGGAGGACAACCGCCGCACAGCACAAGCCGCAGAAGAGACGATTCATCGCCAAATGGCACGGTACGTTTGGACCCTGCGGCTTGCCCGATGCTGGCACTTCGCTCCCCTGCTATGTCCCGGAGTGCGCAGACAAGATTAGGACCATCGCCTTTCTCACGCAGGCGTCGGCCGTCAACAAGATCCTCGATCACGTCGGAGAGCCGACGTCACAGTCGCCTGTTGCGCTAACCCGCCGCCTGCCGCGGCCGGGGAGAGCTGATGCCCGGCACGGCGAGTTCGACCCGCAGCAGTACCCGGCGCGCGACTACCAATTCGCCCAGCGCATCGCCTGGTAAAGGCAACACCAAGGCGATGTCGTCGGGCTTGGCACGATCCGCTTGCGCCATGGTCACCATGGCGAACTCGGCGGCTAATGCCGCGACACATGGCCATCCTCGCGTTGCGATTCCGGTACGGCCTTCGCGTTTCGTCGGCAGGCTTTCCCTTTATCACGACTGGCCTCAGAGCCCGTCAGAGCCCGAAAAAGTTGCCGAGGCGGAGTTGAATGGCCTATCCTTTGGTGGCGACCTGGCAGATCGCTCCTGATGATGACGACGACCCCAACGATGGCGAAGGAGTGACGCAGATGACTAAGGAAAAGAGCAGGCTGTCCCTCGTGGCAGTGGCAGTGTGGGTGTTCACTGTGCAAACAGCGCAGGCGGACAAGATCGATGTGACGGCGCGGGCACAAGGGACCGATCTGTATGGGACCTCACTCGTCGACTCGCATACGACCGATACGGCGAACAGCATCTTCAACGTCTTCGCGGGTGTGCAGGACGGCCGATGGACCTACCCAAATCCCGAGCCGGCTTACGGACGTTCGGCCGGGGCGACGAACGGTTTGGTTTCGGCTGGTGCGCAATACCTCGACCATTACGGCGTCAACAACAGCTTCAAAGGTGAGGCGGTGTACGTCGCGGACTTCACGAATACGGACAGCACCCCGCAATCGTACAAGTTCCACTTCAATATCAATCAAGGCTACCTGGGTGTGATCGGCGCGGGTCGGACGGCACACTTCAGCTTTCTGATCGAGTCGCTGATTTACGGTTTTGGCAGCGGTCCCAGTTGGTATGCACAGGCGGATGTGACGGGTACGGCGAACAGCAGCAACTCTCTGGTCACGCTAGGGGAGGCCAGCAACATGACCTTCACCTCCTATTCAAGGAATGGCCCGCTCGGTCCGGAGACGGGATACGATCTCGATCCCTTCACCTTTGACTATTTCACCCAGAACGTGTTGCCGGGCGAGACCTTTCACATCCAGTACGTTCTCTCGACCTGGGTGGACGGCACCGGCTTCGGTTCCGGAGCGCGCGCTCAGATCGGCGATCCGTTTGATCTGAGCAAGCCAGCCGCAGGCGTCACGGCGATCACCAAGATTCCCGTCGTCAGTAGCAGCGTTCCCGAACCCGCCACGCTCACGCTGTTCGCCGCCTCCGCTTGGCTGGCGGTCTGCCTGCGGGGGCGTCGACGCCAGCGAGGAGGATGATGGCTGCCGGCGGCCAGTGTGCGGTCGGCTCGCTTCGGACCCGAGGATGGGTGGATGGAATGATGCCGACTACCTGAGGCGGGCTCCGGGTGCAACCCGCAAACCCTGCAAACCTCGATTCTCACTCTGGCGCTAGAACGACTCTGCGCGCACGCCTCCCACATGGCATATTATGCTGGAAGGACCCATTTAAAATCAACAAGTTACGTGCTGCAGAACTTTTCGCTACATCATATTGGCATATTCCATTTGAATGTCTAGATGCTTCTGGGATCAGTACAAGAGCATAGTACCTTCAGGAGGCAGACCCACCGGACGTCCCGTCCCAGCGAGCCTCGCCGTCCCCAAGCAAAAGCGCCTGCTGGAGAGCTCCGGCAGGCGCTTTACTTTGAGGATGCCCAAATGCTACGCCCTCGATGTTCACCGATCAAGGGGTTTCGCTGGAACCGCTCGCAAATATCCATAATGCATAGCCAGCATGCCCAGCGCAGCGACCAGAATGCCCCGCGCCTCAGGCTGCGACAGCGCTCGGCCGTTCCAGCCCTGCTGCGCCGACCACTCCTTCACGCTCTGCCCGAGGCCGGCGACGTGCCAGACCGCCGTGCCGCCCGGACTGCCGATGCCGCCGACCGCGTCGAGCGCTTCCCCGATCCGCTTGCGGGCGTAGGCGGCGCGCTCGCTGATGCCGTCAGACCACTGCCCGCCGCGAACGCGGTCGAGCGCCAGCGCCCGCGGTCCGTGCAGCTGTGCCCACACGAAGGTGGCGGCGAACTGCTGGCCGGCGTCGTGCATCGGCGGGGTGATCGTGCCATTCCGGAGCAGGAGGCCCAGCGAGTCGACGGTCCGGAAATGCGCGTTGCCCGCGTGCTCGCCGGACTCCTCGCGCACCCACTCGACGGGCCGCCCGCCGGTGACGGGCATCGGGACGCCGGGCTTCAGCGATGGGGGGATCCGCTTAGCGCTCATCGCGAGACCCTCCCACGCCGGCCGGCCGGCGGCGCCCGTAGAGCCGGTTGCCGATGCCTTCGAGGAGCACGCGCTCCGAACGATCTGTGACCGCATCGAGCGGCACGGCGAGCACGCCCTGCTTGTGCCAGGCGGCGGCGCGCATCGCCCGCAGTTCATCGGCGGTCGCGGGCGCGACCGGCAACAGCCGCGCGAGTGCACAGGTCAGCCGGCTCATCGCGCACCGCCTTTCAGCGCCCACTGCAGCAGCGCGAGGGCATCCGCTTCGTTGTCGTCCGCAGGATCGAATCCCTGGGCGCGCATTGCGGCGATCACTTCGGCCTTGCCGGCGTTGCCGCGGCCGGTCGCGTGCTTCTTGATCGTGCCCACCGGTACGCCGTGGTAGGGGATGTGGTGCAGCTCGCACCACGCCGTGAGCTGCCCGAGGAAGGCGCCGTAGGTGTGTGCTGCGGCCGTGCCGCGGTGCGCGCGCACTTCCTCGAACACGACGGCGGTCAGCGGTCCGGCGCGGTCGTGCAGTTCGCCAAGCCAGCTCACAAAGCGCAGGAGTGGCATGCCACCGCCCTCGAAGCGACCGGCTTTGAACAGCTCGGTACCCGAGGTGATGGGTCCGCGCGGATAGGCCAACGCCCAGCCGGTGTGCTGGCCGAGATCCAGTGCGAGCATGGCACCTGGGGAAGCTCCTACGGCGACCGCAGAGGCCGCTGGGAGCGGGTTTGAATAGTGAGACATGTGCATATCCTCCAAGAGGCTGTAGGCGGCCTGGAGGAGCGTGCACGCGACCGGGTCAGGGTCTTCGGCGCTCCCTCATGCCCGATCGGGTCGGGTACGGGTCAGAACAAAAACGGTGCTACGGCAATAACTTCAATGCGTCAATCCTTCAAGGGGGGAGCCCCTGAGAAAGAGAGAGCGATAAACACTTCAATATTTCATTCATTCAATATATATCCTGTTTTTTCTCTCTCCCGGTCTCTCTGGCGGGCAGATCCGGGTATACAGGGTATCTAGGGCTTGAAATCATGAACTTTTGAACCCTTTCCGCGCGGCGCTCACAACTCATTGTTTTCAAGCACCTTTATCAAACAGATGGGGCGTCTGGCTCCTTGAATCATTTGAACCTCGATCATCTGCGCGTCTACCAAAGTCTGCAGCACGCCGTCCCGCTGGCGGGCATCCATGAACTGCGTGCGGCGCGTGAACTCACTCTTGGGCATGCCGCCGGGTCCTGACCCTTGAAGTATTTGCAGCGCACGCTTGTGGTTCGACTCGATCGCGTTCTCCGAGACGCGGATCGACGCTTCGCGGATCGTCTGCCGGGCGCAGTGCTGCGCGATCAGGATGCCCCACTCGGCGTCGCCGCCGGTGATCTCTGGCTCCACAGGATCACGGGACACGGCGCGGATCAGCGCGAGCTTGGAGGCGTTCTCCTCGATACGCGCCAGGATCGACGCGAAGCCGCTGCCGTGCGCAGCGCGCAGGTCGCTCAGCAGGTCGCGGTCGAGCGCTCGGAACACGGCCCGGGCCTGCTCATTGATAGGTACCCTTCGGGGCATTGGCGTGACCTCATCCACCCCTGCGACGTCGGCCAGATTGCCACTGAGCTGGCCACCGCCCTGGTGGATCAGCAGCAGGCGCTCAATCAACTCCTGCGGCGGATCGATGCTGCCGAAGTCGTCGTTGCTTTCCGGAAAGTCCTCCTCGGTCTGCAGGATCAGGAAGCGCGCCAGCGAGCCATCCGCGACGTTGGTCGCCTGCAGCGCCTGCCAGAAGTGTATCGGCGTCGTCGTGCCGTAGACGCAGACGCAGGGCTGGTGGATGGCCCGACGCGAGACTTCGGCTTGACTGTGGGCATACTCGGTGCCGAAGTAGGTCGTGCCCGATGTCGTATAGAGTTCGGTCAGCAGATCCAGGATCTCGCAGAGATAGCGGGGCGAACGCTTGCGATCGACGGCGGCCGACAGGAACATGCCGAACTCGTCCAGCTGGAAGAGGATTGCCGGCTGGCGAAGGATCCCGTTCAGAAGACCCGCACCCGAGGCGATCTTGTTGCCCCCAAGATAGCGCTGCAGTCCGGCCCGACTGAAGATCTCGTTGATCACCATGCGGCTGTGGTTCTTGCCGGCGCCACTCTCGGCGATCCCGACCACATACAGATTCGATCGCGCGTTGCTCGTGGTGCGGTACTTGCGTCCCATCAAGGCGCCGACCGCCACAAGGGAAGCCCCCAGTGCGAGCACCGGTTGCGGGCGCTTGGCACTGCGCTCCATCAGGTCCATCATCTCTGCGATCACGCCGCCGACCTGGTTCCAGCCCGCTGGCATCGGCGGTGCCTTCGGCGGGCTTGCCGGCGAGGCCTGGGCTGGAGCGCGCGGCGCCGGAGCCTTCAGGGCCTGCAGCATCGCCTTCGCCGGATGGGCGCCGTTCGTCGCCAGCGCCCCGTTGAGTTGCAGCGATGGCGCGGGTTCCCAGCCCGCTTCCAGCGCCAGTTTGTACAGCGTGCCGGCGCCGATGCGAGCCGGCTTCAGGCCACGCCAGACCTGCTCGGTCGTTGCAGGCACATTCTTCGCGGCCCGCCCTGACCAGGCCTCGAACAGCGGCCAGCCTGGTTCTCCCAGCGCGCCCTTGATCGCGAGCCCGATGCGCACCCAGCTGTCGTAGTCGAGATCGGGGTTCGGGATGAATTCGAGCGCCGCGGTTATCGCCTCGAGCGTGCCGCGCGGTTCGCCGAGTGCGCCAGAGGCTGCCTCAACGTCGTGGGCATGGGGCAGCCGCGCTGGCTGCAGCTCTGGCGGCACCCGCGCGATCGCAGCGTCCGCGAAGGCCCGCGCCTGCGCCTCGGTGATCCGCGGCAGGTCGTCGAGGGTAATCTCGGCCAGGCTCTCCAGCGGCCAGTCGTAGGGCTGCCCGGTCTCCGGGTGCAGTCCGTAGGCGACGAACTGCTGGCCCAAACCGAGCACATCGATCGGTGGCCTCTTGAACCCCTTGAACGGCCGATCGGCGCGATAGACCAGGAGGCGCTTGGGCGAACGGCCGATGCGCAAGGCCGGCGTGTCACCCAGCATCTCGCGGGCGAGATCCTCGATGCGCTTGGCGAGCTGCGGGTCGCTCAGCACGTCGATGTCGATGCCGATTACCCGTCCGGTGGCGATGCCGATGCCGGCCTCCGGCCAGTTGCCCCAGACATCGACCTCATGATCGGTGGTCTCGCGCCGACCATGGCGACTCCAGTCCGGGTAATCGCGCCACGCCCCGCGGCGAAACACACCCGGCTTCTTGCTCCCCGGCTGGATCGGCAGGATCGGAAATCCGGCGTCGACGAGTTTGGCGCCCAGTTGCGCCATGAAACTGCTGGCAGTCATGGTTCCTCCTCAGAACGGTGGGTCTTGCGTGTAGGCTTCCTGCAGGTGATCCTGGAAAGCCGTGACGACGACGTCGATCAACGTCGCCCATTCGTGTGCCGACCACTGCGCCAGATCGGTGCGGCCGAGCGATTCGATGTATTCGCCGCCGACGGCACTGGCCTGACGCAGGGCGGCTTGCTCATGTTGGTTGGGGTCGATCATTCCTTGGTACCTCGTGATGATGTCGAGACACCGCATCGAGCAGGCCCACAGATCGGGGCCGCTCTGGCGGGCCAGACGGGGGGAGTAGCCGAAGCCGCGGGCTTCGCGGCGGCAAATGTCGCAGCGCATCAGAACCTCGCCGCGACGACTTCGGTGTAGCGTCCGCTCGCGCGGACCGCGATCTCGGCCGGTCGCCGCAACGCGGGTGCGTGCTGCAGCGCTTCGTCGACGCTCCGGGGCAAGGGCGTGCCGGGCGCGCGCGCCGCCCACCAGGTCGCGGCCTTCTGTCGCGGGTAGCCGGCATGCTCGACGCAGACCCACTCGTGATGCGCGGACAGGCCGCACCAGTACTCGACGCGCAGCGAGGGGGGCTTGCCCGGTTTCTCATGGCGCGCGTAGTGCACCCGGCTCACCGCCACCCATTCGGGCTTGCCGACGGCCGAGAGCACGGCCAGCGTACTGGCCCGGGGTGCGATCTTCGGCGCCGGCGGCGGAAAGACGTGGCCGCAATCGGGACAGACGCGCACGGCTGCGTGCAGGATGCTGGCGCAGTCCGGGCAGACTTTGATCGGTGCCGCACCGCCGCCGCCACCGGGACGCTTCGGCCGGATGGCGTCGATCGGCCCATGCCGGGCGATGTTGCCGGCGAAGTCGAGCACCAGGCAGTC
Organism: Candidatus Accumulibacter similis; assembly: GCA_013347225.1. Lineage (NCBI taxonomy): Bacteria > Pseudomonadati > Pseudomonadota > Betaproteobacteria > Candidatus Accumulibacter > Candidatus Accumulibacter similis. The sequence continues at coordinate 5,014,583 of CP054595.1, read as the reverse complement.
GCTCTTGCCCGGCGCCAGCCGACAGCCGCGACCGACGATCTGCACGTACAGTCCGGCCGATTGGGTCGGTCGCAGCATCGCGATCAGATCGACGCCGGGGGCGTTGAAGCCGGTGGTGAGCACGTTCGCGTTGCTCAGACAGCGGATCTCGCCGCGCTTGAAGGCACCGATCAATGCGTCTCGCTCGGCGCTCGGCGTCTCGCCGACGATCGTCTCGCAGGAGAGGCCGTGCGCGCGGATCGCGTCGCGAACATGTCCGGCATGCGCGACGCCGGAGCAGAAGACCAGCCAGGAGCGGCGTGTCTGCCCATAGTCGACGATCTCGGCGACGGCGCGCTCGGTGAGGTCGTGCCGATCGACGGCGGCATGCAACTCGCGGGCGATGAATTCACCGCCGCGCGTGCCGACGCCGGCGACCTCGAGTTGCGTGCGCGTGTGCTTGGACACCAGCCGGGACAGGTAGCCCTGATCGATCAGATCGCGCACCGAGACCTCAAAGGCGATGTCGGTGAAGATCGCGCCGTCGCCCTCGTGCAGCAGCCCGGAGTCCAGACGGTACGGCGTGGCGGTGAAGCCGATCACCTTGAGCAGCGGGTTCAGGCGCTTCAATCCGTCGAGGAAGCGCCGGTACATGGTGTTCGACGAGCGCGGAATCAGATGCGCCTCGTCGATCAGCACCAGATCGCACTGCGCCACATCGGGCGCGCGCCGATGGATCGACTGGATGCCGGCGAACAGGATGCGCGCCGTGAGGTCGCGCTGCTTCAGTCCCGCCGAATAGATGCCGGCCGGCGCCTCGGGCCAGAGCCGCATCAGCTCGGCGTGGTTCTGCTCGATCAGCTCGCGCACGTGGGTGACGATCAGGATGCGCTGATCGGGAAAGGGTTTCAGCACGCCTTCGATGAAGCGGGCTATCACCAGGGACTTGCCGCCACCGGTCGGGATGATGACGTTCGGGTTGCCCGTCGCGCGCTCGAAGTACTCGTAAATGCCGTCGATGGCCGCCTGTTGGTACGGCCGCAGGGTCAGGGTCATCGTGAACCCTCCTGGAATTTGTCGCGGCCGCGGTCGCACCAGAAGCCGCCACCGGGAAGTTGATAGCGGACCCAGTCGGTATCGGCGTCGATCTGCTCGCCGGGGACGAGGTCCGGGAGATAGAGATGCTGGTCGCAGGCGGCGCGCTGGTCGGCGTCGGACAAGGCGCGCTGCTGGCGCTCGCACCACCACCCGCCCTCGACCGGCGTCGAGGACAGGCAGGTGCGGCAGTTCACCGCCGCCGCGGCCTGACCCCGACAGATCTCGGCATGGGCGCACAGCCGGCACTCGTACCACGCCGGATCCTCGCTGACGCGATCGAGCGGCCGCGCCGCGAAGACGATGCGCCCCGCCTTGGCGAGCAGTCGGTCGGCATCGTCCACATCGAGTTCCACGCGTTCGACGTAGAGGTCGTCCGTGTCCTTGTTCACCGCCAGGTACAGGGCGCGCGTCAGGCCCGTCAGCCGCATGTAGGTCTGCATCTGCGCGCAGTGCTGCGGCTTGGCTGGGCGGACGCCCTTGGCGACAAGTTCGACGAAGCTCTTGCTCGCATGCGTCTTGAACTCGACCACGTGCCAGGTCTTGGGCGCCTCAGGCAGGTTCAGCGCCACCGCGTCGAGCGAGCCGCCGAAGTGGCCACCGTGCGCCTCCACCCGCCACTGACGCCCGGTCTCGGGATCGAGGTCGAGCACCGTCACGCCGATGCGCCGCAGGTTGCGCACGAGGCGGGCTTCCTCCAGTTGCCCGGTCTCGAAGAGGCGCAGGACGCGACCCGGATGGAACGTGGCGGTCGTCCAGCGAAAGTCGTACCACAGCGCGCGCGCACAGGACTTGCCGACCAGTGAGGCGCCGAGGTGCGCACGGAAGCCCGTGCGGGCGTCGGCTTCGTAGGCGGCGAAGATCGCCTCGCGAGTCGGGCTGACGACGGTCGGCAGCTCAGCCATGGCGCACCTCCTGACCCTGCCGCGAGCGGGCGACCGTCAGTGCGGACTGCCAAGCGTCGTCGGGCAGTTGCTCGCGCAGGACGTCGAGCAGCGTGTCCTTGAAGTGATCGCGAGCGAGGCCGCCCGTCAGCGTGGCGAGTTGCGCCGACACCCGGGCGGCCTCCTGCTGCTTGAACGCGAGCGCCGTCCGGGCCCGATGGAAGGCCTGCGCATCGAGCGTGCCGCGCCGCGCCTGGCGGGCGATGTCGGCCGTGGCGATCTGCGTCTTGATCGAGGCGATCTCGCCCTGCAGGGCCACCAGGCGCTCGCGACACGCGGACACCGTGTCGGGCAGCACAATGAGGTCGGGAGCGCGCATGGCGTCAGACCTGGCGCTTCCAGGGGAGCGTGCTCTGGGTCGCGACCGGAGCCGAACGAACCGGAGCAGCAACCGGCGGGGTCGCTGCCGGAGGCGGGGCTTCGACGAGATAGCGGATCGTGTTGCTCTCGCCGTACTGCCCCTTCGGCGGGCGAACCTTGACGTCGACCCGAATCGGGATCAGGTGCAGTTGTTCGCTGTTGCTGACCTGCATCTTCCCGGCGGCACGGCACAGCGCCGACAGGGTGCGCTGCGCGATCTCGACGGCGTCGGGGTTGGCGTTGACCAGGTTCAGCCGGTCGTAGAGCTTGCGACCGGCATGCGGACCTTCCAGCACGTCGAGTTCGAGGAACAGGTACTGGCCCAGCCCGTCCTTGGTGACGCGCATTTCGCTGCTCACGATCTGCACGCGGTACGAACCCGGCGGCAGGACTTCGAAGGGGGTGGTGGGATCGACGGTCGAAGCGTCGAAGGTGTGACCGAGGGAAGCCATGGTGTTTCTCCTTTGTGTTGGGAATGGGTGATTCAGGGATGGACGAGCGCGGCGTTCAGGCTGTTCGGCATGGCCTGCGCGAAGGCGGACCAGTCGAGCGGCAAGGTGTCGGGCAGGCCGTAGCGGTTCTTGGCGAGGAAGGCCGGGCGTTCGGCGGTGTGGATGACGCGTTCGCCGGACCCGAGCGCGCGATTGACCTTCTTGTTGAAGCCGACGTCGGCCTTGACGGTGCTGATGAGGTAGTTGGCGAAGAGCACGATGTCGGCGTGTTCCTGCAGCAACGCCGCCGCGCGGGCGTGCAGCTTGATGCCGTAGCGGTCGTAGGGCTCGTGCTCCGGGCTGTCGAAGCGCTTGATGTCGGTGTGGGCGATCTGCACGATGGTCATGCCCCGCTCGTCGCGCAGGGCATTCAATCCGTCGAGGTACTGCCGCCAGAACTCCATGGTGGCGAGGTAGCCTTTGCCGTAGCCCGGCGACTCGAGGTCCTTCCAGCCGTATTCCTTGCAGGTCTTGGCCCAGATCAGCGGTTCGAGCCAGTCGACGCTGTCGACGATGGCGGTCTGGAAGTCGTGCGGCTCGCTGTAGAGGGTCACCAGGCACTCGATGACCTCTTCGAAGGAGCGCGCGATCGGGAAGTGGTGGGCGTCGATCGTGCCGAGACCGTCTTCGGTCTGGATGAAGACCGGCTGCTTGGCGCCGGCGGCGAAGGTGGTCTTGCCGACGCCGGCGACGCCGTGAATCAGGATGCGCGGGGGCTTCGGCGCGCTGGTGCGGTTGAGTTGGGAAAGCGAGATGGCCATCGATGTTCTCCTTGCGGTGTGGGTCAGAGGGTTGGGCGCTCAGTGCGCCGGGGTGCGCAGTTGCAGGCGGACGTCCGCGGCTTTGGGCGTCATCCGGGAGCGAACGGCGAGGTAGCGAAAGACGAAGGGCTCGACGCGCTGGCTCACCAGATGCACCAGGCCGAGTTCGCAGGCGAGCCAGGCGCGTTTGGCGACGGCGTGGATGCGTTGGCGCTCTTGCGGCGGATACGGGCTGGTGGTGGCGGAGCGATCGAGCAGCAACAGCCCCTGGTGATACTGGAGGCGCTCGCCGGGGAGGGCGGTGGCGATCCAGTCGCAGAGGGTCGAGTCGGTGAGCGGTGTAGCCGGCACGTACAGCGGCGCTTCGAACTCTGCCGCTGGGAGGCACAGCTCGGCGGAGGGTGCCGAGGTCGCATCGACGGTGGAGCGCGCGTACTGCTGCACGCGGTGGCCCGGTCCATTGAGAAGGTGAGCCCGCTGCTCCTTGGAAAATGCGCCAATTTGCGCATTACTTTCGGGACGGCCGGGGTCCGCCGTCACGCGAACAGTGCCGTCATCGAAGGGCACGACGCCGGTGTCTTTGCCGGCGGCGAGCCGCAGTTGCCGGGCGCGGTCGGCATACCTGAGATCCACCGCACGGTCGATGTGGTCGACGACGGCCTTGGCTGCAGCCAGCAGATCGCCGGCATCGAGTTGGAGGCGATGCAGGGCCTCGGCCGGCTGTTGCGCCAGTTCGGCAACGGGAGTCGCCTGGATCTCGTGGAGGGTGGAGGCGGTCATTGCCGGTCTCCTTCCGTCACGCGCTCGTTGGTACTCCGGTACCGGCTGCGCTGCTCGAGGTCCAGAATGCCGCCGGAGCCTTCAAGCGGATAGGCGACGCGGCGCGAGAACTTGACGAAGACGGGTCCGACGCCTTCGCCACGCCAGCGTTGAAGCGTCTTCGGCGAGAGGCCCCAGCGACGGGCGAGTTGACCCTCGTTGAGGTAGTGCGGCTCGGCAGCCGTCAGCGGCGCGGCTTCGAGTGCGGCCTGGGACGATTCGGTTCTCGGCGCCGAGCGAGCCGACGCGACGGCCGGCGGTTGTGCCGGTGCGGGCCCTGGACGACGCGGTGGCTCAGGCCATCGCCGGGCTCGTGGGTGGGCTTCCATGATGATGACTCCTGTGGTGTTGGGGCAGGGTCATCATCGGGATCGCGAAAAAGAAAAGAAATACGAGTGCGGCGCACTCCGTACGGTCTGCGCCCGCACTCTGTACGGTCAGCGGCGCTGAAGGGTCGTTTTTTTACAACACGAAATCCACTGCGCGATCGTTCGCGGCTCGAAACGCTCCAGATCCTGGCTGGCCAGCCATTGCGACAGGCGGAGTCCGGCTTTGGCGTCGCTCATCTGTTGCAGTTGCGGGTCTCGATTCCACTCGGCCAGCACCGCCTTGCGGGACGCATTGCGGCTGGCAAGGCGCAGCGCGGCCAGCTGTCGGGCGTGTTCGGACTTCTTCCGCGCTTCTTCCTCCTGCAGCGCACGCCATTTACGGTCCTGGGCACTCTGGGCCTCGGCGCTGGTCTGCCGCTTCACCGCATCGAGCTGTTCGGCGAAGCGCTCCTGCAGCTGCTGCCTTTGGATGTGCTGTTCCGAGCGGCAGACGACCTCCAGGGCCTCGAGGGCGGACTGCCCGGCAACGATGCAGTCATGGGCCGTGAGGCTCTTCGCACGCCGGCGGACGTACTCGAGGCGGTCGAAGTCGTACTCGTACTGCAGGCGACGGATCGCGTCGCTGACGTGGCACAAGGCCAGCGTGGCCAGACAGGCACCGAGATCCGGGACGGGGTCTCCTTCCCCGAAGATCTGCTGCCAGCGGTCGATCGACGCCTCGAGCGCTTCGAACTCGCGGGTGTTCTCCGGTTTCGGGAAATCGAGTTCGTCCGTTCGGTCGAAGTGTAGTCCCAGGATGTTGCCGTGCTCGTCGATGTCGAGAAACTCATCCAAACCCGCAGCAGCGAGGCGCGACACCTCATCTTGCCGGGCCTCGGCGAAGTACTCGGCGACGAGGTCGTGGACGTGGTTGGCGAGATCGTGGATCTCCTCGCGGGTCTGTCCGGTCAGGATCAGGCGGGCCCGCCATGCCACGCTGGCCAGCTCGGGAAAGGGCCAGTAGGAAACTTCACCCGCCAGGGGCTCAAAATGCATGAACTTCCGGCAAATGCGCATCAATGGCCTCCCATGTCCGGAATGCGTCGGCACGTACATCGCGTCGACCACTGCGCATCACTCGATCTTCGGGCAACGCGAGGGCATCTGAAGCGATCGTCTCGATTCTAACCGGGCAGACCACGCGCGGGAGTGGCATCCATCGCCAGCGCCATGGTTGCTTCTGGCTTCTCCGTTCAAACTGTCCTATTCTCGCAGTCCACCCGATACGCTTCTGCCGTGAAGAAGGCCCGTGGCGGCAAGGCATGGACGCCGGAGCGCGGGGTTCCGGCCGGATCGAAGAGGAGGACCGGTATGGGGGTTTCAGTCGTCACAGGTGCCAATCGTGGAATCGGCCTTGACCTTGAATATCCGTTGGTGGCCCCCGCGTCGCTTGGCATGAGCTTGCTACGCGTATGGCTGGCCACCGTTTGGCTGGTCGCCGGGGTAGCGGCCTTTGCGCAGACCGATCTGGACATCGACCGCCGCCTGTTGGCCGACCGGTTGGTCGCTGACCGAGCACAGGCCCTGGCCGCGCAGCAGAAACGAGCCGACGAGCGCCAGCAGGCCCTGTTCGAGGAGTTGGCGCTCAAGGACAAGGCCCTGCGGGATGCGCAGCGACGCTCGGCCGACGCGTTCGCCCAGTTGCAGGCCGCGCGAGGGGACCAGGCGGCGCTGGATCGCATGCGCAAGGACTTGGCCGACACCACGGAACGTCTGACGGCCAACACGCAGGAACGACTCCGCTTGGCGCGCGAGATCGAGCTTCGTGATCGCAGCTACCAAGTCGAGATGGCCGAGTACCGGCGCCTGATTACAGGCGCCGTGGCCACGCCCAACCCGCAGCGCCTGACCGCTTTGCAACGCTTTGCCGATGGCGAGCGCGCGCAGGCGTTCGACGCACTCGAGGAGATCGATCGCGTCTCGCGTGAAGCGCGGCGCAAGGCCGCGCAACGGGTGGCGGATCTGGAGTCGGCCAAGGAAACACGCGAGCGCGCGGCGCTGGCGATGCAGATGAAAGACCGGGGCGAGAAGGACACCCGGGCGGTCAGAGCCCTCTGGGCGGAAGCGGTGGAACTCGACCCCGATGACTTCTGGAGTTGGGTCGAACTCAAGCGCGCGGCCTTCGAGGCCGGCGATCTGCCGGGTGCGCAAGCCGCAGCCGGCTCGGCCGCGAAGCATGCTGCCAACGACCGTGATCGGTCTGTCGCCTCGAACGAACTGGGCGACGTGCAGGTGGCCGCCGGCGACTTGAAGGGCGCGCGGCAGAGCTTCGAGGAAAGCCATCAAGTGCTCAAGCGGCTGGCCGCGGCGAACCCGAGCTCGGCGGAGGCGCAGCGCGATGTGTCGGTGAGTTTGAACAAGCTGGGCGACGTGCAGGTGGCCGCCGGCGACTTGAAGGGCGCGCGGCAGAGCTTCGAGGAAAGCCTGCAGATGAGTCAGCGCCTGGCCGCGGCGAACCCGAGCTCGGCGGCGGCGCAGCGCGATGTGTCGGTGAGCCTGGAAAGGCTGGGCGACGTGCAGGTGGCCGCCGGCGACTTGAAGGGCGCGCGGCAGAGCTTCGAGGAAAGCCTGCAGATGCGTCAGCGCCTGGCCGCGGCGAACCCGAGCTCGGCGGCGGCGCAGCGCGATGTGTCGGTGAGTTTGAACAAGCTGGGCGACGTGCAGGTGGCCGCCGGCGACTTGAAGGGCGCGCGGCAGAGCTTCGAGGAAAGCCTGCAGATGCGTCAGCGCCTGGCCGCGGCGAACCCGAGCTCGGCGGAGGCGCAGCGCGATGTGTCGGTGAGTTTGAACGAACTGGGCGACGTGCAGGTGGCCGCCGGCGACTTGAAGGGCGCGCGGCAGAGCTTCGAGGAAAGCCATCAAGTGCTCAAGCGCCTGGCCGCGGCGAACCCGAGCTCGGCGGAGGCGCAGCGCGATGTGTCGGTGAGTTTGAACAAGCTGGGCGACGTGCAGGTGGCCGCCGGCGACTTGAAGGGCGCGCGGCAGAGCTTCGAGGAAAGCCTGCAGATGAGTCAGCGCCTGGCCGCGGCGAACCCGAGCTCGGCGGAGGCGCAGCGCGATGTGTCGGTGAGTTTGAACAAGCTGGGCGACGTGCAGGTGGCCGCCGGCGACTTGAAGGGCGCGCGGCAGAGCTTCGAGGAAAGCCTGCAGATGCGTCAGCGCCTGGCCGCGGCGAACCCGAGCTCGGCGGAGGCGCAGCGCGATGTGTCGGTGAGTTTGAACAAGCTGGGCGACGTGCAGGTGGCCGCCGGCGACTTGAAGGGCGCGCGGCAGAGCTTCGAGGAAAGCCTGCAGATGAGTCAGCGCCTGGCCGCGGCGAACCCGAGCTCGGCGGCGGCGCAGCGCGATGTGTCGGTGAGCCTGGAAAGGCTGGGCGACGTGCAGGTGGCCGCCGGCGACTTGAAGGGCGCGCGGCAGAGCTTCGAGGAAAGCCATCAAGTGCTCAAGCGGCTGGCCGCGGCGAACCCGAGCTCGGCGGAGGCGCAGCGCGATGTGTCGGTGAGTTTGAACAAGCTGGGCGACGTGCAGGTGGCCGCCGGCGACTTGAAGGGCGCGCGGCAGAGCTTCGAGGAAAGCCTGCAGATGAGTCAGCGCCTGGCCGCGGCGAACCCGAGCTCGGCGGCGGCGCAGCGCGATGTGTCGGTGAGCCTGGAAAGGCTGGGCGACGTGCAGGTGGCCGCCGGCGACTTGAAGGGCGCGCGGCAGAGCTTCGAGGAAAGCCATCAAGTGCTCAAGCGCCTGGCCGCGGCGAACCCGAGCTCGGCGGAGGCGCAGCGCGATGTGTCGGTGAGCCTGGAAAGGCTGGGCGACGTGCAGGTGGCCGCCGGCGACTTGAAGGGCGCGCGGCAGAGCTTCGAGGAAAGCCTGCAGATGCGTCAGCGCCTGGCCGCGGCGAACCCGAGCTCGGCGGAGGCGCAGCGCGATGTAGCTGTCTCCATGTGGCGACTCGCAGGCATAGTAGGCGCATCGGTGCGATGGGCTGACGTTGCGGCGTTCTGGCGTCGTCTGGCCGACCGAGGATTGCTGCCACCGCGTGATGCGGGCTTCGTCGCTGAAGCCGAGCGCCGGGCTGCCGCCCAGCGCTGATCGGCGATGGCCGACTGCTTCGTCAGCTACAAGCGGGAGGACCGGGGTCGTGTCGAGGGTATCGTGGCCGCCCTGCGGGATGCCGGGCACAGCGTATGGTGGGACGCCGACGTGGGGGGTGGTGCCCGCTGGCGAGAAACCATCGCGGCCGAGTTGGAAGCCGCCCGCTGCGTGCTCGTGTGCTGGACATCGGACTCCGTCGGCCCGGCGGGCACCTACGTGCGGGAAGAGGCCGAACGCGCCAAGCACCGCGGCGTGCTGCTGCCGCTGCTGCTCGATCGCGTGGCGCCACCCTTCGGCTTCGGCGAAGTCCAGGCGCTGGATCTGGTGGACTGGGATGGCCGATTGCAGTCGCCGCAGTGGCAGGTGGTCTTGCGCGCCACCGAAGCGATGCTGGAGGGAAAGGCCCCGCCGGCGGCCGCTGTGCGTCGTCGTCGGCGGGCATGGACCGGAGGGGTTGTTGCGGCCGGCCTGGCGGCGATCGGCCTGTTGGCCGACTTGACGGGTTTGCACGGTTCTCTCTGCAAGCCTGACAGCCTGGCGACGCTTTGCCGCTTGATCGGCCTAGGGCCCAGCTCCTCCGAGATGGAAACCTGGGATCAGGCCAAGTCCGCGAGCGCAGGAGATGCGCTTAGGGTCTATCTCGCGAAGTACCCAACTGGAGCCTTCGTCGTCGAAGCGCAGGCGCGATTGGCTGGGTGCAAGAAGGACGTCGAAGTATCCTGGTCGCCCTACCTGGGCACTGCCCCGCTCGTGGTACCGCTGGGGCCGATCAAGGCCGCACCTTCGGAAGCAGCCGCCAGGCAAGCCATGGAAGCTGATGTTCAGCGCGACGCGGAAGATGCCTGCTCGGCCGCGCCGTTGAGCGAGCTCTATCGGCCTGTGCCTGGTGCCAGGCCGGACATCCCGGCTCAGGGCTGGGATTGCCGATCAGCCGATCAGGGCTGGCGCTGCCGCTACGATGGCAAGATTACCTGTCAGCAGGAGAGACGTCAAAGTGTTGAACGCGAGATTTGCCCTCGCTGACCGGCTGATCGCAGCGCCCATCGCAAGCGCAAGAAAATGGCCAACAGGACTGAAATCGAATGGCCGTTTTCCAAGACCTCGACGTCCGCATCGGGTCGGAAGCGAACCTGGACGTCACGACGTGGCTGCTGCCGTTCCCAGTTAATTGATCGCTGCGGCGGATGCGACGTGGACTCCCTCGCAATCGCCGAGACGGGAGGCACGCTTCGCTTTACCGCTCGTCCGGATCCCGATCTGCACAAGGCGATGCAAACGCTCCAGGTTCACGAGCATCTCAGCGATACACTGTGCCCAGTGACGATACTGGATCACCTCGTCCTCGATCTCACTCCCCAGCGCATCGTCGCATCCCGGCGTGCGCTGAAGCAAGTTTTCTACGGGGCATGACCGTTCAAGCTCGTTGGCGTCGGCGCCATCGCTGTATCCTTGCCGTGGTGGCCGCTCGTCGCCGTTTGCCCCCTGGCCGCCGATACCATACCAATGGCGGACAATGGCATCGCCGCACCGGCGAACCCGTAACCCGAGAGCGGGCTCGCCGCTTCCCTCGGCACCTTCCAGAGCTTCCAAGTAGCGCTTCTCGAGGTAACTGGCTTCTTCGAAGAGCAACTCCACGTGACCCTCGATCTGCGGCCGGATGCTCATGATCCACGCCTGCATCTCCACCTCAGCGCGCGCCCTGTCGCCGCTGCTCCAAATCCGATCTGACGCCATGGTTCCCTCCCCGAGCGTGTTCGGCCCGTTGCGGATCTCCGCTCCCGTCGCCGAGAGCCGGAGAGCCGACCGGTGCACCCCTTTCCCATGAAGCCCATCGTGCCGGAGATGCCGCGGAAGATTCAATGCCGCCGTGGGGTGTCTTTGATCACACGCCGGCGGTGTTTCTTCCGGCGCGTGAGCGTTTCTTCCGTCGTGTGAACAAACACTCACGCGGCGGGAATGTTTGTTCCGGGAGAAATCGGGGATACTTGAGCAAACCGTCAGGGAGCGCGCCCGATGCTCAAAGTCGCTGTCATCGAAGACGACCGGCCCACCAGCAACCAGCTTGCTGAGTGGATTCTCTCGGCCAGACCCGGGATCCGGGTCGATCAGTGGTTCACCCGCGACGAAGCCGAAACCGCCATCGCCCGCGAGAACTACGATCTGGTGGTGCTCGACATCGAGCTGGGCCGCGAGCGGCACGCCGGCGTGGCGATCATCAACGCCATCAACAAGGGTGCGCGCGGGACGCCGGTGCTGGTCGTCTCGGCGATGCCGGCCACCATCTACCGCAGCATCATGAAGGCGCTCGATGCCTGGGACTATCTGCAGAAGACGACCTTCTCCGAGTCCGATTTCGTCGACACCTTCCTGGAGATCCTGCGCACGGCGCACGATCGGGATCAGGGCAAGACGAGTCCCGCCGCCGGCGATGAGTTGTCGCTCGACCCGCTGCGCCAAGCCGCGCCGCTGTGGCGGGGCAAGCGGATCAATCTGCCGCTGACCGCCCAGCGGATCCTGGCCACGCTCTACGAGAAGCGCGGTCAGGTCGTCTCCTACGAGGAGTTCTTCGAGGTCGTGAAGAGCGGTCGCAACCGGGACAACATCCGCAAGCACATCAGCGCCATCCGCGAGGCTTTCCGCGAGTTCGATGAAGACTTCGATCGCATCGAGAACGTCCCGATGCGCGGCTTCCGCTGGTCGGACGAGCCCCCGGACGATGTCCGCCGATGAGCAGAGGGCTGGCCTGGCTGGCGTCCTTCCGGCTGCGCATCCTCTTTCGCAGCGCGTTTCTGTTGCTCGCGCTGGCCGTCGTGACGATGGCGGTCACCGTCCTGCAGGAGGAGAAGCAGCGCAGCTACGACACCTACCAGGCGAGCTTCGCCAAGACCAAGGAACAGATCGCCGCCCGCCTTCGCCACCCGGCCGGGCAACTCGCGCTGCTCAATCCCCCGCGAAGCGCCGAGCAGGCGACGCCCTTGCGCCCGGTCGTCCTGCCGTTCTCCAGCATCGACTTCGACGACCAGAACAAGGTCCGCCACGCGGTCGAAATGGCTGGCTGCCTGGTGCAGTACCGCAACTACGGCAGCCTCTGTGTGGCGATCGGGAACAATCCCTGGGCGGGCGGCTTCATCTACGCCGCCGGCACCTTCGCCAGCGAGCCGCTGGTGCCGCACCGTATCGGCGACGAGTTCCTCGATGGCGCGCATCGTCTGCGCGTCACCGTCAGCCTGCGCGGCGAGACCTATCGCTGGGTGGCTCCGTTTGAACCGCTGGGCGGCAACAGCCGGCCGCGGGGCGAAGGAACGCGTGGGCGCTTCACCGGATACGTCGAACTCGACGATCGGGATTACACCGGACAGAAGCCGGTCAAGGAATTCCGCGGCTGGGTCTGGCAGAGTGGCGTGTGTCTCGACTCCGCCGACGACACCGACGGCTGCCAGAAGAAATCGTTCTTCTCGCTGCGGCTGCCGATCGAAGTTCTCAGCCAGGCGCTCTTGCAGGGCAAGCGTCCGCCCTGGCCGCCCCCCGATCTCGACCAGTTCCAGGTGCGCATCGAGGTCCTGCCGCCCGGCGATGCGCCGGCACTGTTCGACAGCAACGAAGACGGAGCAGTCCCGCCGTTCTCGCTCAACGACCTGACCAGCCTGCTGCTGCCCGGCGAGACGCTGAGCATCCGCAAGACCGTCGCTGGCAAGGACGTTGAAGTCGCCCATCTCCGCGGCCAGGACGAGGCGCTGGAGCCGTCGTCGCCACTGCTCACGCGCCTGATCCGTAAGCTGCCGGTGGAGACCTACGATGCGCCGGTCGAACTCGTCGACGCGGTCGCGACACCGTTGGGCAGCTACCAGGTCGTGCTCCGCGGCGATGCTCGCAGTGTCAACAAGACGCTCAGCGCGGTCGCCACCCGCGTCTCGTGGTTCGTCGGCGCCATGTTGCTGGCGATCGTGGTCGCCTGGGGGGTCATCGAAGCGGGCATCATCCGCCGCATTGCCCGCCTGACCCGGCGCGCGAGCGAACTGTCGCGCAGCGTCCAGACGACCGGTGGCCTCGAGCGCTTCGACCTGGCCGACCTGCGCGGTCGCGATGAACTCGGGATCCTCGCCAACTGCCTGAACGATCTCCTGCGGCGGGTGAAGGAAGACGCCGAGCGCGAGCGCATCCGCGCCGAGCAGGAGAAGGACCAGTGGCACGCCGTCGGTCACGAGATCATGTCGCCGCTGCAGTCTCTATTGGTACTACATGGCGACGCCGACGACCCGAGTCACCGCTACATCAGCCGGATGCAGCAGGCGGTGCGGATCCTCTACGGCAGCGCCAGCCCGAGCGAGGCCTTCCAGTCCTCGGCGGTCGAGGTACAGGCCATCGATCTCGCCGAGTTTCTCCGTCATGTTGCCGACAACGCCGGCGTCACCAATCTGAGTTGCGACCCGGGCGATCGTCCGGTCCTGGTGCGTGCCGACGAGTACGCGCTCGAGGATGTCTTCACGCACGTGCTGAAGAACGCCGAGCGCTGCCGGCGGCCCGGCACGCCGATCACCATGACGCTGGAGACCAGTGACACCGCCGCCACGGTATGCATCCACAACGTCGGCGAACCCATTGCCGACGAACTTCTGGAGCGGATCTTCGAGTACGGCGTGTCCGACCAGCTCGACTCGGGCGCCAATGGCAACCGCGGCCAGGGTCTTTTCGTTGCCAAGACGTACATGGCGAAGATGGGCGGCACGATCACCGCCAGCAACGTCGAGGATGGCGTGAGTCTCGTGCTGACGCTGCAGCGGGTGCGAAGTCAATCCTCGAAAGTTAGCCTATTGTCATTGTTACTTGTAAGCGTGGGAGAGGTGCGGTTTCGGCTGCGGTTTTCGAGGTTGGGAGCGATTGGGGACGAACTTCTGGAGGTTCAACGCGATCTCCTGGAGGATGGGCTTGAGGCGGCGAGTGGTGGCGGTTGCAGCCAGGAGCCAACGGCCGATCTGTCGTTTGATCTTGTCGAGTTCCAAGGTGCGGTTGATCTTGTAGGACGAACCGGGATCGAGGAGGGCATCGGTGGCGACATAGGCGGCCAGTGCATTGAGGTTGTCGAAGACCGCCTTGGCGCCGAAATCCTGGCGCGCCGCATGCCAAGACAAGCCGGAAGTATGCTCCAGTTGCAGCCGGTGCTTGATCCGTTTGAACGCCTCTTCGATTCGCCAACGGCCGTGGTACAGCTCGGCAAACGCGGCGGCCGGAAAGGTCACGGGATCGAGGAGCGATGTCATCACCACATGCACCCGTCCGTTCGGTGTCGCTACCCGCACCAAGCGAACCGTGGTCGGCGTGGCCGGGCATTCATAGTCCTTGGCATCACGGGCATTGGGCGCGCGCAAGACGACGACCTGCTCGCTTCGACCGGACTGCAGGAACTCGCGTACCACCTTGAATCCTCGCGACAAATCGCAGCGGATGCAGAAGGGGATGTGACGTGCCGTCAGCGCCGACACCAGCCAACGACAGGGAAAGCCGCGGTCCATCACGAGCACATCGTCGGAGCGCAGACAATCGATCGCCTCGAAGAACATCTGACGCTCATCGGACAAAGGCTCATGCAGGCGGAAGTTCAGAAACAGCTCGATGCCCGGCAGGTAGAGGCCGAAAGCCACGCCCGTGACGATCGACCGGACGTTGTCCTTCATCATCGTCAGGCGAACCGCGCTGCCATCCGCCGCGACCACCCGTAAACCTCTCCAGCGCGGGAGCGGCAAGTGTTCCTCCACCAGTTCCATGAGGTGCTGATTGACCTCGCCGAACACCAGCGCGTTGATCTTGTAACGTGCCTGGTAGAAGGCTTGAGCGGTGACCTCGCGAACCGAGTCGGCGCGATTGCGCAGGTTGGCGAAGAACTGATCGAGTTCCGACTGGACGGCGGCGTGAACGCTGGAGAGCAGAAAACTGAGGACCGTTGGCAGGGTGAGGGTTCGGCAGCGGGTGAAGTGTTTGGCGTCGAGGCGAGCCACTTGCAGTAACTCTTGTGAAAACAGATACTTGGAGAGTCTGCCAAGTATATTGGCATATTCAGGCCGTCATGCGATTCTCCTTTATAAACAATTGGTTACAGAGCTATTTTGCCGCAGGACTACGGCCGACACAAGGCTTCGCGCGAAATATGCGGATATGCTAACTTGTGAGGATTGACTGCGGACCCGCACGGTGGGGGGTGTGGGCGCCGGGGGAGACAAACCTCCGCCTACCCGATTGGGCGTCGATTCCGCGCGTTGGTAAAGTGTCAGCGCCATTATTGCTCCCAAAACGGTAATTCGAATGCCTTCAGGCGATGCTCACGTAGTATGTCGCTCGTCACCTGTCGAATCTCATCTGCTATTGCGCTGACTGTAATTGAGAGGACGGGGGCACTATCGACGCCAGTTGAATAGGCGTACTCCGTTCTGAATTTCAGTAGGCCGGCCAAAGCAAGACTGTCCAATGAATCACGTATGATTTCAAATGTTGATTGCCGTAGTTCGCAAGTGAACTCGGAATTCTCTGGCGGTAGGAATTCAAGTTCATTCCACAGGAAGTAGGTGTGGTCGCGGAGATCCAGCAACATGCCTGCAATGTCTGCGCCAGCGACAGCTACTTGAGGTGAGGAATCGTCCAATTCATTGGCGAAAGTGGCTTGTGTATTGGGGGTGCCCGCAAGCTCGGACATAACAAGCGCTATGTGCCTTGCAACGTCCCGAGTGAACGCCCACGGTCCCCGGTACGACCAAACAAGGCCTTCCTTGCTGATAGTGGTACGGAACCTCTTGAGCTCATCGGACGGAAGACTACTGTGAAAGTACAGCAGTACAGGTTTGTGTGCTTGCTGAAAGAGGTGAATCTCCTCAGCTGTACCGGACTCGGCAATGACGGTAGGTGTGCCGAGTCGTGCCCGAAAGACCGCGATCAGCGCGTCGCAGGAGCTCAAGATCTGCCGATTAATGATTTCCTGGGGCCGACTGCCCATTTCGGGGCGCGCATGCGTCTCCCACAAGACTGGCTCAAGATACATGTCTCGTGCTTGACCATACGCGACGTTCCAGTCAGAGACGACATCGCGAACGATCTGACGTTCCTTCCGGCAGTCCCCTGGGGAGGCCACGAACAGCTTATACAATGTGACAAGTTTCGGCATCGAGGGTAGGTGGATGGTGGATGTCTTCGACGCCCAATAGCGTTGATCTGCCGCGCCGAAAGCGTCCGGCCTAACTGCTGGCGGATCCGCGGCAGATAGACCTCGTTCGACTGGAATGCCTCGACGGCGCTACATATGGGGATTGTAAGCGTCCCGCGCCCCGGGTCAAGCCGCGGGCAAGGGTCAGACGAGATGGGGCAAGCGCTTCACGAGCATCTTCCTGGTACTTACGGGTGTGGCAGGAACGAACAGGGAGTACTAGTAGGGCGAACGCGGCACAGAAGGGTGACTTCGGCGCGGGTGACGCACCACCTCCTGGCGGCCGGCCAGAGCCGCCGTTGTGCGCACTGGAAAGCCTTTCCCCAACACTGAGTCGTTCTCAAGGCGGCCCTCGAACGAATGCGCGCTGCGAGGTCACTTGGCAGAATTGCCGCCGTCGGAACCAATCTTCCTGTGTGGCAATGCGTGCAGAGCGCCCACTCGGCGCAGCCGATGCGCTGCAGGACGTGCTCTGCCGTCGCCGTGATCACCGGACCGATTTTTTATCTGAATCTCCGCTCACTTACTCACACTTACTCCAAAACACGCAGCGCCGAAAACTTCGTGGTCATATCATCCTTGACGGTCTGGACCACCCGAATGGAGAACGAAGATGACCGTCGAACCCACTCTACCCGAATCGATGTCGCCACGCGAGCGCGCCGCCGAGATCGCTCACCTTCTTGCCGCCGCGGTCGCGCGGCTACACGCCAAGCAGCCCGTTCCGAGCGAAGTTTCGCTTGGCTTTTCGGCGCCCAAGCGCGTTCATAGGACTCCCTCATTGCCGGGAGTACCACGATGACATCGCCTTCTGTTGCCGCGCAGCTCGCGGCACTACCCCAGATGCCCCTCGATCGCCTGTGGGCGCTGTGGGATCAGCACTTTCCCCGCCGGCCGCTGCGCGTCACCCGGCGTTACCTGGAAAGCCGCCTCGCCTATCGCCTCCAGGAAGCCGCCTACGGCGGCCTGCCGAAAGCGATCAAGGAACAACTCGCCGACTGCGGCGAGCGCCTGTCGAAGATCAAGGTCGGCCGCGGCGCCGAGGTCCGCCTGATGCCGGGCACCACCCTGATCCGCGAATGGGACGAGCGCGAGTACCGCGTCACCGTCACCGCCGACGGCCAGTACGAATTGAACGGCCAACACTACAAGAGCCTGTCCGCCACGGCCAAGGCGATCACCGGCACCCACTGGTCGGGACCGGCGTTCTTCGGATTGAAGAGGGAGCGGCGATGAACACCGTGGCCCCGAAACGCTGCGCGGTCTATTGTCGCGTGTCGACCGACGAACGGCTGCACCAGTCGTTCAACTCCATCGATGCCCAGAAGGAAGCCGGTCTGGCCTCGGTCGCCAGCCAGCGGGCGGAAGGGTGGATCCCCGTCCCGGATGACTACATCGATCCCGGCTTCTCCGGCGGCAATCTGGAGCGGCCCGGATTGAAGCGCCTGCTCGCGGACATCCAGGCCGGCAAGATCGACATCGTCGTCGTCTACAAGATTGACCGCCTGACTCGGAGCCTGACCGACTTCTCCCGGCTGATCGAAGTCTTCGAGCGCCACCAGGTGTCGTTCGTCGCCGTCACCCAGCAGTTCAACACCACCACCTCGATGGGCCGGCTGATGCTGAACGTCCTGCTGTCCTTCGCGCAATTCGAACGTGAGGTCACCGGCGAGCGCATCCGTGACAAGATCGCCGCCAGCAAGGCGAAGGGGATGTGGATGGGCGGGCCGTTACCCCTGGGATACGACGTGCAGAACCGGCTGCTCGTCGTCCATGAAGTCGAGGCCAGACTGGTCAGGCGCATCTTCAAGGATTTCACGCGTTGTCGATCGACCACCGAGATGGTTCGGGAACTCAGCGCTGAGGGCCAGACCACCAAGTCGGGGCGGCCTCTGACCAAGCAGGCGCTCTACAAGCTGATGCACAACCGGATCTATCTGGGCGAGATCCTGCACAAGGGCACGTACTATCCCGGCCAGCACCAGGCCATCGTTGATCGGGATCTCTGGGACGCTGTCCACGCGATCCTCGCCGAGAACAATCGCCAGCGGGCGGTGGAGACGCGCCAGCGCCGACAGCCACCGTCATTGCTCCTCGGTCTGTTCTACACGCAGGACGGCGAGCGCTTCCAGCCTGCCTTCACGCGCAAGGCCAACGGAACGATGTATCGCTACTACGTGCCGATCCGCAAGGTGCGCTTCGGCGCGAGGTCGACGGGCGCCGGCAGGCTGCCGGCGGAACCGATCGAGCAGTTGGTGCTGTCCCACGTCCATGCGGCGCTGCGGACGCCGGAGGTGATCCAGGCGGTGTGCAACCGCATCGCCGCGGAAAAGCTCAAAGTGACCGAGCCGGAGGTGGTGCTGGCGCTTCGCCAGCTCGGCGCCGTCTGGGAGCAGCTCTTCCCGGTCGAGCGCCAGCGCATCGTCCAGTTGCTGATCGAACGCGTCACGCTGCTCGACAACGGCATTGAGATCGGCTGGCGGGAGGCAGGCTGGTCGCAGCTCGTCGGCGAACTCCGGCCCGACACGATCGGCGCCGAGTTGCGCGAACTCGCGGAATCGGAGGAGGCCCTGGCATGACGCGGATCACTCAGATTGGCGACGCCATCCAGCGCCGGGAACCGAAGCTCACCACGGTCATCCCGGTTCACATCAAGCGCCACGGTGGCCGGAAGGTGGTGATCCCGGCGCCGGAGACCCCGGAAGCGCAAGCGCCCGAGCACCACGAACCGATCCTCAATGCGCTGGCACGGGCTTACCACTGGCAGCGCCTGCTCGACGAAGGCCGGGTCAGCAGCGGGGTGGAGATCGCGCGGCAGGAGGGTCTGAATCAGTCTTCGGTCAACGAACTGCTTCGCCTGACGCTGCTCTCGCCACAGATCGTCCGGGCGCTTCTCGCGGGCCGGCAGCCGAAGACGCTGACGCTGCGGTGGCTGAAGAACCACGAGCTGCCGGCGGATTGGGAGGGGCAGCGGGAGCTTTCTTGGCGGGTTTGACGGGTAGGGTGGTGTCGCGATAGTCTCAGCCGGTTAGGCCAAGCCATGCCGCCCGCCCCAAGTGCTAGGGCGGGGTGGCGGACTACAGTTGTGGACGCGGTTCCATGCGGCCATCTATGATCACGACTCCGAGATTGAACTGGTCCCATGGTACGAAGTCAACGAGCCCGCCCGTTGATAGAGTCGGACGAGATTGCGCCGGGCATCCTGAATGGTGAAACGTCAGTTTGCTGGCAGAGTGTTGGCATCGCGCTCGCGGATATTGGCATCGACATGGCGTCGCAGCGCTTCTTCGTCACGAATACGCTGTGACAGGCACATGTTCCCCTTGTTCAGCATCGAGTTCATGTGTTCCCCTTCTTCCGCCGTGAGTGTCTCGCGATACTTGCTCACCGGCACCCCTTCTCCTGAGAGTCAATCAAAGCTTACTGAATACACGACCTGCTTCACGTACTTATTTCCATGATGCAAATCGACCGACTACTGACGCAGGTCGACGGTATCGAAAGTTCCGGGACCAGTGGAGATCAATCCAACCCGAAGTTCGAACGAATCCTCAATGAAATCGATGAAACGCCGAGCTCGGCCAGGAAGTTCATCTAGCTTCGTCACACCGCGAGCCCGCACGTCTAGATAGTCGACGAAGGTGAGACACGCGAACGTAGGTCGATTGAGTAAGATAAATCGCTCAGTAAGGAGCTTAGAGAAACGCGCAACGCGCCGTACGGTGCCGTCCAGAGTACCCCGTTCTACGATCGGGTTAGTGGCGCCAGCCAGCCGTGAGATTGACTTCCAGCTAGTTTCTCCCGCGCCAAGATCGCTCTCGCCATCAGTAGTGCGGATCGGGAACGTTCGAAAGACACCGTAAACATCGCGAACGCAATCCCGCGGCAGGGCTCCTTCGGACAGCAGTGCAGCCACACTGATGTCTCTGCTTGTGCTGCGAGGATACCAATCTTGATAAAAGCCGAGTCCGAAACCCTGTGTGCCTTCCAGCAGAAAATTCTCTCGACTCAAACGAGGAGCTAACCATCTTGCAACGTCGACGACAGTCCCGTGAGGCAAGGGCACGTCACGGACGCATGTTAAGTTTCGTAGAGCACGATCTGCGATGGCAAGGGAAGTGCCCTGCCCAGTCGTCGGAGTGCGAAGGATAGCATTCCTTCGGATGTGATCGGGGGTGATGATTCCCGCGAGACGGTCGATCGACAGTCTGTGCGCAATCCCCAGATCTCCAGCATCCCGGATTTCGTCCGTTAGGACGTCAGGCCGAAGATGCGAGCCCGGGCCAATGACAAGCTCCAGAGACCGATTCACCGACGCACTGGGGATGTGGCGAAACACGTAGCGCCGATTGTCCTGGATCACGGTGTGGGCGGCATTCGGCCCACCAGTACGGATTGCTCCGGTGTAGTCGCCGACTACACCGAGGTAGGCGCAGATCTTTCCCTTTCCTTCGCTACCGAACTGTGCACCAATGACGACGTCTACGCTCACTTCGCTAACGCCTGTTGTTTGACTCGTTCTTCGCGAATCAACTCGCGAATACAACCGTGATCGAGAGCGTTTGTTCGTCGGATCACGGTCAGCACCGCGTTGTCTTCATCTTGATGCACCAGTGTTGGAAACTCGGCCTTCACACAGTCTGCTATGATTTGCCTCCGCTCGCTCTCATCCAGATCAAGTTGACGTGCTAGCTGCCCTGCCTCGATCCCAAAACGCTTGTGCGCTTCGCTGTAGTACGATGCTACCTGACCTTCGAATGCTTCTGCAAACCCCCGATGACATACTTGCAGGCCATAGGGCCGACTCGCACCTGTTTCCACGGACGTGACAAGATAGGTTACCTTTCCGATCTGCTCGTTAATGTCGTCGGACACGAACAACTGCATCATCCGAGCCCGAAAGAGGGTAGGATCAGGCACGTTCAGGTATCTAATGTAGCAGTGCGGTGCGTTCGAGGCGGTTTCTAACAGGAACCGTAGCCAGGACTGGGGTGCCCCGGTCACGATTTGATAGCGTTCATACCGTCGATCCTGATCGTAGATGATGCGTCGCACGGACGCCAAGAATCGCTCCGTCTGCTCCGCTGTGTAGTATGTATTGTCCGATATGTCATAACCCATTGATACGCTGAACAGGGACCTGCTACGCTCGTGTATTCTAATAAAGTACTGCATCCTATCGACAGGCTCCTTCAAGTTCTTCACGATTGGTTCGGAACTGAATGGGTCAAGTGCTTCAAGGTGCGCCTTGACGCTTCTCAGCACAGCAGGCTTTTGCGCCGTGTATAGGTCACCTTTGAATTGCTCAGGAAGGGCCTCCGGTTTCACATTGGGGTCGGCCAGGTATACGACAACCGGCTTTCCAAGTCCCCAGAACGCGCCGAGTTCAGCGGCACACCAGTTCGACTTGAGAGACCCTTCTGTAGCGATAAATACGCATACAGAACAATCGCGTATCGCGGCGCGCAGTTTGTCCCGGAGGGACAAGCCCGCCGGCATGGTCTCGGGGTCCCAAACTGGGATGCCCCGTGCCTCAAGTGCAGCCCACAGGTCGTCGAACTTGTCGCGGTCTTCTTTCTGGAAACTATGACTAAGGAACACTTTCATCTGAGACCCTCTCAGGTGTTTGGACTAGACTCGGGGTCACAGAGAGCCGTCAGACCCCCGATTATTCTTGCCGACGACAACCGGTCGTCTGGCGTTTTCCACCATTGTAGAGGGGGAACCCTCTCGTTGCCTATCTGGATGGCCCCCGATGCCGTAGTTTCAATTCGCAGGGCTCCCCAACTGACTAACTCGACGTCGGCCGGCCTCTTGATCGCCGGCTTGCATGTCAAAGCACGGTCATCCTCCCGACCCCTCCGCTGCCATCCTCACAACTTAGCATTTTGTCATGTTCGCTTGTAAGCATGGGAGCGGTGTGGTTTAGGCTGGGGTTTTCGAGGTCGCGAGCGATTGGGGACGAACTTCTGAAGGTTCAAGGCGAGCTCTTCAAGGAGCGGCTTGAGGCGACGAGGGGTCGCGGTGGCGGCGAGCAACCAGCGGCCGATGTGCCGCTTGATCTTGTCGATCGCCAGGGTTCGGTTGATCTTGTAAGACGAATCCGGGTCGATGAGCGCCTCCGTGGCGACATAGGCGGCGAGCGCATTGAGGTTGTCAAAGACCGCCTTGGCCCCGAAATCCTGACGCGCGGCGTGCCAGGACAAGCCCGAGGTATGCTCCAGGCCAAGCCGGCTCTTGATCCTTTTGAATGCCTCCTCGATCTACCAACCATACAACCTCCGTAAGAGTGAGTAGCTGGGCGGAAGACTACGTCGGGTTGGCGGCGGAGTGGGACTTTGCTCGCCAGGACCGTAGCAGAGCCAGTTGCTCGGGGTCGGCTTGAACCAGCCAGATCGGATGTCCGTGGCCGACTGCTTGGCGGGCTGTCAGTTTGCCTTGCTTGAGCCAGGAGTACAACGTGACGGTCGGCATCGCCAACTCATTGGCCAACTCCTGCAAGGTCCTTTCCCCCGGGCCCCGGGAGACGCTGCTGGCCGGCGACGCAAGAACGGATCGTCTGCCTTGGCGCGCCAGCAAGCCGTTCACCATTGCTGCGGTAAAGGTGGCACGACGTTTGGCGGGTCGCCAGCTCTCCGCGTTCAGTTGCGCGGCAATGCCGTTGGCGGTATGGCCCTGCGCATCGAGGGCAACGGCGCGCGCAACCAACTGTGGGTAATAGCTCAGTTGCTCCAGTTTGGCGACCGGTCGGATCAGGTTGAACCGGGTGCCCGTTCCGCCCTGCCAGTGGATTTGCACCTCGACCCGCTCACTTTCGCCCTGGACGGTGACCACCACCCGTTCTAACAACTCGCGGACAATGGCCTGCCGATCCTCGGAAGCCGTGGTTGGTGCGTGCCAGATGATGGGGATATCGTTGGCCAAAGCGCGGATTTGTCCGCACTCCTGCGCCGATAAAGCGGTCGGTTGGCGAACCAGGAACTCTGCATACTCGGCTTGCAAGCTTTTTTCTTCGCACAACGCGCTTTCCCACTGTTTCTCGAGGGTTCGCGCGACCAGGCGGTTCTCCGGCTCGACCGCGTGGTATTGGCGAGCGGCTCGCTCCACTTGGTGGTGTGCTCGCTCCAAGCGCTGCGCCCAATGGTGATGCGTGCGCTGACGCTCGGCTTCAAGATCCTGCGCGACTTGCAGGCTGACGTCCAGCGCCGCAGGCTCCAGCGCCCTCAGCACCCACTGGCCGACCCCGTGGTCCAACGGCCGTCCGCTGAGGGACTGGCAACGCGGCTCGCCGTACTCCACCGCAGCACGGTTGCAGACATACCGCAATCCCTTGCCGTTTTGCGTGTACTGCGTGGCCATCCGTAGACCACAGCGTCCACATACCAACAGCCCTGACAGCAGAGACTCTCCTGCGCGGACCGGACCCAAGGCGTTCGGTCGGTTGGCGGCCAGTTGCTCGACGTTGCGGGTGAATTGCTCCCAGCCGATGTACGCCGCCAGACGGTCGCGCAACAGCACCTGGTAGTCCTCGGGTTTGGCCACCGTGCGTCCCGTGCCGGGACGCCCCGGTTGCTGTCGCCGCGGGTCGGTGGCGCGCCGACCATACACGTAAGCGCCCGCGTAGATCGGGTGGTGCAGCAGGTTGCTCAGCGTTGCCCGGTTGGGTCGGCGCCACTCCAATTCCCCTCGCTGCGGACCGTTCACGATGCGGTGCGGCAACCGAATCTGGTACTGCACGAGATACTGCAGCACGCCGTTCAGGGTTCCCAAGCGCTCGAACTGCTCGAAAATGAGCCCAATCACGCCTTGCGCCTGCTCGTCCGGATCCTTGCTGATCTCGCCGGACAATCTGCGCACATAGCCCATCGGCAAGGGCGTCGCCAGTTCCCCTCGCTCGGCCTTCGCGCGTCTGCCTGCCAGCATCCGCTGCTTGAGGACATGCAATTCCGCTTCCGACATGGTGCCCTTCAGCCCCAATAGCAGCCGATCATTGTAATTCCGCGGATCATACACCCCGTCCGGATCGCCGATTAAGCTGCCGAACACGGCACAGACTTCGAGCAATTGGTGCCAGTCCCGGCAGGACCGCGCTAACCGCGACATCTCGATGCCGAGGATGATTCCCACTTGCTCCAGGCTCACCGCTGCCACCAAACGCTGAAAACCGGGGCGGCCCTCGGCGCTCGCCGCCGATTTCCCCAGGTCCTCGTCAATCACCTTCACCTGCGCAGGCGACCATCCCAAGCTCAACGCCCGATCGACGAGACCATACTGCAGTCGCGTCGATTCCTGGTGGCGCGCGACTTGCTGCAGGGTGGATTGACGGACGTATACGACGGCCCAGCGTTCGCGGTGATGGCTCTGCACCTTGCCGCTGGCCAGCACGAAGGTCATCGCGGCTCTCCTCGGTCGGCATCGGCGTCTCGAGTTGGCGGCAGATCAAATGACCGAGCCGAGCGACCAAACGACGTCGATGTTCTGCCGGCAGCTGCAGCCACACCGACCGTTCGCTTTGCCCGGAGCGCATGAACTCACGGACCGCCTTGAATCCTTGCGACAAATCGCAACGAATACAAAAGGGGATCGCGCGTGCCGTCAGTGCGGACACCAGCCACCGACAGGGAAAGCCCCGGTCCAGCAGCAGTACATCGTCGGAGCGCAGGTTCTCGATCGCCTCGAAGAGCATCTGGCGCTCATTCGACAACGGCTCATGCAGGCGGAAGTCGAGAAAGACTTCAATCCCCGGCAGGTACAAGCCGAAAGCCACCCCCGGGAGAATCGACCGCACGCCCTTCTTCGTCAATGTCAGGCGAACCGCGCTGCCATCGGCGGCGACCAGTCGCAAGCCCTGCCAGCGCGGGATCGGCAAATGTTCCTCGACGAGGCGGATCAGTTCCTGATTCAGGTCACCAAACACCAGCGCGCTGATCCGGTAGCGTGCCTGATAGAACGCTTGCGCCGTCACCACGCGCACCGAGTTGGCGCGATTGCGCAGATGGGCAAAGAACTGATCGAGTTCGGACTGGACGGCGCCCTGAACGCCGGAGAGGAGGAAGCTCACGACCGTGGGCAGTGTCAGGATGCGCTGGCGGGTGAAGTGTTTGGAACTGATCCGCGCCGCTTCGAGAAAGGTGCGTGAAAACAGATGCTTGGATAGGCGGTTCAGTATATTAGCATATTCAGGCTGTCATAGGATAGTCCTTTATAAACAATCAGTTACAGCGCGATTATGCAAGAGACGTGCGTCCACCGCAAGGCGAACGCCCGCGCGGCTTTGGAACCCCTTGGGGTTATGCGAAAGTGCTAAGTTCTGAGGATGGCCCTCCGCTGCCCCTCACGCCCCCATTGCGCCAAAAAACTGATCGAGTTCGCTTTTTCGCTTGGGTGGCGATGCAATTTCGCAACTGCTGGTCAAAAAACCCAATAAAAACAACGGCACCATCCTTTGGCTACCCAAAGGTCAAACGGAGAAAAGAGAGGAATCAGGGCCGATTCGGGTGCCAAAACCGGCCAGTGGGGTGGTGAGGAGCCAAAGCATCCTGGAAAAAATGTCGCGAAAACATGCGGTTATGGCGACAAAAAGCCCCGACCGAGAACGGTCGGGGCTTCGTGTCTGGTGGGCCCGCAGGGACTTGAACCCTGGACCAAAGGATTATGCTTGCCACCACGGCTTTCGCCGCCTCTTGCGAGTTCGTGGTCTGGACTATACCTTCCCTTTACGGGCTGGCCGTCTAGTCTCTACACCTTCCCCGCGCTGCCGGGGCTTGGCTCGGTATCGGCTTGTCCCGGGGGAGTTAGCTTTCACCGAATTTGACCAGTTCTACCCGTCGCCAGAATGCTTCTGGCGACGGGCAACCCATCGCGAACGACCGCCCCTTGCAACAAGTGCCGGCCATTCTCGCCGAGTCCTCTGCTCTAACCAACTGAGCTACAGGCCCGGGTCGTATTCTACAGGCTTCCCGGGCAAGCGCGGCGACCGCGGTCGCGCTTGTGCATCCCGGGGCGAACTGACTGCCCGACGGATACTTGCTCTCGCAGCGGTTGCCGGCGGTGGCGACGGGGCGGCGGCGTCATCCACGCAACGACGCGAATCCTGTCCGGGTGTCGGGTCCTCACCGAGTGGGACGGCTGCCGGGCGCGATCTGTGCCTCGGCAAGACAGTTCAGGACGCGATCCGTGGTCTGGACGATGTCTGCGTCGAGACCGATGGAGAAACGGATCAGCCCGTCACTCAGACCAGCTGCCTGCCGTTCGGAAAGCGGGATCTCCGACGAGGTGCTGTGCCCGGGTGTGGTGAAGAGCGTCTTGAAGTAGCCGAGGCTGACTGCGAGGTAGCCGACCTTCTCCCGTTGCATCAGCGTCATCAGCCGATTCGCGGCCGCATGGTTGCCGGCGTCGAAGGTCATCATCCCGCCCCAGCCGTACCCCGGGTTGATCAGCCGTGCCAGCAATTCGTGCTGCGGGTGCGTGCCGAGCCCAGGGTAGTGCACCGTATAGCCACGGGCAGCCAGACTGGTCGCCAGGTGGAGCGCGTTGCTGCCATGCTGGCGCAGGCGGATGTGCAGGCTGTGCAGATTTTTCAGAATGCTCGCTGCGCGCGTGCTGTCGAGTACCGGACCGAGGAGCATGCTGGGTCCCGAGTTGATGTCGTTGAGCCGGCCGATGAACTCGCGCGTCGAGACGACGCAGCCCGCGACACAGTCGCTGGTGCCGTTGATGAACTTCGTCAGGCTGTGTACGACGATGTCCGCGCCATGACGCAATGGCGACAGGATCATCGGTGTGAAGGTGTTGTCGACCACCAGCCGGGCACCGGCAGCGTGCGCGATGGTAGCGAGCCGCGGCAGATCGCTCACCTCCAGAAGCGGGTTGCTGAGCGATTCACAATAGATGACCCGCGTGCGCGGCGTCATCGCCGCGCGCACTGCGTCTGGGTTGCAGAGATCGACGAAGCGGGTATGCACGCCGAAGCGTGGCAGCAGGTTCTTCAGCAAGGCGTAGGTGCCGCCGTAGATGCTGCGGCCGCAGACGATCTCGTCGCCGGTGCCACAAAGGGTCATCAGCGTCGTGCTGATCGCGCCCATCCCGGAAGCCATGACCTGTGCCGCTTCGCCGTCTTCCATCCGCTCCAGGGCACTCGCCAGGTACTTGTTGGTCGGGTTGAAATGGCGCGAGTAGAGGAAGCAGCCCTCGATCTCGTGCTCGAACAGTTCCTCCATCCGCTCCGGGCTGAGGAAGGTGTAGGTCGACGAGTCGGTGATCGACGGGTTCACGTCGCCGAACTCGCCGAAGACCAGATAGTCCTGCACTCGTGACGCTGGATCGAAACTCATGTCGAGCACCCCTCCAATCTCTCTACGGCGAAGAACATCTGGCGCCGCCAGCCAGCACACCGAGGCTGCGGCAGTCCACCGGTAGTCGGCCGTGGGCGCTTCCTGCGCCCACGGCCGAATCCGTGGCGGGAAACCGGCCGCGGCTACCCGCCGGCCGGCTGTTCACCAGCGCCGCAACGGTACTCGGGCAAGCGCCGGACGGCGATCCCGGCCGACGAGCAGTGCCAGCGCCAGCGCCACGAGGAGGAGAGAACCGGGCTCCGGAACGGCAGTTGCCACGGCGAGTTGTCCCAGCAGGTGATGAACCCTCGCCGACGGATGCATATCGTCGGCAAAGGCGGAGACGCTGCAGTTGATGTCGACCGAGCCCGGGAAGAAGAACACTCCCGGCGCGACCGGGCCAATGCACGGCTGCGTCACGTTGGTGATTCCATAGACACCGCCGCCATTGCCGACGGCATCATGGTGGATGGCGTTGCTGAGGCCGAAAAAGTCGAGCGTCCGGATGTCGAGGTCGATACCCACCTGTGCCAGGAAGAAGGCATCGAGTGCAGCCACGTCTGCCGCCAGGGCGGCGTTGAATTGCAGCGTCACGTCGGTCGACGCGGCCTCGTTGCCGAGCCTCGCTGCCTCGGGCGTCAGCCCGAGATCGGGCAAACTGGAGACGAGAAAGTGGCGTGCACCGGCCTGGGCGAGCAGGCCGATCGCGTTGCTGATGTTCTGCGCCGTAGCCTGTGCTGCTGCCTTGCGGGCGGCGTCGTCGCCCGGCGTCGCCCCCGGGTTGGCAGTGCGCGCGTCGCGCAGGTCGTTGGCGCCGGCGAGGACGACATACAGGGCGCCCGGATTGGCAGCGCGAGTCAGACCCGTTGCTGGATTGAACACACTGCCGTTCCAGGCGATCAATTGACCAGTGAGACCGGTGGTCGCCCCGGCGGATCCACCCAGGTCGGTGCGCGCATCACCGAAGGAGAAATTCTGCCCACCTGGGGCCCCGATCGGTATCACGCCGATGGCAGGACCGGCGAAGAGGAGGTTGCTCGGAGCGGCGCTGCCGGCGAAACCAAGCCCCTGTGCCAGGGTTTCCGTCCACACCGGACCGTTCGAAAAGCGCCCCGGAGCAGCCGGGAAACTCGGGAAGGGCGGCGGTGAGAACGCCGTGCTCAGCGAGAGGACGTTGCCGGTGTCGGAGAGGCTGTCGCCAAAGAACACCAGGTCGCTGTACATGCTCGCCTGCGCGCTGCCAAGCAGTGCGCCAAAGGCGAGCAGGGATGTGGCGAATCGTTGCCGTAGTTTGTGCAGCATCTTGTCTTCCTCCTCGGTGTGCGGCGCCGGCAGACGTGCAGCTCAGGCATGCACGTCATGGGTCCGGCCCGGAAAATCGTCCTGTCGTCGGACTGCACCGGAGCGAGCGCCCGGTCCATCGCCGTCGAGTCTAGGAAAGCCGACCTGCGCAGTCAACCCAAATAATCGCGCTCTCCGCAGCCGTGCTAGCGGACACTGATCTCGATCCGATCATGCTGCCCGGCGTGGTCCATGACCGTGACCTGGAACGAGCCCGGCTGCGCAAAGCTCCATGTCAATGGCTGCCCTGCCGGCACGCGGCCGATCTGGCGGCCGTTGAGCAGCCAGATCAGTTCATGCTCACCGCCGCGAGCCTCGAGCCGCAGCGTCGCTGGTGGTCCTTCGCCGGCGCTGCGTATGGTTTCGCCATCGCTCAGGCCGACGATTCTCAGGCCGTTGCCGCTGCCGCCGTCGCTCGCGCTGCAGGCGGTCGTCCATGGTGGTGGCAGCGCGCGCTTGCGCAGGCCGTGGTCCAGCCAGGGTTCGAGCGCCGCCGGCCAGCGCGCCATCTCGACTGCCTGCATGCTGCCGCTGGCGCAGCCCGGGCGCACCCGTTGCCCGGTCGCCGGGTCGCGGTAGTCGGTATGGCGGGCCGGCCCCGTTCGCAGTCTGTCTGGGAAGGTGGGCGGAGCGGTATCGTTGAGGATCCAGGCGGTTCGACGCTGATGACAGAGCGCCGTCGGGGTGCCCTCGCTGCGCGTACCCAGCGGCCAGCAGATGCCCGCGCTGTTGACCGATGGCGGTGGGATGCGGGCGGCCGGCGGCGAATCGTCGATCACGGCAAAGATATCGACCAGCAGCGGGGCAGCTATGTTGGCGCCAAAGAATCCGGGGTTCGGCGTTCCGTCAGGGCGGCCGACCCAGACGCCGGCGGTGTGGCGATCGCTGACGCCGACCGCCCAGGCATCGCGAAAACCGAAGCTGGTACCGGTCTTCCAGGCGATCCCACGGCGGCTGCCGATGCCGCCATCGACCATTCGTGCCACCGGCCCACCGGATTCGAGGATGTCGCGAATGATGAAGGCAGCCCCATCGCTGAGCATGCGCGTCTCGACCAGCGGCGATCCGGCAAGATAGCGCGGTCGGCCGCTGACGCCGGCGCGCGCCAGTGCGCTGTAGGCACCGACCAGGCCTTCCAGGTTGACCGCGGCGCCACCAAGGATCACGCTGAGGTTGGCGGTCGCTCCCGGCGGCAGTTCCAGCCTGAGTCCGCCGCGCCGCAACTGCGAGACGAAGCGCTGTGGTCCAAGTCGTTCGAGCACCTCGACGGCTGGCACGTTGAGCGATCGCTGCAGCGCCTCGCTGACGCCGACCGGGCCACTGAAGCTGGCCTGGAAGTTGCCCGGCTGGTAGCCGGCGAAGGACTGCGGCACGTCGGCCAGCAGGGATTCCGAGTGGATCAGCCCTTCATCCAGCGCCAGCCCGTAGAGGAAGGGTTTCAACGCCGAACCCGGCGAGCGCGCCGCCTGCACCATGTCGACGTGTGCGAAGCGCTCGCTGTCGCTGAAATCCGCCGAACCGGCATAGGCGCGAACCTCGAGCGTCTCGTTGTCGATCACCAGCGCCGCCATCGATACCCGTGGCGGCAGGATGCCCAGCCGGGTGGCGAGGATTTGCTCCACCATCTGCTGCATGGCGGCGTCGACCGTGCTCTCGATGCGCGCCGCGTGCGGCTGCAAGCGCCGCAGCCGCTCGGCCAGGAGCGGCGCCAGCAGGGGTTCGCGCACGGGCTGCGCGATCACCGGTTCCTGGCGCGCGTCAGCAATCGCGCTGGCACTCCAGCGGCCCGCCATGCGCGCCAGAACCTTGTCGCGGGCGAGCCGGGCGCGCTCGGGGTGGCGATCGGGCCGCAGCAGCGACGGCGCCTGCGGCAGCGCGGCGAGGAGCGCCGCCTCGGACTCGCTCAGCCGCTGCGCCGGTTTGCCGAGGTAGGCGCGGCTGGCCGCCTCGACTCCTTCGAGGACTCCGCCCATCGGCGCCAGGCGGAGATAGATTTCGAGGATCTCGCGCTTCGAGCAGCGCAATTCGATCTGCAGGGCACGTACCATCTGGCGCAGCTTGCCGGCCGGCGTCCGCGGTGTCGGTTCGAGCAGACGCGCCACCTGCATGGTCAGCGTCGAACCACCGGAGACGATGCGGCCGTTCTGGAGCCAGAGCACGCCGGCACGCAGGAGTGCCCATGGATTGACGCCCGGGTGCCACCAGAACGCCCGGTCTTCGAAGCCGATCAGCGCTTCGATGTAGCGCGGCGACACTTCATCGAAGCGGACCGGATGCCGCCAGATGTGCTCGCGGTCCGGGAACGCGCGCAGCGGCGTGCCGTCGCGCGCCAGGACGACCTGCGCCTGTGGGGCCTTGTGGCCTTGCAGTGGCGGCGGGAAGAGCTGGTCGGCAAGCAGCAGCAGGGTCAGCAGAGCCGCCAACCACCACCTGGGCCGGTGGCTCATTGTCTGCCGCTGCCGCCATCCGTTCCACTGTCGCTGGCGATCAGCAGCACCTCGTCGCCGCCGGCAAGACCATGGATCTGCGGCTGGTACATGTCTTCCGCATAGGTGGGCGGCACCACGAAACGACCCGGCGTGACGGCGCGGACGCGGTAGAAGAACTGCATCTTGCCGGCGAGCCGCGCGGCGACGACGAAGCGGTCATCGCGAAACTCGACATGCCTGATGTCGCCGTTCTGCATGGCCTGCCGCGGATCGATGCCATCGATGCTGATGGCCGACTGCTCACCCTGTACCAGGTTGGCATTCTCGATCTCGAGGCCGGCCGGAACGTGGTCGACGATCAGACCGTTGGCGTAGCGCCCGCTGCTGCTGACCTGCAGGCGGACGATCGCGCTCTCGCCGACGCGCAGGATCCGCTTGCCGAGCGGCTGGCCGTCGGCGGTGAACCAGTCGCGCTGCAGGTCGAAGGCATCGCGCCGTGCCGCCGGCAGTCGTGCCGGGTTGCCCGTCAGGTTGAGTTCGACGAACAGCCGCTCCTTGTGCGTGTTTCTGATGCTCACCCCGCCGGCAACCTCGGCTGCCGACAGCGACTGGAACTGCGTTCCGCGACCGCCGATCGCCTGCGCCTTGCCTGCCGAAAGCACTTCCGCAGACCATTCACCGGCGGTGGGGCCGGTGAACTCCCGACCGAGGAGAAAGAGCGCGAGTTGCTCCTGCGTGCTGAAATGGCGCCGCTGTTCGACGGCAGCGGCGACCTGGCGCAACAGGTCCTCGCGGCCATCGGCCTTGACCTGGTGGCGGTCGAGCAGGACGTGGATCAGCGCCCAGTCGCGCAGGTTGCTGCCGTAGTCGCCCCACCAGGCGCCAGCCGGTCCGCCACGCGGCTTGTGGATTCCGGCATCGATCGCGATCACGGCACGCGCTTCGTCACCCATCAGCCGCAAGGCGAGCCCGAGTTGCACCAGCGCCAGCCCCGAGTGGGCGGCTGCGCGCGATTCGTGCAGCTGCCGCAGCGTCGCCAGCGGTGCCCTGCCGTGGCGGGCGAGGACGTAGGCGCCGTAGGAGAGGACCGCGAAGCGTCCGGGGCCGGCGTAGCGATGGTCGTTCCAGATCGCGTTCTGATTGTAGGTGACGGCTCCCGTCGGCAGGCTCGCGACACCTTCCTGCAGCCCCTTGAGGAGAAAATCCAGCGCCCGCTTCTCGACTTCGGGCGGCACGTTGAAACCCTGTTCGCGGGCATCCAGCAGGAAGTTGGCGACATAGGCCGTCAGCCAGTACTGGTACTCGGCGACGTTGCCCCACAGGCTGAAGCCGCCGTTCGGCGCCTGCATGCCGGCGAGGCGGGCGATCGCCTTGTCGAGCAGCTCGGCGCGTTGGGTCGTGGTGTAGGCCTTGAGCGCGAATTGCCTCGCCGTCGCTTCGTCAACGAAGACGTGTGGGTAGGCGCTGCTCGTCGTCTGCTCGGCGCAGCCGTAGGGGTAGCTCAGCAGCCCACGCACGGCGCTGCGCACGTCGATCGGTGCCTTGTTGGAGATGGCCAGGGTGGCGTTCACGCTCGGCCGCAGCAGGCCGCCCAGCTCAGCCTCGCGCAGCTGGACGCTGTCACCGGGGGCGATCGTCAACCGCCTGACGACCGACTGGCGAGGCGTCGGCGGCTGCACGAGGAGCGGGAACGTGCGCTCGATCCGCCGCAACGGAGCGTCGACGCGCACCTTCACTTCGCTCGGACCGAGCGCGCTGCCGGCCTCGACCGGGATCTGCAGGATGCGCTTCTGCTGGTCCTTGAGCGAGAACCGCTGTTCGCCGTTCCTGATCAGCAGACCGTCGCGACTGCTCAGCGCGACCCCGATCTCCTGCTCCCTGCCGGCAAGGTTCTGGACTTCGAGAGCCAGCACGGCGCTGTCGCCGGTCGACAGAAAGCGCGGCGTCGCGAGCTCGACCACGAGTGGCGCAGCAACGGTGACCTCCGCCTCCTGCATGCCGAAGCGGTCGCCGGTGGCGACCACGGCCATCAGGCGCAGGCTGCCGTTGAAGTCGGGGACCGGCAGGGAGACCTCGGCTTCGCCCTTGTCGTCGAGCACGACCGGCCCGCTGAAGAGATCGACCAGCCGCAGCTTCTTCGGCAGGCTGCGCGTTGCCTTCGGTGCCGCGTCACCGCCGAACTTCAGCCTGCCTTTCCGCCCATCCATCTTTTCGATCAGTCGCCCATACACGTCGTGGGCGTCGGCTCCGTAGCGCAGCTTGGCGAAGAAGAAGGCAAAGGGGTCCGGGCTGACGTAGCGTGTGATGTTGAGGATGCCGACGTCTACCGCCGCCAGGGTCAGCAGCGCCTGCTGGCCGCCCGCCTCGGGCACCTTGACTCGGACCTTGAGGGGCTGTTCGGGCTCCATCTTCGTCGGTGCCTCGAGCGCCACCGCGAGCCGGCGGTTGCTGCGCTCGAGAGGCAGGTAGAGCAGCCCGAGGGCGCGCGCCGGCGTCACCTTGTCGCCGCTGCCGGGACGCAGGACCATCACCGAAACGTACAGGTCATGCCGCTGCCAGTCCTTGTCGATCGGGATGTCGATTGTCCGGCCGTCGGCGCCGACCGACAGGCGCCGCACCCACAGCGCCCGGTCGCCCTCGACGGTGACCAGCGCCTGCCCGGCATGCGGCGGAACGATCGTCAGCCGTGCCGTCTCGCCAAGCGAGTAGGCGGGCTTGTCCAACTTGAGCGCGACCCGGTCCGGGCGCACCCCCTGCGCTTCGTCGTCCTTCGCGGCCCAGCCGGCGTAGAAGCGGAAGCGCATCGTCTGACGGGTTGCGGGATCAAGGATCTCGACGCGGTAGCGGCCGTACTTGACCGGCAGGCTGAGCTTGCCACGGCCACCGGCCGGCACGGTCACCTGTGTCGTAGCGACCAGTTCGTCGGTTTCGGTGAAGCCCGAGTTCCAGCCACGCTGATCGTCGAAGCGCCAGTAGTAGTTGCGGTTCTCGCGGAACAGGCGTACCGGCAGCGCCGCTCCGGCCTTCAGGTTGCCATCGGCGTCCGCCCGGACGACCTCGAAATCGGCGGCCGATGACTCGCGCGCATAGGCCCCGACGAACAGCGGCCGCACTCCGACCAGCACCGTTGCGGGCCACCAGATACGTTCGACACTGCGCACCACCGGCCGGCCACCGCTTTCCAGCAGGCTCAGCGTCGTGCGCACGACGAACGGCGAGCGTCGTTTGCCAACCGCCTCCAGGTCGACGCCGAGTGCCGCCCGACCCTGTTCGTCGAGGCGCTGTTCCGGCAGTTCGCTGCGTGTCCTGACATTGTCTTCGTCGGCGTCCCCAAAGACGAAGCCGGGCAGCTTCTGTGGCAACGGGTTGCGACTGCGCTCGCTGGTGGCGACGCCGAGCAGGCGGTTGCCGGCCGCCGGGGTACCGTAGAGGTAGCGGCCGCTGACTTCGATCCGCCACTCCTGTTCGCCCGCCAGCCGCTCGCTGCCCGTCGACAGCTCGAGCCGCATTCTTTCCGGCAGGAACTCCTCAACGGCGAACGGCATGCTGGTCGCTGCGAGCCTCGCTGCCGGATCGGCACGCAACTCGAGAAGCCACGAACCGGTAGCGGCGTCGCCCGGCAATTCGATCGTTCGCCGGTAGTAACCCACAATACCGCTCTCCGGGTGCCAGGTCGCGGTCCACTGCGGCTTGCCATCTGGGCGGCGCAGGATCGCCTGGATGGGCTGCGCCGGCACCGGCCGACCATCTGCGTCGCGTGCAATCACCGAAATCTCGAAGCGCTCGCCGGGCCGGTAGAGGTTCCGACCAGCATAGGCGAACAGGCGAACCGGCGAGTACGGCATGCCGGCGACGTCGAATTCGGCGAGATCGAGGGCCGGCTCCTTGAGGGTGATCAGCGACATCTGCTCGCCCTTGCGCGCCAGCAGCACACGGGCAGCCGCCGGCTTCTCGGCGAAGGCGGCGCGGCCGTCGCGGTCGCTCTGCGCGCTGGCGAGCGTCCTGCCCTGACGGTCGATCCAGCTCACCTCGACACCAGCGAGCGCCTGCCCATCGCGCAACGAGCTGACATAGGCGTCGGCGCCGCGGTTGGGATACTGTCGCAGGTGCAGACCCAGATCGCTGATGTAGAAGTAGGTCGTCTGGTAGTCGTCGCGGAAGCGGTTCGGTTGCGACATCACCGCCACGTAAACGCCCGGCTCGCGCAGCGGGGCAATGCCTTCGACCGGGATGAAGGTGACGCTCCGCCGGTTCGCCTTCTGTTCGGTGAGAAAACGCCCGACGAAGCTGCTGCTCGTCATCCGGTGGATCTGATCCAGCTCCCAGTTGCCAACCGCGCCCCTGAGACGGCTGCCGGCGTAACGATGACCGTCGTCGCCGTCGCTCTGCTGGTCGTCGTGTGCCGCGTCGCCGTCCGCATCGGCAGCGCCGCGACCAGGACCAGCCGGTGGGGCGGCAATCACCTGCTCGAGGAACCTCGGCAGTTGATCCGCCTTGACCTTGAGGAACTGGATGTCCACCTCGGGCACATTCACCGTCGTCACCGGCAGGCCGCCACCCTGTCCCGCCGGCAGGACCATGCCACGGCTGGCGAAGTAGAACGCCGGGGCAACGGCCGCCGTCAGAATCGAGAAACGCACCTCGCTGTCGAGCTGGCTGCCATTGCGTGCCTTCAAACCGGGTTGCACGCGGACCACGTAGCGGGTCTGCGGCTTGATGTGCGGGAAGAAGAGCAGGCGAGGGTTGTCGCCGACCACCCAGGCGCCGGCAACCGGCTGGCCGCCGGGCAGCGAATCGCCATTGGCCAGGCGGCGGCTCTCGCCGGACGCGGCGACCGTGGCCGCGCCGACGCCGTCCTCGCCGTCCGCTTCGCCGTCCCGGGCTGCAGCTGCCTTCGCCTCGGCCGGCATCTCGAGCACCTGCAGGAAGCGCTCGTGATCTCCCTTGGCCTCGAGCGGCACGCTGAAGGACACTGCCAGTGCCGGCGATCCATCCAGCTCGCGGTGCGCGCCGTCGATCACGGCGAACGGCGTGTCGCCGGCATCGGCCTCGTCACTGCCGCCAGCCGTCAGGTGCCCGATTGCCATCAAGCCGCCCACCGCCACCACGATCCCCACGACCAGCGCCAGCATCTGCTGCCAGCGGCGCCGCGCGAGCTGCCTTGCTGTCTGCATGTGTCTCTCCCCGGCAATTCGTCGGCGATTCTAGCAGGCATGGATGCGCGATGGCGGCGCCGTGACGAGTCGGCAAGAGCACCCGGGTTGCCGGAATCAGATGTGGCTGCAGCAGCGGCTCTGGATCAGACCTGACCCTCGCTGGTCGAGCAATCGACCTGAAAGACGGCACGGTCCTCCAGGCGAACGGCACTCAGGTGACGGCCCCAGAAACAGCCGGAATCGAGCGCCAGCAGCTTGTCCTCGATGCGCAGACCGAGCGCCGACCAGTGGCCGATGACCAGGACGGCGTCGGCGCTGCGTCGCCCGGGGATGTCAAACCACGGCAGGTGACCCGCGGGTGCGTCCGCTGCTTCTCCCTTGGTCTTCAGGTCCATCGCCCCGCTCAGCGAGCAGAAGCGCATGCGGGTCATGGCGTTGACGATCACCCGCAGGCGGGGCCAGCCCTGCAGCTCATCGCTCCAGCAAAGCGGCTCGCTGCCCCACAGGTTGGCCAGGAATTCGTCACAGGATGGTCCCTGCAGCGCAGCCTCGACCTCTGCCGCCAGCGCCCGCGCGGCTGCCGTCGTCCATTGCGGCAGCAGCCCGGCGTGGACCAGGCAGAAGCCGTCCTCAAGGTGGCACAGCTCCTGCTGTCGCAACCAGTCGAGCAGTTCGTCGCGGTCCGGTGCGGCAAGAACCTCGCCGAGCGTGTCCCCCTTCCCGCGTCGGCCCAGCCCCGCTGCCACCATCAGCAGGTAGAGGTCATGGTTGCCGAGCACGGTGGTGGCAGCAGGACCGAGACCACGCACGAAACGCAGCGTTTCGAGGGAGTGCGGGCCACGATTGACGAGGTCGCCGACGAGCCACAAGCGGTCCCGGCTGCGATCGAAGCGACACTTGTCGAGCAGCAGCAGCAGCGAATCCAGGCAGCCCTGGATGTCACCGATGGCGTATGTCGCCATCTGCCTGTTTCAGCCGACAGCGCTGCATGTCTGCCAGCGCCAGGCATCGCTGCACATCTGCTCGATGCCGCGCCGCGCCTTCCAGCCGAGCAGGCTGGCGGCGAGGGCGGGATCGGCGTAGCACGACGCGACATCGCCGGGCCGGCGCGGGGCGAGGACATAGGGAACCGGTCGACCGCTCGCCGACTCGAAGGCACGCACCATGTCGAGTACCGAGTAACCACAGCCGGTACCGAGATTCACCGTCAGCAGCCCCTTATGCTCACACAGATAATCGAGTGCCGCGACGTGTCCGTCGACCAGGTCCATCACATGGATGTAATCCCTGACCCCGGTCCCGTCGGCCGTCGGGTAATCACTGCCGAACACGTTCAGGTAGGGTCGGACTCCTTGTGCGACCTGCGCCACATAAGGCATCAGGTTATTGGGAACGCCGTTGGGTGCCTCGCCGATCAGGCCGCTCTCGTGCGCCCCAACCGGGTTGAAGTAGCGCAGCCGAGCAACCCGCCAGTCTGCGTCGGCAGCGCACAGGTCCGCGAGGATGTCTTCGATCATCAGCTTGCTGGCACCATAGGGATTGGTCGCCGAACGCGGAAAACCCTCGCTGATCGGCACTGAAGCGGGATCGCCATAGACGGTAGCCGACGAGCTGAAGATCAGGGTTCTCACCCTGGCCTCGGTCATGGCGTGGCAAAGGGAAATCGCTCCACCAACGTTGCAGTCATAATAGCGCAGCGGTTGTGCGACGGATTCGCCAACGGCCTTGAGACCTGCAAAATGGAAGACGGCAGCAATCTGGCCATTGGCAAAAGCCCGTCGCAGGAGGTTCTGATCGCGCACATCACCCTGAAAGAAGGATGGCCTGCGACCGGCTATTGCCGCCACTCGGTCGAGAACCTCGACCCGGCTGTTCGACAGGTCGTCAATCACGCTGACCTCGTGGCCGGCGAGAATCAGTGCAACACAGGCATGCGAGCCGATATAGCCGCAGCCCCCCGTCACCAGGACGTTCATTTTTCCGGCTCCTTGTCGTCAAGGGGAAATCCGCTATTGCCATTGCCAGCGGACGGCAACCGCTTGCGACCGGTGTCCGGATAATCGCCTTCAGGGCAGCTGCCTGCCCTGAAGGCGCCAGCTGCCAGCGGCCCGGCGCAGAAGGCAGTTGGGACCCACGGTCGACGACCAGTGAAGGCGCCAACCAACGAGTCCGGCAACTGCTGTCGGGAGTCTTAGACGAGAAACTCGTTGCGGTGGCGGCCGTCGCTCTCGAGACTGGTGAGCCAGTTCGGGGCCTTGCCACGACCCGACCAGCTCTCGCCGTTGGGGCCACGGTACTTGACTGCCACTGCGACCTTTGCCTTGGCTGGTGCCGCAGCGCCAGCGATCTTGAAACCGAGGTCGGCGGCAGTCAGGCCATGCTCGGCAATCAGTTTTCTTGCCTGCGCAATGGCATCGGAAACCTCCGCTTGGCGCGCCTCTTCAATCTGTTTTTCCAGCAGTGCCCTTTGCGCAAGCAGTTCCTTGTAGCTAGCCATATACTCCTCCTTGAGAAAGTCGCATTTATACACGACTGGTGAATGATTGCAAACATTGTCTGACGGAATGGAGCGGGCAGGCGACGATAGTGGGCGGCACATGGTCGTATCGTGGAATTCGTCGCAAGCGGCGGCGAAACACCTGTCGGCGACGCGCATTCGTCCCCAGATGCCGCCGCCTGTGGTCGGCGGCCGGCATGGCGTCGTGTTTGCCGCCCATGGGCGCAGGCGGTCGCGCGGAAGCAATGATAATCGCCGGCTTTCGCCCGACTTCGCCGCGTCATTGCCGGCGCCATGGCCGCAGGTACTAGGCGGTTCAGCGTCGTGCCGACTGCAGCCGCGGTGCTCAGGAAGCGTTGCTCAGAACCCGGTAGCGTCCGCCGTGGAAAATCAGCGGTTCGGCCAGTTCGTTGCGCGAAAAACGGCTGACCCGGCCGATGAAGATGATGTGGTCACCGCCCGGATAATGGGCCTCGCTGCTGCACTCGAAGCACGCGGCGCACCCTTGGAGCAAGGGCACGCCGCCCATTCCGGCAATGGTGTGCAGGCCCGAAAAACGATCGGCATCCCGGCTCGCAAAGCGATCCGAAATCCATTCCTGGTCCGCCGCAAGGACGTTCACCGCATAATGCCGGGAGCGGCGAAAAGCCTCCAGGCGCGGCGAGTCGCAGGCAAGGCTCCAGAGAATCAGCGGTGGCCGCAGGGACACCGAGTTGAACGAGCTGATGGTCACCCCGAGTGGCTGCCCATCGGGCGCCAGCGTCGTGAGGACGGTGACTCCCGTGGCAAAGCCGCCGAGCGCATCGCGAAAGGCTCGGCAGGTCATCTCGCGCGACGTCAGGGACGGATCAGATGCCGACTCTGGACGCAGGAGCGCCGCGACGGGGTCGCCGAGTTCGACGCCTTCCGGGGTATCAAGCGGCGGACGCATTACGCGGTCGGGTGACGCAGCGGCGGCATGCTAGGATGGGAGACTTCGGCAAGGAGGTGGCTTTCAAGATGCGACACGGCAGCCGGGCTGGCCGGGGTCAGTCGTCATGCGCTTGTTGCCCGGCCCCTTTCCTCGACCGAGTGCGCCGCAGAAGCTGCGTTGACGAACGGAATGGACGTCCATTATGGCTTTGTCGTCGGCCGCTGTCGACACGGCGCTGATGCGTGGGTCTGCGGCGGAGCAATGCATGCTGACCAGGGCTGCCGGCTGGCGGCGTCCGCGCAGGCCGCGGGCCGCTGTGCCGTCTCGTCGATGCTGCCGCCGATGAACGCCGCGGTCGCCGTCAGCAGCGGGTTCGCCGCACGGGTGGTGGCTTGGCAAAAGGCCAATGGGCGCCACGATCTGCCCTGGCAGCAGACGCGCGACCCGTACCATGTCTGGCTGTCCGAGATCATGTTGCAGCAGACGCAGGTGCGCTCGGTGATTCCCTACTATCAGCGTTTCCGCGCTCGCTTTCCGACTCTCGAGGCGCTCGCCGCGGCACCGTTGACGAGTGTCCTGGAAGCGTGGGCGGGCCTGGGTTACTACGCCCGCGCGCGCAACCTGCACCGCTGCGCGCAGACGGTCGTGCGGCTGCATGGTGGCCAGTTCTCCAGCGACCCGCAGATCAACGCGCGCCTACCGGGAATCGGTCGCTCGACAGCGGCCGCGATCAGCGTCTTTGCCTTTGGTCGCCGTGCGGCCATCCTCGATGCCAATGTGCGGCGGGTTCTGGCGCGATGCTTTGCCCTCGACGACAGCACTTCCCCCGCCGCCGATCGGCGCCGGATGTGGGTCCTCGCCGAAGCACTGCTGCCGGCGACCGACATCGAAGCCTATACGCAAGGGATGATGGATCTCGGAGCAACGGTGTGCGTCCACCGCCAGCCCGCCTGCAACCGCTGTCCGCTGGTATCGGTGTGCAGCGCGAAGCAGCAGGGGCGGCAGGCTGAGCTGCCTGGCAGGGTGACGAAGAAGCCGCTGCCGGAGCGCCGGGAAAGCGTCATCATGCTCACCGACGGGCGCCAGGTGCTGCTCGAGCGCCGTCCGGCGAGCGGCATCTGGGGTGGCCTGCTGAGTCTGCCGGAACTCGCGGCAGGGTCGGCTGACGCGCTGGCACAGCGCCACGGCTGCCGCCTGCTGGCGACGACCGAGTTGCCCGCAATCAATCACCGCTTCACCCACTTCCGTTTGACCCTCGCCATCCTGCGCGCTGACGTGCAGATCATTGGCCGCGCGGCAGGCGAGGATCGCTGGCAATGGCTGCCGCTGGAGCGGATCGCCGAGGCGGCGCTGCCGACGCCGATCATGCGCCTGCTGCGGTCCCTGCGCCCACCTGAAGATCGCAGCGACGCCGTCTCCTAGTTCGTTGCCACATCGTGTCCTCGTCGGCTCGCGCGCCCCGGCAGCAGTCGCCGCCCACGCCGTCAGTCGTCAGCGTGGCCCAGCAACTGCCTGAATTCCTCCACCGGTACCGGGCGGCCGAACATGAAGCCCTGGTAGCCGTGGCAGCCATGGCGATCGAGAAACTCGCACTGCGCTGCAGTCTCCACCCCCTCCGCAATCACTTTCAGGCCGAGGCTGCGCCCCATCGTGACAATCGTTTGCGCGATCACGGCATCGCTCTGGTTGTCCGGCAACCGGTTGACGAAGGCGCGGTCGATCTTGAGTTGATCGAGTGGCAGTCGGGTCAGATAGGACAGCGAGGAGTAGCCGGTGCCGAAGTCGTCCATCGAAAAGGTCACCCCGAGCTCCTTGATGGCGTTCATTCTGGCTATCGTGTCGGCGACATTGTCGAGCACCAGGCTCTCGGTCAGCTCGAGCTTGAGCCGCGTCGGGTCGGCCCGGCTGCGTTGCAGCAGCCCGTGCAGCTGGTCAACGAAATCCGCCTGCCGGAACTGGCGTGCACTGACATTTACCGCAACCTGCAGTTCGCCGGCACGGCCGTCACCGCTCCAGGCGGCGAGCTGCGCGCAGGCGCTCGCCAGCACCCACTGGCCGATGGGGACGATCAGGCCGGTATCCTCGGCCAGCGGGATGAACTTCCCGGGTGGCACCAGACCATGCTGTGGATGCTGCCAGCGCAGCAGAACCTCGGCACCGAAGATCCGGCGCCGCGAATCGACCTGTGGCTGATAGTGGAGAACGAACTGATTCATCTGCAGCGCCAGGTGCAGATCCTCTTCGAGCTGCCGCCGGTCCCTGGCAGCCTGGTTCATGCTGGCGGTAAAGAACTGGACGTTGTTGCGTCCCGCGGACTTGGCGTGATACATCGCTGCGTCCGCATTGCGCATCAGCACCTCGACCGTGTCGCCATCACCAGGGAAGACGGCGATGCCGATGCTCGAGGTCGTGTGCATGCCCTGCCCGTCGATCTGGTACGGCTGCGACAATGCGTGCAGAATCTTCATCGCAACGCGTTCGGCAGCCAGGGCGTCGGCGCGCGACAGCACGACGACAAACTCGTCGCCACCCAGTCGGGCGACGATGTCACTGGCGCGGACACTCCCCGTCAGGCGCTGCGACACTTCTAGCAGCAGCGCATCGCCCACGTGATGGCCGAGCGTATCGTTGATGTTCTTGAAACGATCGAGGTCAAGGAACATGACTGCCAGCGGGCAATTCGCGCCTTCGCGCCGTGCTGCAGCCAGCGCCTGCTCGAGGCGGCCCTGCAGATTGGAGCGGTTGGGCAGCTGGGTCAGGGTATCGAAGTGCGCCAAGTGCCGGATCCGTTCCTCGGCAGCCTTGCGCTCGGAGATGTCGACGAAGCTGCCGATGTAATTCTCGACGCTGCCGTCAACGCCACGAATCGTCGAGATCGACAGCCACTTCGGATACACCGTGCCGTCCTTGCGCCGATCCCAGATTTCGCCCTGCCAGTGGCCGCTGCTGGTGATCGCCTGCCACATGCCGCGGTACTCGTCCGCCGACGCGCGTCCCGACGACAGGAGGCGCGGGTCGTTGCCGCGAACCTCGTCGGCGCCGTAGCCGGTGAGCCTGGAGAACGCGGCGTTGACCTCGACGATGCGGTTGTCACGGTCGCTGACCATGATCGCCTCGGCGCTGTTCTCGAACACCGCTGCCAGCAGGCGCAGGCGTTTCTCGGTCAGGCGTCGCTCGCTGATGTCGCGCCAGAGGGTGTGCAGGATCACCTCGCCGCGCAGCGTGATCGGTGTCAGGGTGACT
The DNA here is from genome assembly GCA_013347225.1 of Candidatus Accumulibacter similis. Lineage (NCBI taxonomy): Bacteria > Pseudomonadati > Pseudomonadota > Betaproteobacteria > Candidatus Accumulibacter > Candidatus Accumulibacter similis. Next base: position 4,971,576 of record CP054595.1, on the reverse strand, counting down.
TCGACCAGGACCGCGCTGCCTTCGCGGCGCTGGTGCGTCCACTCGAAACGGTGATAGCCGAACTGGCTCGCAGCGGCCATCATCGCTCGCGCCTTGTCATTCGATGGCTGGCCATCCGGCTGATAGGGCGGCGAAATGTCATCCGGACTGCAGCCGACAAGCTCCTCCTTGGACGGGTACCCGAGCAGCTCCAGCGTGGCCGTGTTGCAGTCGATGAAGGCACCCTCCTTGAGCAGTAGCAGCGGATCCTTGGCGTCTTCGAAGAGCCGCCGGAACGCCTCCTCGCTTTCGCGCAGCTGCTTCTCGGCCAGCAGGCGCTCGGTCACGTCCTCCTTGACCGCCAGGTAGTGCGTCACCTCGCCGTGATCGCCGAAAACCGGCGCGATCGAAGCGCTCTCCCAGAACAGCGTGCCGTTCTTGCGTTTGTTGTGCAGCAGTCCGGTCCACACCTTGCCTTCGCGCAGCGTCCGCCACAAGCTCGCATAAACCTCGCCCGAGACATCGCCGGACTTCAGGATGCGCGGGTTCTGGCCAATGGCTTCGAGCCGGGAATAGCCAGTCACACGGGTGAAGCTCGGATTGACGTACTCGATGTCGCCGTCACGATTGGTGATGACGATGGTGACTGGACTCTGTTCGACCGCCTGCAGGAGGTTGCGCGACTCCTCCTCCGCCTGCTGGCGTTCGGAGATATCCGCGAAGACCCAGATGCTGCCATCGTGTGGCCGCTTGGGATCGATCGCGCGGCCGGTCAGCGCACCCCAGAACAGGCTGCCGTCCTTGCGGCGGAGCGTCAGTTCGGTATTGAAGTCGCGCCCTTCGCCAGCCACCGCGTAGGCGCGCTCGCCGATCCTGACGAAGACATCGTGGCTGGGGTAAAAGCACTCGGACGATTCACCGATCAACTCACCCGCCCGATAGCCGAAAATCTCCTCGAGCCGCCGGTTGCACGAAACGACTCGCCGCTGCCGCAGGTGAACGATGCCGACGAGCGCATTGCTGAGGAGGGTTTCCATTTCAGCCAGCAGCTGCCGATTGCGCTGCTCCATCCGCTGACGTTCGCTGAGATCGGCCAGCAGATCGGCAACGATCGCCGTCCCGCCGTCGCCACCCTGGACCACGAAGAGCGTGTGCAGAGCCGGGATGCAACGACCATGCAGCGACAGCAATTCGAGTTCCCCGCTCCACTGGCCGTCACTGACGGTTGCGGGCAGGACAAGCTGCTGCAGCCGGTGTGCATTCTCCGCGCTGCAGAAACGGGTCAGCGAGTAGTCGCCGCAAGCCGCCGTGTCGGGAAGGTCCAGCATCCGGCGCAGTGCCGGGTTGGCGTAGCTCAGCTCACCGTCCGCGTGCAGCATGGCGATTCCCTGGCTGGCGTTTTCCGCCAGCCGCTCGAATACGGCGAGCCGCTCGCCCTTGGCGCGCTGCAGGCTCTCGCTGCGCATCAGGTCGGCGAGGACTGCCGCCTCGCGCGTCTCGCTCTGCCAAAGGCGCAGCAGCAGGGTGGCGAACAAGGCGAGCAGCAGCAGAGCCGACATGCCGACGACCAATGCCCGCTCTCGCCAGCCGGTCAGAAGCTCGTCACGGCTGGCGCCGATGATGAAATAGAAAGGGTAATGCTCGAGCTGCTGATAGCTGTAGATGCGCTCGATGCCATCGGTGTGGGACGCGAAGTGCAGCGTGCCGCTCCTTGCCCCGCGGCTCATCTGCTGACGGACGGGATGTTCAGGCGACAGCGTCCTGTTGACCTCGCCCGGAATGTGCGGCCAGCGGACCACCAGGCGCTGATCGTCGCTGCGCCGGAAGGATATCGATCCCTGCTGGCCGAGATCGACGGCGCGAAAGATCTCCTGATAGCGGGCGAGATCGAGCACGGCGCTGACCACTCCGAGAAAGACGCCCTGATCGTCGCGCAGGGCGCGCGCGACGATCAGGCTTGGTCGGCCGGTCGCTCGCGAATCGATCACCTCGGAAAAGAAAAGCCCCGCCTGCGGGTCGTCCCGGTGTGCGATGAAGTAGTCGCGGTCGCTCACCTCAATACGCGGTGTCCTCGCGCGGTCGGAACTGTAGAGGAGCCTTCCTTCGGCATCGAACACCCGCAGGCCGACGAGCTCGTCGAAATTCAGCAGGCGCAGGTCGAGTTCGTCCCCCACTTGCCGCGCATGCCGGTCGACGGCCTGCAGGCGCATGGCCGCGGCGGGCAGCAGTCGGAGCATTCCGTGAAGAACGGCATCGGTCCGGCGCAGGGTGGCGTCGAGGCGGGTTTCGAAGATCGCGGCGTAATTGCGGGTCTTCGTCTCGGCCTCGCGCATCTGCTCGTGATAGCTCGACCAGAGTTGACAGGCGAGCAACAGCAGCACCGCCAGCAGCAGGCAACCGAGCCAGACCAGCAGCATCCTGCGCTGGCGGCGATCAATGGCATGCGCTGTCCCTTGACTCATGGGCCAATACTGCAGGACTTCGTCAGCGAAGGCAAGAAAGCGGGGCGCCCGTCAGCGTCCGCTGGCTGCCCTCGCCTGCGTGTGTCTGCCGATGGCCCAGCGGCCAAAACCGACGCCGACCGCCAGGCTGACGAAGCCGGCTGCCCAGCCGGCCGGATCGGCGCGGCCACAGGCGTCGAGCGCGATGCCGAAGACCAGCGGACCAATGCAGGCGCCGGCAAAGCCGATCGCCGAGTAGAGAGCGAGAGCCGTACCACGGCGGTCGCTCGCCGTCTCGCTGATCAGGCCGGCGGTCAGCGCTGCCGAATCAAGGTTCATGGTCGCTGCGTAGAGCAGCAGCAGCGGCACCAGGACATGCCCCGGACGGTCGCTTGCGCCAGCCACGACGAGCGCCAGCGCGCAGGACAGAGGCATGACGGTCCGCAGCCAGCGGCTGCGCCCCCAGCGGTGCGCGCCCTCGTTGCCGAGGACACTCGCAGGAACGGCGAGAAAGGTCGCCAGCGCGGCCACCACCCCCGGCATCGCTGTCCAGGGATCGGCGAGTCGGCCATGGTTCCAGACGAGGCACGCGACGAGCCAGGCGCGAAAGCCGAAGAGCTCCCAGTTGTGACCGAAGTACGCGCCGCAAAACGCGAGGACGCGCCGGTCGCCGAGCACCAGGCGCCAGTGTGTGGCGCGATCGTGGGGCGACGGGCGGCTGGCGACCGGTGCCACACCGAGCGAGACCAGCAGAACCGCCACGGCGGCGGCAGCAGCGGCCAGAGCAAACAGCAGCGGCCAGGACAGATGGCGCTGCGTCAGTTCGATCCAGAGGTACGAGAGACCGGCGCCGACGCCGAAAGTGGCCGTATAGAAGGCTGTGCCACGCGACTGCCGCGCTGCCGGCAGCCGGTCGGTCAGCGCTTTCAGTCCGGGCATGTAGGTCCCTGCCAGGGCCAGACCGGCGAGCCACCACCAGCCCAGCGCGGCGACGAAGCTGTTGCCAAGGAGGGCGAAACCCGCCAGGGCGAGCCCGTTCAGCGCGGCGCTGGCGAGATAGATGCGGCGCGCGTCAACGCGGTCGGTGAGGCTCACGAGCAGCGGTACGGCGAGGATGTACCCGAGAAAGAAGATGCCACCCAGCCAGCCGGCAGCCGTCGCCGACAGGGACCAGTCCTGCGACAGCCGCGGCAGCAGCGACGGCACCAGCGCGAAGCCGGCCATCGAAAAGACCTCGGCGCCGCAGAATACCAGCACCAGCAGCGTCGACGCGCCGGCGCTGGGCGGCAGATCCGCTTCGCCCGCCGCAGGGCTCACCGGTCCGGCGCCGGATCGCCCCAGCGGGGTTGCAGCGAGTGCCGGACGCGCAGTTGATCGAGGATGCGGGCGACGACGAAGTCGACCAGGTCGGCGACCTCCTGTGGCTTCTGGTAGAAGCCGGGGCAGGGTGGCAGGATGATGGCACCGGCGCGTGCCAGCCGCAGCATGTTTTCGAGGTGAATGGTCGACAGAGGCGTCTCACGTGGCACCAGGATCAGCTTGCGGCCTTCCTTGAGGACGACGTCGGCGGCACGCTCGATCAGTTTGCTCGCCAGTCCCTGGGCAATCGCCGCCAGTGTACCCATCGAACAAGGGCAGACGACCATCGCGTCGGGTGGGTTCGACCCGCTGGCGAGCGGCGCGAACCACTCCTCGCGGCCAAAGACCTCGAGTTGTCCCGGCAGGCCGCGATGGCGTTCCTGCAGCAGAGTGCGTGCCTCGCTGGCGCGGGCCGGCAGGTCGATGCCCATTTCCTGGCGGGCGACGATCTGCGCCACCTGCGAGTAGACCAGTTGCACGCGGCAGCCCGCCGTCAGCAGGCATTCGAGCAGGCGCAGCCCGTAGGGCATGCCCGAGGCACCGGTGAGCGCGAGACAGATGGTTTCAGGCACTGGTCACTCCGTTCTGCGGCATTGCTGGCTCGCTCACAAGGCGGGCGGCGATGACGCCGTTGATGATGCCGAAAACCAGCGCAGCGCAAGCAAAGAGCGGCACCAGGTAGAACAGCCCATCATGCGGGATCAGCCACAGGCGCGCCAGCAACAACTGGCCACCGATGTGGGCGAAGCTCGCGACGATGCTCCAGCTGACCGGGCCAAAGCTGCGGCGCGGCAGGCGGCAAGCCAGCGCCAGGACGATCAGGCTGCACGCAGATCCGCTGACGCTCATGAAGAAGCCCGGCGACAGGAAGTGCCCGAGCAACAGGCTGCCGGCAACAACGCGCAGGCCGGTGACCCAGGCGGCGGCGGCCCAGCCGTGACGCGCCAGGACGATCAGCGTGACGATGTTGGCGAGGCCCGGTTTGACACCCGGCAGCGGCAACGGGATCGCCGCGTCGACGAGTGACAGGCCGATCGCGACCGCGGCGAGCTGCGCGATTCGCTGGTCCTCGGGCGTTGCCGTCAGCCTGATCGGTTGCGCGCGGCCGGACATGGTCAGGGCCCGTGCGGGTCAGATCGCGCCCGGGCAGGCTGCGCCGCGGAGAACGGGGCTCATGGCTCGGAAATTGCCCGACCACGGGAAATGAAAGCGACCGAATAGCCCGCCTGGAAACGTGAATGCAGGGCCTCGATCGTCGGCTGCGATACGGGTACGGTGGCGTCCCACTTGATCGCGTAGTTGGCACCCGAGCCGCCCAGATTTTCGCGCTGTTCGACGAACAGCTCGAGGGTGCCGAACGGCGGAATGACCCGCGGAGCGGGCAGCGAGTTGCGCAGAAGGACGCCTTCGGTGCTGTAGTAATTGGCCGAGATGACGCGGATCGAATTGAGCGGATCGGTGTTGCGCACACTCACCAGAACCGACAGCAGGGTAACGTCGGTCTTGCCGGTGGCGGCGACGTTGCCGTGCCTGACCTCGGAGTAGATCGGCACATAGACTGTCTGTCCCCTCGTTGGCGCTTCGATTCCTTCGGCAAGGACCGACGCGTTGCCTGCAACGACGACCAGCGCCGTGGCCAGCGTGCAGCTGAAGCGGGAGGAACCGCGACGCAGGGCGGGCAGGATGCGAGGGAAGCTCATGAGCGTTCTCCGTGATGTGGGATCGGAATCATCGCGGCGGTCTGGCCGATCCGTCCAGCGGGTCGCCGACGTTGCCCCGAGCGAGCGTGCCGGTGCCGACAGGCGGCGACCTGCGGCTCGTTCGTCATCTCAGACCAGCCTCACCGTCAGCTCGCCGACGCCGGCCACCGTCGCCTCGAGCAGGTCGCCGCGGGTCACCGTCGATACCCCGGCCGGGGTGCCGGTGAAAATCAGGTCACCCGCCTGCAGGTGGACATAGGTCGACAGATTGGTGATGATCTCGGCCACTTTCCATGACATCTGCCCGAGGTCCCCGTCCTGTCGCAGCTGACCGTTGACCCTGAGCCGGATCGCTCCATGCAGCGGGTGGCCGCTGGTAGCCAGTGGAGTGATGGCGCCGATCGGCGCACTGTGGTCGAAGCCCTTGGCCATGTCCCAGGGATGACCTTTTTCCTTCGCCCGCTGTTGCAGATCGCGCCGTGTCAGGTCGAGCCCGACGGCATAGCCAAAGACGCAGTCCAGTGCCTGTGACACCGGAATCCGCTCACCACCGGCCGCGAGAGCAACCACCAGTTCCACTTCGTGCTGCAGGTCACCGGTCAGGGGCGGGTAGGGCACGTCTCCGCCGCCGGCAACCAGCGCATCGGCCGGCTTGCTGAAGAAGAAAGGTGGTTCGCGGCTGTCGGCGCCCATCTCGATGGCGTGATCGGCGTAGTTTCGCCCGACGCAATAGACACGCCGTACCGGGAACAGGGCATCGCTGCCGGTCACCGGCAGGGTGACGCGCGGCGGGGGTGGGAAAACAAAGCTCATGGTTGTTCCTCATCGGATTCAGACAGGATTGTCGAGGTCTACGAAGCGACAGTCGAGAGCGAAATGTTCGCCGAGGTGTGCGGCCAGCGCCATGACACCATACCGCTCGCTGGCATGGTGGCCGGCGGCGAGATAGGTTACCCCCGACTCGCGTGCAAGATGCGTGCTGGGCTCCGACGCTTCGCCAGTCAGATAGAGATCGGCGCCAAGTGCGATCGCGGCTTCGAACATCCCCGGCGCCGCGCCCGAGCACCAGGCAACGCGACTCACCAGACGCTCGCCGTCACCGAGCAGCAGGGGAGGACGCTGCAGCGCGAGCGCGACGCGCTCGCCAAGCTGCCGGGCAGGCAGGGGCACCGGCAGGTGGCCGAGCCAGCCGAGTTCCTGCTCGCCGAAACGGCCGTCGGCGATCCAGTCGAGGCGTTTCGCGAGTTGCGCGTTGTTGCCCAGTTCCTGATGGCTGTCGAGCGGCAAGTGGAAGGCGTAGAGGTTGATGTCATGGAGCAGAAGCGTCCGCAGGCGGGTCTTGCGGATTCCCGTCACGCAGCCGTCCTCGCCCCGCCAGAACCAGCCATGATGGACCAGAATGGCATCGGCGGCATGCTCGACCGCGGCGTCGAGCAGCGCCTGCGTGGCGCTGACACCGGCGACCAGGCGCCTGATCTCGTGGCGTCCTTCCACTTGCAGGCCGTTTGGGCAATAATCCCGGAAGCGCCCCGGCTCCAGCAGATCCTCCAGGTAACGGGTCAATTCTTCGCGTTTCATCCAAAGGCTCCGGTTTTTCGCCCATGCGCAGGCTCTGGCTGATTTTTGCACAAACGGTGACGGTTGGTCTTGCCGTTCTCTTCGTCGTCAGTACGCTGAAGCCGGAGTGGATCGGCCGGGGATCGCCGGTCGCGGCCAGCGTCGTCGCTCTGCGCGAATCGGCGGCACCTGCCGTGCCAGCACGGCCCGCCTCGTTTCGCGAGGCAGCCGACAAGGCGTTGCCGTCGGTGGTTCACATCTTCACTTCGCAGAAGGTCAGGGCCCGCCGCAATCCACTGCTCGATGACCCGGTCTTCCGGCATTTCTTCGGCGAGGGCGCCGACGGCGAAAGCCCGAAGACCGCCGGCCTCGGTTCGGGAGTCATCGTCAGTTCGAGCGGCTATGTTCTCACGAATTTCCATGTCGTGGAGGGCGCCGATCAGATCGAGATCGCTCTCAGCGACGGGCGCAGCCTTGACGCCCGCCTGGTTGGCAGCGATCCGGAGTCCGACCTGGCGGTCCTGCAGATCAGCGCGCGAAATGGCCACGAGCTGGCCCTGCCGGCAATCACCCTAGGCAGAATGGACGACATTGCCGTCGGTGACGTCACGCTTGCGATCGGCAATCCTTTTGGTGTCGGCCAGACGGTGACGATGGGAATCATCTCGGCGCTCGGGCGATCGCATCTCGGCATCAATACCTTCGAGAACTTCATTCAGACCGATGCCGCGATCAACCCCGGCAATTCGGGCGGCGCGCTGGTCGACAGCCAGGGCAACCTGATCGGCATCAACACCGCCATCTACTCGCGCTCCGGCGGCTCGCTCGGCATCGGTTTCGCGATTCCGATCTCGCTCGCGCGCAATGTCATGGAACAGATCATTGCCACCGGCAGCGTGACGCGCGGCTGGATCGGTGTCGAGGCGCAGGAGATCACCGTCGACCTCGCCGAGTCGTTCGGCTTGCCGGACACCAGTGGCGCGCTGATTGCCGGCGTGCTGCGCGGCAGCCCGGCCGACGCGGGCGGCATCAAGCCCGGCGACATCCTGCTCGCGGTCGATGGCCGTCTGGTGAAGGACCCACAGGGAATGCTCGACCTCATCGCCAGTCAGAAGCCAGGCGAGACGGTGGTCTTCAGATTGCGCCGCCAGAGCAGCTTCGTCGACACCAGCATCCGCATCGGCAAACGCACGCCGCAGCGCCCTGCACGCGAGTAGGAGCAAGCGATGTGCCAGCTGCTGGCCATGAACTGCAACGTGCCGACGGACATCTGCTTCTCGTTTGCCGGCTTCCAGGCCCGTGGTGGTGCCACCGACGTGCACGCCGACGGCTGGGGAATCGCCTTCTTCGAGGGTCGCGGCACGCGCGTGTTTCTCGACCCGCAGCCTTCCAGTGTCTCTCCGGTCGCCGAACTCGTGCGCAGCTATCCAATCCACTCGAAGAACGTCATCGCGCACATTCGCAAGGCAACACAGGGAATCGTCGCGCTCGAGAATACCCATCCGTTCATGCGTGAACTCTGGGGGCGGTACTGGATCTTCGCCCACAACGGCAACCTGCCCGACTTTGCTCCCGTTCTGGACGGCAGCTTCACCCCCGTCGGCCAGACCGACAGTGAGCGCGCCTTTTGCTGGTTGCTGCAGCAGCTGCGGCTGCGCTTCGGCAGACGGGCGCCCTCCCTGCCTGACCTGTTTGACGAACTGCACCACCTCACGCTCGATCTCGGCGCTCGCGGTGCCTGCAATTACCTCCTGTCGAATGGCGACTGCCTTTTCGCACACTGTTCGACGCAACTCAGCTTCATCGTTCGCCAGGCACCGTTTGCCGTCGCCCACCTGCGCGACCAGGACTTGAGCATCGACTTCAGCGCCGTCACGACTCCCGACGATCGGGTCGCGGTGATCGCCACGGTACCGCTCACCGACAACGAAACCTGGACGACGATGCCGAACGGGAGCCTGTGGCTGTTCGCCGAAGGCGCGCCGGTCGGCCATCGCCAGACGATCGCCGGGCCCGCGCGGGAACCGCCGGTCTGAGGAGCGGGGCGCCCAGAACCTGCTGGCAGCCGTCCTGGATCAGCCCTCCGGCTTGCGGTCCGGCGGCTCCTCGCGGTCGATGCTGCCGGCAACCGTATCCATTTCGCCATTGGATGCTGGCTGCCACACCACGCTCTCGTTGCTTGCCGCCGTGGCTGCTGGGTTGTCCGCCCGCGGCGCCGGCGCGGCAGGCCGGCGGTGGACAAAACGCGCGAGCAGCAGGCCGAGTTCGAAGAGAAGGCACAGCGGGATGGCCATCATCAACTGCGAGATGACGTCCGGCGGCGTGAAGATCGCCCCGACAACGAAAGCACCGACGATGACGTATGGACGCCATTCGCGCAGCTTGTCGACCTCGACGATGCCAGCCTGCACCAGAACGAGCACGGCTACCGGTACCTCGAAAGTCACTCCGAAGGCAATGAAGGTCGTGAGGACGAAAGAGAGGTACTTCTCGATATCGGTCATCCAGGCCACACCCTCGGGCTGCACCGAGGCCATGAAGCCGAACACCGCCGGAAACACGAGAAAGTAGGCGAAGGCCATGCCGACGAAGAAGAGGACGACGCTGGCACCGACCAGCGGCAACGCCAGGCGCTTCTCGTGCGCATAAAGGCCGGGCGCGACGAAGGCCCAGATCTGATAGAGGACGTACGGCAACGCGATCAGGAACGCGACCATCAAGGCCACCTTCATCGGCACGAGAAAGACGCCGATGACGTCGGTGGCAATCATCTGGCCTCCTTGCGGCAGCTTGGCCAGCAAGGGATGCGCAAGCAGGGCGTAGATGTCCTGCGCCCAAGGCGCGAGACAGAGGAAGACGATGCCGATCGCCAGCAGGGCCCGAATCAGGCGGTCACGCAGTTCGACGAGGTGCGAGAGGAATGAATCTTCAGGCAGGTTCATCGACGGATCAGGCGCTCGTCCCTGGCCCGCTGCGACTGGCCGACGTTCCGGGGAGATCGCCCGGGAGTGGTGGAGCGACCGGCGAGTGCGCCACCGAAGGCGCCGGGGCACTCGCCGGCGGTGCCTTGATCTCCCTGTTGACGGCTTCTGCCGTCGCGGTGAGCGCCTGTTTCGCTGCCTGCATCTCGCTGCTGAGGCCGTCCTCGACGCTCCGCGCCGACTCCTGAATCTCGCTCTGCAGGCGGCGCAGTTCCTCGAGCTGCATTTCGCGGCTGATGTCCGACTTGACGGCGCTGACGTAGCGCTGCAGCCGGCCGAGCAGGTGCCCGGCGGTGCGCGCGACCCGCGGCAACCGCTCGGGACCGATCACCACCAGCGCGACGACGGCGATCAGCATCAACTCGGAAAAGCCGATATCAAACATGTGCGTTCATCCGTCTGGGCGCTGGCGACACGAAGGGGCGGGGGCAGGGGCAAGGCGGGCGGGCGACCGGCGCCCCATCGCTGCCGCCCGCCGCAGTCCGCTCCGCTCTAGCTGCGGGTCTTCTCCCTTATCTCGCCCTCGATCGTCTGCCCGGTGGCAACCTGTGGCGGCGGCGCAGCCGGGGCGGCCGGCTCGGCGGGCTTGTCCTCGCCTGCCGCGTCCTTGATCCCGTCCTTGAATCCCTTCACTGCGCCACCGAGGTCGGCGCCAAGATTGCGCAGCTTCTTGGTGCCGAAGATCAGGAGAACGATGATCAGGACGACCAACCAGTGCCAGATGCTGAAAGAACCCATGTCAGGCCTCCAATGGGGTGAAGATTGATCCACGGCGAGCAGCGCCACCCTGTGCCTGCGAGCCGTCGGCCGGTCGAACGCGTCGTCAGATGCGTTTGAGCATCGGCCCTACTGGCTCTGGACCGCCGACGATGTGGGCATGCAGATGTTGCACTTCCTGATGCCCGATGCGGCCCGTATTGATGATCACGCGAAAGCCGTCCGGGCTGCCCTGCTCGGTCGCCAGCCGGTCGGCAACCGCGAGCATGCGTCCGAGAACCCGGGTGTCGGCGTCGCTGACCGTTGCCAGCGAAGTGATGTGGCGCTTCGGGATCACCAGCAGGTGCACCGGCCTTGCCGGGTTGATGTCGTGGAAGGCGAGGATCTCGTCGTCCTCGAAGACCTTGCGTGCCGGAATCCGCCCAGCGACGATGCGGCAGAAAAGACAGTCCTCCATCGCTCAGCCTTTCCGCGACTTCTTCTCGTCGATTCCCGAGATGCCTTCGCGGCGCCGCATTTCCTGCAGCACGTCCTCGATTGACAGGCCGTGGAAGGCGAGCAGCACCATGATGTGGTACAGGACGTCGGCCGATTCCCACACTACGTGCAGTCGGTTGCCCTCCTTGCCAGCCATGATCAGCTCGGCACATTCCTCGCCGATCTTCTTCAGGATCGAGTCCGGACCCTTGGACATCAACTGTGCGGTATACGAGGTTTCCGGGTCTGCCCGGCGACGTTCGAGCAGCGTTTCCGAGATCCGGTGCAGCATATCCATGTTCATTTGCCGTATATGTCCCCGGGGGCCTTGAGCACGGGGTCGACCGCGACCCAGGCATTCCCCTGAAGTTGATGGAAAAAGCAGCTCTCGCGGCCGGTATGGCAGGCAATGCCACCCCGCTGCTCGATCGACAGAAGCAGGACGTCACCATCACAGTCAGCGCGAATCGCTCGCACCCGCTGCACGTGGCCGGACTCTTCGCCCTTGCGCCACAGGCGCTGACGCGAACGCGACCAGTATACCGCGCTCCCGCTGTCAACCGTTGCCTGCAGCGACTCCCGGTTCATGAAGGCGAACATCAGCACACGGCCACTGACGGCATCCTGCGCGATCGCCGGAATCATCCCCTGCGCATCCCATTTCAGTGCGTCGAGCCACTGGTCGTCCGGGTTCAGGTCGCTCACAGCCGCACCTCGATGCCGTGCGCGCGCAGGTAGTCCTTTGCTTGCCGCACCGTGTACTCGCCGAAGTGGAAAATGCTCGCGGCCAGCACGGCGTCGGCGTGCCCTTGCGAGACCCCCGCGGCCAGATGCTCGAGACTGCCGACACCGCCGCTGGCGATCACGGGAATGTCGACGGCGTCAGCGACCGCGCGCGTCAGCGGCAGATCGAAGCCGTTGCGCGTGCCGTCACGGTCCATGCTGGTGAGCAGGATCTCGCCGGCACCAAGTTCCTGCACCCGCCGCGCCCATTGCACGGCGTCGATGCCGGTGTTGCGGCGGCCTCCATGCGTGAAGACCTGCCAGACTCCTGGCGCGGACTGTTTGGCATCGATCGCGACGACGATGCACTGGTTGCCCACCTTGGCCGACGCTTCGGCAATCAGATCCGGATTCTCGACCGCCGCCGTGTTGATGCTGACCTTGTCCGCACCGGCATTCAGCAGGCGACGGACATCGGCCACCGAACGTACGCCACCGCCGACCGTCAGTGGAATGAAGACCTGTGCCGCACAGTCCTCGACGACATGCAGGATGATGTCGCGCTGATCGGAGGAAGCCGTGATGTCGAGGAAGGTCACCTCGTCGGCGCCCTGCTCGTCGTAGCGGCGGGCGATCTCCACCGGGTCGCCGGCGTCGCGCAGATCAACGAAGTTGGTGCCCTTGACGACGCGGCCGGCCGTGACGTCAAGGCAGGGAATGATGCGTTTGGCCAGTCCCAAGGTCAGCTACCGGCCGCAGCAGACCGGGCGACGGCAGCGCTGCTCATGTCTTCGTACCGTGATCGGCGGTCGCCTGTGCCGAGGCAAAATCGAGCGAACCATCGTAGATCGCGCGGCCGGCGATCGTCGCGCTGATCCCTTCCTCCTCGACGGCGCAGAGTCGCCGGATGTCGTCGAGGCTCGACAGGCCGCCGCTGGCGATCACGGGAATCAGCAGGGCCTGCGCCAGTTTCACCGTCGCTTCGATGTTGATCCCCGACAGCATCCCGTCGCGCCCGATGTCGGTGTAGATGATCGCCTCGACGCCGTAGTCCTCATACTTGCGCGCGAGGTCGATGACATCGTGCCCGGTCATCTTGGACCAGCCGTCGACAGCCACCTTGCCGTCCCGGGCGTCCAGGCCGACGATGATGTGGCCGGGAAAGGCGCCGCAGGCATCGTGCAGGAATCCCGGGTTCTTGACTGCGGCGGTACCGATGATGACGTAGCTGACGCCGTCGTCAAGGCAGCGCTCGATGGTGTCGAGGTCACGGATACCGCCGCCAAGTTGCACCGGGATGTCGTCGCCGACTTCCTGGACGATCTCCTTGATTGCCCGTTCATTCTTCGGCTTGCCGGCGAAAGCGCCATCGAGATCGACGACGTGCAGACGACGGGCGCCCTGCGACAGCCAGTGGCGCGCCTGCGTGCGGGGCGAGTTGGGGAAAATGGTCACTTGGTCCATCAGACCCTGTTTGAGCCGGACGCATTGTCCATCCTTGAGGTCGATCGCGGGAATGATCAGCATGGCGAAAACAAGAAAGGGAGTTTATACAAATGAGACACGGACGCTCGATCAGGGTTTCCAGGCAAAAAAGTTCGCCAGCATGACGAGCCCGGCCGGCGAACTCTTTTCCGGATGGCATTGTAGAGCGAAGATGTTATCCCGTGCGACCACGCTGGTAAAGTGGATGCCATAATCGGTCGTGGCGGCGACACAGCATGCATCTTCGGGTTCGACGAAATAGCTGTGCACGAAATAGAAACGGGCGCCGTCGGCGATTCCCCGCCACAGGGGGTGGCCGCCTCTCTGCCAGACCTCGTTCCATCCCATGTGCGGCACCTTGAGCCGCATTCCGGCAGGGTCGACCATTGCGGCCGCCGGAAAGCGCCTGACACGTCCCGGCAGGACACCGAGCCCCGGGACCTCGCCCTCCTCGCTGTGCTCGAAGAGCATCTGCTGGCCGATGCAGATGCCGAGAAAGGGCTTGTTGCGGGCGGCATCAAGAATTGCCGCCCGCAGGCCACGCTCGTCAATCTCGCGCATGCAGTCCGGCATCGCACCCTGGCCGGGAAAGACGACGCGTTCGGCGGCCAGCACCACTTCCGGATCGGCCGAAACGAGCACCTTACGGCCATTGGCGACGTGTACCAGAGCCTGCCACACCGATCGCAGATTGCCCATGCCGTAATCGACGACGACGGTGGTACCGGACTGTCGGGCGCCGTTCGCCATCACAGCGTGCCTTTGGTCGACGGAACGCTGCCAGCGGCTCGCGGATCTTCTTCCACCGCCATCCGCAGCGCACGACCAAAAGCCTTGAACACCGTTTCCGCCTGATGGTGCGCGTTGTCGCCGCGCAGGTTGTCGATGTGCAGGGTCAGCGCGGCATGATTCGCCAGCCCCTGGAAGAACTCATGGATCAGGTCGACGTCGAAGCCACCGATCATCGCCCGCGCAAACGCGACATGGAAGCAGAGGCCTGGTCTACCCGAGAGATCGACGACGGCTCGTGACAGGGCTTCGTCGAGCGGTACGTAGGCATGGCCGTAGCGACGCAGGCCGCGCTTGTCTCCCAGCGCGCGTGCCAGAGCCTGGCCCAGTGTGATGCCAATGTCCTCAACGGTGTGGTGCGCATCGATGTGCAGGTCGCCACTCGCAACGATGTCGAGGTCGATCAGGCCGTGCCGCGAGATCTGCTCGAGCATGTGGTCGAGGAAGGGCACGCCGGTGGCGAAATTCCCATGCCCGCTGCCATCGAGATCGAGCCGGACATCGACCCGGGTTTCGAGCGTGTGCCTGGAGACTTCTGCTTGCCGCATCGGGATACCATTGCCTGAGGCATGTCGGGTGTGAACAGGGGCGCCCGGCGTCAAGCTCAGGGGCACCAGCGATCATCGGCAACCGCCCGCTGATCGACAGGGGGCATGATACCATTTCACGCTTCCCGTGAACCTACACCGAGCAGCCTTTCATGAGCCGCTACTGGAGCCCCGTCGTTCATCGCCTGACGCCATACGTTCCGGGCGAGCAACCGAAGCTGCCGCAACTCGTCAAGCTGAACACCAACGAAAATCCCTATCCACCGTCACCGCGCGTTGTTGCAGCGATCGCCGGGGAGCTGGCTGCAGACGGTGGCCTGCTCCGGCTCTATCCGGACCCGAACGCCGACCAGCTGCGCGCGGCAATCGCCACCCGCTACGGCGAGTTTGGAATCGGTACGGAGCAGGTCTTCGTCGGCAACGGCTCCGACGAAGTGCTGGCTCTGGCCTTCATGGCCCTGCTCAAGCACGAGCTGCCGATCCTCTTCCCCGACATCACCTACAGTTTCTACCCGGTGTATTGCGCGCTGTACGAAATCGCCTGCGTGACGGTGCCGCTCAGCGAGGACTTTCAGATCCGCGTCGACGACTACGACGTGGCGAACGGTGGCATCATCTTCCCGAACCCGAATGCACCGACTGGCTGCCTGCTGCCCTTGGCGGCGATCGAGCAACTGCTGCTCAGGCAGCAGCAATCGGTGGTCGTCGTCGATGAAGCCTACGTGGACTTCGGTGGCGCCTCGGCGATTGCCCTGGTCAATCGCCACGCCAACCTGCTGGTGGTGCACACCCTGTCCAAGTCGCGTTCGCTCGCCGGGCTGCGAGTCGGCTACGCCATCGGCCAGCGCGATCTGATCGAGGCACTCGAGCGCGTCAAGAACAGCTTCAACTCCTATCCGCTCGATCGCCTGGCGATTGTCGGTGCTGTCGCTGCCATGGCCGACGAGGAGCACTTCGAGAGCACCCGGCAGGCGGTCATCCGCAGTCGCGAAAAGTTGCGCAGCGCCCTGTTGGCGCTTGGCTTCAGTGTCCTGCCGTCAGCCGCCAACTTCATCTTCGTGCGTCACCCGCAGCACGACGCCGGGGAACTCGCGGCGCGGCTGCGGCAACGTGGCATCATCGTTCGCCACTTCCTGCTGCCGCGGATCGAACAGTACCTGCGCATCACGATCGGTAGCGACACGCAGTGCGCCTCGCTGATTCAGGCGTTGCAGGAACTGCTCGCGAAGCGGTGAGCATGAGGCGGAACGGCGGGGACGACGGGGTAGGCAGACCGTGACGCCGGTGACGCCAGCGGCCGTGCGCAACAACCGTGGCTGCAGCTGGCCGGGCTGCCGCTCCGCCAGGCGCGTGCCCGGGCTTCCCGGCGCGGGGGAAGGTGCGGTTGGCGACCGCCGTACTCGCCGGGGCCGAATGTGGGACGCTGCGCTTGCCAGATGTGAGGCTTGCTATGGTGGCGGTTGACGCCGGCAGATTCGCAGTTGGCGAATGAACCTGGCCATGTTTCCGGCGGATGCGGGGGTTCGTTCAGCGGCAACCGGCACAATGATCCAGCGTCGGCTGCTTACCGCGTGCGGGGGCCGGGATCCGGAGCATCGCTCACGAGAGCGCCGACCTGTTCCATGACGTGCGCGCTTGCTTCTCGTTGGCCCAAGCGCCAGCTCATCGTCCTCCGGACCCGCCCCGGGCACCGCTGCCGGACCCGCCGAAACGCCTTGGCCGGCTGCGGGGCCGAGTCTCTGCTTGGAAGTTGGAGACGAGTATGCTTATAATGGTCGACTAGTTTGAGGTCTAGGATTTTTTTGAACTTGGGAAGAGTCGATGCCAGCCATTCGCGTCAAGGAAAATGAGCCGTTCGAAGTTGCGATCCGTCGTTTCAAGCGTACCGTTGAGAAAACCGGTCTCCTGACCGAACTGAGGGCTCGCGAGTTCTACGAAAAGCCCACGGCGGAGCGCAAGCGGAAGCTTGCGGCGGCGGTCAAACGTCACCACAAGCGGATGCGCAGCCAGACCCTGCCGCCCAAGCTTTACTGACCCGAGTTTTCCTGCACCGAACGCCGCCCTTCTTGCGACGGGCGGCTGTTTTCGTTGCTGGCGCGATCGATGCGCGGGCCCGTTTCGACGTGCTGCCCACGCTCGCCACCAGGCCTGAAGGATTCGCTGGAGGCGCGGCAGTATGGATGTCCTTGGGATTGCCGGCGCGCGTTGCCTGTCGGTGGGCCATGCCGCGCGGTGAGTTGCCCCGGAAATGCGCGCACGCTTGCTTGACAGCCAACCGCGGTCGGCTTCGTCTCGTCGTGCTGGCACCCTGCGCGCGCGATCAGGGGGGCGCAATGCCTATGCGGCCGCTGGACATGCGGGCTGGGCGGTCGTGCACGGGGGGCCGCGGCTCGCAGACGCGTCGCCGGCAACGCGCCGCATTGCCGGCGATGGCCGGAACGGGCGGGCACTTCTCCGGGTTTGCGGTGGCTGACGAAGCATGGGGAAGGCCAGTTGATTCCTGAGTCGTTCATTCAGGAACTGCTCTATCGGGTCGACCTCGTTGACCTGATCGACGAGCATGTGCCGCTCAAGAAGGCAGGTGCCAACTACGTCGCATGCTGCCCCTTCCACAACGAGAAGTCCCCCTCGTTTACAGTCAGCCCGAGCAAGCAGTTCTACCATTGCTTCGGTTGCGGCGCTCACGGCAACGCCATCGGCTTCCTGATCGAGTACGCCGGCCTCGGCTTTGTCGATGCGGTGCGCGAGCTTGCCGGTCGCGCTGCCATGGAAGTTCCCGAAGGGCGTGCAGCGGCCAGCGGGGGCGGCCCGCATTTGCAGGTGCTGAGCGAGCTCATGACGCGTGCCGCGAAGTTCTACTACGAGCAGCTCAAGGGCTCCGAGCGTGCAATCAGGTATCTCAAGGAGCGCGGTGTCAGCGGTGAGATCGCGCGTCGATTCGGCATTGGCTATGCGGCGGAAGGGGGCCAGAATCTCGCCAGGGTCTTCCAGGACCATGCCAACCCCGAGTTGCAGATGGCCGGCCTCGTGATCAAGGATGAGCGCGGGCGTCTGTACGACCGCTTCCGCGATCGCGTGATGTTTCCGATCTGCAACCAGAAGGGCGAGGTGATTGCGTTCGGCGGTCGGGTACTGGGTCAGGGAGAGCCCAAATACCTGAATTCGCCAGAAACGCCGCTGTTCGAAAAGGGCCGTGAGGTCTTTGGGCTGCCGCAGGCGCGCGTTGCGATCCGCCAGGCGGGGACGGTGATCGTCGTCGAAGGCTACCTCGACGTCGTGGCGCTTGCGCAGCACGGCGTCGAGAACTCGGTCGCGACCCTCGGTACGGCAACCACGGTGACGCAAGTGCAGAAGCTGCTGCGCCAGGCCGATCGTATCGTTTTCTGCTTCGACGGCGATGCCGCCGGGCGAAAGGCCGCCTGGCGCGCACTCGAGGGCAGCCTGGAGGTGCTTGCCGAACCGAAGAGCATCGCCTTTGTCTTCCTGCCGGAAGGAGAGGATCCAGACAGCCTGGTCCGACAGCGAGGCGCCGACGCGTTTCGTGCCCTGACGACCCAGGCCACCCCGCTGTCGGAGTTCTTCCTGCGTGAACTCGCTGGGCGCTGCGATCTTGCCAGCGCGGAAGGTCGGGTCCAGTTGATCGCCGAGGCGAAGCCGCTCCTCGCTCGCCTGCAATCCAGCATGCTGCGCTTGCAACTGGTCAAGCGCCTGGCGGAACTGAGCGGGTTTTCGCAGGCGGAGGTTGAGCATCTGTGTGACCTGCGGCCGGCGGTGCAGGCGGCTCCCGGACGCGTACGGCGGCAGGCGCCATCGCTGCTGCGGCCACTGCTGCGCCTGCTGCTGCAGAAGCCCAAACTGGCGTCAGGGCTGCCGGTCGAGCTCCTGCCGGACAGCTCGGCCGAGGCCAATGCCGTGCGCATGCTGTGCGAAAGCATCAGGTCGACTCCGGGTGGCGATCTGCCGTACTCGGCATTGCTCGAGCGGCTGCAGGGCAGCGAATGCGAGGAAGTTCTTCGCGCCGCTGCCGCTGAACTAATGCACCAGCCCTTTGCCGAAGACGAGGTTGACGCCGAGTTCGCCGGAGCCGTCAGCAAACTCCGCGAAGGTGATCACCGGCGCACGTTCCAGCTGCTGCAGGAGAAGGTGCACAGGCTCGGGGTTGGCGGGTTGTCGGCCGAGGAAAAGCAACGATACCTGGAAGCCATCGGCGTCCGCGGCAACGCTGACGGCTAGTGTGTGATAAACTGTAGAGTTTTTCCAGTCTACGCTATTCGGGAATTGGTCATGGTTAGGGAAAAGGCGGTAACGACGAAGGCGGCTAAGGCCAAGGCGACGGCAGATCTCCTGGCGCAGGCGGGAACGCAGCCGGCGCCGGTGGACGACGAGACCAGGAGGACGCGTCTCAAGACGCTGATCAAGCTCGGCAAGGAGCGCGGCTTTCTGACCTACGCGGAGATCAACGACCATCTTCCGGATGACGTGGTTGATGCCGAGCAGATCGAGAGCATCATCAGCACGTTCAACGACATGGGCATCCAGGTCTATGACGAGGCGCCCGATGCCGAGACGCTGCTGATGTCCGATGCCACCCCTGCGGCAGCTGCCGACGACGCCGATGTCGAGGAGCAGGCCGAACAGGCGCTGTCAACCGTCGACTCCGAGTTTGGCCGGACGACGGACCCGGTGCGCATGTACATGCGCGAAATGGGATCGGTCGAGCTGCTGACGCGCGAGGGCGAGATCGAGATTGCCAAGCGCATCGAGGATGGCCTCAAGCACATGATCCAGGCCATTTCCGCCTGCCCCACGACGATCGCGGAGATCATCGGTTGTGCCGACAGGATCGCGCGTGACGAAATGCGCATCGATGAGCTGATCGACGGCCTGATCGACCCAGAGGCGGATGGCTCGCTGGAGGAACTGGCGGAGGCGGTCGCCGTAGACGAGGAGGATGACGAGGACAGCGCAGAGGCGATCGAGGGCGCAGCCGCCGCCGCCTCGCTGCTCAAGCTCAAGACCGATGGCCTGGAACGGCTGGAGTTGATCCGCGGGCACTACCTCAAGGCGCAGCTGATCCTTCCCCGGCGTGGATCGCAGGACAGGGCTTACCTCAGGTTGCAGCAGCAGATCTCGGAAGAGATGATGGGGATCCGCTTCACCTCGAAGACCATCGAGCGGCTGTGCGATTCGGTGCGCGCCATGGTGGAGGAAGCGCGCGCCTGCGAGCGCAAGATCCAGCGCATCTGCGTCGACACCGTGCGCATGCCGCGCCTTCACTTCATCAAGGTCTTCCCCGGCAACGAACTGAACATCGACTGGGTCGACGCCGAGATCGCGGCCGCCAACAAGACCTACGCCGCGGTCCTCGCGCGCAATGCTCCCAACATCAAGGAGGAGCAGCGGAAACTGCTCGCACTGCAGGAGCGCATCGGAATTCCTCTGCGGGAGCTGAAGGACATCAACAAGCAGATGTCCACCGGCGAGGCCAAGGCGCGGCGTGCCAAGCGCGAAATGACCGAGGCCAACCTGCGGCTGGTGATCTCGATTGCCAAGAAGTACACCAATCGCGGACTGCAGTTCCTCGACCTCATCCAGGAAGGCAACATCGGCCTGATGAAGGCGGTGGACAAGTTCGAGTACCGGCGTGGGTACAAGTTCTCGACCTATGCCACTTGGTGGATTCGGCAGGCGATCACGCGCTCGATCGCTGACCAGGCGCGGACCATCCGCATCCCGGTGCACATGATCGAGACGATCAACAAGATGAACCGCATTTCGCGGCAGATCCTGCAGGAAACGGGACTTGAGGCCGATCCGGCCACCCTGGCGAAGAAGATGGAGATGCCGGAGGAGAAGATCCGCAAGATCCTGAAGATCAGCAAGGAACCCATCTCGATGGAGACGCCGATCGGCGACGACGACGACTCGCATCTGGGCGATTTCATCGAAGACCAGGCAACCCTTGCTCCGACGGAGGCCGCCCTGTATTCCAGCCTTCGCTTCATCACCAAGGATGTGCTCGATACCTTGACGCCGCGTGAAGCCAAGGTGCTGCGCATGCGCTTCGGTATCGAAATGAACACCGACCACACGCTCGAGGAAGTGGGCAAGCAGTTCGACGTGACTCGCGAGCGCATTCGTCAGATCGAGGCCAAGGCACTCAGGAAGCTGCGTCACCCGTCCCGTTCCGACAAGCTGCGCAGCTTTCTCGACAATGGCAACAGCTAGCGTCGCTGGCGAGCGAGCGATGTCCACCTTGAGGCGAGAACCCCTGCGGATGATCCGCTAGCCGACACCACGGTCTGAATCTCCGGGAGCACGGCAGGCCAGTCGGCGCCGGAGGCTTTCGGTTACACTCTGCGCCAACACGTGGCGAGGGGCTTCTTGCATGGACCGACAGCAAACAGCAGACTGGGGCCGGATCGATCCTGGTGGCCTGCAGGATTTCATCGACGCGCTGCGCGATTGCGTGCACGCAATTGAACGTGACGTCGCCCGCCTGCGGGTTGCCAGTGCCGACCGCGAAGCGCTCGGCAGCCTGTTCCGCTCGCTGCACAATGTCAAGGGGGACGCTGCGATCTGCGGGATCCACCTGGCGGTTGCCATGGTCCACCCGATCGAGACCCTGCTGGCGCGGGTGCGCCGCAACGAGGTCGCGTTTACCAGCCAGCTGGCGGAACTGCTGTTGCTGCTGGTCGATCGACTGGAACTCGCGATGAGCCGCCTCGCCGCAGGGCGGGGGGTTGCCGATCTGCAGGTAGAGCGGATGGTGGAGGGGATCGAGGATCTGGCGCTGCTCGCGCCGAGCGAACTCGACGAGGGGATGGCGGCGGTCATCGAAATGCTCACCGGCTGTCGTCCGCTCGCCAGCAGCAGCCTCACCGTCGCCGGTGAGCCGATCGTTCCGGGCCCGGACGCGCCGCAGCGGGCGCGCGACGATCTGGCCTTCTTTCGGTCGCTGGCCTGCCAGCTCGACGACCGCTCGCCGCGCTTCGCTGGGAGGACCGAGCGCCTCGCGCGACTGGCCCTGGAAACAAATCAGGAGGTGGGTGAAGCCATCGACCCCAGCCAACTCGAAGCGGCCGTCTACATGCACGACATCGGGATGATGTTCCTCGCCGAAGATGTGTGGCTCAAGTCCGACAGGATGACGGCGCAAGACAGAAAGGCGCTGCATCTCCATCCAGGCTACGCGGCTGGTCTCCTGTCCAGGATGGCGGGCTGGTCGGAGGCCGCCGAAATGGTTGTCCAGCACCACGAGATGCCGGATGGCAAGGGCTATCCGCGGGGGCTGCCAGCCGCCGGCATCTGTCCCGGCGCGAGGTTGCTCGGCATCGTCGACGCCTTCGAATCGGTGATGCTGAAGCACGCTGAGCGTGGCAGGAAGCGCGCGCTGTTGCTGGCAATCGCCGAAATCAACGCCTGCGACCGGCAGTTTGCGGCCGAGTGGATCGCCCCATTCAATCAGGTGGTGCGCCGTCTCCTCGAGGTCCGGTGAGCCAGCAGAGCTGCGACCCGGCCCGCCGCTTCGGCGGTGTTGCCCGAGTTTACGGCGAGGACGCGCTGCTGTCCTTCCGCGACGCCCATGTCGCCGTCGTCGGTATTGGCGGTGTCGGATCCTGGGCAGTCGAAGCGCTTGCCCGCTCTGGTGTTGGCCGGATCACCCTGATCGATCTCGACATGATCGCCGAATCGAACGTCAACCGGCAGGTGCATGCCCTCGACGGTGAATTCGGCAAGGCCAAGGTGAGCGCGATGGCCGAACGCATCCGCGCCATCAATCCGCAATGCACGGTGCATGAGATCGAGGACTTCGTCACCCCGGAGAACCTTGAAGCGACGCTTGGTGGCGGCGTCGAGCACGTCATCGACGCCACCGATCAGGTGCGCACCAAGGCGGCGATGATCGCTTGGACGAAGCGCCGCGGGTTGCCGTTGGTCACCGCTGGTGGCGCCGGCGGCCAGATCGACGCCAGTCGCATCCAGGTGGTCGACCTCGCCTGCACGATCCAGGATCCGCTGCTCGCCCGCGTGCGGTCGCTGCTGCGCCGCGACTACGGATTTCCGCGCGAAGCGAAGAAGAAGTTCGGAGTTCCCGCGGTGTTTTCCAGCGAGCCCCTGCGCCAGCCGACGCGGGCCGGTGCCTGCGCCCCGCCGCAGACACTGAGCGGCCTCGGTTGTGCGGGCTTCGGCTCGGCCGTCTGTGTCACCGCTTCGTTCGGCTTCCTCGCCGCCGGCGAGGTTCTCAGGCAACTGGCAAACAGGCCGGTCGTCGCGGCGAGCCAAGGCTGACGCCAGCGCGCGTCTGCTTCCTCGCCAGCCTTCAGCCGACCAGGACGCGATTCTTCCCCGCCTGCTTGGCCGCGTACATCGCCTCGTCTGCCCGCTTGGTTGCCGATGCCTGGGTGTCGCCGGGCCGGACCTCGGTGACGCCCGCGCTGAAGGTGATCAACTGGCGATTGTTGTTGTGCAGGAAGATGCGCCGGGTCAACTCGCGTTGCAGGCGGACGATGGCCGTCTGCGCATCTTCGACCGGCGTCTCGGGCAGCACGATGATGAACTCTTCCCCACCGAAGCGGGCCACCGTGTCCTGCGGCCGCATCGTTTCGCGAATCACGGTCGCCAGGTGGATCAGCGCCGCATCGCCGGCATCGTGGCCGAGTGAATCGTTGAGCCTCTTGAAGTTGTCGATGTCCAGCAGCGCGACGCAAAGCGTCGACTGACGCCGTCGCGCCCGCCCCACTTCCTTCTCGAAGGCCTCCTCGAGCCCGCGCCGGTTCAGCGCACCGGTAAGCTGGTCATGGCGCACCAGAGTGCTTGCCCGCTCCAGTTCCTGCTGCAGCTCGGCGATCCGCCGCTCGGTTTCGCCAACCCGCTCGCGGGCGGCGCGCAGGTCATCGCGCGAGCGTTGCGCGTTGAGCTGGATGATCTTCGTTTCGCGGATCACTTCCGCGAGCACCTCCTCGAGCTGTGTGATGTCGTCGGCCTGGTTGATCTTCGCCGCGCATGCCTCGATCTTGTCGTGGTAGTCCGATGTCGAATCGGCGAACTCGGCCAGGTGGTCGACAAAGCCCGCCAGCATCTGCTTCAGGTTCTCCCGCGCCTCAGTGAGGCTGTGCTTGAGCTGGCTTTGCTTGAAGATCACTTCCTTCAGCCGGCTCTCTGCATCCTCGATCGAACGGACGTTCAGCGGACCGGCGACGATGTCGCGGACGATGTCGATCTGTCCGCGCAGCCAGTGGTCCTCGACGACGAGTTCGCCGACGTTCTCGATCAGCAGCTGCAGCAGCTTCAGCAGACCGGCACGCAGTTCCGCCCGATCCTCGGCCAGCAGCTCGAGACGAAACGCGAAGCGCTTGATCCCGGCGAGCAGGTCGTCGAGGGCGCTGCGCGAGGTGGCGGTGCGTACCTTGTGGACCAGGGCGCGGGCATCGGCGGCGAGATCCGGTTCGCTGGCGAGCTGTGAGCCAATGAGCGCTTCCAGGAGGTGGGCGAAGAGGTCGCGCAGCTGTGCCGACGGGTCGCTGCCGTCGTCCCTCGCTGTTGCCGCGCCTTCGCCCGCGGCCTGGAGCCCGATCGAGCCGGCTTCGACCGCTTCGGACGCCAGCAGCGGGATATCCCCGCCCGCCGGGCCGGCGGCAGACCACGACTTCACCAGGCCCTGCAGCCGTCCGAACAGCACTTCGCCGCCGCTCGAACCGCCCGCCAGAACGCGTTCCAGCGCTTCGCGCTTGCGGGCGACGGTGAGTCCGGCCTGCTTGTTCTCCCACTCGCGCAGAAAGTCGCCAAACAGTTCGTTCCAGGGCAGTTCCTGCTCCTTGCCGAGCTGTCGCACCAGGTCGGACAGGCCGACGCCAAGTTGCTGCCAGTTGCTCGCCGCGAACGCCTGCTCCAGCCGCCGCGCCAGCCGCTGCTGCGCCAGCGTCTCCTGCGGCAGTGACGCCAGCAGCGCCTTGAACTCGCGCTGGGGCAACGCTTCGGCCGGCTGTGATCCAGCAATCTCGTGGTACAGCGCGCGGTAGTTGTCGGGCGACGGCTGCAGCCGGCGAACCGCCAGCAAACGCAGCGCCTCGCGGGCAATCTCCGAAGGGTTGGACGGGTTGGCCATGATCTCGCACCGAAACGTGGTCACGGCATTCTAGCAGCGGCGGCGGGATACCGGGAAGCACCGGGATTTGCCTGCGACGGCCGGGGTGCGGCATTGGCAAGCAGCTTCCTGCCACAGCGAGCGGTTGTGGGCGGTCGGCATCGGCATGCCGATCGCCCGTTCGCTCGTCCAGGGCGATCGTCGCGGAACGAATGATTGATCGATGTCAAAACCTCTCGCTCTCGTCCGCGTACGCTTGTGCGTCCATGACAACCACGTCCTGAGGTCAGCGCATGAGTGCGAGAGATTTGATCCAGTGGTCCGACGAGTTCAGTGTCAACATCCAGGAAGTTGACGAGCAGCACAAGGTGCTCGTCAGCCTTCTCAACGACCTGCACCGGGCGATCCGCGAGCATCACGGCAAGGCGACCTCGCGGGAGATCCTTGGCCGTCTGGCCGAATACACCCGCACCCACTTCCTGCTCGAAGAAAGCCTGATGCGGCTGACGCATTACCCGGGTCTCGAGATCCACAAGCAGCAACACCAGGACCTGATGCATCAGGTCGAGGCGTTGCAGAACAAGCTGGACACGGAAAATGCCGCGATCAGTTTCGAGCTGCTTCACTTCCTGCGCAACTGGCTGATCCAGCACATCAACGACAGCGACAAGCGTTTCGGTGCGCACTTCGAGAAGGTGGGGCTGGCCGCGTACGCGCACTGGAGCAAAGACGTTGAACGAACGATGAAGAAAAAGAAATGGTGGTGGAAGTTCTGGTAGGCCCGGATACGAGCGTGAGGCCGCTCGCCGGCGGGCTGTCGTGCCGGGCCCGCCCGGCCTTGCGTGCCTGAGGCCAGTGGCGCGAGCGGGCGCAGACGGAGCCGACGCTCGCCCGGCCAAGCTTCGATGCTGCCGGTCAGTGCGGCTGCGGCACGATTGCCATGCCGTGTCGTCCCCTCCACAGCTCCTGGCGGTGGCGCAGGCAAATGGCCCAGGGTGGCCGAACGGTGCAGAAGGCATCGTCAGATGGTGTGACCGCGCTCTGCTCCGGTATAATCCGCCGCGCAGTCCTGTTGGGCCCCCGTAGCATGAAGGTCGTGCAGTTGATTTGTAATCATCAGGTCTTGGTTCGATTCCGAGTGGGGGCACCAATAAAATTAAGATGTTGGAGTAGCTTGTAGGCTGTGGATTTTGCTTTCTAGCCGTCATGTAGCCACCATGTAGCCAAGTCGGCACGGGGGAAGCAGAAGGTAAGGTTGGCGGCTTCCACCCGCTCGCGCGGGGTCGCCAGCCGCCGGCCGGCGCGGCCTTTCCGAGGCTTGGCGCCGACACTGCGTGCGCACCCATGGGTCGGAATGCTTCCTGCCGCCGGGCTATGGGGCGCTCTCTCGCCCGGCGGGGCGACCACGTGGAAGTCAGAGTTCAGGCGGTCAGCGCGTCGTCCATCTTGGCAAAGCACCCGGGCGACAGGCAGCCGGCGCCGACGTAGATCGACGCAACAATGCGCACCTTGCCGACATCGGCGAGGGTGATTCTGTCGACGACGAGGTCTATCGCGGCGGGGCCGTAGAACACGGCAGCCAGGGCGCTCCAGTCGGAGCCATAGAGCACGCTGCTGCAAACGCCGTTGGCCGAGCCTTTCGTCAGGTTCGACGGCACGTTGTTCGACACGGCGGCCGGATAGCCAAGCAGGCGCATGTCGGCCGGCAGGATGAAGTCCAGGCCGGATCCGCGCGCAGTCTTGCGCAGCCATTTTCTCGTCGCACCGTTGAGCAACCAGCCGGCGGCAGCCTCAGGGGCGTTGGCCGCAGTCGGCGCGGCCTCCAGGTCGACCAAGTGCGACCAGGCGAGTTGAGCGCCGTCCGTGCCGCCGACGACCGTACCGATGCCAGTCGTGTTGCGCAAACCCCGCGGCTCGGCACCGCTGCCCGATCCATTGAGCATGCCATCATCGAGCCGAGCCATCAGGGCGGCGGTCAGATGCCGAACGATCAGCCGGTCGAGGGCCGGCTGCGCAGCGAACAAGGCCTGTCGCGACATCACGAAGACGACACTCGATCTTTTCGGGGGGAACTCAACCTGGGTTGTCGTCTCGGCAACGTCCGTCGCCGCCTGCACCTCAGTCAGCCAGCTTGCCGTCGTGGTCGAACTGAAGTAAGGCAGGCTCAGGGTCGCGTCTTGATTCGGGAGGACGCTGGCGCCGAGGCTCAGGCAGCCACTCAGCGCGCGCAGCGGGTCGCGGGTCCAGCGGCCGTCGCGGTCGCGATCAGCGCCAACGGTGTTGCCAGCTTGGTTCGCCGTGCCGACGTTGAAATCACGGGTCGCCAGCGACAGCGGGACCCAGCTTCCATTCGGCGCCCGGCCGCTTCGCGTCGTGATCGAGTCCGAAACTGCCTGCTCGAGTCCGGCATCCCGCCAGGAGCGCACGTACTGCGCGCGGCAGGCACGCGTGATCGAGTAGCCGCTGAGGTCGCGCGCATCACCGCCGAAGGTCGCGTTCGCCAGGTCGATCAGCGGCTTTTCCCGCTGCCGATCGAGGATGCGGCGCAGGAGTTCGTCGCGGTGCCAGCCGCGGGCGATCGCCTCGACGCCAAGGTCATGCGCGTGCAGCGTTTCAGCGAGTGCGCGCAGCTCGGTGGCGCGGGCGTCGCGGTCGTTCAGGATCTTCATTGCCGGACCTCCAGCGGGATTGCAGGCGAGGTCGCCATCAGGGCGGCGCCAGGGCGGACGTCACGGCGCGCGGTGCCGGTCTTCGGCTGCTCGCTCAGGGCGTCGAGCAAGTCGCGCTCGCTCCGGCCGGCCGCGAACATCGTCAGGGCGATGCGCTTGCCGCGGATGCCGGCCATCTCGCCGCCGAGGGCCAACATCCGATCGAGGTTTGGGGCGGGGGGGTTCATGTGCGGTGGTTCTCCGAGGTTCGTGAATGGGAGTCCGCACTGTGCGCCCATCGCCGGACGTGCTGTTATCAGTCTGCAAATTCCGCAACGCCAGCCCGCATCGCCTCCCACAGCGAGCGCCAGGCGGTCGGGCAACGCGGGTCGGCGCGCTGTCGCAGCCGGGCGACGAGCACGTCCAGATCGCCGGCGGGTTGCTCCTGGCCGCGCAGCAGCGCACTCAGGCGCTTGGCGGTCGTCGTGCTTCGGGCACCGATGCAGTCTGCCGCCTGGCGAATCTCGCGGCGCAGCGCCAGCTTGCGAACCTCGCCGGCAGATCGCTGCTCGACCAGCCGGCAGACGCGCAGTTCGAGCAAACGGCGCGCCTCGCGCTCTGCCGCCAGCTCGATGGCGAACTGCTGCAGCCGGTCCTCCATCGCCGCCAGACGCGCGACAACGGCGCTTTCAGCAGGCTGAGGCATCATCTATGAAGCCGCGTTGCACAATGACGCGGGCAACGACAAGCACAAAGTTTGCCGCAACAGGCGCGGCAGGGCTACGTGGGTGCATCGGCCTTGCTGGCACAGGGTTTGCAGATGCCGCAGCGCGGTATGCCATGCGCTTCGCAGCCGGTATGCGCAGTGCATGTTGCCCTTATGTCTGAGGCATTCCCTGGCGTCATGTCGCAGCTCGCATTACCCGTGAGCAGGCGAGCAGGAAGGACCCGCAGAGGCACGCGGTCGCCGATGAAGTGCCGGCGCCGGGCAACCTCGGCGATCAGCAGCGCCTCGGCGCGGCCGTGATGCTTCGCCAGCTTCAGGTCTTGCCTGGCTTCCGGCCATGATCGAATGGCCAGCAGACGGGATGCGTCCTTGTCGCTGCCGGGCGGCAGGCCGATGATGCGGCGCCAGGACTGCGGCAGGATGTCATCATGCGGGATGCCGAGTGCCGCGAGGACGCCGAGCAATTCGCCGAACCCGCGGCCGGTGGTGAAGCTCGAGACCACGCCCTCGCCCGGCCTGGCGGACTGGCGCTCGAGCAGCGCGCGCGAAGGGTCGATGCCGCGCAGCAGGTGCGAGAGCGCTGCGAGGGAGAGCACGCGGCGGCTGCCCGCCACGTGGAGCACTGGCGTGTCGGCGAGGGCGACGATTGCGCCCTCGCGGTTCAGCGCGGCGATGGCGCCACTCAGGCCGGGGTCGATGCCGACTACCAACTCGCCGCTCATGCCGCATGATCCCAGAAGGTCAGGCGGTGCCAGCAGGCGCGCCCGGCGCGCACGTCGTCCGCGTTGTACTGGCGGATGCGCTCGAGGTCGCCAGCCTGCCACCAGCCCAGCACGTCGCCGCCGTCGCCGTGTGCTTTCGGCGAAGGAATGCCGAGGGTGCGGCAGAGCAGATCCAGGCTGATGCACTCCCGAGGGCTGCCGGTCCAAAGCGCCATGCTGTCGCCGAAGTCGCGGCCGGATCGGCCAGACACAGGCAGCGGGAACGGCGCCCGGATGCCATGGACCCAGCAGCGTCGCTGCAGAAACCCCAGGTCGAAGGGCGCGTTGTGCGCGACGAAGAACGGATCTCCTGCCGGCCAGGGGTTCCCGCCTGCGTCGACTGCGGACCACTGATCGACCAGCGCTTGCACGCCAGCCAGCGCGCGCTGCAGGAAGTGGTGCTCCGGTTCATTCGGCTCGCGCACCAGGGAAGCGGGCTCGCTGTCGTCGTCGGCGAACCCGACAGCGCACAGTTCGCCGAAAGCCGCATCGAGGGCTTGCCGGCGCCAGGCGCGGTCAACGGCCGCTTCGCCTTCGTCTGCCCACCAGGCGGCGATCGTCTCGGGTTTCTTGTAGTTCGCCGGCGGGCGGATGGTTGCACGGACTTGCTCGATGGCGCCGGGCGCCATGCTCGGCAGAGTCTCGATGTCGAGGTAAATGCGCATGGTATGTCCTCAGAACGGGATGTCGTCGTCAAGGTCGGCGAGAATGGCGCCCGGCGGCGCCTTGCGTGCCTGCCATTCGGGGCTGGCGGTGATCGTTGCCTGCAGCCCCTCGGAAAGCTGCTCGAGGATGCTCTCCGCGCGCTCGTCTTCGATCTCGAACACGATCGGATCGGCCACCAGGCCGGGCGCCACCATGCCGCGCGGCAGGGGCGACACGGCAACGACGTTGCGATACTCCTTGCCGTTTCGCTCGACGGCCACCAGGTTGAGCAAGCACGGTGCTCCAGCCAGCCGGCGGAGGTCGAACGCCTGCAGCTCGTCATCGGTGAACTGCCGGCCACGCCAAGCGACCAGGAATTGCCGCAGGGCGGCTTTCTCGTTCAACGACAAGCCGAAACGGCGGGAGATCACGAACGGGGTGCCGTCGCCGCGATGTTCGGCGAGCTCCCAGGTGATGAGCACCTTTCGCTGCGATCGACTCTCGCCTTCAAAGGTCGATTTCTGAGTTCCAAGGTCGATGATTCTCGAGCAGCGGGCGGCATGGGCGCCGGCGGGCGGAAGCTCGAAGGTCTGGGTCTGGTTTTCCGCTACGGTAAGCATGTGGGGTCCTCGGTTGAGTGTGGGGCGGTTCTCGGTCAGGGTCGGTGCTGGGGAAGGTAGATCGCTGGCCGAAGACGATGAATGCCGAAGGTCGAATCCTCGGCTCCTTTGGCCTTCGGGAAGCCTGGCCGGTATCCATCGGCAACAGGCTTGGTGCGCGATGGTGCGCGATGGTGCGCGATGGTTCGCCGGCGCACCAAAGGGACAGGGAACACAAGTCCGCGCGTTTTGGTGCGCGGAACTTGTTTTCCCTTAAGGGCCGCGGCGCAGCAAAACGTCATATTCGACCGCGCACCAAACGCATTCATTCGGCATTTTTGCCGTTTGGTGCGCGATTTGCCGTCCGCGCACCAAACAGGCCCAAGTAGTCGTGCCTGCCACCCCGGCCTTCTGGTCGAGGTGCTTGCATCGTCGCAATGCGCCCGGCCGCCCGGAGGTTCGCAACAGCATCCCGGACGTTGTCGCGGGTCAGGTTGCAAGACTTCGCCATCCCTTCAAGGGAGCGTTGAGTCGGATACCTGCCGGCGCGCAGTTCCTCGCCGATCAGTTGCTCAACTTGGTTGCAGACGGCCGCCAGCTCGGCGCCAGGGTCGCGGCCGGCAGGCTCGACGGCACGGAACAGGTAGCCGCGGCGCACCAGGAACAGGGGCGGCTGTGGTGGGCAGTAGCTCAGTTTCGGGCGGGCGAGAATCAGCCCGGTTTCGCCGTCGTCCAGTGTGCGGCCGGTTTCCCTGGCGAACTCGTCGGCCGTCAGCGATTGCAGGACGTGCACCATGCGGCAGCCGTCAGCAAACGCGGTGCCGCCGCGGCCGGCGTACTGGTCGATCAGCTTCTCTCTGGCGGATACCTGCCCGCTGTGGTGGATGAATTTGACGGCGCAGCCCAAGGCAGCACGGATCCGGCGGCCGGCCTCAACAAGCGCCTGCTCTGCGTCGTTCACCCGGCGCTCGCCGACACCGAACGAAATCGCCGGGTCGAAGACCACGAGCACGGGCGGATGCGGCCGGCAGGCGTCGATGATCTCGGCGACGCGATGGTTGACCGTGACGACATCCTCGAGGACACAGGTGATCTTCGCCGGTGCCGCCGAAAGGTCGGCGATGCGAACCCCATTCATGACCATTGCAACTTCGGCAGCGGTCAGCTCGAGGTCCTGGCAGATTTCGCGTAGCCGGGCAACGAGGATCTGTCTGGAGTCCTCCGCGGTGATGATCAGCACTGGCCCAGGTCGCCGCACTGGCAGCCCGAAAAGCGGCCGCCCGAGCACGATGTGCGCGGCCTCGAACACCTCGAGCGTCGTTTTTCCCATGCCGCCGGGCGCCACGCGCACGCCGACATCTGCCCAAAGCAGCCTGTCGACGATGCAGGGTGGCGCCAGCTCTGCGCGCTCCCACTCGTCGGCGCCGATCGGGGCGGGGTAAGTGAACTCTGCCGGAATGGGCGCCCCAGCAACGAACGCGGCCAGGGCCTCGCGCTTGCCAGCCAGCGGGTCAGCAGGGGTCGGTTCCCGATCCTGCGCGGCAAGGTCTTTGTAGGATTCGATCGGCGGCAGGCAGCCGGCCGGGGAGTCCAAGCACTCGATCGTCGCGATGTCGCGCCAGTTCTCCGGCGGTGGGTCAGGGTCGAGCGGCGGCGGGTCGGGGTCGTCGTCGGCCACGATGCCGCGGTATCGGGATGCGCGCAGTTTCTGCGGGTCAACGCCGCGGTTCAGCAAGATGCGAACGTCGTTGAGGGCGAAGCCGACACGAATCAGTTCGCGGTCACGGCTCGATAGGGCCTCGTCAATCGCCAGCAGCCGGTGATCGTCCGCCATCCCGGCCAGCACGGCGCCCAGCACGGGCGGCGCCGCTCCGACGAGGCGCACCAAGGCGGCGCGGGCGCCCACTACGAAACCTGGCTGTTGTCAGCGATCGCCTCGCCGCGCAGCAGGCGATGCACGTCGTCAGCCGGCCAGCGCAGGAATCTGTTTGGCAGCTTGACCGGCCGTAGCCCGGCATAGTGGCCGGCGATGCACATTTGCTTACGCAGGGTCTGAGCTGCAACTCCGAGAGCTTGGGCAGCCTCTTCGGTGGAAAGCGTCGCCGGAATGGCGGCGGGGATGACAGATCGATTCTTCATTGCGACGTCCTTGGTACGGGGTGCGTTGGGGAACGTCGCAATGCTGCGGTGTAGCGCGGGGAAAATTAAGGCAAAAAGTGTCCGCAGTTGGCAGTATGGTTATTCAGTCTGCCGGCGGGCAGGGGCCGGCAGACTGAGGTCAAACTTGTTTCGGGGTCACAACAGGCCGATCTCGGCGAAGGAAGTCATCGCGCCGCCGCCGCCGACGATAAAGTGATCCAGCAGGCGGATCTCGACCAGGCTCAGCGCGGCCTGCAGGTCGGCGGTCAGGCGCTCGTCGGCAGCACTCGGCATCAGCTCTCCCGACGGGTGGTTGTGGGCCAGAATGATGGCGGCGGCGTTGTGGCGCAGGCCGGTCTTGACCACCTCGCGCGGGTAAAGGGCAGCTTGCCAGATCGTGCCGGTCGAAAGCACGTCAAAGGCGATGACGCGGTTTTGCGAGTCCAGCCAAATGGCGACAGCCTCCTCCCGCTCGAGGCCGGCAAACTTGAGTGCAAGATAGGCACGAACAGACGCCGGGTCGAGCAGCGCCTCAGAGCGGTAGGTGGCGCTCTGCTCCAGGATCGCGAATGCCCGTTGGATGACGCGCCTTTGCCGATCGTCCAGCAAATGGATGCATGCCAGGGCGGGTTTCTCCGGGCGTGCTGGCGGGCGGGCGGTGGTACGATTGCGGGTAGCCATGATGTGAGCTCCTTTCACGTTGTGGTCAGGGCACGGCCGGCGCTAGCACGCTGGCCTTGCCCGCTTGCCTGAAGCCGTCAGGCGGCGGGGTTGCTCGATGCGACGCGCAGGCGAGGCTGCGCTTCGGCGGGCTGATCGATGCCGGCTTCGGCGAGGATCCAGCCTTCAATCTTCGTATGCCACATGCGCAGCAGATCCAGCGGCCGCACGCGGTAGTGCTTCTCGACGGTCGCCGATGGCTTGTGGCCCATGATCTGCGCAGCGACTCCGGCGGGACACTCCACCCACTCGGCCAGGGTGCCGAAGGAACGCCGCAGGCCATGAATGCTCAACGCGGGCAGGCCGGCGGCGGTCAATGCTCTGTTGTGCATGATGCGCGGCTCCTGCAGCCTGCCAGATGCCGCAGCGGGGCTGCTGAACACCCATTCATTCCGGCGGGGCAGTGCCACCAGCATCGACGCGACGTAGGGCGTCAACGGGATCGTGCGCTCGCCGTCGACCTTGTCCTTGATGGTCAGCGCTCGCCAAGTGAAGTCGACGTCCTCCCAACGGATGCCGGCCACCTCTTCACGCCGGGCGCCAGTGATCAGAACAGTCTGCAGATAGGCGGCAATGACGGGATTCGGGATCTGCCGCACGGCGGCGAACCACGCCGGGAGCTGCTCCCGCTGCAAGCAGTCGTCGCGGGCGGCGCGCTTCGGCAGTTCGTCGCGCGACAGTCTCGACGAGCAGGCGTCCACGTGCGCCAGGTGGCGATACTCGGGGCGATCGCCGCACCAGTTCAGGAACGCGCGCAGCAGCCGGAAAGCCAGCGCGGCATGTGTGGGCCGGGATGGGGAGTTCGCCTTCAACCAGGCGCGCACGCGGTCGCGGTCGATCTGCTCGAGCGGCAGCAGCAGCAGCGGCCGCAGGATGCCCGGCTGCGTCGTCTCAGCCTGGCCAGTGCGTCGGCCTCGTAACCGCGGCAAGCCTCCTTCCTTCGATGCGGTGTCGTGCGACTTGCGGTGAATCGCGCTCCAGCGGCCGGCGCGCTCGTCGACGTAGATCTTCCATGCATCGATGGCGGGCGCCTCAATGCGTGCCGCCTCGACACGCGATGCTTCGACCTTTGCGGCGCGCTCCGCCTTCTCCTGGCGGGGATCGATGCCTTGGTCGACCATCGTCTGCAACCTGCGCGCCTCGGCTCGAGCAGCCTGCAGCGTCCACGCGGCGGTGTCGCCGATGGTCTGCCGGATGGTCTGCCGGTTCAGCTTCGCCTCGAAGACGAATGCCTTGCTGCCGGCAGTCACGCGCACGGCCAGGCGCGGCGCCTCGGTGTCCCACCAGAACGACTGACTGGCGCCGGCAGGCAGCGTCAGACGCCGGATGCGCTCAGGGGTCAGGCGTTCTCTGTTCATGCTGTTTGTCTCCCGATGTAGTCAATTGGTCGCTTCATGTAGCCACCATGTAGCCAGATTATAGTAATTCGGGGCAACGCGAGTCAATGCCGATTTTCGGCAAGTGCCTGTTATTAAGTCGCTTCAGTCTTTCGGGGAATGTGGATAAATGCCAAAAAATCCCATTGATTGCAGATTTGTAATCATCAGGTCTTGGTTCGATTCCGAGTGGGGGCACCACTTGAGGAGGCGGTTGCGAGAACATCCGCGGCATGCTCCTCGTCTTCGGCCGCGGCAGCAGGCAGCTTTCGTCCACCCGCACCGTCGTCAGCAGAGAAAGGCCGGCGCGGTCCGCGATGACATGGTCGATGGTGCCGGGCACCCCGTCGACCAAGCCATCCGGTCCGCTTGATCTTCGATGGACGCGAAGGCCCGGTCGAGGCCCGCCTCTCAGTCCTGCACGCGCGTCCCTCCGCAGTGTGCAACCGACGTTTCCGCAATGGTCGTGCCGGCCTCCGGAGCGCTTTCCCGCCCGCCGGCAGCGAGCCGCCACCCGCCGCATCGTGTGGTTGCACCACCCTGGTGCGAGCGGTTTTTTCAGCGGCACCACCGGAGTGCCGTCACGAGCCACCTTGCCGTCTGGGCGTTGCCAGGCTGGCTGGTGCCAGCTCGCGGCAGAACATGGCATGATTCTTGCATACAGGCTCCAGCCACCGGAGCCCCTCATGCGCCGTCTTTTCCTGCACTTCATTGCTCGCCTCAGCGTCGCGCGGAAGCTCATCCTGATCTACGGGCTCGACCTTTCGGCGGTGCTCTTCGTCTCGATGATCCTGATCAACGAAAAGTTCATCGCCATCGACTTCGCGCGCAAGGAAATCGTCGGCAACGAGTACATTGGCGCGCTTCGCGCGGCAACGCTCGGCACCCTGGCAGGCGGCCGGCCGAGCGGCTCGGCGGACGCCGTGCTGGGGGCCGAGGAACGCCATGGCATGGCTCGCGGCAATCTGGGCAGCCGCCAACTTGCCCATGCCCTGGCCGCCCACTTGCGCCCACTGGAGGCTGGCGATGCCCGATCAGCGGGCCAGGAACATGCCGTCGCATCGGCAGTGCAGGCGCTGATCACGCGCATCGGCAATCAGTCCAACCTGATCCTCGATCCCGATCTGGACAGTTATTACACGATGTCGCTGGTTGTCCTGCGTTTTCCCGAACTCTTCGACCTCATTGGCCGCATCCGCGACCAGGCGCAGAGCGCGGCCGCGGCCGCGCCGAACCTGCGGGTGCGCGAGCAGAGTTCGTACCTCATCCTCGAAGGCCGACTCGATGCGGTGGTCGGCGGCATCGACAGCGATTACGCCGAAGCAGTGGCGGCCGGCACGCCGCAGCTCGGGGCAACACTGCAGCCGGCGCGGCACAAGCTGCTGGCTGCACTCGACGCGTTTCGTGCCAGTGCGCGCCAGTTGGCCATCGGACAGGGCGGCGTCCGGCACGAGACCGATCCCGACGGGCTGGCACTCGCCGCATGGCGGCAGCTCGATGCAGCGTGGGCTTCAGCCGGCACCGCTCTCAACGGCTTGCTGCAGGAGCGGATCGACGGGCTGTTCCAGCGCATGTGGCTGCACCTCGGTACCGCTGCTGCCCTG
Organism: Candidatus Accumulibacter similis; assembly: GCA_013347225.1. Classification (NCBI taxonomy): domain Bacteria; kingdom Pseudomonadati; phylum Pseudomonadota; class Betaproteobacteria; genus Candidatus Accumulibacter; species Candidatus Accumulibacter similis. The sequence goes on along the minus strand of CP054595.1, from coordinate 4,935,514 downwards.
CTGCTGCTTCTGCTCAGCGTGGTCTATTTCGTTGCGCGGCAGATTGCGCTGCCGCTTCGGCGCCTCGCCGAGGTGGCCGATGGCGTACGCCGTTCGGGCGATTACACGCTGCGTGCGACCTGGCGTTCCGGTGACGAGATCGGCCGCCTGATCAACGCCTTCAACGACATGCTGGACCAGCTCGATCGCAGCCGCCGTGTCGAACGGGAACTCGCCGCGCAGGCCAGTGCCGCCGAAGCGCAGCGCCAATTGCTCGATGCCGTCCCGATTCCACTGCTGGTTACGGCGACGCCACGACACGAGGTGCTGCATACCAACGCGCAGGCGAACGCCTGGCTCGACGGCCGCCGCAGTGATCCCTGGGCCAACGGGCTGCTGGCGGAAGCTCGGGTGTCCTTCTTCCAGATGCTGGCCGACAGCGGCGCGGTGGACGAGTTCGAAGTCCTTTGGCACGGCGCGACGAGACGTGAATGGGCGCTGATCTCGGCGCGTCGCCTGCGCTATCAGGACCGCGATGCCGTCCTCACCGCCTTCACGCCGATTGGCCGGATCAAGCAGATGGAGGAACGCCTGGAACTGTGGGCCAGGGTCTTCGAGGCGTCCTCTGAAAGCATCCTGATCACCGACGCCACGCGCACGATCCTGACCGCCAACCGGGCGTTCTGCCGAAGCACCGCGTACGAGTGCCTCGAAGTGGTCGATGACACGCCCACATTCCTGCGCTCCGATCGGCATCCGGACGGCTTCTACGAGGAAGTCTGGCAGGTGGCCAGCGTCCGTGGCCACTGGCAGGGCGAAATGTGGATCCGGCGCAAGACGGGCGAAGCCCTCCCCGTGTGGGCCGCGCTGAATGCCGTACGGGACGAAGCCGGCCGCATCACCCATTACATCGCCACCTGGTTCGACATCAGCGAGCGCAAGGCCGACGAGCAGCGCATCAGCCACCTGGCGCAGCATGATGTGCTCACCGATCTGCCCAACCGCGCGTTGTGCGTCGAACGTCTGCGTCTTGCGCTGCAGCAGGCGGACCGCCACAAGCGGCGGGTGGCGGTACTGTTCATCGACCTCGACCGCTTCAAGAACATCAACGATTCACTCGGTCACCATATCGGTGACGGCGTCCTCCGTTCCGTATCCAGCCAGTTGCAGCGGGGTGTGCGCAGTGGCGACACGGTCAGCCGCATGGGCGGCGACGAGTTCGTCGTCATTCTCAACGGCGTCACCGACGTCGAGGAGATTCGCCAGATCGTCGAGTGCCGCCTGATCCGGCTGATGCGCCAGCCACACAACGTCGGCGGTGCCGAACTGCATGTCTCGTGCAGCATCGGCATCGCGGTCTATCCCGAGGATGGCGTGGAGATCGAAACCCTGATGCGCAACGCGGATGCGGCGATGTACCAGGCGAAGCAGCAGGGGCGCAACAATGCCCAGTTCTTCACCCTGGAGATGGACCGGCGCGCGCGCGAGCGAATGCAGATCGAGAACGACCTGCGCGTCGGCATCGAGCGCCAGCAACTGCGGGTCTTCTACCAGCCCCGGGTCGACTGCCGCAGTGGCAAGCTCCTCGGTGCCGAAGCCCTGGTTCGCTGGCACCATCCCGAAGAGGGACTGATCACGCCGGGCCGCTTCATTCCGGTGGCCGAGGACAGCGGCTTGATCATCCCGCTCGGCGCCTGGGTGCTCTCCGAGGCTTGTCGGCAGCAGAAGCGCTGGCGCACGACCGGCCAGGACCTGGCGATTTCGGTCAACCTCTCGGCAGGCCAGTTGCACGACCCCGATCTGCTGGCGACACTGCAGCGGGCGATCACCGAGCACGGCGTGAATCCGGCGATGATCGAGCTGGAACTGACCGAGTCGCTGCTGATGGAAGATGTCACCCTGACGATCGACCTTCTCCTGGCGATCAAGGCGCTGGGAATCTCGCTGTCGGTCGACGATTTCGGCACCGGCTACTCCAGCCTGAACTACCTCCACCGCTTCCCGATCGACAAGCTGAAGATCGACCAATCCTTCGTCACGGACATGCTCGACGATCCCAACGACCTCGCGATCACCAAGGCGGTGATCGGTCTCGGGCACACCCTGGGGCTGCGCGTGGTCGCCGAAGGCGTCGAGCAGGCCGAGGAAATGCGCGTGCTCGCGGCAGCCGGCTGCGACGAACTGCAGGGCTACCTGTTCGGCAAGCCGATGCCGGCGGACGAGTTCGCTCTCTGGCGCAAGGCCTTCGCGGATGGCAATGAGTGCTGGTGCCTGGATCACGACTCCCGGTGACCGTACGGCGAGTCGCGATTCACGCTGCACCGGAGCGCGCCGCTCTGCCGTCAAGGATGCGAAAGGCAACCGCAACGTGCCGAGAGTGTGAGTTCCTGTGAAACAGAGCCGATCTCGCACCTGAACCCGTGAGCCTTTGAACGGCGCCCTGAACGCCGCTCCACCGGGCGCAGCAGGATTCGGCTGACCTCGCATGCGTGCCCGCGAGCCAATCCGGGATTGACGCTGCTTCACCGGAACTCATACACTCTCCACGGTGCCGTTGGATTCCCTATCCCTTGTCCTGGGTCGCAGCATGATGGGCGCTCGGAGTTTCCTGACCTCACCGGCTGCCAGGCCTCGGCGCACGCGTTGGCGTGCCGAGTGCTGGCGGGCGGGAAGGGTGTCGATCGCCTGCGCGTTCGCCCTGCTGTCGTCCGGATGCATGATCGGTCCCGACTTCAAGCGGCCGTCGGTACAGGTCGCCGACGACTGGATGGACGCCGGCAGCGAGACGATCGATTCCCGCCGCGCGCCGTATCGCGAGTGGTGGTCGTCGCTCGATGATCCGGTGCTGTCGAAGCTGATCGACCTTGCCCATCAGCAGAACCTCAGCCTCCTCACCGCCGGCGTCCGCGTCCTCGAGGCACGCGCGCAGCTTGGCGTAGCCATCGGCGAGTTCTACCCGCAGCAGCAACAGCTCACCGCGACGGCGAGCTACGAGCGGATCCCGGTCGCGGCACCCTACGCCCCCCTCAGCAATACGTTCTGGCAGCTCGCCTTCGGCGCGCAGGTCGGCTGGGAGCTCGACCTCTGGGGCAAGGTGCGGCGCGGCATCGAGTCGGCCAGCAGCGCCTTTCTCGCGTCGGTCGCTGCCTACGACGATGTGCTCGTCACCCTCACCGGCGACGTCGCCAGCACCTACGTCAGGATCCGCACCATCGACGTGCAGCTCGACATCGCCCGCGAGAACGTCGCGCGCCAGCAGAAGGCGCTGGCGATCGCGCGCGCCCGGTTCGCGGGCGGCGTCGTGACCAGGCGCGACGTGTATCAGGCGGAAAACGTCCTCGGCGCGACCGCAGCGACGATCCCCCAGCTCACCATCGAGCGACGAAAAGCGACGAACGCGCTCAGCGTGCTGCTCGGCATGCCGCCGGCGCCGCTTGACGACCTGCTGGCGGGAACGTCCGGCATCCCGGTCGCGCCCGCGAGCCTGGCCGTCGGCATTCCCGCCGACCTGTTGCGGCGCCGCCCCGACGTTCGCAAGGCCGAACTCAAGGCTGCGGCGCAGTCGGCGCAGATCGGTCTCGCCAGGGGCGAGCTCTTCCCCTCGTTCTCGCTCATCGGCAGCATCGGCAGGCTGAGTTCCGACGTCGGCCAGTCGAGCCTCGGCGCCGGCAGCGTCGGCTACTCCGCCGGACCCGCGATCCAGTGGAACATCCTCAACTACGGCCAGATCACCAACAACGTGCGCGTGCAGGATGCCCGACTGCAGGAGCTGCTCGTCGATTACCGGAACCTGGTGCTCAAGGCGCAGCAGGAGGTGGAGAACGGCATCACGGAGTTCAGCCAGTCGCGCGCCGAGGCGGCCTTCCTGCAGACCAGCGTCGTCGCCGCGACCGGCGCGTTCCGGATCGCCCTCCTGCAGTACAAGGAGGGCACCGTCGACTTCAATGTCGTGCTGAATGCCGAGGAGAACCTCTACAAGGCGCAGAACAGCCTCGCGGTCGCGCAGGGCAACATCCCGCTCGGCCTGATCAAGGCGTACCGCGCGCTGGGGGGGGGATGGGAGTTGCGCGATGGTCGCGATTTCGTGCCGTTGGCGACGCGCGAAGAGATGGCAGCCCGCACCGATTGGGGGGCGCCGGAGCTGTTGCGCCCGCAAGCGCCCGGCCTGCCGGGTCCCGACGACGTCGGGCCACTGCTCCGGCCACCCGAGTGGTGAGCCGGTGAGCCGGCCCGCGTGTACAGGAGACCGGGAATGATCCGTTCGGGCGCGCGCCGCCGCCACGGTTGCCTGCACCTGTTCGCCGTCGTCGCGGCAGTGGCGTCGCTGCACGGCTGCAGGGACGTGAAGGAAACCGCGGCTCCGCAGCCGCCAGCCGTCACGGTGGCGAAGCCGGTCACCGAGAGGGTCGCCAACTACCTCGACTTCACCGGCAACACCGCGGCCACGCAGAAGGTCACGGTGGTGGCGCGCGTCGAGGGCTATCTCGAGAAGATCCACTTCACCGACGGTCAGCAGGTGAAGAAGGGCGATCTCCTGTTCACCATCCAGCAGGCGCAGTACCAGGCGCAGCTCAAGAAGGCGCAGGCGCAGGTGGCGGTGGAGAAGGCGGCGCTCTGGCACGCGACCACCGAGCTGCGGCGCTACACCGACCTGGTCCGGCAGGACGCCGCGACGCAGACGCAGGTTGACCACTGGCGGACGGAGAAGGAGCAGGCCCAGGCGAGGCTGCTCTCCGCGCAGGCCCAGGTCGAGATCGCGCAGCTCACCCTGAGCTACACGCTGGTCCGGGCACCGATCGCCGGGCGCATCGGCCGGCACCTGGTCGACGCGGGCAACCTCGTCGGCGGCATCGGCCAGCCGACGTCGCTCGCCGAGATCGAACAGATCGATCCCATCCACGTCTACTTCACCATCGACCAGCGCGAACTCCTGCGGCTGATCGAGCGCCAGAAGGCGCTGCCACGCGACGCCATCACCCGCGGACTCGTCCCCGCGACCTTCGGCCTGCTCACCGAGGAAGGCCATCCGCACGAGGGGCACCTCGACTTCGCCGCCATCGGCATCGCGCCGACGACCGGCACCCTGCAGGTGCGCGGTGTGTTCGCCAATCGCGACCCGCGGATACTGCCCGGCCTCTTTGCGCGCGTGCGGGTGTCCGCCCTGGAGCAGAAGGACGCACTGCTGATTCCCGGCGATGCCGTCCGCTTCGACCAGCAGGGCGAATACGTCCTCGTCGTCAATGCCGGGAACATCGTCGAACGCCGCGGCGTCAAGCTGGGCCTGCAGGTCGGCGACCGCCTCGTCGTCAGCGAGGGCCTCGGCGCCGACGACCTGGTGATCGTCGAAGGCCTGCTGCAGGCGGTTCCCGGTCGCGCGGTGAGCCCGCAGCCGGCGGCGGGCAGCGAGCGCGCGGCGCCCGCCCGAGCGGGCAGCTGAAGCGCGGGGCGGGCGGCGTGTCCAGATTCTTCATCGAACGGCCGATCCTCGCCAACGTCATCGCGATCATCGTCGTCGTGCTCGGGCTTGCCTGCCTGTTCACCCTGCCCGTCGCCCAGTATCCGCAGATCGTCCCGCCGACGATCCAGGTCGCGACCACCTACCCGGGCGCCAGCGCCGATGTCGTCGCGACGACCGTCGGAATTCCGATCGAGCAGGCGGTCAACGGCGTGGAGAATTCGATCGCCATGCAATCGACGAGCGGCAGCGACGGCAGCTACACGCTCACGCTCACCTTCGATGTCGGCACCAATCTCAACACCTCGATCGCGCTGGTGCAGAACGCGGTCAACAGCGCGCTGGCGCAGGTACCGCAGGAAGTCCAGGCGCAGGGCGTCAGCGTGCAGAAGGTGAGCACCAACGTCCTGCTGATCGGCAGCCTCTACGCCAGGGACGACCGCTTCGACGAGACCTTCCTCAGCAACTATGCGCTCATCAACCTGCAGAGCCCGCTCGCGCGCCTGCCCGGCGTCGGCCAGGTGCAGATCCTGGGCGCCGGGCCCTACAGCATGCGCATCTGGCTCGACCCGACGAAGCTGCAGTCCTATGGACTGACCGTTCTCGACGTCCAGAACGCGATCCAGAACCAGAATGTGCAGGTTGCCAGCGGGCAACTCGGTGCAGCGCCGGTCCCTTCCGACCAGATCTTCCAGTTCACCGTCCTGACGCTCGGGCGGCTGTCCGACGTCGAGCAGTTCGAGAACATCGTCGTCCGGAGCAAGCCGCCCGCGAGCCAGGCTGCGCAACTCCTGACGGCGACGCCAGCGGGCGAGACGGCCGCGATCGTTCGCCTCAAGGACCTCGCCCGCATCGAACTGAGCCAGCAGACGTTCAACACCTTCTCCGGTCTCAGCGGCCGGAAGGCGGCGCAGATCAACGTGTACACGCTGCCCGGGGCGAACGCGCTCAAGGTGGCGGAGGAGGTACGTCGATCGATGGCGCAGATGCGCGAAAAGTTTCCTCCGGGCCTCGAGTACACCGCACTGCTCGACAGCTCGGCGTTCATCAGCGATTCGATCGACGGCGTCTACCTGGCACTGATCGAGGCAGGGGTGCTGGTGCTGGTCGTCATCATGCTCTTCCTGCAGAACGCGCGCGCCATGCTGGTGCCGCTCGTCACCGTGCCGGTGACGGTCATCGGCGCCTTCGCGGCGATGGCCGCGCTCGGCTTCACCGTCAACCTGATGACCCTGTTCGCGCTCATCCTCGCCATCGGCATCGTCGTCGACGATGCGATCGTGATCGTCGAGAACAGCTCGCGCCACATCGAGCAGGGGCTCACGCCCAGGGACGCGGCCATCAAGGCGATGCGCGAGCTGACGGGGCCGATCCTCGGCATCACCCTCGTCCTTGCCGCGGTGTTCCTGCCGGCGTCGTTCCTGCCCGGGATCACTGGCCAGATGTTCCGCCAGTTCGCCCTCGTCATCGCTGCCACCGCCATCATCAGCGCGCTGATCGCGCTCACGCTGAACCCGGCGCAATGCGCGCTCTACCTCAAGGCCGACAGCGGTGAACGGCGGGTGAACGGCTTCTTCCGCGGCTTCAACCGGCTCCACGAAGCCGTCGAGAGGCGCTACATCGGCGTCGTGCGCTGGCTGACGGTCCATCCGCGCAGCATGGGCTGCCTGTTCGTGGCGATCGTCGCCGTCGCCGGCACGAGCTTCGCCCGCCATCCGACCGCCTTCCTGCCGGTCGAGGACCAGGGTTACTGCATCGTCGTCGCCCGCCTGCCGCCCGGGGCCGCGCAGCCGCGCGTCCGCGAACTGGCCGCCGACATCGACGCCGTGCTCGGCACGATGCCCGGGATCAAGGGCTGGGTGACGAGCGGCGGCTACTCCGCGCTCGACTCCGCGACGCTCGCCAACGTCGTCACCGTATACGTGATGTACGACGATTGGGAGCAGCGGCCAGCGGGTTTCTCGCAGGCGAAGCTCATCGCCGGGCTGCGCGAGCGGCTCGCCACCATCCGCAAGGCCGAGTTCGCCGTCCTCATACCGCCGCCGATTCCCGGGCTCGGGCAGGCGGGCGGCTTCGAGATGGTTCTCGAGGACCGCGGCGGCATGGGCCCGCGTCCCTTCCAGGACGTCGTCCGCCAGACCCTGTCGAGCGCGCGCGAGCAGCCGGAGCTGCGCGGCGTGACGACGACGTTCAGCGTCGACAGCCCGCAGCTCCATCTCGACATCAACCGGACGATGGCCGAGTCGCTGGGCGTCACCATCGACGATGTCTTCCAGACGCTGCAGACCTACCTCGGCTCGACCTATGTGAACCAGTTCAACAAGTTCAACCAGAGCCTGCAGGTCCGGGTGCAGGGTGCGGCCGCTCACCGCCGGCAACTGCAGGACATCGCCGACCTGCACGTCGCCAACCGCAGCGGGCAGATGGTGCCGCTCGGCGCGATCGTCAGCGTTCGCCGCACGCTCGGCCCGGAACTGGTCACGCGCTACAACCTCTATCCTTCCGCATCGCTCGTCGGCGCTGCGGCACCCGGCTTCAGTTCCGGGCAGGCACTCGATGCCATGCAGCGCGTCGCCGTCGCCAACCTGCCGCCGGGCGTCGGCCACGACTGGACCGGGCTCGCCTATCAGGAGCGGCGGGTCGGCAATCAGGCCTACTTCATCTTCGCGCTGTCGCTGACCCTCGTCTTCCTCACCCTCGCCGGCCAGTATGAAAGCTGGACCGATCCTGCGGTGGTGATCCTGTCGGTGCCGATCGCCCTCGTCGGGATCGTCGCCGCGCTCGCCATCCGCGGTTTTCCGGCCGATCTGTACACACAGATCGGCCTCGTCCTGATGATCGCGCTGGCGGCGAAGAACGCGATCCTCATCGTCGAGTTCGCCAAGCAGCTGCGCGCCGACGGCATGTCGGCGGCGGAAGCGGCGGTCGAGGCCGCGCGCCGCCGCTTCCGGCCCATCGTCATGACGTCGATCGCCTTCATCCTCGGCGTGCTGCCGCTGCTGACGGCGAGCGGCGCCGGCGCCGCCAGCCAGCAGGCACTCGGCACGGTCGTCTTCGGCGGCATGCTCGCCTCGACGCTGATCGCCATTCCCTTCGTGCCCGGCTTCTACGTCGTGATGGAGGAACTCGCCGAGCGCCGGCGCAAGCGCAAGCGCGCCGCTGCCGACGGCACCCGCGCACCGGCGCCGACGCAGGCGCCGGACGCGCCGTAGGCGAGCGCGCGGCGGCGGCGCTCGCGACCCATGTCGACCTTCTTCATCGACCGGCCCATCCTCGCCAACGTCATCGCGCTGGTTACGCTCCTGCTCGGCGCCGTCTGCCTGTACGGCCTGCCCGTGGCACAGTACCCGCAGATCGTCCCGCCGACGATCCAGGTGGCAACGAACTTCGCTGGCGCCAATGCCGAGACGGTGGCCAACACCGTCGGCATTCCGCTCGAGCGAGCCGTCAATGGCGTCGAGGACTCGATCTACCTGCAGTCGACGAGCGGCAGCGACGGCAGCTACACGCTCACCGTCACCTTCGCCATCGGCACCGACCTCGATACCTCGCTGGCGCTGGTGCAGAACGCCGTGAACAGCGCCGTGCCGCAGTTGCCGCAGCCGGTGCGGGCGCAGGGGGTGAGCGTGCGCAAGGTCAGCACCAACATGCTGCTGATCGCCAGCCTCTTCGCACGGGACGACCGCTTCGACGAGACCTTCCTCAGCAACTACGCGATCATCAACCTGCTGAGCCCGCTGGCGCGGCTGCCCGGCGTCGGCCAGGTGCAGGTCTTCGGCGGCGCGCCGTACAGCATGCGCGTCTGGCTCGACCCGGGCAAGCTGAAGACCTACGGCCTGACCACCGCGCAGGTGCAGCGGGCGATCGAGCGGCAGAACGCCCAGGTCGTTGCGGGACAGGTCGGTGGCCCGCCGGCGGCGGCGGAGCAGTTCTTCCAGCTCACCGTGAGCGCGCTCGGCCGGCTGTCCACCGTCGCCCAGTTCGAGGACATCGTCGTCCGCAGCGAACCGCCGTCGATGCGCGGTGCGCCACCCGGCAGCGGCGCGGGGCCGTTGCAGACCGCCTCGCTGGTGCGCCTGAAGGACGTCGCCCGGGTCGAACTGAGCCAGCAGGCATTCACCGTCTTCTCCAGCCTGAACGGCAGGAAGACCGCGCACGTGGCGGTCTTCGCGCTGCCGGGAGCCAACGCGCTGCAGGTGGCCGGCGAGGTGCGCGCGCTGATGGCCGGCATGCGCGAGGCCTTCCCGCCGGGCCTCGAATACATCTCGCTCTACGACACCACCGTCTTCATCCAGCAGTCGATCGGCGCCGTCTACGAGACGCTGCTCGAGGCCGGCGTGCTGGTGCTGGTCGTCATCCTGCTCTTCCTGCAGAACGCGCGCGCCATGCTGGTGCCGGCGACCACGGTGCCGGTGACGATCGTCGGCGCCTTCGCGGCGATGGCGGCGCTCGGCTTCACCGTCAACCTGATGACGCTCTTTGCGCTCATCCTGGCCATCGGCATCGTCGTCGACGACGCCATCGTCATCGTCGAGAACACCTCGCGCCACATCGAACAGGGCCTCGCGCCCAGGGAGGCGACGATCAAGGCCATGGGCGAGCTGACCGGTCCGATCCTCGGCGTCACGCTGGTGCTCACCGCCGTCTTCCTGCCGGCCTCGTTCCTGCCCGGCATCAGCGGCCAGATGTTTCGCCAGTTCGCGCTCGTCATCGCCGCCACCGCGGTCATCAGCGCGCTCAATGCGCTGACGCTCAAGCCGGCACAGTGCGCGCTCCACCTCAGGCCGCGCCCGCCGCAGCACCGCCCGAACGCCTTCTACCGCGGCTTCAACCGCGCCTATGGCGCAGTCGAGCAGCGCTACCTCGACCTCGTCGGCTGCATGGCGCGGCGGCCGCGCAGCATGGCGTGCGTCTTCCTGGCTCTGGTCGGGCTCGCCGCCGGCGTCTTCGCCGTCTATCCGACGGCGCTGATGCCGCTCGAGGACCAGGGTTACTGCGTCGTCACCGCCGAGCTGCCGCCCGGCGCGGCACAGCCGCGCGTGCGCGAGGTCGCTGCCAGCGTCGACGCCCTGCTCGGCACGACCGCCGGGGTTCGGGGCTGGGTGACGATCGGCGGCTATTCCGCGCTCGACTCGGCCAGACTTGCCAACGCGGTGACGACCTTCGTCATCTACGACGACTGGGACAGGCGCCCGCCCGGATTTTCCCAGTTGCAGCTGATCGGCGACCTGCAGCAGAAGTTCAAGTCGATCCCGCAGGCAAGGTTCGCCGTCCTGCCACCGTCGCCGATTCCCGGCCTCGGCGTCGCCTTCGGTTTCCAGATGATGGTCGAGGATCGCGGCGGCCTCGGCGCGCGCGGCCTGCAGGCGGCGACGAACGAACTGCTGCGCCGGGCGAGCGACGAGCCCGGCTTCCTCCGCCTCGGTTTCACCACCTTCAGCGCCGACAGCCCGCAGTTCCTTCTCGATCTCGACCGCGACATGGCCAGGGCCCTCGGCGTCCCCATCGACGAGGTGTTCCGGACGCTGCAGACCCATCTCGGCTCGAGCTACGTGAACCTCTTCAACCAGTTCAACCAGAGCTTCCAGGTGCGCGTGCAGGCCGAAGGGGAGTTCCGCCGCAGCCCGCAGGACATCCGCAATCTCTCGGTCGCCAACCGCAGCGGACAGATGGTGCCGATCGGCGTGCTCGCCGACCTGCGCCCGCTGCTCGGGTCGGAGCTGATCTACCGCTTCAATCTCTACCCGGCCGCCGCGCTCATCGGCATCCCGACGCCGAAGTACAGCTCGGGCGAGGCGCTCGGCCGGATGCACGATCTCGCCGCGGCGACGCTGCCGCCCGGCATGGCCTACGAGTGGACGGGGCTCGCGTACCAGGAGAAGCTGATCGGCAACCAGTCGTATCTCCTCTTCGCGCTGTCGATAGTCCTCGTCTTCCTCGTCCTCGCGGCACAGTACGAGAGCTGGACCGATCCACTCGCCGTCGTCCTGACCGTGCCGATGGCGCTCGTCGGCATCGTCGTCGCTCTGCTGCTGCGGCGCTTCCCGATCGACATCTACACGCAGATCGGCCTCGTCCTGATGACCGCGCTGGCGGCCAAGAACGCGATCCTCATCGTCGAGTTCGCGCGCCTGCTGACGGCCGCCGGCATGGCGCCGACCGAGGCGGCGATCGAAGCGACGCGGTGCCGCTTGCGGCCGATCGTCATGACCTCGCTGGCCTTCATCCTCGGCGTCGTGCCGCTGCTCACCGCTACCGGGGCGGGCGCCGCCAGTCAGCAGGCGCTCGGCACCGTCGTCTTCGGCGGCATGGTGGCGTCCACCTTTCTCGCCATTCCCTTCGTTGCCGTCTTCTACGTCCTCATGCACCGGCCCGCCGCGAGCGGGTCAGCGCCTTGAGCGAGCGAGCAGCGATGGCTGCGCATGGCTGGTGGCAGGGTCCCGGAGATGGTCGCCACGCTTGAGCAGTCAGCAGACAGCCCGCGCGGCGGTGCTGCCGGCGCTTGCTCGCGTGCTTCATGCTTCCGCCAATTCCTGCGACAACTCGGGGTGCCTGACGATCAGCCGCAGCAGGCACAGGACGTCCCCCCGGGGGCGCGAACCGGCCTTGTTCCCAATCTCGCGACGTTGCCACGGGGGTTTGAATGCGCGCAGCGAAGGCCGCTTGGGTCAGGCCGGACTTTTCCCGCGCTTGGCACACCAAGATCTGCCCTGGCGTTGTTGCCCGCCCGAGACCCGCCTTCGCCTCCAACCTCGCGGCCTACCTGCAACTCCTCGCCCGCCAGGAAGACCCGGACACACTCTTTTTCAACCGCGAACTGGAAATCACCGGCGACACCGAATTGGGCCTGCTGCTCAAGAACATGCTCGATGCGGTGGAGTGGCCCACGCTGCCCCGCCTGCCGCTACCACCGCGCTGACTTCGCGCACGACCGGACGAATGTCGCTGCCCACATCGGGCACAAGCAACAATTTCTGCTTGCCCTCCAACGGCCGTTAAGCTACGCTACACAGATGATCAACAGCTTCCGGCATCGGGGAATCGAAGCATTCTTTGCGACCGGCTCGAAAGCGGGGATTCAGCCTCATCATGCCGCGCGGCTGGCGCGGCAGCTTGAACAATTGAACCGCGCCAGACGAGCGGAGGACATGAACGTGCCGGGTTGGAGACTGCACGCTCTTTCGCATGACCGTGCGGGGCACTGGTCGGTGTCGGTCAATGGCAACTGGCGACTGACCTTTAGCTTTGAAGGCGAGGATGCGGTCTTGGTCGATTATCGGGATTACCCTTAGGAAGAATTCATGGGACGCATGTTCAATCCGCCGCACCCCGGCGAGACCCTCAAGGAAGACATCCTTCCTGCCCTTGGCCTGACCGTGACCGAAGCCGCCCAGCAACTCGGCGTCACCCGCACCGCCTTGTCCCGTGTGCTCAATGGACACGCGGCGATCTCACCCGAAATGGCACGCCGTATCGAAGCCTGGCTCGGCCCAGACCGCGGTGGTCGCGCCGAGTTGTGGCTGGGGATGCAACTGGATTACGACCTGTGGGTTGCCGAACAGAAGCCGGCCCCCAAGGTAGTTCGGGCGCCGGAATTGGTAAGTGCATGATTGCAGGGATAGAAGGATAAGAAATCCAACGGCACCGACGAGAGTGCATGAGTCTTCATCAAGCAGCGTCAATGTCGAATTTGGGCCCGGAAGCCCCTGAAAAGTCATCCGAATCCCGCCCCGCTCAGTGCCTGCATCAAGCAGCGTCGAGCTACCGCGTGCGTTCGTCGGTGATGTCGAAAGCGGCGTGAAAGGGACGTGCGCCGCCGATGCGCATCCTCGTCCGTGATGCACGGCCGCGAAAAAAAATCCAGTGGGCGCATCTGGTGAGCCCGGGGCCGCGCATCATGGGGCCATCCCAACACGACAGGAGCCCGATCATGACGCAGCGCCTCCAGAACTTCATCAACCTCCTCGCCGGGCTCGCCATCCTGGTCGCCGGCCGGCTCGCGACGGACCGCGCAAGCTGCACCGCCGGCAACCGCAGCTATACGGCGTACGAGAAGCCGGCCTATCTGCGTCGGCGGACACGCGTAGTGCGGGGCCGCTGACCGGGCGACCCGATAGCCCGGGAAGCCCTCGGCGTTCGTCCTACCCGGAGCCGCGGCCGGACGCCCTTGACTTTCTTCCAGCTTCGGGCAGTGGTGAGCAGCGGTGCGATATCGCGGGCGTCAGCGGATGGTGTGTGTCCCATGTACTAACATCACCGCGTCTCATCAACCGATCGAGGTGTCGCCATGACTGCCGTTCCATCTGCTTCGTCCCGCGCTGCTCGCCTCGGCTTGCGTGCCACGCTGGAGCAAGAGACTGTGCTGCGTCGTGCGGCCGCCGCGTCGCACAAGTCCTTGACCGATTTCATCCTCGACAGCGCCTGCCAGGCCGCCGAGCAAACCCTCCTTGACCAGCGCCTGTTCATGGTTTCGGGTAGTCGGTTCAGGCCCTGATGGAATTGCTGGAACGTCCGGAGCAAGCCAACGAAGGGCTGCGTGAGCTGTTTTCGCGCAAGGTCCCCTGGGATGGCTGATGAGCCTGTCGGCGCCGGAACCACTGGGCACGCAACACCGGCTGGAAGGGTTTGACTGCGGCAAGCCGTCGCTGAACGATTGGCTGCTGCGACACGCACGCCAGGCGCAGGGCAGCGGTTCCGCCAAGACTTTCGTCGTGGTGGACGACGAAAGGCTAGCGGGCTACCACAGCCTCACCGTCGGTCAGGTCGACACGCTGGATGTACCCGAGCGCGTGCGCAAGGGAATGGGCCACTACCCGGTGCCCGTCTTCATTCTGGCGCGGCTGGCGGTCGCCGCGCGCGATCAGGGTCGTGGTATCGGCCTCGGTCTATTGCAGGATGCCATCCGCCGCACGCTGCTGGTCGCCGAACAGGCTGGCTCCGGGCCCTGCTGACTCATCCCGTTGATGAAGATGCTGCGCGTTTTCACGCCCGCTTCGGCTTCATCGCTTCACCTTTGCGCGAGCAGCAACTGTTGCTGCTGCTCAAGGATGCGCGCCGCTGGGTCGAGTGATTCGGCGCGACTGTCGCCGACGGTCGGCAAGAGACACGGCGGTGGCATCAGCCGAAACACTCCCGCAATGCGAGGACCAAGGTTGACGGCCATCCATCGGGCTTCCTACACTGATGAGGCTCCGTTGGGCCCCGGTCCGTCCGCAAACGAAGGGAGTATTCAGGCCATGCCCAGGCGGCCAGCAATCGAAGCCTACACGGTGCAGGATTACCAGCAATGGCAAGCTGACTGGGAGCTGATTCACGGCCAACCGGCAGCGATGGCTCCGTTGCCCGGCTTCGATCATCAGCGGGTAAGCGCCGCCGCATTCCGGCAACTCGATGAATCGCTCGACGATTGCCCGCACTGCCACGCGGCCTTTGAAATCGACGTGGAGTTTGCCCAGGACACCGTCGTCCGACCCGACGTGCTGGCGATCTGCTACCAACCTGACGGCGACCGGCTGACCCGCGCCCCCGATCTGATTTTCGAAGTCACCTCGCCCAGGACTGCACGCCGGGATGAAATCGTCAAGTTCGATCTCTACCGCGCGGAAGGCGTGTCCCACTACGTGCTGGTCTACCCGGAGGCGAAAAAGGCCAAGGTGTGGCGTCTGGTCGACGGCCAACATCGCAAGGTGGGCGACTTCCACGACGAAACCCACCGTTTCGAACTGTCCCGGTGTGCCCTTGATTTCGATTTCGGCCGCCTGTGGAAGCGCAAGGGCGGCCAGGTGTGAAGTCCCCCGGACTTCGACGCGCCGTGCCCGGGCGGCGGCTTTCGCCAACTGGCCTGGGCCATCTCGCCCGAATCCGGCGGCAGGCCGCGGGTCCCTGAGCAGGGCTGTCGCCATCCGGCCGTGGCGCTCGGAGCCAACCAGTGGCGACGACATGACCTGTCGTGGTAGCTTTGCGCCTCCAAGACCAACAAGGAGATTCCACCATGTATGAACAACCCACAAGCAAGGGGCTGAAGTGTGCCTCGATCGGGCTGACCGTGCTTTCCCTTGTCCTGCTCGGTGCCTGCGGCAAGCAGGCGGAACCCCAGGTCGACCGCGTTGCTGCGGAAGCCAAGGCAAAGCTCGAGGCCGAAGCGAAGGCGGTCGAAGCGGCGGCGAAGGAAGCCGAAGCACGGGTGATCGCCATCGAGAGCTACGTCTACGCCTATCCGCTGGTCACGATGGAGATGACGCGACGCATCATGACCAACGTGGAGGCGCCGCAAGGCTCGCGCGCGCCGATGGGGCACTTCGTCCGGATGCGCAGCTATCCCGACGCCTCGTACCGCGATGTCACGGCGCCGAACGCCGACACGCTCTACACGACCACCTGGATCGACGTGTCCAAGGAACCCTGGATCCTGAGCCTGCCGGACATGAAGGACCGCTACTTCCTCTTCCCGATGCTCGACGGCTGGACCAACGTGTTCCAGGTGCCGGGCAAGCGGACGACCGGCACGAAGGCGCAGACCTACGCCATCACCGGACCGGGCTGGTCGGGCGAATTGCCCGCTGGCGTGACCGAGTACAAGGCGCCGACGGGCCTGGTCTGGATTCTCGGGCGCATCTACAGCACCGGCACCCCCGAGGACTACAAGGCGGTTCACGCGTTGCAGGACAAGATCTCGGTCGTGCCGTTGTCGGCCTATGGGAAGCCCTACACGCCGCCCGCCGGCACGGTCGACCCGGCCATCGACATGAAGACCGCCGTGCGCGAGCAGGTCAATGCGCTCGATGCCACCGCCTACTTCAAGCTCTTCGCGGAACTGCTCAAGACCAATCCCGCGGCCGCTGAAGATGCCCCGGTGCTGGCCAAGCTGGCCAAGATCGGCATCGTCCCGGGGCAGGATTTCGACGTCGCCAAGCTCGATCCGGCCGTCGCCAAGGGCCTCGCCGGGGCGCCCAAGCCGGCCCAGGACCTGATCATGGACTGGATGAAAGCCGGCATCGTGGCGGGCGACATGAAGCTCGAAAACGGCTGGCTGTTCACGACGAAGACCGGCCTCTACGGCACGAATTACGTGCAGCGTGCGCTCATCACCGCGATCGGCCTCGGCGCCAACCGGCCCGAAGATGCCGTCTATCCGACCTCGACGGGACCGGACATTGCCGCCAAGTACAACGGCGAGAAGAAGTACGTCCTGCACTTCGACAAGGGCCAGACGCCCCCGGTGAACGGCTTCTGGTCGCTGACGATGTACGACGCGGACTACTTCTTCGTCGACAACAAGCTGAATCGCTACACCCTCAGCCAGCGCAGCAAGCTCAAGGCGAACGCAGACGGATCGGTCGATCTCTACATCCAGAACGAATCGCCGGGCAAGGACAAGGAAGCGAACTGGCTGCCGGCACCGAAGGGTGACTTTGTCCTGATGATGCGTCTGTACTGGCCGAAGGAACAGGCGCCGTCGATCCTCGATGGCAGCTGGAAGGTTCCCGAGGTCAAGGAAGCGTCCTAGCCGGTGCCCGGGCAGGTCGGCTACCGCGCCCGCCGCTGAAGGACGGTCCGAAGACGAAGAGCCCGCCGGACGGCGGGCTCTTTCCTGTCGCGTGCGCGCATCTTCCGGTCCGCGGCCGATCGACCGCTGCAGCCGAACAGGCCCCCTCCATCTGCATTACCGACCACTGGCGCCATCGATTGCGTCGTCGCTGCTGCTGCCCAAGGGCGCGCCGCTGCGTCGAGTGAATCGTTCGGCACGCGGCAATCGCCGCACCGCCCGTCTCGCCACCCGGTCGGTCGGCACGGCCCTCGGCAAGCGGCCCGGGGCCTCTGCCCGAGCGGGCATCAACCAGAGAACGGCCCGCAGCGTCGACACCGATCACCCGTGCAGGATCAGCCGCGGACGAATCGTACCGCGCGCGGCGCCGAGGAACAGTTGCGCAGGCGATCAGGCCGTGCTTTCGTAACGTGCCAGCCCAGCCGCGAACTCGGCCGCCACCCGCGCCCTGAGCGTTTCCGGCCCGACGACCTCGCAGTCGCTGCCGTATTTCAGGATGTCCATGATCAACTCGCGGTCGTCGGCGTAGGGCACGCGCAGCTCGTAGCGGCCGTCCGCGAGAAACTCGCCCTCCTGATCCGCGTGCCAGCGCTCGCAAGCGACCCAGCGCGCCCGTTCCGGCGTGAAGCGCAATGCCGCCCAGGCGATGCACTCGCCCGAGAAGACGCCGTAGCCCGATCCCAGCACTTCGTCGAGGCGCTCATCGGCGACATCCAGGGCGCGTGTGTCGAGGATCTCGGCGTGTTCGATGGCGTCGACCGAGAAGGCGCGCAGGCCGTCCCGCAGATGGCACCAGGCGTCGAGGTACCAGTTCCCGCGGTGGTGATGGAGGCGTTGCGGCGACACCTCGCGTTCCGTCACCTCGTCGGTGCCGCGCGCATGGTAGCGGATGAGCAGGCGCTTTCGCCGCAGCAGGGCTGAGCCGACGCTCTGGAAGTGGTCGAGGTGCAATTCGCGCGCACCAACCGTCTGGATGCGGATGCGGCGCTGCACTTCCTCGGCCGGGTTGTCGGCGCTGCCGAGCAGGCCGGCGAGACGGGCGAGCAGGGGCTGGATCTGCGGCCCGAGGAGGCCGCCGGTGTCGAGGTTCGACAGGAGATGGTGCATGGTCAGCAGCGCATGGATTTCCTCGGCGCTGAACCACAGGCCGGGCAACTCATAGTGCGCGCCGACCCGCTGTCCGGCCTTTTCGAAGCGGTAGCCGCCGAGGTTGCGGTCGAAGCGGATCGGCGCGTTCAGGCGATCGCGCATGTAGGCGAGGTCGCGCTTGAGCGTGGCCCAGGAGACGCCGAGACGTTCCAGCAACTCCGCACGGGTGACGCAGTGGCGCGCGCCGAGAATCTGGTCGATCTGGTAAATACGTTCCATGTTGTTCATGGCAGTCCTCGAGTGATCCGCGGACTCGGTCATCGCCTTGCTGTGAGCCCGCCGCCTGACATCGTCGCACAGGACGGGAGGCAACGCAGGGGCCAGGCGCGTTTGCAGAAATCCGATACAACATCCGGTCCTTGGGCTCCGGTGCCTGTTCACGGCGAGCCGAGGTTGGCCGCGAGCGACCGGTCAGAAGCCGTCATAGGGCTGATCTGCGGATTCTTTCGACCTCCCGACCGCTCCTGTGCAGGAAGCGGCCACTGGGTGTAGGATGGCGGCGGTCGGTGACCGGCCGCTCGGCGCTGTAGTGGGTCGGCCTGCTTTTCGGCCAGGGCAGTCGTTGGCGGTGGCGAGGATGCATGGCTGAAGTCGAACGGATTGCTGTCGCTGTCAGCTTGAATGGCCTGACCGTTGGCGTTCCCGGATGACGAACGCGAACTACCGGTCCATTTTGGCCAGTACCATCGAATGGGCTGGTAGACTCAACGGCGGTACTTGTCTCCCCTGAACACGATGAAGCGTCGCTACGCCCAGTTCAATCCCAAGCGCAAACTACTCTCGCCCGCTGAGGTGGAGGTTCGCGTGGCTGAACTCCGGGCGTTGGCCAGTCGCGCTCGCTATGGCGGCAACCCGGAGCACAAGAAGAACCCCGGCGATTTTGGGCTCGTTCCACCTTCCGATCCAAGACAAGGGAAATCGCTGTGCGATTTCGCCAGGATTTTCCAGCGCAACGAAGCTGAAGCGCTGCTTCGCGCGGGACTGCGCAAGGGCCTTGTCAGCGACCGGATGGTTGGCGATTGGCCGAAGAACGTCTGGGCAGTCACTGACGACGGTCTTGCCGTGGAAGCGCAGCTTGAAAGCCCGGACTTGGGGACCTATCACGGGTACCCCATGCCTGAGACTGATCCGCTGTCGCTGGAAGTCATTCGTCGCTGGCGGTGCCTCAATGGCTGAGCTACGCATCAACGCAAAGTGGATGGCATCAGTATCCGGGGAACCGGAAGTCATGGCCACGGCAGCCTGTGTCGAGATGTATGTCGACAACATCAGCCTGACTCGGAACCAGGACATCTGGGCGGAGACCGTGCGTGACAACGTCTTTGTCTCTGCCTACCCGCTGGCCATGTGGTTTGCGAGTTCGTGGTGGCGCCTCAACCATGAGCCCCGGCCAACGCAGCAGCCTCGCCATGACTGGCGTATGGTCCATGAACTCGGTGCAGCCAATCACGGCTTCGTATGGCCGCGCGTCATCTTCATCCCGGATGGTGAGGCGATTCACGTGTGGGCCGGGACGTCGATGATGCCGGAGCAGTCGGTGCAGTACCTGCAAGCGCTGGAGGTACCGAAAATGATCACGTTGACCGGCTTTCGGCAGAGCGTCGAGCGCTTCATATGCAGCGTGCTGGCCCGCCTGGATGCCAAGGGGCTCGCTGGGTCGAATCTGGCGCACCTGTGGGCTCTCGTGCAGGAAGACTTGGCCGACCCCGAGGCGGTCCGCCGGCGGAAGCTGGAGGCCGAACTGGGATTTGATCCCGAGGAGTGCCCGGAGCAAGCGCTGGACGCGGCACTGCAGTGGGAGAGCAAGGTCGGAGACGCGGCACTGTCAGAGCTGGCACCGGCGATTGCAGCGTCGGGAGCCACCCCGGATTTGGCGCTGATTGGGCAGCTGGCCAGCGCCGACGGCATTGTTGGCAGCCCCGATGTCGCGCCTGGCAGCATCGATCACCTCGACTATGGCGCACCCTGGGAGCGCGCGGTTCATGACGCTCGTGCGCTTCGCAACAAGATTGGCAATGTCAGAGGCCCAGTTCCCGACCGCAGTCTGCATGACCTGCTTGGCATGAGCAGTGAAGCTGCTGCCAAATACTCGGTGCCGGTTGGACGGTCGCCAGTCGCGGTGGCGATACCGACGAACGATCACCGGTTGAAGTTCGTTCCGCGCAAACGCAACCCTGGCGGGAAACGCTTCGAGTTGGCACGTTTCCTGGGCGAGTACCTCCGTCCCGCGGCTGACGAATTGCGTTGGCTTGTATCAACGGACCTATGGACTTTCCGTCAGAAGTACCAGCGCGCTTTCGCCGCAGAGTTTCTTTGCCCCATCGATTCATTGACGTCTTTCCTGAACGGTGATTTCTCTTCCTACGCCATCGAAGAAGCCGCCGCCGAGTTCGACGTCAGCGAGCAGACGATAACGAGCCTGTTGCGCAACAATGGCTACATGCACGATCACTGGACCGATGGCATGCCGTATCGAATGGCAGCCTGATCCGCTTTTCGTGATCTCAACTTCACCTTGGGGTCGAGAGTTCGCGTTCCCCCGGGTAGTAAGCTGATTTTCATCCGACCCAAGCCGCCAACGAACGTGGCGGCCTGCTCGGTACCCATGGCGCTGTTCATCTCGATGGGCATCCGCGCCCTACGGCATGGCAACGCCTGAGCCATGGTAGCCGTCCGAGCCTTGCGAAGCACTGGCGCGCCGGCAGCAGCGTGCAGGCGATGTGGCGGCCATGTGGCAGTCGGTTCGAACTGCCGCACTTCCCCAACCGCAGGATCGCCCGTGCTGACCCGCGCAGCGGCAGAGCAGGCGCCGAGGAGCACAAAGCCGTGCCGGTCGAGCACGGCCGACTCGATCCCCAAGGGCATTTCACCGCGCGCGCGAGGCCACTCGATGTGGGGTGGAAAGCAGCGCGCACGGCCAAGCGTGGCGGCTCGGCCGAGACAGCGGCGTGAAGCCGCGGATTGGCGCGACCGCGATGCCCCGGCCGGTCCTGGTTTCCGTAGCGCGCCAGCGCCGCCGCGAACTCGGCAGCCACCCGTACCCTGAGCGCCTCCGGCCCGACGACCTCGCAGTCGCTGCCGTACTTCATGATGTCCATGACCAGCTCGCGGTCGTCGGCGTAGGGCACGCGCAACTCGTAGCTGCCGTCCGCGACGAACGCGCCCTCTTGGTCCTGGTGCCAGCGCTCGGTGGCGACCCAGCGCGCCCGTTCCGGCGTGAATCGCAACACCGCCCAGGCGATGCGCTCGCCCGAGAAAACGCCGTAGCCCGATCCCAGCACTTCGTCGAGGCGCTCGCCGGCGACATCCAGGGCGCGCGTGTCGAGGATCTCCGCGTGCTCGATGGCGTCGACCGAGAACGCGCGCAGGCCGTCCCGCAGATGGCACCAGGCGTCGAGGTACCAGTTGCCGCGGTGGCGATGGAGGCGCTGCGGCGAGACCTCGCGTTCCGTCACCTCGTCGGTGCCGCGCGCATGGTAGCGGATCAGCAGGCGTTTTCGCCGCAGCAGGGCGGAGCCGACGCTCTGGAAGTGGTCCAGGTGCAATTCGCGCGCACCGACCGTCTGGATGCGGATGCGGCGCTGCACCTCCTCGGCCGGATTGTCGGCGCTGCCGAGCAGGCCGGTGAGACGGGCGAGCAGGGGCCGGATCTGCGGCCCGAGCAGGCCGCCGGTGTCGAGGGTCGACAGGAGATGATGCATGGTCAGCAGCGCATGAATTTCCTCGGCGCTGAACCACAGCCCGGGCAGCTCATAGTGCGCGCCGACCCGCTGTCCGGCCTTCTCGAAGCGGTAGCCGCCGAGGTTGCGGTCGAAGCGGATCGGCGCGTTCAGGCGGTCTCGCATGTAGGCCAGGTCGCGCTTGAGCGTGGCCCAGGAGACGCCGAGACGTTCCTGCAACTCCTTGCGGGTGACACAGTGGCGCGCGCCGAGAATCTGGTCGATCTGATAGAGTCGTTCCATGTTGTTCATCGGCAGCCTCGGAGCATCTGCAGGCTCAGAGGGATCCCATGTGTCGTGTGGGCAGGACTCGTCGTAAACGGTGCTGCCTCATTTCACCAAGAGAAGGCACTGATCAGCCCGAACATGAATCCAACACCCCGATTGTCCGGGGTACCCACCACCATCGCCCGATCGAGACCGTGATTGATCGTCTCGCATGATGTTTCCGGCAGCAGGATGCAGGCATGGCAGGCTGCAAGATTGGCGAGCTGTGATCCTTGTCCCCCCATTTTCTCGGAACACACGGGGTCGGCCGAACACCACGATGCCCGCGCAAGGGCGCGCCTGATCAGCGGCGACAGGCTCTCCGGCCGAGCGAGCCTCACCAGCCCGCCGAGCGTGCCTTCCGCATCGCCTGCAGCAGTGTAGATCATGAAGCTCGCCATCGGTGCGACCGCATCTGAGGAGACGAAAAGTCGTTCGCGAAGTGCGGCGGTGCTGTAGCCGCACTCGAAGACAAACTGATTGATCAGGACATGCGCGAGGCTATGGACGAGGAGATAGCGCGATGCCCAGTCCCGATTGATTTCGCCAGCCGGAGGCAGTGTCTGATAGACGCCCTGCACACGGACCAGAAAGCCGTCGTCGAGCCGGTGCCCCAACCATTCGGCATTCTGCTGCTGCCAAGCGGCGATCCCTTCCTCGGCCAGCTCGATGTAGATGCCCTCGCCGAAGACCTCAACGGCCGGGAGCCACATTTCAAGCGGGTCCTGCGGCGGCGATCTGAAGAGCTGCTTCGCAGCCGACTCGGGCATGTCGGGCAGTGGATTCCGGTTCGGTTCCAGACGGTCAAATCCAAAAAAGACCCGCGTCTCCCTCAGTCGCTCGACAAGATTGACCTTCGCGATCCAAGGGCCCAGATCGGCGGGGACGGCTGCATTGATGACCCTCAGATCCGGAACATGGTCGGGATCGTTGATACTGCGTCGAAGCATATTGAACTCCGAACGGCGAAACGCGAGCAGTTCGGATTCGGGTGCCGCCGGCTTGATATCCTGCTGCGAGGCGCCTGCGGGATTGTCAAAAACGTTCTCTAGCGCCCTTTCAATGACCGCATCGTCGACTCTCATGCCGCGTTTCCCGAGGGAATCGCGCATGACCGAAACAGCGAATGTCTTCTGGATTTTCCACAGTGTCTTTACCGTCCCGCACGCCGGATCGTTGATGATTTCGTTCCGCAGCGCGACGATTTCGTCATCGGCCTCGGCAAGATCAGGCAGCAGAATCGCCGATACGGTCCGAGGGAAATAAATGTTGGTCTGGTTGATGAGCGCCGCAACGAGCGGGTACGAGCAGCTTTCTTCGGTTGCCTCGCTCCCCAGCCACGGGCGCTCGCCGGGGCATCTTATGGCCTCCTTTTCGAAGGCAGTCGGTTTCTGCTCGGCCGGATTCGGCCGCACCGTCGTTCCCGACAACGACTTCCCCTTGCGCCCCGGAGATCCCTCGGGGCAACTGTCGCAGCTCACCCGGATGCTGCTGAGTTCGGACCCGCCAAAATCGAAGAGATGAAGACCGTCGTCGTTCGGGCAGGTACAACCGATCCAGTCTTTCCACGGAAACTCGTTGAGATGCCCGCCCTCGCAAACGGAAACAAAGCGCACCGGCTGCCAGCGCCCGCCGCCTTGGGCGGGCGGAATTCTCCCCGCATCCAAGTTGAATTTTTTCATGCGGCCGGTGGTTGTATGTCGGTACCAGCTAGGGAACCTGACGGCCGGAACCGTCAGCAAAGCATTCGGAGGCGCTTGGTCTCCCCTGCGCACGGTGCGAAAATCCGGCGGCGACCGGAACTGGTGGACGTGCAGCAGCGCCGCAAGCCGCGGTTCGAAACGCTGAAATTCAGAAATGTCCTCGCAGGCCAGAAAGCCTCTTGCATCATCGTATCGGTGAAACCAGTGATCCAGTCCGCAGACGACATGCGGCACCCCACGGCGATCGGTATAGATGCTGCCCGGTCCGAACGGCGCTATCAGCTGCCCGATCCTGATCTGTTTTCCGCCCATTGAATCTCTTCCTCACATGAATTTTGATCGGCCTCCCGTGGCTATACGGGCGTGATCCGCAATTCGGCGCTGCCGTCGACCTGCCGCATGCTGCTGGCAACCGTGACGCCGCGGTCCTTTTGCAGGCGGGTGGCAAATTGCCCCGGCCAGAGCATCAAGTACTCGCCGTTGACGCGCGGCGGAAATTCCTCCCACTGTTGCGGATTCCTTGCCCACTTTGACTGCAGAAGCCTGCCCACCCGTTCGAGTTCGGCAAGCGAGCGTTCGACGTCCTCCGCCGGCTGGACGGCCCGGCATCGATCCGAAAGAAGCTGCAGTCCTTCGTCGAGCAGCGGTCCATAAACGTCCGAGCGTCCCACGTCATCGGAGGCACGCTGCCTCGCCCAAGCCAGAAGCGCGCCCGGAAGGCCGCGCTGAATCGCAGACACCGAGAACGGCGTCGCCGTCGTCGGCTCGACGCGCTCGTAGAGTCGGGCGTGATAGCTGTAGAACTGCTCGAAGTGCGAACGGTCCCGGCTCTTCGCCGGGCTGTAGACGGTCAAGATCAGGCCAGGACGCTCGTCCCAGCGGCGCCCCACCCGGCCGGTCACCTGAATGTACTGTGCGGTCGTCTTGGGCTGTCCGACGACCCCCATCACTGAAAGACGATCGATGTCGACACCGACCTCGATGATGTTCGAGGCAAGGCAGGCGTCGACGACCTCCGCATGGCCCTCTGCATACGGCACGGAAAGGCGGTCCATCATCCTCACAATTTCGGACTGCGAGAGGCGACTTGTCAGCTCTTCGACGATCCGCAGGTTTCTCCGCGACTCCCCTGAAATGCCTTCGCGGTTGAACATGAACTTGAGGCGCGAACGGATATCCGAGTCGAACAGGGTCTTCGCGCCCCCCAGTTCGCGGATGCTGTTGTAGAACACCAGAAGCGTCCACCAGGGATCGCGCATCTCGCTGGCGAGCGCCTGCGGCCGGAAGCATGCGGAAGAGAAGAGCCGGACCTGGGTCGTGAGAATGGATCCGTAATCGCTGGCGTGAACTCCGAGATACATGCGCCCATTTTTGAGTTTGCCATCCTCGTGACGCGCATAGGTTCCGAAGAACGAATCGCCCATCGTGAGGCCGGGGCTCGGAAACAGGCGCGTTTCGCGACGGTCGTAAAGCGCGTTGACCTGCGACTCCGCGCCGCGAATCGTGGCCGTGGAAGCGATCAGTTTCGGCCGGATCATCCCGGTGCGGCTGTTGACCGAGCACAGACGCTCGACGATGCCTTCGTAGAGCGCATACATTGTTCCGAGCGGCCCCGAAATCAGGTGCAGTTCGTCCTGGATGATCAGCCCGGGCGGAATCCGTTCAGCCGCTACGCCATCATTGTCCACGCGGTTTCCGAACAGCGCCCCGGCCTTCGGACGGTAGGCGATCATCGCGAACTTGTCGGCAGTCGCGATCACCAGCGATGGAGGATTGGCGTATATGCGTTCGTCGATCACCTCTACCGGAAGCCACTTTCGCTCATCGGCCGTTCCGAAATCGCACGCCGGATCCGTGCAATGCAGGCGCGGCCCCAGTTGGGTATCCGAAATGCCCCGGACGCGCAGGTCTCTCCATGCCGCTGCCCTCAGCCCTCTCGGCGCGGACCCGTCGAGGCGCCCGATCTCCGCTCTGCACCACGGACATTCAGTCAGCACCATGGGGTTGCCGGATTCGGCCTCCTCACGATAGCGCCGGATTGCCGTCCGTGCTTCGACGTTGCTGTTCGGCGAACCTTCGGAGCCGATCCAGAGTCCCACCGAAAACCTGGATCCCGGCATGGTTGCGGGGGAGACTTCAGATTCACGGCGACGAAGCACTTCCATCGCGCATATCAGCGCTGCGGCACGCTGGAACTGCTGCGTGGTCAGCATCCGGAGCGTGTAGCGCATGAACGCGTTGGTCCCGTCGCGCAGCTCACCGGGCCGCCCGATCATCAGGAAGCGCTCGTGGAACAGATATAGCGCAAGGACACCCAGATAGGCTTCCGTCTTGCCGCCACCCGTCGGAAACCAGATCAGGTCGACCAGTTCCCTGTCCGGTGAACGGCCATCGGCCACGCCCCGGAGCGACATCAGCAGAAAGGCAATCTGGAACGCTCGCCACGAGCCGACGCGCGAACCTTCGCGACGTTCGTTAACGATTGTGGCCGGCGACTCGAAAGCGCCGAGGGGAAAAACGGCTCTCCCGACAGGGTCCCAGGACAGGGCGCGTCGCGAAAGGCGCTTGGTCGCCACCTGCTGCAACAACATCGCCTCGTTTGCCAGCCGAAAAGCCCGGCGAACCGTCGAATTGTCCCTCAGCAGGGCTATCCCGGCGGAAATCCTCTTATGGCATTCGGAGCACCGGGCGAGGTGCGCGAAAGCCACCTCGCGGAGGTGCGGCGGAAGCGCATCGGCATCCTCTCGCCGCTTCCCGATCCACTCGAGGTACCGCGCCGCCAGATTGTCGATGGCATTCCACGCGGGCCCCTGGCCGTCATCGGAGAGCCCGGACAGCAGCCGCATGGAAAGTTCGAGCGGATTGCCTGCGGCATCCCGGATGTCGGCGGTGACGCTCGGGAGTTCCGTTGCCGGAAACACGTCGGCACGCAGGAAATCGGGAACGCAGCCCGGCGGGGCCTCCCAGCCGGCGGCGCAGCCATGGCCGATGCCCCAAGTCGCCGATTCCCGATAAAGCAGTGCCAGCGACTTTTCTTCCTCGTCAAGGTCATGGAACGGCCGTTGGCTCTCGGGATACTTCTCGAAAAGTCCGCCTTCGAGCGCCACCTCGAAATGTGTCTGGTAGAGAATGCATTCCCGAGGTTCCTGGTCGGGCGCGAGCTCCGACACGTTTCTGAGCACGACCGTGATCAGCCAAGCGTTGTCGGCCAGTCTCCGTGGATACGCCTCGATTAGCAGCTTCAACGGCGATCCGGGAACACCTGCGACCGGAACGGAAATCTTCCTGCCATCGACCAAGGCGTCCGCGCCGATGCTTGGCCGGCAGCCTTCCGGAGTGGCTGGCTGCCGGCGCCACGCTGGCTGCGACCCGCCGTCGGCTAGGCGACGAATGCATTTCTCGTAGCGGCCATTCAGTGCAAACGGCGGGCTGCCTGACGCTTGCCACGCAAACGTCCGCTCCCTCGGCAAACAAATCACAAGCTTGCCCGAATCCCCGAAGCGCGCACAGAACGATACCCCAAGGGTCGACGGATGCCGGACGTCCGGACTGCTGACGTCGAAGTCGTCTGAGCCGGCCACTTGGCTGGCACCCTCGTCTTCGGTGCTGGCACCTTCGTCTCCCGCGACGTCGCTTTCCGCTTCCTCGATATCAACGCCTTGCGTGTCACCGGCGGCGGCAGCCTGCATCGCCTGCGGATCGTCCTCCGTGACCGCCGCCATCGGAACGCCTGCTGGATGCAGCAGTCCCGCGCCGTATTTCCGGTGCGGGGTTTCCCGCTCGTAGTAGAGTACCTCCTCGGGCGCCGATTCCGCCTGCGGCCTCCATGCCAGGGGACCCTTGCGTTTCGAATCGCCATCGTAGAATTCGCGCTCTTTGAACGCTGCGATCGAAAAGTCCCTGAGCCATCGCGAAGGACCGACGATCTCGCCTCGAATCCATTCCATCAACTCCGGACGTTCGTTCATTGTTTCTCCCCAAGGCCAAGCCACTGCAGAAGTTGCGCCTGAAATTCCGTGCTGCAGAGAACACGGAGGGAGTCGGTAGCGCGGGTCATCCCGATGTAGAATAGGTCTCTGCGGGAGTCGCCAGCGCCAATTTCAAGGTCGGTTAGAATGACCGCCTTGCGCTCCATGCCCTTGAAGGCATGCACCGACGACTGCACGATTCGGCGCGAAGTCTGCCAAGCAGGCGCAACCCTGATGCCATCGTTGCACAGGCGATCAACGAGCTTCTGGCAGCGGGCCGACCCCGTCAGTATCGCGATTTCCCGGTCCTTGTAGCCACCAGCACGAAATTCCAGGATCACTCTCTTCGCCTCGGCAAGCTGTTCGTCCCCGCTGGAATAGAACGCGATGTCGTAAGACCGATGACCGCCTGTGCGCATGAATCCGGAATACACTTCCCCCTGCATGCCGCTCAGGCGCACAGCCGTTTCGCCGATGATTCGGTAGTTCCTGCAGTTCTCCATCAACATCCATCTGGTCGGCCGGGCGATTGCTTGCAGCGACTTCAACTCTGCCTCCATAGATTCGCGCATCCCAAGGACCTGATGCGAAAAGTCGCCGAACAGCGCAAATTCTCCGTGTTCGAAACCTCCGGCGACGAGCCGCTTCAGAGACGACCACAGTACCGGCCTAGAGAGAATGTCTTGGGCCTCGTCCACGATCAGGACATCGAAAGTGGCGGCTGCCCTCAAATCATCGTCGGCGAGCGAGGCCTCGAACTGCGCCGGAAACTCCACTTCCCAATAGTCGGCGTCTGGCGCCTCCGGAATCGGGATCCCGGCAAGGTTCGCCATCACCTTGATCGCACGACCCGCAATGAGGTTGGGCAATCTCGGTTCGATCGATTCGACCTGCTGCACGATCCAGTCACCAATCAACTGGTTGAAGCACAGGAGGGCTACACGTTTCCCGGCAAGCGCCTTCCGGCGCGCCAATTCCATCGCAATCAGCGTCTTCCCCGTGCCGGCCGCCCCCGTGACGACCAGCCGCGAATTCATGTCCGCCAGCTGAAGCACCGGCTTCTGCTGCTCCCGCAGCAGGCGGTCAACTTCCTGTTCGCGGCGGCTGATCTCCTCGCTCGCGTCCGGGCGGAACCGCCTGATCGGAACGCAGCTGGCGACGATTCTGTCCACAGCCTCCGCCGAAAGCCTATTGCGTAAGGGCTTGATCTGCTTGTCCGCGGCAATGGCTGCCCTAACGCGCCCGACCAGCGCTTCGGAAAAGGCGCCGGCGTCCGAAACCGAGCGGAAGAGACGCTCGTCGATCAGCTCCCATGGTTGCACCGAAAGGTTTGGCTGCAGATCGAATCGCGCGCGCGGAAACACGCACATGTGCACGACAGGGATGGCCTTGAACCCTTCGACGAGCTCGATCAGTCGCCGCCGAAAGATGAAGCGACCGTCGGCTGCTTGCTTGAACGGCGAACGCAAAATTGTGTTCGGAATCCAGCGGCCGTCCTCGAACGCGATTTCTTCATGTGACTTGACCTCGATGCAAAGGATTCCCGCTTCGGGGATTACCAGCACGAAGTCGATTTCGGTCCTCAAGCCCCGGTTCCAGGGCGCGAGGTCCAAAGAATGGATTGCCACCCAGTCGTCCGGAGCCCTCGCCAGCATGTTGAAGACGTCGCGTTCGCCCGGTGGTGTCTTCTCCTCGAAGAACGTCGGGATCATGCGCGCCATCGTTCCAACTCGGCCATCTCGCGAACCACCCTGAGTTCCGATTCCGGAGCCTTGTAACCCCTGTCGATGGAGATGACCCTGTGAAACATCACGGTTCCGTGAAGAGAGGGTCCCTTCGGCACGGGCATGCTGAATCCCGCGCGTGTCCTTGCCAGTTCGCGGATTTCATCCGAAACGGAGCGCAGCCATTCGATGAGCATGTCTTCCGACCTTTCGTTTCCTTCCCTTCCGGCGTGAATTGCCTCGCCACGACCCCTGGCGATCTCGCTCCATGCACGTGCTGCCCATGCGGCCACGTTCTCCGCCCCGTCGATCGGCACATCCAGCGTGTGAACGAGGATCTCGAAATGCGCACGCTTCTGGGGCGCGTGGATCACCGTGCTGGGCTCCCTTGCCCAATGTTCAAGGGCCGCGCCGATGTTCGCTAGATCGATTCCCGCCCTGGCAAGTCGGGGCCCGAGCGTTTCCTTTCGCCAGAGCATCTCGTCGCGAAGGCGGTCCTTCCAGATGCGGCTGTAATGCCCGTGAGATGACTGGACTGCCGCCCCCTTCGGCTCGTCGTCCAGAACGGCCATGATCAGCAGCATGCCTTCTGCGAGCGTCTCCCCCGGAATCCTCCGGTCGATGATTTCCTCGTCGATGCTGCCGCTCAGACTGTAGCTGACGATGTTCGACAGCGGAGGGTAAAGAATTCCGTGATGATCATCGATCTGAACCAGAACTGCAGGCCTGTGGCCATCCGCAACAGATCGCTGCCGTTCGGCCAGCAAGCTGAAATCGTCCACCGAATGGACTCCCTCTACAAGAGTCGGGCACACGTCGCCGCGATGGAACGTCTCAGTGCGCAAACCGGCCCGTGCCCGTGCTCGTGCCCCAGAGTCGTCAGCAGCATCCGCGCTTTCCCCTTCCGGAAGCCCCGCTGGGTCGTACCCGAAACCCGCCTCGTTGCTACTCCCGCGCCACACGATCTGCCGCAGAGTCCGGAATCGGGGGGCGGTGAACACCGCATCAGGCACGGATCCCCAGCCCTTTCCGCGCAGCGGCCCGACCTTTATCAGAACGTCGAATGGCAATGCCGATCGATAGTCCCCGAGCGAATGAAGGAAATCCGACGGTTCGATCGGTTTCGACACGGGAAGAGAAAGAAAGGCTGGCACCACGTTGCGGTGACAGCAGATCCGGAAATCCTCGCCTGCATGCCGAAGCGCATCGATGACCTCAGCAACGACAACACGCAACGGACTTTCCCTTTTGGCGAGGCGTCCGGCGGCAGACAGGGACTCCGCCTGCAGCGATTGGATGTCACTGCCCCAGCGTCGCCGTACCTGATCCGGGGCGCCGATCGAACGCAGCGCACTCTCGACCGAGCCATCCAGAGGGAGCGGCGCCGACAGCCATTCAAATAGGGATATCCGCAACCGCTCCGCGCAATCGACGGCGTGAATGTCATCGCTTTCCTGAAAGGCGATGATCATCTGCCGCAGTGCGCGCCGCAACACGGAGAAATCAGACGAGTCGATTTCATACCGTTCGACGAGGAGCGAAGGGTTCTGGTCGATGAAATCGAAAATCTGCGTCGCAGTCGCCGTCATTGTTAGTTTCTCTTTCGAATCACGGTTGCCGAGACGCTTCGCGGCATTCCGGCCGGAACTTTCGGAAATTCCTCGCGCTGGTACCACTGCGAAAGGCTCGCCAGTTTCGAGCCGACGGCCTCGAGCGCATCGCGATCGAGCGTTCGCGGAACAACAGCGAGGATATCCGAATTCCTGAACTCTTCCTGTTCGAGTGCCCTGAGAAAAGCGGCGTCCCCCTCTGTCACCACGAGTTCCGGCTTGCGCGTCTGCCGATCGAGTTCCCTTGTCCTAGAATTGAAATAGGAAACGCGGGACACGGAACCCGGCGACCACTGATGAACCGAAAGCAGCGTGGCCAGATCGGACTCGGCTCCACGCACGCGAAAGCGGGTTCCTGCAAACATCTCCCGCGCTGCCGCCTGCCCCAGCGAACGTCCGCCGAGGCACACCGCGGAATCCGACAGTGAGAGATTGCGCTTCAGCACCTCAAGGCTCATCAGACCGGAAATCCCGCCGTACAATGGCGCCTTGGGGAGTGCCAGCCCGTCCTGAATTCCTACGGGCGGCTCGCCGTCCACCGTCCAGTTCCCCGCGGTATGGGGCGTGATCGTCTGGCGTGTCGAGTGTCTCGAGTCCAACTGGCGCACCCACACCATCCCCGGTTCCTGCTCGCCATCGGCGACGAAGCGGGCTCGCCTGCCCCCCAGCCTCCTCAGAACGACGGTTTGGTTACGTTCCGTGACCAGCGATTCGATCCGAGTGAAATGGGCTGCCTGATCGTTCGCATCGGCGAGCGACAGGCGCCGGCACATGGCCCCGAGACAGATCAGCCCGGCGGCTGACGAATCGCAGGGCGTCGTCACAAGCGCGATCCGGCGCCGGTCCTTTGGCCCGGCGGACCAGACCGCCCCGAGACAAATCATGAATCGCACCCAGTTGGGGATCGTTCTCCAAGCGGTCTCGCCCTCGGCATATTCCAGCAGATCGCAACTGTCCACTGCCGCTACGGCTAATTCGGAAATCACGCTCATGGTTCCCCATTCCCCTCTCCATGCAGGGCTTGCCCGGTATCCTGGAACCTGGAAACAGGCTGCATCGAACTTGCCTGCAAGCCCCCACTGTTGACAGCTCCTCATGTTCGACCATGTGACCCCTTCGCATCAAGCAAACCGTCGTCGGTCATGCCTCGGCCATTGCCGACGATGATTGCCATGGGCGGCTCGCCGGACAAATGAAAGAGGGCCTCCGCACCTGCCGAATTGCTGTTGTCGGTCAGAAAGGGAATCGCAGTGTAAAGCGAGCAACCAAGGCCCCGCATCGATCCCGAGAGCCAAGCAGCACTCAGAGAATGAAACCGATCGTGAGCCATCAGCCGCACTTGACTCTGCTTCTGAGTCAGGCACATGGTAAGCTCGAAAAACTTGCCTCGCCGCCGTTATCCGCTCGCACCGACGGGCAGACGCGCGAGGCTGCTGTTTCTCTGGATATCCAAGCGGAAGGTAGCCAAGACAGTGCGCGTCCCGACCACGCCGCAGCGCAGCCGCATGATGTCGAGCATTCGCGGCAAGAACACCAAGCCGGAACGGGCGCTTCGTGCCCTTCTTTTCGCCAGAGGATTTCGCTACCGAATTCATGTGACGACGTTGCCCGGTTCTCCCGATCTCGTCTTCCCCAAGCATCGGGCAGTGGTGTTCGTCCACGGTTGTTTCTGGCACCGACACGAAGGCTGCCGCTACACGGCTAGTCCCAAGGCCAATGCGGAGTTCTGGCGGCAGAAATTCCACGAAAACGTTGCCCGTGACTCCCGCCATGCCGAGATGCTTCACGGACTTGGCTGGCGCGTGGCTGTCGTCTGGGAGTGCGCCTTGAAGCACTCGGTCCAAGGCACAGCGGAGACTGTCGAGAGGTGGCTGCATGGGAACGAGGACGTTCTGGTGATTGGTCAGGTTACGTGCTGATCCGCTTCGGCAAGCACCGGAACCTTTGTCGACAGCTTCCGCCATTCTTGTTCCGCTTGCTCCTTCAGGACAGAGCCGTTCGTCCGCGTCCCTTTTCGCCTGTGCATCTCGTTTAGGAGGCTGCGCAAGATCCTCGCCAGCCTGTGGGCAAGTAGGGGGGGCACTGCGTTGCCGACTTGCGTGTACTGATCCGTGCGATTGCCCGAAAAGAAATAGTTGTCAGGGAATGTCTGGAGGCGTGCAGCCTCCCTTACCGTGAGACTTCGGCACTGGGTGGGGTCATAATGAATATAGTAGTGCCCGTCCTTCGCAATATGTGCCACCACCGTAGTGGCGGGTTCGTTTCTGCACTGCACGCGGAAGCGATCGTTGAACGGGATGGCTTCCGATCCCTGTTCACCATGAACATTGATGTGATCGGGAAGCAGCTTGGGAGGAAAGATGTTCAGCCGTGGGGAATAACTCGTGGAATGAGCAAAGCTGGCCGAGAACAGGTAGCGGGCGAGATCGGATGCCATGTGGGCGCGTGCTTCATGTTGCAAGACTCCTTTCAAGCTCGGGTCATGCACCCACCGCTGAAGTTGGGTCGGCTTCTTCGGCCTTCTGCAGTCTCGCGAGACGAATGCACCGCCGCTCGTGGTGTTGGTCGCGGCAGTGCCAAAGACGCGCATTGTCTCGATCATGGCACACTCGTTTTCCGTCCGCCATCCCTTGACATAGGCAGGCGCAGCTTGGACAGCATTGCGCCAAGCCTCCACTGAGTCACCCCGCGACAGCCTGCTGCGGATTGGCGGAAGATCATCGATGGCGTGTCCGACCGTGACCGGTGGAGATACGGGTGTCAGCAAATTGTGCTGTGGGATGCCCAGACCCTTTCTGACCCCGAGCAGTATCACTCGGTGCCTGTTTTGCGGAATCCCGTAACGCTCCGAAAGGATAAGGTAGTCGGCGGGTTCCAGCGAACCGCCCTCACCCCTCTTGGTGAAGGAGCGAATTTCGTATTCAAGTCCATCGGTAGGCATGGACAGATCCGCAATGATCCTCTCGAACATCGGGTTGCCGGCGTGCTTCGATGAGAGCAGTCCCTTGACGTTCTCCATCACGAAGAGGGTGGGTCGATGCACTTGAATTATTCTCAGGTATTCCTTGTAGAGAAAGTGTTTTTCGTCCCTGTGAAAGTCGTTGTCCTTGGCGCGTCTGGAGCGCCCCGCCAAGGAATACGCTTGACAGGGCGGGCCCCCGATGAGTACCCAGGTTTCCTGTCCTTGCAGTGCAGCGCGAATCGCGCTGTCGATGCAGCTCTCATCCGACTTGCCCAGTTCCAGGCATCGCGCTTCAGCGGCAGCCTGGACGAAGGCACTAGCTACGGCAGGAATCCCGCGGAAAGTGCCTTCGTCCATCTCGCCCCTTAGGTAGCTGTAGTAGTGCCTTACATGGCTGGTGCCGCGCAGGCGCCTGAACAGGGCCCTGAGCGTGAGTGTGCGGTGTGCCACAGGATCCTTTTCAATGGAAAGTCCGATCTCGAAGAATGGCTGGCGCTGGTGGTCCCGCAGAGAGGCG
Organism: Candidatus Accumulibacter similis; assembly: GCA_013347225.1. Lineage (NCBI taxonomy): Bacteria > Pseudomonadati > Pseudomonadota > Betaproteobacteria > Candidatus Accumulibacter > Candidatus Accumulibacter similis. The sequence goes on along the minus strand of CP054595.1, from coordinate 4,900,916 downwards.
AATCCCTCCGCGAGTCCACCCGGGCCGGCAAAGAGATCAATTACCGGGACCGCCATGCCCTACCTTGTGGAAAGTCGTGTTTTGGGTGATCCTCCTTGAGCCCGCTCGTGGCACAGGGAGACGGCGCAAGTTCGTGCGGCAAAGGAGCCTCTCTACTTGACGCTGAGGGCGCGAGTGCTGCCCTTGCGGTTACGCAAGAGCGTTTTGTCCTCACGCCACGGGACGGGCAGGTGGCGCCAAGCGTTGCAGGGCTGCAGCATGATTGATAAAGGCGGAATTCGAGAGTACGGACCGTCGAGAGCCGAATTTGGCGCCGCACTTCATCGACCGGCTTGCCGGCGCTGCCGATTGGGGCGATGCAACGCGCGAGCGTGGGCCGGAGCTGCGGGCCGACTAGGCCGCCGACGTGGAGGTTCGACATGAGCTGCCGCATGCTCAGCACAGCACGGATGTCCTGGGCGCTGAACCGCAGGCTAGGCAGTTCATATTGCGGGCCGACCATCTGTCCCACCTTTTCGAAGCGGTGGTTGGCGATACGCTCCAGCAACTGTTGGCGCGCGCCAGGAATCTGGTCGATTTCGTAGAAACGTTCCCTGTTGCTCATGGTCTGACCTGCTCTCCCGCGTCACTGCTCGGGATCCGTCTCTGGTCTTGGGCCGCCTCAACTCGTCTGGTGTGGGCTAGGCAGCCGGTCGGAAGGGCTTGTAACGTCAGGATGGTGATCATTCGCGGGCTGATCCCCTTCCCCGGGATGCGTCGCGTACGACCATGGCCAAGTCGTCTTCATCCACGACCCGTGACTCTGGGAGGCTACAGAATGGGCACGACCAAGCGGGAGGCACGACGCTGTCTCTCGTTTCAGTGGCAAAGGTTTCTGGCGACGAGAAGCGATTGTCGCCTAAAAAGGGCCGCACGGCAGCACCAGTCTCGACAATTTTCTCGGTTCGGCGAGGCTGGAGCGATCAGCCACAACGAGTGCGGGGACGGCGACGCTCCAGACCGCCGCATATTCTGATGCGGGATAGCGACAACTTCTCTTTGAGAATGGTGGTATCGCTTGCGTACCTTCGTCGTACTCGCCGGCGCATCGAGGGCCTGTACACGGATCAGGACCGGACGCTTCCGCGCGTCGCCGGCCATGAGGGCCACCTTGAGCGGCTGCATGGGCTGTCGAGGGTGCTGTGGCGGTCACCGAACTTCCTGTCCTTCCCGCGCCGCTGCCGGCCGATGCCGGCAGGCCAACCTCCGCCAAGCCCGCGCGATGAGCCTCCCGCAGAAGAATCGCTCAGCCCATGCACTCGAGCAGCCGCGCGGCCGACCTCTCGTGCACGACGAGGATCAGCTTCATCGAGCTGCGCGTCGCACCGACGAAGAGCTTGCGCACCGCCTGGTCGTCGAGCGCCTCGAAGTCGATCTCGGCGAGGATCACCGCCGGCGCGGACTGGCCCTTGAAGCGGTAGACCGACTCGACCAGCACGTCGCCATCCGTGTAGACCGGCTGCCCGAAGAGATCGTAGTCGCCGGTGAAGTGGCGCAGGCTGGTCTGGCCGAGCCGGTCGAGAGCCATCAGGTGCGACCGCTCGCGGCCGTGGTAGCTGACGATGGCGAGGTCGTGCTTCCTGAAGCCCGCCGAGTAGCAGATGCGGATGGCTTCCTTGACGCGTGCGAGCAGGCCGGCGCTGTCGGCATAGTCGAGGCACTCGATCTCGTCGGCGGCGATCGGCGAGGCGGCCTCGATCGCGGGTTCGCCGGGGAGCAGGCGACGCAGCAGTTCGACGACCGGCCGCGGGCTGCGGTAGTTGCTCTGCGAGCGCAGCGTCACCCAACCGGGCAGCGGCGTCGGCGGGCGCCCGTAGAGGTTCTGCATCGGGTCTTCCAGCCAGAGGAGGCGCGCATCGGCCCGGGCGTGGCGGAAGATGGAATCGCGCCACGTCTCGGAGATGTCCTGGCCCTCGTCGACGATGATCGTGTCGAAGACGAAGGCGGCGCTTGCCGGCAGTGCCGCGGCGCTCTGCTGCAGGCGCTCGAAGGCGTCGGGCGCGGTGAAGTCCGGTGTCTCGCCGGCGTCGCGCAGCCGCTGGTCGCAGAGCTGGTGGTAGGTGCAGGCGAGGCCGCCGGGCGGGGCGATGCGGTTGAAATGGTCGGCCAGCGGGCGGTTGAAGCAGACGTAGAGGGGTCGCTTGCCGGCCTCGATGGTGGCGCGGTATTCGGCCAGCGCGAGCTGCGTCTTGCCCGAGCCGGCCGTGCCGGTGATGCGCAGCCGGAAGGGCTCGAATTCGAGCCGCCGTGCCCACCGGGCGAGGCCGCCGGAAACCCGCGTGACGAGGTTGCGGGCATGCCCCATCAGCGCGCTGACGTCGGTGTCGAGCTGGATCAGGTCGCGCAGGAAGGCGTGGATTTTCGGCGTGGCGGACGTCTTCGCGTGCGCCGGCAACAGTTCCTGGATGACGCGGCAAAGGTGCTCGCGCGCGCTGGCGTCGACGATGCGCTCGCGAGCGAGGCCGGCGGTTTCCGGGTTCCTGACCGTGTAATCCGGGCAGTAGAGCAGGGCGTCGGTGTGCACCGAGGGGATGTCGGCGCGGCTGGCGAGCTTGCCGCGCAGGTTGCCGACCATGCGCGAGATCTGCACGGGGACGCTCTTCGAACGGCCGGGGTATTGTTTGACCAGCCCCGCAGCGGTCTCGCCGAGGAAACCGCTCTTCTGTTCGATCAGCAGGATGTCGCCGGCGAGGTTGACCACGGCGAAGTCGATCTCGCCGAAAATGGCATGGCGCCCTTCGGTCGCGGTCCAGTGCACGGCGTGGTACACCGAATAGGCGTCTGGCAGGCCGTCGGCGAGGATGGCGAGGGTTTCGATCTCGCGCTGCGCGCCTCCGGTGACCGCGAGTTCGCGCCAGCCGTCGGGGATGATGCGGGCCATGCGGGTCTCCTGCCGAGCGCTGTCTGTCAGCACGGGATGGTACGGCAGGTCGGGGCGATCGGTGCACTCCGCCGGCAACCGCGGTCTGGCACCCCGGGATTTACGGGAAATCGAGCGGCTTGTCTTTGAAAACGACCAACCATTGCCCGACAAATACCATAATGAATACCATGATCACTGAAACCGAACTCGTGGCCATCAGGGCCTGGTCTGAAAAGCGGTTCATCTATCTCGAACTGACTGACGGAAGGGTATTCGGTTTTCCGGCAGATCGTTTTCGCATTCTTTGCCAGGCGTCTGAAGATCAGCTCAAGGAGGTTCGGGTCGAAGTCGATGGACATGCGCTGCGCTGGGAAGAGCTTGACGAAGACCTGACGGTCGCCGGTGTCGTTGCGGGCAGATTTCAAATTCCCCTGCCCAGACAGGTGGCCTGATCCAGCACGCAGGGCAAGGTGACGTTCCGGTCACACGAAGGCGCTCGCCCGATGAGCGCCGCTGCCGGAGGTTGTGAATCAATCCACTGCGCGACCGATCTGCGGCGCAGCCCACGCGCTCACGCCCACGGCCGGCTGGCTACGGCGGCGCACAACATGCTGCGCAACACCCCGCCTTCGCCTTCGTCTGCCCATCTGGCAGGCCTCGTCGTTCGCTCGCTCGCGCCGGGCATCCCCGACTGCTCGCGCCGGTTCCGTCGCGACCGCTCAGACGACGTCCGGAAACGATCGCAGCAGTTCGGCGCAACGGCTGTCGACGTCGGGTCGGCGATAGTCGCCGACGAGGCTCTCGGGGCTTTCGTTGCCGCGCAGCAGCCGCGCGTCGAGCGGGGTCGGTTCGGCGAGGCCGAAGGCCGAGTAGTAGTCGGCGAACTTGAGGCTCGAGCGGATGTTCTCGGAGATGATCATGCGCCGGTTCGGGACATCGAGCGCGTCGCTGATGATCAGACCGTGCAGGCTCGATGACAGCACCAGCGCGCAGGACAGCACCTCGTGCAGGATTTCGTCGATCGGCGCAAAGACGTTGATCAGCCGTGCGCCGGGTTTGCGCAGCAGCTCGGCGACGGCGGCGCTGTCCTGGTCGACGAAATGCGGGATGACGCCAAGCGCGTGCCGCTTCGGCGGCCGCGGCCGGCCGCTCCAGTAGTGGCCGACGAGCAGTCCGGGGTCGCCGAGCGCTGTCCCCTGGCCGCGGCCGGCGATGGCGGCCAGCGTGTGGCGGCCGCGGACGGCGTGATAGTGGTGGCGGCCGGGGAATTGCTCGCTGGCGTCGCCGGCGCCGCTGCCCCAGATGTGCAGACGGCGCGGCAGCAGGAATCGCCGCGCCTGTCGTTCCCGCTTCAGGATCGTCCCGATGGCGAGCATGTCGGCGCTGGCGACCGGCGCATGCACCACCGGCCGCCCCGACACCATGCCGACGATCAATGGCGACAGCCAGTCGCCAAAATTCCGCTGCGCGGGATCATCGCGGCCCTCGCCCTGCCACCAGTAGAGTCTGATCGGCTTCAAGAGTCTGTTTCCCGCCTGTTTCTGCTTTCGTCGCAGCTCGCCCTGCTGCGGGCATTCGGGGCCAGCCGGCCTCCCTCTCAGGCGGTGGCAGCGGCGACCATGACGTTGATGTCGCCGTGCTCGGGCCACGCCCGCTTCGATGCGAAGTAGGTCCGCCAGGCGCGCATTCCCCAGCGCGGCCGCGTCAGCGTGCGGCGCAGCGAGGGCGCCGAGTGATCGACGTCGAGTACCCGGAAGGCGGCGAAGCCCGCACGCGTGACGACGGTTTCCAGGCTGGCCGGCGAGAAATAGAAGTGGTGGTCGAGGAGGTAGAGGCTCCAGCGCTCGCCCTCGAGGATCCGCCGCCAGTTCTCGTAGTTGCCGGTTTCCATCAGCAGCACGCCGTCCTTGCGCAGGCGGCCGTGCAGCAGCTGCAGCACCGCCAGCGGGTCGCGCAGGTGCTCGACGACGTCCCACATCGTGATCACGTCGAACTCCTCGTCGGGCAGCGAATCCGTCAGATCGACGCCGTAGTACTCGCGCGCGCGGGCGATCGCCGCTTCGCTCTGTTCGACGCCGACCGCCTGCCAGCCGGCGTCCAGGCTGGCACGGACGAAGGCGCCGGAGCCGGCCCCGAAGTCGAGCAGCCGGCCGGGCAGGGGCCGGACTTCCTGGACATGCGTCAACTTCGCGCGCGCCGCGCGGCGCTTGTTCTCCGAATCGGTCACGTAGCTGTCGCCGGACGACCAGCGCCAGTTCATGTAGGCGCGCGAGGCTTCCTCGGACGGCGGCGGCGTCTGGTAGGCGAGGCGGCAGGCGGGGCACTCGGCGACCGATGTCAGCATGCTGAAACGGGCGGCGATCACGCGCGGCGGGCCCTGCTTGCCGCAGAGCGGGCAGGCGATCGGGTCGAGCCGCGGATAGCTGACCCCATCGATGACATCGACCATGCTCATCGCTTGGGCATCGCCAGTGCGTTCGCCGGCTGGCCTGCCGGCAAGGGTGGTGCAGGGAAAGCGAGATTCACCGGTCCTGATCCTGAAACGAGGTTGCCTGCGGCGAACGGCCGCGTGCCGTGCTGCTGCCCGGGCCGGCCCCGGTCATCCCGCAGGTGCCCGGCCGGCATGCCCTGGCGGTCACCATGCCGAACGGGGTCTGGTGGTCATCGACAGAGCCCCGAGTATCACGGAAATCGTCGGCAGCCGTCAATGCGGACGCCGATCCGGCTTCCCGGTCCGCCGCTCGCCCGCCCTGCGGCGCGCGCCGGATCCGTCCGTTCCCCGCTGCGCTGCCGAATAGCCCCGGGCTATGGCACGAATTACGAGAATCAATTGGAACAATTCTGCCCGCTGCACTACGATTCGTCCGTCGCTTCTTTTCATCCACCGAACTCGAAGGAGAGCTCACGATGTCCTTGATCAATACCGAAGTCAAGCCGTTCAAAGCCACCGCTTTTCACAATGGCAAGTTCGTCCCCGTCTCCGATGCCGACCTGCGGGGCAAGTGGTCCGTCGTCGTCTTCTACCCGGCCGACTTCACCTTCGTCTGCCCGACCGAACTCGGCGACCTGGCCGATGAGTACGCGGACTTCCAGAAGATCGGCGTCGAAGTCTATGCCGTGTCGACCGACACCCACTTCACGCACAAGGCGTGGGCCGATGCTTCCGAGACGATCAAGAAGATCCGCTATCCGATGATCGGCGACCCGACCGGCAACATCACCCGCAACTTCGACGTCATGATCGAGGAAGAGGGCCTGGCGCTGCGCGGCACCTTCGTCGTCAATCCGGAAGGCGTCATCAAGGTCTGCGAAATCCACGATCTCGGCATCGGTCGCGACGCCAAGGAGCTGCTGCGCAAGGTGCAGGCGGCGCAATACGTCGCCAGCCACCCGGGTGAGGTCTGCCCCGCCAAGTGGACTCCGGGCGAGGCCACCCTGGCACCGTCGCTCGACCTCGTCGGCAAGATCTAGCCGCCGCTGCACGCCCTGCTGCCGGGCCCGCAGTCCGGCAGCATACGCGGGTGCCAGCGCAAAGGGGCCGTGAAGCACAGCTTGGCGGCCCCTTTTCCATGCCACTCGTCAATGGAGAAACAGTCATGCTCGACAGCAACATCAGGAACCAGTTGCGCGCCTACCTGGAGAAGATCCAGCAGCCGATCGAACTCGTCACCTCGCTCGACGACAGCCCGCAGTCGCGCGAGATGCTCGCTCTGGTGGAGGAAATCGCCGAGCTGTCGGCCAAGGTCCATGTCCGCCAGGACGGCGATGCCGCGCGCCGGCCGTCGTTCGCCGTCGCCCGCGTCGGTGAGGCGGCGCGCATCAGCTTTGCCGGCATCCCGATGGGGCACGAGTTCACCTCGCTGATCCTCGCCCTGCTGCAGACCGGCGGCCATCCGCCGAAGGTCGAGGCGGGCGTGCTCGACGAGATCCGCGCGATTCCCGGCCGGTTCCACTTCGAGACCTTCATCTCGCTGTCCTGCCACAACTGTCCCGACGTCGTGCAGGCGCTCAACCTGATGTCGGTGATCAACCCCGGCATCAGCCACCAGATGATCGATGGCGCGCTGTTCCAGTCCGAAGTCAGCGAGCGGCAGATCATGGGCGTGCCGACCGTCCTGCTCAACGGCGAGCACTTCGGGCAGGGGCGGATGACGCTCGAGGAGATCGTCGGCAGGATCGATGTCGGTGCCGCGCAGCGCGAGGCGGAGAAGGTCTCGGCGCGGGCGCCCTTCGATGTCCTCATCGTCGGCGGCGGACCGGCCGGCGCCGCGGCCGCGATCTACGCCGCACGCAAGGGCGTGCGCACCGGCGTCGTCAGCGAGCGTTTCGGTGGCCAGGTGCTCGATACGCTGGCGATCGAGAACTTCATTTCGGTCAAGGAGACCGACGGTCCGAAGCTGGCTGCCGGGCTCGAGGAGCACGTGCGCGAGTACGAGGTCGACATCATGAACCTGCAGCGTGCCGAGGCACTGGTCGCCGCCGGCGACGACGGCCTTGCCGAGGTACGCCTGGCCAGCGGCGCCAGCCTGCGCAGCCGGACGGTGATCATCGCCACCGGCGCCCGCTGGCGCGAGATGAACGTCCCCGGCGAGAAGCAGTACCGTGGCCATGGCGTCGCCTATTGCCCGCACTGCGACGGCCCGCTGTTCAAGGGCAAGCGGGTGGCCGTCATCGGTGGCGGCAACTCGGGCGTCGAGGCGGCGATCGACCTCGCCGGCGTCGTCGGCCATGTCACGCTGCTCGAGTTCGAAGCCAGCCTGCGCGCCGACGCGGTGCTGCAGAAGAAGCTGTTCAGCCTGCCGAACGTCAAGGTGATCACGCAGGCGCTGACCACCGAGGTCACGGGCGACGGGCAGAAGGTCAACGGCCTCATCTACACCGATCGGGCCAGCGGCGAGTCGCAGCGCATCGACCTCGAGGGTGTCTTCGTGCAGATCGGCCTGCTGCCGAACAGCGACTGGCTGAAGGGAACGCTGGCCCTCTCGCGGCACGGCGAGGTCGAGATCGACGCGCGCACGCAGACCTCGCTGCCCGGCGTCTTTGCCGCCGGCGACGTGACGACCGTGCCCTACAAGCAGATCGTCATCGCCATGGGCGAAGGTTCGAAAGCCGCACTGAGCGCCTTCGATCACCTGATCCGCAGCTCCGTCGCCTGAAGACTGCGGCGTCCCGGCACGTGCCGGGACGCCGGCCGGGCTGCCGCCGGCGCCCGCCCGCCGGCAGCGCCAGGCATCAGCCGAAGAGGATGACCTTCAGCTTCTCGTACCAGCTGAGCCCAGACCACCAGCGCATGCCGTTGTCGCGCAGGCGGTGGCCGGCCGGCGTCAGGTTGAGGGTGTGGGCGCCAAACTCGGTGCGCCCGGTCTTGACGATGAAATGTCCCCGCATCAGGTACTGCGCGATGCCCGGCTGCACCTGCTGTCCGCCGAGGGTCCAGCGCGTGCCATAGCCGTCCTCCGCTCCGGGAAGCATCAGCATCGGTTCGCGCTGGTGCAGGCAACGCAGCACCATCAGCGTCTCGTAGCGGGCCGGGATTTCGCTTGTATCGCGTGGGTTCATCACGCTGTCGATTATCCACTACACTGGCGCGGAAAGTTGCGCCCAACCGCTGTCGAGAGACTTCAATGGGCGGCTGCGCGGGGTCGCCCGGCGGCAATCGTGCCCGATGCGCCGATCCGCAGTTGCCCGCCGCCTAGCGACCAGCCGCCTGCGGCGCCAGGTTGCGCTGGATCAGGGCGAAGAAGCGGTCGTAGAAGGGGCCGGCGGGGATCGTCTCGCTGGCGACCTTGACCAGCGAGTCCTCGTTCGACCCGAGCGGGATCGACAGCGAGCCGATGGCGGCGACGCCGACGCTCGCCGAGTTCGGGTTCTTCTTCAGCGTGTAGCGGTCCTCGATGGCGCTGACGTAGGCCGTCGCCAGCCTGTCCTGGCCGGGCTCGCTGGTGCACACGACGTTGAAGACGATCTGCACATGCACCTCGCCCTGCGGCTGGAAGTGCTTGCTGGCGCTGACCGCGTCGGGCTTCACCGCCGTCAGCAGGTAGCCCTGGCTGAGCAGCGCGCGCCGGGCCGCTTCGCAGGTCGCTTCGGCGCTGGCGTCGAAGAGGCGTGAGAAGGTCTCGTCGGCCGCGAAATCCTCGCTCTGGTAGACGGAGGGGCCGCGTGCTGCGCCACCGCACGCGGCGAGTCCGCATGCCAGCAGTGCCGCCAGCAGCAGGCCACGCGCGCCCCGGCGCAGCGGGCACCGCCGGTGCGGCGCGTGCGGCTGCCGCGAGGCGGGGCGCATGCTGCCGGCAGCCCTGCCGCTGCGGCTCAATGTGCCTCGTCCCAGTTGGCGCCGACGCCGATGTCGACGACCAGCGGCACGCGCAGGGTGGCGACCTCGCTCATCAGCCGCGGCAGCTCGCCGCGCACGCGCGGCAGTTCGTCGGCCGGCACTTCGAGGACGAGTTCGTCATGCACCTGCAGCAGCAGGCGGGTGCGCAGGCCTTCGCTGTCGAGCCAGCCCTGGACGGCGATCATCGCCGACTTGATCAGGTCGGCGGCGGTACCCTGCATCGGCGCGTTGATCGCCGCGCGTTCGGCGCCCTGGCGGCGGCCGGCCTGGCTCGAGCGGATTTCGGGCAGCCACAGGCGGCGACCGAAGACGGTCTCGACGTAGCCCTGGCTCTTCGCCGCCGCGCGCGTCGCTTCCATGTAGGCGGCGACTCCCGGGTAGCGGGCGAAGTAGCGGTCGATGTACGACTGCGCCGCGCCGCGTTCGAGGTCGAGCTGGCGCGCCAGGCCGAAGGCGCTCATGCCGTAGATGAGGCCGAAGTTGATCACCTTGGCGACGCGCCGCTGGTCGGCGCCGACTTCATCGGGTGCGACGCCGAAGATCTCGCTCGCGGTCGCCCGGTGCACGTCTTCGCCGGCGGCGAAGGCGGCGAGCAGCCGCGCGTCCTGCGACAGGTGCGCCATGATGCGCAGCTCGACCTGCGAATAGTCGGCGGAGAGCAGATGGCTGCCGGGCGGGGCGACGAAAGCGGCGCGGATGCGGCGGCCCTCGGCGGTGCGCACCGGGATGTTCTGCAGGTTGGGGTCGCTCGAGGCGAGACGGCCGGTGACCGCCACCGCCTGCGCGTAGCTGGTGTGCACGCGGCCGGTGGTGGCGTTGATCATCTTCGGCAGCTTGTCGGTGTAGGTGCCCTTGAGCTTGGCGAGCTGCCGCGTTTCGAGCAGGATCTTTGGCAGCGGGTAGTCGAGGGCCAGCTCGGAGAGCACTTCCTCGTCGGTCGATGGCGTTCCCGATGGGGTCTTCTTCTTCACCGGCAGCCCGAGCCGGTCGAACAGGATCTCGGCGAGCTGCTTCGGCGAATTGAGGTTGAAGGGTTGCCCGGCGGCGGCATGCGCGCGTTCCTCGAGTTCGAGCAGGCGCTTGCCGATCTCGTGGCTCTGCTGCGTCAGCAGGTCGGCATCGATCAGGATGCCGGTGCGCTCCATGCGGAAGAGGACGTCGCGCACCGGCATCTCGATCTCTTCGTAGATCCGCCGCAGGCCGGCGTCGCCGTCGATCTGCGGGTACAGCCGCTGCTGCAGGCGCAGGCAGAGGTCGGCGTCCTCGGCGGCATAGGCTGCCGCCTGGTCGATCGCCACCTGCTCGAAGCCGATCTGGTTGACACCCTTGCCGCAGAGCGCTTCGTAGGGAATCGTCTGCAGTCCGAGGTGGCGGCTGGCGAGCTGTCCGAGGTCGTGCCCGCGGACGCCGTCGCGACCCGATTCGAGGACGTAGGACTGGAGCAGGGTGTCGTGCCGCACGCCGGCGAGGCGGATGCCGTGGTTGGCGAGGACGTGCTGGTCGTACTTGAGGTTCTGGCCGATCTTTGCCCGCGCGGGGTCTTCGAGCCACGGCTGCAGGCGTGCCAGCACGGCGTCCTGCGGCAGTTGCGATGGTGCGCCGGGGTAGCGGTGGGCGAGCGGCAGGTACGCCGCATCGCCCGGCGCGACCGCCAGCGACAGGCCGACGAGGCGGGCGGCGAAGGGGTCGAGGCTGGTGGTCTCGGTGTCGAGCGCGCAGAGTTCGCAGTCGCCGATCTTCTGCAGCCAGCGGTCGAAGGCGGGCCAGTCGAGGATCGTCTCGTAGGCGGCACGGTGGGCGCCGTCGGCGGCCGCGGGCGCGGCGGCCGGCGGCGTCGCTGCCGGCGGCGCCGCAGCGGCGTCGGACGTTCCCTGCACCTCGCGCAGCCACGAGCGCATCTCGTAGTGGCGGAACAGCTCGAGCAGCCGCTCGCGGTCGATGGGGCGTGGCTGCAGTTCGGCGAGCGTCAGCGGCAGCTCGAGGTCGCAGCGCACGGTGACGAGGCGGCGCGCCAGCGGCAGGAAATCCAGTGCGCGCCGCAGGTTGTCGCCGACGGCACCGCCGATGCCGGCGGCGGCGGCGATCACCCCGTCGAGCGAACCGTACTGCTGCAGCCAGCGGACTGCGGTCTTCGGTCCCACCTTGTCGACGCCGGGGATGTTGTCGACGCTGTCGCCGACGAGCGCCAGGTAATCGACGATGCGCCCGGCGGGGACGCCGAAGCGGCTGACGACGCCGGCCTCGTCGAGCGTTTCGTTGCTCATCGTGTTCACCAGTCGCACCTGTGGGCCGACGAGTTGCGCCAGGTCCTTGTCGCTGGTGGACACCACCACCTGGATGCCCTGCGCCGCCGCCTGCGTCGCCAGCGTGCCGATGACGTCGTCGGCCTCGACGCCGTCGACGACCAGCAGCGGCCAGCCGAGGGCGGCGATGGCGCCGTGCAGCGGCTCGATCTGGCGGACGAGGTCGTCGGGCATCGGTGGCCGGTTGGCCTTGTAGAGCGCGTACCAGTCGTCGCGGAAGGTGCGTCCCTTGGCGTCGAAGACGCAGGCCTTGTAGTCGATTCCCGACGCCTGGTGGTCGCTCTCGAGCCGCCGCAGCATGTTGAGCACGCCGTGGATCGCGCCGGTCGGCTCGCTCTGCGTCGTGCGCAGATCGGGCAGGGCGTGGAAGGCCCGGTAGAGGTAGGAGGATCCGTCGACCAGCAGCAGGGTGGGCATGGGCGGGGGCAGGGCAATGAGGGTGGATGGTCAGCGGGCCAGGCTGTCACGGCGCGTGACATGCAGCATGTCGTGCCGTCGCCAGCGCAGCCGCCACGAATCCTCTGCATTATGGCAGAGTTCGGCGTCCGGCCGCGCCGTCTCGGACGGTGTGCCGGAGTCGCTGGCAGCGCACGATTCTGTACTACAATCAGGGCTGGCCGGTGCCATGCCGGCCAGCCGATCAATCATCCGGAAGACCGCTGATGCGCCGCACCCATGCCTTCCTGGCCATGCTGGCTCTCGCCACGGCGCCAGCGCTTGCCCAGACTCCGCCCGATTTGCAGCCCTTGCCGGCCGTGCCGCCACCACCACCGGAAATGGCGCCGCTCGACGCTGCGATGGAGCCGGAAGTGACGATCGTCCAGCGGGACGGCGACACGGTCGAGGAACACCGGATCGGCGGCAGGCTCTACATGATCAGGGTGACGCCGGCGCACGGGGTGCCGTACATCCTGGTCGACCACCAGGGTGACGGGAATTTCGCGCGGCAGTCGATCGGCGGCCCGCCGATCAGCGTCCCGATGTGGACCATCGGCACCTTCTGAACGGCAGGCCGCCAGTCCTCCTGCCGCTGCCTGCCCGACATCGCACGCGCCCATGTCGGTGTTCACCGAACTCAGCGCCAGCGCGGCGGCCGCCTGGCTTGAGAACTACTCGCTGGGAACGCTGCAGCGCCTCGAAGGAATCGCCGAGGGCGTGCAGAACTCGAACTTCTTCCTTCGCACCAGTGGCGGCGAATACGTCCTGACCCTCTTCGAGCAGGTGCCGCACGCCCAGCTCCCGTTCTACACGCAGCTGCTGGCGCATCTGTCGGCGTGCGGGATTCCCTGTCCGGCACCGGTCGCCAATCGTCGCAACGCGTATCTCGGCGAGCTCGCCGGCCGGCCAGCGCTGATCGTCAGCCGCCTCGACGGTCTTTCCGTGACACGGCCGACGCCGGCGCAGTGTGCGGCGATCGGCGCCGCGCTGGCCGAACTCCATCTGGCCGCACAGTCCTCGCCGGTGAGCCAGCCGCACCCGCGCGGCACCGCCTGGTGTGTCGAGGTCGCCGCGCAACTCGTTCCGCACCTGGCGCCTGACGCAGCCGCACTGCTGGCGGACGAGTTGCGGCAGCAGGCGTCACGCCCCGGCAGTCTGCCGCGCGGCATCGTCCACGCCGACCTCTTCCGCGACAACGTGCTCTTCGTCGGTGATCGCGTCAGCGGCCTGCTCGACTTCTACTTTGCCGGCGTCGACGATTTGCTGTTCGACCTGGCGGTCGTGGCGAACGACTGGTGCACCGCCGCCGGCGGCGAGGTCGACGGCGAACGCTGCCGGTCGCTGCTGGCTGCCTACCAGCGGCGGCGGCCGCTGACCGCCGGCGAACGGGCGGCCTGGCCGATGCTGTTGCGCGCGGCAGCCCTGCGTTTCTGGCTCTCGCGCCTGCAGGATCAGCTCCTGCCCAGACCTGGCGAGGTGGTGACGCAGCGCGATCCCCGGGTTTACCAGGAGATCCTGCTGGCGCACCGGGCGAGCGGCGATCGACCAGGACTGGGCACGCCGCCCGTCGAGCCGCTGCTGGCGGAAGCGGCACCACAGGTGGCGTGGCATGGACGGTAGTTACCTGCCACAGGTCAGGGCGCAGTACGAAGCGCTGCCCTATCCGCCGCGCGACCCGAAGGAGGAAGGCCAGCGGCTGCTGCCGACCTGGCTCGACTCGCTGCCGATGATCAACCACTATTGCTTTGCCGGACAGCAGGATTTCGGCCACGGCTGGCGCGTGCTGGTCGCCGGCGGCGGCACCGGCGACGCGACGATCTACCTGGCCGAGCAGCTGCGCAGCACCGATGCCGAGATCGTGCACCTCGACCTGAGCGCGGCGAGCATCGCCATCGCCCGCCGGCGGGCCGAGATCCGCGGCCTCGGAAACATCCGCTGGCTGCAGGAGTCGCTGCTCGAGCTGCCCAGGCTGGAGCTGGGCGAATTCGACTACATCAACTGCTCGGGGGTCCTGCACCACCTGCCGGACCCCGATGCCGGTCTGCGCGCACTGCTCGGCGTGCTGGCGGCGGACGGAGCGATCGGCATGATGGTCTACGCGACCTACGGCCGTACCGGGGTTTACCAGATGCAGGAGCTGCTGCGGCGGATCAATGGCGGCTGCGAGCGCATCGGGCAATGCCTCGACAATGCCCGGCAGGTGCTGGCGGCACTGCCGCCGACGAACTGGTTTGCCCGTGGCGAGCAACTGATTTCCGATCATCGGCGCGGTGACGCCGGCATCTACGACCTGCTGCTGCATTCACAGGACCGCTCGTACACGGTCGAGGAACTGTACGCGTGGCTGCACGACGCGCACGGTCTGCACATCGAATTCTCCGACGTCGGCCGCGGGCGTGCTCCATACCTGCCGGATCTGGTGCTGGCACCGCGGCAGCCGCCGTTCCTCGACGCCGTTGCGCGCCTGCCGCCGCGCGAGCAGCAGGCGATCGCCGAACTGCTTGGCGGTACGCTGGTGACGCATTCGTTCTATCTGTGCCGCGGGGCGCGCGTCGCCCCCTACGGCGACCCGGAGTACGTTCCGTTCTTCTGCCACGAACCGGTCACCGGCCCCGAGCTGTCGGCCATCATCCACCGCAGCCGGGAGGTTCCCTTCGTCATGCGCCACAGCCATACGGGCATCAGCACGCCGCTCGATGTCGGTCGCTTCGGCAAGTTCATCCTCAAGTACATCGACGGCCGGCGCAGTTTTGCCGAGATCTTTGCCCTGGTGCGCGGCGAGGAGAAGTTCCGCCGCTCGCCGCCGGACGATGCCACGCTGTTCGCGGACTTCGCGCCGCTCTACCGCTTTCTCAACGCCATCGAGCGCATGCTGCTGACGCGCTGCCGCGCCTGAATGCGGCGCCGAGCCGCACGGCTTGCCTCGTTTCCTGCGGACCGCTAGCATCTGCTACCCATCGTGATCCGGACGATCCCTGCCATGGAGCAATTCCCGATTCCCGCCCCTCCCCATGACGGCTCCAGTCGCCTGCTCGGGCCGGGCAGCGTCTTCAACTGGTTCTGCCAGGGCTGGGCGATCTTCGCCGTCAACCCGGCCGTCTGGATCGCCATGATGGTCATCGTCATCGTCATCTACGTCGGGCTGGCGGTCGTCCCGGTCATCGGCTATCTCGCGGCCTACCTGCTGACACCCTTGCTGGCGGCGGGAATGCTGATCGCCTGCCGCAAGGCGGCGATCGGCGAGTCACTCGAGATCGGCGACCTGTTTGCCGGTTTCAAGCGTGACACGGGTGCGTTGATGACGCTTGGCGTCCATTACATGCTGGCGATGCTGCTGCTCTTCCTGCTCGTCTTCCTCTTCCTGGGCGGCGGCATCGCCGGCGGCCTGGCGCTGGCGAACCCGCTTGGCGTCGGCATCGCCCTCGGCGGCATTGCCCTCGGCGGCCTCCTCTGGCTGCTGCTGTCGCTGCTGATCGTCATGGCCGTCTGGTTCGCGCCGGCGCTGGTCGTGTTCAACCACATGCCGCCGACAGCGGCACTCAAGGCCAGCTTTCACGCCTGCATGAAGAACCTTCTCAGCTTTCTGGTCTATGGGCTGCTGACCATGGTCCTGTGTTTCTTTGCCGCACTGCCGCTTGGCCTCGGATTCCTGGTCCTCGGACCGGTCCTGGCTGGCTCCGTGTATGCTTCGTATCGCGACACCTTCATCACCGCCTGACTGGCCTGACAACATGCAAGCACTGACTCTTCCCGCGGCGCAAGGATGGCGCTGGCTCACCGACGGCTTTCGCATCTTTCGCAAGGGACATGTGATGCTGACGTTCCTGGTCGTCAGCTACTGGCTGTTGATGGCGATGGTCAACATGTTGCCGGTGATCGGGACGGTGGTCACGACGCTGTGCATCCCGGCATTCTCGGTCAGCCTGATGAATGTCTGCCGCAACATCGAGCGCTCGCTGCCGGTGACGCCGCAACTGCTGTTCTCGGGTTTTCGCAGCAACCTGCGGTCGCTGCTGGTTCTCGGCGCCGTGTACCTGGCGGCGACGGTCGGCATCCTGGCGATCTCGGCGGTTGCCGATGGCGGCGCGCTGATGGCGATGATGCTGCTCGGCGCGAAGCCGGCGGACGACATACTGGCGAGCGGTGACATCCTCTTCGCGGCACAGATCGCCTTGCTGTTGCTCTGCCCGCTGGTCATGGCCTACTGGTATGCGCCGGTTCTCGCCGGCTGGCATTCGCTGCCACCGGCAAAGGCGCTGTTCTTCAGCTTCGTCGCCTGTGCCCGCAACTGGCGGGCCTTCCTCGTCTACTCGCTGGCGCTGCTCCTCGTCGCGCTCGTGCTGCCGGCGCTGCTGCTGGGCGTCGCCGGGACGCTGCTGCAACTGGGTGCCTCGCTGGTGGCGACGGGAATGACCGTGCTGGTCCTTCTCGTCGTCGCACCGACGGTCTTTGCCAGCTTCTACGTCAGTTATCGTGACGTCTTCGTCAGCATCGGCGAAAGCGATGCCTGAGGGTGCCGGCGACGGGCCGCTGGGGATCTTCGGCGGCACCTTCGATCCGGTTCACTACGGCCACCTGCGCCTCGCCGAGGAGGCTGGCAGCGCGCTCGCGCTGACGGCGGTGCGCTGGATTCCGGCGGGTCAGCCGGCGCTGCGTGACGCCCCGCGGGTGACCGCCGGGCAGCGGCTGGCGATGGTCCGCCTGGCGACTGCCGACAACCCGCTGTTCGAGGTCGATGCTAGCGAGGTGACGGCGGCACGGCCGAGCTACACCGTGCCGACCCTGGAACGACTGCGCTTGCCCGACCAGTGCGGCGGCCGCCGGCCGCTCGTCCTGCTGCTCGGTGCCGACGCCTTTGCCGGTCTGCCGGGCTGGCATCGCTGGCAGTCGCTGTTCGCGCTGGCGCACCTGGCCGTTGCCCATCGCCCGGGCTTTCCGCTCGAGCGGGCGCAACTGCCGCCGGAACTGGCCGAACACTGCCGCGATCGTTTCTGCAGCAACCCGGCCGAACTCGCCTCGTCGCCGGCGGGGCGGGTCGTCACCTTTGCGATGACGCAACTGGCGATCTCGGCGACGCGTGTTCGCCGGTTGCTGGCCAGCGGCGAAAGCGTCCGCTATTTGCTGCCCGATCGCGTTATCGCTTATATTCGGCGCCATCGCCTTTATCCACAACCCTGAGCTGCCAATGAAACTTGCCGATCTCGAAAAGCTGGTCGTCACTGCACTCGAAGACATCAAGGCCCGCGATATCGAGGTCATCGATACCAGCCGCCTGACGGCGCTCTTCGATCGCATGGTCATCGCCTGTGGCGATTCGAACCGTCAGGTCCGGTCGCTGGCACGCAACGTGCAGGAGAAGGTCTCCGAGGCTGGCGGTAGCGTCCTCTCCTGCGAGGGCGAGGAGGCGGGCGAGTGGATCCTGGTCGATCTCGGGGACATCATCGTCCACGTCATGCAACCGGCGGTTCGCAGTTACTACAATCTCGAGGAGCTGTGGGGTGGCAAGGGTCCGCTGCGTGTCCGCCAGGCTGTCCGTCAGGTCACGGAGGCCAGCGTCGGCGAGGAATGAGGCTGGCCATCCTGGCCGTCGGGCACAGGCCGCCCGCCTGGGTGCTTGCCGGCTGCGCCGAGTATCTCAAGCGCATGCCGCGCGAGCTGCCGCTGTCGGTGATCGAGGTCAAGGCCGAGGTGCGCGGCACGAAGAGCCGCGAACAGCTCCTCGCCGCCGAGAGGACACGCCTGCTGGCAGCGCTGCAGGGCTTTCGCCGGCTGGTTGTGCTCGACGAGCGCGGTGCCGACCTGAGTACGCTGCAGCTGGCGCAGCGTCTTGCCGGCTGGATGCAGATTGGTGGCGACACCGCCTTCGTCATCGGCAGTGCCGACGGGGTCGACGCGGCTTTGAAGCAGCAGGCCGACGAGGTCATTCGCCTCTCGCGCCTGACCCTGCCGCACGCGTTGGCGCGCCTGCTGCTCTGCGAACAGCTCTACCGCGCCTGCAGCGTGGTCCGTAACCACCCCTACCATCGCGAGGACTGAGTGCCTGCCGGCCTCCTGCAGCAACGCGTCCATCTCGCCTCGCGCAGCCCGCGCCGGCGCGAGCTGCTGGCGCAGATCGGCGTTGCCTTCGACACCATCAGCTTCCGCAGTTCGCCGCGCGAAGATGCGGCGGTGGACGAGACGCCGCTGCCCGGTGAGGATCCGCGGCACTACGTCGAACGTCTGGCGCGCAGCAAGGCGGCGCACGGCTGCGAGCTGGTCCGTCGGCGACGCCTGTTGCCACAACCGGTCCTCGCTGCCGACACGACTCTGGAACTGGCCGGCGAGCTGATCGGCAAGCCGGCCGATGCCGACGACGCCTGCCGCATCCTGCAGCGTCTTTCGGGGCGCAGTCATCGCGTGCTGACCGCCGTCGCGGTCGCCTGGGAAGGCCGCATCGAGCTTGCCGTGTCCGACAGTGAAGTGCGTTTCCGTCTCCTCGACGACGGCGAGATCCGCCGCTACGTTGCCAGCGGCGAGCCACTGGACAAGGCCGGTGCCTACGGCATCCAGGGTCGTGCGGGAATGTTCGTCGAATACCTCGCCGGCAGCTACTCCGGAGTCATGGGGCTGCCGCTGTGCGAGACGGCGCAGTTGCTCAAGCGCTGTGGCTGTCTGCCCTAGGCCGCAGGGCAGGGGAACCGGGGTGGTGGCAACGGGCCGATCGGGCGGACTCCAGGCGTCGGTCCGTCGCCGATTCCGATCGTCGCCCTGACGGCCAATGCCTTTGAAGGTGCCAGCGAGCGGTCGGCGGTCCGTCGTCGCGCGCCGGCTGTGCCTGTGGCCACCGCCGGACCCTCCTCGTCGGCTGCGTGCGCGGCGGTCGCTCCGTTTAAGAGCTTGTTAAGGAAGCGCCGTCAAGCTGCGCGCACTTGCTCAGAGGATTCCTGCCATGCAGCCAGCACGCCGCGATGTTTTCGACAGCCACTGCGACTCGGTCACCGTGAACCACGCCGATCTCGCGTCGCCTCGCCGTGCGCAGGCCGAGTCGTTCATTCGCCAGGTTTTCGCCCGCCACCATGCCGCCGACGTCACGTCTTTCGCTCCCAACCTGATGCTCTTCGAGCGCCAGGAGCGGATCGTCGCCGCCTGCGGCTGGCGGCCGGCAGCCAGTGAGAAGCTGTTTCTCGAATGCTATCTCGAGCAGCCCATCGAGCAGGTGATGGCCGGCCTGGCGAAACAACCGGTTCGCCGCGACGAGATCGTCGAGGTCGGCAACCTGGCGGCGGAGAAGCCCGGTGGAACGATACAGGTCGTGCTGGCGCTGACCGCTCACCTCGATCGGCTGGGCTACAAATGGCTCGCCTTCACCGCCACGCGCGAATTGATCGGCATCCTGAACCGGCTGGGGCTGCCGGCACTGGCATTGGCGCCGGCTGATCCGGCACGGCTTGGCGAGGCCGCCGGAAGCTGGGGCAGCTACTACAGCCAGCAGCCGATCGTCGTTGCCGGACGCATCCGCACGGCGCTGGCACGCGTCGGCCGGCGCGCATGAGCAGCATCAGCCAGACACCGCAGGGGCTGGCCGCGCGCCTGTTCGACGCGCTGTCTGCACGTCGGCCCGACGCCGTCGTCCTGCGCGGCGACAGCCAGACCTGGCGCGCCGCAGAGCTGCCGTCGGCCGTCGACTCGCTGGCCTGTGGCCTCACGGGTACGCGCGTGCTCGCGGTGCTGGCCGACAACGGCCCGGCATGGGTGATCGCCGATCTCGCGGCCTTGCGTGCCGGCATCGTCCATCTGCCGCTGCCGGGCTTCTTCAGCCAGTCGCAACTGGCGCACGCGTTGACGCAGACCGGAGCCGACACGGTGCTCACCGACCAGCCGGCGAGGATCACCGGGCTGGGCCTCGGCTTCGCCGTCGTCGGCAAGGCGAACGGGCTGCTCCGCATGCAGCGGACGACGCCGGAGGCAGCGTTGCCGCCGGCAACCGCCAAGATCTCGTTCACTTCCGGCAGTACGGGCGCCCCCCGCGGTGTCTGCCTGAGCGCTGCCGGCCTGCTCGACACCGCCGTCGCCGTTGCCGGCTGCTTCGCCGATCTGGCGATCGAACGCCACCTGGCCGTCCTGCCATTGTCGCTGCTGCTCGAGAACAGCGCCGGCGTGCATGCGCCGCTGCTGCTCGGCGCCGAGATCTGCGTCGCCGGACTGCAGACGCTTGGCTGGCGCGGCATGGCGGGTTTCGATCCGGAGGCGCTGCAGCAGGCTGTTGCCGCCAGCGGTGCCAACAGCCTGATCGTGGTTCCCGAACTGCTCAAGATGTGGAGCACGCACCTGGCGGCTGGCGGGCAGGTGGCGGCTGGCGCCCTGCGTCATGTTGCCGTCGGCGGCGCGCGTGTCGCTCCGGCGCTGCTCGCCCGCGCACGTGCCGTCGGCCTGCCGGCCTACCAGGGCTACGGCCTGACCGAGTGCGGTTCGGTCCTCAGTCTCAACCGTCCCGGCGACGACGGCGAAGGTGTCGGGCGCCCGCTGCCGCACGTGCGCGTGCGGATCGCCGACGGTGAAGTGCTGGTGGGCACGCGTGCCTTTCTTGGCTATGTCGGCGACGAGCTGCCGCCACCGACCACGGTGCCGCCGCTGTCGGAGTTCGCCACTGGCGACCTCGGCCGGCTGGATGGCAATGGCCACCTCCACCTCGAGGGGCGCCGCAAGAATCTGCTGATCACGTCATTCGGCCGCAACGTGGCGCCGGAGTGGCCCGAGTCGCTGTTGCTCGCCGAGCCGGCCATTGCCCAGGCGGTGGTCTTCGGCGACGGCATGCCCTGGCTGTCTGCCCTGCTGGTCGCCGCGCCGGGTGCTGATGACGGCGCGCTGGCGGCGGCGGTGGCGCGGGTCAACGCCCGCCTGCCGGACTACGCGCGCATCGTCGGCTGGCTGCCGGCGGCGCCGTTCAGCAGCGACAACGGGCTGGCGACCGGCAACGGACGGCCGCGCCGCAGCGCCATCCTTCACCATCACGCCGCCGATCTGGCGGCCATCCATCAAGCAAGGGAAGCAAGCGATGTCCTTTCATGAACAACTGATCGCCGCTACCGTCACCGAGCGCGCACGCCTGCTGGCCGTGCCGGTGATCGCCGACTGTCTGCAGGGACGGGTCAGCCTGGGCACCTATCTCGCCTTTCTTGGGCAGGCCTACCATCACGTGCGGCAGACCACCCCCCTGCTGATGACACTCGGCGGTCGTCTGCCGGAGCGGCTGTCGTGGCTGCGCCGGCCGGTCGCCGAGTACATCGACGAGGAGATCGGTCACGAGGAGTGGATTCTCAACGACATCACTGCGGCCGGTGGCGATGCGGACGCGGTGCGTGCCAGTCAGCCGGATCTGCCGGCCGAGCTGATGGTCGCCTATGCCTACGATCTGCTGCATCGCGGCAACCCGGCGGCCTTCTTCGGCATGGTATTCGTCCTCGAGGGCACCAGCGTCGCGCTCGCCCTGCAGGCCGCCGACCGCATCCAGCAGACGCTCGGTCTGCCGAATGCCGCTTTCTCCTACCTGCGCTCGCACGGGACGCTCGACCAGCAACACACGATGCATCTTGCGCGCCTGCTCGAACGGATGACGCCGGCCGACCAGGCCGATGTCGTGCACAGCGCGCGTGTCTTCTACAAGCTCTACGGCGATGTCTTCCGCGCCCTGCCGTCCGTCGAGGAAGCGTCATGCAGCTGAACCATGCCCGTATCCTCCTCACCGGCGCCAGCGGCGGTCTCGGCCAGGAACTTGCCCGCCAACTGGCCGCTGCCGGTGCCGTGTTGCTGCTCGCCGGGCGCGACGATGGCCGCCTGCGGTCGCTGAGCGCATCGCTCGGCAACGGCTCCACCCCTGTCTGTGGCGACCTCGGCCGGCCCGCCGGCGTGGCGGCGCTGGCGGCGGCAGCCCGCCACTTCGAGGTCAATGTCCTGATCAACAATGCCGGTGTCGGTGCCTTCGGCCTGCTCGAAACGCAGGAGTGGAGCACCATCGAGGAGGTGCTGGCGACCAACCTCGAAGGCCCGATCCACCTCACGCATGCCTTGCTGCCCTGGCTCAAGGCACAGCCGCAGGCGGCGATCGTGAACATTGGCTCGACCTTCGGCAGCCTGCCCTTTCCCGGTTTTGCCGCCTACTCGGCGGCCAAGGCGGGTCTGCGCGGTTTCTCGCAGGCGCTCCGCCGCGAGCTGGCGGATTCGCTCGTTGCCGTCATCCATGTCGCGCCGCGGGCGATCGATACGCCACTCAACAGCGCGGCGGTGAACGCGCTGAATCGGGCGCTGAGGAACCACAGCGACGCGCCCGCCGACGTGGCGCGACAGATCGTCGCGGCGCTCCGCCGTGGCGACGGCGAACACCATTTCGGCTTTCCGGAACGGCTGTTCGCCTGGCTCAACGGCGTCGCCCCATCCCTGATCGACCGTGGCCTGGCGGGCAAGCTGCCGATCGTCAAGCAGCACAGTCCATCATCCTGAACCGCATTGAAAGGAACATTCCCATGAAGATTGTGCTTGCCGCCGGCAGGTTCGTCACCCTGCTCGCCCTCCTCGCCGGCAGTTCGCTGGCCGTCGCCAGTACCGCCGAGGATCTCATCCGGCCGATCCAGGAGCAGTGGGCCGAGATCAAGTATCGTCAGCCGGAGAAACAGCAGGCCGAGGGCTATCGGGTACTGGCCGAACAGGCGCGCAGGATCGTCGACGCGAATCCGAAGATGCCCGAGGCACTGATCTGGGAGGGCATCGTCCTGTCCAGTGAAGCGGGTGCCAAGGGTGGCCTCGGGGCGCTGTCGCTGGCCAAGGAAGCCCGGCAGCGACTCGACGAGGCGCTCAAGCTCAACGACAGGGCGCTGAACGGATCGGCCTACACCAGCCTGGCGACCCTCTATGCCAAGGTGCCGGGCTGGCCGGTCGGCTTTGGCGACAAGGAACGGGCCGAGGAGTATTTTCGCAAGGCGCTGGCGATCAACCCGGACGGCATTGACCCGAACTTCTTTTACGGCGAGTATCTGGCCGATCGTGGCCGGTCGGCCGAGGCAGTGCCGTACCTCGAAAGAGCCTTGAAGGCGCCGCCCCGCCCCGGGCGCGAACTGGCCGACAGCGGTCGCCGCCAGGAGATTCAGGCGTTGCTGGCAAAACTCAGGAAGGAAAACAGGTAAGTGCGCGTTCTGCTCGTCGAAGATGATGTCCTGCTTGGCGACGGCGTCCGCGCCGGCCTGAAACTCGACGGTTACACGGTCGACTGGGTGCGCGATGGCGAGGCCGCGCGCCTGGCGCTGCTTGACCACGCCTACCTGGCCTGTGTGCTCGATCTCGGGCTGCCGAAACGGGGTGGCCTGTCCGTGTTGCAGGATTTGCGCGAGCGCGGGAATCAGTTGCCCGTGTTGATCCTGACGGCGCGCGACAGCAGCGCTGACAAGATCGCCGGGCTCGATGCCGGTGCCGACGACTACCTCACGAAACCCTTCGACCTGCCGGAACTGCAGGCGCGCCTGCGGGCGCTGCTGCGCCGCGCCGGCGGCAAGGCGACGCCGACGCTCGAGCACGCGGGTGTGGTGCTCGACCCCGCGAGCAAGAGGGTTACCCGGGATGGCGAGCCGGTCAGTCTGTCGGCGCGCGAGTACACGCTGCTGCTCGATCTGCTCCGTCACAGGAACCATATCCGCACCCGCGGTCAGCTCGAGGAAAGCCTGTACTCATGGGGTGAGGAAACCGGCAGCAATACCGTCGAGGTCTATATCCATCACTTGCGCAAGAAGCTGGGTGCGGACTTCATCCGCACCGTGCGCGGCCTCGGTTACCAGCTCTGCGATCCGACCTGATGCGCCACTCGCTGCAGAGTGTCCGCCTGCAGTCGCTGCGCTGGCGCCTGCTGCGCACGGTGTGCGTGGCGTCGCTTTGCGGCCTCGCGCTGACCGCCACAATGAGCTACTGGCAGGCGCAGCATGAGGCAGAGGAACTGATGGATGGGCACCTGGCGCAATCAGCCCGGCTCCTGCTGGCGCTGGTGCGCGACAACGAGGAGCACCTCGGCGACCTGGCAACGCGACTGGCGACGGTGCGCAGCAGCGAGGAGAACCTCTACGAGCCGCAGCTCGAGTTCCAGATCGGCGGTGTCGACGGGGCTTTGCTGTTGCGTTCCGAACACGCGCCGCCGGTCGATCTGTCCGCTCCTCCCGGCTACACGGTCATCGAACACGACGGTCAGCCCTGGCGGATCCTCAACCTCGTCGCGAATTCGGGCGATTACCGCGTCCAGGTTGGTCAGTCGATCGTGCTGCGCGACCGGGCGGCGCTGGAGGTGGCGGTGCAGTCGGTCCTGCCGATCGTGCTGATGTCGCCGCTGTTGCTGCTCCTGCTCTACTACTCGGTGCGGCGTGGGCTGAAGCCGCTCGACGACCTGACGGCCGATGTCGCGGCGCGTTCTCCGGACAACCTCATGCCGCTGGCCGGGCGCCACGTGCCCACCGAAGCTCAGCCGCTGGTGGTGGCGCTCAACCGCCTGTTGTTCAGGCTGCGGGCCACCCTCGACAACGAACGCCGGTTCACCGCCGATGCCGCGCACGAGCTGCGAACGCCTCTGGCGGTGGTCCGCATCCAGGCACAGGTCGCACAGCGCACGGCCGACAGCGCCGACCGGCAGCACGCGCTCGACCAGATCGTCGCCGGCACCGACCGTGCGACCCGCATGGTCGACCAGTTGCTGCGCCTGGCGCGCCTCGATCCGCTGGCGCAATTGCCGACATCCAGCGAGATCGACCTGGCTGAACTCGCGCGGCGGGTGCTCGCTGAAACGCCGGTGCCGGAAAACCGGCATGGCCTGCGGTTGCAGGCGCGCGGCAAGCCGCTGTCGGTCAGCGGTGACGGCGAACTGCTCGAGATCGTCTTGCGCAACCTGCTCGACAACGCTCTGCGCTATACCCCGGCGGCAGCCCGGATCACCGTTTTCGTCCGCCGTGAGAATGAGGAGCTCTCTCTCGGCGTGGCGGACGATGGTCCGGGGGTCGCAGCGGACGAACTGCCGCGGCTTGCCGAACGCTTCTATCGTGGCAGCGATGCCGGCAGCGAGGGCAGCGGCCTCGGGCTCGCCATCGCGCAGAGGATCGCCGAGCTGCACGGCGCCCGTTTCGAGGCCGAGAACCTCGCCGCCGGCGGCTTCGAGGCGCGCCTGCGCTGGCCGCGACCGGTGGCCACGCAGCGACTGGGTGCCTGAGCCGGCGTTCCGTCGCCAGTGCTTGCCGGCGCCGTGCCGCCATGGCGCACTGCGGTCGTGAGCGCGGGGGCCTGCGCCGACGCCAGCCGGCTCCGGCGTCGCTCGTCGTCGTTGGGCGCGTGTTAGAATCGCGCCCCGATCCAGCCGACCCTGCCGCAATGTCCGTTCTCAACCCGCAGCAGCGGGAAGCGATTCGCTACCTCGATGGCCCGTTGCTGGTCCTGGCCGGCGCCGGCTCGGGCAAGACGCGGGTGATCACCGAAAAGATCGTCTACCTGATCGAGTCCTGTGGTCTGCAGCCGCGGAACATTGCGGCGATCACCTTCACCAACAAGGCAGCGCGCGAGATGCAGCAACGCGTCGGCAAGCTGCTTGCCGGGCGCTCTGCTGGTGGCGGTCTGGTCATCTCCACCTTCCACGCTCTGGGCGTGCGCATGCTGCGCGAGGAAGCTGCGGCAATCGGTTACAAGCCGGCTTTCTCGATCCTTGATTCGGCTGACTGTCTCGCCATCCTGGCCGAGCTTGCGGGCAGCGTCGACAAGGCGGTGGCTCGCCGTCTGCAGTGGCAGATTTCGAGCTGGAAGAGCGCGCTGGTTCTGCCCGGCGAGGCAGCCCGGATTGCCGGCGACGACAGCGAGGCGCGGGCTGCCAGGGCGTATGCGAGTTACGCGGAGACGTTGCGCGCCTATCAGGCGGTCGACTTCGACGACCTGATCGCGTTGCCCGTGCGCCTGCTGGAGACGCAGCCAGCGCTGTGCGAAAAGTGGCAGAACCGCCTGCGCTACCTGCTGATCGACGAGTACCAGGATACCAACGCCGGCCAGTACGCCCTGCTGCGGCTGCTGGCCGGGCAGCGCGCCGCCTTCACTGCCGTCGGCGACGACGATCAGTCGATCTACGGCTGGCGCGGTGCCGACCTGGCCAACCTGCGCGGCCTGCCACGCGACTACCCGAACCTCAAGCTGATCAAGCTGGAGCAGAACTACCGGTCGACGGCGCGCATCCTCAAGGCGGCGAACGCACTGATCGCGAACAACGAGAAGCTCTTCGAAAAGAGCCTCTGGTCGGAGCTTGGCCCCGGCGACCCGATCACCGTCAGCGCCTGTCCCGATCAGGATCGCGAGGCCGAGTCGGTCGTCATGAAGCTGCAGGCGCACCGCTTCGAACATCGGGGCCGATACAGCGACTACGCGATCCTCTACCGCGGCAACTTCCAGGCGCGCGCCGTCGAAGAGTTCCTGCGCAACCAGCGCGTTCCCTACCGGCTTTCCGGCGGCCAGTCGTTCTTCGACAAGGCCGAGATTCGCGACATTGCCGCCTACCTGCGGTTGCTGGCCAATACCGACGACGATCCGGCGTTCATTCGGGCGGTCAGCGCGCCACGGCGTGGTGTCGGCAGCAGCACGCTGCAGGTCCTTGGCGAGTATGCGGGCGAACGCCACCTGCCGCTGTTCACCGCTGCCTTCGAGGAGGGGTTTGCGCAACGGGTGCAGGCCCGCCAGCTCTCGCCGCTGGTCGAGTTCGGTGGCTTCATCCGGCGCCTGCAGCAGCGCGCCGGGCGTGAACCGGCGGCGTCGGTGCTCGACGAACTGCTGACCGGGATCGCCTACGAGGACTGGCTGCGGGCGCAGGAGGAAGCGCGGACGGCGCGGACGAGGTGGGAGAACGTGCGCGAGCTGTGCGACTGGCTGGGCAGGAAGGCAGAGGAGGAGGGGAAGACGCTGCTCGAAGCGGCGCAGGGAATTGCCCTGATCAGCATGATCGAGAAGGACGAGGTCGACGCCGACGCGGTCCAGCTGTCGACGCTGCATGCCGCCAAGGGTCTCGAGTTCAAGCATGTCTTCCTGATCGGTGTCGAGGAAGGTGTGCTGCCGCATCGGGAAGCGCAGGCCGAGAACCGTCTGGAGGAAGAGCGCCGTCTGATGTACGTCGGGATCACCCGTGCGCAGCGATCGCTGCATCTCAGCTACGCCGAAAAGCGCCAGCAGGGCCGGCAACTGATGCCCAGCGAGGCGTCACGATTCATCGGCGAGATGGGCCGCGACGAGCTGCGTTTTGTCGGGCGTGCGAGCGACGGCGTGCCCGACAGGGCGGGTGGCGCGCAGCGTCTGGCGGCGATCCGGGCGATGCTCGGCCGCGCCGGCTGAGTGGGCTGCGGCGGCGGGGCAAAGGGCGTTACAGCGCGTTACGCAACTGCTGACATCGAATGCGTGAGCCACCGCGTTGATCGGTGCAAGGCCGCAGGATCAAACGACAGTTCCCTGGCTCGGCCGAGCAAACCCCAATCAACTCAAGGAGATCATCATGCTGAAGAACATCATCGCCCTCGCCGTCGCCGCTGCTTTCGGTACCGCCGCCCTTGCCCAGGGCACCGCCACCAGCCCGGCGAAACCGGTCGAGGTCGCCAAGCCGGCGGCGCAGGTCGCAGCCGCGCCAGCTCCTGCCGCCGCCACCCCGGCTGCGGCTGCCGGCAGCGCGACGACCGCGACGCCGGCGAAGACCGAAGCCGTCGCGGTAGACAAGACGACGCAGGCGAAACCGAAGGCGAAGAAGGCCGAGGCTGCTCCCGCCGCGACGACGCCCACTCCCGCCGCCACCACCGGTGCCGCTCCGGCAGCAGGCAAGTAAGGACATCGGTGCCGCAAGCGCCGTTGCACGGCAGCGGCGCCGACTGGGAGCACGAGGAAAAAGGAGGCCGCCGGCCTCCTTTTTCCTGCTGCCCCGGCCGAGGTTACTTGGCGAGTCCGACGAGGTGTTCCACTGCTGCCTTGATCTCGCCGTCGGTGAGATCGGCGCCACCTCCCTTCGGCGGCATGGCGCCCTTGCCGTTGGTGACGCTGTTGATCAGCGCGGCCGTCCCCGTCGCGATGCGCGGTGCCCAGGCAGCCTTGTCGCCGGCCTTTGGCGCACCGGCCGCGCCGCTGGCGTGACAGGCCATGCATACCGACTGGTAGACGGTCGCCCCGTCGCGTGGCTTGCCATCGGACTTGGCGGCCGCCGGCTTCGCCAGCTCCACCTTCGCCACCGGCTGGATGCGCCCGTCGGCGTCATCCGCAGAGCGGGGCATGACTTGACCCTTGCCGATCAGGGACAGCGGCCAGATGACGACGATCAGGACGATCGCGACGACGATGGTGACCACGAGAATCAAACGCGAGGAGGATTGCTGCTGAGCCATGCCAAGTCCTTGGTGGTGTGCTGGTCAAAGCCCGTATTCTACCGCCGTTTGGCGCCGTCCAGAAGTGGTCGCGGGCTGGACTAGCCGGGACAAACCGGTTAAGCTTCCTGCCCTGCACGCGCCCGTAGCTCAGTTGGATAGAGTACTGCCCTCCGAAGGCAGGGGTCGGACGTTCGAATCGTCTCGGGCGTGCCACGAATTCGATCGCTCAGGTGGTCATGGCAGGGTTTGCCGGAGCCTGTACGGAATCCGGACGCAATGCCGCCCGGCAGGGCGGCCACCAATCCCTTCCCGAGAACCGCGGCAGCAGCCGTGATCCGCCTCGCGGCCGGGTTGCCTGGCCGGCAGCAAGCGGCAGGCGAACGCACCGCACCCGCTCGGCGATGGCCCGCGGGCAGTCGTTGCAGCGGCGTCGCGCCGGCGTGTCGGCGGCGGCACGCCGCTCAATGGCCGAGTGAGCTGACGACCTGCGAGAAGGTCTGCGCGATCTCTTCGGTTGAGGATGTGAGACCGAGCTGCCGATCGATCTGGGACAACGAGAAGACTCCGCAGAGCACGTGGTGGTCTTCCTCGTCGTGGTCCACCACCAGGCAGAATGGCGAGCCCAGCTCGCGCAGGGCGGCGAGGACGTTGCCCACCCGGGCCGCGCTGACATCGCGCAGGTGCATCACCTCGGCGTCGTCATGCTTGCTGATCATCACGTCACCAACCACCAATTCGGCTGGTTTGACGCCCAGTCGGTGCGCCGCGGCCAGCGGCCGGTGGCCCCTCGTTCCGGCTTCGGTGACGATGCCCAGGAGATGCCTCTGCTCGTCGGCCACCAGCAGGTAGTGCCCGTGGCTGGCCGCCATGAGCCTGTTGGCGTCCTCCAGCGAGGTGTCACTGCTCACCGTCATCGGCGGCTGGCGTTGAAAATCGGTCATCACCGCCAGTGCCGGCGAATGGATATCGACCGACGGGCGGGCTGCGGCTTTCGGCAGGTAACAGGGAACGCCTCTCTGGAGTCGGGTCCACGGCAGGGGTTTGAAACGCGTATCGGGCATGTTCGGGTTCCTCCGGCGACGGTGATTGCAGGAGCATTAAAGCACCGATGTTTGTCAAGTGGCAAGCGTGCCGCGCGCTGCCGTGCCAGCTCGCCGGTGGTTGTTGCCGGAGGCACGGCAGCGGGCTGCAGGCCGCTGCCGCTGGCAGGCGGAAGCGCGGCGCCGCGCCGCCAGAATTGCGTCGGGCGAGTGTTGAAGGTAGTATCCATGCCGCGCGCCGCATGATGGCCTGGATGCAGTCATCGTGCCGCTCAGGTGGTCCAGTGCGAACGGCACTCCCGCTTCACAGCGCGGAGGCGAGCCGGCCCCTGGCTCGGGTCCGCCCTTCAACTGCAACCTCCTCTACCGTTCCCAGAATGATTTCCGGCCTACTCAAGAAGATTTTCGGCAGCCGCAATGACCGGCTGATCAAGCAGTACATGCAGGTCGTGCGCAAGATCAACTCGCTCGAGGCGGGGATCGCTGCGCTGTCCGACGATGCGCTGCGTGGCAAGACGGCACATTTCAAGGAGCGGGTGGCGAATGGCGAGACGCTTGACGCGTTGCTGCCGGAGGCGTTCGCCGTCGTCCGCGAGGCGGGCAAGCGAGCCCTCGGCATGCGCCACTTCGATGTGCAGCTGATTGGCGGCATGGTTCTGCACGATGGCAAGATCGCGGAGATGCGTACCGGCGAGGGCAAGACGCTGGTCGCGACGCTGGCTTCCTATCTCAACGCGCTGTCCGGCGAAGGCGTGCACATCGTCACGGTCAACGACTACCTGGCCAATCGGGACGCCGAGTGGATGGGGCGCCTGCACCGCTTCCTCGGCCTCACGGTCGGCGTGAACCTGTCGCAGATGCCGCACGAGCAGAAGCAGGCGGCGTACGCCGCCGACATCACCTACGGCACCAACAACGAGTTCGGCTTCGACTATCTGCGCGACAACATGGTCTATTCGGCCGGCGAGCGGGTGCAGCGAAAACTGGCTTTCGCCATCGTCGATGAAGTGGACTCGATCCTCATCGACGAGGCGCGGACGCCGTTGATCATTTCCGGACAGGCCGAGGACCATACCGACCTCTACGTCCGGATGAACAAGGTGGCGCCGCTGCTCAAGCGCTGCGCCGAAGAGAATGGCCCCGGCGACTACTGGGTGGACGAGAAAGGGCATCAGATCCTGATGACCGAGGAAGGGCACGAGCATGCGGAGGAACTGCTCGCCAGTGCCGGGCTGCTGCCCGATGGCGGCAGTCTCTATGACGCCTCCAACATCCTGATGATCCATCACCTGTATGCCGCACTGCGGGCGCACAACCTCTTCCTGCGCGACCAGCAGTACGTGGTGCAGAACGGCGAGGTGATCATCGTCGACGAGTTCACCGGTCGCCTGATGTCCGGCCGTCGCTGGTCCGACGGGCTGCACCAGGCAGTCGAGGCCAAGGAAGGGGTGCGCATCCAGAACGAGAACCAGACGCTGGCCTCGATCACCTTCCAGAACTACTTCCGCATGTACGGCAAGCTGTCCGGGATGACCGGTACGGCCGACACCGAAGCCTACGAATTCCAGCAGATCTATGGCCTGGAGACGGTCGTCATCCCGACCAACCAGCCGATGCGGCGCACGGACAACAACGACCAGGTGTTCCGCACCGCCAAGGAGAAGCACAGCGCGATCGTTGCCGACATTCGCGGCTGCCGCGAACGCGGCCAGCCGGTGCTGGTCGGGACGACGTCGATCGAGAACTCGGAACTGCTGTCGGCGTTGCTCGACCACGAAAAGCTGCCGCACCAGGTACTCAACGCCAAGCAGCATGCGCGCGAAGCCGAGATCGTCCGTGAGGCCGGGCGGCCGGGGATGATCACCATTGCCACCAACATGGCCGGCCGCGGCACCGACATCGTCCTTGGCGGCAGCATCGAGAAGCAGGTGTCGCTGGTGCGTGACGACGAGGCTCTCGGCGAGGCCGAGCGCGCGGCGCAGATTGCCACGATCCGGGCGCAGTGGCAGGTGCTGCACGACCAGGTGGTGGCGGCTGGCGGCCTGCACATCATCGGCTCCGAACGTCACGAATCAAGGCGCATCGACAACCAGTTGCGTGGCCGTTCCGGCCGCCAGGGTGACCCCGGCTCGTCGCGCTTCTACCTCGCTCTCGATGATTCGCTGCTGCGCATCTTCGCCGGTGAACGCCTGAAGGCGATCATGGAGCGCCTGAAGATGCCGGAAGGCGAGCCGATCGAGCATCCGCTCGTCTCGCGTTCGCTCGAATCGGCACAGCGCAAGGTCGAGGCCCGCAACTTCGACATCCGCAAGCAGTTGCTCGAGTACGACGACGTCGCCAACGACCAGCGCAAGGTGATCTACTCGCAGCGCAACGAGCTCCTGGAGACCGAGGACATCTCGGAAACCATCACCGCCATGCGCGAAGGCGTGCTGCATGAGTGCTTCCGCCTCCACGTGCCGGCTGAAACGGTCGAGGAACAGTGGGATCTGCCCGGACTCGAGAGGGCACTGGCTGCCGATCTGCAGATCGTCCTGCCGGTGAGCGAGTGGGCGCGGAATGAACCGAATCTGCGTGACGAGGACATCCTGCGGCGGATCATCGATGCGGCGGCGGCCGCCTACGCTCACAAGATCGAGCTGGTCGGGGCGGAGATGTTCCACCAGTTCGAGCGCAATGTCATGCTGCAGAGCCTCGACACGCACTGGCGCGAGCACCTGGCGGCGCTCGACCATCTGCGACAGGGGATTCATCTGCGCGGCTATGCGCAGAAGAATCCGAAGCAGGAGTACAAGCGCGAAGCCTTCGAGCTCTTCCAGCGCATGCTCGACAGCGTTCGCGCCGACGTCACGCGCCTGCTGGTGACGGTGCAGGTGCGGGCGCAGGACGTCGAGGAAACCGCGCCGCATGTCGACGTGCAGAATGTCCGCTACCATCATGCGGATTATGATGAGGCGCTCGGCTCGGCGGCCGCCGCCGCTGGTGAGACGGCAGCCGCCAGGCCGGCGCCGGCGGCACACAAGGTCGGGCGCAACGAGCCGTGCCCCTGCGGCTCGGGCAAGAAGTACAAGTACTGCCATGGCAAGCTGTCGTAGTTCCTGCCACGGCTGATCCGCAGGGTCGGCACAGCGGCGCCGGCCGATCGCGGTCAGCGGCGCCCGGCCCTGTGCCTGCCGCACTTGCGCCTTCGCCAGCGAGGTTTTCATGCCCGTCAATTACCGTACTCCAGCCGCCTCGGAACTGTTGCCGGTGGCGGGCGTCCGCCTCGGTGTCGCCGAGGCGGGGATTCGCAAGCCCGATCGTCGTGATCTGGCGGTTCTGGCTTTCGACAGCGGCACCCGGGTGGCCGGCGTGTTCACCGCCAACCGCTTCTGCGCGGCGCCGGTGCAGGTGTGCCGCCGGCATCTCGAACTCGGCAGCGACATCCGTGCGCTGCTGATCAATACCGGCGTCGCCAATGCCGGCACCGGTGAAGCAGGCTGGCGGGCGGCGACGGCAACCTGCGCCGCCCTCGGCAGCCTGCTGGCGATCGCCGACCGGCAGGTGCTGCCCTTTTCGACCGGCGTGATTCTCGAACCGCTGCCGGTCGATCGGCTGCTGGCCGGGCTGCCGGCGTGCATCGCGGACTTGCGTCCGGACAACTGGCATGCGGCGGCGCACGCCATCATGACCACCGATACGGTGGCCAAGGCGGCATCGCGACGCATCAGCGTCGATGGCAGGGTGGTGACCGTCACCGGCATCAGCAAGGGTGCCGGAATGATCCGGCCGAACATGGCGACGATGCTGGCCTTCGTTGCCACCGATGCCGGCGTTGCCACCATCCTGCTGCAGGATCTGCTGCGCGAAGCCGCCGACGAGTCGTTCAACGGCATCACGGTCGATGGCGATACCTCGACCAACGATTCGTTCATCCTGGTCGCCACCGGCCAGGCCGGCGTCGATTTCAGCGCCCCGACGGACCCGGGCTACCAGGCGCTGCGACAGGCCGTGATTGCCGTCGCCTGCGAGCTGGCACAAGCGATCGTCCGTGACGGCGAGGGTGCGAGCAAGTTCATCCGCATCGTCGTCGAAGGTGGCCGCGACCGCAGCGAATGCCGAACCGTCGGCTACGCCATCGGCCACTCGCCGCTGGTGAAGACGGCGTTCTTTGCCGCCGATCCCAACCTCGGCCGAATCCTGGCAGCCATCGGCTACGCCGAGCTCGACGAACTCGACGTCGACCGCGTGCGTGTCTGGCTGGGCAGCGCCGAACGGGAGATCCTGGTGGCCGAGAACGGCGGGCGGGCGGATTCGTATCGCGAGGAGGACGGCGCGGCGATCATGCAGGAGGCCGAAATCACCGTTCGCGTGGCGCTCGGCCGCGGCGACGCCAGTGCCACGGTATACTCCTGCGACCTCTCCTACGACTACGTCCGGATCAACGCCGACTACCGCAGCTAGATGCGTTGCAGGCGGATGAGCCTGAACCAGCCGCCGGCGAGCGCCGGTTGGTCGCTTTGCAGGATCAGTGCAGGACGTGCGGCACTGCAAGGGTGAAGGCAGGGATTTCCGCCTCGAACTGTTGCCCATCGACGGCGGTGAACTGGTAGCTGCCGCGCATCGTACCTACCGGGGTATCGAGCTGGCAGCCGCTGGTGTAGGCGAACTTCTCGCCCGGCTGCAGGAGCGGCTGCCGGCCAACCACTCCGAGCCCGCGCACCTCCTGCACCTCGCCGGTGGCATCGGTGATCACCCAGTGCCGTGAAATCAGCTGCGCGGGTACCGTGCCGACATTCTCGATGCTGATCGTGTAGGCGAAC
Organism: Candidatus Accumulibacter similis; assembly: GCA_013347225.1. Taxonomy (NCBI): domain Bacteria; kingdom Pseudomonadati; phylum Pseudomonadota; class Betaproteobacteria; genus Candidatus Accumulibacter; species Candidatus Accumulibacter similis. The sequence goes on along the minus strand of CP054595.1, from coordinate 4,866,724 downwards.
ACGTAGTGGTCGCGCGCGGGGTCCGACTGGTCGGCAATGTATTGCGGAAGAGCGCTGACGGCGATCTCGTACTTCTTGCTGGCGGCCATTTCTGCCCTGTGTCGGAACGATCGGAACCGGCATTGCACACTAAACTCGGGACGCTGACAAGCTCTGCCGGACAGCCTCTCACCGACCGAGTGCTCGCTCCAAAGCGGACAGGCTTTTCGCGCTAGAATCAGGCTCCATCTCGTCGAGGTTCCCGTCATGCACGTCATCGCTCCCAGCATCCTCTCAGCCAGCTTTGCGCGGCTCGGCGAAGAGGTGGTCAACGTCATTGCCGCCGGTGCAGACTGGATTCACTTTGACGTGATGGACAACCATTATGTTCCCAACCTGACCATCGGTCCGCTCGTCTGTGAGGCGATCCGACCGTTGACGCAGGCGCCGATCGACGTCCACCTGATGGTCAGGCCCGTCGATCGCATCGTTCCCGATTTTGCCCGTGCTGGCGCCAACATCATCAGCTTCCATCCCGAAGCCTCCGAACACGTCGACCGGACGCTGGCGCTGATCCGCGAGAACGGCTGCCAGGCCGGACTGGTGCTCAATCCCGCGACACCGCTCGCCCATCTCGATCACGTCATGGATCGACTGGACCTCATCCTGCTGATGAGCGTCAACCCGGGTTTCGGCGGGCAGACCTTCATACCGTCGACGCTGCCCAAGATCGCCGCCGTGCGTGCCCGCATCGATGCCTACGAGCGAGAGCGGGGCCGGCGCATCCGGCTCGAGGTGGACGGCGGCGTCAAGGTCGACAACATCGGCGAAATTGCTCGCGCCGGCGCCGACACCTTCGTCGCCGGCTCGGCAGTCTACGGCGCTGGCCGGGATGGCGATCCCAATCGCTACGACAGCGTCCTCGCCGCCCTGCGCGCGCAACTGGAGAATCCATGATGCCGCCCCCGCTTGCCGTCCGTGCCGTGCTCATCGATCTCGACGGCACCCTGCTCGATACCGTGCTCGATCTGCATGCCGCTGCCAACGCCATGCTGCATGACCTGGACCGCCCCGGGATCGCCGTCGAATCGATCCGCAGCTATGTCGGCCGCGGCATCCCCAATCTGGTCAAGCGCGTTCTCGCCGGGTCGATGGCGGCGGCAGACGATGCCACGCCACCGCCTGCCGATGCGCTGGCCAGCTTCAAGCGGCACTACACTGTCGAGAACGGCCGCCATGCGGCGCTCTTTCCCGGCGTCGGCGAGGGTCTCGATGCGCTCAAGGCCCTCGGTTTGCCGCTTGGCGTGATCACCAACAAGGCCGAGGCCTTCACCCTGCCCCTGCTGCAGCGCACCGGCCTCTATCCCTACTTCGACGTCATCGTCAGCGGCGACGTCCTGCCGCGGCCGAAGCCCGACCCGATGCCATTGCTCTGGGCCAGTGGTCGTCTCGCCGTGTCGCCGGTCGACGTGCTGATGATCGGCGATTCGGTGCACGATTTCCACGCCGGCAGGGCGGCCGGCTGCCATGTCTTTCTCGTTCCCTACGGCTACAACGAAGGGCGCGACGTTCGCGAACTGGCTTGTGATGGTATAGTCTCGACCCTCGCCGAGGCGGCGAAGCGTCTGGTTCACGCCTGAACATTCTGCCGCTACGGTCGCTGGCCCCGGTCCGCCGCGACGGGCAGCGACAGCGGCGTGCGGCGGCCCGGATCGCGGTGGCACCAGAGCGCAGGGCGGCAGGCGAACACCGGCAGGAAGCCCGTCCGTTGCCGGCGTGTTTCCTTGTGGAGTTCCGATGACCGAAGCCTATTTCAATCGCCTGGCTGCCGAAGGCTACAACCGCATCCCGGTCACGCTCGAGACCTTTGCCGATCTCGACACGCCGCTGTCGATCTACCTCAAGCTGGGCAATACCCCCTACAGCTATCTGCTCGAATCGGTACAGGGCGGCGAGCGCTTTGGTCGTTACTCGATCATCGGCCTGGCCAGCCCGACACGAATCGTCGTCAACGCGCATCAGGTGCTGGTACTCAACGGCAACCGCATCGCCGAACGCGAAGACGACACCAACCCGCTCGAGTTCATCGGCAAGTACATGAAGCGCTTTCGCGCCGCGCCGACCACCGGCCTGCCGCGTTTCTGCGGCGGTCTGGTAGGCTGTTTCGGCTACGACACCGTGCGCTACATCGAAACCCGACTGACGCGATCGCAGAAGGCGGATGAGCTGGGAATTCCCGACATTCTCCTCCTGCTGTCCGAAGAGATTGCGGTGGTCGACAATCTGTCGGGCAAACTGACGCTGGTGGTGTATGCCGAGCCCGGCGTGCCGGCGGCTTACCAGAAGGCTCAGTCCCGCCTGCGCGAACTGCTGCTCCGGCTGCGCGAACCGGTTGCCATTCCTCCCGAAACGCCGCAGTCCTCGCCCCCCGCGGCATCACTATTCGGCGAGGCGCAGTTCCGACGGGCGGTGGTCAAGGCCAAGAGCTACATCACCGAGGGCGACATCATGCAGGTCGTCCTCTCGCAGCGCATGAGCAAGCCCTTTGCCGCCAGTCCGATGGCGCTCTACCGCTCGCTGCGCTCGCTCAATCCGTCGCCCTACATGTTCTACTTCGACTTCGAGGATTTCCATGTCGTCGGCGCGTCGCCGGAGATCCTCGTGCGCCTCGAGGGTGAAACGGTCACCGTGCGGCCGATCGCCGGAACGCGCCGGCGCGGCGTCTCCTTCGAGGAGGACCAGGCCCTGGCCGCCGAGCTGCTGGCCGACGAGAAGGAGCGTGCCGAGCATGTGCAGCTCCTCGACCTCGGTCGCAACGACGCTGGCCGTGTCGCGCGCGTCGGAACCATCCGGCTCACCGAGAACATGATCGTCGAACGCTACTCGCACGTGATGCACATCGTCTCCAACGTCGAGGCCCGTCTGCAGCCGGGACTGGACGCCCTCGACGTGCTGCGCGCGACCTTCCCCGCCGGCACCGTTTCCGGCGCGCCGAAGGTCCGTGCCATGGAGATCATCGACGAACTCGAGCCGGTCAAGCGCGGCATCTACGCCGGTGCCGTCGGTTACCTCGGGTTCAACGGCGACATGGACCTGGCGATTGCCATCCGCACCGCCATCGTCAAGGATGGCCAACTGCATGTGCAGGCCGGAGCGGGAATCGTTGCCGATTCCGATCCGGCTGCCGAATGGCAGGAAACGCAGAACAAGGCGCGCGCCGTCCTGCGTGCCGCCGAGCTGGCGGAGCACGGTCTCGACACGCGCTTCTGAGCGCCACCGAGGTCGACGCGGTCGCAGCCCGGCGGGCGTTCAACGTGACCAATGCACGTGCAGGCGGAGTTCCTGCGGGTTGTAGTGGAACTCGAGGGTGCCCTGGTAGGCGTGATGCACCGCTTCCCCTATGGCGCGCGCGAGGTGGATGTCGGTGGTACTGAGCTTCAACTCTGCCTCGCTGTCCTCGAAAGCCATCACGCGTTTCAGGGGGTGCTCGGCGCGTTGCCTTTCCGCTTCGTTGCGCACCAGGTGCACGATGTCGTCGTGGTGCGCCTGCAGGAAGTCGCCGTCGAGGACGACGTAGCCCGCCGGGCAACGGTCGTGGACCCGGTGGCATGCCGGGCAGCGGACCCGGTGCGCGTCGGCTGGCGCGGCAATGCCCCACTGCCAGCGTCCATGGCTGAATACGGCATGGCACTCCGGGCAGACGGTCGGCTCGGCGAGCTTGCCCTTGCTGTGGTAGGTGTCGTGGGCTTCTTCCTGCAGCAGGCGGTCACGGCGCACCTGCTGAAAGCCGGCGGGAATGGACTTGCTGCTCATGATGGACCTCCTTGTCGATGGGCACGCCCCGGCACTCAGCCGGAGGCACGGTGTCGTTGCGCCGGGCAGGCTTCATCCTGCGGCAGCAGGTTCGCGCTGCCCTCTTCCTTCCTTAAGGATAGATCGTGCAACGGCGTTTGCCAGTGCAAATGGCTGTTGCTGACATGGAAAAGTGGAGCCTGGCAGACTACACTGAAAACCGTTCTTCCATGGCCCACTGCAGGAGATGCGCATGTCGCAGGCTGCCACAGCGAGCGGGACGCTGTTCCTGAGCTCGACCGCTTTCGCCCACCAGGGCATGATCCCGGCCCGCCACACCTGCGACGGGCGCAACGTCTCGCCGCCACTGTCGTGGGGGGAGCCGCCACCGGCAACCAGGAGCCTGGTGCTCATCGTCGATGACCCGGATGCGCCAGATCCGGCTGCGCCGCGGATGACCTGGGTTCATTGGCTGTTGTACAACATTCCGCCGCATGCCCGGCAGTTGCCCGAGGGTGTCGGCGATCGCGAGCTGCCGCCGCCGACGCTGCACGGATTGAACGACTGGCAGCGTAGCGGCTACGGCGGCCCTTGCCCGCCGATCGGCACGCATCGCTATTTTCACAAGCTGTATGCCCTCGACACCGTCCTGCCGGACCTGCAGCAACCGCCCAAGGCGAGGCTCGAGGAGGCCATGCAGGGGCACGTCCTGGCTGCCTGTGAGTTGATCGGGCTGTATCGGCGGCAGCGTTAGCCGGCGTCGCCGCCGGTGACGGCGACAGGCGCCCATTCGACACTGGCGGCTGCATCGCCGCCGCGCACAACCGGCTAGTCGATGCGGACGTTGCTGAACTGCCAGGGATCCGACTGGTCGAGCTCTTCCGGGAACAGGCGGCCGCGCCCGTGCAGCGGCGTCCAGCCGGTGTAGGCACCGATCACCCTGCCGAGGTAGGGCATGCAGATCTGCAGCACGCGCTCGAAGTCGATCTCGTCGGGTTCGACGACGCCGCGAGCGGGATTCTCGATCGCCCAGATCATCGCGGCGAGTGCCGCCGCACAGACCTGCAGGGTGGTGGCGCTGTTGTGCGGCGCCAGACGCCGTGCCTCGTCGATGCCGAGTTGCGAGCCGAACCAGTAGGCGTTGCGCGCGTGTCCGGCGAGCAGCACACCCAGTTCGTCGATGCCGCCGGGTGCGATGTCGTCGAGCAGGATGCGCTTGCGTTCCTGCCGCAGGTAGTTGCGCGCCGAGAACTCATGCAGCGACAGCAGCGCGTCATCGCATGGCTGGTAGGCGTAGTGCACGGTCGGCCGGTAGCTCGGCGCCTTGCCGCGGCCGACGGTCAGGTAGTCGGCGATCGAGATCGATTCGCCGTGTGTGATGGCGAAGCCGTGGAACGGACCGCCGCCAGGCGTCCAGCTGCGCACGCGCGTGGCACATCCCGCCCGCTGCAGATAGATGGCTGCCTGCGAGCCGCTGCGATGGCGGCGGCCATCCTTCGGCAGCCGGCGTTCGTGCGAACCCCAGCCGAGTTCGCACGGCTGCTGTGCCTCGCTGATGAAGCCATCGACCGACCAGGTGTTGACAAACTCGCCCGTCTGCCGGCGGAACTCCGAGACCTGCGTGTCGCGCTCGGCGATGTGGATCGTCCGCACGCCGAGGCTGCGCGCAAGCTCTGCCCATTCTTCACGCCGCTGCGGGGTGGACACCGTCAGGCCGGTTTCGGCGGCGAGGTCGAGCAGCGCCCGCTTGACGAAATGCGAGACCAGCCCCGGGTTGGCGCCGTGTGTCAGCACCGCCGTCGGCTGTCCTGGCGAAGCCGTGCGCAGCGCCAGGGCCTGCTCGCGCAGCGCGTAGTTGGTGCGTGCGGCCGGCGTCAGCGTCGGGTCGTCGTAGCCCCCGGGCCATGGTTCGATCGACGTGTCGAGGTAGAGCGCACCCCGGTTCCGGGCGTAGTCGATCAGCGCCAGCGACGAGACATCGACGGCGACGTTGATGAGGAAATCGCCATGGCCAACCAGTGGATCGAGGATCTGGCAATAGTTTGCCGGGCGCAGGACGTGCGTCAGAAGACGGACCCCGGCCTGCTCGGCGACGCCACGACCCGCGGCGTCGGCGGCGACGACGGTGATCATCGCCGGGCTGACGTCGATGTGGCGCAGGATCAGCGGCAGCAGACCCTGGCCGATGCAGCCGAAACCGACGAGGACCAGACGGCCCGGGAAACCGACGCAGAGTCTGGGCTCGGTCATGCCGCATCTCCAGCAGGATCAGGAGCGCCGATCATCATCGAGGATGTGCGCCGGGTCAAGCCTGGCGGCGATCAACTCGCGGCTGCGGGCCGCGGTGTCTCAGTCGCCTGGCCAGTAGAAATACAGGTCGCGGAGGCTGTTCTCGCTGACGCTGGTTGTCCGGCTGACGGCCCTGCCGTTGAATTCGGCTTCGACGCGATACTTGCCGCCTGGCAGTCGGACGAAGAAGAATGGACCCTGGGCGACGGCCGTCAGCACTTCCTGTCCGCCGGGCCCAAAGATGCGCACCCGCACATCGGCCAGGTAGGCGCCGCTGCCCTGCTCGGCAAAGACCAGTTGCAGGTTGTGCGTCCGGCGCAAGGCCTCGATTTCCAGTGGATCGTCGTCGCCGATCCGCGCGCTGGCATGCGCCACATCGCCGGCGGCGGTGGCGGCCGCCGGGTATCCGGCGCCGAGCAGCAGGCCTGCCGCCAGCAGGCAATACAGGCAACCGCGCAACCCGCTCATTCCGGTTCTCCCTCCGTTGCCGCTGCTCGCTGCCGGCGCAGGGCGTTCGCCAGGGCGTCGTCCACGTTGTCGAGAAAGACGAACTCCAGCTTCTCCCTCGCCTCGGCGGGGACCTCGTCGAGATCGCGGCGGTTTCTCGCCGGCAGCAGGACGCGCGTGATTCCGGCGCGCATCGCCGCCAGCACCTTGTCCTTGATGCCGCCGACCGGCAGCACGAGTCCGCGCAGGCTGATCTCGCCAGTCATCGCGGTATCGTTGCGAACCGGTTGATCGACGAACAGCGATGCGAGCGCAACGAAGATCGCCACGCCGGCGCTCGGGCCGTCCTTGGGGATCGCTCCGGCGGGCACGTGCACATGGACATTGCTCTTCTCGAAGCTGCCGACCTCGATGCCGAGGCTTGCGGCGTGCGTCTTCACCAGCGTCAGCGCCGCCTGCGCCGACTCCTTCATCACCTCGCCGAGTTGCCCGGTAAGGATCAGCTTGCCGTCGCCGATGGTCCGGCTGGCCTCAACGAACAGGATGTCACCACCGACCGGCGTCCATGCCAGTCCGGTGGCGACACCCGCCAGCCCGGTGCGCAGGGCCACCTCGTTGTCGTACCTGCCGGCACCGAGGATGCCGGCGAGATCGGCTTCGCCGACCTGCATCCCCTCGCGCTTGCCCTCGGCGATCTCGACCGCGACGCGGCGGCAGACGGCACCGATCTCGCGTTCGAGTGAGCGCACGCCCGCTTCGCGCGTGTAGTCGCGGATGATCGCCTGCAGCGCTGCCGGCGCGAACTCGATCTGCCCTTCGTGCAGCCCGTTCTGCACCATCTGCCTGCCGACCAGGTAGCGGCGGGCGATCTCCAGCTTCTCTTCCTGCGTGTAGCCAGGCAGCTGGATGATCTCCATGCGGTCGCGCAGCGGTCCCGGGATGTTGTCGAGGACGTTGGCCGTGGTGATGAAGAGCATTCGCGACAGGTCGAAAGGCAGCGCCAGGTAGTTGTCGCGGAAGCTGTCGTTCTGCTCCGGGTCGAGCACTTCCAGCAGCGCCGCCGACGGGTCGCCCTGAAAGCTGGCGCCGAGCTTGTCGATCTCGTCGAGCATCATCACGCAACCGCGCGAGCCGGCCTTGCGGATCGCCTGGATGATGTTGCCGGGCAGGGCGCCAATGTAGGTCCGTCGGTGTCCCCGTATCTCGGCCTCGTCGTGGCAGCCGCCGAGCGAGGCGCGGACGAACTTGCGTCCGAGTGCGCGGGCGATCGACTGCCCGAGCGAGGTCTTGCCGACGCCCGGTGGTCCGACGAAGCACAGTATCGGCCCATGTCCACCCGGGTTGAGCTTGCGCACGGCGAGGAACTCGACGATCCGCTTCTTCACCTGGGTGAGGCCGAAGTGGTCGGCGTCGAGGATCCGCCGCGCCTCGGCGATCTCGATGCTGTCCGGCGCCGGCTCTCGCCAGGGAAGTTCGATCAACCAGTCGAGGTAGGCGCGGACCATCGAGTATTCGGCCGAGGCGTCGGTCATCCGTTCCAGGCGCCGCAGTTCCTTGTTGGCCTGCGCCGCCACTTCCTCCGGCATCGCGGCCTCGGCGACCGCCTTGCGCAGGGCCTCGATCTCGACGCTGTTGCTGCCGTCGCCCTCGCCGAGTTCTTTCTGGATCGATTTCATCTGTTCGCGCAGCAGGTACTCGCGCTGGCGTTGATCGATGCTGGCTTTCGTCCGCTCGTCCACTTCGCGCGACAGCCGCAGCACTTCCAGCCGGCTGAGCAGGCAGGCGAGCACGACATCGAGGCGCTGCGTCAGGTCGACGGTTTCGAGAACGAGCTGGCGGTCGGGCAGTTTGAGTTCGCTGACGCCGGCTACCAGGTCAGCGAGTGCGCCGGGCTGGGTGATGCTCTTCACCGCACCGACCAGCTCCTGCGAAGCCTGCGGCAGGTACTGCAGGACCTCGAGCGCACGTTCGCGGACGCGGATCATTCTCGCCTCGATCTGGCTGTCCGTCGTCTCGGGCTCGTCGATGCGCTCGGGGTGCGTCACCGGGAATGGGTAACCCGGCAGAAAGCCGCTGACGCGAAAACGCTGCAGCCCCTGGCAGACGATGACGTGGGTGTTGTCGGGGAGGGTGACGTAGCGCAGGATGTTGGCCACCGTGCCGACCCGGTACAGATCCTGGGGCCGTGGCTGTTCGACTTCGGCGTCCCGCTGCAGCAGGATTCCCACCGGCCGATCGGTCTTGACCGCCTGTTGCGCAGCAAGGATCGAGGGCTCGCGACCGATCGTCAGCGGCAGGATCATGCCGGGAAAGAGGACGGTATTGCGGATCGGCACGATGATCAGCGCATTCTCCGGCACCACCAGCAGGCTGCCGCCGCGCTGCTCGTTCCTGTCGTCGCCCCGCTCGCTGCGCATCGCCTCGTCGCCTCTCAGAACTGGTGCAGGACGAGCATCAGGCAGCCGTCCTCGATGAAACGCTGATGCAGGCGGTAGCGTCCCGCCGGCAGGGGGATGCGGCGTTCGAAGCGGCCGTAGGGAATCTCCAGGCGGTGGATCGCCGCCCGGCTGACCAGCGAAGGCATCGGCCTTTCGCCACGTACGAGCAGGCCATCGTCTTCAAGTGCCACTTCGACCTGCCGGGGACTGACCCCGGGCAGCGCCACCAGAAGCCGCAACTCGTCGCCGTTCTGGTAGACATCGACAGCCGGTTCCCAGCACGGTACCGGCTGTGGTGCGTCGAGTGTGAAGAAACGGCGCTGCAACTGCTCCCCTCCCTGCAGCAGCTCCAGCGTTTCCGCCCACATCCAGAAGTTTCGCTCGCGAGATCTCATGCGCCTCGTTCCCCGGTCCGGAGGCGGCCCGCTTGGCCGCTTCCACCTGCAGTATAGCGCCCCGCGGCGGCCGTGAGCCCGCAAGCGGCCGCGCTTGCCCGCGGTCGGCGAACGCGTGAGGGATGGTTGGCTGTTGTCGGCAACAGGACGCGGCGAGCGAGCACGGGCAATCGCGAGCGAAGGCAGGCATTCATTCGTCCATCGGGGTTTCATCGCACTGCGTAATGGGGGAAAATGGTGGCTCTTGAATTCGCACGTTCTCGGCGCACGGGCAGCACGGCAGGTCGGGCATGCTTCTCGGGGCAAGAGAAGCAGAACCCGGCAAAGCGTCGTAGAAAAAACAACAGGATAGACGCGGCATGCTGCTGATGATCGACAATTACGACTCCTTCACCTACAACCTCGTGCAGTACTTCGGCGAGCTTGGGCAGGAGGTGCGGGTCTTCCGCAACGATGCGATCAGCATTGCCGACATTGCCCGCCTGGCGCCGGCGCTGCTGGTCATTTCGCCGGGGCCCTGCGCACCGGCGCAGGCCGGCATTTCGTTGACGGCGATCCGCGAGTTTGCCGGTCGAATTCCGCTGCTCGGCGTCTGCCTCGGACATCAGGCGATCGGCGAGGCCTTTGGTGGCCGCGTCGTGCACGCGCAGAAGTTGATGCACGGCAAGGTGTCGCCGGTGCATCACAACGGCCAGGGAGTCTTTCGCGGGCTGCCCAGTCCGCTCATCTGCACGCGCTACCATTCGCTGGCCGTCGAGCGCAGGTCGCTGCCGGCCTGCCTCGAGGTCACCGCGTGGACCGACGACGGCGAGATCATGGGGCTGCGGCACAGGACGCTGGCGGTGGAAGGGGTGCAGTTCCACCCGGAGTCGATTCTCACCGAGCACGGCCACGAGCTGTTGCAGAACTTTGTCGAGGAGCATGGCCAATGAAACCGCAGGACGCGCTGGCGCGGGTCATCGAACACCGCGAGATCTTCCACGACGAAATGGTCGCGCTGATGCGCCAGATCATGGGCGGCGAAGTGACACCGGTGATGATCGCCGCCATCATCACCGGGCTGCGGGTGAAGAAGGAGACCATCGGCGAAATCTCGGCGGCGGCGCAGGTCATGCGCGAGCTGTCAACCAAGGTGCAGGTGAGCGAGCGCGCGCATCTTGTGGACACTTGCGGCACCGGTGGTGACGGGGCGCAGACCTTCAACATCTCGACCGCGGCGATGTTCGTCGCCGCCGCTGCCGGCGCCCGTGTCGCCAAGCACGGTGGCCGTTCGGTCTCGTCGCAGTCGGGCAGCGCCGACGTTCTCGAGGCGCTCGGCGCCAACATCAGCCTGACGCCGGAGCAGGTCGGGCGCTGCGTCGACGAGATCGGTCTCGGTTTCATGTTCGCACCGAGTCATCACAGCGCGATGAAGCACGCCGCGCCGGTACGTCGCGAACTCGGCGTGCGCACCCTGTTCAACATCCTCGGGCCGCTGACCAATCCGGCGAATGCGCCGAATCAGGTTCTCGGTGTCTTCCATCCCGACCTCGTCGGCATCCAGGTGCGGGTCCTGCAGCGGCTTGGCAGCGCGCATGCGCTGTCGGTATTCGGTCGTGAGGGACTCGACGAGATCTCGATCTCCGGCGAAACCCTGGTCGGCGAGCTGAAGAACGGTCGCGTCGAGGAGTACAGCGTCCATCCCGAGCAGTTCAACCTGCCGGTGCACGACCCGCGCGTGCTGCGCGTGGCCAACGTCGAGGAGTCGAAGGCGATGCTGCTGGCGTCGCTCGAAGGCCGCGCCGGCGCCGCGCGCGACATCGTGGCGCTGAATGCCGGTGCCAGCATCTATGTCAGCGGGCGCGCCGCCAGTCTCGGCGATGGCGTCGACCAGGCCTTCGAAGCCATTGCTTCGGGTGCGGCGCGGGCCCGGGTCGACGAGTTCGTCGCTTTCACCCACCGCGTTGCCACCTGATCGACCGGCCCTCCGCGAGCGCCTGCGATGAGTGACATTCTCGAACGGATTCTCGCCGTCAAGCGTGCGGAAGTCGCTGCCGCGCAGTCGCGCGTGCCATTGAGCGAACTGCGCGCCACCGCCGAAGCGGCGCCGCCAGCGCGCGCTTTCGTCGACGGCATGCGCCGGCGGATCGCGGCCGGCGAAGCGGCGGTGATCGCCGAGATCAAGAAGGCGAGTCCGTCGCGTGGTGTCCTGCGTGCCGATTTTCGTCCGGCCGAGATCGCCGCCAGTTATCAGCGGCACGGCGCTGCATGTCTGTCGGTACTCACCGATCGGCAGTTCTTCCAGGGGACGCCCGGCTTTCTTCAGGAAGCGCGTGCCGCCTGCGACCTGCCGGTCCTGCGCAAGGACTTCGTGGTCGATCCCTATCAGCTTTACGAAGCGCGGGCGATGGGCGCCGATGCCGTCCTGTTGATCGTCGCCGCGCTCGACCTGCCGGCGATGCGCGACTTCGAGGCCATCGCCGGCAGCCTCGGAATGGCGGTGCTGGTCGAAGTGCATGACCGCAGCGAACTCGATCTCGCGCTGCAGCTGGCGACGCCGCTGCTCGGCATCAACAACCGCAACCTGCGCAGCTTCGCCGTCAGCCTGCGGACGACGCTGGAACTGTTGCCCGACATTCCTGCCGAGCGCCTCGTGGTCACCGAGAGCGGCATCCTCGCGCGGCCGGACGTGCGGCTGATGCGTGACCACGGCGTGCACGCCTTCCTCGTCGGCGAGGCCTTCATGCGTGCCGAAGAACCGGGTGAGGCGCTCGCCGGGTTGTTCCACTGACCTGGACCACAGGTCCGGCTGCCGGGGTTGCTGACGGTGCGTGGTGCCTTGGCAGGCATATTGCGAAGCGGGCCGTTGCCAGGGCCAGTGCCGTTGCCGCGGACGGCGTGCCGCGGACATGGCTGCCGCACGCTGGCTGTGCCTGCTGCCGACACACACTGGCCGGTTGCGCGACACGCCAGGCGCTCATTCGCGTTCGGCGCTGCGCGCCACTTGCAGTGGCACAGGCGATCTGCGCTCATTCACACGCTGGTGTGATCCGCTGCAGGCGAGGGAAGTAGCCTCGGTAGCGCGTCGCGTCGCGCGTCAGCAAAGGCATGCCCGAGGTCATGGCATGTGCTCCGATGTGCAAGAACTGTACTTCATCTCCCCCTTTCGCTGGCAAGGCGGGCTGCCCGACCATGGCCGAGCACAGCGGGCGGGTGCTGCTGCAGGCCAGCGCAACGGCGCGTCGAGCCACTTCTGGTGAAAATTCCCCAGCCTGTTGCGAAAAACCAACAAACACCCGTTGCCCGTCGATGAAAGCGTACACGGAGCTTGCCGCGGCAATTTCGCTTTGCCAGAATCGCCCCAACTTCTCGTTTCTTTTTCGAGAGGTCAAGTTTGGTGAGGCTGCGGGCTGCCTCATCGATCTCAAACCTAGAGGAGATTCACCATGCAAAAGAAACTCATCGCACTGGCAGTTGCCAGCGTAGCTTCGGGCGCCGCTTTTGCCCAGACCAACGTCACCATGTACGGTATCGTCGACGCCGGCTATGTCTATAGCCAAGGTGACGACCTTAGCGTGAGTAGGGGCGGGATCGGCGGCACCAACAAATTTAGCGGTATCCAGTCAGGTCTGTTGAGCGGTTCGCGCCTCGGCTTCCATGGCGAAGAAGCACTCGGCAATGGCCTGAAGGCCGTGTTTACCCTTGAGTATGCGCTGAACATCGACAACAACTCCGGCGTCGGCAGCACCGGCAGCCTGAATGCCCGCCAGCAGTTCGTCGGACTTGCCGGCGGTTTTGGTCAGATCGCTCTCGGTCGCCAGTATGCGCCGGGCTACCAAGCGACCGTCAACAATGACCCGCTTGGCGGCGCACCCTTTGAGTCGCACTCGTTCCTGACTAAGGACGCCGAGAACACCATCACCCCGAACAGTGCGGCTCGCTGGGACAACGCCCTGACCTACACGAGCCCCAATTGGGGTGGTTTCACTGGTAAAGCGATCTATTCCTTTGGTGAGACGAAAGACTCATTCGGCACCTACAACGACCGGCTCGTTTCGACGAGCGACAACGGTCGCTGGGGCCTCGGGGCCAACTTCGCCACTGGAGGCTTGAACATTGATGCCGTTTATCAGGTTCGCCAAAAGGTGGACGGGTTCAAGGACATAAGCGAGTGGTACATTGGCGGCAACTATGACTTCAAGTTCGTCAAGGTCATGGCAAGCTACCAACAGCAGAACGACAAGAACGTCACTGACTGGGACAACAGCACGTGGCAGATCGGCGCGGTTGTTCCGTTCGGCAACAGCGCCGTCCATTTCGGTTACGCGCAGCTGGATATGGACGCGGGTCCGGGTTGGAACGGGAATAGCGACTCTTGGACGCTCGCCCTCACGCATAGCATGTCGAAGCGGACCACCCTGTATGCCGGCTATGTCTGGGTCAAGAACGACTACTCAAGCATCGACGCGGCTCCAGTTGCTGGCGTTGGTGCCTACGGAGAAAGCAACAACACGTTCCTGGCAGGTGTGCGTCACTCGTTCTGATTCGGCGACGATCCTTCGTTGCTGCGAACGGGCGCTTCGGCGCCCGTTTTTTTTCCTGGTGCGTGGGGCCGGTCGATCTCTTGGCGCCGGCGCAGGCGCCTCGAGCTGACTCGCCCAGCCGGTCGCCCGTCCTCGTCCAGACGGCACGAACCCCCCGTACCGATGGCGCTCCGGCATGACTGTGACGAAAGCGCAACACTCTTCGTCGGAGAGCCAGAAAGCGGCGCGCACTGCTTGTCGATCCCTCGCCCCGCTGGCAGAATTGCGGCATGCAATCCGAAAGAAGCGGCTGCCCAGAATCGAGGCGTCCGCACTGGTGAGAGAAATCAGTCCGGCTTTTCCTTATTGACCCATTGGAGTGGATATCATGAACAAGAAGATCATCGCCTTGGCCGTTGCCAGCCTTGCTTCCGGTGTTGCCGTTGCGCAGACCAACGTCACCATGTACGGCGTGGTCGACAACATGTACGTGTATAGTCAGGGCAAGGCAGGGGCCGGCGGCGGCACCAACAAGTTCAGCGGCCTCAACGGTCGCGGCGGAACGGCGGGAAACCGCCTTGGCTTCAAGGGTGAAGAGGCCCTGGGCAACGGCCTGAAGGCGGTGTTCACGCTCGAGTACGGCTTGGACCTGGACGGCAACAACGGCATCGGCACCAGCGGCTTGAACGCGCGCCAGCAGTTCGTCGGCCTTTCGAGCAACTGGGGCACGGTCGCTCTGGGTCGGCAGTATGCACCCGGCTTCAACGCCACCGCCAACAACGACGCACTCGAAGCGACCGACCTGAGCATTCAGTCGAGCCTCAGCGTCTATGCCGGCAACTCGATCACGCCGAATAGCACGGCGCGCTACAACAACGCCATCACCTACACCAGCAATAGCATGTCCGGTTTCACCGCCAGTGCCATCTATGGTTTCGGCGAGACGAAGGACGGCGCTGGCACATACAATGACCAATTCGTTTCCACCAGCGACAACGGCCGCTGGGGTCTCGGGCTCAACTACGCCAATGGTCCGATCAATCTTGATGCCGTCTATCAGAGCCGCCAGAATGTCATGACCGCTGCGGCGGCGGTGGGCCAGGGTGAGGACATCAACGAGTGGTATGTCGGCGGTAGCTGGGATTTCAAGGTCGTCAAGGCCTACGCCAGTTACCAGGCATTGGATAACAACAACCAAGGCATCGTTGGCGGGCTATACCCCCAAACCACCATCGCCGCCAAGAATGACATCTGGACCGTCGGCCTGAGTGCACCTCTGGGCAATGGTGTCGTCGGTATCAGCTACGGCAAGCTTTCGGTCGACAACCGCAACGCGCCCGACGGCGACAGCTGGGGTTGGGGCGCGATGTATCAGTACAACCTGTCGAAGCGCACGGCTCTCTACGCGGCTTATAGCTACTTCGACAACGACCGCTACTCGGTTCCGGTGCAGACGCAGGTCGCTGGTGGTGGTGAAGGAATCGGCGCCCGCGGCGAGAGCAACTACACGCTTGGTGCCGGCATTCGCCACAGCTTCTGATCATCGGCACACCTCGCGTGTGGTCAAGACGGGCGCTTCGGCGCCCGTTTTCGTTGTGCGACCGCATCAGGAACGGTGGCGGCCACAGCCCGGCAGGGCGCCCCTCGCCATGGCGGGGCGGAAGGCTGTTTGCCGGCTGGGAAGTGGCGTAGAATCGCGCGCTCCCGCACCTTCCATTGCGCTCTCGAACCGCGGCCAGCCGATGCTCTTTCCCGACCGTTTTGATGTCATCGTCGTTGGTGGCGGCCATGCCGGCACCGAGGCGGCGCTGGCCGCCGCGCGCATGGGCGTGCAGACCCTGCTGCTGACGCACAATCTCGAGACGCTCGGAGCGATGAGCTGCAACCCGTCGATCGGCGGCATCGGCAAGGGGCATCTGGTGAAGGAGGTCGATGCCCTCGGCGGGGCGATGGCGTCGGCCACCGACGAGGCGGGGATCCAGTTCCGCATCCTCAATGCCAGCAAGGGGCCGGCCGTGCGCGCGACGCGCGCGCAGGCCGACCGCGTGCTCTATCGGCAGGCGATTCGCCACCGCCTCGAGGAGCAGCGCAATCTGACGATCTTCGCCCAGGCCTGCGACGATCTGCTGCTCGAGAACGGGCGCGTGGCGGGCGTCGTGACCCAGTTGGGCATCCGTTTCCCGGCGCGCGCGGTGGTCCTGACGACCGGCACCTTTCTCAACGGGCTGATCCATGTCGGCCTGGCGAACCTGATCGGTGGCCGCATGGGCGACCCGCCGTCGGTCTCACTGGCGGCCCGGCTGCGCGAGCTGCAGTTGCCGGTGGGCCGCCTGAAGACCGGCACGCCGCCGCGCCTCGATGGCCGGACGATCGACTTTTCAGCGATGGCCGAGCAGCATTCGGACGAGCCGCTGCCGGTCTTCTCCTTTATCGGCGAGGCGAGCCAGCATCCGCGTCAGCTGCCGTGCTGGATCACCAGCACCAACCGGCAGACGCACGACATCATCCGCGCCAACCTCGATCGCTCGCCGATGTATACGGGGATCATCGAGGGGGTCGGGCCGCGTTACTGCCCGTCGATCGAGGACAAGATCCATCGTTTCGCGAGCAAGGACAGCCACAACGTCTTTCTCGAGCCGGAGGGGTTGCAGACGAACGAGATCTATCCGAACGGGATCTCGACCAGCCTGCCGTTTGACGTGCAGCTGGCGATGGTACGCTCGATCCGTGGCCTCGAGCGCTGCCACATCCTGCGCCCGGGCTACGCGATCGAATACGACTACTTCGACCCGCGGCGCCTGCGAGCGTCGCTCGAGACCAGTGCCATCGGCGGCCTGTTCTTCGCCGGCCAGATCAACGGTACCACCGGCTACGAGGAGGCTGCCGCGCAGGGCCTGCTGGCTGGCGCCAACGCCGCGCTGCAGGTGCAGGAGAAGGAGGCGTGGACGCCACGCCGCGACGAGGCCTACCTCGGGGTGCTGGCGGACGACCTGATCACGCGTGGCGTTTCCGAGCCGTATCGCATGTTCACCAGCCGCGCCGAGTATCGCCTGTCCCTTCGGGAGGACAACGCCGATCTGCGGCTGACCGAGATCGGTCGCCGGCTGGGGCTGGTCGACGATCGGCGCTGGGCGGCCTTCGACGCCAAGCGGGAGGCTGTCGCCCGCGAACAGGAACGTCTGCGGTCCACCTGGGTCCATCCCACCAGGCTTGCCGACGCGGACGCGCTGCGCGTCTTCGGCAAGCCGCTCGAGCGCGAATACACGCTGCACGAACTGCTGCGCCGGCCGGACGTCAGCTACCCGGCGTTGATGACGTTGCGTGTGGACGGCGTTGCGGTCGACGCCGGCCTGGACGATCCGCAAGTCGTCGAACAGGTCGAGACTCAGGCCCGCTACCAGGGCTACATCGAACGCCAGCAGGATGAGGTGGCGAGGAATCTGGCGAGCGAGGAACTGCGTTTCCCCGACGATTTCGATTTTGCCGAGGTCGGCGGGCTATCCCGCGAGGTGCGCGACAAGCTGCAGCAGCAGCGGCCGCAGACCCTCGGTCAGGCGTCACGCATTCAGGGCGTGACGCCGGCGGCGGTCTCGATCCTGCTCGTCTGGCTGAGACGCGCGCAGCCGCCGCATGCCGGCGGCCAGCGACGCCCCGGCTCGGTCCGATGAGCCCGGCGGAGCAGCTGGCAGAGGGCGCCGCCTGCCTCGGCATTGAGCTGGCGCCGCCGGCACGGCAGAAGATGCTGGACTACCTGAAGCTGCTCGAGAAGTGGAACAGGGTCTATCGTCTGACCGCCATCGCCGACCCGTCGCAAGCAGTCAGCCATCATCTGCTCGATTCGCTGGCGGTACTGCCCTTCGTCGACGGGACGTCGCTGCTCGACGTCGGCAGCGGCGGCGGCATGCCGGGAATCCCGCTGGCGATCGCCCGCCCGGAGCTGCAGGTCGTCCTCCTCGACAGCAATTCGAAAAAGGCCGCCTTTCTGCAGCAGGCGCTGATTGAGCTGGCACTGCGCAATATTGCCGTACACTGTGGGCGCGTGGAGGCCTGCCAGCCGACTGTACGTTTCGCCATGATCACGGCGCGTGCCTTCGCCGACCTCGGCACGCTCGTTGCGTCCTCACGCCATCTGCTGCGTACGGGCGGGCGCTGGCTGGCGATGAAGGGGCTGCGTCCCGACGACGAGATCGCGCGCCTGCCGGCCGGCGTCAGCGTCGCCGGCGTGCATCGCCTGCCGGTACCGGGAGTCGACGGCGAGCGACATCTGGTGGTGATCGAGAGTGACGCAGCAGCATGCAGGGGAGGGTGAAGTTGGCAACAGTGCTCGCAGTGACCAATCAGAAGGGCGGTGTCGGCAAGACGACTACCGCCGTCAACCTCGCCGCCTGCCTGGCCGAACTCGCGCAGCGGGTGTTGCTGATCGACCTTGATCCACAGGGCAACGCGACCACCGGTTGCGGCATCGTCAAGCGTGAAGCGATGCCGACCGTCTACCAGGTGCTGATCGGACGCGCGATGTTGTCGGACACCTGCCTGCGAACCGATTTCGCCTTCGACCTGCTGCCGGCGAATCGCGAACTCGCCGGCGCCGAAGTCGACCTCATCGATCTCGTTCGGCGCGAGTATCGCCTGCGCGAGGCACTGGCGGCGGTCCGCGGCAGCTACGACTTCATCCTCCTTGATTGCCCGCCGGCGCTCAATATGCTGACGGTGAATGGTCTGGTGGCCGCCGATCGGGTGATGATCCCGATGCAGTGCGAGTACTACGCCCTCGAGGGCCTGACCGACCTCGTCGCGACGTTGAAGAAGGTGCGCGCGCATCTCAACCCGGTGCTCGAGATCGAGGGCCTGCTGCGGACGATGTTCGACCCGCGCTCGACGCTGACGCAGCAGGTGTCACGAGAACTCGATAACCATTTTGGTAGAAAGGTCTTTCGCACGATTATCCCGCGCAACGTCAGGCTGGCCGAAGCGCCGTCCCACGGCAAGCCGGTGATTGCGTTCGATCGCGCTTCGAAGGGAGCGCAGGCCTATCTCGCACTGGCTCATGAAACGCTGACGCGGCATCGTGACCAGGTGGCCACAGCGACCGCTGGGCCCGCCGCTGCCGGAGCACGGCCATGAAACTGAAGGGACTCGGGCGGGGACTCGATGCGCTGCTGGCCGGCGACGAGGCGCAGAACCGCGAGCAGCAGCGGACCCTGCCGGTCGGTTGCATCCAGCCGGGCAGGTATCAGCCGCGGACACGGATGGATGCCACCTCGCTCGAGGAACTGGCGGCCTCGATCAGGGCCCAGGGGCTGATGCAGCCGATTCTCGTCCGCCCGATCGCCGACGAGCGCTACGAGATCATAGCCGGCGAGCGGCGCTGGCGAGCGGCACAAATGGCTGGCCTGAACGAGGTGTCGACCCTGATCCGGGAAATCCCGGACGAGGCGGCGCTGGCGATGGCGCTGATCGAGAACATCCAGCGTGAGAACCTCAATCCGCTCGAGGAGGCGCTCGGCCTGCAGCGGCTGATCGACGAGTTCTCGATGACCCACCAGCAGGCCGCCGACGCCGTCGGCCGGTCGCGGCCAGCCGCATCGAACCTGCTGCGGCTGCTGCAACTCGCGCCACCGGTGCAGGAACTGCTGCTGCAGGGCGAGATCGACATGGGCCATGCGCGCGCCCTGTTGCCGCTCGAGGGGGCCCTGCAGGTGCGACTGGCGCAGCGGGTGGTTCACAAGGGCTTGTCGGTGCGCGAGACGGAGCGCCTCGTGCAGCACGCGCTGCAGCCGCCGAAGGCAGTGACTCCGGTGCGCCCTGACCGAGACCTGCTGCGGCTGCAGGAGGATCTGGCCGATCTGCTCGGCGCCCAGGTCGCCATCCGCGCCAACCGACGGGGAGCCGGCAAGATACTGATCGACTTCGGGGATCTCGATCAGCTCGAGGGGATCCTGCAACGCCTGCGTCATTGATGCGGTGCACCATGCGGGCCGCCGCAGAAGCCCTCGAACAGGGCTGCAAGCCAGCAGCCATCAAGGAATCGAAACTTTTTTGCATGTGCGGTTTGATTCCTCTTTACGAGTCTGGTATCCTGCGAACGTTTTGGAGGGGCTAGCTGTGCATCCTCAGGTCCGCTGGATCCTTCGCTGCCAGTTTCTGGTTACTCTGGCGGCGGCTGCCACGGGTGGACTTGTCGCAGGTCTTGATGCGGCCGTTTCTGCAATGCTCGGTGGTGGCATCGCCATGGCAAGCGCTTTCGCCTATGCCTGGCGGGCCTTGTGGCCATCGGGGAACACTGCGGCGGACGCACGCGCGGCCTTCAATGCGCAGGTGGCTGGCGAGGCTTACAAGTTCGCTGTGAGCCTTCTGCTGTTTGCACTGGTCTTCAAGGTGTATGTGCAGCTCGCCGCCTTGCCGCTCTTCCTGGCCTATGCGGCAACGATTGTCGTTTACTGGATGGCGCTGCTGCGGCAGCAATAGTCGAACAGGGGGAATTCATGGCTTCGGGCGAACCGCTCACATCGAGTGCTTACATCGTTCACCACCTGACCAACCTGACCGTTGGTCAGGGATTCTGGGCCCTGCACCTCGATTCCCTGATCGTCTCGGGACTGCTCGGCCTGGTCGCATTCGTCGGCATGGCCAGACTGGCGCGCCGTGCGACGCCGGGAGTTCCGGGCAAGATGCAGGCCTTCGTCGAGATGCTGGTCTCGTTCATCGACCAGCAGGTGAAGGATACCTACCACGGCAAGAGCCCGCTGGTGACGCCGATGGCGATCACGATCTTCGTCTGGGTGCTGCTGATGAACGCGATGGACCTGATCCCGGTCGATTTCGTGCCGATGCTGCTCGGGCAGGCGGGGGTGCACTACTTCAAGGTCGTCCCGACCACCGATCCGAACCTGACCTTCGGCATGTCGCTGAGTGTCTTCGTCGTCATGATCGTCATGGGCTTCAAGGTGAAAGGCTTTGGCGGATTCATGCACGAGGTGTTCACCGTGCCATTCGGCGCCAAGATGGCGCCCGTGAACCTGCTCTTCCGCCTGATCGAGGACATCGCCAAGCCGATCTCGCTCTCGCTGCGTCTGTTTGGCAACATGTATGCCGGCGAGATGGTGTTCATCCTCATCGCGCTGCTGGGTCTCTGGCAGCTGCCACTCGCCCTGCCGTGGGCGCTGTTCCACATCCTGATCATCACGCTGCAGGCCTTCGTCTTCATGATGCTGACCATTGTGTACCTGTCGATGGCCAGCGAGTCGCACGGCTAGCGCCCCGTTTGCACTGCCCCAATCGCCCGTTTGATTCACGTTGTCCCTGTTTAACCCATTTAGCATGTCTTATTAGGAGAGACTAATGGAAGCTGCTCTGTCAATGTTGCTTGGTAACACCGCCATCGCCGTCGCCATCCTGATCGGTGCGGGTGCTCTTGGTACCGCCATCGGTTTTGGTCTGCTCGGTGGCCGCTTCCTCGAAGGTGCTGCCCGGCAGCCGGAAATGATCCCCACTCTCCAGGTCAAGATGTTCATCGTTGCCGGTCTGCTTGACGCGGTCACCATGATCGGCGTCGGTATCGCTCTCTTCATGCTCTTTGCCAACCCCTTCATCGCCGTCGTCAAGGGCTGATCGCTACTCCTTGCGGACTAACTTTTGACAGGAGGTTAGCGTGAACATCAACGCAACGCTGATTGGCGAGGCGATCTGGTTCGCCGTCTTCATCTGGATCACGATGAAGTACGTCTGGCCACCGCTGGCGAAGGCCATGTCTGATCGCCAAAAACTGATTGCTGACGGACTTGCTGCCGGTGAGCGCGGCAAGCACGAGCTCGAGCTGGCCGGCAAGCGTTCCGCCGATGCCCTGCGCGACGCCAAGGCGAAAGCCGCGGAGATCATCGCCGCAGCCGAAAAGCGCGGCGTACAGATGGTCGAGGAAGCGAAGCTGGCGGCCAAGGTCGAGGCCGACAAGGTCGTTGCCGCGGCCAAGGCGGAGATTGCGCAACAGGTCGAACAGGCCCGGGCAGACTTGCGCAGCCGGGTCGCCGACCTGGCGGTGGCGGGCGCCGAGCAAATCCTGAAGCGCGAGGTGGATGCCAAGACCCACGCCGAGATGCTGACCGCACTCAAGCAGGAACTTTGAGATCATGGCCGAACTCGTTACCATCGCGCGCCCCTACGCCGAGGCGGTCTTCCGCATAGCGCTGGAAAACAAGGCGCTGGCAGCCTGGTCCGAGCGGCTGTCGCTGCTTTCCGCAATCGCCTCGGATGAACGGATGCGTGTCTGCATCGGCAATCCCGAGCTGTCGGCCGGGCAGAAGAGTGCGCTCTTCAAGTCGCTGGCCGGCAAGGCGCTGGAAGGTGGCGAGGCCAACCTGATCGACGTCCTCGCCAGCAACGAGCGGCTTGCTGCCCTGCCGGAAATCGCCGGTCTCTTCGAAGGGCTCAGGGCGGCGCAGGAAGGCGTCAGGGAAGCCACGATCTACAGCGCTTTCCCGCTTGACGAGCAGCAGCGCAAGGCTCTGGTCAGCGACCTGGAAGCACGCTTCAAGACCCGGCTGACTGCCGAAGTGGTCGTCGATCAATCGCTGATCGGCGGCGTCAAGATTGTGGTTGGCGACCAGGTGCTCGATACATCCGTGCTCGGAAAGATCGAGAGCCTGCGGTTGGCGCTCAAGAACTAGGAGAATTTCCATGCAGTTGAATCCTTCCGAAATCAGCGAACTGATCAAGAGCAAGATCGAGAATCTTGCGATCAGCGCCGATCTGCGCACCCAGGGCACCGTCGTTTCGGTGACCGATGGCATCTGCCGTGTCTACGGCCTGACCGACGTCATGCAGGGAGAGATGCTCGAGTTCCCGGGCAACACCTTCGGCATGGCGCTGAACCTCGACCGGGATTCGGTCGGTGCGGTGGTGCTGGGCGAATACGATCAGATCAGTGAAGGCGACACCGTCAAGACGACGGGCCGCATCCTCGAGGTGCCCGTCGGACCGGAACTCCTCGGCCGCGTCGTCAACTCGCTCGGGCAACCGATCGACGGCAAGGGTCCGATCAACAGCAAGCTGACGGACAAGATCGAAAAGGTCGCGCCCGGCGTCATCTGGCGCAAGTCCGTCTCGCAGCCGGTGCAGACCGGTCTCAAGTCGATCGACGCGATGGTGCCGATCGGCCGTGGGCAGCGCGAATTGATCATCGGCGACCGGCAGACCGGCAAGACCGCGGTTGCCGTCGATACGATCATCAACCAGAAGGGGCAGGATCTGATCTGCATCTACGTTGCGGTCGGTCAGAAAGCCTCGACTGTTGCCAACGTCGTTCGCAAGCTCGAAGAGAACGGCGCCATGGAGTACACCATCATCGTCGCCGCGACCGCCTCCGAGTCGGCGGCGCTGCAGTACATCGCACCCTACTCCGGCTGCACGATGGGCGAGTACTTCCGTGATCGCGGTCAGGATGCGCTGATCATCTACGACGATCTGACCAAGCAGGCGTGGGCATACCGGCAGGTTTCGCTGCTGCTGCGCCGTCCACCGGGACGCGAGGCCTATCCGGGTGACGTCTTTTACCTGCACTCGCGCCTGCTCGAGCGTGCGGCGCGCGTTTCCGAAGAATGGGTCGAGAAGTTCACCAACGGCGAGGTCAAGGGCAAGACCGGTTCGCTGACCGCCCTGCCGGTCATCGAAACACAGGCTGGCGACGTTTCCGCCTTCGTGCCGACGAACGTGATCTCGATTACCGACGGCCAGATCTTCCTCGACACCGACCTTTTCAACTCCGGCATCCGGCCGGCCATCGACGCGGGCATCTCGGTGTCACGGGTGGGCGGTGCGGCGCAGACCAAGGTGATCAAGAAGCTGGGCGGCGGCGTGCGGCTGGCCCTGGCCCAGTATCGCGAACTCGCTGCCTTCGCCCAGTTCGCGTCCGATCTCGACGAGGCCACCCGCAAGCAGCTGGACCGTGGCCGACTGGTGACCGAACTGATGAAGCAGCCCCAATACTCACCGCTGACCATCTCCGAGATGGCGATTACCCTGCATGCGGTCAACAAGGGCTACTTCGATGATGTCGAGGTCAAGAAGGCGCTTGCCACCGAGAAACAGATGCATGGGTTCGTCAAGCAGAAGTATCCCGACCTGATCAAGAAGATCGAGACGACCAAGGATCTTGACGCCGATGCCGAGCAGAAGCTGAGCAAGGCGATTGAGGAATTCAAGGCCACCCTGGCCTGATCGAGCGAGGAGATCGCCATGCCTAGCGGCAAGGAAATCCGCACCAAGATCAAGAGCGTCGAGAGTACGCGCAAGATCACCAAGGCCATGGAGATGGTGGCCGCATCCAAGATGCGCAAGGCGCAGGACAGGATGCGGGCAGCGCGCCCCTATGGCGAAAAGATCCGGCTGGTTGCCGGCAACCTCTCGCACGCCCTCACCGACTATCGGCACCCCTTCCTGACCGTGCGTGAACAGGTGAAGTCGGTTGGCCTGATAGCCATCACTTCCGACAAGGGCCTCTGCGGCGGCCTCAACACCAACGTGCTGCGCCTCGCCCTGACCCGGATGAAGGAGTGGGACGCCGAAGGCAAGAAGTTGCGGGTGACGGCGATCGGCAACAAGGGATTGGGCTTCATGCAGCGCGCCGGAGCCAACATCGTGTCGCAGCTCACCGGCCTTGGCGACACGCCGCACTTGGAGCGACTCATCGGCCCGGTCAAGGTGCAGCTCGACGCCTACATGAAGGGCGAGATCGACGTTCTCTACATCGTCTTCACGCGCTTCATCAACACCATGAAGCAGGAGCCGACGCTCTACCAACTGCTGCCACTGGCGGGTGATCTGGTCGGTGGCCAGGCCAACCGCTGGGACTACCTCTACGAACCTGACGCCAAGACGGTGATCGACGATCTCCTGGTGCGCTACGTCGAGGCGATGATCTACCAGGCCGTTGCCGAGAACATGGCTTCCGAACAGAGTGCCCGCATGGTCGCGATGAAGTCGGCTTCGGACAACGCGAAGAACGTCATCAGCGAGTTGAAGCTCGTATACAACAAGGCTCGCCAGGCAGCGATTACCAAGGAGCTGTCGGAGATCGTCGGCGGCGCAGCGGCTGTCTGACCACGGATAATCAGTTTTTTGTATAGGGATACGACGATGAGTCAAGGAAACATTGTTCAGTGTATCGGCGCCGTGGTGGATATCCAGTTCCCGCGTGACGCCATGCCGAAGATCTACGACGCGCTCCAGCTCGACAAGGCGGAAGAGTCCGACATGTGCGAGACCGATCTCGTCTTCGAAGTGCAGCAACAGCTTGGTGACGGCATCGTTCGCACGATTGCCATGGGGTCGTCGGACGGACTGCGCCGCGGCATGAAGGTCAACAACAGCGGTACCGGCATTTCCGTGCCGGTCGGCAACGCGACCATCGGCCGCATCATGAACGTTCTCGGCCGGCCGATCGATGAGGCTGGCCCGATCGCCACCGATGAGCGGCGCGAGATCCACCAGTTGGCGCCGAAGTTCGACGAACTGTCGCCATCCGTCGATCTCCTGGAGACCGGCATCAAGGTCATCGACCTCGTCTGTCCCTTCGCCAAGGGCGGCAAGGTCGGTCTCTTCGGCGGCGCCGGCGTCGGCAAGACCGTCAACATGATGGAGCTGATCAACAACATCGCCAAGCAGCGGTCGGGTCTGTCGGTCTTTGCCGGCGTCGGCGAGCGGACGCGTGAAGGCAACGACTTCTATCACGAGATGAAGGAGTCGAACGTTCTCGACAAGGTGGCGATGGTTTTCGGCCAGATGAACGAGCCGCCGGGCAACCGCCTGCGCGTCGCGCTGACCGGTCTGACCATGGCCGAGCGTTTCCGCGATGACGGCCGCGACATCCTCTTCTTCGTCGACAACATCTACCGCTACACGCTGGCCGGTACCGAGGTCTCGGCGCTGCTCGGCCGGATGCCGTCAGCCGTGGGTTATCAGCCGACGCTGGCGGAAGAGATGGGTCGTCTGCAGGAGCGGATCACCTCGACCAAGGTCGGTTCGATCACCTCGATCCAGGCCGTCTATGTGCCAGCCGACGACCTCACCGACCCGTCGCCGGCGACCACCTTCCTGCACCTCGACTCGACCGTCGTGCTGTCGCGCGACATCGCCTCGCTCGGCATCTACCCGGCCGTCGATCCGCTCGACTCGACCTCGCGCCAGCTCGACCCGCAGGTCGTCGGCGAGGAGCACTACGCCGTCGCCCGTGCGGTGCAGATGACCCTGCAGAAGTACAAGGAGCTGCGCGACATCATTGCGATTCTCGGTATGGACGAGCTGTCCCCGGAGGACAAGCTGGCGGTCTATCGGGCACGCAAGATCCAGCGTTTCCTGTCGCAGCCATTCCACGTTGCCGAGGTCTTCACCGGTTCGCCGGGCAAGTTCGTCCCGCTCAAGGACACGATCAAGGGCTTCAAGATGATCGTCGACGGCGAGTGCGACAGCATTCCCGAGCAGGCCTTCTACATGGTGGGCGGGATCGAAGAGGTCTTCGAGAAGGCCAAGACCCTCTAAGGCGCCAAACGGGCAACATCGTGCAGCCGCTTCTTTCGGACCGGCTGCACGACCCAGCAAGGAAATACCATGGCAATCAGAGTACATGTGGACGTCGTCAGCGCCGAGGAACTGATCTTCTCGGGGCAGACCGATTTTGCGGTCTTTCCCGGCGAGGCCGGCGAGCTGGGCATCTACCCGAAGCACACGCCCCTGCTGACGCGCATCAAGCCCGGCACCGTTCGTCTGAAAGTGCCGGATCGCGATGAGTACGAACTGGTGTATGTTTCCGGCGGCATGCTGGAGGTACAGCCTGAACTGATCACCGTTCTTGCCGACACGGCAATCCGGGCGCATGACCTGGACGAAGCGAAGGCGGCCGAGGCCAAGCGTCGGGCGGAAGAGGCTCTACGCGACCGCACCTCGGACATCAACCTGGCGACGGCGGAAGCGGAACTGGCGCAGGCGGTCGCCCAGTTGCAGGCCATCAAGAAGCTCCGCAACCGCCACTAGCAGCGCAGTTGCTGTCGCCGACGACAGCAGGGTATCAGGGGCAGCCGTCACAGAGAGGCTGCCCTTTTTTCTTCAAGCCTTCGCGCGGCTCGCTTCCAGCCGTGCCAGCCGCTTCTCCAGGCGTGCGAGGTCGTCGCGGACTCCATCGACCTGATCGCAGAACCGCGCGACTTCGCGGCGACTGGCGATCTCGCCGACCTCTTCGGTCAGGTACTCGGTAACGGCGGACGCCAGCTTGTTCGCTCCCTGCCAGTGCCAGCGGGCGACTCGCCCGGCCAGTTGCAGGCCGCGGCGGGCGACGACGTCGCCGACGAGGTGTGACAGATCGTCTTCGACATCCCAGCGCAGGTTGCCAAACACCAAGCCGAGGGTCTGCGCGAGATCGGCCGAGCCGGCGATCGTTGCCGCCGAGAACAGCGCAGAGCGGTCGCCAAGCAGACGCGCCGGGGTGTCTGCGGGCAGCTCGATGCGCACCGTCGCACTGGCGGTAGACGCGTCCTGCTGCAGGAGCCCATCCTCGTCGATGGCAACCCGCAGCAACTCGCGCCCACCCAGTCGCAGACTTGCGCTCTTGCCCGCGAAGGGGGCGAGACGCGCACGTCCCCAATCGTCGGCTGCCAGCAGGTGGTTGGCGAACGGTACCACGGCCCGGGCGAACATCGCGCAGCCGCCGGCTTCAGAACTTGAAGCCGCGGTGCAACGCCACGACACCGAATGCCAGGTTGAAGTACTCGACCCTTTCCAGGCCGGCCTGTTCCATCAGCTCCTTGAGAGCCTGCTGGTCGGGGTGGACGCGAATCGATTCAGCGAGGTAGCGGTAACTGGCCTCGTCACCGGTGACCATCTGGCCGAGGCGCGGGATCAGCTTGAACGAGTAGAAATCGTAAGCCGGTGCCAGCGGCTTCCAGACCTGGGAAAACTCGAGTACGAGCAGGCGCCCACCGGGCCGCAGCACGCGCCGCATCTCCGCCAGCGCCCGATCCTTGTGCGTCATGTTGCGCAGACCGAAGGCGACCGTCACGCAATCGAAATGCTCATCCGGAAACGGCAGTTTCTCGGCATCGCACTGCGCCACGGGGACGATGAAGCCCTTGTCGCACAGGCGGTCGCGTCCCCGCGCCAGCATCGCGTGATTGATGTCGGTCAGCCAGATCTGCCCTTGGTCGCCCAGCTTCCTGGCGAATGCCAGTGCCAGGTCACCGGTGCCTCCGGCGACGTCGAGCACGCGCCATCCCGGCCGAACCCCGCTCTTGGCGATCGTGAACGCCTTCCAGAGGCGGTGCAGCCCTGCCGACATCAGATCGTTCATCAGATCGTAGCGTTCGGCGACGGAATCGAACACATCCGCGACGTGCCGTGCCTTCTGGTCTTCGGCGATCTGCTGATAGCCGAAGTGTGTCGTGCTCTTGTCGCTGCTCATCGTGCGCGTCCCGGAACGCTATCTTCGTCAGGATTTCCGGCAGCCGCCATGCGCCTTGACGGCTAGCGGTCCGGCCTGCGCCGGTGCATCGCGGGTCGCTCCGGCACGCTGCAGACGCTCCAGGTAGGCTTGCCAGAGCGCGTCATGATTCCGGCCGAGGTTGTAGAGCAGATCCCACGAATACAGCCCGCTGTCGTGGCCGTCGGAGAAGATCGGTCGGATGGCGTAGTTGCCGACCGACTCGACCCGCTCGATGTCCACGTGGCGCTTGCCGACCTGCAGCACCTCCTGCCCAGGGCCATGCCCCCGCGCTTCCGCCGACGGCGTGAACACCCGCAGGAACTCGTAGCTCAACTGGAAGCGCTCGCCGCCATCGAAGCTCACTTCCAGCAGGCGCGACTTCTGGTGCAGCTTGATCTCGGTCGGAATTCTGGTGCTAGCGTCCAGCCCAGCCATTGCTGTCTCGGTGAAGGTTGGCGAGGCGACATCATAACGCAAAAGTTGCCGCGCCGCCCGTCGCCGGCACGGCAGCGCCGCACGCACGGGTCATCGCCGGAGACCCGTGCGTACCGCCGTGCCGAAGCTAGAAGGTGACGAAGCTTACCCGCTCGAAATCGGGTCCATCGCCGGCCACGTGCTGCAGCCGCACGCGCGTCATGCCCTGGTCGTAGACCTCGAGCACGCGCTGCGGGCGATACCAGCCGCGGGGTATGATCAGCGTCGGTTCCGAACCCATCACCGGCAACGCTGGCAGCAGGAAGGCGCGGCTGAAGAGAGCGGATGAATCGGCATCGATGCCCAGCATGCGGGCGGCGACGGCTCGCGGCTTACCAGGCAGCGCAGCGACGCCGGCCGTCAGGTTGCCATCGCTCTCCTGCATCAGCCATGCGACCTGTGCCAACAGGTACGAGTGGCCGTCGTGCGGGCAGAGGGCAAGCAACTGACCCGTCTCGATCCTGCCTCCGGCAAGCGAACGCACGATGCGGAAGCCGTTGGCGCACTGATCGAGAACCCTCCAGGTCTCGAGGTGGAGCCCCAGCTGGGACTGGCGGATCTCGAGCATCTGGGTCGGGTCCAGCATGTGGCGAAAGGCGAAGAGGTTGTCGAAGTCCTGGCGTGTGTATGCCTGGCCGCATTCCGGTTGGCTGAACTCGCTGCCAGAGATGTGGAAGTGCATGCCGGCGAAACCCGTACACACGGTGGCGGTGCCGGCGGCATCATGGCGGCGGAACCGCCTTCCGGAGCGCATCAGGCACCATGGGCGGTACAGCCGGTTGAGCAGGCGCTGGCATTGCGCGCTGCTGCAGTCCTCGCCGAGGCCGAGCTGTGCCGGTGCGATCCGTTGTTGCAGCTGCGTCCTGGCGGCACTGATCTGCATTGCCAGGCGAGTGCTGTCGAGGCGGCGAAGGTGTTCGGTTCGCTGCCCTTCGGCCGAGCCGTGCAGGCCAGCGTCGTGCATCAGATCGACGACCAGAGCCGGGAGCGGTTCCCCATCGACCGGTGGCTGCATACTCACGAGTGGTGCCCAGTTGCTCGCCCAGCGGCGGACGAGGCCGAGATCGACGGTAGACAGGCTATAGGGGCCGGCGAGGTCGAGCAGCAGCAGGGCGACGGTGGCCGCCATGCAGTGCGTGCTGCGGCCATGACAGTCGAGTGAGTCGGCGACCGGCAGCGTTGCGATGCCCCATTCCTCGGCACTGGCGTAGTATCCCAGCAGGTTGAGCCACAGACCTGCGGGCAGCTGCTGGCGGGCACGGAAGTGCTCGGTGATCGCCATGCCCGTGTAGTAGATGCAGCGATGCAGGATCAACGCCAGGCGTTCGGCGTGCGCGGCGCTGTCGGCCGGGCCCTGCAGTTGTGCGCAGTGGGCGTAGGCGCGCGCCGCCTTGAGCCAAGTTCCGACCACTTGCCGGAAGGCCTCCTCCTCGTTGCGGCCGAGGGGCAGCGCCT
The DNA here is from genome assembly GCA_013347225.1 of Candidatus Accumulibacter similis. Classification (NCBI taxonomy): domain Bacteria; kingdom Pseudomonadati; phylum Pseudomonadota; class Betaproteobacteria; genus Candidatus Accumulibacter; species Candidatus Accumulibacter similis. The sequence goes on along the minus strand of CP054595.1, from coordinate 4,836,489 downwards.
TGTTGGTGTAGCGACGGGCGAGTTCTTCCTCGATGAAGCAGAGTGAGATCCGCGTCTGCTCTAGCAGCTGCAGGTACACGTCCGCGACCGGCGGGCTCTGCAACAGGCTGTCGAGGAAGTGGTTGATCTCGCCCTCGGCACGCTCGGAGTTGGCCAGGGGAAGGCGCGAAAGGAGCTCGAACCCGCTCTGCAGGTCGGCGATTCTCATCCCCGTCCGGATTTCCGCCAGGGCTGCATTCATGATGTGCTCTCCTTTTTCTGCCACGGTCTGAGGGCTAGCGAGTGCGTAGTGCGTTGATGATCTGATCCGCCAAGTGACGTCCGTCGACCGCGCGCCGGTGCTGTGCCTGCGGCCGCTGCGGCGCTGCCCAGACCGGATTCGGGAAGTGCCGGTCATCACGCCAGCGCGGAATCACGTGCCAATGCAGATGCGGGGTCATGTTGCCGAGGCTCGCGAGATTGATCTTGTCGGGCTGGTAGAGGGCGCGAATGGCTTTCTCGACGCCAAACAGGACGTGCATCAGGCGTATCCGCTCCTGCTCGCTCAGATCCGTCATTTCGCGCACGTGCCGGTTGAGGATCACGCGGCAGAAGCCGGGGTAGTCGGGATCGCCGACGGCCACGACGCGACACAGTTCGCTCTCCCAGATCACCTCTCCGCCCAGTGCCTGGCACAGCTCGCAATCCTCGACTCGGTGTTCAAGCACCTGCTGACTCCTCTTCGACCCAATGGCGCTACTGCGCCGGTTTGAGGCGAACGATACGCATCCAGGCCGCGCGGCGTTAGGAAATAGGTCACGGACGGGGAGCAGGCAGGCGCAGTCTTGCGGCAAATTTCACGAGTTGTTGGGCGTGATGGCTTGTGGCGGGTGCTGGCGCCCGCCCTTGGTTGCGCACGGTACCGCGGGGCAGGCTGCGACTGGCTCGCCGGCGCCGCGTTGGCCGTTCGCCGCCCGATGGGCGAGGAGAGAAGCGTGCGCGGTGGCAGACCCGGTTGCCACCTGTGCTAGAGGAGGACCCGCTCGATGCCGCCCGCGGTGGCGGCGCTGATGTAGCGTGCCATCCAGTCCTCGCCGAGTTGCCGGCGGGCGATCTCGACGACGATGTAGTCTGCCACCGTGTCGGCGTCGCCATTGTAGCGCGACAGGCCCTGCAGGCATGACGGGCAGGCCGTCAGGAGCCTGACCTCGCCGCTGAAACCGTCGCTGCGCAGCCTGGCGGCAGCCCTTTCGATCTCCTCCTGTTTGCGGAAGCGTACTTGCGTCGACACGTCGGGGCGTGTCACCGCCAGCGTACCGGACTCGCCGCAGCAGCGCTCGGAGAGCTCCACCGACTGCCCCATCAGCTGGTTGACCACCTTGATTCCCGGCATCGTGCGCATCGGCGCGTGACAAGGATCGTGGTACAGGTAGCGGCTGCCGGCGATGCCGTCGAGCCGCACACCCTTCTCGAGGAGGTACTCATGAATGTCGAGCAGGCGGCAGCCCGGGAAGATCTGCTCGAAGTGATACTTCTCGAGCTGGTCCATGCAGGTACCGCAGGAGACGATGATCGTTCTGATGTCGAGATAATTCAGTGTGTTGGCGACGCGGTGAAAGAGCACCCGGTTGTCGGTCGTGATCGCCCGGCCCTGGTCGGCTTCGCCGGCCGCAGTCTGCGGATAGCCGCAGCACAGGTAGCCCGGGGGCAGAACGGTCTGCGCACCGATCTCCCAGAGGATCGCCTGGGTCGCCAGCCCGACCTGCGAGAACAGGCGCTCCGAGCCGCAGCCCGGGAAGTAGAAGACCGCCTCGCCGTCGTAGTCGGCGGCAGCGAGCTTTTGCGGATCACGGATGATCGGCACGATGCGGTCGTCCTCGATGTCGAGGAGCGCCCGCGCCGTCCGCTTCGGCACACCGGACGGCATCGGCTTGTTGATGAAATGAATGATCTGCGACCGCAGCGATGGCGCGCCCAGCGTCGCTGGCGGCTGCCGGGTCTGGGTCCGCAGCAGCCCCAGCCAGACGGCGCCGTGATGTGCCAGCCGTTGCGCCCGGTAGCCCCAGTCGATCATCAGCTTGCGCACGAGCTTGATCGTCGCCGGATCCTTCATCGTCAGGAAGGCCATCGCTGCCGCCTTGGCGGGGACGAACTTCTTCCGTCCCTGTTCGCGCAGCAGGTTGCGCATGCTGATCGAGACGTTGCCGAAGTCGATGTCGACGGGGCACGGGTTGACACACTTGTGGCAGATGGTGCAGTGATCGGCGACGTCGCTGAATTCGTCGAAATGTCGCAGCGAGACCCCGCGTCGGGTCTGCTCCTCGTAGAGGAAGGCCTCGATCAGCAGCGACGTCGCCAGGATCTTGTTGCGCGGCGAGTAGAGCAGGTTGGCACGCGGCACGTGCGTCGAGCATACCGGTTTGCACTTGCCGCAACGCAGACAGTCCTTGACCATCGCTGCGATGTTGCCGATCTCGGACTGCTCCATGATCAGCGATTCGGTGCCCAGTAGCGAGAAGGAGGGTGTGTAGGCCCGGCTCAGGTCGCCGCCTGGCAGCAGCTTGCCCTTGTTGAAATGACCGGCGGGATCCACCCGTGACTTGTAATCACGAAACGGCTGCAGATCCGCGTCGCCGAGGAACTCCAGCTTGGTCATGCCGATCCCATGCTCGCCGGAGACGACGCCGTCGAGTTCGCGCGCCAGGCGCATGATGCGTTCGACGACCGCGTAGGCCGCCTGCAGCATCTCATAGTCATCCGAGTTGACCGGTATGTTCGTATGCACGTTGCCATCGCCCGCGTGCATGTGCAGGGCGACGAACAGGCGGCTGCGCAGGACGCGGCGATGGATCGCCGTGATCTCTTCGAGCACCGGGCGATAGACGACGCCCTCGAAGATTCCCGTGAGCTGCGGCCTGAGCTCGGTCTTCCACGAAGCGCGCAGCGAGTAGTCCTGCAGGCGATGGAAGAGTGTCACTGCCGGTGCCTGGTTGCGCAGCGGTCCGGCGCGAATGCTGAAGCGATGGAAGTGCGCTTCCGCTTCCGCCAGCGGCAGGTCGAGATGGTCGAGCAGCCATTGCCAGCGATGGCGTACGCTGTTCACGGCGTCCAGTGCGGCAACCCGCCGCTCGCCGACCAGCGCTTCCGCGTCGAGCGCGGCATCGCCCTGATGCAGCGGCAGGCTGCCGCGCAGGAAACGCTCCAGCGCATCGCACAGGGCCAGCTTGTTGCGCAGCGAAAGCTCGATGTTGATGCGCTCGATGCCGTCGCAGTACTCGCCCATGCGCGGCAGCGGAATCACCACATCCTCGTTCAGCTTGAAGGCGTTGGTATGGCGGGAGATGGCGGCGGTGCGCGCGCGGTCGAGCCAGAACTTGCGCCGCGTCTCGGCGTCGACGGCGATGAAGCCCTCGGCACTGCGCAGGTTGCACAGCCGTACGACCTCCGAGGCGGCGCGCATCACTGCCGCTTCATCGTCACCAACGATGTCGCCGAGCAGCACCATCTTCGGCCGCCCGGCCGTTTCCGCCCGGCGCTTGGCTTTGGTCGCGTAGCCAACGGCGCGCAGGTAGCGCTCGTCGAGGTGTTCGAGGCCGGCGAGCAGGACCCCGTTTTCCTTGCCGGCTCCGCCAGGCTTGAAGTGATCAGTGATCTCGACGATCGCCGGTACCGCTTCGCGCACCTGGCCGAAGAACTCGAGGCAGACGGTGCGCGTGTGCCGCGGCATCTGATGCAGGATCCAGCGGGCGGCAACGATCAGACCGTCGGTTCCCTCTTTCTGCACCCCGGGCAGACCGGCGAGGAACTTGTCGGTCACATCCTTGCCGAGACCGCTGCGGCGAAACTGCGTGCCGGGAATCGCAAGGATTTCGGCTTCGCCATGGGGTGTGCGTCCGTCGCCCCGCAGCCGCCGGATCTCGAAGCGCACGAGTTCCTGCTCGTGGATCTTGCCCAGGTTGTGATCGAGGCGCGTGATCTCCATCTCATGCCCGGTGGCATCGACCATCTTCCACCAGGCGAGGTTGTCGAGCGCGGTGCCCCAGAGCACGGCTTTCTTGCCGCCGGCGTTCATCGCGATGTTGCCGCCAATGCACGAGGCTTCGGCCGATGTCGGATCGACGGCAAAGACCCGGCCGGCAGCGGCCGCTGCTTCGGCGACGCGGGCCGTGACGACCCCGGCACCCGTGCGGATGGTGGCGCAGGGCCGGTCGCAGCCCGGCAGCGTCCGTTCGTCGACCGCGCCGATGTCGCTCAGCTTCTCGGTGTTGATGACCGCTGCGAGCGGCGTCAGCGGAATCGCACCGCCGGTGTAGCCGGTGCCGCCGCCGCGCGGGATGATGCTCAGGCCGAGCTCGATGCAGTCACGTACCAGCGGTGCGATCTCCGCCTCGCTGTCCGGATGGAGGACGACAAAGGGATACTCGACCCGCCAGTCGGTGGCGTCGGTCACGTGCGCCACGCGCGCCAGTCCGTCGAAGGCGATGTTGTCGCGGCGCGTGTGCCTGGCCAGTACGCGGGCTGCCCGGGAGCGCAGCCGGGCTATCTCGGCGAAGTGCCGTTCGAAGTCGTCCACTGCCTGTCGGGCAGCGACCAGCAGCTGCTGTACGCGGCTGTTGCCGTGCCGGCGTTTGTCGATCTCGCGCAGGCGATGCCGCAGCGCCTCGACCAGCGCTTCGCGGCGCGAGCCACTGGCGAGCAGATCGTCCTCGAGGTACGGGTTGCGCTGCACCACCCAGATGTCGCCGAGTACCTCGTAGAGCATCCGTGCCGATCGGCCAGTGACCCGCTCGGTACGCAACTCGTCGAGCAGTGCCCACATGTCTTCGCCGAGCAGGCGAATGACGATCTCGCGATCGGAAAACGATGTGTAGTTGTAGGGAATCTCGCGCAGGCGTGCGTTCATGCATGTTCCCGGATGTTCCCGGCGGCTGCCAAAGGACGCATTCTAACTTACCGCAATGCAGCATCGCAGCACTCCTGGGCTGCCGTCAATCACAAACCAGGGCGATCGCATGAATGCCATTGTCGTTACCCTTCGAAAATAGTCGTTTACGTTCAAGAAGTTACGAAGTGGCTGTTCACAGCTCATTGATTTGTGTAGTTTTCTGTCTTTTTGGAGTTTCCATGGAGACAGGAGGCGGGATTCGGTTGATGGATGTATGGGTGGGTGTGCGGGATCGCCGGCAGGCGAAGAAGGTCGAGCATGACCTCGTGGAGATGCTGGTGGTGGCGGTGTGCGCGGTGCTCTCGGGTGCGGATGGCTTCGTCGAAATCGAGGTCTGGGGGAAGGAGAAGCTCGACTGGCTGCGCCAGTATCTCAAACTGGAGCACGGCATTCCCTGCCATGACACGTTCGGGCGGGTGTTCGCGGCGATCGATCCCGAGGAGTTCGGTGCGGCTTTCCTGCGCTGGGTGGGCCAGGTCGTGCCGACGTTGCGCCGCGAGGAAGTCGTCGCGATCGATGGCAAGACGAGTCGTCGTTCGGGTCAAGCGGGTGCGACGCCGCTGCACTTGGTGAGCGCTGTCGCCGCCGAGGCCGGCGTGGTGCTTGGACAGCGTGCGACGGCTGCGAAGTCGAACGAGAAGACGGCCATTCCGGAACTGCTGACCACCCTGGCACTGGAGGGCTGCATCGTCACGATTGACGCGATGGGTACGCAGCCCAACATCGCGCAGACCATTCGCGATCGCGGAGCCGACTATGTGCTGGCGGTCAAGGACAATCAGCCCACCCTGGCCGAGTCCATCGAAGATTTCGTCAGCGCCTTTGACGCCGCGCCGGAGCGGACCCCGCACCGGTTTCACGAAGTCGTCGAGAAAGACCATGGACGTCTGGAGGTGCGGCGCTGCCACGTCTTCGACCAGCTCGACTGCCTGCATGCGCCGGAACGATGGCCAGACCGGAAGTCCTTCGCGATGATCACCAGCGAGCGGACGATCGCTGGCAAGACCTCCGTCGAACGTCGCTTTTATCTCAGCAGCCTCGCTCCGGACGCCGAACGAATGAACTACGCCGTTCGCCAGCATTGGCGTGTCGAGAACAGTCTGCACTGGTGCATCGATGTCGTCCTCCGAGATGACCAGGCGCGCACGCGTACCGATCATGCTGCCCACAACCTTGCCGTCCTGCGCCAGTTCGTCCTCGACCTCCTACGCACCGCCCCGGTCAAACGCAAGGGCGGCCTCAAGGTGCAGCGCCTCATCGCCGCAACTTCCGACAGCTTCCGGGCTCAACTCCTGGGTCTTGTACAAGATTCATGCGATCGCCCTGGGATGCGGGCCAGGCAGCGCCTGCGCGCTGCCTTCTGCTGCTAGAATCGGAACCTTTGCCGCCGACCCGGCCCTGTCTGCCGCCATGTCTACGGATTACCTCGAGAGAATTCTCAACGCCCGGGTCTATGACGTGGCGATCGAAACCCCGCTGGATGGGGCACCAGGCCTGTCGGCACGCATCGGCAATCGGGTGCTGCTCAAGCGCGAGGACCTGCAGCCCGTCTTCTCCTTCAAGCTGCGCGGCGCGTACAACAAGATCATTCATCTGTCGAAGGAGAAGCTCAAGCGCGGTGTGATCTGCGCTTCAGCGGGCAACCATGCCCAGGGCGTTGCCCTGGCTGCCGCCAAGATTGGCTGCCGGGCCGTGATCGTCATGCCGACGACGACGCCGCAGATCAAGATCCAGGCGGTACGGCAGCGCGGCGGCGAAGTGGTGCTCGCCGGCGAGTCCTACGATGACGCCTATGCGCACGCCCTGGAGATCGAGAAGAGCGAGCGGCTGGGCTTCGTGCATCCATTTGACGATCCGGACGTGATCGCCGGCCAGGGTACCATCGGCATGGAGATCCTGCGCCAGCATGCGCAGCCGATTGACGCCATCTTCTGCTGTGTCGGTGGCGGTGGCCTGATCTCGGGTATTGCCGCCTACGTCAAGCGCCTGCGACCGGCGACCAGGATCGTCGGCGTCGAAGCGGTCGACGCCGACGCGATGGCGCGTTCACTGCGTGCCGGCAAGCGTGTCCGGCTCGAACACGTCGGCCTGTTTGCCGACGGCGCCGCGGTCAAGTACGTCGGCGAGGAGACGTTCCGCCTCTGTCAGGCCTACGTCGACGAAATGGTGCTGGTCGACACCGACGCCATCTGCGCCGCCATCAAGGACGTCTTCGAGGACACGCGCGCCGTGCTCGAACCGGCGGGCGCGCTGGCGATTGCGGGCGTCAAGGAATACGCCGGGCGGCATCGGCTGCAGGGCAAGACGCTGATCGCCACCGCATCGGGCGCCAACATCAACTTCGACCGGCTGCGTTTCGTCGCCGAACGGGCGGAGATCGGCGAGCAGCGCGAGGCGGTCTTTGCCGTGACGCTGCCCGAGCGCCCGGGCGCCTACAAGCAGTTCGTAGCCCTGATCGGTGCTCGCAGCATCACCGAGTTCAACTACCGCTACAACGATCAGCGTGAGGCGCATGTCTTCGTCGGCATCCAGGTTGCTTCGCGTGCCGAGTCGGTACGCCTGTTGCAGCATCTGCGCAAGCACGGCTACCCGACTCTCGACCTGACCGATGACGAAATGGCAAAGGGCCACATCCGCCATCTGGTGGGCGGGCACTCGCCAACGATCAGCAACGAGATCGTTTACCGTTTCGAGTTCCCCGAGCGACCGGGAGCGCTGATGAACTTCCTCAACCGGATGAGTGCCGGCTGGAACATCAGCCTTTTCCACTATCGCAACCACGGTGCGGACTACGGTCGCGTGCTGGTCGGCATGCAGGTGCCGCCCGACGAGATGGGCGACTTCCGGCAATTCCTGCGCACGCTCGGTTACGCGCACTGGGACGAGACCGGCAACCAGGCTTACCGGCTCTTCCTCGCCTAGCTGCGCGCCGGCAGCCGGGACGGCCGCCGTCACCTCGCCGGTCAGGGTCGCCCAGATAGTGGCGGACGGCGCCGGCGCCAACCGTCGGGGCTGTGGCCGCGCTGCGCCGGGTTGCGGCAGGTCCATTCGCTTGCGGTCAACCGGCTTTCCCGCATAGACTGCGGCGAGAGCCTGCGACCGTCGCCGGTCCTGCCGATCCCACCATCGCAGCCCGGGCCGGTCGATCGTCGATCACTTCCGAGGAGCAAGCCAACATGCCCATGAACATCGCCGGAAACGTCACCGAACTGGTCGGCAACACGCCGCTGGTCAGGCTCAACCGCCTGACTGAAGGGATTGACGGCAGCATCTGCGTCAAGCTCGAGTTCTACAATCCCGCTCACAGTGTCAAGGACCGGATCGCGGTCGCCATGATCGACGCGGCGCAGGCGAGCGGTCGCATTGGTCCGGAGACGGTGGTGCTCGAGCCCACTTCCGGCAACACCGGCATCGGACTGGCGATGGTCTGCGCCGCGCGCGGCATCAGGTGCTGCTTCGTGATGCCGGAAACCATGAGCCGCGAACGTCGTCTGCTGCTCCGCGCCTACGGCGCCGAACTCGTGCTGACACCGGGGCCTGACGGCATGGGTGGCGCGATACGTCGCGCCGAGGAAATGGCGGCCAGCGACACGCGCTACTTCATCCCGCAGCAGTTCGAGAATCCGGCCAATCCCGCGATCCATCGTGCGACCACGGCCGAGGAGGTGTGGCGCGACACCGACGGCCAGGTGGACATCTTCGTCGCCGGTGTCGGCACCGGCGGCACCATCACCGGCGTCGGCGAAGTGCTCAAGGCGAGAAAGCCGGGGCTGCAGGTCATCGCCGTCGAGCCGGAAGCATCGCCGGTACTCTCGGGCGGCACCAAGGGTCCGCATCCAATCCAGGGAATCGGCGCCGGTTTCGTCCCCGGCGTGCTCAACACCAGCATCTACGACGAAGTGCAGCGGGTCGGTGCCGACGATGCGTTCGCCATCGCCCGCCGGATGGCAACCGAGGAAGGTCTGCTCGTGGGCATCTCCTCCGGCGCTGCCGTCTGGGCGGCGCTCGCCGTCGCTCGCCGGCCAGAGAACGCCGGCAAGCTGACGGTGGTGATCGTTCCCTCTTTCGGCGAGCGCTACCTGACGACCCAACTCTACGCGCATCTCGAAGTGTGAGCGGCCGCGCTGTCGACGTGCCGGCTCATGCCTTCGAGCGCGTCGTCGACCGCTCGCGTGGCGATTCGCTGAAGTGGAACCGCTACGCCGGGCGCGACGTGCTGCCGCTGTGGGTCGCCGACATGGACTTCGCCGCGCCGCCGGCGATCATCGCCGCGCTGGAGCGACGCGTCGCGCACGGCTGCTTCGGCTATGCGGAGCCGATGCCGGGGCTTTACGAAGCCGTGATCGGCAACCTGCGGCGCGAATACGGCTGGCACGTCGAGGCAGAGTGGCTGCTCTGGCTGCCCGGACTGGTGAGTGGGCTCAACGTCGCCTGCCGCGCCGTCGACGGTGACGTCGTGACGGCGACGCCGGTCTATCCGCCATTTCTCAGCGCTCCGCGCCTCTCAGGCCGGCGGCTGACGACCGCGGCACTGTGCCAGGTTGACGAGCGCTGGGTGTTCGACTTCGCGGCGCTGCAGGACGCGGTGCTGCCGGGTAGCCGGCTGCTGTTGCTCTGCCATCCGCACAACCCGGTCGGCCGCGCGTGGCAGCGGCAGGAACTCGAGCAGATCGCTGCCTTCAGCCTGCGCAACGACCTCATCGTCTGCTCCGACGAGATTCACTGCGGGCTTGTGCTCGACGAGCATCGCCGCCACCTGCCGCTGGCGATGCTCGGCGACGAGGTCGCGCGGCGGACGATCACGCTCATGGCGCCCTCCAAGACCTGGAACATTCCCGGTCTCGGCTGTGCCTTCGCGGTCATCGCCGACCCGGCCTTGCGTCGCCGTTTCAGCGCCGCCATGCGCGGGATCGTGCCGCACGTCAATGTGCTCGGCCTCGCTGCATGCGAAGCCGCCTATCGCGACTGCGACGACTGGCAGCGCGCCCTGCTCGTTGCGCTGCGCCACAACCGCGACGCCGTTGAAGCCGCCGTGCGCTCGATGCCCGGTCTTGCCATGAGCCATGTCGAGGCGACCTACCTGGCGTGGATCGACGCCCGCGGTCTCGCCGTGACCGACCCAGCGGCCTGTTTCGAGGAAGCCGGGGTCGGACTGTCGAGCGGCGCCGAATTTGGCCTGGCGGGCTGGGTCCGACTGAATTTCGGCTGCCCGCGGTCGACGCTCGCCACTGCCCTGGACCGTATGGCTGCTGCCTGCCAGGCCGCCGCTCGGCCATGAGCGCTGCCGCCAGCTGGTGGCAGCGCGGCATCATTTACCAAGTCTACCCGCGCTCGTTCCAGGACAGCAACGGCGATGGCGTGGGCGACCTGGCGGGGATCATCGCCCGCCTGGATTACCTGCACGGTCTCAACGTCGACATCATCTGGCTGTCACCGATCTATCCCTCACCGATGCATGACTTCGGTTACGACGTCGCCGACTACTGTGCCATCGATCCCCTCTTCGGCAGCATGGCCGACTTCGACCGCCTGCTGGCCGAGGTGCACCGGCGTGGCATGCGGCTTGTTCTCGACCTGGTTCCCAATCACAGCTCACATCGGCATCCCTGGTTCATCGCCAGCCGCAGTAGCCGCGACGACCCGCGGCGTGCGTGGTACATCTGGCGCGACCCGGCGCCCGATGGCGGACCGCCGAACAACTGGCTGAGCCACTTCGGCGGCCCGGCCTGGACCTTCGACGAAGGCAGCGGACAGTACTACATGCACCAGTTCCTGCCGCAACAGCCGGAACTGAACCATCGTCACCCCGAAGTCCTGCCGGCGATGCTCGACTGCATGCGTTTCTGGCTCGACAAGGGGGTCGATGGCTTCCGTGTCGACGTCATCGGCATGCTCCTGAAGGACCCGCTGTTCCGTGATGAACCGGCGAACCCAGCCTGGAACGGAATTCGCGAGTACCAGAGCCTGCTGCACGTGCACACGGCCAACCTTCCCGAAGTACATGGCCTGATCCGCCAGATGCGGGCGTTTCTCGACGGCTGGGACGACCGCCTGATGATCGGCGAACTCTACCTGCCGAATGCCGAGTTGGTCCGCTACTACGGCAATGAGGACGGCGCGGAGTGCCACCTGCCATTCAACTTCCAGCTCATCCGCGCCCCCTGGGACGCCGCCGTCATCCGCCGCGTGGTGGACGAGTACGAGGCGCTGCTGCCCGTGCACGCGTGGCCCAATTGGGTGCTCGGCAATCACGACCAGAAGCGGCTGGCGACCCGTGTCGGGTTGTCTCAGGCGCGGGTCGCCAACATGCTGCTGCTGACGCTGCGCGGCACGCCAACCTGCTATTACGGCGACGAGATCGGCATGCTCGACGTGCCGCTGCCACTGACACTGATGCAGGATCCGCCGGCACTCAGGCAGCCCGAAATCGCGCATCTCGTCGGCCGCGACCCGCAGCGCACGCCGATGCAGTGGGATGCCTCGGCGAATGCCGGTTTTGCGGCCGCCGGGGTCCGTTCCTGGCTGCCGCTGGCAGCGGATTGCAGCACGCGCAACGTTGCCAGCCAAGCGGCCGATCCGGCCTCGCCGCTCGGGTTCTTCCGCGCCATGACCGCACTGCGGCGAGCCGAACCGGCGCTCGCCAGCGGTTTCTACCAGTCGCTCGACGCCGACCAGCCGGACGTCTTCGCCTACCTGCGCGGCGATCGGGGCAGCACGTTGCTCGTGCTGCTCAACTTCGGCGCCGAGCGTCGGCGCCCGGCGCTGCCGCTGTCCGACGCTGCGGCCGACCTCCTGCTGTCAACGGCGATGACGGCGCCCAGGAGGCTCAGCCTGGCGCAACTGGTCCTCGAACCAGACGAAGGCATGGTGCTGCGGCTTCCTGCCGGCAGCCGCGTTTCCCGGTCGGTGCTGTCTGGCGGTTGACGTGTTCAAGAGCCTGCTGTCCCTGTTTCGTCCGCGGCCGGTGCAACCGCCCGTTGCTGCACCACCGTCGCCATCGCCCGCCGTCGGCATGGTGCCGGGCAACTACCTGCACCATCGCCCGATCCTCGATCGCGAGCAGCGAGTCGTCGCCCATGAACTGTCCGTAGAGAGGCCGCGGCCGGTGCACGCGACACCGTGGCAGGCACCCGCGCGCCGGCTGTTCGCGGCGGCTCTTCTCTGGCACTTCGTGCAGGCCAGGCTGGAGGCGCTGCTCGCGCAGCGCCTGGTCTTTCTGCCGGTGGACATCAGCGTTCTCGAGCATCCGGCGCTGTCCGCGCTGCCGCGGCGCAACGTTGTTCTCCACATTGCGTGGCATCAGGAGGGGCAGGCAGGCGAGGAGGAGAAGCTCTTTGCGGGTATGTCCCGCCTGCGCGAGATGGGTTTTTCTCTCGGCTGCGCGCAGGAACTGCTCGGCAGCGACGAGCGGCTTGCGGCGCTGGCGGACTACATCGTGGTCGATGCCGGGCGCCTCGCGCCGCCGGATCTCCTGGACGTCCAGCGACGACTGGCAGGCCGGCTCGAGGACAAGCCCCTGGTGGCCATGCACATCCACTTTCTCGAGATGTATGCTGCTTGCCGGCTTCTGCGCTTCACCTACTTTCATGGTGGGTTCGTCGGCTGCGGCGAGCGGACGGAAGGCAATGTCGTCGTACCGCCGTACAGGGTCGCGGCGATGGAACTGCTCAACGCGATAGGGCGACAGGCCAGTCCCGACGAACTGGCAGAAAGGGCCTGGGCAGATCCGACCCTGGTCCTGCGTCTGCTGCGGGTCGTCAATTCACCGGCTTTCCGGCTGCGCAGTCCGATCCGGGATCTGAAGCAGGCGATCGCCTATCTCGGCTACGACGAACTGTACCGCTGGGCGACGCTGCTGCTCTTTTCGAGCCAGCGGCCGGAAGACAGGCACCCGATGGAGCATGCCTGGCGTGAGGCGGCCCTGGTCCGCGGCCGTTTCATGGAGCTTCTCGCCGGCAGCCAGGTGCCGGAAAGCGAACGCCGCGATTTCTTCATCGTCGGCGTCCTGTCGATGATCGACCGAATCTTTGCGATGACCATGCCGCGGGCGCTCGAGAACTTCAGCCTGCCGGCAGAGGTGACGGACGCGCTGTTGCGGCGCAGCGGCAGGCAAGCGCCTTACCTCGAGCTGGCCATCGCCTGCGAAGGCGGTGACCAGGCGTCGATCGAGACGCTGGCCGCAGCTTGCGGCCACGATCTCGCCACGGTCAACCGGTGCCAGATCGAGGCTCTCGAGTGGATTCTCGCCTTTGCTGGACTGGCGGACGAAGTGGGCAACAGAAACGGCTGAGCAGCCGCCGGCCAAGCCGGCCTGGCGGCAGGGGAACCGCAGTGGCCGCAGGGGTGCCGACTGTCCTGCTAGACCGAGAACTGGCCGACCGACTTTTCCATCCGATCGACCATCGCCGTCAGTTCGCGCACCATCGCGTCGGTCTGACAGGCAAGCGAGACGCTGGCGCCGGTCATCGCCGATACCTGCCTGACGTTTTCCGCCAGTTGTGCCATTGCCGCATTCTGGCCGATCGACGCTTGCGAGATCTCCTCGACGCGCCGGATCGTCTCGTCCATCTCGACCTTGATCCGCTGCAGGATTTGCTTCGACGCAGTGACCCGTTGAACCCCCTCGCCGACCTGCGTCGCTCCGGCGCGCATGCCATCGACCGCGGTCGTGGTTTCGGCATGGATGACGCTGACCAGGTCGCTGATCTGTTGCGTTGCCTTGCCGGTCCGTTCGGCCAGTTTGCGCACCTCATCGGCGACCACCGCGAATCCTCGCCCCTGCTCGCCGGCCCGCGCCGCTTCGATGGCGGCGTTCAGCGCCAGCAGGTTGGTCTGATCGGCGATCTCCTTGATCACCGAGGTGATCTGGCTGATCTCGGTCGACCGCTGACCGAGCGTTTCAACCTGTTCGGCCGACAGGCGGACCGTTTCGGCGAGGCAGCTGATGGCGGCGCAGGCTTCCTCGGACTCGCTGGCGCCGGCGCGCGAGACGCCCCCCGTCTGGCTGGCGACGCCGTGCGTTGCGCGCGCATTTTCGGCAACGCGGGCGATCAGTGCGGTCACTTCATCGACGGCGGTGGTTGCCGATGCGGTCGCCATGTTCTGCTTGCTCGCCGCTTCCTGGACCTGCTGCACGCCACGACCGACATCGCGTGTTGCGTCGCCGACCTGCGCCGCAACGTCGGCCATGCCCTGTACCGTCGCCTGCACCGTGGACACGAAGCGGTCCGTCTGGCGGATGACAGTGCCGAGGATGTCGCTGCGCGGCGAATCGATTCGTTGCCGGAGGTTGCCGCTGGTCAGCAGTTGCCCGATCCAGTCGGCGAAGCCACGCAGGTCGCCCTGCAGGCGTGGCACGTAGGCGAAAAGGAAGAACAGGCCATAGAGGACAGAAGCGACTGCCAGCAGGTCGAGCAGGGTGCCGACGGCGCCGCCGGTCAAGCTCGCTCCGGCGAGGCGCATGGCCGCGCCGAGCAGGGCGACGACGCCGACCAGGGTCAACTGCACCGGCAACGAGAGCAGGCGGGCGATCCCGACAGCACGACGATTCACGACGCGCCCCTGCTCGATGGTCAGCCGCTGATCTCCCTGACGGATCCGCTGGTAGGCGGTGGCTGCGGCATCGATCTCGGCGCGCGTCGGCCGGCTGCGGACCGACTGGTAGCCGACGACCTGGCCGCTTTCACGGACCGGTGAGACATTCGCGACCACCCAGTAGAAGCCACCGTCCTTGCGCCGATTCTTGACGATGGCGCGCCACGGGCGGCCGCTCTTCAGCTCCCGCCAGAGGTCGGCGAAAGCCTCGCCGGGCATGTCGGGGTGACGGACGATGTTGTGTGGCTGGCCGATCATTTCCTGGCGCTCGAAGCCGCTGACGCTGGCGAAGGCTTCATTGGCCTCGACGATCACGCCCTTGAGGTCGGTTCGGGAGTAGATGAACGCGTGCTCGGGCAGCATCGTTTCGACATCGGTCACCGGCAGGTTCTGGCGCATGTGCTTCCTTCATCGCTGGCGAGGAGGGAGCGATGATAACCGATGCCTACGGCAATTCGAACACCTGTTGCCAGAGTGCCCGTACCGCCTCGATGCGACGACCGACCGTCGCCCGTTCGACGCGCGCCCGGCGGCCGGCATTCAGCCGCAGGACGTGCTGCATGCGGCGATAGTCGCGGTAGGCGTCGCGCACCGCGGCTGCGGCTGCGGTCGGAATCAGTCCGAGTTCGGCGGCGATGGCGAGCAGCGCGATGTTGCCGAGATTGCCGCAGAGCGGGGCGTGCTGTCGTGCGTGCCCGAGGATCAGGTACTGGACGATGAACTCGACGTCTATCAGGCCGCCACGGTCGTGCTTGATGTCGAAGAACTCGTCGCTGCCCGAGGCGTGCTGCTCGAACATCCGCTGCCGCATGGCCAGTACTTCGCTGCGCAGTCTTGCCGGATCGCGTGCTTGCCGCAGGATTTCGATGCGGATGGCTTCGAACTGCTCGCCGAGAGCCCTGTCGCCGGCGCAGAACCGGGCGCGCGTCAGGGCCTGATGTTCCCACACCCAGGCGTTGTGCAGTTGATAGTCACGAAAGGCGTCGACCGGGCAGACGAGCATTCCCGACTCGCCGTTCGGGCGTAGCCGCAGGTCCACCTCGAAGAGCATGCCGGCAGCGGTCTGGCTCGACATCCAGGTGCTCATGCGCTGGCCGAGGCGGGCATAGAGTTCGCCGGCGTCGCGTTCCGGATCGTTGTGCAGATAGACGAGATCGAGATCGGAAGCGAATCCCAGTTCCTTGCCGCCGAGCTTGCCATAGGCGATGACGGCGAATCGCGGCGGCAGCTCGGGTCGCGGGTGCCGCTGCCTCAGCTTCTGCCAGCAGAGGTCGAGGGTCGTCTGCACCATGATGTCGGCGAGTTCGCTGAGGCGGTCGGCGAGGTGCTCCACCGTGTGCATGCCGGCCAGATCCTGCGCCAGGAAATGGAAGACCTGCGCATGGTGGGTCTCGCGCAGGATGTCCATTTCGCGCTCGGTGTCATCGACGTGCTGCGCCAGGCGCGCCTGCAGGTTGGCGCGAAACTGCTGCCAGTCGGTCGTGACGTCGAAGATGCGCGAGTCGAGCAGTTCGTCGAGCAGGATCGGGTGGCGGGTCAGGTAATCGGCTGCCCAGGACGAGCTGCCAATCAGTTCGGCGAGCTTCTTCAGCGCCTGCGGATACTGCTGCAGGAGTGCGAGATAGGCGCCGCGACGGCTGATCGTGTCGAGAAAGTCGAGGCCGCGCTGCCAGGTCGCGTCGGGTGTCGTCGTCGCCGCGGCGGCATCGAGCAGCCGCGGCCCCAAGGCGTCGAGACGCTCGCGGTTGCTTTCTGGCAGTTGCAGGTAGCGCCCGCTGCGGCGGAAACCCTGCACCCGTTCGAGGAGCGCCTGCGGCTGGCGGAAGCCGAGTGCCGAAAGGCGCTCGAGACTGTCCTCCGCTGCCGTCGCGCCGTCCCAGATTCCGGCCAGCGGGTGCCGCCCTTCCTCGGGTTCGGAGAACACCTGCTCGAAGTGGCGGGCGACGACCGCGCGGTGCGCGTCGAGCAGCGTCAGGAACGAGGTCCAGTCGCTGCAGCCCATCGAGGTCGCGATCGCCTGGCGCTCGTCGTCGCCGGTCGGCAGACGATGTGTCTGCGCGTCGGCGACGTACTGCAGGCGGTGCTCGAGGCGGCGCAGGAACTCGTAGGCCGTCGCCAGCTCGCGTTCACTCTCCGCCGGCAGCAGCCGGCGCTCGGCGAGCAGCGCCAGGACGCGCAGCGTCGGGCGAATCTGCAGGGCCGGGTCGCGACCGCCGCGAATGAGCTGGAAGACCTGGGCGATGAACTCGATCTCGCGGATGCCGCCGGGGCCGAGCTTGATGTGCTCGGCCATGTCGCGGCGCGCCACCTCGCGCCGGATCTGCGCGTGCAGGTCGCGCATCGCATTGATGGCGCCGAAATCGAGGTACTTGCGGAAGACGAACGGGCGGCAGATGCGCTGCAGGGCATCGATCCACTGCGGCTGCAGATTGGCCCCTTCGTTCATCACCCGCGCCTTGATCCAGGCGTAGCGTTCCCACTCCCGGCCCTGCGCGATGAAGTAGTTCTCGAGCGAACCGAGCGAGCCGACCAGCGCCCCGGAATCGCCGTTCGGCCGCAGCCGCATGTCGACCCGGAAGACCTGACCATCCTCGCTGACATCGCCGAGGGCGCCGATCAGCCGCTTGCCGAGGCGCAGGAAGAACTCGTAGTTGTCGAGGCGGCGCCCGCTGCCGCCGGTCTGCCCTTCCTCCGGGTAGACGAAGATGTAATCGACATCCGACGAGACGTTGAGCTCGCGACCGCCGAGCTTGCCCATGCCGATGACCAGCAGTCGCTGCGGTCGGCCGTGCTCGTCGAGCGGCTCGCCGAACTGCCCGGCGAGTTGCCGGTGCAGGAAATCGAGCGCGAAGTTGGTGCAGACGTCGGCGAGTCCGGTCATCGTCTCGACCACCTCGGACAACGGTGCGAGGCCACCGATGTCGCGCACCATCAGGGTGGCCATGACGCGCTGCCGCAACTGCCGCAGACAACGCTTGAGTTCCTCGTCGGACAGCGGCGCGGCGGCGGTCAGGAAGGCGCCCATGCGCGCGGCGGTGAGCGGGCGTTCGGCGTGGTCGTCGAGCCAGACGCCGACTTGCGGGCGAGCGGCCAGCAACTGACGCAGGTAGCGGCTGTGCGCCGTCGCTGCCAGTCGCGCCGCGGCGAGATCGGGCGGCCGTTCGCCGCTGGGGTCGCTGGAGCTGTTCATGGCCTCTTCATCTTGTCTCGAGCCGGAGCGGGTGCCGTGCCAAGGGCGCTGAAGCACGGCGGCAAAGCCGTTACAATTGGCGGATCGCCAATGCGTTGGCGATCCGCCAATTCGACCGGGTACCCCGACATTCTAGTGACGCGCACCGACTGTTGGCAAAAGTCTCTCAGCGCTGGCCCGTTCTGATGCGGCAGGAGGAACTGCGCCCGGCGGTCTACCATCGCCTGCACCGTCTCGTGCCCTTCGTCTCGCACCCGGCGGTGCGCGCTGGCTGGCGCTGGGCCCTGCGGGCCGCCGTCGTGCTCTACTTCGCCTTCGTGCTGCTGGTCCTCGGCCTGCGCTACCTGATCCTGCCGAACATCGAGAACTACCGGCCGGAGATCGAGCGCGCCGCCGGCGAGGCGCTCGGCCTTGCGGTCGCCATCGGCGGCATCGAGGCGAACTGGGCCGGACTCAATCCCGATCTCGTCCTTTCCGACGTGCGCATCGCCGACGCCCAGGGCCAGCCCGCATTGGCCTTCTCGCGCGTCGAGAGTGTCCTGTCGTGGTCCTCGCTGCCGCGAATGCAGTTGCGCCTGCGCCTGCTGCGCATCGATGAACCGACACTGCACCTGCGGCGTGACCGCGATGGTCGCTTCTTCATCGCCGGCATCGCCGTCACCGAGGACGACAGCGATGGCGGTGTTGTCGACTGGGTGCTGGCACAGAAGCAGATTCGCGTCAGTGGCGCAACGGTGCTCTGGGAGGACGCCAGACGCGACGCCCCGCCGCTGATCCTCGAGAACGTCAACCTGGCACTCGACAACGACGGCCGCCAGCACCGCTTCGGACTGACCGCACTGCCGCCGGCCGAGCTGGCGTCGGCGATCGACCTGCGCGGCGACTTCCGCGGCAGGGATCTCGAGAGCGCCGCGAGCTGGAAGGGGCAGGCCTTCGTCCAGGTCGACCATATCGATCTCGCTGCCTGGCGAGCCTGGATCGACTACCCCTTCGCCCTGCCGCATGGTCGCGGTGCCATCCGGGCGTGGGCCGGATTCGGCGCCGGGACGCTGCAGGAACTCACCGCCGACCTGTCGCTCGCCAGCGTCCATCTGCGGCTGGCAAAGAACCTGCCGGAGCTGGCTCTGGACCGGCTCTCCGGTCGCATTGCGGCGCAGTTCCTGCCCGGCGGCGTGCGGCTCGACGGCCGCCGTGTCGAACTCCTCGCGCAGTCGCTGGCGGCCCCGGCGGTTGCCGACAGCGCCGCCGTCGCGGCATCCCGGCAGCCCGCGCAAGGGCCCGAACTGCGCATCGAGCCGACCGATTTCCACCTCGAGTGGCAGCAGGAGAAGCCGCCGGGCGCGTCGCTGCGCGGCAGTGCGACCGCCAGCGTGGTGGACCTCGGTGCCTTCGGCGGACTCGCCGCCTACCTGCCGCTCGACCCGCAATCGCGCCGCCTGCTCGACGACTTTGCGCCGCGCGGCCGCATTGGCGAACTGCGTGCAAGTTGGCGGGGCAGCGCCGAGGAGTTGCAGGCCTACTCGCTGCAGGGCTCGTTCGCGAATCTGGCGTTGCGGCCGGCACACCGGTTCCCCGGCGTCAGCGGCCTTTCCGGTTCGCTTGACGCCAGCGAGAAGGGCGGTGCCGTGCAACTGCGTTCGCAACAGGTGCGTGTCGAGCTGCCGCAGGTCTTTCCCGAGTCGTCGATCGCCCTCGAAACACTGAACGCGCAGGCGAAGTGGAAGATCGCCCAGGGCCAGCTCGAGGCCGAACTGTCGCGCCTCGACTTCGCCGGGGCCGACGCCGCCGGTTCGGCGCAGGGAACCTACCGCAGCAGTCCCGGAGGACCGGGCAGCATCGACCTGACGGCAGCGCTGACGCGGGCTGAAGCGACCGCAGTCTGGCGCTACCTGCCGGCGGTGATCAACGTCGATGCCCGCCACTGGCTGCGCGATGCGCTGAAGGAGGGGAGCGCCAGCGAGGCCAGGCTGATCCTCAAGGGCGACCTGGCGAATTTCCCCTTCCTCGACCGCAGGCAGGGACAGTTCCTGGTCACCGTCAAGGCACAGGATGTCGTCCTCGACTACGGTACCGGCTGGCCGCCGATCAGTGGCATCGATGCCGACCTGCGTTTCGAAGGGAACGGCATGGTGGTACAGGCGCGTCGCGGCTCGATCCTCGGCGCGACGCTGACGCAGACGCGCGCCGAGATCCCGGATTTCGACGCGCCGGTGAGCACGCTCAAGCTCAAGGGACAGGTCGCCGGAGCGACGGCCGAGTTCCTCAAGTACATCGACCAGAGCCCGGTGGCAGCGCAGATCGACCATTTCACCGAGAAGATGAGTGCCCGGGGAACGGGCCGGCTCGAGATCGCGCTGCTCATCCCGCTCGAGGAGGCGCGGCTTGGTGAATCGAAGATCGACGGCACCTACACCTTCAAGGCGAACGAGGTCGTCGTCGATCCCGCACTGCCGCCGCTGCAGCAGGTGACGGGCCAGCTGCAGTTCTCGGAAAAGGAGCTGCGCGTTCCCGAGATCAACGCCAGGCTGTTCGGTGGTCCGCTGCGCATCACGGGTGGCCCGCAGGCCGGCAAGGTGCGGGTGATCGCCAGTGGCTCGCTGGCCGTTGATGAACTGCGACGGCACATCGACTCGCCGCTGCTCACCGGCGTCACTGGTGGCACCAACTACCGCGCCGAGGTCCGGGTGCGCAAGCGCGATGTCGACGTCCTGGTGGACTCCGACCTGGTTGGCGTCACCTCGACCCTGCCGGCGCCGCTTGGCAAGTCTGCCGGCGAAGCGATGCCGCTGCATTTCGAGAACGGGCTGCTGCCAGCGGCGCCGGCGACCGCCGGCGGCCAGGCCATCGTCCGCGAGCAGGTGCGAGCCTCCCTCGGCAACGTGCTCGACCTGCACCTGATTCGCCGCAAGCAGGGGAACGAGGCGCAGGTCGAGCGCGGTATGGTCATGGTCGGCAGGCCGGCCGCTGCGCTGCCCGAGCGCGGGCTCAATCTCGGCATCAGCGCGCGCAGCATCGACCTCGACGACTGGCACAGGCTCATCGGCGGCGGCAGGAAGGGCAGCGAGGCCGGAGCCGCCGGCCTGCCCGTCGCCGTCGATGTCAAGGCTGACGAATTCGTCGTCCTCGGCCAGACCTACACTGGCGTCGGCGTCGGCATCACGGGCATCACCACGCGCTGGCGCGGCAACGTCGAAGCGGACCAGGCAGCGGGTACCTTTCAGTGGGACGGCAGCGGCGCTGGCCGGTTGAAGGCGCACTTCCGCAAGTGGCGCCGCCCGGACAGGGTGCGAGGCGACGTCGCCGCCACAGAGCCACTCAAGGAGCTGCCCGCCCTGGACGTGGTGATCGACGACTTCGTCATTGGACGGAAGCGCTTTGGACGCCTCGAGGTGCAGGCGCACAACGATGGCGGCATCTGGCGCCTGGACAAGATCGACCTGCGCAACCCTCATGGCAGCCTGTCCGGCAGCGGCCAATGGCAGCTCAGTGCGGCCAACCGGACGCAGCTCGACTTCACGCTCGAGAGCAGCGACGTCGGCAGCCTGCTCGACCGCCTCGGCTACGGGGGTACGGTACGTGCCGGCAAGGCCGCCATGAAGGGCCGCATCGGCTGGAACGGCGCCCCGGCAGAGCTGGACTATGCGACGCTCTCCGGCGACATCCAGGTCGAGGCAAGCAAGGGGCAGTTCCTCAAGGTCGATCCCGGTGTCGGCAAGCTGCTCGGGCTGATCAGCCTGCAGGGGCTGCCGCGCCGTTTCACCTTCGACTTCGGCGACATCTTCAGCGAGGGTTTCGCCTTCGACAGCATCAACGGCAGCATCACCGTCAGGAGCGGCGTCATGCATACCGATCGGCTGCAGATCAGCGGTCCTGCGGCACGCGTCGTCATGAGCGGCGAAGCCGACCTGAAGAACGAAACGCAGCGTCTCGAAGTCAGCGTCCAGCCCGACCTCGGCAGCAGTGCGGCGCTCGGTGTGGCGGTGATCAACCCGCTGGCCGGCGTCGCGACGCTGCTCGCCGACAAGATCCTGCAAGGGCCGCTGAGCAAGGCCTTCAGTTTCGACTACCTGGTCACCGGCAAGTGGGATGACCCCAGGGTCGAGCGCCTCTCGCGCCCGCCGGCCGTCGGGACGACGCCATGACCGAAGCCAATGCGGCCGAGTGGAGCCAACGATGAAGCCAAGCCCCGACGAGCGGCAGCCGGCCGCACCAGCCACCAGCGTCCTGCGCGTCGCCGCCCTGCAGATGGTGTCGACGCCACGCGTCGACGAGAACCTGCGCACGGCGGCGGCGCTGATCAGCGAGGCCGTTGCGCAGGGCGCCGAACTGCTGGCGCTGCCCGAGTACTTCGCCATCATGGGAATGACCGACGCCGACAAGGTGCGGCTGCGGGAGGCCGACGGGCATGGCCCGATCCAGGATTTTCTTGCCGCCAGTGCTCGCGAACACACGGTCTGGCTGATCGGCGGCTCGCTGCCGCTGCTCGCCGGCAGTCCGGACAAGGTGCTCAACTCGACGCTGGTCTACGATCCGCAGGGGCGGCGTGCCGCCCGCTACGACAAGATCCACCTCTTCGGCTTCCAGCAGGGCAGCGAGCGTTACGACGAGAGCACGACCATCGAGGCCGGCCGCCGGCCGGCCGCCTTCGTCACGCCCTTCGGCCGCGTCGGTCTGTCGATCTGTTACGACCTGCGCTTTCCGGAGCTTTATCGCGCCCTCGGTGTCACAGACCTGATCGTCGTGCCGGCGGCCTTCACCGAGACGACCGGCCGTGCGCACTGGGAGATTCTGCTGCGCGCGCGGGCGATCGAGAACCAGTGCTACGTGCTGGCGGTCGCCCAGGGCGGCCGGCACGAGAACGGCCGCGAAACACACGGCAACAGCATGCTCGTCGACCCCTGGGGGA
Source organism: Candidatus Accumulibacter similis (assembly GCA_013347225.1). NCBI lineage: Bacteria > Pseudomonadati > Pseudomonadota > Betaproteobacteria > Candidatus Accumulibacter > Candidatus Accumulibacter similis. The sequence goes on along the minus strand of CP054595.1, from coordinate 4,813,875 downwards.
CGATCCTCGACCGCAAGCAGAAGGGACCCGGCATCGTCATCGGCGACCTCGAGCGGAGCCGACTGGATGAAGTCCGCGCCAGCCTGCCGGCGCTCGCGCATCGTGTCATGTAGGTGTCGGCGGCAGAAGACCGCAACAAACAGGAAAACTCAATGACCACCAAGGCCCAGACCCTCCTCGCGCAGGCACGCAAGACCCTGCTCACTCCCTATGGCCTTGATGTCGCCGATCTGACGCCGGTGTTCGGCAAGATCATGGCGCATCAGGTCGACCATGCCGATCTCTATTTCCAGTACAGCCGCTCCGAAGCCTGGAGTCTCGAAGAGGGAATCGTCAAGAGCGGCAGCTTCAGCATCGACGAAGGCGTCGGCGTGCGGGCGCTGGCCGGTGAGAAGACCGCTTTCGCCTATTCCGACGACATCAGCAGCCAGGCGCTCGGCGATGCCGCCGCCGCCGTGCGGGCGATTGCCGCCGCCGGGCAGGAACGGCGCGTGCCGGCACCGAAGAGGAGCACGGGGCACCGCCTCTACCTGCCGAACGACCCGCTGGCTTCACTCGATGCGGCCAGCAAGGTCAGCCTGCTGGAGCGGCTGGAAGCTCTGGCGCGTGCCGCCGACCGGCGCGTGACGCAGGTCATGGCGCACCTCGCCGGCGAGTACGAGGTAGTGCTGGTCGCCGGCAGCGACGGTCGCCTGGCGGCCGACGTGCGGCCGCTGGTGCGGGTCTCCCTGACGGTCATCGTCGAGCAGGGCGGGCAGCGCGAACAGGGGTCGGCGGGTGGCGGCGGCCGCAGCGACTACGGATTCTTCACCGATGCCTTGCTGCAGGACTACGCGCGCGAAGCCGTGCATCAGGCGGTGACCAACCTGGCGGCACGACCGGCGCCGGCCGGGACGATGACCGTCGTCCTCGGTGCCGGCTGGCCCGGCATCCTGCTGCACGAAGCGGTCGGCCACGGGCTCGAGGGCGACTTCAACCGCAAGGGCAGTTCGACCTTCGCCGGCCGCATCGGCAGCCGCGTTGCCGCCCGGGGAGTGACGGTGATCGACGACGGCACGATTGCCGGACGGCGCGGTTCGCTGAACATCGACGACGAAGGCAATCCGACGCAGCGGACGGTGCTGATCGAGGACGGCATCCTGCAGGGCTACATGCAGGACAGCCTCAACGCGCGCCTGATGGGCGTCGCGCCGACCGGCAACGGGCGTCGCGAGTCCTTTGCCCACCTGCCGCTGCCGCGCATGACCAACACCACGATGCTCAATGGCGAGTGCAGTGCGGAAGAGATCATCCGCTCGGTGAAGAAGGGCATCTACGCGGTCAATTTCGGCGGCGGGCAGGTCGACATCACCAATGGCAAGTTCGTCTTCTCGATGTCCGAGGCCTACCTGATCGAAAACGGTCGCGTGACCACCCCGGTCAAGGGCGCGACCCTGATCGGCAGCGGCCCGCAGGCGATGACGCAGGTGTCGATGATCGGCAACGACATGCGCCTCGACCCGGGCGTCGGCACCTGCGGCAAGGAGGGGCAGAGCGTGCCGGTCGGTGTCGGCCAGCCGACCTTGCGCATCGACGGCCTGACGGTCGGCGGCACGGCCTGACAGCCGGTCGGCGGCCAGCGGCGCGGGCGCCAAAGCCATCCTGGCGGGCAGGGGCTATAATCGCAGCCCAGTCCAGACCGTCACCCTCATCTCGCCATGATCACCAAGCCGTTACGCTGCCGGTTTCGCGCCGCTTTCGCCCTCTTCTGGCTCGTCGCCAGCATGTTCATCGCCAGCCTGGCCGCCGCAGCCGTCGCCGCCGAGGTGCGTCAGCCGGAGGCGACCCTGCACTACCATTTCCGGCCGATCGTCACCTTTCGCGCGACCTTCGTCGGCGCCAGCCCGGAGTATCGCGTGCGGCGCGCGCTCGCGCGCATCGATGCCCTGCAGGCGGCGCAGATGCAGCAGCCGATCGAGCTGACGCCGTTCTCCGTCGAAGACCGGCGCGGCATCAGCCTGCACATCGGCGAAGCGGTCCTCTTCGGCATCGTCGAGGGCGATCTCGACCCCGAGGAGAAGATGTCGCTCGACGCTGTGGCGCGTCGCAGCGCTGACGAACTCGGTGCCGCGCTGCTGGCGGTCAGCGAGCAGCGCCGGCCGATGGTGCTCGTCAAGGGCATCGGTCTGTCGCTGGCGGCGACCGCCATCGCCCTGTTGCTGCTGTGGCTGATCAGCCGCGCCACCGCGTTGATCGTCCGCCACTTCGCAAAGGTCGTCGACGCGCATCCGGAGTCGAGCAGCTTCCGCTGGGCCCGCCATGGCTGGGCGCTGGTGCAGCGGATCGCACAACTGCTGATGGGCTTTCTCTGGCTCAGCGTCGCCTACCTCTGGCTGACCTTCGTCCTGGCACTCTTCCCGCTTACCGAGCCGCTCGGCGACCGCCTGACCAGCTTCCTCTTCGGCCTGATGGAGACGATCGGCGTCGGCTTCATCGAGGCAGTCCCGTCGCTGACCACCGCCCTCGTCATCCTCTTCCTGACGAAGGCCTTCAATGACGCCCTCGGCAACTTCTTCAAGGCGGCAAGGGCCGGACGCGTGCAGGTGCATGGGCTGCATCCGGAAACCGTCAACGCCACCCATCGCATCTGCACCATCATCGTCTGGGGCCTCGGCATCGCGATTGCCTATCCGTTCATCCCGATGTCCGACAGCGACGCCTTCAAGGGGCTGTCGGTGATGTTCGGCTTCATGCTGACGCTCGGTTCGGCCGGCATCGTCAACCAGTTGATGAGCGGCCTCGTGCTCGTCTACTCGCGCGCGCTGTCGGTCGGCGACTTCGTCGACATCGGCGAGACCATCGGCGTCGTCAGCGAGGTCGGCGCGCTGTCGACGAAGATCATCAACATGCGCAACGAGGAAGTGACGATCCCCAACGCCGTGCTCGTCGGCAATCCGATCAAGAATTACTCGCGCCTCGCGGGCGCGCGCGGGACGCTGGTGTCGACCAAGGTGACGATCGGTTACGATACCCCCTGGCGTCAGGTGCACGCGATGCTCATCGCCGCTGCCGAACAGACGCCCGGCCTGCGCGCGCTGCCGAAGCCCTTCGTCTACCAGCGCAGCCTCGCCGACTGGTACGTCGAATACGAGCTTTTTGCACACATGGACAAGCCGCTCGAGAGGGTGCCGGTGCTCTCCGCGCTGCACGCCAACATCCAGGACCAGTTCAATACCTACGGCGTGCAGATCATGTCGCCGCATTTCGTTGTCCAGCCGGCCAGCAACGTCGTCGTCCCGCGCGAGAGCTGGCATGCGGCGCCGGCCGAACCCGAAGGCGGCGGCCCGACAACGGGAACGCCGCAGCAGCCGGGAACACCCGGATGATCAGCTTCGCCGTGACGGTCTTCCTTTCGGCCTTTCTCCTCTTCCAGATCCAGCCGATCATCGCCAAGATGATCCTGCCGTGGTTCGGCGGTTCGTCGTCGGTGTGGACCACCTGCATGGTCTTCTTTCAGGCGGCGCTGCTGCTCGGCTACCTCTACGTGCACCTGCTGCACGAGTGGCTTTCGCCTCGCCGGCAGAACATCGTGCACTGCGTGTTGCTGCTGCTCAGTCTGGCGACGCTGCCGGTGGTCGCCAATCCGGCCTGGAAGGACGCCGCCTTCGCCAGCCCGACGTGGAATGTGCTCGTCGTCCTCGCTGCCACCGTCGGCATGCCGTACCTGCTGCTGTCGACCACCGGGCCGTTGATGCAGGCGTGGTATGCGCGGTCGTTCAACAGCCTGATGCCGTATCGCCTCTACGCGCTGTCGAACCTGGCGTCGATGCTCGCGCTGCTCTCCTATCCGGTGCTCGTCGAACCGTTCTTTGTCGTCGTGCAGCAGGCACACGCCTGGTCGGTCGGCTACGTCTTCTTCGTGATCGCCTGCTTCGCCAGCGCCTGGCAGTCGTGGCAGGGCGTCTCCGGCGAACTCGAACGCCGCCCGGCCAGTTCGGAGCCCGTGCCGCGGCCGCCGCTGCGCGAGTGCCTGCTGTGGATCGGCCTGGCGATGACGGCCTCGATCCTCCTGCTGGCGCTGACCCGTCACCTGACGCAGGACGTCGCGCCGGTGCCGTTCCTGTGGGTGGTGCCGCTGAGCATCTACCTGTTGAGCTTCATTCTCTGCTTCGATGCGCCGCGCTACTATCATCGCCGCGGTTTCCTGATCGCGCTGCCGATCGCGTTCATCGCGCTCGACCAGGTTCTCGCCGAAGTCGGCATGCCGGTACCGATGCTGGTCGGCCTCCTTTGCCTCGCGCTCTTCGTCTTCTGCATGGTCTGTCATGGCGAGCTGGTGCGGCGGCGGCCACCGGTGCGCCACCTGACGCTGTTCTACCTGATGCTGTCGATCGGCGGCGCGCTCGGCGGCAGTTTCGTCGGCCTGCTCGCGCCGGCGCTGTTCAACGCCTACTTCGAGTTGCCGATCGGCCTCTTCCTCTGCGCCGTGCTGGTGATCGTAGTCCTCTGGCCGGAAGTCAAGCGGGTCTGGCGCTGGCTGCTGCTCATCGCCCTCGCCCTCTACGGCTACCGGCTGGCGGGACTCTCGGTCGATTACGTCGAGGAATACCGCCGTGTCATGCGCAACTTCTACGGCCAGTTGCGCGTCGCCGACGTCAGCGAGGACGAACTCGGCATCAAGCGCAAAATCCTGCACGGCCGCATCAACCACGGCGAGCAGTTCATCGCCGCCGAGCACAGCCGGCGGCCGACCGCCTACTACTGCGAACAGTCGGGAATCGGCCAGGCGCTGCTCAGCCTGCCCACCGACCGGCCGCGCAAGATCGGCGTCCTTGGACTTGGCGCCGGCACGCTCGCGATCTACGGCCGCCAGGGCGACGAAATGCGGCTGTACGAAATCAACGACCAGGTCCTCGACCTCGCGCGCAGCGACTTCAGCTACCTGGCGGAGAGCCGCGCGCGCATCGAGCCGGTGCTCGGAGACGGCCGCCTGATGCTCGAAAGCGAAGCGCCGCAGGAATTCGACCTGCTCGCCATCGACGCCTTCTCGGGCGACTCGATCCCGACGCACCTGCTGACCCTCGAAGCGATGCAGTCCTACCTGCGGCACATGCGGAGCGACGGCATCCTCGCCGTGCACATCACCAACCGCTACCTCGACCTGCAGCCGGTGGTCGCTGCCGCGGCTGCGAAGTTGGGGCTGAGCGTGCTCGTCGTCGAACTCGAACCGGCTGCCGGCGACGTTTTCTGCCGCCGCTCACTGTGGGCGCTGATCGTTCGACCGGCGCGCGCGGCGGGTCTGCAGACGGCGATCGGCGGCGCCCGGCCGCTGCCGGCGCGCGCCGGCTTCACGGCGTGGACCGACGGGTTCTCGAACCTGCTCGGGATCCTGAAGTGAGCTGACCGGCGCTGCCGACCGCGGGTGATCGAGCCCGGCTTGCCGTGCCGTGGGCGCCGTCGCCGGGGTGAGCACCGGTTCTCACACGGCCTGGAAGCATGACGAGTCAGCCATCTTTTCCGGCGTCGCTTCCGGGATGCGGGGCCGGCACATTCACGTCCTTGAAGTGGGTGGACCTCTCGACCGCGGCGTGCGGTGATCTGCCGACAATCTCGTCGAGCATCGTCTGGGCCATCGGCAGTTTGGAGGCGGCTTTCTCGGCGGCAGCATCGAGCGGGGCGACAAGGCGGTCGATCTGCTCGTCAGATGCCGAGTACAGCAGCCATACGGCCCGTGTCAGGGAATCGTGCTGAAGCCGCATCATGCTGATGCCAGCGGCAGGGAGTGGCTGCGCGAGCACTACCCGAAGAGCGGTCCCATGTTCCACTGATGTCTGCGCTGCATAAAGCGTCACCAGCGTTCGAGGGGAGTCGTCGAAGAGCTGCAGTTCGTCGCCTCCGAGCATGCGGTGAACGTCGGCCTGCAGTTCCAGGGAGCGATCCAGCAAGCGCCCGAGTTCAACATAGGGTGTGTGGTGTGCCCGGCTCAGGCCGCCAGCGCCTTGAACAGCTCATCTCGCCCGTCCTGGTAGAACTCAATGTCCAGCTTGGTTGCCATGTCGTCCGACAGATCGAAGAGCTGCCGGCGGCAAGACACGGGCAAGAGCAGTGATTTGGCTCCCTTCTCGACAGCCGCTTCCGCGAGCGTGACCGCGTTGTGGATGGGTTCGATCGTCCCGCCCAGCGTGACCTCGCCGACGACAACCAGTCCACGACGGACCGACTTCTTCAGCAACGCGCTGGAGAGCGAAATCAGTGCGGCCGCGCTCGTCTTGGCGCCGGACTTGGCGGCGTCGAAGCTCCGGAGCTGGACTGAGAACTCGTGCGATCGTGGATCGCGGTCACCGACGAGTTGTTGTGCCCTGGCATACAGGTTCTGCTCGGCACACCGGATCGATTCCTTGAAGGGAGACGGCACCGGGTTGTTCAAGACCCGAACGCCGCCGCCAGGCCCCTCGGTGACTTCGAGCCTGAAGAGCCCAGGGTGCTCGTCCAGCCCGCCCGGGCTCAGGGTCCAGATCTGCCCGCACATATCAACCCTCGCCCAAGCACACGCCTTTCGCGCCGTTTGGTGATGGCAATGCCCGCAACGCCGTTGAAGCCCCCGTCCTTGAACCCGGCGTGCCGCTGGCCCCTGACCCTGCGGCCCTGAGGAAACAATTTGCGGAGTTGATGTCCGGGGCCTGCCGGCGTCGATCGCCGGGTGCTCCTGCAGCGCGCCGCTGACCGAACCCACGCGGTACCGGCACCCGATGCCACGCACCCGTGCCCGCCATCCGTTCGAGCCTCTCCTTGCCTTGTGGGGTTCTACCCTGAGGCCGGCGCCGTGCCTGGCCGTCTTGGCCCTGTGCGGGGCCGCGGCCGGCGCTGGCTGCTCGTGTACCGGACTCCTCCCCGGCGTTTCGGTAAGGGGCGGCTCCAGTAAGTGGATGGCGACGCGAAAGCCATAGACCTGATCCATCGCAGTCAGCTAGGCCCGACCTGTCTGAGCGCAGCGCCATGCCCTTGGAGGCCAGCGTTGCCACGCGCTCGCTCGTCGCGGAAGCCCGTGCGCGGGCCGGATCACCCCCCGTTTCCATTCCGAAGGCCGACCTAGCTGGCGCCGACAATCTGCTACAGTCACCGCCAGGGCCGGCCCTGTCTTCGCCGCCACAGGGCGGCTTCCCGCCGCGCCTACGGCAGCAGCGCCGCTTGCATCGCGAAGGCCGATCACCGATAATCCAACAAGCGCTTGCTTGCCTAAACTTTCATCGCCCATCCCTCGACCACCTGCCCCAGGAGATTCCCTGCATGCACCGGAACGCCTATCCCCATCTGCTCGCCCCGCTCGACCTCGGCTTCACGACGCTCAGGAATCGTGTCCTGATGGGTTCGATGCACACCGGTCTCGAAGAGGCGCCGCAAGGTTTCCGCCGTCTCGCCGCCTTCTACGCCGAGCGCGCGCGCGGCGGCGTCGGCCTGATCGTCACCGGCGGCATTGCCCCGAACCAGGATGGGGTCGTGATGCCCGGCGCAGCGGCGCTGGAGAACGAGGGGCAGGTGGTCAAACACCGCCTCGTCACCGACGCCGTGCATGCTGCCGGCGGCAAGATCGCCATGCAGATCCTGCACACCGGCCGCTACGCCTACCATCGCGGCGCGGTCGCGCCGTCGTCGGTGCAGGCGCCAATCTCGCCGATTCGCCCGCGCGAACTGAGCGCCGAGGACATCGAGCGGACTCTCGACGATTACGCCCGCTGCGCCGGACTGGCGCAGTCGGCCGGTTATGACGGGGTCGAGGTGATGGGGTCGGAAGGCTACCTGATCAACCAGTTCATCGCCCGCCAGACAAACTTCCGCGAGGATGGCTGGGGCGGCAGCTTCGAGAACCGCATCCGCTTTGCTCTCGAAACGGTGCGCCGCGTGCGGGCGACGACCGGGCCGAATTTCATCATCATCTTCCGCCTGTCGATGCTCGACCTGGTCGAGGGTGGCAGCACCTGGGACGAGATCGTCGCGCTCGCGCGGGCGGTCGAGGAGGCCGGCGCAAGCATCATCAACACCGGCATCGGCTGGCACGAGGCGCGCATCCCGACGATCGCGACGATGGTGCCGCGTGCGGCCTTCGTCTGGGTGACGAAGCGGCTGATGGGGCAGGTGGGCATCCCGCTGGTGACCACCAACCGCATCAATGCGCCCGAGGTGGCGGAGGAGGTGATCGCTTCCGGTTGTGCCGACATGGTGTCGATGGCGCGCCCCTTCCTCGCCGACGCCGAGTTCGTCAACAAGGCGGCGGCCGGCCGTGCCGACGAGATCAATACCTGCATCGCCTGCAACCAGGCCTGTCTCGACGAGATTTTCGCGGGTCGGCTGACCTACTGCCTGGTGAACCCGCGGGCGTGCCGCGAGACGGAACTGGTGATCGCGCCGGCGGCAACGCCGAAGAGGCTTGCCGTAGTCGGTGCCGGTCCCGCCGGCATGGCCTGTGCGCTCACCGCCGCCGAGCGCGGCCACTGGGTGACGCTGTTCGACGCCGCGGCGGAAATCGGCGGCCAGTTCAACCTGGCGCGTCGCATTCCCGGCAAGGAGGAGTTCGCCGAGACGCTGCGCTATTTCGATCGCCGGCTGCAGGCCGTCGGCGTATCGCTGCAGCTCGGCCGGGAGTGCAGCGCCGCCGAGTTGGCGGAGGCTGGTTTCGAGCATGTCGTCCTCGCCACCGGCATCGTGCCGCGGCGGCCCGATGTGCCGGGGATCGAGCACGAGAAGGTGATTTCCTACGTCGACCTGATCGAGGGCTACCGCGTGGCCGGTGCGCGCGTCGCGATCATCGGTGCCGGTGGCATCGGCTTCGACGTCGCCGAGTTCCTGACGCATGTCGAGGACGATCGCGATGAAATCGAGCGCTTCCAGAGCGAGTGGGGAATCGACCCCGACTTCGGCAACCCGGGCGGCCTCAAGCCGCCCAGAGCCGAACCCGGCCGGCGCCAGGTCTGGCTGCTGCAGCGCAAGGCGGCGAAGGTCGGTGACGGCCTGGCCAGGACCACCGGCTGGATTCGCCGAACCCTGCTCAAGAAGCGCGGTGTGCAGATGTTCTCCGGGGTCACCTACGAGCGCATCGACGACGCCGGCCTGCACATCGTCGTCGATGGCCAGCGGCAGTGCCTGCCGGTCGACCATGTGATCGTCTGCGCTGGCCAGGAGCCCCGGCGCGAACTCGAGGAAGGGCTGCGTGCCGCTGCCGTACCGTTGTCGCTGATCGGCGGCGCCGACGTCGCGAACGAACTCGACGCCAAGCGCGCGATCGACCAGGGCACCCGCCTGGCGGCGACGCTCTGAGCAGGATGCCGACCGAACACAGAAGACCGCGCGCGGCGACCGAGCTCAACCGCCGCGACGACCTGCTGCGCGCCGCCGCGCGGCTGTTCGTCGAGAAGGGTTTTGCCGCGACGACGACGCGCGACATCGCGCAGGCGGTCGGCATGCGTTCCGGCAGTCCGTTCTATCACTTCCGCAGCAAGCAGGAACTGCTCAAGGCGGCGATGATTGAAGGACTGGAAGCAGGACACCGTCGCCTGCAGGCGGCCATCGCCGGGATCGACGATCCCGAGCGCCGCCTGCGGCTGATGATTCGGACCCACTTCGGCAATCTGCTCGAGGGCGATTGCCATACGCCGATGCTGATTCACGAATCCCGTTCGCTCGATGCCGCGGCACGGGCCGAGATCGCTGCCGCCAGCGATCGTTACCAGGCGGCGTGGCAGGGCACGCTCGATGAACTGGCGGCATGCGGCCGGCTGCGCAGTGCCGCCAGTCCGGTCCGGCTGCTGCTCTTCGGCATGCTCAACTGGAGCGGCCAGTGGTATCGGCCCGATGGCCCGCTGTCGCTCGACGAGATTGCCGACGCGGCCAGCGAGCTGCTGTTGCGATGATGGCGCTGTCGGTGCCCCGCCGGCCGCCGCCGGCCGCGGTGCCGCTGCGCTCGAGCACCGCCGAGGCGGCAGCGGTCACCGGGCAGGCGGCATCGGCACGCGCGTCAGCCGGCGACGGCGGGCGTCCGGCAGGCCATCGGCCGCGCCGCATCGCTGCACCATTCGCTCCAGGAACCGGCGTACAGGCGGGCACCGGGGAGGCCGGCAATCTCCATCGCCAGCAGGTTGTGGCAGGCGGTGACTCCCGAACCGCAGGACATCACCACGGCGCGCGGATCGAAGCCGGCGAGGACCTCGGTGAACTCGCGCCGCAGGTCGGCAGCCGGCCGGAAGCGGCCGTCGGCATCGAGGTTGTCGCGAAAGAAACGGTTGCCGGCGCCGGGAATGTGTCCGCCGACTGGATCGAGGGTTTCGTTCTCGCCGCGGAAGCGGTCGGCGCCGCGGGCATCGATCAGGCGGAACTGCTGCCGCTGCAGATTGGCCAGCACATCGTCCGTGCCGACGACCCAGTCGCGCCGCTGCACCGCGAAGGTCGCCGGTTGCGCGCGCGGCAGTTCGGTCGTAAGCGGTCGACCGTCGGCCAGCCAGGCGGCGATGCCGCCGTCGAGGACGGCGACGCGATCGTGACCGAGCCAGCGCAGAAGCCACCACAGGCGAGCGGCAAAGGCACCGCCGGCATCGTCGTAGGCGACCACCTGTGTTGCGGCCGCGACGCCGGCAGCGCCGAGCTTGTCGGCAAACCGTTGCGGATCGGGCAGCGGATGACGTCCGTTGCGGCCGTTCGTCGGGCCCGACAGGTCGTCATCGAGATGGAGGAAGAAGGCGCCCGGCAGATGTCCGGCGATGTAGGCCCGGCGACCGGCAGCGGGGTCGCTGAGCAGGTGGCGGCAGTCGAAGATCCGCCAGTCGGCGTCCTGCACGTGGTTGGCCAGGAGCGTGCTGTCCACCAGGGTCCGGCAGCTCACTCCGGCTCCTCGGCCGCCTCGCCGTCCTCGGCCAGCCAGGCGCGCGCGTCTGCTTCGTCGGCGAAGATGCGCATCTCGGCACGAACGAAAATCTGCGACAACCAGGCACTCCAGGCGACCCACTGGCTGTCGGTCAGGACGGCGATGCGGCTGAAGTCGTTGGCGTGGGCACGGGCAAAGACGATGTCTTCCCACGCGACGTCGAGGGTGAAGTCGGCCATCTCGCGCAGGTCGAAGAGGAGGTCGACCGGTCCCTCGGAGCGGATCGCGTCATTGGCGACAGCCTCGAATTCCTTGTAATCGGCCAGGGTGAACTCGGCGTATACGGTCACTTCGACGCGCTTGGGTTGATGCTCGATGACGATCATGGTTGGCTCCCTTCGTAGTCCGGGCAAGTTTAGCACCACTGTCGGGCGGCGGGCCCGTGGCTGCGGCTGCCGACCGACCAGTTTTTGATTTGACCGGAAGCCCAGTAATAGGCTATTTTCGCCCGTTTGATCCGAGCCTTTCCCATGCCCCGAGCGAACACCGAGCCTGCCGGCGGCCCTGACGCCGCCATTGATCCACCCACCGCCGTCGGCGGGCTGAAGTTCGAGCTGGCGCTGGCCGAGCTCGAAGGGATCATCGCCAACATGGAAGGTGGCCGGTTGCCCCTCGCCGAATCGCTGGCGGCCTATCGGCGCGGCAGCGAGCTGCTGCGGCACTGCCAGCAACAGCTCGCCGATGCGGAACGCGAGATCCAGATTCTGGAAAACGGCAGCCTGCGCGATTTCGAGCCGGGCAGCGGAGAAGCCGGATGAACGCGGCAGACAGTGCTGCAGACGAGGCGACGAGGCTTCCCTTTCCCGACTGGATGCACGGTGTGCAGAGTCGCGTGGGCAGCGCTCTGGCCCGTCATCTGCCACCCGCCGAGGCGATTCCCGGTCGCCTGCACCAGGCGATGCGCTATGCGACGCTGAACGGTGGCAAGCGGGTGCGGCCGCTGCTGGTCTTTGCTGCCGGCGAGTTGAGCACTGCACCTCTGCCGCGGCTCGAGCTCGCCGCCTGCGCGGTCGAGCTGATCCACAGCTATTCGTTGGTGCACGACGACCTGCCGTGCATGGACGACGACGTGCTGCGCCGCGGTCGTCCGACCTGCCATGTCGAATACGATGAGGCGACGGCGCTGCTCGTCGGCGACAGCCTGCAGTCCCTGGCGTTCGAGATCCTGGCGCGCACGGACTTCGGTGACAACCCGCGGCAGCTCGAGATGCTCGCTCTGCTCGCACGCGCCAGCGGCTCCTGCGGCATGGCGGGCGGACAGGCGATCGACCTCGCGGCGGTCGGGAGGACACTCGACCAGCCCGAGCTCGAACTGATGCACGCGCTCAAGACCGGGGCGCTGATTCGCGCCGCGGTGTTGCTCGGCGGCCTCTGTGGGACGGCGCTCGGCGCCGACGAACGGGAATCGCTCGACCGCTTTGCCAAACGCGCCGGCCTGCTCTTCCAGGTGGTGGACGACATCCTCGACTGCACGGCCAGTACGGTGACGCTGGGCAAGACGGCCGGCAAGGATGCTGCCGCGGCGAAGCCCACCTACGTCAGCCTGATGGGGCTCGAGCGCGCGCGCGAGTTCGCCGCCGACCTCGGCGGACAGGCACTCGCGGCGTTGACCATTTTCGGTGAGCGCAGCCGGCGCCTGGTCGAACTGACCGATTTCATCACCCAGCGAAAGTTCTGACGGTTGCCCCGACCCCTTCGCGTGCAGCCAGTCGCTCAAGCAGGACAAGACAAGCCAATGATGCGTTATCCACTTCTCGACACGATCAGCGATCCGGCGCAACTGCGCAAGCTCGATCGCCGACAACTGCCGCAACTGGCCGACGAGCTGCGCCACTTCCTGGTCGAGTCGGTGGCCAGGACCGGTGGCCATCTGTCATCGAACCTGGGCACCGTCGAACTGACGATCGCGCTGCATCACGTCTTCGATACGCCACATGATCGCCTTGTGTGGGACGTGGGTCACCAGACGTACGCGCACAAGGTGCTCACCGGACGGCGCGCGGGCATGGCCAGGCTGCGCATGCATGGGGGCGTCTCGGGCTTTCCGAAGCGCAGCGAGAGCCCCTACGACACTTTCGGTGTCGGCCATTCGTCCACTTCCATCTCGGCCGCGCTCGGCATGGCGCTGGCGGCGAAAACCAAGGGCGAGACGCGCAAGGTGGTGGCGATCATCGGGGACGGGGCGATGTCGGCTGGCCAGGCTTTCGAGGCGCTGAACAACGCCGGTGTTGCCGACGCCGACATGCTCGTCATCCTCAACGACAACGACATGTCGATCTCGCCGGCGGTGGGTGCCCTCAACCGTTACCTCGCACGCCTCTTTTCCGGCAGCAGCTTCAACGCCGCGCGCAAGGCGGGCGAGAAGATTCTCGATTTCTCGCCGTCGCTGCGCGAGTTTGCCAAACGCGCCGAAGAGCACGTCAAGGGAATGCTGACGCCGGGAACGCTGTTCGAGGAAATGGGGTTCAACTACATCGGGCCGATCGACGGCCACGACCTGGAATCGCTGATTCCGACGCTGCACAACCTCAAGCACCTGCAGGGACCGCGCTTCCTGCACGTCATCACCAAGAAGGGGCAGGGTTACAAGCTCGCCGAGGTGGACCCGGTGCTCTATCACGGTGTCTCGAAATTCCAGCCCGACGTCGGCATCGCCGGCGGATCGGCTGGCGGCAAGCCGAGCTATACGCAGGTGTTTGGCGACTGGCTGTGCGACATGGCGGCAGCCGATTCGCGGCTGGTCGGCATCACGCCGGCGATGCGCGAAGGTTCGGGGCTGCTGCGCTTCAGCGAGAGTTTTCCCGACCGCTACTACGACGTCGGTATCGCCGAGCAGCACGCCGTGACCTTTGCCGCCGGTCTCGCATGCGAAGGACTGCGGCCGGTGCTGGCGATCTACTCGACTTTCCTGCAGCGGGGCTACGACCAGTTGGTGCACGACGTCGCATTGCAGAACCTGCCGGTGGTCTTTGCGCTCGATCGCGGCGGTCTCGTCGGTGCCGACGGTCCGACCCACCACGGCGCCTTCGATCTGTCTTTTCTGAGCTGCGTTCCCAATCTGCTGCTGATGACGCCGTCGGATGAGGATGAGTGCCGCAAGATGTTGACCACCGCGTTCCATCACGACGGACCGGCGGCGGTGCGTTACCCGCGTGGCGGCGGCACGGGCGTGGCGATCGACCCGCAACTCGTCGGACTGCCGATCGGCAAGGGCGAACTTCGCCGCCGTGGCCAGGCGGTGGCGCTGCTGGCCTTCGGCAGCATGCTGGCGCCGGCGCTGGCGGCCGCGGCCGCGATCGATGCCACGGTGGCCAACATGCGCTTCGTCAAGCCGATCGATCGCGAGCTGATCCTGTCGCTGGCGGCGGAACATTCGCTGCTGGTCAGCGTCGAAGAGAATGCCGTCATCGGTGGCGCCGGGGCCGAGGTTGCACGCGTGCTCGAGGAGGCCGGCAGTACCACCCGTCTGTTGCGGTTGGGAATTCCCGATCGCTTCATCGAGCACGGCGACCAGGCGTTGCTGCTGGCCGACATCGGGCTGGACTGTGCAGGCATCCTGCGTGTGGTTCAGTCCTGCCGGTCCGGGTCGGCAGATGCGGGCGAGGCGCCAGGCGCACGCCCCGAGTGACAACTACCAGGAGCAGCAATGAACGCCCCCGAAACCCCGCACAATCCGGCCGCCATGGCCGATGTCCAGGGCTCTGCCGACACGCGGCGGATCGCCATCAACAAGGTGGGAATCAAGGCCATGCGGCATCCGGTGCGGGTGCTGGACAAGTCCGGCGGCATCCAGCACACGATCGCGATCTTCAACATGTACGTCGGCTTGCCGCACAATTTCAAGGGCACCCACATGTCGCGCTTCGTCGAGATTCTCAACAGCCATGAACGCGAGATCTCGGTGGAGAACTTTCCCGCCATGTTGCGGGACATGGTCGAGCGACTGGAGGCCGAGACCGGGCACATCGAGATGAGTTTTCCCTACTTCATCAACAAGTCGGCACCGGTTTCCGGTGTGCAGAGCCTGATGGATTACGATGTGACGCTGACCGGCGAGATCTGCCATGGCCGGATCGAGTCGACGATCCGGGTCGCGGTACCGGTCACCAGCCTGTGTCCGTGCTCGAAGGAGATTTCCGAACGCGGCGCCCACAACCAGCGCTCGCAGGTGACGGTGACGGTGCGCATCAACGAGCACCTGTGGATCGAGGAACTGGTCGAGATCGTCGAGGCCCAGGCATCCTGCGAGCTGTATGGCCTGCTCAAGCGCCCGGATGAGAAGTATGTCACCGAGCGGGCCTACGACAACCCGAAGTTCGTCGAAGACATGGTGCGCGACGTTGCCGCGCGACTCGGCGGTGAAGCCAGGATCGATGCCTTCGTCGTCGAGTCCGAGAATTTCGAGTCGATCCACAACCATTCGGCGTACGCCCTGATCGAGAGGGACCGCAGCCTGGCCGGTGATTTCTGAGAGCTTGTGCAGCCGTCGTCGCGGAGAGAAAAAACGGGCGAAGTCTGCAGACTTCGCCCGTTTTTTCTTGACGCAGCGCGCCAGCCGGTCAGCGCTGCTTGCGCACGAGCTTTTCCTTGATCCGCGCCGACTTGCCCGAGCGCTGGCGCAGGTAATAGAGCTTGGCACGCCGGACGTCGCCACGCCGCTTGACCTCGATCGCTGCGACCAGCGGCGAGTAGGTCTGGAAGGTCCGTTCGACCCCCTCTCCCGAGGAGACCTTGCGGACGATGAAACTGGAGTTGAGGCCGCGGTTGCGCTTGGCGATGACCACGCCTTCATAGGCCTGCAGACGCTCGCGCGCGCCCTCCTTGACCTTGACCTGGACGACGACCGTGTCGCCTGGCGCGAACTCCGGAATGACCTTGCCCAGACGGGCGATTTCCTCTTGCTCAAGTTGCTCGATCAGATTCATTGTATGAACTCCATGGATGATTATCAGCTCTTGTTATCCTGACCGCATTGCTCCTGAAACTCCACCAGGAGTTGCGTTTCCAGCTTCGACAGCGAGCGGCCCGCCAACAGCTCGGGCCGCCTCTGCCACGTCCGACCCAGCGCCTGTTGCAGGCGCCAGCGCCGTATCTCTTCGTGGTGGCCGGACAGCAGCACCTCCGGCACCCGCCACCCGGCATGTTCCTCGGGTCGCGTATAGTGCGGGCAATCCAGCAGGCCCGCAACGAAAGAATCCTGCTCTGCCGACCCGGCGTCGTTGAGTACTCCTGGGAGTTGCCTGAGCACGGCGTCGAGCAGCGCCATCGCCGGGATCTCGCCGCCCGAGAGAACGAAATCCCCGATCGATACCTCTTCATCGACCCAGCCGTCGATCAGGCGCTGGTCGATCCCTTCGTAACGCCCACACACCAGAACCAAGGCCTCGGCGGCCTGTGCCAGGCGCATCACGCGTGCGTGCGTCAGCAACGGCCCCTGCGGCGACAGGCAGACGACACGACTGCGACCGCCGCCAATCGCCCGCTGCCGCGCCTTCGCTGCCGCGATGGCCGCCGCCAGCGGCGGCAGCATCATCACCATCCCCGGGCCGCCGCCGTAGGGACGCTCATCGACCGTACGATGCCGGTCGGCCGTGAAATCACGCGGATTCCACAGGTGGAGCTGCCAGCGGCCGGATGCCAGTGCCCGGCGCGTCACGCCCGATCCAGTGAGCGCGACAAACATTTCCGGGAACAGCGTCACGATGTCGGTCACCAGAGGCCGCAGGACCGTCGCTGCGTCCGCTGCGCCGTTCACCAATCCGCTTCCCAGTCGACCCTTACCTGTCCCGCAGCCAGGTCCACTTCGAGGACAACGGCAGCGACAAAGGGCAATAATCTCTCGCCGCCGACGCCATCGGCCACCTGCAGGACTGCGTTCGCCGGTGTGTCGATCAGCCCGGCGATGTGGCCGAGCGGTTGGTTCCGGGTATTGCGCACCTGTAGACCAAGCAGATCGGCCCAGTAGTACTCGTCCTTTGCGGGGTCTGGCAGCGCCGAGCGCGGTGCGCCGACCAGGAGGCCCCTCAGCGCCTCAGCCGCGTTGCGGTCGGCAACGCCTTCGAGGTGTGCCGTCAGCCGGCCGTTGCGAACCGCGCATGTCATCAGTTTCCGCTTCTGCCACAGTGCCGGTGGGTCGCCCTCATTGCCGAGCCACCAGTGCGACAGCGCCGACCATTGCTGGGGGTCGTCGGCGAAGGGGTGTACGTGCACCTGCCCGCGCACGCCGCTGGCTGCGCCAATCCTGCCGAGAACGACGATCTCCTGGTGCGTCGCCCTGTCACCCGCCACCACAGCAGCGCCGCCGGGGCGCTGCGCCTGGCCCGACAACGCCTACGCCGCTGCCTTGGCGGCGGACTGCTTGAGCAGCCGGGTGACCGTCGGCGAAGCCTGGGCACCTTGTTGCTGCCAGTAACTGAGCCGGTCGGAAGCAACCTGCAGGCCGTGTTCCTTCTCGGTCGCCAGCGGGTTGTAGAAGCCGATGCGCTCGATGAAGCGGCCGTCGCGGCGCGACCGCGAATCAGTCACGACCATGTTGTAGAAGGGGCGTTTCTTGGCGCCACCACGAGCAAGGCGAATAACGACCATGTCACTCTCTTCCGAAGCAGAAAAAAGCCGTGATTATAACAACAACGGGCCTTCTCTACGTGTGAAATCCGCCGCCTTCGCCTGTCGCGGCCCCAAGTCGGCAGTGGCTGCCTGCATCGCCTGCAGGCAGCCTTCATGCAGGCCGGCGGCACACTCCCCTGCTCCTCGGCAGTATATAATCAGTTCCAGAGTCAGTTCAGGGCACGCCATCGAGACGGGCTGGGCGTGTGCGCTTCTCCATGCTGGCAGTTGCTTCGTTCCGCCGGGCAGCGAACGTCACTGCGGCGGCCCGCGCCTTGATGAAAACCTCCTTCGCAGGTGGCCTGATGACCGAGATTCCTTCGACCGCTACGGGCAAGGATCGAGGAGCCGCTCCGGACTCCGGGATGCGCTCGATTCTGCAATGGCTGAAGTTGCCGCTGGCCCCGCAGCCGGTTGACGAGCTGCCTTCACTGCGCTCACACCTGATCGCCCTGCGCGACGTCGAGGGCTCGGCGGAGCAGCGCGCTCTGGCGCTTGATGGACTCTACCGGCGAAGCAGCACGGTCATCGACAGCCTGTTGCCGGCGCTGAGCATCGACCTGGTGCTGCCGGTGCCGCGCAAGGAGCGGCGCATCGTCCGCAGCGTTCTCGACCTGTTGCAGATGCTCGCCGACGAGAGTAGTGCGCTGTTCGAGAAGGGCATGCCGCCGAAGAACGCCGATCCGTGCCGAGCCCCCGACCTGGCCCTCTGGCGCAGCCTGGATGCGCTTGCCAGGCAACTGATGATCAGTCACCTGATTGCGTCTCCCCCGCGTGCTGGCGTCTGGCAGCAACTGCACCAGACTTACGCCACCGCGCAGCACCTGCAGTTGCACACTGCGCGCCCGCAAGGCGTCGAACGCAGCCTGCAGGAGGTCTACCACGCGGCGGTACTCCTGGGCTGCGCGCAGCCGGCGTCGCTGACGCCACGCGAAGTGCTCTTCCTGGCCAGTTACTTCGAGCGCTTCTGCCGCCATGTCGAGGCCGTGCCGAACGGGTCGCTGCGAGCGCCCGGTGTTTTCTGGATCGACCCGTTGCGCGACCTGCCGGCGGTTGCCTCGCTGCGCAAACCGGCACAGGCGGAAGGGCAGGGCAGCGGCTTTTCCAGCGCTGCCATCTGTCTGTTGCTCAAGGCGCAGATCGACCAGCTTGGTCATGGTGCGTCGCCACAGGAATTGAATCTGCCGGATTTCGCCGGCACCACCGCTGGTCGCGGAGTCCTGCAGCGACTCGCGACGCGTTGGGGAGATGCCGGCCGGCGCCGCTTCCATCGCCGCCGACAGAATCATCGTACGCTGCTCGCCGCCGGCATCGATGGGCTGTGGCAGTTGTGCCGCAAGAGTGAGGGGGTGAATGTCGACCTGTCGACCTGGATGATCACCAACGAAAGCCCCGAGGGCTACGCCGTGATGCATGTTTCCGGCAAGCCCGGGGCGCTCACGGTGGGCGACGTGGTGACGGTTCGTACCGCGGTGGATCCCAACTGGCAGATCTGCCTCGTGCGCTGGGCGATCTCCGAAAACCCGGAGCACCTCGAACTCGGACTGCAGGTTCTGGCGCCGAAGGCGCAACCGGCGACCCTGGCGCTGCCATCCGGGGATGGCGGCACCGATCTGCGGCGGGTACTGATCCTGCCGGAGATTCCCAAGTTGCGCTCGCGGCAGGCGCTGATCGTCGCTGCTGGCGTTGTTCCTCGCGACAGCAGGAAATTGCTGCTCGTAATCGAGGGGCAGAATCTCATCGTTCGCGAGGTCAACCGAACCTGTGTCGACGAGGAGACGGGCAGTGTCGAGATTCTTTCGATCGAGCCTGACCAGAATCCGGGTTAGGGCCGCGTCTCGTCACCGGAACGACTCCTGAACTCCGGCAGCGTAGCGGCCACGAGGGCGCCCAGCAGGACCACCGCCCACGACAGGTACAGCCACAGCAGGAAGACCGGCACGGTGGCGAAGGCCCCATAGACGGCGGTGTACGATGGAAAGCTGGCGAGGTAGAGCTCGAAACCCTGCTGCAGGAGGAGGAATCCGATCGTCGCGACGATGCCGGCCCAGGCCGCATCGCGCGGCGCCACGCGGGTATTCGGCAGGGCATGGTAGAGGCCGCCAAGGAAAAGGCCGGCGATCATCAGGCCGAGCGCCCTGAACAGCAATTGCCCGACCCACCCGGGTTCGTCCAGCAGGCCGAGCGAGACGGTCACCGCATGGGAGGTTGCCAGCAGAACGCCGCCAATGACGATTGGCCAGAGGACGATCAGGCCTGCATAGAGGCGCGCGCGGCGCCACCAGGTGCGCGTTTGGCGTACCAGCCAGACGTGGTTGAAAGCACGTTCGATGGTTAGCAGGAGCATTGCCGCCGTCGCCACGAGCCCCAGTGAGCCAACTGCAGTGACCTTCACCGCTTGCTGCGAGAACTGCAGGACGTGTTCAATGATCATTCCGGCGCTGCGCTCGGGCAGAAAGCTGCGCGCCAGGAAGAGTTCGAGTTGCTCGACCATGCTCGGGAAGAACGGCACGACGGCGACGATGCTGAGAACCACGGCGACCAGTGGCACCAGTGAAAGCAGCGTCGTGAAGGCGAGACTGGCGCTGATCTGATCGAAGTTCTCTTCGACGAAGCGACGCGAGACGCGTCCCAGGAAGCGGCGCCAGGGAAAGGGTGCGACGAACATAAGGCGGATATAATAGCCCGATGCCGGAAATTCTCGTGCTTTACTACAGCCATCGGGGTTCGGTGCGGGCCTTGGCGCAACAGATCGCCCGGGGTGTCGAGTCCGTCGGCAGCGTCACTGCGCGTCTGCGGACGGTGCCGCGGGTCGCGACTGTCTGCACTGCCAGTGAGCCGGAGATTCCGCCGGTCGGGGCACCGTATGTCGACGTGGCCGATCTCGACGAGTGCATTGGCCTGGCGCTGGGCAGCCCTACCCGCTTTGGCAACATGGCGGCGCCAATGAAGTACTTCTGGGACAGCACGGCGGCGCAGTGGTCGGCAGGCATCCTGGCCGGCAAGCCTGCCTGCGTGTTCACCTCGACCGCCACTGCGCACGGTGGACAGGAGAGTACGCTGCTGTCGATGATGCTGCCGCTCCTGCACCACGGAATGTTGCTGCTCGGTCTGCCCTACAGCGAAAGCGCGCTCACGGCCACGCGCAGCGGTGGTACCCCTTATGGTGCCAGCCACTTGGCCGGGGCGGAAGGGAATCCGACTCTCACCGACGACGAGCGGCAACTCGCTTTCGCGCAGGGCCACCGACTGGCTTCAGTCGCCCTGCAACTGCGCCGGCGATGATCCGCGGCCTCTACCTGACCGCCTGCGGTAGCCTGATCGCGCTGATCTTTCTCTGCCTTGCCTGGGAACTGCGCCTGGCGCCGGTCGTGCCAGGTGGTAGCTGGCTGGCGCTGAAGTGCCTGCCGCTGCTGGCGCCTCTTTTCGGCATTCTCAACGGGCGGCGCTACACGTACCAGTGGGCGTCGATGCTGATCCTGCTGTACGTGGCCGAAGGCGTCGTGCGGGCAACCACCGAGCGCGGTACGGGACAGGTGCTGGCGATCGCCGAGATCTGCCTGGCGCTGATCTTCTTCTCCGCCTGCGTCGGCTACGCTCGCCGCACACGTCCAACGGCACGCTGAATCCGGGCGGTCGGGCTGGCGCGCCCGGCGGCAGCGGTTGCCGCTGCCGGACCTGGTCAGACGTCGCCCTGCGGGTCCAGTCGATCGGGAAACTGCAGTTTGTTGAGAGCGTTGAGATAGGCCCGAGCGGAAGCGATGACAATGTCCGTATCGGCACCGTTGCCGTTGACGATCCGCCCCTGCCGGGCCAGGCGAACGGTCACCTCACCCTGGGCGTCGGTGCCGGTGGTGATCGCGTTGACCGAATAGAGCAGCAACTGGGCGCCACTGTCGGCGATCGACTCGATTGCCTTGAAGGTCGCATCGACAGGGCCGCTGCCGATGCCTGCAGCCTTCCGCTCGGCCCCGCCGACGGTCAGTGTGATGTCGGCCGCCGGCGTCTCGCCGGTTTCCGAGCAGACGTGCAAGTAGGCCAGCTTGAAGTGCTCACCCGGCGGCGCCAGTTTTTCGTCGGAGACCAGCGCCTGCAGGTCCTCGTCAAAGATTTCGTGCTTCTTGTCGGCGAGTTCCTTGAAGCGGCCGAATGCTGCGTTGAGCGCTTCCTCGCTGTCGAGGACGATGCCGAGCGCAGACAGGCGGGACTTGAAGGCGTTGCGCCCCGAATGCTTGCCGAGCACGAGCTTGTTCTGTGACCAGCCGACATCCTCGGCACGCATGATCTCGTACGTCTCCCGGTGCTTGAGGACGCCGTCCTGATGGATTCCGGACTCGTGGGCAAAGGCATTGGCACCGACGACGGCCTTGTTCGGCTGCACCGGGTAGCCGGTGATCTGCGACACCAGCTTGGAGGCGGGAACGATCTGCGTCGCATCGATGCGGGTCTGTACCGGGAAGATGTCGCTGCGGGTGCGGACCGCCATCACAACCTCCTCGAGCGACGCGTTGCCCGCCCGTTCGCCAAGACCATTGATCGTGCATTCCACCTGACGCGCACCGGCCAGTACCGCCGCCAGCGAGTTGGCGACGGCCATGCCGAGATCGTTGTGACAGTGGGTCGACCAAACGACGCGTTCGGCCCCCGCAACGCGCGCAATCAGGGTGCGCATCAGTTCCCCCCAGACCGTGGGAACGCTGTAGCCGACGGTGTCTGGCACGTTGATGGTGGTGGCGCCGGCCTCGATGACCGCTGCGAAGACCCGGCAGAGGAACTCGACATCGGAACGCACCGCGTCCTCGGCCGAAAACTCCACATCATCCGTATACTCGCGTGCCCAGTGCACGGCTCTTACCGCTGCTTCGACCACCTGATCCGGCGTCATGCGCAGCTTCTTTTCCATGTGGATCGGACTGGTGGCGATGAATGTATGGATGCGGCCGCGCGCCGCCGGAGCGATGGCCTCGCCGGCGCGACGGATGTCGTTCTCGCTCGAACGGGCCAGCGAGCAGACGGTCGAGCCCTTGATCACCCGGGAAATGCTGCGGATCGCTTCGAAGTCTCCGGGTGAGGCGGCCGCGAACCCCGCTTCGATCACGTCGACCTGCATGCGCTCCAGTTGTCGGGCCACGCGCAGCTTTTCGTCCTTGGTCATCGAAGCGCCGGGGCTCTGCTCGCCGTCACGCAAGGTCGTGTCGAAAATCATCAGATGCTCTTTCATGTCCTGACTCCGCATGGAACGATGTGAATCCCTGCAGCGTTGCCCGTGGCGGGCAAGCGACTGCAGGTGTGTGCGCAACAAGGGGGATGGCTAGCGTGGCGTGTGGCGCGCTGCAGCGCCCGTCGCAACAGCCAGCCAGCGAGCGGGAAGCAGCGGGAAGGGTGGCCGGACTGAAGCACGCGCAGACTATAAACAGTTTCGAATCGTCGTGTCAATGCGGCTGTCAGGGGCCTTGAACGTGCCGCCGCGGTTACTGAAGGCTGCCAAGGACAGTGCCCGCGAGTCAGACTGGCGGAGGGGATTCCGGCGGCAGAGGTCTGCGCCTGAGCTTGCGCAACAGCGCGAGGACATAGCCGGACAGGGAATAGGCGACGAAGACGCCGAACAGGGCGACCGGCGTATCGTACGACAGGACGGCAAAGCTCAGGGCAATGCCGACGACGAAAATGAACGGAACGCTGCGCCGCAGATTGACGTCCTTGAAGCTGTAGAAGCGGAGATTCGAAACCATCGAAATCCCGGCAAAGATCACCAGGCCGCAGGCCAGCCAGCGAACCTCGGCAGGGGCAATGCTCTTGTCGATCATCACCCAGAAGAACCCGGTGACCAGCGCCGCTGCAGCCGGGCTGGGCAGGCCCTGGAAGTAACGCCTGTCGATCACCTCCAGGCTGGTGTTGAAACGGGCCAGGCGCAACGCTGCGCCGACACAGTAGATGAAGGCGGCAATCCAGCCGAGGCGGCCAATGTCCTTGAGGGCCCAGGCGTAGATCACAAGCGCTGGCGCGACGCCGAAGGAGACCATGTCGGAAAGCGAGTCGTACTCGGCGCCGAACGCGCTCTGTGTGCGCGTCATGCGTGCCACCCGCCCATCGAGGCCATCGAGGATCATCGCCACGAAGATTGCCACTGCCGCGCGCTCGAAGCTGCCGGTCATCGCCTGGACGATGGCAAAGAAGCCGCAGAAGAGCGCTGCCGTCGTGAACAGGTTGGGCAGGACGTAGATGCCTCGACGCCGCAACTCCGGGTTGAACAGTGTCTTGCGAGGCTTTATTTCGGGCATGGCTCTGTCGGGCTGGAGTCAGGCGGGTGAGCCCCGTTCGGGGAAGCTTCGTCGGCGGCCTGCCAGTGGTCACCGTGCGTTGCCTGCCGACCGCCGGCGGGCAGGCACGCGCGGCGGTGGTTGGGAAACCCGGGGGCAGCGTCCGGCGAAGGCCGCGATCCGCCGTCGGACCGCGCCCCTCGCCGCGCCAGGGAGCGATCAGTTCCTGCTCTGGTCGACCAGGCGGTTCTTCTTGATCCAGGGCATCATGTCGCGCAGCCTGGCGCCGACCACCTCGATCTCGTGTTGCGCCGTCAATCTGCGACGGGCTGTCATCGACGGGTAGTTGGTGCGTCCTTCGAGAATGAACATCTTGGCGTAGTCACCGTTCTGGATCCGCTGCAGAGCGGCCCGCATCGCTGCTCGCGAAGTCTCGTTGATCACCTCGGGGCCGGTCACGTACTCCCCATACTCGGCATTGTTCGAAATCGAGTAGTTCATGTTGGCGATCCCGCCTTCGTACATCAGGTCGACGATCAGCTTCAATTCGTGCAGGCACTCGAAATACGCCATTTCGGGCGCGTAGCCGGCTTCGACCAGCGTCTCGAAGCCCATCTTGACCAGTTCCACAGCGCCACCACAGAGCACCGTCTGTTCGCCGAAGAGGTCGGTTTCCGTTTCCTCGCGGAAGTTCGTCTCGATCACGCCGCCCTTGGTACCGCCGTTGGCAGCAGCATAGGAGAGGGCGATGTCGCGGGCCTTGCCGGATCGATCCTGGTGTACGGCGATCAGTGAAGGCACGCCACCGCCTTTGAGGTATTCGGAGCGCACCGTGTGCCCCGGGCCCTTTGGCGCCACCATGATCACGTCGAGGTCGTCGCGCGGCACGACCTGGTTGTAATGGATGTTGAAACCATGGGCAAAAGCCAGGGCGGCACCCTTCTTCATGTTTGGAGCCACATCGGCGTTGTACACCTGCGGAATGCTCTCGTCCGGCAACAGGATCATCACCACATCTGCGCCGCGGACCGCTCTGGCGACCTCCTCCACCTTCAATCCAGCCGCCTCGGCCTTGCTCCAGGAAGCCCCGTCCTTGCGCAGCCCGACCGTGACCTTGACTCCGGAATCATTGAGATTCTGGGCGTGCGCGTGGCCCTGCGAACCATAGCCGATGATGCTGACCTTCTTGCCCTTGATCAGCGAAAGGTCGGCATCCTTGTCGTAGAAAACTTTCATGTGATTTCCTCTGCTTGCTGGTATCGGTCTGTTCAGACCTTGAGAATGCGTTCGCCGCGACCGATGCCGCAGACGCCCGTGCGAACCGTTTCGAGAATCAGTCCGGCGTCGATGGCCTGGATGAACGAGTCGAGCTTCGCCCCGCTGGCGGTCAGTTCGATGACGTAGGTCGACTCGGTCACGTCGATGATGTGGCCGCGGAAGATGTCGGCCAAGCGCTTCAGTTCCTCGCGGTCCTTGCCGGTGGCGCGCACCTTGATCAGCATCAGTTCGCGCTCGATGTGTGCGGCCTCGGAGAGATCGACGACCTTGATGACGTCGATCAGCTTGTTCAGCTGCTTGGTGATCTGCTCGATCACCGCGTCGGTGCCGCTGGTGACGATCGTCAGGCGCGACAGCGAGACGTCTTCGGTCGGAGCCACCGTCAGCGTTTCGATGTTGTACGCGCGGGCGGAAAAGAGGCCGGCGACTCGTGACAAGGCACCGGCTTCGTTCTCGAGCAGGATTGAGATGATGTGTCGCATCTTGCTTTCCCTTACAGGTCTTCGGTCAGGATCATGTCCGCCAAGCCCTTGCCGGCGGCGACCATCGGAAAGACGTTTGCCTTCTGATCGGTGATGAAGTCAATGAACACGAGTTCGTCCTCGTGGTCTGTGAAGGCCTTGCGCAGTGCCGGCTCGACATCTTCCGGCCGCTCGACGCGGATTCCGACGTGGCCATAGGCTTCGGCGAGCCTGACGAAGTCCGGCAGCGAATCCATGTACGACTCCGAGTAGCGGCTGCCGTAGAACATCTCCTGCCACTGCCGCACCATGCCGAGATAGCGGTTGTTGAGGTTGATGATCTTGATCGGCAGGCGGAACTGCTTGGCGGTCGACAACTCCTGGATGCACATCTGGATCGAGCCCTCTCCGGTGACGCAGACGACCGGCATCTTCGGGTGCTGCAGGGCGGCACCCATGGCATAGGGGAGACCGACACCCATCGTCCCGAGGCCGCCCGAGTTGATCCAGCGCCGCGGCTCGTCGAACTTGTAGTACTGCGCCGCCCACATCTGGTGCTGGCCGACGTCGGATGTGACGATGGCCCTGCCGGCGGTCACCTCGTACAGCTTCTCGATTACGTACTGCGGCATGATCACATTCTTCTTCCTGGCGTATTTCATGCACTGCGTGGCACGCCAGGCATCGATCTCCTGCCACCACGCAGCCAGAGCCTGTGCGTCGGGAGCAGCGTTGCCGGCGTCGAGCAGGCGGAGCATCTCCTCGAGTACGTCGGGAACGTTGCCGACGATCGGCACGTCGACCTTGACCCGTTTCGAGATCGACGAGGGGTCGATGTCGACGTGGATGATCTTGCGCGGGATCGAGGCGAAGTTGTCCGGATTGCCGATCACGCGATCGTCAAAACGCGCGCCGATGGCGAGCAGCACGTCACAGTGCTGCATCGCCAAGTTGGCTTCGACCGTGCCATGCATGCCGGGCATGCCGAGGAACTGCGGGTCGGTCGCCGGATACGCGCCAAGGCCCATCAGGGTATTGGTGATCGGAAAGCCGAGTCGGCGGACGAGACGGGTCAGTTGCTCAGCGCCATTGGCGAGGATGACCCCGCCACCGGTATAGATCATCGGCCGTCTGGCCTCGAGCAGCAGGTGTACGGCCTTCTTGATCTGGCCCAGGTGACCCTTGACCACCGGGTTGTACGAGCGCATCTGGATGCCTTCCGGATACTCGAACTTGCACTTGGCGGCGGTGACGTCCTTCGGGATGTCGACGACAACCGGTCCGGGGCGACCGCTGTTGGCGATGTAGAAGGCCTTCTTGAGCGTCAGCGCCAGCTTGTGAACGTCGTTGACGAGGAAATTGTGCTTGACGCAGGGCCGCGTGATGCCGACGGTGTCGCACTCCTGGAAGGCGTCCTGGCCGATGTAATCTTTCGGTACCTGTCCGGAAATGATCACGACCGGGATCGAATCCATGTAGGCGGTGGCGATCCCCGTCACCGCATTGGTCGCGCCGGGGCCGGAGGTGACGAGCGCGACGCCGACCTTGTTCGAAGAGCGGGCCAGGCCATCGGCAGCGTGCACGGCTGCTTGCTCGTGACGGACGAGAATGTGCTTCACCTGATCCTGCTTGAACAGTGCATCATAAATGTGCAGCACGGCGCCACCTGGATAGCCGAATACGTACTCGACCTTTTCTTCCTGCAGGCACCTGATTACAATCTCCGCACCGGTCATCATTGTCATTGCCGTCGCCCCAGCAAGCAAATTGCGTTAAAAAAAGTGTGCAACGTTAAAGCTTTGGCCTCGATTGGTCAAGGCGTTAACGACCATCACCGAGCGCGGGAACCGCTTCCAACCTGAAAAAGCAAGGATTTTCGCTCTGGCCAGCCAACGCGAACTGTCAGATTTTCTGACTGCAGTCGAACGTCGTGCATTCAAGCAGGCAATGTTCGCCGTGCACAACGAAGAATCCGCGCTCGACATCGTCCAGGACGCGATGCTGAAGCTCGCCGAGAAGTACGGTGACCGTCCGGCCGAAGAGCTGCCGATGCTGTTCCAGCGCATCCTGCAGAACACCATCCGCGACTACTACCGACGCAGCAGGGTGCGCTCAATGTGGACGACGTTGCTGTCGGCGCTGTCGCCGAGCGACGATGAGGATCACGATCCGCTGGAAACCTTCGGCAGCGAATCGGGCTCTTACAGTCCACAGCTTCCCGATGAGCAACTCGAGCAGACGCAGGTTCTGGCGATCATCGAGAAAGAGATTCAATCCTTGCCGGCGCGTCAACGCGAAGCCTTTCTCCTGCGTTACTGGGAAGACATGGACGTCGCCACGACCGCAGCCGCGATGGGCTGCTCGGAGGGCAGCGTCAAGACGCATTGCTCGCGTGCAAATCACACGCTGGCGGCAGCACTCAAGGCCCGAGGAATTACCCTATGAACGAACAGCACTTTGCCTACAGGCTCAGGCAGCACCTGAATAGCGGACTGCACGAGTTGCCGAACGAAACGCGACTGCGCCTGGAGGAAGGGCGGCGGCGCGCGCTGGCACGGCAAAAGGTTGCCGAGCGTCAATCCGTGTTCGCCGGCGTCGCCGGCTTCCTGCTGCAGCAGGCCGACCATCGGCGCCTCAGGCAGGTCGGTCTTGCCCTTCTCGTCGCGTTTGGTATCGGCACCTATACCTTCTGGCATGCCGAGCAGAGCATCGCCGAACTCGAGGTCATCGATAGCGCGTTGCTCTCGGATGAACTGCCGGTCGCAGCTTTCACCGACAAGGGCTTTGCTGCATGGCTGAAAAGCTCGGCGTCGCAGTAGCGGTCCTGGCAAGTCTGTGGGCGTTGCCGCTGCGGGCTGAGGTTTCCGGGCCATCGGCGATCGTAACCCCGGCGCAGCCGCAGTGGACCGAACTGACGGTCGAGCAGAAGATCGTCCTCGCACCTCTGAGTGACGACTGGGATAGCCTGGAGTCCAACCGGCAGAAGAAGTGGCTGGGCATCGCACGGCGCTTTGCCAGCATGACGCCCGCAGAGCAGAGACGGATTCAGACCCAGATGCAGGAGTGGGGCAAGCTGACCCCGGCGCAGCGGGCTCAGGCGCGTGAGAACTTCATCACCGCCAGTCAGTTGCCGGCCGAGAAAAAGGAGGAGCTGCGGCAGAAGTGGGAAGAGTACTCAAGCCTGCCGGAAGAGGAAAAGGAGCGGCTCAAGCAACAGGCAGCCAGCAAGCCGGTGCCGAAGCCGGGACACTCCCCGCTGGGCGCGCTTCCTGCCGGCGGCCAGCGTCCCGAGCAGCCAGGAGCGGCGGCCGCCCGGGCAGCGAAAGGCGGAACGGACGGAGTCGTTCCCGTGCCGTCGTCTGCATCGGGCAATGCGCCGGTGTCGGCGGCGGAAGCGGCTCCGGCAGGTGGGGCTGGGGAACAGGGGCGCTGACGGCGTGCCACTCCTGCAGCCTGCCGGCAGGCCCGGGATCGCCCGTCGTCTCGCCAGCATGTGCTACGAGTCGCTGCTCGTTCTGGCGCTACTCGCCGTGCTGTTCCTCCTGCCGCATATCATCCTGGGAGCCTTTGCACGGCGGCCGGCATCACCGGCCCTCATGTGGGCGCATTGCTTTCTCGTCCTGCTGATCTATTTCGTCTGGTTCTGGTTGCACGGCGGACAGACCCTGGCCATGAAGACCTGGCGTATCCGTCTCGTCAGCGTCGACGGTATGCCGATCCGGCCAGCGCAGGCGTTATTGCGCTACCTGCTCTGCTGGCCAGGCATCCTGCTGATCCTGCTTGGCGTCGGCATTCTCTGGGCCGTTCTCGACCGCGACGGGCAGTTCCTGCATGACCGCCTTTCCGGCACGCGACTGATCCTCGCCTGAACGTCGTTCAGCGCCTTTCGACCCACCAGATCATCAGTCCGGCCGCCAAGAGGAACAGGGCCGACGGAGCGGCTGCACTGAGCAGCGGCGACCAGCCGTGGATCGCTCCGAGGTTCGAGGACAGGCCGTTGAGCGTGTGAAAGAGGACGCCGATCATGACCCCGGCGAAGATCTGCAGGCCGATCCCCGATGCGCGGTGATGTCCGGCGGAAAATGGCAGGGCGAGGGCAACCATCACCAGACCCGCCAGCGGATAGACGATCTTCTTCCAGAAGGCGATGTCGTAACGGTTGGTTTGTTGGCGATTGTCGGCGAGATGTCTGGTGTATGCGGAAAGGTGGCGCAGCGACATGCGGTCGGGCGAAAGCATGAGGACGGCGAGGATCTCGGGGTTCAATGCCGAGCGCCAGGACATCTCTGCCAGTTTTTCGACCTTGGCGCTGTCGTTCAGCAAGACGGTGTGGGCAACGTCGGTCAGGTGCCAACCGTCGTCAGCGGCGAATTCGCCTGCGGCTGCCTCGATGACGCTGCGCAGCTTGCCATGCTCGTCAAACTGGTAGATCCGGATACCGCGCAGGCTCCTGTCGGAGAGGAGCACGCGGATGTTGATGAAACTTCTTTCGTCCTTGACCCACAACCCTGAACGCAGGTTGCGCACGCTGCGCAGTTCCTGCATCGTGCGCCCGCGTTCCTTGAGTCGCAACTGGCTGGCGGCATGCTCTGCCGGTGGCGCGACGTACTCGCCGATCAGGAAGGTGAGGACGGCAAACGCAGCGGCTATCTGGCACAGGCAGACGAGCAGCCTGCCGGTCGACAGGCCGGATGCGCGCAGCACCGTGATCTCGGAGTGTCGGGAGAGGTTGGCAAGCGCATAGAGGGTGCCGATCAGGATGGCCAGCGGCATCAACTCGTATGCCCTGCCGGAGAGTCGCAGCAGGACGTAGACCAAGGCATGCTGAATCCTGTAGCCACCCTGACCGAGGCTGCCGACCTCGCCGAGGAGGTCGAAAAAGGCGAAAAGCGCCAGAAAGGCCAGCAGGACGAGCAGGATTGCGGCTGCCACTTCGCGCGCGATGTAGCGCTGATAGACCTTCATCGCGACAGCCGCAGAAAGGAGGAGACGGCAATCCGCTTGTAGAAGAGAACTGGCAGGAGGCACAACATCAGCAGGTGAATGCCGAGCAGGCCGACGGCAAAGGAGAGCTTGCCGCGCGCCACCCACTCTTGGCCGATGGTCACCAGATTGTTGTAGAACAGATAGGCGAGGATCGCCAGCAACATATTGGCCGAACGACCGGCGCGCGGATTGACGAATGACATCGGTATCGACAGCAGGGCCAGGACTACCGCCGAAATCGGCAGGCTGAGACGCCCGAGCAGTTCGCTACGATGCTGCCGCGAGTCGTGCGCCAGCAGTTCCAGGGTGCCCATGCTGCGTGGCGTCTGGACGACGCCACGCGCTTCCTTGGTCTCCAGGCGAACCGCATAGCGTGCATACTCGACCTGGCTGAACTCGGCGCTTCCCGGCGCAAACTCGTAACGGCGCCCATCCTCGAGGACGATGAAGCGATCACCATTGGCGGCGATCTCCTGGTGCCCCTTGCCGGCGACCGTGATTCCCAGGCGGTCGGGGCGCGTGTCGCTGACGAAGACGTTGCGCACATGGCTCGTGTCGTCGGCAACCTCTTCGACAAACACGACACGGTTGCCGGTCGACGACTCCTGAAAGGTGCCGGGCGCCACCTGCCCAGCGTCCCGGCGGGTGCTGAGCTTGTTGCGGAACTCGATGCTTTCGGACAAGGCCCAGGGAGACAGGAAGAAGGAAAGCACTGCGATGGTCACCACCAGCGGTGCGGCGAAACCGAGCACGGGGCGAATCCATGCCGTCAGCGGTAGACCGCAGGCGAACCAGACGACCATCTCGGAATCCCGATAGGCCCGCGAGAGGCAGAGGAGGATGGCAACGAACAGCGACAGGGACAGCAGGTGCGGCAGATAGTTGAGTGCGGCAAAGCCGAGCAGTGCTGCCACGGCCTCGGCTTCGACCTTGCCCTGCACAGCCTCGTTGAGCAGGCGGATCAACTGCGTCGTGAGCATGATCGCGAACAGCGCGGTGAAGACACCTGCCGCCGCCTGGGTAAACTCGCGCCGCACCGCCCGCTGAAAGATCATTCTTTGACTTTGCTGAAAAACTGCAGTGATAATCGGTTTTTTTGTGAAACAGCATGCGCGTGAGGAGGAGGGGGTCGGTGGAATTTAGCATAAAAAGTGGCAGCCCGGAGAAGCAGCGCAGTGCCTGTGTGGTGGTCGGCGTCTTCGAGCCGCGCAAGCTGACGCTGACCGGGGAACTCCTCGACAATGCGGCCCGGAACCATCTGTCGGACATCATCCGTCGCGGCGACATGGAGGGAAAGGCGGGCTCCACACTGTTGCTGCACAACGTTCCCGGAACCCTCTGCGACCGCGTGTTGCTGGTTGGACTAGGCAAGGAAAAGGAGTTTGGCGACAAGGAGTTCGCCGACGCCATCCGGGCAGCGGTGCGCACGCTGAACGAGACTGGATCGTTCGACGGAACGGTCTTTCTGACCGACACTGCGGTCAGACGGCGCAGCACGGCATGGCGTGTGCGGCAGGCGGTGATCGTCGCGCACGAGGCGGTCTATCGTTTCGATCAGTTCAAGAGCAAGAAGGACAAGGTGCGCCGGCCGCTGCGCAAGCTGACCTTCGTCGTCGACCGGCGGAACGAACTCGCGGCCGCCGAGGCAGCCCTGATGCAGGGTCAGGCGATCGGCGAGGGCGTCAACCTCGCCAAGAACCTCGCCAACCTGCCGGCCAACGTGTGTACTCCGAGTCATCTTGCAGAGACCGCGCAGAAGCTGGCGGCCGAGCACAAGCTCGACTGCCAGATCATCGACCGGGACGAGATGGCAGCGCTTGGCATGCATTCGCTGCTCGCTGTCGCCAGCGGCTCACGGCAGCCACCGAAGCTGATCGTCCTCCACTACAAGGGGGGCAAGGGGGACGACAAGTCACTGGCGCTGATCGGCAAAGGCATCACTTTCGATACCGGGGGCATTTCGTTGAAGCCGGCCGCCGAAATGGACGAGATGAAGTACGACATGTGCGGCGCTGCCAGCGTGCTCGGTACCATCAAGGCGGTGGCGCTCATGAAGCTGCCGCTCAACCTGACGGTGATCGTTCCGGCGGCGGAGAACATGCCTGGCGGGGAGGCGACGCGGCCTGGCGACATCGTCACCTCGATGTCCGGTCAGACCATCGAGATCCTCAACACCGATGCCGAGGGCAGACTGATCCTGTGCGATGCGCTGACCTATGCCGCCCGCTTCGACCCGGAGACGGTGATCGACGTCGCAACGCTCACCGGCGCCTGCGTGATCGCGCTCGGCCACGTCGCCAGCGGTCTTTTTGCCAACAACGACACGCTGGCGCGTGAGTTGGTGCATGCTGGTGATGAGGCCCACGATCGGGCCTGGCAGATGCCGTTGTGGAACGATTATCAGGAGTTGCTCAAGAGCCCTTTCGCGGACATGTCGAACATCGGTGGCCGCTCGGCCGGCAGCATCACGGCTGCCTGCTTTCTTGCCCGCTTCGCCAGGAAGTACGTCTGGGCGCATCTCGACATCGCGGGTACCGCCTGGAAGTCGGGGAGCGACAAGGGCGCGACCGGTCGACCGGTCTCGCTGCTGGTGCACTATCTCCTCAAACGCGCCGGAAAACTCCATTGACGAGGATCTTCTTCTACCACAATGCCGCCGACCGGGTGGCAACGGCAGCCAGCCTGATTGCCAGGGCGGTCGGCCAGAAGAAGTCTCTGCTCGTCTATGCTCCCGATGCCGCAGTTGCCGCGGCGCTCGACCGCCACCTCTGGCTGCATCCGCCGACCGGCTTCGTGCCGCATGTCGACATCGATTCGCCGCTGGCAGCGGAAACGCCGGTGGTGATTGCCAACCGGCTCGATGCCATCGACCGCGATGAACGGCTGTTCAATCTGGCGCCTGAGGTGCCGCCAGGGTTCTCGCGTTTCGACAGCCTGATCGAGATCGTCGGCCCAGGTGAGGAGGAGCGCCTCGCCGGGCGTCAGCGCGCCCGCTTCTACCGGGATCGCGGCTACGACATCCAGTACATCGATCAGTCGGGGAGAACCTGATGGCGGAAGATGGCGACCTGATCAGCCGTGCTGATTCGCTGATCCATGCCGATGCCGGCGTGGCCGGCAGCGACCGTCGCGGCAACCCGCGCCATGGCCGGCGACGGCGCAGCTTCGTCGCTTCGACGGCGGAGCGGAACGACACCGAAGACCGTGGCGCAGCCGCCGGCGACGACGAGGACCTGCCGTTGCTGACCGAAGTTGTCCTGCCTGCGGTGGACGCCGCCGACATGGTGCCGGCAGGGTCCGCCGATGCCCTGCGTCCGCTGCTTGCCGGTGACCTTGGCCGCTTGCTCGAGCAGCGGCTGGCGAGCGAAACGCCTGCCCTCATCGCGTTGGTCCTGGACAGTGCCGGCGAGCAGTTGCGCCAGGGACTGTCGGCTGCCATCGCTGCCGCGCTGGGTGATTTCCTG
Organism: Candidatus Accumulibacter similis; assembly: GCA_013347225.1. Taxonomy (NCBI): domain Bacteria; kingdom Pseudomonadati; phylum Pseudomonadota; class Betaproteobacteria; genus Candidatus Accumulibacter; species Candidatus Accumulibacter similis. Next base: position 4,779,929 of record CP054595.1, on the reverse strand, counting down.
GCGCAGCGCGGCCAGCTGCCGCTGCCGCTGCCGACGCTCGAGGAGCGCGCGCCGCCAGGTCCGGACGGGCCGTGACCGTCCGCAGCGGAGCACCTGCACGATCAGCTATAATGTGCCTCCCTGAATTTCCCCTGATGGGTGCCCATGGACCTCGCCAAGAGCTTTGAACCGGCCGAGATTGAACGCCGCTGGTACCCGACGTGGGAAGCGAGAGGGTACTTCGGTGCCGGTCTGGATGCCGGCAGGAGCAACTCCTTCTGCATCCTGCTGCCGCCGCCGAACGTTACCGGCACCCTGCACATGGGGCACGGCTTCAATCAGGCGATCATGGATGCGCTGACGCGCTACCATCGCATGCGGGGCGACAACACGTTGTGGCAACCGGGTACCGATCACGCCGGGATCGCGACGCAGATCGTCGTCGAGCGTCAGCTCGACGCCGAGGGCGTCTCCCGTCATGATCTCGGGCGAGAGAAGTTCCTGCAGAAGGTGTGGCAGTGGAAGGAGTTCTCGGGCAGTACGATCACCCGCCAGATGCGCCGTCTGGGCACCTCGCCCGACTGGAGTCGCGAGCGCTTCACGATGGACGCCGGACTGTCGCGGACGGTCACCGAGACCTTCGTCCAGCTCTACCGCGAGGGACTGATCTATCGCGGCAAGCGCCTGGTCAACTGGGATCCCGTCCTGCAGACCGCGGTCTCCGACCTCGAGGTCGTCCAGGAAGAGGAGCGCGGACAGCTGTGGCATATCCGCTACCCGCTGGCCGACGGCAGTGCCTCACTGGTGGTCGCCACGACACGCCCGGAGACCATGCTCGGCGACACGGCGGTGATGGTCCATCCCGACGATGAGCGCTACCGCCACCTGTTGGGCAAGATGGTCCGGCTGCCCCTCTGTGGGCGAGAGATCCCGATCATTGCCGACGCCTACGTCGATCTCGCCTTCGGCACCGGCTGTGTCAAGGTGACCCCGGCACACGATTTCAATGACTACGCGGTGGGTCAGCGTCACCAGTTGGCGGTGGTCCCGATCCTGACGCTCGATGCGCGCGTCAACGACAACGCCCCGGAACGTTATCGCGGCCTGGATCGCTTCGCTGCGCGCGAACTCGTCGTCAGCGATCTCGAGCAGCAGGGCTTCCTCGACAAGGTCGAGCCGCATCTCCTGAAGGTGCCGCGCGGCGATCGTACCGGTGTCGTCATCGAGCCGATGCTCACCGACCAGTGGTTCGTGGCGATGAGCAAGCCCGGTGCCGACGGCAGCAGCATCGCCGGCAAGGCTCTCGCCTGTGTCGCTTCGGGCGAGATCCGCTTCTTCCCGGAGAACTGGGTCAATACGTACAACCAGTGGCTGAACAACATCCAGGACTGGTGCATTTCGCGGCAACTGTGGTGGGGTCACCAGATTCCCGCCTGGTACAGTGAGGACGGGCAGGTTTTCGTCGCGCACGACGAGGCCGAGGCGAGAGCCGAAGCGAACGCAGCCGGCTGCCGGGGGCCGTTGGTGCGTGACCCGGACGTCCTCGACACCTGGTATTCGTCGGCGCTGTGGCCCTTCTCGACGCTCGACTGGACGCCCCGATGGCCAGCCGAGAGCAACCCCGCACTGGACCTCTATCTGCCGTCGACGGTACTCGTCACGGGATTCGACATCATCTTCTTCTGGGTCGCGCGGATGGTCATGATGACCCGTCACATCACCGGCCGCATCCCGTTCAGGCACGTTTATGTCCACGGTCTCATCAGGGACGCCGAGGGGCAGAAGATGAGCAAGTCGAAGGGCAACGTGCTCGACCCGATCGACCTCATCGACGGCATCGGCCTCGATGCGCTGATCGAGAAACGCACCAGTGGCCTGATGAATCCAAGGCAGGCGGAGCAGATCGAGAAGCGCACGCGCAAGGAGTATCCACAAGGGATTCCCGCGTTTGGTACCGATGCACTGCGTTTTACCTTTCTCTCGCTCGCCAGCCCGGGCCGCGACATCAAGTTCGATCTCGGCCGCTGCGAGGGCTACCGCAACTTCTGCAACAAGCTGTGGAACGCGAGCCGCTTTGTCCTGATGCACACCGCCGGGCACGATCTGGGCCTCGATGCCTGCGCTGGCGGCGGCTGTGCAACGAATCTCGACTTCTCATTCGCCGACCGCTGGATCGTCAGCCGGCTGCAGCGCACCGAGGCAGAACTGGCGCAGCATTTCGCCGACTACCGATTTGATCTCCTGGCGCGGTCGCTCTACGAGTTCGTCTGGGATGAGTTCTGTGACTGGTACGTCGAGTTGTCGAAGGTGCAGTTGCAGCAGGGGAGCGAAACACAGGTACGGGCGACACGGCGGACGCTGGCACGCGTACTGGAGACGGTCCTCCGTCTGGCACATCCGCTGCTGCCGTTCATCACCGAGGAACTCTGGCAGGCGGTGGCTCCGGTCGCCGGTCGCAGGACGCATGACTCGGTGATGCTGGCATCCTATCCGCAGGCGCAGCCGGAGAAGGTCGATATGCAGAGCGAAGCCAGCATGAAGGAGTTGAAGGCGCTGGCCTACGCCTGCCGCAATCTGCGCGGTGAAATGAACCTGTCACCGGCAGCGCGGGTGCCCCTGATCGCCTGTGGCAGGAGTCAGCCATTGGCGAAATTCGCCCCCTATCTCAAGTCGCTGTGCAAACTTTCCGAGTTGGAGATCGTCGCCGCAATGCCGGGCGACGCGAATGCACCGATTGCCGTCGTCGGCGAGACGAAACTCATGTTGCAGGTGGAGATCGATGTCGCCGTCGAGTGCGAGCGGCTCGACAAGGAGATTGCCCGGCTCAGCGGTGAGATCGGCAAGGCCAGGGCCAAGCTGGCCAACACGAGCTTTGTTGCGCGTGCTCCCGCGGCGGTGGTCGACCAGGAGAGAAGGCGCCTCGCCGCCTTCGTCGCCACGCTGGCCGAACTCGAGCCGCAGCGCGCACGCCTCGAGCGCGGCCAGGCGCCGGCGGGCCGCTGACCGAGTTCGACTGTCGCCGCGCCTCTGCGGCGCTGCCGCCGTTCAGCCTGCAAGCGTGACCGGAATCAGTCCGCGCAGGGCGTTGCCGAGGTAGAGGCCCGTGGCGTGCTGCAGGTCCGAGCGGTGCAGGACCTGTTCGACCGCGCGTCCCGAATCGAGCAACTGTCGCCGCAGGACTCCAGGCAGCAGACCACAGGACACGGGCGGCGTCAGGAGCAGTCCGTCGCGCTCGACGAAAACATTGCTGCGGGCGCCTTCGCAGACCTCGCCGCGTTCGTTGCAGAAGATGGCGTCGAACACCGCTGGTCGATCCAGCAGTGCCGTCAGCGCGCGATCGTAGCGGGACCGCACCGTCGTCTTGTGGCGCAGCAGGTAATCATCGGCAGACACGGCCTCGCTGGCGAACACCGCCGCATACCCTGCCGGTGCGTCGGCGGGCAGCGGTGACACGCTGGCGGTTTGGCGCCCATCATGCCTGAGAAGCAGGCGAACCCGGAAGACGCCAGCAGGATGGGCGCGCGCGGCAGCGGCGAGTGTCTCGGACAGGCTCGGCAGAGCACAGCTGAAGCCAAGAGTGGCGGCGGAAGCCTGCAGGCGTTCGAGGTGCGGGCGAAGCAGCGGATAGCGGCCGGCCTCCAGGCGCAGCGTTTCGAAGAGCTCGAAGCCGGGATCGGAGCCGATCAGGAAACTCGCCTTCAGCAGGCATTCGGCGTATTCGCTCGCGGCATCGGCATCGGCGACGATGCCGCTGCCCACGCCGACGCGGGCGTCGCCGCGAGAGCCGAGTTCAAGGGTGCGAATCGCCACGTTGAACCGGCAGTCGCCGCTTGGGGCCAGCCAGCCAAGGGCGCCGGTGTAGAGGTGGCGCGGCGTCTCCTCCAGTTCGGCGATGCGTTGCATGGCGCGGATCTTCGGTGCGCCGGTAATCGAGCCGCAGGGAAAGAGCGCGGCGAACAGATCGGCCAAGCTTGCCCCTGGCAACTCGGCGGCGACCGTGGACACCATCTGCCAGAGCGTCGGGTAGGCCTCGGTCTCGCACAGGGCAAGCACGCGCACCTTGCCGGGCTGCGCCAGCCGGCCCAGGTCGTTGCGCAGCAGGTCGACGATCATGATGTTCTCTGCCCGCTCCTTGGGCGAAGAGATGAGCGCAGCCCGCAGCGCTTCATCTTCGTCGGCCGTTCGGCCGCGTGCTGACGTGCCCTTCATCGGCCGCGTCAGCACGCGGTCCGCCTGGCGCTCGAAGAACAGTTCGGGCGAGAACGACAGGATCGTCTCGGCACCGACCGTCAGGTAGCCGCCATAGCGGACGGGTTGCCGCGGCCGCAAGCGCTGGTACAGCGCCAGCGGGCTTCCGTAGACGCGACAGCGCATGGAAAAGGTGAGGTTGATCTGATAGCAGTCGCCGTCAGCGATCCACCTGCGGATCTGCCGTACCTGCTTCGCGTGCCGGGCAGCGGAGACTGCCGGCAGCAGATCGGCGATTCCCGCCACTCGCTGCTGCTCGGGAAGGGCAGCCACGCGGTCGGCGAGGAAGCCCGTGACGGCCTTCGCGTCGAGCCATTCGGCGCGCTCGAAAACCCAGACACGCATGACCGGACCGGCCGTGGGCACCGCCACTGCCGCGCTCTCGAACGAGGCAGCGAGTGCATAATCGGCAGCCACTGCAACCCATCGCCCGGCAGCCGCTTCGGCTTCGATGGTGGCGAAGAGGGGCACCGGATCGTCGCCCGCGGCGAGCCGGTAGCTTCGGCAGCAGCCTTCAAGCAGGAGGGCGTCGCCTCGCTCACCATCGAAAAGGGCGAAGTCGCTGCTACCGGACATCAGGCTGCAGGCGCCTGCGCCCTCACGTGGCACGCGCTGCGGTGGATGCCCTTGTCACTTGCGCCGCAGAAAGAACTCGAAGACCTTGTCTGTCTCGGAACGTGACAACAGCTCATTGCCCGTCTGCCTGGCAAAGGCCTCGAAATCCTTGACGGCTCCGGGGTCGGTGGCCAGTACATGCAGGACTTCGCCTGCCGACATTTCGGAAAGCGCCTTCTTGGTCCGCAGGATGGGCAAGGGGCAGTTGAGACCCTTGACATCTAACTCTCGATCGAAATGCATGGCGTGATCCACAGGAAAGCCAGCCCCGTATTGTAAACGTTAAAGCCCTGTCCTCTTCTGCTTCGCTTCCTCGGCCTGCTGTCGACGCAACTCGCGCAGGCGGGCGTCAACCGCTGATTGTTCGAAGAAACTCCCGTCGGCTGCCTGTTGCGCAAACTGCAACTGCTCGACGGCCGGCCCGAGCTGTCCTTGCAGCAAGTAGAACTCGGCTTGGGCACGGTGCTGCAGCAGGCGCTTGCCGGTTGCCGAGAAGGTTCTGGCCAGCAGGCCGTGCAGCTTGTAGTCCGAAGCGTGGAACTGCAACTGCGACTCGAGGAAGCTGCGCGCCTGTTCGTAGCGCTTCGCCGCGAGCAGGGCTTCGGCGTAGCCGTAGATCAGCGCCATGGACTGCGGATAGCGCTGCAGGCCGTCACGGTAGATCGCGGCTGCGCCGCCCGGGTCGTTGTCGGCGGTCCGGATCGTCGCTGCCAGTCCGGCAAGCAGTGGCGAAGAGGGTTTCAGGGCGGCGAGCGCATCGAACTCCCGCTGCGCTCCCATGATGTCCTTTGCCCGCAGCAGCGAGTAGCTCAGCCCGTAACGGACTGCCACTTCGGAAGCATATTTCTTCTCCCGCAGCTGCTTGCCGAACTCGCTGATCCCCTCCTGCGGTGTGCCCGTCTGGGCTCGCAGCTTTGCCCGCACGAGATGGAAGTCCAGACTGTCGGCCACCTGCCGGTAGGGAGCGCTTTGGGCCCGGTTCTGCATGTCCGACATCCGCTCGACGGTCAGCGGATGCGATCGCATATAGACTGGGGCACTGTTCTCATAGACCCGGCCCGCCTGCTGCAGGCGGCCAAAGAAATCGGCCATGCCGCGCACATCGAAGCCGGCCTGGCTGAGAGTCTGAAAACCTACGCGATCGGCTTCACGTTCGAAATCGCGGCTGTAGGCCAGTTGTGCCTGAATCGACCCGGCTTGTGCCGATGCAATTGCCGCGGTTGCCACTTGCGAGTTCGATCGGGCGGCGAGAACTCCGACGGCCATCGCGATCATGGTGGCGATCGAGCTTTGCTTTTCGCGCATGATCTGTCGTGCCAGGTGCGCCTGCAGCACGTGCGAGACCTCGTGTGCCAGGACGGCTGCCAGTTCGGACTCCGATTGAGCTGTCAGCAGTGTCCCCGTGTTCACGCCGATGAAACCACCGAACATGGCAAAGGCATTGACTGTGTTGTCGCGGACAAGAAAGAAGTAGCAGTCGGCAGTCGGGTTCGCACTGGCAGCCACCAGCCGGCCACCGAGGTGGTTGAGGTAATCCGACAACTCGGGATCGTCGACGTAGCTTGGCTCGCGCAGACGGATCTCGTTCAGAATCCGCTCGCCGATCTTGCGTTCGAGCTGTGGCGACAGTTCGGCACGGGCGGCCTCGCCCAAGTCTGGCAGTTCGTCCATCGCCAAGGCCGATGAGGCCGCGATGGCGGTTGCCATGAGCAATGCGGTGACGAAACGCGGCAGCGGTATCAAACGGGTCTTCCAGTCTTGGTTGAGGGCAATGGGTGATATCATACCGAACGAGCATCCGACAAAGTGTGACCGACCGTTACAGCGTCTGTCGGGGTGATCGACCGCTTGCCCCGCCTGCCTTGAGCCCTTTCTCCGGCGATGTCTACGAGCCCCTTGTCCCATTTTGATCGACACGGCCAGGCGCAGATGGTCGATGTCACGACCAAGGCGGAGACCCATCGGCACGCCACCGCCAGCGGCGCCATCTCGATGCGCCCGGAGACCCTGGCGCTTGTCGTCGCCGGCTCGGCGAGCAAGGGGGATGTCCTGGCGGTTGCCCGAATCGCGGCGATTCAGGGTGCCAAACGAACGTCGGACCTGATCCCGCTGTGCCACCCGATTGCCTTGACCCGAATCACCGTCGAGTTCGAGATCGATTGCGCGGCCAGCAGCATCGCGTGCAAGGCGCGTGTCGAGAGTTTCGGACGCACTGGTGTCGAGATGGAGGCTTTGTCGGCGGTGAGCATTGGCCTGCTGACGATCTACGACATGTGCAAGGCTGCCGATCGCGGCATGCGCCTGGAGGGCGTTCGCCTGCTCGAGAAAGACGGTGGCCGATCGGGGCACTGGCAGGGGGACTGAAACGATGCCGCTGGCAGGGAAGGGCGACGTTGATCGCCTGCGCCGCTTGCTGCTCAAGGCAGCGACCGCCGGCGTCAGTGCTGGCGCCATGCTGACCGCCAATCTGCTGCGGCCAACGGCGGTCCTGGCGGCCGACTGGAACCGCGCTGCCTTTACCGCTACCAGCCTCTCGGAGGCCATTCGGGCGGCAGGTGCGGCCAACTCCAGCGACAGCAGCAGTATCGTCATCAAGACGGTCGAGATCGCCGAGAACGGTGCTCAGGTGCCAATTGAGGTGATCAGCAACATAGCCGACAGCCAGAGCATCAGCATCTTCATCGAGAAGAACCCGATGCCGCTGGCAGCCAGTCTGACGTTCGCCAAGGGCGCGCAGGCGCGCGTCCGGCTGCAACTCAAGATGGCCGAGTCATCGCGCATCCGGGTGGTCGTCAGGACGGCAGACGGAAAGAATCATCACGCCAGCCGTGAAGTCAAGGTGATTCTTGGCGGCTGCGGCGCCTGAGGGTCGGGAGTCGGGGATGGGTGAAGCAATCAAGATCCGCGCCAGTCTGCAGGGCGACCTCACCGAAATCCGCGTTCTCATGCCGCATCCGATGGAGACCGGTCAGCGCAAGGATCCCGCCAGTGGGCAGTTGATTCCGGCGCACTTCATACAGAGCTTCTCGCTTACTGCCAACGGTGCGCTCCTGATCGGCGGCCAGCTGAATACCTCGATCTCGCGCAATCCATTGTTTTCATTCTACGCCCGCGGCCTGAAGGCGGGCGACCGGATCGCAGTCGAATGGTCTGATACGAGAGGTGACCGGCGGCGCGACGAAGTCATCATCGCTGTGCCCCAGGCGGCGGCCAGCGTGTCGTAGCGACGGCGGGGCAAAAAAAACCCGCCAGAGGCGGGTACCTGATGCGCTCCCGAAAGAGTCAGGCGCGCGCGATATTCGATGCTTGCTTGCCCTTGGGGCCCTGCGTCACGTCGAAGGAAACCTTCTCGCCCTCTTTGAGGGTCTTGAATCCGCCCATGCTGATTGCGGAGAAATGGGCGAAGAGATCCTCGCTGCCATCGTCCGGGGTGATGAAGCCGAAACCTTTGGCGTCATTGAACCACTTCACTGTACCAGTTGCCATATTGCCACTTCCTTCAAAAAAGACTGAATCCGGGCATTGCCCGACTTGCATGCTTCCAAATCAACAATCGCCGACAAGGTATTTCGGACAGGCAGAAGAACCTCGCTACGCAACGAATCCGGAGCATGCCAGCTTTTTACGCTAAAGCAGGCGGCGGCGTCAAGCTTTTTTGCTTGCCGCTGTGCGGGAGACACCGGCGAGCCGCCGAAACTGGCCGCGGGTGGTATTGCGCATCCGTATGGACTGGTTAGAATTGGGCCATGGCAACAAAGCATCAAGACGGATCACTCCTCGAAACGAAGCGCACGCAGCTGGCGCCGCCACCACTGTACAAGGTACTGTTGCTGAACGATGATTTCACGCCGATGGACTTCGTCATCGTCGTTCTGCGAAGGTTCTTTGCAATGGATCGTGAACAGGCAACGCGGATCATGCTCAAAGTGCACACAGAAGGCAGAGGTGTCTGTGGGGTTTACCCGCGCGATGTCGCTGCCACCAAGGTGGAACAGGTCACAGGTTTCGCACGCAGCAACCAGCACCCGCTGGCGTGCGTAATGGAGGAGAACTGAATGATTGCGCAGGAACTTGAAGTGAGCTTGCACATGGCGTTCGTCGAAGCACGGCAGAAGCGTCACGAGTTCATCACCGTCGAACATCTCCTGCTGGCACTGCTCGACAATCCGTCTGCGGCCGAAGCGTTGCGGGCCTGCGGTGCGAACATCGAGCAATTGCGCAAGGACCTGACCCGCTTCATCGGCGAACACACGCCAACGGTGTCGGGTGAGGACGAGATCGACACGCAGCCGACGCTGGGTTTCCAGCGTGTCATCCAACGCGCCATCCTGCATGTCCAGTCCTCTGGGCGCAAGGAAGTGAACGGGGCCAACGTCCTCGTGGCGATCTTCGGCGAGAAGGATTCGCACGCGGTCTATTACCTCCAGAAGCAGGGCGTTACGCGCCTCGATGTGGTCAACTTCATTTCGCACGGGATCAGCAAGGTGCCACAGAACTCGCCTCGCAGCGAACCGGAGGCCGAGCCGGAAGCAGAACCACAAGCGGCAGCCGGCCCGCTCGACAGCTACACGATCAACCTCAATGCGCTCGCCTTGCAGGGCAAGATCGATCCGCTGATCGGCCGTGATACCGAGCTTGAACGAGTGATTCAGACCCTCTGCAGGCGGCGGAAGAACAATCCGTTGCTGGTCGGGGAAGCGGGTGTCGGCAAGACGGCCATTGCCGAGGGGCTGGCGCGGCGGATCGTCGAGAGCGACATCCCGGAAATCCTGGCCAAAGCCAACGTGTATTGCCTCGACATGGGCTCCCTCCTGGCGGGTACCAAGTACCGGGGTGATTTCGAACAGCGCCTGAAAGGGGTCCTCAAGCAACTGAGCGAGAACCCGCAAGCGATCCTTTTCATCGACGAGATTCACACGTTGATCGGCGCTGGGTCGGCTTCCGGCGGCACCCTCGACGCGTCGAACCTGCTCAAGCCGGCCCTTTCCACAGGGCAGCTGAAGTGTATCGGTGCGACGACCTACAACGAGTATCGCGGCATCTTCGAGAAGGACCATGCGCTGTCGCGGCGGTTCCAGAAGATCGACGTCAATGAGCCATCGAGTGCCGAGGCGGTGGAGATTCTCAAGGGCCTCAAGTCACGCTTCGAGGCGCACCACGGAATCAAGTACTCGGCCGCCGCACTGACGTCGGCGGTCGAACTGTCCGTCCGCTTCATCACCGACCGGCACCTGCCGGACAAGGCCATCGACGTCATCGACGAAGCGGGCGCAGCGCAAAGGATTCTGCCGAAATCGAAACAGAAGAAACTGATCGGCAAGATCGACATCGAGGAGATCGTTGCCAAGATAGCGCGCATCCCCTCGACCCACGTCTCGTCCGATGACCGCAACAACCTGCGTAACCTTGACCGTGACCTGAAGGCGGTGGTGTTTGGCCAGGATGCCGCCATCGACGCACTCGCCCGCGCGATCAAGATGGCGCGATCCGGCTTGGGCAATCCGACTCGACCGATCGGCAGTTTCCTCTTTTCCGGCCCCACAGGCGTCGGCAAGACCGAGGTCGCGAAGCAACTGGCCTATTGCCTCGGCAACGAGTTGGTGCGCTTCGATATGTCGGAATACATGGAACGGCATGCGGTATCGCGCCTGATTGGTGCGCCACCCGGCTACGTCGGCTTCGATCAGGGTGGTCTGCTGACCGAGGCAATCACCAAGAAGCCGTACAGCGTCCTGCTGCTCGACGAGATCGAGAAAGCACACCCGGACATCTACAACATTCTCCTGCAGGTCATGGACCACGGTACGCTGACCGACAACAACGGTCGCAAGGCGGATTTCCGCAACGTCGTGATCATCATGACCACCAACGCCGGTCAGGAGGCGATCCAGAAGGCAACGATGGGCTTCACCCCTTCGCGGCAGGCAGGTGACGAAATGGCCGAGATCAGGCGCATCTTCACGCCCGAGTTCCGCAACCGGCTCGATGCGACCATCTCGTTCCGGGCTCTCGACCACGAGATCATCCTGCGGGTGGTCGACAAGTTCCTGATGCAACTCGAGGCACAGTTGCATGAGAAGAAGGTCGAGGTGGTGTTCACGGCGGCCCTGAAGGAGCATCTCGCAGCTAGGGGCTTCGATCCGCTGATGGGGGCCAGGCCAATGGCGCGGCTGATTCAGGATACCATCCGCGCTTCACTGGCCGACGAACTGCTGTTCGGCAGGTTGGCCCATGGTGGTCACGTCACGGTCGGCCTCGACGAGGAGCAGAAGGTGAAGCTGCTGTTCGAGGAAGAGCCCGAGGTCGTTGCCTGAGTTTCCCTTGACCAACGGCCCTGCGGCAGGGTGTGGCCGGCTTTTCTTTGCAGCGAGAGCGAGAGGCGATTCATGAGTATCAGTACCCCCGATCTGCTCGACAGACATGAGGCCAAGACAGTGGATGGCAGCGTCCGCGTCGTCGCGCCGATCTTTCGGCGTTACGGGGGGCGCCCGGGGTTCTGCGGGCGCATCGTCACGCTGAAGCTGTTCGAGGACAACTCACTGGTACGCGAAGTGCTTGCAGAAGACGGCCATGGCAGGGTGCTGCTGATCGATGGTGGGGGGTCGCTGCGCTGTGCTCTGGTCGGCGACCAGCTGGCGATTCTCGCGCAGCGCAATGGCTGGGAGGGAATCGTCGTTTACGGCTGTATCCGGGACTCGGACCCCATCGCGCGCATCGATCTTGGTCTGCGTGCCCTCAATACCCATCCCCTCAAGAGCATCAAGAAGGGAGTTGGCGAACGTGATCTGGCGGTCACCTTTGCCGGGGTCACGTTCCGGCCTGGCGACTGGATATACGTCGACGCGGACGGGATCGTGGTCAGCGATCAGCCGCTGGACTGAAACGGGGAGTAATGAGTGAACTCTGCTATCGACCTGCTCAAGGCAATACGTAGCGGACGTCTCCTGGAGGTGCAGGCGGTGCTCGATGCGGGTGCTCCGGTCGAACTGCTCGACGGGCGCGGTGACCCCGGCCTGCCGCTGGGGGTGGCATGCTTCATGGGTTTCCCAGATATCGTCCGCGAGTTGGTCAGGCGGGGTGCCAAGATCAATACGGCGGACAATTCGCAGCCGACCTCCCCTTTGTCGATGGCCATCCGCGGCAAGCGGAAGGAGGTGCTCAAGGTGCTGATCGAACTCGGCGCCGAGATCCCTCCGGGGCTGAACACCGGCCTCAGCGAGCAGGAAATCCTGGTCGCTCGCTGGCGCGGACAGCATTATGGTGCAACCATGCCCCGGGTCGCCGAATCCGCACCCGACGCGCCGGACTACGAGGAGATCGAGATGGTGCGTTGCTACGGAACGGATACCTCGGTACTCGACGCGGATCTGATCCGCGCTGCACGGGAGATGGAGAAGAAGTAGGGCAATCGCGGGCGAAGGCAGGGGAGCCCGTGCTTTCCGGCGGTCGGCCTCGAGGCGTCTGAAGCCGGCCTACTGCGTGGCCAGCCTGCGCCGGGCAGCGAGCCCGCCCGCGTCCTCCCGATAGACTTGTTGCGTTTCGTCAGGTGCTCGCTTGCGCCCGGGGCATGCTCGCCTGTCCGCGGCGATCCCTTCACGGCCTGCTGCCCGCCTCCGGCATGACGATGTTCACCTCCAGCACCTCGAAGTTGCCCTGTTTTTCGACCGATACCTTGATGTCTTCAGGGTTTACCGAGACATACTTCGAGATGACCGCCATCAGTTCCTGCTGCAAGGCTGGCAGGAAATCCGGTGTGCTGGTGCCGCCGTTGCGCTCGTGCGCGATGATCAGTTGCAGGCGTTCCTTGGCGATCGCTGCCGTCTTCGGTTTGCTGCCGAAGATGAGGGAGAACAGGGACATCCTCATCTACCCCCGAACAATCGCTTCAACAGGCCCGGCTTTTCGTAGTCGACGAAGCGCAATGGAATGCTCTCGCCAAGAAAACGCGCGACGACGTCGAGGTAAGCGCCGGCGACGTCGGTACCGGCAAGATGGATCGCTGGCGTACCAGCGTTTGAGGATTGCAGCACCGCTTCGGACTCCGGGATGACACCGATGATTGGGACGCGGAGGATTTCCTGCACGTCCTTGTAGGACAGCATCTCGCCATCGTTGACGCGCTTCGGCGAGTAACGGGTGATCAGCAGGTGCTCCTTGACGGGTTCGCCACCCAGCAGTGCGCGCCGCGACTTTGCCTGAATGATGCCCAGAATGCGGTCGGAATCGCGGACCGAGGAAACCTCCGGGTTGCTGACCACCAGAGCTTCGTCGGCAAAGGTCAGCGCCATTACCGCCCCTTTCTCGATACCTGCCGGTGAGTCGCAGACGACGTAGTCGAAGCCCATGTGTTCCAGATCCTTGAGGACCTTTTCCACGCCCTCCTCGGTCAGGGCATCCTTGTCGCGGGTCTGTGAGGCTGGCAGAACGAAAAGATTCCCGCTTTCGACATGTTTGTCCTTGATCAGCGCCTGCGTGAGCGTTGCCTCACCGTTGAGGACGTTGACCAGATCATAGACGACCCTGCGCTCGCAACCCATGATCAGATCGAGGTTGCGCAGGCCGACGTCGAAATCGATCACGGCCGTTTTGTAACCACGGAGGGCGAGGCCCGAGGCAAAGCTGGCACTGGTGGTGGTCTTGCCCACCCCGCCTTTGCCGGATGTTACGACGACAATACGTGTCACGAGTGTTTCCCCGCAAGTCAAAGACTCGATTCTACCTGCAGAATGTGCATTCTGTTGCAAGCCAGGCTGCCGTGGCAGGGGCCGGTCGCGCCGTATCGCCACGGCAGGTGATGGTCAGTCGGTACTCAGTGCTTCGACGATCAACCGGTTGGTGTCGCGCTCGACACACTCTGCCAGTCGCACCTGGACGGGCCGGCCAGCCACTTCGTGCGGAACGCCGCCGTCGAAAGTCCGGTATAGTCCCGCCACCGAGACCAACTCGGCGTCGAAGCGGGTGCACAGGATGCGCGCATCGGCAGCGCCGGCGGCGCCGGCCAGTGCGCGTCCGCGCAAAGGCGCGTATATGTGGATGCTGCCGTCGGCAATCACCTCGGCGCCCGCGTTGACCGCGGCCAGGACGACGAGGTCGCCACCGCGGGCGTACACCTGTTGTCCGGAACGCAAGGGTCGGTTGACGAACAGCGTTGGCGTCCTGGCGACAACCGCCGCCGCCGATTCTGCCGGCGGGGCGTCGGTCGCCTCGACAGTGGCTGGCGGACTGGTGGCCGCTGCGCGGGCGGCTGTAACGGTGGCCGGGCGGTCGCCGACCGCATAGGTCGGCAGGCCCGCAAAAGCGGCGCCGTAACGCAACTCTTCGCTGCCACCGCGAACGCCAATGACGTTCAGGCCATGCGCCTTGAACAGCTGCTTCAGCCGTCGCCAGTCGGGCTCGGGCACATCGACGAGTTGCGCGAGGTCGAGCACGGCTGCATCGCCGTCGAAGAAGTCACTGCCACCGAACAGCGCCGTGGCGGCCCGAGCCAGTTCGTCTACCTGCAGCGAACGCAGGGTGATGACGACGATCGGCAGGGTGGTGCCCTTGAACTCGATGGGCTGCGGGATCTTGTTTGTTCGCTGCATGATGGTGTCGGGCGTGCTCGGCTGGTGTGGGCAAGCGATCAAGTCTAGTCCAATCGGCCACAAAGCGAAACATGGCGATGTCGGCTTCTCGCCAAGCTGTCGCTGGCTGCCTGCTGTTGACGGGGCCCGGGCTTACAGCCAGGCGCGTGCTCCCCAGATCATCCGTCGGGCGACGAAGTGTCGCAGCGGCGGCAGCAACTCGAGTGCCAGCAGGCCAAGTCCGCGCGCGCAGCGCAGCGGTGCCAGATCGTTCGCGAAGACGCGCACGATGCCGTCGGTGAAAGCGGCGCTGCCACTGCGATCGATCCGCCTGCGGCGGGAGTAGGCCGCGAGACCGGCCGCCTCCCCGGCATCATTGCCAGCCATGCCGAGCAGCGTGTCGGCCAGTTCCCAGGCGTCGCGCAGACCGAGGTTGAAGCCCTGACCGGAGACCGGGTGCAGCGTCTGCGCGGCGTTGCCAATCCACACCTGCCGACCGACCGCGATCTGTCGACGAATGCGCAGTGCCAGCGGAAAGCTGGCACGCGGGCTGCAGGCAACGAAATCCATGCGATCGGCGAAGCGTGTGCGCAGGGCGGCGAGAAAGGCATGCTCGTCGAGTTCGAGCAACTCGGCTGCCTTCGCCTGCGGCACGGTGAACACCAGTGAATAGTCGTGGCCCAGTGGCAGCAGGGCGATTGGCCCGTCGCCGGTGAACCGCTCCCAGGCGCGGTGACCGTGCGGCGCTGTCGGCCGCACTTCGGCGACCACTGCGTGCTGGTGATAATCGCACACCCGCACGTCGGCGTCATGACCCGGCGTGCCCTCGGCGTGGACGACGAGGCGTGCCGTGATGCGCCAGGTCTCGTCAGCGCGACGCATGGTGATCAGCGCGCGGGTGTCGTCGTTGCGGATTCCCTGCACGCTGCAGTTGTCGAGGAACACGGAGTCTTCCAGGCGTGCATCGAGGGCGGCAGCAAGGTCTCGGTAACGCATCACGTAGCCCAGGGCCGGCAAGCCGTAGTCGCTGGCGTCGATCCGGGTGCGCCCGAAGCCGGTGCGCTGCGAGACGTGAATCGTTGAAATGGCGGTTGCCGCGTCGAGGTTCCAGGCCTGCAGACCCTGCAGCACCTGCCGGGATCCGTGCGCCAGGGCCAGTGCGCGTGGGTCACCACTCCACGCGCCACGCGGCCGGACGTCTATCAGGCGAAGGCGATGAGGACCGCCGGCGAGCGCCAGCGCGAGGGTCATTCCCACCGGCCCGGCACCGATGATCGCGATGTCGACCGACTGCTGGTGTTCAGTCATGGCGCATGACCTCTTCGATCTCGGCGACGGTCCTCGGCGCGCTGGTGTAGACGATGCAGCCGTCCTCGCCCACCAGCACATCATCCTCGATGCGCACGCCGATGCCATGCAGGTGGTCCGGTACGTTGGCACCAGGACGGAAATAGAGGCCCGGTTCGACGGTGAGGGTCATTCCCGGAGCGAGCCTGGTCCACTCATCGTCGGCGCTGCCGCGGCGGTAGTCGCCGACGTCGTGCACATCGAGTCCCAGCCAGTGGCCAGTCCGGTGCATGTACCAGGGTTTGTACGCTTCGCTTTCGATGGCGCCGTCGACACTGCCGCTGAGCAGCCCGAGATCGATCAGGCCCTGGGCGAGGACACGCAGTGCCGCTTGGTGGTAAGCCAGGAAGGATGCTCCGGGAACGATGGCGGCGATCGCTGCCTGCTGTGCGCTGAGGACGATCTCGTAGACCGTTCGCTGTTCGATACTGAAGCGGCCGTTGACCGGGAAGGTCCGGGTGATGTCGGAAGCGTATCCGGACACTTCGCAGCCGGCGTCGATCAGTACCAGGGAGTTGCCCGCCAGCAGCCTGTTGTTCGCGACGTAGTGCAGTATGCAGGCGTTCGACCCACCGGCGACGATGGGCGGATAAGCATGACCATCGGCGCCGCGGCGGCGGAACTCGTAAGCCAGTTCCGCCTCCAGTTCATGCTCGGCCATTCCCGGCCGACAGGCATGCATGGCGCGTGCATGACCGGCCGAGGCGATGTTGGCCGCGCGCCGCATGAGGTCGATCTCGTGCGCGTCCTTGGTGAGCCGCATCTGGTCCAGCAGTGCGCGCAGATCGCGGATCTCGCTCGGTACGCGCGCGCCGCTGCGGCTGTCGGCACGAACGCTGTTGAGCGCTGCGGCGATGCGGCGGTCCCATGCCGGGTCGTGACCCAGCGAGTGCCAAAGGCTGCCGCGATTGGCAATCAACTCCGGCAGCTTCGCGTCAAGCGTCCCGATCGGCTGCCCTTCGCTGAAACCGAAGGCTTCGGCGGCGCTGGCGGGGCCGTAGCGGAAGCCATCCCAGACTTCCCGTTCATCGCTCTTTTCGCGGCAGAAGAGAATCGAGCGTGCTTCCTTGCCACCGATCAGGACGATCACCGCCTCGGGTTCGGGGAAGCCGCTGAGATACCAGAAGTAACTGTCGAAGCGGTAGGGGTAATGCGCGTCGCGATTGCGCAGTCGCTCGGGGGCGGTCGGGATGATGGCCACTCCGTCGCCGATGCGGTCGAGGACGAGCTGGCGGCGGCGAGAATGGGGTTCGTGGTTCATTCGCTTCCTCCAAGCTCTCTGTCCAGCAGCGCGAGCCGCTCGCAGGTTCCGACGTCGACCCAGCGGCCCGCATGCCGCTCGCCGCCGATGAGCCGGCGGCGAATTCCTTCGTCCAGCAGCGGGCGCAGCTTCATGAAGCCGCCGCGCTGGACGCCGGCAAAGAACTCGGGCCAGAAGACGCCGATTCCGGCGTAGGTGAGCGTAGCGCCGTCAGTGTGCGGGTCAGCCGCCAGGACGTTGTCGCCAGAGAGGCGGAAATCGCCGGCCGGATGATGTGGGGGATTGTCAACCAG
The DNA here is from genome assembly GCA_013347225.1 of Candidatus Accumulibacter similis. Lineage (NCBI taxonomy): Bacteria > Pseudomonadati > Pseudomonadota > Betaproteobacteria > Candidatus Accumulibacter > Candidatus Accumulibacter similis. The sequence continues at coordinate 4,762,623 of CP054595.1, read as the reverse complement.
GACGAGGTGCGCGCCTCGCTGCGCGCTGCTGTCGCGCGCAACCAATTGCCGCGCACGGCCGACATCCCAGTCGCACCAGACGTCACCGTTGATCGCCAGGAAGGGGTGCGGTCCGAGCAGCGGCAGTGCCGCGGCGATTCCGCCCGCGGTTTCGAGAGCCCCGACCGGTTCGGGCGAGTAGCTGATCGACAGACCGAACCCCGTGCCGTCACCGAGTGCGGCGACGATCTGCTGGCCAAGGTGCGCGTGGTTGATCACGACGTCGCGCCAGCCGGCTGCCGCGAGGCGCTGCAGGTGCCAGACGATCAGCGGTTTTCCGCCCGCGCGGAGCAATGGTTTCGGTGTCGAATCGGTCAGCGGACGCAGCCGTTCACCACGTCCAGCCGCCAGGATCATTGCCTTCATCAGAAGCTGAGGGCGACGCCAGGCAACTGGCCGCTGATGTGCCGGCACAGCTTCGCGAGCGTCGCCAATTCGGCGTAGCGCTCGCAGGTGCGGCGCAGGTAAGTCATGACCCGTGGCATGTCCTGCAGGTACTCGTTCTTGCCGTCACGGTGGCAGAGACGGGCGAAGATTCCCAGCACCTTGAGCTGTCGCTGTACGCCCATCCATTCATAGTCGCGGTAGAAGTCGTGGAAGTCATCGTGAACCGGCAGGCCGGCGCGCCGCGCCGCTTCCCAGTAGCGGATCACGAAATCGAGCTCCTGCTCTTCGGGCCAGTCGATGTAGGCATCGCGATAAAGCGAGACGAGGTCGTAGGTCAGCGGGCCGTAAACCGCATCCTGGAAATCGAGGATGCCCGGGTTGGCTGGAAAGCCTGCCGCCCCTCCACCGAGCACCATCAGGTTGCGCGAATGGTAATCACGATGGACGAAGGCGCGTGGCTGTCGCAGGTTGTTCGCCAGGATGGCGGCGAACACGGTCTCCAGGTCACGCTCGAGTGCGGCGTCGATCGTCAGCCCGAGGTGTCGTCGCAAGTACCATTCCGGGAAGAGGGCGAGTTCTCGGCCCAGCAGTGCCTCGTCGTATTCCGGCAGTCGTCCGGGCTGGCTGGCACGTTGAATGGCGATGAGCGCACTGTTGGCATCGCGGTAGAGCCGCGCGGCGGTTTCCCGGTCTGTCAGGGCTTGCAGGTAGGTCGTGCTGCCGAGATCGGAGAGGAGCAGGAAACCCCGTTGTAGATCCTCGGCCAGTACCTCGGGGACGTGCGTGCCGGCGGCCCGGAAGAGCGTCGCAACCCGCAGGAACGGGCGGCAGTCTTCCTTGTCGGGTGGTGCGTCCATGACAATCCGCGTGCTGCCATCGGGCAGGGTGAGCCGGAAGTAACGCCGGAAACTCGCGTCGGCCGAAGCCGGTTCCACCGGGATATGCTGCCCGGGAAACTGCTCTGCGAACAGCGTGTGCACCCAGTGCCGTAGCAGGGTTGTGCGCGGCATGCCGCCTCTCCTTTGACGATGATGCTAGAATTGCCCGATTTTAGCATCCGCCGGTGCGCTCCATGTGCCGGCGACCCACCACTCGAAGTAGCAATCACTGACACGCAGCGGAATGAAGCTCCCTTTCCAGCGCAAGCCGCTGACCTTGATCTTCTGTTGCACCTTTGCCGGAACGCTGGCCGTCAGCTTCGCTGGCGCGGCGCGCGCGCAGGGCACAACGCCCTTCCGGGTCGATCCGCGACTGCTCGGCTTGCCGCCGGTAACACCAGCGCCGCTGGAGCGCCCAGCTGCCGAGGCGCGAGCGGTTGAACAGCCGGCGCTGGAGGTGCGCCCGTTGCCGGCGCCGCCAGCTGCCGCGGCCCCGGCGGCGACAGACGATGCCGGTCCGCGTGGCGGGGCTGCGGCCCCGGCCCCGGCGGCCAGTCGCGCACCGGCTGCCGCCGCGGCGCCGCCGCCGCGAGTCCCCGCGACGGCGGCCCCGGCACCGGCAGCCGAACGGGCGGTCAGCGAGGCTGCTTCTCCGGGATCCGGTTCGCGCGCTGATCCCGTTGCGCCGCGCGTCGCTCCGGCGGCAACTGCCGCCACCAGGGGGCCTGCAGAAGGCGGCGGCCAGTCGCCGCTAGCGCCGCCGTTGTCGGCGCCCGTCGCCGCGCCGGCGACCCGCCCTGCCGATGGGCCGCCACTGGCGTTGCAGGCTGCCACCGCAGTGCAGTCGCCGCCGCCGGAGAGCGTTGTGCCGCGACCGGTATTCCTCAGTGCGCGACGCGTTTCGGGGGTGCTCGATCGTGAGGCTGTGGCCGAAGAGGAGGCCGAACTGCGCAAGGCCGGAACCGTCCTCACCGCCGAGCGGATGACCTATTGGCCGATCGAGGACGAGGTCGAGGCGACGGGCAACGTTCAGCTGCAGCAGGGTGACGACCGGATCTCGGGCACGCAGGCACGGCTCAAGCTTGACGACCAGGTCGGCTTCTTCGACCAGGCCTCGTACTTCGTCAAGCGGCAGGCGAAAGTTGTACCGGCCGAGGAAAGCGAACCGACGACAGGCTTTGCCGCACCGCGGGTGATCGCCATCAAGCCGGGCCAGAGCAAGGTGAAGGCGAACCAGAAGCCGGCCAGCGAGCTGACGGAGGCGCGGGGCGAGGCCGAGCGCATCGACCTCGAGGGCGAGAACCAGTTTCGCCTGACCGGCGCCACCTACACCACGTGCAAGCCGGGAAACGACGACTGGTACGTCACCGTCGCCGATCTCAAGCTCGACTACGACAACGAGGTGGGAACGGGCAGCGACGCCACGGTCCGCTTCTTCGACGTGCCGATCCTGCACTCGCCGTGGCTGTCGTTCCCGCTGAACAACGAGCGCAAGTCGGGTTTCCTGACTCCGAGCTACGGTTCGAGCAGCAGCAGCGGGATCGAATTGACGGTGCCGTACTACTGGAACATCGCACCGAACATGGACGCCACCTTCGAGCCACGGCTGCTGACGAAGCGCGGCGTGCAACTCGGCAGTCAGTTCCGCCACCTCAACGAGGCGTTCGGCGGTACCTACCGCAGCGATGCCCTGTTCGAGTATCTGCCGCATGACCGATTGGCCGACCGGGATCGCTGGGGCGTGGCCGTGCAGCACACCCAGTCGACGGCGAACGGCTTCAGCGGGACGGTGAGCTATAACCGGGTGTCGGACAACGACTATTACACCGACCTGTCGAGCCGCATAGCCCAGACATCGCAGACACAACTGCTGCAGCAGGGGACTGTCACCTACGGTGGTGGCGGCTGGTGGACGGCGACGGCCACTGTCCAGTCCTTCCAGACCCTGGAACCCGACCCCAAGAATCCGGTTACCAAGCCGTATCGGCTGCTGCCGCAGATTACCGTAAATGCCCGGCAGCCGGACCTGTTCTTCACCGACAGTTCCTTCTACGGGCAGTACACCTCCTTTGTTCATCCCGAGAAGGCGCTCGTCGAGGGACAGCGAATTGTCCTGCAGCCGCAGATCTCGGTGCCTTTCGTGACGCCAGGATGGTATGTGACGCCCCGCGTCGGCGTGAACATCACGCACTACGACCTGTCGTATCCCGGCGGCGGCTTCCTGCGACCGGAATCGATCAGCCGCACGTTGCCGATCTTCAGCGTCGACTCCGGAATGACTTTCGAACGATCGAGCATCTGGTTTGACCGCGAGTATACGCAGACGCTCGAGCCGCGTCTGTTCTACCTCAACATCCCCTACAAGAACCAGGATGACATACCGATCTTCGACACGGCGCTGGCCGACTTCAACTTCGCCCAGATCTTTGCCGACAACCAGTTTTCCGGCTGGGATCGCCTCAACAACGCCAATCAGCTGACGGCTGCACTGAGTTCGCGCCTGATCGATCCTGCGAACGGGGCGGAGATCATGCGGGCGATGATCGGCCAACTCATCTATTTCTCTGACGACAAGGTGACACTGCCGGGTACCACACTGCGCAAGTGGGGGTCGTCGGATTTCCTGGCAGCCTTCAGTGGTCAGGTCTGGCCAAGGCTGTATTTGGACGCGGCGCTGCAGTATGACCCGAGCGACTCGACGTTCGAGCGCTACGCCGTCGGCAGTCGTTACCATCCAGCGCCGGGCAAGGCCCTCAACGCGAGCTACGTCTTCAATACCGATGCTTCGGTGCCCATCAAGCAGGTCGATCTTTCAGGACAATGGCCGATAACCGGTCGCTGGCAGGCGGTCGGTCGCTACAACTACTCGTTCCTGCAGAATACGCCGATCGAAATCATCGGCGGCCTGGAATACAATGCCGGCTGCTGGGCCGTGCGCACCGTGGCCCACCGCTTGCAGACGGCACAGGCCGATTCGACGACGCAGTTCTTCGTCCAGTTGGAACTGAGCGGCCTGTCGAGCGTTGGTTCGAGCACCCAGAATCTTCTGCAACGCCGCATCCCTGGCTACGCCGGAGGGGCAACGGGCAGTGAACAGGGGCTGGCCCAATGGTGAAGTCAATGATCGGCCTTGTCTTGCGCTGCGTGTTGTTCGCCTCCTGTCTCGTTGGCGCTGCGGCAGCGCAGCAACGCACCGGCAGCCAGCCGGTCCCCGTTGACCGGGTGGTTGCCGTGGTCAACGACGAAGTGATCACCCGGTATGACCTGCGTTCCCGCCTCGACTCGGCGCTGGCGCAACTGAAACGCCAAGGGGTGCAGTCGCCACCAAGGGATGTGCTCGAAAGGCAGGTGCTCGAACGTCTGGTGGTCGACAGGCTGCAACTGCAGCTCGCACGCGACATGGGACTGCGGGTGGACGACGCGCAGCTCGATCAGGCGCTGCAACGCATTGCCACCGGCAACCGCATGTCGCTGCCCCAGTTCCGGGCGGCGCTGGAGAAGGACGGCATCGCCTTTGTCAGCTTCCGCGAGGAAATCCGCGCCGAGATGACCATCGCCCGGGTACGTGAGCGTGAGGTCGATAGCAAGATCTTCATCTCCGACGGGGAGATCGACAACTACCTGTCGGGCCTGTCGACCCCGGGAGGGGCCGGCGAGGAGTATCGTCTGGCGCACATTCTGCTGCGCGCGCCTGAATCGGCTAGCCCCGAACAGATCCAGAGGCTGCGGGCCAAGGCGGAACAGGTCCTTGACCGGCTGCGCAAGGGCGACGACTTCGGCCAACTGGCGGCGAGCTATTCGGATGCGCCGGACGGCATGAAGGGAGGCGATCTCGGTTGGCGACCGCTCGATCGCCTGCCCGGAGTCTTTGCCGAGGCGAGCGTCAGGCTCAAGGTTGGCGAGGTCTCTCCAATCCTGCGCAGTTCGAATGGTTTTCACCTGGTCAAAATGCTTGACAAGCGTGGCGGCGGTGCTCCGGCCGCGGTCGAGCAGACGCACGCGCGCCATATCCTGATCAAGGTGAACGAAATCGTTTCCGAACCCGAGGCACGTCACAAGATCGAGGGACTGCGGCAGCGGATCAGCCACGGTGAGCGTTTCGCCGAACTGGCGAGACTCTTCTCGCAGGACGGGTCCGCGTCCAAGGGTGGTGACCTCGGCTGGATCTATCCCGGTGACACGGTCCCGGAATTCGAGCGGGCGATGAATCAACTCGCGCCGGGCGAACTCAGCCAGCCGGTGCAGTCGCCATTCGGCTACCACCTGATCGAAGTGCTCGAGCGGCGGGTGCAGGATGTGTCGAGCGAGCGGCAGCGGGCGGCAGCCCGTCAGGCCCTGCGTGAACGCAAGCGTGACGAGGCTTACCAGGACTGGTTGCGGCAGGCGCGTGACCGCGCCTACGTGGAAATCCGGCTGGACGAGGGCTGAGTCGTGCGTTCCCTGCCGGTGATCGCGGTTACGGTTGGCGAGCCCGCGGGCATTGGCCCCGACATCTGCCTGTGCCTGCCCGATCATGTGCGCCAGGCGCCATTTGCCGCGCACATGGTCGTCCTTGCGGACCGCTTCCTGCTGGCCGAACGTGCGGCACTGCTGCAACTGCCGGTCAGCCTGCGCGACTGGGATCCTTCGCTGCCGCCGCGCGCAGGCACTCTGGAGGTGTTGCATCTGCCGTTGGCCGTGCCGGCATGTGCCGGTCGCCTCGACCCCGCCAATGCGTCGCAGGTTCTGGCGCTGCTCGACCGCGCGCTGGCCGGTTGCCGGTCCGGCGAGTTTGCCGCGATGGTCACCGCGCCGGTGCACAAGGGCGTGATCAACGATGCGGGCATGCATTTCACGGGCCACACCGAGTACCTGGCCGAACGGACCGCTACCTCGAGGGTGGTGATGATGCTTGTCGGCGGCGGGCTGCGGGTGGCGCTGCTGACCACGCACCTGCCTCTCAGGGAGGTGCCGGCGGCCGTCACCGCTGTCGCACTGGAGGAGACTCTGCGCATCCTGCATCGGGAGATGGGCCGCAAGTACGGTATCGACCGTCCGCGCATTCTGGTCGCCGGACTCAATCCGCACGCCGGCGAAGGCGGCTACCTTGGTCGCGAGGAGATCGATGTCATGGTGCCCGTCATCGAACGCCTGCGTGACGAGGGGATGCTTCTGCTCGGGCCGCTGCCGGCGGACACGATGTTTTCGCAACCCGTACTCGCGCGTGGCGACTGCGTCCTGGCGATGTACCACGACCAGGGCCTGCCGGTCTTGAAGTACGCGAGCTTTGGCCACGGGATCAACGTCACCCTGGGACTGCCGATCATCCGTACCTCGGTCGATCATGGGACCGCCCTCGATCTGGCGGGGAGCGGCAACGCCGATCCGGGCAGCCTTTTCGTCGCGATCGAGCAGGCGATCGCGATGGCGCGCCGCTGACAGCGAGCGCTGACCGGATGCGGCCGCACCGTGCGCGCAAGCGCTTTGGCCAGCATTTCCTGGTGGACCCGCATCTCATCGCGGGCATCGTCGGTTGCCTCGCGCTGCAGGATGGCGACCAGGTGGTCGAGATCGGCCCAGGTCTGGGTGCCTTGACTGGCCCGTTGTTGAAGCGGTTGAATCACCTGCACGTGGTCGAGATCGACCGCGACATCATCGCCCGTCTGCAAGAGCGGTACGATCCCGACCGCCTGACGATACACGCTGGCGACGCCCTGCTCTTCGATTTCGCCGGGTTGGCCGGCGCGGCCGGCAGCAGGCTGCGGATCGTCGGCAACCTGCCGTACAACATCTCGACGCCACTCCTGTTTCACCTCGCGCGTTTTGCCCACCTGATTGGTGACATGCACTTCATGCTGCAACGGGAAGTCGTCGAGCGCATGGTCGCCGTTCCGGGAAGCAGCGCCTTCGGACGCCTGTCGGTCATGCTGCAATACCGCTTCGGCATGGAAGCGTTGCTGCAAGTGCCACCAGAGGCCTTCGATCCGGTGCCGCGGGTCGATTCCACCCTGGTGCGTCTGATTCCGCGGCCACCGGAGCAACTGATGGCGAGTGACGAGAGGCGCTTTGCTGCCCTGGTTGCGGCCGCTTTCGCGCAGCGGCGCAAGATGCTGCGCAACAGCCTTGGCGGGCTGGTCGAGGAGACGCAGCTGGCAGCCCTCGGCCTGCCATCCAGTTGCCGTGCGGAAGAGCTGTCGGTTGCCGACTTCGTCCGTCTGGCGAACGCCTCGCCGCGCCAGTAGTCTGCCCGTTGAACAGGGTCACCAATGCGAGGGGCGCCACACGTGGCATCAGGCAATGCGCAAACCGCCGCCTTGGCGGCGGCAGGATCGGTAGGCTAGGCAACGCCACATGGCGGGAGATGGCGCGATCTTGCACAATTGGCTTGGCCGACGCCACTACCGGGTTCGCGCGGTGGCTGCACGTGGCAGTGAAGCCGCCGGAGCAAGTCGTGGCTCCAGCGCGCAGCGTACCGCGATCCGCTTCAGGGCCCCTTCTTGATCGGGCAGGTATTCATCCCGAGCAGCGAGTAGGCGGGACAGACGCCGAAGAGGCCGGTCAGCAGAGGCACGACACCGATCCAGCCCCAGGCGCCGATCATGCCCATGGCAGCCAGGGCGATGAGTGCGATACCGACGACAATGCGCAGCACCTTGTCGATTCCACCGACGTTGGTTTTCATGATGGACTCCATTGGAGGTTGTTGACGATGGGTGGAGGATAGGCAGGAAGCCTCACCGTGTATGTAACCGCGGTCACAGACCCTCTTGCCCTGTGCCTGCTGCCGACAGGCGCTGCAGCCGGGTCGTGCGTCGCCGCTGGCGCCGGCTGGCCATGGTGGCGCGCCTGCGGGCGTTGCTTGGTGGGCGGACGCCGCGACCCTTGGCTGGCGACGGTGCCGGCCGCTTCAGCGCCCCGCGTCGGCCAATTGCCGGAGACCCGCCCGATCGATGACGACGATCTGCTCGCGCGCGAGCGATACCAAGCCGGCGGCGGCAAAACCCTTGAGCAGGCGGCTGACGATCTCGCGGACGCTTCCGAGCTCTTCGGCGAGGGCTTGGTGGGTGCAATGGATGGCGTCGCCGCGGGCAAGCAGCAGCTTGGCGAGTCGCTGGTCGAGGCGCTGGAAGGCGACCTCCTCGACCAGTTGCATCAACTCGGCGATGCGCTCGGCGAAGAGCTGAAAGACGAAGTCCCGGAAGGGGCGGCTGTCGGCCATCAGCTCCTCGAAAAAGGCGATTGGCAGGAGCAGCAACGAGAGCGACGACTCGGCGATGCCGCGCGCCGAATAGGGGCTGCCGGCGAGCAGGCAGCACGAGGTGATGATGCACGAATCGCCTGGGGGCACCCGGTAGAGCAGCATCTCGCGTCCGCCAGCGGATGTCTTCACCACCTTGATCGTGCCGCTGAGGATCAGCGGAAATCCCCTGCAGGTCTGTCCTTCGGCAAACACCTCGCCGCTGGCAGGCACCTGCAGAAGGGTCGCCGCCTGGCAGAGCGCCGCCAGTTGCGCGGGCGGCAAGGCGCGCAGCACCGGATAGAGCAGCAGCAGCGACTGTGCCCGATCTGCGGCTGCCGTCCTCAATCCGTCAACTCCGCGGTCACCGGCGCGTGGTCCGATGGACGTTCCAGCTTGCGCATCTCGCGCTTGATGCCGGCGGCTGTGCAGCGAGCCGCCAGCGGCGACGAGAGAAGGATGTGGTCGATGCGCAGTCCATGGTTCTTCTGGAAGCCCAGCATGCGGTAGTCCCACCACGAAAAGCTCTTCTCGGGCTGAGCGAACAGGCGAAAGCTGTCGTGCAGGCCAAGGTCCAGCAACGCCCGATGGGCGCCACGCTCGGCGTCCGAGCAGAGGATCTGCCCGGCCCAGGCGATCGGGTCGTGGACGTCGCGGTCTTCGGGCGCGATGTTGAAGTCGCCGGCGACGATGAGGTGCGGATCACTGCTCAGGCGTTCGCCGATCCAGCGCCGCAGGGCCTCCAGCCAAGCGAGCTTGTACACGTACTTTTCGCTGCCGACCGCCTGGCCGTTCGGAACATAGGCGCAGACTATACAGATTCCCCTGACCGTGGCGGTCAGCAGGCGCATCTGCCCGTCGCCCAGCAGGGGATTGCCGATCACGATATCCGACGGATCGTCGCGGGTCAGCAGAGCGACGCCGTTATAGGTCTTCTGCCCGGCAAAGACAGAGCGATAGCCACAGGCTTCGATCTCCAGCCGCGGGAAACTGCTGTCCTCGAGCTTCGTCTCCTGCAGACAGACGATGTCGGGGTGCTCGCTTTCCAGCCATGCGAGCAGTTGTGGCAGGCGGATCTTGAGCGAGTTGACGTTCCAGGAAGCGATCTTCATCGGCTGACAGCGGGGCGGTGTGGCGGATCCTCGTGGCGACTTGGCGCTGTGCTGTCAGCGCTGCCCGGTCGCCCTTTGGTTGAGCACTTATATGAGTATGTTATCTTATCGTCTGTTGTTTTCGCCGCCGTCGCTGAAGAAATGGCGCGCAGTGTGCGTTATTTCCCTTGTGCGAAGTTCGGCAGCCGGTATCCTTCGATCGTTGCCAAGCCCTTGGGGCAGTGTCTGGCCAGGAATGCCGCCCGCGGTTCTTGCGGTGCGTGGAAGCAGTAGTCCGGGACACGCGGCGGGAGGGGTGTGATCGCGTGCTGGTGGGCACATCTGTGCTTGCCCGGGCGCCGCGCCTTTTTGCCGTCCGGGCCAATTCCACTATACTGTGGCGCGCTCCATGGGGGGCCGCCGGCCTGGGCACGAGTGTTTTGCGGTAAACCGTTTCCAAGCTGGGGATTTGAAAAGGAGAAATGCATGCTCAAGCGCCTGAATGCCGTCTTTGGCGTTGTCCTTCGTTGGCTCGTGGCCGCCGCAACCGCTGCCCTGGTTGCCGGTTGCGCCTCGTCCTTCCCGCCGGCGCCGGTGTCCGCCGCTTCTTCGGACTATCGCTACATCATTGGTCCAGGCGACAACGTCAATATCGTTGTCTGGCGCAATCCGGAACTGTCGATGTCAGTGCCCGTGCGTCCCGATGGTCTGATTGCCGGCCCGTTGATCGAGGACATGCAGGCGATGGGCAAGACGCCGACAGCGCTGGCACGCGACATGGAGAAGGCGCTGGGAACCTTCATCCGTGACCCGATCGTCACCGTGATCGTCACCGGTTTTGTCGGTACCCAGGCCGAACAGATCAGGGTCATCGGCGAGGCAGCCAAGCCGCAGTCGCTGCCGTATCGACAGAACATGACCCTGCTTGACGTGATGATCGCCGTTGGTGGCCTGACCGACTTTGCCGACGGCAACCGCGCGACGGTCCTGCGGACAAACCCGGAGGGGCCGAGCCAGCAGTACAGCGTGCGCCTGACCGACCTGATTCGGCGGGGAGATGTCTCGGCCAACGTCGACATGAAGCCGGGTGATGTGCTGATCATCCCGCAAAGCTGGTTCTGAGCCGCCGGTACCCGCCGGGTCCTCGTTCAATTCCGGTTCAACCCTGTGCCCTCGCACCGTCCCGGTTGGCGGGGGCTGCAACCGATAACTGATAAAGTCTGAATCCGATGGATGAACTGCTTCGACAGGCAATTGCCGTCCTGCGCGGGATGTGGCAGCGCCGCTGGCTGGGAATCATTGTCGCCTGGATCGTCGGCATCGCCAGCGTCGTGGCGGTGCTGGCGATACCCGACAAGTATGAGGCGTCGGCGCGCGTTTTCGTCGATACACAGTCGATCCTGCGGCCGTTGATGTCCGGTCTGGTCACGCAGCCCAACATCGACCAGCAGGTGATGATGCTGAGCCGCACCCTGATCACCCGCCCCAACGTCGAGAAGCTGATCAGGATGGCCGATCTCGATCTCAAGGTGCAGTCGAGGTCGGAGCGCGAGACTCTCATCGAAGAGCTGATGTCCTCGCTCAAGATCAACAACACGTCGCGCGACAACATCTATACGATCACTTACCGCGATACCAATCCGGAGAGTGCGAAGCGGGTGGTGCAGTCGCTGGTGTCGATCTTTGTCGAATCGAATCTCGGCGATGCGCGCAAGGACACCGAGTCGGCACGCAAGTTTCTCGAGAAGGAGATCACCCAGTACGAGAAGAAGCTTGAAGAGGCAGAGGCGCGTCTGAAGGAGTTCAAGATGCGCAACATGGCGACCCAGAGTGCCGAGGGCAAGGACTACTTCACGCGCATGAGCGCCGCCGGCGCGTTGCTCGAGCAGAGCAAGCTGCAACTGCGGGAAGCCGAGCAGTCGCGCGATACGCTCAAGCGCCACATCGTCGGTGACGAGCCCTCGCTCGTGCCGGACCCTTCCCAGGAATCCATCGCCGGTATCTCGGTTCCCGAACTCGATGCGCGCATCGATGCCCTGCAGAAGAACCTCGATGCGCTGCTGCAGCGCTACACCGACCAGCATCCCGACGTCGTCAGCACGCGCCGTCTGGTCAAGGAGCTGGAGGACCAGAAACGGCAGGAGGTCGCTGCCCGCCGCAAGGCTGCCGCGACCAACCCGGCCGCTTCGCTGAGCGGCAATCCAGCGCAGCAGCAACTGAAGTTGACGCTGTCCGAGGCCGATGCGAACGTCGCCGCCCTGCGTACGCGCGTTGCCGAGTACCAGGCCCGCTACAATCGCCTCGCCGAGTCGGCAAAGATGATGCCGCAGATCGAAGCCGAGTTTGCCCAGCTCAACCGCGACTACGAGATCAACAAGAAGAACTACGAGCAACTGGTGCAGCGTAGGGAATCCGCGAGCATGGGCAGCGAGATGGAGAATGCCGCTGGCGTCGATTTCCGCCTGATCGATCCCCCGCGCGTCTCGCCCAAGCCCGTGGCGCCAAACCGCACCGTCTTCCTCCCCTTGACCTTGCTGTTGGCACTCGGCGCCGGCATCGCCGCCACCTTTGCCACAAGCCAGTTGCGCCCGGTCTTCTTCGATGCGCGGTCACTGCGCGAGGCGAGCGGTCTGCCCTTGCTCGGCACCGTGACACTGCTGGTCGATGACGCACGCAAGCAGCGCGAGAGGAAGGATCTGCTGCGCTTTGCGGCAGCCTGCCTGACGCTGGTCGGCGCCTATGGGGCCGGCCTGCTGGCGTTGTTTCTCATTTCCGTCCGTACTGCCTGAGGAAAACCGATGAGCCTCATTGAACAAGCGGCCAAACGTCTCGAGCAGCTGCGCAAGGCAGGGGTCTCCGTACGCGGCGCGGAATCGGACGCTGGCCTGGCATCAATGGATGCGGATGTCGAGACCCGGCTGCAAAGCGACAACACACCATCCCAGGTTGCCACGCCCGCAGCCGCGACCCGCGTTGCCGCTGCGAACCTGGGCACCGTTACTGACCCCGTACGCGTTGCAGCACCAGCGGCCGTCGTTTCCCGCACTGTCGAAATCGACCTGCAGGGGCTCACGGCGCGCGGCCTGATGAGTCCTGATGCGCCCCGTTCGCAACTGGCCGACCAGTTTCGCGTGATCAAGAGGCCGCTCATCGCCAACGCCATGGGCAGGGGTGTCGCGCCGGTGAAGCGCGGCAATCTGATCATGGTCACCAGCGCTCTGGCCGGTGAGGGGAAGAGCTTCACGGCGATCAACCTGGCGATCAGTATCGCCATGGAACTCGACAATACGGTCATGCTGGTCGACGCCGATGTCCCCAAGCCGTCGGTGCTGAAGATGCTGGGAGTGCCGCCGGCGCGCGGTCTGCTCGATGCGCTGACCGATGAGTCGGTCGAACTCTCGCAGGTGCTGCTGCGCACCAACGTCGAGAAGCTGAGCGTTCTGCCCAGCGGCACGCAGCACGCGCGCGCAACCGAACTCCTGGCGAGCACGGCCATGGTGCAGATGCTCGATGAGATGGCGAGCCGCTATCCGGACCGCATCATCATTTTCGATTCGCCGCCGTTGCTGATGACCACCGAATCGCGGGTTCTGGCGGGCCACATGGGTCAGGTGGTGCTGGTGGTCAAGGCCGGAAGCACTGCCCGTAGCGATGTCAAACATGCTCTGATGACGATCGAGTCATGTCCGGTGAAACTGATGTTGCTCAATCAGGCGCGGACGGTTTCGCAAGACGGATATGGCTACGGTTACGGCTACGGGTATGGCTATGGCTATGGTTCAGAAGGTGCTTGAGATGGCTGTCTGCGCTGCCGGCGGGGCGCCGCTTTCGCCTGCGTCCTTTTGCGGTCGCCTGCCGCCCGCACGCAGCCGGAGTCGCCGCCGGCGTGAGCGGCGCCTGAGCCTGCGGCTTGCGTGCGCCCTGCTCGTGCTGGCGCTGCCGGCGCACGCGGAAAACTGGGTCATCACGCCGAACATCGCCATCGGCGAGACGCTGACCAACAACCTGTACCTGACATCGACGAACCGGACGAGTGATCTGGTGACCTCGATCACGCCGGGTATCTCGATCGACGGCAGGGGTAGGCGCGCCAGTCTGCGTCTGGGTTACTCGATCTCGCAGAACATCTATGCGCGCGAGTCTTCGGAGAACAACCGGCAGCAGAGTCTGGTGGCCGCCGGGACGCTCGAGGCGGTCGAGGACTGGCTGTTCGTCGACGGCAGCGCAACGATCTCGCAGCAGTACATCTCTGCCTTCGGTGGGGTCTCCCCGTCCAATGTCAACATCGACCGGAACCGCACCGAGACCTTCTACTACTCGCTCTCGCCGTATGTCCGCGGCCGTCTCTTGTCGTCCGCTGAGTACCTGCTGCGCTACTCGGTCAGCGGAACCAATCCCGACTCGCAGGCGGTGTCCAACACGACAACGAGTCAGTGGCTCGGGCGGGTCAATGGCGATACGCGCTGGGCCGCGCTCAGGTGGTCGATCGACCTGAGCAGCACCAGTGCCAACTACGACGTCGGACGTGACCGTGACGACACGCGCTACGGTCTGACGTTGTCGTACCGGTTCAATCCCGAGATCGAGGTGTCGGCGATCTTCGGACGCGAAAAGACCAACCTCGTCAGCCTGCAGGACGAGACCAACAACGACTCCGGTTTTGGCCTGCTGTGGACGCCAAGCCCGCGGACGAAGCTGGACGGCCGCATGACGCGGCGTTTCTTCGGCAACGGCTACAACGTTGCGTTCAGTCATCGCATGCCGCTGTCGGCGTTCAACTATTCCGCCAGTCGGGACGTTTCCTATCAGCCGGCCGGGGTCACGAATACCGGCCAGGGAAGCAACTACGACGCCTACTACGCGATCGTCGCGGCGAACAATCCGGGTCTCGCGCCGGAGGCGATCAGGACGCAGGTCAACCAGATCCTGCAGGGCAGGGGTGTCCCGAACGACGGCTCGGTGGTCAATGGTTATCTGGCCAACCGGCCAAGCCTGCAGACGATGCAGCAGATTTCCTATGCGCTCCTCGGCGTGCGCAACACATTGACCTTCAATGCGACCGAGAGCCAGCAGCAGCCGCTGGGTGTGATCAGTGGTCTGACCGACGATTACTCGCTGGCCAACGAAGTGACTCAACGTGGCTATGGGGTGGTCTGGGGCCATCAGCTCACCGGGCTGTCGTCGCTGTCGCTGTCGCTCAACCAGCAACGCAGCCTGGCGAAACGAAGCGGTGCCGTGGACTCAACAACGACCGGCGCGTATCTGCTGTTCACCACCTCGCTCGGCCCCCGGACAAGCGCCAACGTTGGGGCACGACACGTGATCTCCGACGGTGGCGTCAATGCGGATTACACCGAGAGCGCCCTGACTGCCTCGCTATCGCACGCCTTCTGATTGATCTGCATGTACGAATCCTTCTATGGTTTGGGCAGCAAGCCCTTCCAGCTGAACCCCGACCCTTCGTTCTATTTCGCCAGCAAGCAGCATCGGCGCGCGATGGCCTATCTGGAGTATGGCCTCAATCAGAACGAGGGATTCATCGTCGTCACCGGTGAGGTGGGCGCGGGTAAGACGACGATCGTTCGTGGTCTGCTCAATGATCTTGATTCCGGGAAGGTGGTTGCCGCGCAGCTCGTGAGCACCCAGCTCGACGCTGAAGATACCCTGCGCATGGTGGCGGCTGCATTTGGTGTAGGCGGCAGGAACCTCGGCAAGTCGGAGACTCTGCTGGCGCTCGAGGCCTTTCTCGTCGATGTCACTCGCCAGGGCAAGCGCTGCCTGCTGATCGTCGATGAGGCACAGAACCTGACACCGCGCGCGGTTGAGGAACTGCGCATGCTGTCGAACTTCCAGTTTGGCACACAGGCCTTGCTGCAGAGCTTCCTCATTGGCCAGCCGGAGTTTCGCAAGATCATGCAGAGTCCGCAGATGCAGCAACTGCGGCAGCGCGTGATCGCTGCCTGCCACATCGGGCCGATGGACCAGGATGAGACGCAGGCCTACATCGAGCATCGCCTGAAGTGCGCCGGCTCGAAGGGATCACCGCGCTTTGATGCCGGCGCCTTCGAAGCCCTCTTCGAAGCCAGTGGTGGTGTCCCGCGGCGGATCAATGCCCACTGCGACCGCCTGCTGCTGGCCGGGTTCCTGAACGGCAAGAGCGAGTTTGCGCGCGGCGATGTCGAGGAGGTGGCGCGCGAACTGCGCGAGGAGACGCAGGCCGGCGCCGCGGTTGCGGCAGCCGGCGGCGCCGACGCCGCGCCGCCGGCGGCACATCCGCAACTGACCGACAGCGGGATCCTCGACATCGACCTGTCGCGTGTTGCACTCGATGGCAGCACGGCCGATCAGGCTGCACGCGCCATCGCCGATCTGAAGAGCGGTCAGTCGGAGCAGCGGCTGATTCGCCTCGAGCGCAGCATGTTCCGTCTGGAACGGAGCAACGCGGCGATCCTTTCGCTGCTGCAGCAGTTGGTCGATGCGGTCCGGGTCAAACATTGAAAGGGCATGATCGTGCTGAGTGAAACGTGGCCAGCGGGGCTGGGGCCAGTGATCTGCGTCGTCGGGGCGCGTCCGAATTTCATGAAGATGGCGCCGATTCTGCGCGCCTTCGCGGCCCATCGCCCGTCACTGCCGGCGCTGCTCGTCCACACCGGCCAGCATTACGATCGCGACATGAACGATCGCCTGTTCGACGATCTGCGACTGCCGCGTCCCGACATCAACCTCGAGGTCGGGTCGGGGACGCACGCCGTGCAGACGGCGGAGGTCATGCGTCGCTTCGAACCGGTTCTCGACGCACAGCGGCCGGCCTGCGTTCTGGTCGTCGGCGACGTCAATTCAACCCTCGCCTGTGCCCTCGTGTGTGCCAAGAAGGATGTACCCGTGGTGCACGTCGAGGCCGGCCTGCGCAGTCATGATCGCCGCATGCCGGAAGAGATCAACCGTCTCCTGACCGACCAGATTGCCGACCGGCTTTACACCACGGAGCGTGGTGCGCACGTCAATCTGGCGCGTGAAGGGGTGGCCGCCGAGCGCATTTGTTTCGTCGGCAACGTGATGATCGATTCCCTGCTGGCGAACAGTGAGTTTGCTCCCGCTGCGTCGAATACGCTGCAACTGGCTGGCATCGCCACGCAGTTTGCCGACACCGCAGCAGGTTATGCCGTCGTGACGCTGCACCGGCCGTCCAATGTCGACCGGCCGGAGTCGCTGCGCCCGTTGCTGAGCGTACTGCGCGAGGTTTCGCAGAAGCTGCCGCTGATCTTCGCCATGCACCCGCGGACGCGCGCCAACATGGAGCGTTTCGGCCTGCAGGATCTGCTGTCCAGTCCGCGCATCGTCCTCCTGCCACCACAAGGCTATCTGGAGATGCTCGGCTTGCTCAAGGGTGCGCGGCTGGTTCTCTCGGATTCCGGCGGTCTGCAGGAGGAAAGCACGGCGCTTGGCGTGCCGTGCCTGACGATACGCGAGAACACCGAGCGGCCGATCACCGTCGACGAGGGAACCAACACGCTGGTCGGCAGCAACCCCGACGCGATCCGCGCCGGGGTCGACGAGATCCTCGCCGGTGCCGGCAAGACCGGTCGCATCCCTGAGTTCTGGGATGGCCAGGCGGCGCAGAGGATCGCTGCCGACCTCGCCGCGTGGCTGCTGGCGCGGCACCAGCAGCAGGTGGCGCTCTAGGCCGCGGGGTGCGCGAGATGCCGGGCCAGCCGCTCACCAACGCCCTGACGATCGATGTCGAGGATTATTTTCAGGTCTCGGCACTCGCCCCGTACATCCCGCGGCACGAGTGGCCACAGCGCCCCTGCCGGGTCGAAGGGAACGTCGAGCGGATCCTGCTGATGCTCGACGAAAGCCGGGTTCGGGCGACTTTCTTCACACTCGGCTGGATCGCCGAGCGCTATCCGCAACTCGTGCGCCGCATCGCCGATGCCGGGCATGAAGTCGCCAGCCACGGCTTCGGCCATGAGCGCGCCAGTGACCTCAGCCGCGCTGATTTCTGCGCCGATGTTCGCCGTGCCAAGCTGCTTCTCGAGGACATCTCTGGCCAGGAGATCAGGGGCTACCGGGCGCCGAGCTTCTCGATCGGGGCGGGCAACCTGTGGGCGTTCGATTGCTTGGCCGAGGCGGGCCATCGCTACAGTTCGAGCATCTACCCGATTCGCCATGACCACTACGGCATGCCGGACGCGCCGCGGTTCGCGCACCGCGTGCAGCACGGTCTGCTCGAACTGCCGGTGACCACCGCCCGTTTCCTGGATCGCAACTGGCCGGCCAGCGGCGGCGGCTACTTCCGGCTGCTGCCGTATGCGCTGTCACGCTGGCTGTTGCGGCAGGTGAACGAGCGCGATGGGCAGCCGGCGATCTTCTACTTCCATCCCTGGGAAATCGACCCCGGACAGCCGCGAATCCCGAATCTCTCCGTCAAGACACGTTTTCGCCACTACGTGAACCTGGATCGTACCGAGGGACGGCTGCGGCGTCTCTTGACCGATTTTCGCTGGGGTCGCATGGACGAGATATTTCTCCGTCGCGGCATGGCCGCCGTCGCCGCATGAGAACCACGAGCGAGGAAGTGTCGAGAATCGCCGCCGCGACGGCCCCGCTCGTGGTGAGGCGCCTGCAGGTCGGCGATGCCGCAGCCGTTGCGCGCTGGGACGCTTTCGTCGATGAGTGCCCGCAGGCGACCTTCTTTCATCGTGCCGGCTGGCAGCGAATCGTCGCTGAAGTCTTCAGCCATCCAACGCACTTCCTCTATGCAGAACGTGCCGGGCGCATCGAGGCAGTCCTGCCGTTGGCACAGGTGAAGAGCCTGCTTTTCGGCAACGCGTTGGTCTCGCTGCCTTTCGCCGTCTACGGGGGGGTCGCTGCCACCACCTCGCAGGCGGCCGATCTGCTTGAAGAGGAGGCGCAAGCCGTGGCGCGGCGCCTCGGGGTCGACCATCTGGAACTGCGAAACGTTCACCAGCGTCATCCGGACTGGCCGCAGCAGAGCCTCTACGTCAGGTTTCGGCGAGCCATCGCCCCGGAAGTGGAAGCCAACATGCTGGCAATACCGCGCAAGCAGCGGGCGATGGTGCGCAAGGGAATGAAGGGCGGTCTGCGCAGCGAGATCGATTCCGACAGCCGACGCTTTTTCGCGCTCTACGCCGACAACGTCCACCGTCATGGCACGCCAGCCTTGCCGCGGCGCTATTTCGACCGGTTGCTGCAGGTCTTTGCCGGCAGCTGCGACATCATGACCGTGGTTGATGAGGCGGGTCGCCCGGTGAGCAGTGTCCTCAGCTTCTACTTCCGCGATGAGGTCCTGCCCTATTACGCTGGCGACGAGCCTGCCGCACGCGATCTGGCTGCCAACGATTTCAAGTATTGGGAGCTGTTGCGCCGTTCGTGCGAGCGTGGCCTGAAGACTTTTGACTACGGACGAAGCAAGCGGGATACCGGCTCCTACTCCTTCAAGAAGAACTGGGGATTCGAGCCCGAGCCGCTGTTCTACGAGCATTGTCTCTACCGGCGCGAAGCGGTACCTCAGAACAACCCGGCGAACGCCAAGTACCGCCTGTTGATCAACACCTGGCGGCGGCTGCCGATTGGTGTGGCCAACTGGCTGGGGCCGTTCATCGTTCGCAATCTCGGTTGAGTGAGCACGGGTGTGATCCGATGTTGCCCCCGCTCCAAGCTGGTCATTTCCTCTCCGTCGTCCACGCCTGCTGAAAGTCGCACATGATTGCCCGCCAAACAAGCTCCGCAGCTGCCGCGATCGACCCTGGCTGGAGGGTGGCAGGCCCGGCCCTCCTGGTGGTGCTGCTGACCATTCTGGCGCTCTTTCGGGAAACCGCAAGCGAGATGGCGAGTATCTGGTGGCGCTCGGATACCTATGCGCATGGAATGATCGTGCCGCCGATCACTGTGTGGCTGGTCTGGCGGGTGCGGGCGGGGCTCGTCGCACTGACCCCACGGTCGAGCTACCTGGCCGTCTTCCTGCTCGGCGGTGCGGGTTTTGGCTGGTTGGTGGGGCAGGTGGCGGCGGTGAACGCGCTCTCGCAGTTTGCCCTGGTGGCCATGCTGGTTCTTGCCGTGCCAGCGCTGGTCGGCTGGCAGGTCGCGCGCTGGCTTGCGTTTCCGCTGCTGTTCCTCTTCTTCGCCGTTCCGTTCGGCGATTTCACGCAGCCCAAGCTGATGGAGTGGACTGCCGATGCGACGGTCGCCGGCCTGCGGCTCAGCGGCATTCCGGTGTACCGCGAGGGACAGCACCTGGTGATTCCGAGCGGCAATTGGGCGGTGGTCGAGGCCTGCAGTGGGGTGCGCTACCTCATCGCCTCGATCACGGTGGGAACGCTGTACGCCTATCTCACCTATCGTTCGCTCTCGCGGCGCCTGCTCTTCTTCCTGGTCTCGATCATCGTGCCGGTTCTTGCCAACTGGGGGCGCGCCTACATGATCGTCATGCTCGGTCACCTTTCCGGCAACAGGCTTGCGGTCGGCGTCGACCACCTGGTGTATGGCTGGGTTTTCTTCGGCGTCGTCATTCTCGCGATGTTCTGGATTGGTGCCCGCTGGCGCGAGGATGACACGCTGCCACAGGGGCCGGTCAGGGTGCCGGTGACTGCCTCGCGCCCGTCCCCGGCTGCGCTGCTGGCGGCAGGATCGGTGACGGTGCTGGTAGCCGGCTTGTGGCCCCTGGTGCTCTGGCAACTCGATCATGCCGCCGTGCATGAGGTGAAGAGCCTGGCGTCTCTCGGCCCGATTGCCGGTTGGCAGGACGGCGACGCGACTGGTCCATACGACTGGCAGCCGCGGTTCGCCGGCGCCGACGCGCTCCGGCAGGCTGTGTTCGCTCGCGATGGCCGGCGCGTCGGGCTCTTCGTCGCCTACTATCGCAACCAGGACCAGCAGCGCAAGCTGGTCAGTTCGACCAATGTCCTGGTGGCCAGCGGCGATCCGGTATGGGCGAAGGTCGCCGGCGGAGTCAGGGAGATATCGTTGAACCGGCAGCCAGTAAGGATTCGCACCGCCGAGTTGCGTGGTCTCGAAAGCGCGCGCCTGCTGGTCTGGCAATGGTACTGGATCAATGGCCGCTGGACTTCCAGTGAGGCCATCGCCAAGGTCTACACGGCGCTGTCGCGCCTCAGCGGTCACGGTGACGATTCCGCAGTGGTCATCCTGTTTGCGCAGCAGGACGGGCCTGGGGAGGCCGATGCGACACTCGCCGACTTTGTCGCCGTGGCCGCAGAGGCGATCGGCAGCGCGTTGCAGCAGACAGCGGACGGGCGCTGAACGCCTGCAACGGGGGGCTGCCGGCTGCCGATCGTGAACAATGACACGGCAGGCGATGGCACGGCGAGGGATGATTCGCACACTGGCTGGCGGTGACGAGCCGCGCGAGCGATCGCCAGCCTGCTGGGGATGAGAGCCTGTCCGCGGAGCGCGGTCGCGGAGAGGCAACGCGATGGGGTTGCCTGCCGCCAGCGTGTGCCGGCGAGCTGGTTGCGGAATTGGCTGCTGCTTGGTTTCCCGGCCATCCGCTGCGGCAGCGTCACTGGGGATATCGACTGGGGCAATGGACAATCAGAAACGCTTGGTCACCAGAAACCGCTGCTGCGCGCCAGACGGCCGGTGCGGCAAGCAGCCCAGGCCGATGATGCCGTGCGAGCACCTGCCGCTGGTCCTGGCGGCCGACCTCAGTACTGCAGTCTGTGGTGGCGACAAGCAGGGCAGCGTGGGCCGGTTTCAAGTGCACCGCCAAGGGATCAAGCGGGGATGCTTGCAGCTGTCGTCGGTGTCCCACTGTCGCGGTGCGTGGGGCTGACATGAAGCCCGAGACGCGGCCGCTGATCCTGCACGTGATCCATCAACTGGCTACCGGTGGCCTGGAGAATGGTTTGGTCAATCTGATCAACCATCTCCCCGAATACCGGTTTCGTCATGCGATTGCATGCGTCGAGGACTTTTCCGACTTTCGCTTGCGCTTGACGCGGTCCGACACGCCCGTGTTCGCCTTGCACCGCTCCCGTGTTGGCGTCTGGCGGCTGCGACATGGGTTGTTCCGTTTGTGTCGCCAGCTGCAGCCGACAATCGTTCATTCACGCAATCAGTCCGGGCTCGATGCGTTGTTGCCGGCCAAGCTGGCAGGCGTGCCGCATTGCCTTCATGGCGAGCACGGCTGGGACGTCGACGATCTTGCCGGGCAGCGGTTCAAGCCGGCGCTGCTGCGCCGCCTGCATGCACCCCTGGTCGACCGCTACATCACCGTGTCGGCAGAACTCAGGGATTACCTTGTCAATCGGGTCGGTATTGCGTCAGGCCGGGTCACTCAGATCGTCAACGGTGTCGATACCGTGCGCTACGCCCCGGCCACCCATGCCGAGCGCTGGCAGTCGCTGCCG
Source organism: Candidatus Accumulibacter similis (assembly GCA_013347225.1). Classification (NCBI taxonomy): domain Bacteria; kingdom Pseudomonadati; phylum Pseudomonadota; class Betaproteobacteria; genus Candidatus Accumulibacter; species Candidatus Accumulibacter similis. Next base: position 4,740,623 of record CP054595.1, on the reverse strand, counting down.
GCAGGCTTTGCCGTTCCTGGCTGCGTGCTCATCGGAACGGTGGGACGGCTGCAGGCGGTCAAGGACCAGGCCACGCTGCTGCGCGCCTTCGCCCGCCTGGTAGGGGAAGGCGATACGAGCGCGTCGCGTGCGCGGCTGGTGATCGTCGGCGATGGACCGTTGCGCGAATCACTGCGCAGCCTGGCAGCCGAACTTGGGGTTTCGTCACTGACCTGGTTCCCTGGTGCGGTCAGCAACGTCCGCGAGTTGCTGCAGTCTCTGGACCTCTTCGTCCTGCCGTCTCTCGCCGAGGGGATTTCGAACACGCTCCTGGAAGCAATGGCCACGGGTTTGCCACTGCTTGCGACGGCAACGGGCGGCAACGTCGAACTGGTGGCCGATCACCTCAGCGGTCGCCTCTTTCAGCCGCGAGACGTTGCCGGACTGAGCGACCTGCTGCGGCAGTATCTTGCCGATCCGCGCTTGCGCCGGCGGCACGGGAGTGCAGCGCGGGAAATCGCCGTCGCCCGCTTCAGCCTCGCAACGATGCTGGCCAACTACCAGTCGGTCTACGAGGAGTTCTGCGATCGGCGCCAACAGGCTGCAGTGACGCTTGCCAGCCGTCGGCCGAATTGCGGCGCGGGGCCGGCCGATGGCGGTTGAGACTTCGTTGCTGACCACAGCGGTCGCTGCTGGTGAATTGCTGGCGGCTCTATTTTGACCACGAGAGAATAGATATTCGATATGTGCGGCATTACCGGAATTTTCGATACCCGTAGCCAGCGCGAAGTTGATCGTGCGGTGCTTGTGCGGATGAACGAATCGCAGCACCATCGGGGCCCGGATGAGGGTGGCCTGCACATCGAGCCTGGGCTCGGCCTTGGTCACCGGAGGCTGTCGATCATCGACCTGTCCACCGGGCAACAGCCGCTCTACAACGAGGACGAGAGCGTCTGTGTGGTGTTCAACGGCGAGATCTACAACTACCAGGAGTTGATTCCCGAGTTGCTGGCGCTCGGTCACCGTTTTCATACGCGCAGCGATACCGAGGTCATCGTGCACGCTTGGGAGTCGTGGGGCGAGGACTGCGTGCGTCGCTTTCGCGGCATGTTCGCCTTTGCGCTCTGGGATCGCAACCGCCAGACGCTCTTTCTGGCGCGCGACCGGCTGGCGGTCAAGCCGCTGTACTATGCACTCCTGCCCGACGGAACCTTCCTCTTCGGCTCCGAGCTCAAGTCCCTGCTGGCGCATGGTGGCCTGGCACGCGAGATAGACCCGCTGGCGGTCGAGGAATACTTCGCCCTGGGTTATGTCGCCGAGCCGCGAACGATATTCCGCCAGGCAAGGAAGCTGCCGCCGGCGCACACGCTGACCCTGCGCCGGGGAACGCCATTGGCCGAGCCGAAGGGGTACTGGGACGTGCGCTTCAGTCTCGAAAGCCGCGTCTCGCTGGCAGATGCCTGTGCGCAGCTCGACGAGCGGCTCGCCGAGTCGATTCGCCTGCGCATGATCGCCGAAGTGCCACTCGGTGCCTTTCTCTCCGGAGGCGTCGATTCGAGCGCCGTTGTCGCCCTGATGGCGGGTCTGTCGTCGGCACCGGTGAACACCTGCTCGATCGCTTTCGATGATCCCGCGTACAACGAAGCCGCCTTCGCGCAAAAGGTCGCCGACCGCTACCGGACCAATCATCACTGTGACCTCGTCGCCAGCGATGACTTCGATCTGATCGATACGCTGGCCCGGCTGTATGACGAGCCGTATGCCGACAGTTCAGCGATTCCCACCTACCGCGTCTGCCAACTGGCGCGCCGGCATGTGACGGTGGCGCTTTCCGGCGACGGCGGCGACGAGACCTTTGGCGGCTATCGCCGTTACCGCCTGCACCTGATGGAAGAGCGTCTGCGCACAGCGTTGCCGTATGGGGTGCGGCGGCCGCTCTTCGGCCTGCTCGGTCGCGCCTACCCGAAAGCCGACTGGGCGCCCCGCATGTTTCGCGCCAAGACGACTTTCGAGGGCATGGCGCGAACGACCGTCGGCGGCTATTTCCACGCCATGTCGATCCTGCGTGACCCGATGCGCCGCGAGCTGTTTACCGATCGCTTCCGCCGCGAGGCCGGCGGCTACAGCGCACAGGAGGTCTTTCGCCGGCACGCCGAGCGTGCCGGTACCGATGATCCTCTGGCCCTGATCCAATACCTCGACCTCAAGACGTACCTCGTCGGCGACATCAACACCAAGGTGGACCGTGCCAGCATGGCACATTCGCTGGAGGTTCGCGAGCCGCTGATGGACCACGAACTGGTCGAGTGGATGGCGACTCTGCCCTCGTCGCTCAAGGTGCGCGGCCAGGAGGGGAAATTCCTCCTGAAGGAAGCCATGAAGCCTCGCCTGCCGCAGGACATCCTGTTCCGCCCCAAGATGGGTTTCGCCGTGCCGCTCGCGCGCTGGTTCCGCGGCCCGCTGCGGGAACGCGTGCAGCAGGCGGTGCTCGGTCCGCGTCTGGCTGCCACCGGCTGGTTCAACCCGGTCTACCTGCGGCATCTGATTGACGCGCACCAGTCGGGGGCAAGAGACTACAGTGCGCCCTTGTGGACGATACTGATGTTCGAGGCTTTTCTGCGCAACGTCATGGATCCGCCTGCCGAGCATCCCGCTGCGGTCTCCGTGGTCGACGCATCGCGATGAGCTTGCGCATCCTGCACGTCCTCGACCACTCGCTGCCGCTGCACAGCGGCTACAGTTTTCGCACGCTGGCCATCCTGCGCGAGCAGCAGGCTCTCGGCTGGCAGACGGTGCATCTGACGACGCCCAAGCAGGGCGCCAGCGATGCCCTGTGCGAGGAGGTCGACGGCTGGCTGTTTCACCGCACGCCGAGCGCGCCGGGCTGCGGCCTGCTGCCGCAGATGCGGCTGACCGCGGCGCGCCTGCAGCAAGTGGTGGGTGCCACCGCGCCGGACCTGATCCACGCCCACTCGCCGGTACTCAACGCCTTGCCCAGCCTGTGGGTCGGCCGGCGCCAGCGCCTGCCGGTGGTCTACGAAATGCGCGCCTCGTGGGAGGACGCGGCGGTTGACCACGGGACGACTCGCGCCGGCAGCCTGCGCTACCGCGCGTCGCGGGCGCTCGAGAGCTTCGCCTTGCGTCAGGCCGACGAGGTGACGACGATCTGTCAGGGACTGCACGCAGACATTGCCGGCCGCGGCATCTCGCCCGAGCGCATCACGGTGATTCCGAATGCGGTCGATGTCGAGCTGTTCCGAATTGACGCGCAACCGGATTCCGCCTTGCGGCGGTCGCTTGGCCTCGATGGCGCGACGGTCGTCGGTTTCGCTGGTTCGTTCTACGGCTATGAAGGACTCGACCTGCTGCTCGAGGCGGCTTGCCTGCTGCTGCCTCGCCATCCGCAACTGCGCGTGCTGCTGGTTGGTGGCGGGCCGCAGGAAAGCAACCTGCGGGCACAGGCGACAGCGGCCGGCATCGCGCAGCAGGTCATCTTCACCGGTCGGGTTCCGCATGCGGACGTGCAACGTTACTACGGACTGATCGACATCCTGGCTTACCCGCGCCTGCCGATCCGGCTGACCGAGCTGGTGACGCCGTTGAAGCCGCTCGAGGCGATGGCACAGGGGCGGATGCTGGTCGCTTCCGACGTTGGCGGCCACCGCGAGCTCATCCGCCACGGCGAGACCGGCTTCCTCTTTCGTGCCGGGGATGCGGGTTCCTTGGCAGCGGCCATCGACGAACTGCTTGCCAAGCGCCAGCGCTGGCCGGAAATCCGCCGGCAGGCGCGCCAGTTCGTCGAGGTCGAGCGAACCTGGGCGACCAGCGTGGCGCGTTATCGCGAGGTCTACCGGCGGGCTCTGGCCCGCTACGGTCGCAGCCCATCAATCTGAGCGCGAGGTTCCATCGTGTGTGGCATTCACGGCATCTATCGTTTTGACGGGTTGAGCGTCGAGCCCGGGCTTCTCTCCGCCATGGGTGATCGCACCCGGCATCGCGGTCCAGACGACGAAGGCAGCCATCTCGATGGCCCCTGCGGCATCGCCATGCGTCGCCTGTCGATCATCGACCTTGCCGGTGGCCATCAGCCGTTGTCTAACGCCGACGGCAGCCTGTGGCTGGTATGCAACGGCGAGATCTACAACTACCGCGAGTTGCGTCGCGAGTTGCAGGAGAAGGGCTACCGATTCAAGACCGGCTCCGACTGCGAAGTGCTCATCCACCTCTATGACGCCGAGGGCGACGAGTTCATCCAGCGGCTGAACGGGATGTTCGATTTCGCCCTTTGGGACGCGCGTCGGCACCGGTTGTTGATCGGGCGTGACCGACTGGGGGTGAAGCCCCTGTATGTTCTGCACGACTGGCAGCGGCTGGCCTTTGCCAGCGAAGCGAAGGCCCTGCTGGCGTTGCCCGGCATCAGCGCCGAGCTCGATCGCGGGGTGCTGGCCGGCTACCTGCACCTCGGTTACGTTGCCGCACCCGGTTGCATCTTCCAGGGCATCCGCAAGCTGCCGCCGGCGACACTGCTGGCGGTCGAGGCGGGTCAGGTGCGCGAGTGGCGCTATTGGCGCCTGCCCGACCGCTGTACGCCGGGCGTATCCGAAAGCGAATGGTGCGACCGCGTACGGGTGCAGCTCGACGAGTCGGTGCGCATGCAGATGGTCAGCGACGTGCCGATCGGCGCTTTCCTTTCCGGGGGCGTCGATTCGAGTGCCGTCGTCGGCCTGATGGCCCGCCATTCGGAGCAGCCGATCCGGACCTACGCCATCGGTTTTGCCGGCGGCGAGGCCGAGGCCCTGTACAACGAGCTCCCCTACGCGCGCCGGGTGGCTGAGCTCTTTGCCACCGAGCACCGCGAGATCCTTGTCCGCCCGGATGTCGTTTCGCTGCTGCCCAGGCTCCTGTGGCACATGGACGAACCATTGTCCGATACCGCCTTCATCACCACCTTCCTCGTCTCCGAGTTCGCGCGCGAGGATGTCAAGGTGATCCTGTCCGGGGTCGGCGGCGACGAACTGTTCGGCGGCTACCGGCGCTACCTCGGCGGGCACTATGCCAGGCGCTATCGCAAGCTGCCGGCATGGCTGCGCAGCCTGGCGAGTCTGGTTGCCGCACGCCTGCCCGCCGACCGGCACGCCGGTCTGCTCAACCGGCTGCGCCTGGCGAAGGGCTTCATCGCCTCGGCCGGGATGAGTGCCGACGAGCGCTATCGCAGCTACCTGCAGGTTCTCGACCGGCATGCCGTGGCTGCCCTGTTGATCCAGCCACCCGGCCACGCCGCGGATCCGCTGACGCGCGCCTTCGCTGCGGCCGGCAATGACGACGAGCTGAACCGCATGTTTGCCGTCGATGCGGAAACGCAACTGCCGGACGATCTGCTGCTGCTGACCGACAAGATGAGCATGGCGGTGTCGCTCGAGTGCCGCGTGCCGCTGCTGGATCACCAGCTCGTTGAACTGGCGGCAGCGATCCCGGCTTCGGTCAAATTGCGCGACGGTCGGCTGAAGAGCCTGCTGAAGCTGGCCCTGACGGACCTGCTGCCGGACGACATCCTCAATCGCCAGAAGCGCGGCTTCGGTACCCCGATGGGTGCCTGGTTGAAGCGCGAACTGGCGCCGCTCCTGCGCCGCCTGCTGGCCCCGGCGGTCGTCGATGCGCGCGGCCTTTTTCATTCCTCGCTGGTGGCACGGCTGATCGCCGACCATGACGCCAACCGGATCGATGGCACCGATATCCTGTTGGCGCTGCTCAACCTCGAGGTGTGGAGCCGCATCTACCTCGACCGGCGTGACCCGGCCGATGTTGCGGAAGAGCTCAGGAGCTACGTGGCATGAACATTCTCTACATCTGCCACCGCTTTCCCTTTCCGCCGAAGCGCGGCGGCAAGATTCGTCCCTTCAACATGATTCGCCATCTCTCGGCCAGCGGCCACCGGGTGACCGTCTGCTCGCTCGCCCGTTCGGCGGCGGAGGCCGAGGAAGGGCAGGGGATTGCCGCCCATTGCGAACGCTTTGCGATGGGCCTCGTCTCCGAGCCGGTGCAGACACTGCGCATGGTTGCGCGCCTGCCGCTGACCACGCCCTCGTCGATGGGCTATTTCCATTCGCCCTCGCTCCGGCGGCAGGTTGATCGCCTGTTGCAGGCGGAAAAGTGGGACCTGATCTTCGTGCACTGCTCGTCGGTCGCACAGTACGTCGAACGTGTGCGGACGGTGCCGAAGATACTCGATTTTGGCGACATGGACTCGCAGAAGTGGCTCGAGTACGCCAACTACAAACCCTTTCCGCTGTCGCTCGGCTATCGTCTCGAAGGCAACAAGGTGCTTGCCGCCGAGAAGCGTCTGGCCAGGCTGTTCGATCTGTGCACGGCGACGACGCGCGCCGAATGGCAGACGCTCGAGGGCTATCACACCGGCGTGGCGACGGACTGGTTTCCCAATGGTGTCGATGCCGACTTCTTCTCGCCGGCGGTGGATGACCATGATCCCGACACCCTGAGCTTCATCGGCCGCATGGACTACTATCCCAACCAGGAGTGCATGACGCGCTTCTGCGCGCAGACCTGGCCGCTGCTGCGGGCACGTCGGCCGCAGCTCAAGCTGTTGATCATCGGCGCCGATCCGTCTGCCGACATCCGCCGCCTGGGCGAGTTGCCGGGCGTCACCGTCACCGGTTCGGTGCCCGACGTGCGTCCGTTCGTCCGGCGGTCGGCGTTGATGGTCGCACCGCTGAACATCGCTCGCGGCACGCAGAACAAGATTCTCGAGGCGATGGCGATGGGTGTCCCGGTGATCACCAGCCGGGTTGCTGCGGGCGGTGTCGACGCCGAGCCCGTGAAGCATTTCCTTGTTGCCGATACGGCAGAGGAATACTCTGACGCCATTCTGGGGGTGCTGCAAAACCGGGCCGAAAGGCAGAGATTGGCCGTCGCCGGTCGGCAGCGGATGCTCAGCAACCACGCCTGGTCGCATTCGATGGCACGGCTCGACGGGATCATCGAACGCTGCCTCAGGGATTTTTCGCACAGCAAAGGACAAAGCGCATGAAAATCAGCATCTTCGGTCTCGGTTACGTGGGCGCGGTATCGCTTGCTTGTCTCGCGCGCGACGGCCACGAGGTGATCGGAGTCGACATCGATGCCAGCAAGCTTGATCTGATCGCTGCCGGCAAGACACCGGTGGTCGAGGAGGGCATGGTCGATCTGATGGCGCTTGCCGCGAGCAGTGGCCGCGTTTCCGTGACCACTGATGCTCAGCGCGCGGTGCAGGACAGCGAACTCTCGCTGGTCTGCGTCGGCACGCCTTCGGCGGCCAATGGCAGCCAGGACCAGGGCGCGATCCTGCGGCTGGCGGAGGAGATGGGCCTCGCCATCGCCGGCAAGAGCACGCCGCATATCGTCGTCTTCCGGTCGACGCTGGTCCCCGGCACCGTCGAGGATATCCTGCGCCCGATCATCGAAGCGAAATCGGGCAAGAAAGACGGCGATGGCTTCTTCCTCTGCTTCCAGCCGGAGTTCCTGCGGGAAGGATCGTCGATCCGCGATTATGACAAGCCGCCGTTCACCGTCGTCGGGGCCAACCACACCTATCCGATCGATCGCCTGCGCGAGCTGTTCGGCAAGCTGCCCTGTCGCTTCGTCGAAACCTCGGTTCGCTCGGCGGAGATGATGAAGTACTGCTGCAACAATTTCCATGCTCTCAAGATCACCTTCGCCAACGAAACCGCCCGCCTGTGCGATGCCCTCGGTGTCGACCCCTTCGAGGTCATGAACCTGGTCTGCCAGGATACCCAGCTCAACATCTCGACCGCCTATCTGCGCCCCGGCTTCGCCTTTGGCGGCTCCTGTCTGCCGAAGGATCTGCGGGCGACCACCTATCTGGCGAAGATGCACGATGTCGAGATCCCGATGCTGGCGGGGATCATGCAGTCGAACCGCGATCACCTCGCCCTGGCGCTCCACAAGCTGCTTGCCCTCGGCCGACGGAAGATCGGCTTCATCGGCCTGTCGTTCAAGACCGGTACAGACGACCTGCGCGAGAGTCCGCTGGTGACGCTTGCCGAACAACTGATCGGCAAAGGCATGCAACTGGCCGTCTACGATCCGGAGGTCCACCTCGCGCGGTTGCTCGGTGCCAACCGCAGCTTCATCGAGCGCCATCTGCCGCACATCGGCGACATGATTCGTTCCGAAATACAGGACGTGATCGCCGAGTCGGAAGTCCTGGTGCTCGGCCTTGGCGGGCAGGACGTCGTCGACAGCCTGGTGCGTTGCTGTCGCCCCGAGCAGATCGTTCTCGACCTGGTTGGACTGCCCGACCGGCAGGCGATCGGCGCTGTCGTCGAGGGGCTTTGCTGGTAACGGGGCGGCAGGAGCTGAGGATGGCGAGTGCAGGCCTGGCGTTGTCCGGCGGTGGCGAGCAATGGCCGGCGGTCTGCGTCGTCGGCCCGCTGCCGCCACCATCCGGCGGCATGGCCAACCAGTGCGAACAACTGGTGCGCCTGCTGCGCGCTGACGGAGTGAGCGTGGAACTCGTGTGCACCAACCCGCCCTATCGACCGCCCTGGATCGGCCACCTGCCGGTGCTGCGCGCCGGATTTCGCCTGCTGCCCTATCTGCTGCACCTTTGGCGGGCGATCGGCAGGGCTGCGGTGGTGCACGTCCTGGCCAACTCCGGCTGGGCCTGGCATCTCTTCGCTGCCCCCGCAATCGTCGTTGCCCGCTGGCGCGACACCCCCGTGATCATCAACTACCGGGGAGGAAATGCAGACAGCTTTCTTGCCCGTGCCCCGCGGCACGTCCGCCGCCTGCTGGCCGCGGGCTCGCTGCGCGTCACGCCATCGGTCTTCCTGCAACGGGTCTTCGCCAGATACGGCCTGAGCGCCGAGGTGGTCCCCAACATCATCGACCTGTCGCGTTTCGCACCGGTGCCCCGACGATCCTTCGGTGACGCTCCCCATCTGGTGGTGACACGCAATCTGGAGGAGATCTACGACATTCCGACGGCACTGCGGGCCTTTGCGCTTATCCGCGCCGTCCTTCCGCAGGCGCAGTTGACGGTGGCGGGGAGTGGGCCAGAGCTTGAGCGCCTGCAGACCCTGGTGGGCGAACTTGGCCTGGGGAACAGCGTCCGCTTCGCCGGGCGCATCGCCAACGCGGCCATGCCGGCAGTCTACGCTGCGGCCGACTGCATGCTCAACCCGAGCACCGTGGACAACATGCCGAATTCGATCCTCGAAGCCTTCGCGAGTGGCGTTCCGGTGGTCAGTACCGATGCCGGAGGCATACCGGACCTCGTGCAGGATGGCGTCACCGGCTTGCTGGTTGCGGTCGGTGACGAGCAGACGATGGCACGTGCCGCGCTGCGCGTGCTGCAGAGCACCGAACTGGCGGCCGCGCTGCGGCAGGCCGGACTCGAGCAGGCGGCATCCTACGCCTGGCCGCAGGTCCGTGCTCAATGGCTGGCCGCCTACAGCCGGGTTGCCGGCGGGAGAGTCGCGTCATGAGTCTCTACACCGACCTCTGTTCGGGCCTGTTCTTTCCCCTGCATGAGCGCCTCAAGGGGCACGATTCGGTCGCCTTGCGCAAGCGGCTCGAGGCAAGCCAGTGGTGGTCGCCCGAGCAGCTTCGAGAGCTGCAGGTGCGGCGCCTGCGCGAGTTCCTGCAACGGATCGGCCGCGATGTGCCGCATTACCGCGACCTCTTTCAGGCCGTCGGCTTCGACGTCGACGCCGTACGTTCGACCGACGCCCTGCGTTCCCTGCCGCTGCTCGGCAAGCCCGAGATCAGGGCGAATCTGGGGCGGCTGCAGGCGACGGGACACGGTCCGCTGACGCGTTACAACACCGGTGGCTCGTCGGGTGAACCACTGATCTTCTTCATGGGCAAGGAGCGCAAGAGCCACGATGTCGCCGCGAAATGGCGGGCCACACGCTGGTGGGGGGTCGACATCGGCGACCGCGAACTGGTGGTCTGGGGCAGCCCGATCGAACTCGGCGCGCAGGATCGGCTTCGCCGCCTGCGCGACGCGCTGCTGCGCAGCACGCTCTTGCCGGCCTTCGAGATGTCGCCGGCAAATCTCGACCGTTTCGTGGCAACGATCGTCGCCTGCCGCCCGGCAATGTTGTTTGGCTATCCGTCGAGCCTCTCGTTGATCGCGCGCCACGCGCAGCGGCAGCAACGCGACATGCGAAGCCTCGGAATCCGGGTTGCGTTCGTCACCTCCGAGAAACTCTACGACGAGCAGCGAGCGCTGATCAGCGAGGTCTTTGGCTGTCCGGTGGCGAACGGCTACGGCGCCCGCGACGCCGGGTTCATCGCCCACGAGTGTCCGCATGGCAGCCTGCACATCAGTGCCGAGGACATCGTCGTCGAGACGCTGCGCCCCGACGGACAGCCGGCTGGGCCCGGCGAAGCCGGCGAGATCGTCGTCACACACATGGCGACCGGGGATTTCCCCTTTGTCCGCTACCGTACCGGCGACGTCGGCATTCTCGGCCGCCGGCCCTGTGCCTGCGGCCGGGGTCTGCCGGTGCTGGAAGAGGTCCAGGGACGGACGACCGACTTCGTGGTCGCCCGCGACGGTACCGTGATGCACGGCCTGGCGCTGATCTACACGGTCAGGGACCTGCCCGGGGTCGAGCGTTTCCGGATCGAGCAGATGTCGCTCGACCTGACGATCGTCCGCATCGTTGCCGGCCCAGCCTTCGACGCTGCGGCCGAAGAGCGTATCGTGTGCGACTTCAAGGCCCGTCTGGGCGATGCTGTCACGATCCGTGTCGAGCGTGTGCCGGCGATTGCCGCCGAGTCTTCGGGCAAGTTCCGCTACGTGGTCAGCCAGGTCAAGGCTCCTGGCTGCGATGGGGGCGCTGCCCATGCGTGACCTGCTGCTGGTCGGGATCTTTCTCGCCGTGCTGCCCATTGCCTTGCGCCATACGTGGATTGGCGTCCTGTTGTGGACCTGGCTGAGCATCATGAATCCGCACCGCCTGACCTTCGGCTTTGCCCAGGATGCTCCCTTCGCAGCGGCGGCTGCCGGGGTCATCTTCCTGTCGCTGTTCATTACCCGCGACAAGCTGCGGATGCCCTGGTCGCCGCCGGTCATCGTGTTGTTTCTGTTTGTCTTCTGGATGTGCATCACGACCGCTTTCGCACTCAATCCGGGGGACTCCTGGCATCAGCTCAACAAGGTGCTCAAGATACAGCTGGTGACGGCCATTGCACTGATGGCCCTGCACGAGCGCCGGCACATCGAACTGTTCATCTGGGTGAACGCGCTTTCGATCGGCTTCTATGGCTTCAAGGGTGGCCTCTACACGATTACCACCGGCGGCGGCGGCAGGGTCTGGGGTCCCGCGGGGAGCTTCATCGCCGACAACAATCATCTCGCCGTAGCCGTCATCATGGTGATTCCGCTGCTCAACTACCTGCGTACCGTCGCCACCCACAAGTACCTGCGCCTCGGGCTGTTGCTGCTGATGGTGTTCTGCGCTTTTTCGGCCTTGGGTTCGCAGTCGCGCGGAGCACTGCTGGCAATCGCTGCCATGACCATGGTCCTGTGGGCGCGGTCGCAGAACAAGGTGGCGACGGGTCTCATTCTCGCAGTGATCGGAGTCGCCTTGATCGCGTTCATGCCTTCCGCGTGGGAGGATCGCATGAGCACGATTGGCACCTACGAAAGCGATGGCTCAGCCATGGGCCGTATCCAGACCTGGCAGTTCTGCGCCAACCTGGCTGCGGACCGGCTGACCGGTGGTGGTTTCTCGATCTACAATGTTCAAAACTTGGCGATCTGGGGGGCCCCCGGCGCGCGCAGTGTGCACGTTGCACACAGCATCTATTTCTCGGTGCTGGGCGAGCACGGCTATGTCGGCTTGCTGCTCTTCCTGCTGCTCTGGTGGTTGGCGATGCGCCAGGCCGCACGCCTGCGCAAGGCCAGCAAGGGCAAGGCAGAGTTGGCTTGGGTGTTTCATCTGGCAGGAATGTGCCAAGTCTCTCTCGTCGGCTACTTTGTCGGTGGCGCGTTCCTGCAACTCGCTTATTTCGATCTCCCGTACAACATCCTGGTCATCCTGATCGTCACACAGCGCTGGCTGGATGCTGGTGGCTGGAAAGCGGGCGCAGCGGGGTCCGTGGCCTTGGCCGGGGGGAGCGCTCAACAACGATTGTCGTCAGCAACAGCGACGCATCAGGTGGCGCCCTCATGATCAGAACGATAGCCAACCTGCTGTCGCCGGCGGGAAGGAATGGGCGTCTCTCCATTCTCATCTTTCACCGGGTCGTTGCCCAGCGGGATCCGGTCTTTGACTGGAATCCGGACGCGATCGCGTTCGAACGGAGGATGCACTGGCTACGCACCTGGTTTCACGTTCTACCGCTGGACGAAGCCGTTCGTCGGCTGCGCGAGCAGTCCCTGCCGGCAAGGGCGGCGGCGGTCAGCTTCGATGACGGCTATGCGGACAACTATCATGTCGCGCTGCCGATACTGCAGCGATTGGGCATTCCTGCGACCTTCTTCGTCGCCACGGGCTACATCGACGGCGGCCGCATGTGGAACGATACGATCGCCGAGTCGGTCAGGCACTGCGGCAAGGACACGCTTGACCTTTCCGGGATCGGGCTTGGCAGACACGACATCAGTTCGCCAGAGACCATGCGTCGAACGACTGCTGTCCTCCTCGACGGCCTCAAGTACAAGGCGGCACGCGAGCGCAGCCAAGCGGCCGATCATGTGGCGCAAGTGGCTGGCTGCCGACTGCCGGCAGACCTGATGATGACCTCGGAGCAGGTGCAGGCGATGCATCGGGCGGGGATGCAGATCGGCGCCCACACGGTGAGCCATCCAATCCTCGCCGGTCTCGACCACGATGAGGTCCGCCGTGAAGTCGTCGGCAGCAGGGATTTCCTGGAGGATCTCCTGCAGGACCGCGTAGGGCTGTTCGCCTACCCCAATGGCCGACCGTCGCTGGACTACCGCGCCGAAGATGCTGACAGCGTGCGGGCTCTTGGCTTCGACGCGGCAGTGACGACGGCATGGGGCGTCGCCGACGCGGGCAGCGATCTGATGCAGTTGCCTCGATTCACCCCCTGGGATGGGACACGCCTGCGTTTCGGGGTGCGACTGCTGAGGAACCTGCTCGACGACTCCCGGCGGGCAAGCACGCAGATGGCCGGCTGAGTGTGGCGGCGGACACGCGATGACGTGCTGGCAGGATTACCGCAGGCGAGGATGGCAGCGAGGGACCTGCCCGGGGCGGGCGCATCCGGCCGCAGCGCCTGCCGTTGCGGATCGACCGTGGCCGACCAGCGTCAACGCGCCACGCATCGATCCTTGCCGCGTGCTGTGCTTCCTCCTTCAACCACAACATTCTTGAGAGCCGCGAACTCCTATGTCACTGAAGAAGATTGCCTCTGATTTCAAAGCGCGCTACATCGACGAGCGCCGTCTGCCGGCAGCAGCCCGGCAGCAGCTGCGGTGCGACCGTGTCGGCTTGCCGGCGCATGACGCGGGCCCCCTGATGGTCGCGGAGGCGGGAATAGAGTGGTTGAAGCGCTCACAGGACATGTCGGCCTACCGGGATGGTGGCTCGGCGCGCGATTTCAGCCTGCTCCGGGGGTGGGCCAGTTCCTACCCGGAAACGTCGGGTTACATCGTGCCGACCCTGATCGACTTTGCGGCACGGACCAACGACCAGCCTCTCGCCGATCGGGCGCAGCGGATGCTCGACTGGCTGGTCTCCATCCAGTTCCCGGAAGGTGGTTTCCAGGGTGGCAAGGTGGACGCCCCCGAACGCGTTCCCGTGACTTTCAACACTGGCCAGATTCTCCTTGGGCTGGCGGCCGGAGTGCACGCCTTTGGCGAGGCCTATCGTCGGCCGATGATCCTTGCCGCCACCTGGTTGCGTGATTCTCTCGATCCGGATGGATGCTGGCGGAAACACTCGACGCCGTTCGCCAGCCCCGGTGAGAAGGCCTACGAAACGCACGTTTCCTGGGGCCTGTTCGAGGCTGCACGGGTCGAACCCGGTCTCGGGTTTGGCGAGGCGGGACTGAAGCAGGTGCGCTGGGCGATGAGCAAGCAGATGGACAACGGCTGGTTTGCGAGCAACAGCCTTTCGTCGCCGGCCGAACCGCATACCCACACGATCGGCTACGTCTTGCGGGGCGTCATCGAAGCCTATCGATTTGCCGGGGAAGCCGACCTGCTGGCCGGCGCCGAGCTGACAGCCGACGCGCTCCTCAAGCTCATTGAGCCCGACGGGCGCCTGCCGGGCAAGCTGGACCGCAACTGGCGGCCCACTGTCGACTGGGTGTGCCTGACCGGCAATGTCCAGATTGCCGCCTGCTGGCTTCTACTGTACGGCCTTACCGGCAAGGCCGCTTACCGGGACGCCGCGCGGCGTGCCAACCAATATGTCCGGCGAACGGTTTGCCTGACCGGCAACCCGGATGTGGTCGGTGGCGTCCGCGGTTCCTTTCCTGTCGACGGGGAGTACGGGCGCTTCGAGTACCTCAACTGGGCCGCCAAGTTCTGTATCGATTCGCAGTTGATGGAAGCGTCCGTGGACAGTCAGCTTACCGGTGCACCCAATGGCCGCTGAGTGCCCGCAGGCACCCTGCAGTCTGGCGAGACCGCTGTCGGCGGTCGAGGCACCGGTGGGCCTGCGAGCCGACGCCAGCCATATGGTCGCCCCGGAGGTGCCAGCGCCGGGTTGCTCGCCGCCCTGCCCGAGAGGCGAAGCCGTGGCTCGGGGTTACGCCCGATGAGTCTGCGCAGCCAGGTACTCGCCGCGTTGCGATGGACGGTTCTCGGGCGGTTTGCCAGCCAGATCGCTTCCTGGGCGATCACCATTCTGGTGATGCGTTTCCTGCTGCCGGCCGACTACGGCCTGATGGCCATGGCGACGATCTTTTCCAGTCTGCTGGCGCTGGTCGCCGAGCTTGGCCTGAGTTCCAGCCTGATCCAGGAGCGCGACGTGTCGGATCGCCAGATGCGCCAGGTCTTCGCCGTGACTCTGCTCGCCAACTTGGGGGTCTTCACCCTCCTGGCGCTGCTCATCGCGCCACTGGCGGCCATTTTCTTCAGCGAGCCCCGCCTGCAGACGATCATTCAGGTCGTGGCATTGCAGTTCATCCCGGCCAGCTTTGCGGTCATCCCGGGTGCGCTGCTGCATCGGGACATGGCTTATCGTGGGCGCAGCCTGGTCGACTTCATGTCCAGCCTGGCCGGCTCGCTGCTCACTCTGGGACTGGCCTATACGTCACACGGTGTCTGGGCGCTGGCCTGGGGCGGTGTGCTCATGGCGACCCTGCGCGCTGCCGGTTACAATCTGCTCCGACCATACAAGGGTCTGCCGCTGTTCGACTTCAGTGGCAGCGGCAAGATCGTTCGCTTCGGACGCGATATTGCTGCCAACCAGGTCGTTTACCATTTCTACTCACAGGCCGACTCACTGATCGTCGGCAAGCTGCTCGGGCGGCACGACCTCGGCCTCTACTCGGTATCGATGGATCTCGCGTCGCTGCCGACCTCGCGACTCGCATCGATTCTGAATCAGGTGGCCTTTCCCGCGATGTCCAAGGTGAAGCGCGAGGGCGGCAGCGTCAATCCCTATGTTCTGAAGAGTATGCGTGCCATCAGCCTGGTCAGCTTTCCCGTGATGTGGGGCATGTCGAGCGTTGCCCCGGAGATCGTTGCCGGACTGCTGGGCCGCAACTGGGTCGGTGCCAGCTTGCCGCTGATGTTGCTCTGTCTGATCATGCCATTGCGGGTTCTCGGGCCGATCGTCCACGCCGCCCTGCAGTCGGTGGGTCGCGCCGATGTCAGCTTCAGGAACACGTGCACTACGGCCGTGGTCATGTGTCTGGCGTTCATCATCGGCTGCCAGTTTGGCCTCGTCGGCCTTGCACTCGCGTGGGTGCTCGCCTTTCCGTGCGTGTTCCTTGCGAATCTGGTGCGCGCCTGTCCGCATCTCGATCTCCAAGTCGCCGAAGTCATGGGCGCGGTGGGCAGATCCGCGCTGACCAGTGGCGTCATGTACGGCTGTGTTGCCCTGGCTCGCGAACTCCTGGCTCTGCCGCCGTTGCCGCTGCTGCTCCTGCTGGCGGTGGTCGGCGCCGTGGCCTATCTGGCAGCGAGTGCGCTTTTCAACCGGCGGGGCATCGACGAAGCGCTGGCGCTCCTGCGACCAGAGCGGCAGCCCACGGTCACCGAAAGGGAGGCTCGTTCATGACGACAGGCAAGGCGACTGCGGTAGTCGTTGGCGACGGCTTGAATGCCTTGGGTATCGTGCGCAGTCTGGCCGAGCGGCGAATCCCGATGGTCCTGATATCGAGTGGCAGAGGCCCGGCCTGCCACAGTCGCCATCCGCGGCACCACGTCGTGAGCGAGACGGAAGGCGAGGCGCTGGTCACCGCTCTCAAGTCGATTGCCGCGACCTTGCCGGCCAGACCGGTTCTCTTCCTGACCGAGGAAAAATCGGTCACGACCGTCTCGGAACGTCGGCAGGAGGTTGTCCCCGATTACCTGATCACTCTGCCGGACCAGGCAAGACTGGCGAGCCTGATGCACAAGGAAGGTTTCCAGAAACTGGCGATCGACTTTGCCTGTCCTGTTCCGGCCGCGGTTCGTCTGCAGCAGGAGAGCGACTTGCAACGTCTGCGCGAGTTGCGCTTTCCCTGCGTTCTGAAACCGGCGTTCAAGCACTACGGCTACGGCGACAGATTCAAGAAAGCCTACGTGGTGGCATCGGCTGCCGAAGCAGCGGAACGCTATCGCGAAATCGCGCCGGTGCTCGCCGATCTGATTGTCCAGGAGTGGATTGAAGGGGAAGATTCGGACATCTACTTCTGCCTGCAGTATGTTGCCGCCGATCAGCGCACGGTGGCTTCCTTCGTCGGCCGCAAACTGCGCTCGTGGCCGCCACGGATCGGCGGCACTGCGAGTTGCATTTCGGCTCCGGAGCATCATGACGAACTCAGCGACATGACCTCGATCTTCTTCCGCCAGGTGGGCTTCGTGGGCATGGGCAGCATGGAGTACAAGCGGGACTCGCGCGACGGCCGCTTCTACATGGTGGAACCGACCGTCGGCCGCACTGATTTCCAGCAGGAGGTTGCCACGGTCAATGGCGTGAACATCCCGTTCGCAGCCTACTGCGAGGAAACCGGGGCTGCGTTGCCGCCGTGGCACTATCTGCAGCCAGCGAAGATCTGGCGCGACCCCGTCGTTGACCGCTGGGCGGCCGAGGAACAGGGCAGCGCCAGAGCCCGTCCTGCTGCCGACATCGTCGATGCCTACTGGCGGGCCAACGATCCGCTGCCATGGTGCGTACTGACCTTGGAGAGAGTGCGCGCACGCTGCCAGGTGCTGTTGTCGGCGCTGAGGTAGGGGATGCCTTACCAACGTCTACCCTATGCCGACTGGGGCTGGGCCGAACTGCGGGCCGTGCTGGCGGCAATCTGCTGCGGTCGGATACGCCGCGGTCCGGGCGCCAGGCAACTGACGGACGGACTTGCCAAGTTGTTGAATGTGCCGCAGGTCCTGGCGGTCAATTCCGGTCGCACGGCTTTGCGCATCGGTCTGGAGGCCATGATCCAGTTGCGACCGGGGCGCAACGAGGTGATCGTTCCCGCCTTCATCTGTCCGGCAGTCATCGAGGTCGTCAACTCGCTCGGGTTGCTGCCGCTTGCCGCCGAGGTCGGCGCCGACCTCAACCTTGACCCTGGTGCGTGTGCGCAGCGGATTGGCAGCAGGACGCTGGCGATCATCGTCGCCCACATGTATGGTTGCCCGGCACAGATCGAAGCCTTCGAGACCCTTGCCAGCACGGCGGGGGTATTCCTGGTGGACGACGCGGCGCAGGTTGTCGGCGAGTCCGTCGGCGGCCGCATGCTGGGGACCTTCGGGGACTTCGGCGTGCTCAGCTTCGCGCAGTCGAAGTGCGTGGTTACCGGCGAGAGCGGCGGTGGCGGCGCCCTGATCTGTCACGAGAATGAACTCCTCCCGCTCGCGCGGGTGCGGGTCGAGGCTCTGCCGCCGGCCGGCGGCCGGCTGCGGGCGCTGGCCGCCTTCGTCTGGAACTACCTGCTGGAATCGCACACCGCGTCTCTGAGCTATCGCTGGCAGCGGCTGCGGCAGCAAGTCCTGGGCGGCCGATCGCGAGCACTGGTGCCGCGAAGGATTGCGAACCTGGATGCGCGGCTGGCCATGGTGCAGCTGAACTCATTGTCGCGACGGCGCGAGCAGCGCCTGCGGATTCTCGGCCATTATGCCGATGCGCTGGCGTCGGTCGGCGGCTCCTGGCACATGCCGCAGTTCTCGCCTGGACGATACCTGGCGCGCGTCATGGTGTCCATGCCGCCCGGTATCGACCTCGCGTCGTGCCAGCGGCAACTTCGGCAGGAGTCAGTCTGCACGCGGCAAGGCTACGCAACCTATTCCGGTGGACCCTGTTCGGCCCGAGGATCGCCGGACTTGGGCACGAGGCTGATCGAATTGCCTGCCTATGCCGACATGACGGCCCAAGATGTCGCAGAGGTCTGTCAGAGGCTGCAGCGTGTCGCTGCAGCGTATCGAAAATGTATTGCCAACTGCCAGGACGGAGATGACCATGAGCGACGTTATCAATAGCAGTGAACAGGACGCGGTAACTCCGGCGCGCGCCGTCTGGCCCGTGATGGTCCTCGCTCACAACGAGGAGAGACATATTGGCTCGTGTCTCGAGAGCATCTTCGCTGCCGACCCGGACGGCCCTTTCGAGGTATTCGTCATGGCCAACGGGTGTACCGACGGGACTGAGGAAGTCGTCCGCGCGTACGGCAAGAAGGACCCGCGCGTTCATCTCGTCTCGATCACGCTGGGCGACAAGTGCAACGCCTGGAACGTCTTCATCCACGAAACCATCCCACAGCAGTGCGCCGGGCAGGACATCTATTTCTTCATGGACGGTGATGCGCGTGCCGTTCGAGGCTCCTTTTCGGCAATGGTCCGGTCCTTGAGAGCCGAACCGCAGGCGCAGGCCGTCGGCGTTCCGCCCGCGTCGGGGCGCAGCATGCGCCATGACCGCGAGGAACTGCTGCGTGAGCGAGGGCTGGTAGCCAACCTTTACGCCTTGCGCGGCTCCTTCGTGGTACGCTGCCAAGAGACTGGCGTCAGAATTCCGCTCAGGCTCGAAGGCGACGATGGCCTGGTCGGTGCACTGGTGAAATGGGACCTGGATCCCTCCCAGCCAATGAACGACCTGCTCATCGCTCCCTGCGCGGACGCCGGCTTCACTTTCGAGTCCTTTACCATCTCCAGGTTCGCGGATGTCCGCGCCTACTGGCGACGCATGGTGCGCTACGGCCGCAGGGGCTACGAGTTCAAGCTTCTCGGACCCCGTCTGCAGGCAGGAGGAATTGCTGCGATGCCGAAGGACATTCGCGAGATCTACGGTGATTCCGATCGCCTGTCTCTGACCTGGAATGGTATCTACACGCTGACGAACTGGTTTGCGTTGCGGGAAATGCGCGCAATTGGTCGCAGATAGGCAGCCGACGGTCAGGAGGAATGCCGGCGCCTGCAGTCACGGCACTGCCGCGTCGCGGCGTTGCTGCTGCCGGCACGCGTCGGCCGCCGGAGTTCTTGCTCGGCCAGTGGGAGATGGGTGATGAGTGACAGTGAATCGATGGAAACCGGCGACTACAGGACGAGCCACATTGACCGCGGCGACAACTATGACCGCCATCTTGCCCGGGAGCCATTTGATGCCTACATGTGCGACATGGAGCGTGTCCACCTGCAACACATCGTGCCGCAGCTGTTTCCGGACGGAACAGCCAGGTATCTCGATTTCGCCTGCGGCACGGCGCGCATCACGGAGATCGTTGCACCCTTCGCACAGGAAGCAATCGGCGTCGACGTATCGCCGAGCATGCTGGCGGCGGCGCGTCAAAGGTGTCCCGATGTGCGCTTCGTTGAAGCTGACCTGACCAGGGTCGCTGCCGACCTTGGCACCTTCGATCTGGCGACGGCGTTCAGGTTCTTCGGCAATGCGGAAGCGGTGCTGCGTCAGCAGGCGCTGCAGGTGCTGGCGCGGTTGGTCAGGCCCGGAGGCTATCTGATTCTCAACAATCACCGCAACCCGCGTGCCGTCTACGCACTGTTGCACCGCTTGACGGGCGGACGGCCCGAGATGGACCTGACCCACGCGGGGCTGCAGCGACTTCTGGCGCAGCACGGCTTTCAAGTCGTCAACAGCGTGCCGATCGGCGCCTGGCTGTACCGTTCGAGGATGCTGGGGCAAGTGCGGACCCTCGATGGTGGATTGTTGCGCCGCGAGGCGATCTTTGGTCACCGGCTGCTGGCGCCGGTTGCTCCCGATACGATTCTGGTTGCGCGTCGTCGTGCCTGAGATCGAGCACGGTGCTTGCGGCGAGCCGACGGGCGATACCGGCCTGCGGCCCTACGAGTTGGCCAGCGCGCGCCTGCGGGCGATCTACCAGTTGCCGGCGGTGCTCGAGCGTGCAGCCGTGATCGAGTTTCATCTCCAGGATCATGGGCGGGTGGTCGATGGCGGGTGGCCAGCGGATCTGGTGGTGAGCTGCCGTCTGGTGGGGGACGGCTGCGCGTCGTCGATCGCGACGCCAGTGAGCAAGCGGCTGCACAGTTGCCAGGCGTCCTACCACCAGCCGCTCCCCTTTCACGCGGCAAGTTTCGATCTGGCGATCCTGCACCATACCCTCGATGATCTGGCGGCGGCGTTTCCGCAGCGACGTCCTCGCGAGGTCGCCGCCGAGTGGCTGATGCGGATTGCATCCATTCTTCGGCCGGGAGGGGTGGTCGCCGGCTGCGGACTCAACGCCAGTAGCCCGCGTTGCTGGCGTTGGCGCAAGGGAGGGGAGACGTCAGGCACGTCCGATGTCGCGGCCCTGGGCGTGCTTTCGTGCCAAGGCACCTTGCTCGGTGCCGGATACCGCGATATCCAGGTGTGCAACCTGTGGCCTGACCCGCAGGCCCCGAGTACCATTGCCGCGGTCGAAGGGGAAGCCTCGCGCCGGGCGTTCCGCTACGCGCTGGAGTCCTCGCGTGCCTCGTTGAGCCGCTCCGGCTATCTGGTGCGTCGGGCGGTCGTCGAGTTGGGCCTCAACCGTCTCCTCGAGCGGCACCTCTTCTATTGGGGGCGCCGGCCGTGTTGAACCTTGTCCGGCAGGCCCTGGTATCGAGTGGGCTGGTGGAAGCGCAAGCCAGACTGGTCTTCAACGTGATGGTTTCGCGCGGCGAGGCGATTGCGGTGGACGTCTGGGATTCTGGCAAGGACGCGTGGTATCACGTCCAGGCATGCTTCTACTACGATCTCAGCGAACGCTTCGACAGCTATTGCCTGGCGCACGAGCGCTTCCGTGAGCGCACTCCCAAGCCGCTCGTCCACCTGCGGCTTGACGGTTGGAGCCTGCTGATTGCGACAGCCTGCGAGCACCGGGTGCTGAATGCCGGCGATCTGACGGCTGCCCGTGGATCGACACGGCTGCTCGAGCAGCTGATCGGCTTCTTCGCCGCCGCCAGAACCATAGCTCTCGACACTACGGGCGCCTGCCGTCACGATCGTTTCATGGCCGAGGCCAGTGCTTTCCTGGCAGCTGCTCCCGCTGCGGGCGGCGCGCCCCTGCGTTTTCTGGAGCGGGCCGACCGGACTCTGTGGTCAGACATTCCCCACGTACCACAACATGGTGACTTCGTGCTCAACAATCTTGGTTCGGCGCGCGGCGACCTGCTGGTTTTCGACTGGGAGGACTATGGTGCGACGGCGCTTGCCGGCTTTGACATCTTCATGATCAGTCTCTCAGTCGCCGGCATGAGCGCGAGGTCGGCATGCCTGATCCGCGATACCGAGGATCCGTCAGCCTGCCCGTGGTTCTTCGCGCCGCGCGCCTGCGCGGTGTCGGCACTGCCCTATGCGAGATTCCGCCGCGCAGTACCGCTCTACCTCGTCGTTTTCAGGTACCTGAAGCGCAATTACGGACAGGAGGTTGGTCAGCGGATCGACACCATTCTCGAGCAGGTGTTGTGTTGACCAGCAATGACGAGCGCTGAAGAAGCGCTGTCGCCCAGTCGGCAGCTCGTTCGTGGGTCGGCGTGGATGGTTGCGGCCAGATGGGCAACGCGCCTGATCGGGCTGGTCAGCACCGTCATCCTGGCACGGTTGCTGGCCCCTGAGGACTTTGGCATCGTCGCGATCGCCCTGATTGCAGTCGGTCTGCTGGAGACTGTCGGCTATGCCGGTGTCGATCTCGCCCTGATGCGTCCCGGAGCGAACAGCCGCGAGCACTTCGACACGGCTTGGACCATCCAGATCATTCAGGGGCTGCTGATCGCCGTGCTGCTGGTCGTGTTCGCTCCGTGGGTCGGGCTGCTGTTCTCCGAACCGCGCACGGTCGGCGTCGTGCAGGTGATCGCGCTGCGTCCGCTGATCAGCGGTTTCGAGAACATTGGCGTCGTCGCCTTCCGCAAGGAGCTCGATTTTGCCAAGGATTTCCGCTTCACCGTCTATACGAAGCTGGCGAACTTCGCGATCGTCGTCGGCTCGGCGTACTGCTTGGAGAACTATTGGGCGCTGACCATCGGCATGACCAGCGGCAGCGTCATCGCAGTCATCCTGAGCTATCTGATGCACCCCTACCGCCCGCGCCTCAGTCTGGTCCATGTGCGTGAGATGTGGGGATTCTCGCAGTGGCTGATCATTTCCCGAGTTGGTAGCTTCCTCAATCGCAAGACCGATGAGGTGGTCGTCGGTCGCCTGCTCGGCACGAGCGTCATGGGGGGCTACCACGTCGCCAACGAACTGGCGACGATGCCCAGTTCCGAGCTGGTCATGCCCCTGCGCCGCGCGTTGTTTCCGACGCTGTCCAAGGTGGCAGGGGCGCGCGACGACTTCGAGAAGTTGTTCTGCCTGAGCCTTGCGGCGATAGCCGCATTGTGCTTCTCGGTTGGCTTCGGGCTGATGGCGGTTGCTCCGGAGTTCGTGCCGCTCGTTCTCGGTGGCAAGTGGCTGGGGGCGATCGATGCCATGCGCTGGCTGGCTCTCTACGGCGCCTTCTCGTCCCTGGTCCTGACGCTCGAGATGCCTTTGTGGGTGATGGGGCGTACCCGCCTGTCAGCGGCGCAGACCTGGCTGGAACTCGCACTGTTGGTGCCGATCGCCTTTCTGGCGGCGCATCTCAAGGGTATGGAGGGTGTGGCGATGGCGCGTGTGGCGGTATCGATTGCGGTGCTGCCAGTGATGCTGCACTTCGTCTCGTCGTCCTGCATGATCCGGATCGGCACGCTCTATGGAGCGCTCTGGCGTCCCTGTCTGGCGGGATTGGCAATGTACGGCATCCTCGCCGTCCTCGCGTCGCTGGTTGACGCACCCGTTGCGCTGCTTCTCTTGCTGAAAGTGCTTGCCGGGGTGGTGATCTTTCCCAGCGTGCTGGTCGTTCTCTGGCTCGTTTCCGGCCGCCAGGCGGGCATCGAGAAACAAGCCGTGGGCACGATCGTCAGACTCGCCGAGCGCCGGTTTCGCGGTTGACCGTCGCACACACGCTGCTTCCGTTCCTGCGTTGGCTCGACGGTGGCAGTGCGTTTTGACTGCTTCCGGGTCCGACTCGTCCGTCGTGCAGGAATTTCATCCAATGGCACAGTGCCTTGACCAAAGACGCGGGGCGTTTATAATCCGCATCGGTACGGTCGTAGAGGCGCTTCAGTCCAGTGAAGGGCCGTCTGCTGTCGTGGCTACACCAGCGCTTGGTACCGTCGCTCGTGGCGCGGCGGATGGCTGCCAATCGTTCGATTCCCAGCACTTGCCGTGCAGGGTCTTCACGGCGCCCTGCGGCACAAGGTCCACTCGACGACAGAGCATGCGCTCTGCCGCCACCTCAGACGAGGGTTCCAGCATGCTTGGCGAAGGAAGGAAGCTGCTTTCGTTGATGCGGGGTGTCCGCAATCCGCTGCCCGCGGTGCTCGATCGTCTGGGGCAGCGGCGCCAGCCCTATGTGCTGCGCCGGCATGACGGCGTCAGCATCGAGGTGCGGCCCGGTGTGGGCGATCTGTTTGGCTTCTATGAGATCCTGCTGCGCAACGACTATCTCGCATCGGGGCAGGTGCTCAAGGAAGGCGATACGGTGATCGACGTCGGTGCGAACATCGGTTGCTTCTCTGTTCTGGCGGCGCGTGTGGTCGGACCGAAGGGCAGAGTCTTGGCCATCGAGCCGGAGGAATCCACCTACCGCCAACTGGTGCGCAACATCGAACTGAACCGGCTGAACAACGTGACGGCTCTGAAGCTGGCCGTCGGTGCGGAATGCGGCGCACTCAAACTCCACTCGGCTAGCAATCGACTGTTCAGCTCCTTCTACACGTCCGTAAATGGCCAGGTCGTCGCTGGCATGGACCAGGACGTCGAGGTCACGACCCTGGCGGAACTTATGGCCGCGCACGGAGTGCGCGGCTGCGATTATCTCAAGCTTGACTGCGAAGGCGCGGAGCACGAGATCGTCCGGACGATGTCTGCAGATACTGCGCAGCGGATTCGACAGATCACCGTCGAGCTGCATCGGGTCCCCGGGCATGATGGTGCGGTGTTCGCCGATCGGTTGATCGGGTTGGGGTACGAGAAGGTCGGCTCGAGCACACTGCCGTATTACCGACGGCGGCCGGTCTAGCAGTCGCTCAGACTGAGGGTCGAGACACGAGAAAGTGTCGCCCCATGCGGTATGGACAAGCCACGGCTTCCTGTTCGACCGGCGTGCTTGCCGATTTCTCTCTCCTTGTTCCAGGCCCACGCTGTCCATGCCAGCGCTGGCCGGCAGGCGTCTTCTCGGATCTGGCAGGCCGGTTCACGCGCTACTGCCCTGACAGGCCTCAAGCAGGCGGGCCAACTCGGCCGTCCGTTCCCGGCGCGACGCCTGGCGCACGATCTCGGGGCATGGCGGTGCTGCCGTCGCCTGTCGCAGCTCGGTGACGAAAGCCATGAGCTGGGCGGCGATCGCCTCTGCCGAGTCGAGCGGTGCGACGTGGCTGACGCACGCTGCCCGCAACGTTGCCGCGGTGTCGCCGGCAGGATCGGTGAGCGCCAGGATCGGTCGACGGGCACGCAGGTACTCATAAATCTTGGCCGGGATCTGTGCGTTGCAGCACGAAGCCTGCAGAACCAGCAGTCCGTCGGCGCGCAGCATCTCTGCAATTGCTGCCCGATAGCCCACCGCCGGCAGGCATTCGATCCAGTCATCGACCGCATGCTCCCGGGCAATTCGCGTCAGCATGGCATCATGAACCGCGGCCCGGAAGCGAATCTTGAGCTGTCCCGGCGCAAGCATTCCCGTCTCCTTCAAAGTCTGCAGAGCTCTCAGCAGTTGCGTCGGGTCGCGCTCCATCGGGTATACCAGTCCGCTGTGCAGCAAGGTTAACTGGCCGGCATTCAGGGGTTCGGGTGGGCGGTCCGTGGGCGCCGTGGAGGGGAAGCTCTCTTCGTCGTAGCCATTCTCCAGGACGACGATGCGTGCAGCCGCCTCGGGGTAGCGCCGGCGATACTCACGTGCGGCACCCGGCGTCGTGAAGGTGCTGAACCTGGCCTCGCGCACTGCCGTGCTCTCTATCTGAATGAAACTCTCCCGGGTACGCGGGTTCGCCGGATAGCCCTCCTGCGCCATGGGATCGCGGAAATCGGCCAGCCATGGCACCGCCGTCCGCCGGTGGAGCTGAGCTGCGATCAGGTGGGCTGTAGCGATGGGATAGGTAGACCAGATGACATCCGGTCGGTAGTCCCTGATCATGCGCAGACCCGTGCGCACGGCATCGAACCTCCAACTCACCCATCGGTCCGGACGTGCCATCCACGCCAAGTGCCTGCCGTGTATGGCGAGATGACGGGAGGTGTCGAGGGCGAAGGCGCGATGGATGACCGTGCCGGTCGGGACTTCCTGCAGGAGGTCATCGCTCGTTCGTTCGTAGGCGCGGGGATCAGCAGTGACGACCAGGGGCTGCCATCCGTATCCCGGGAGGTGTTGAACGAACCGGAGCGTGCGCTGAATGCCGCTACTGCCTGCCAGGGGCGGAAAATGGTAGGCGATCATCAGGACACGCTTCATGGTCGGTTCCTCGGCGACGGTCGTAGGGGCATGAACGTTGCAGGTGCCGCCGCCGCGTTGGGCGCCCGACTTGCCCACGGCCCGAACCAGGGCAGTGCCAGCGGCTGCCTCGTCAGGCTGCGTTGGCGTTGCGGCGGAGCCATTGCTCTAGCATGGTGAGGATCCATACCATCTCTCCATAGTAGCCCGGGTGCTGCGGGAGATGCTCGCGCAGAAGCCTGTCGACGAAGTCGCGGCGGACGATCCCCCGCGTTGCCAGCGTATCGAGCGAGTCCCTGGCCAGTTCGAGCAGCGCCGGATTGCGCGTTGTCCAGACGCCGAACGGCAGTCCGAACCCCTTCTTCTTCTTGCTGATGATTTCTTCGGGCAGGAAGCCGCGCAAGGCTTCCTTGAAGAACCAGCGCAGTTTGAAGCGACGAAGCTTCCAGTCCGGTGGCAGGTTCATCGAGAAGTCGGTCAGGCGATCACTGAGCAGCGGATAGGCAACCGCGATCCCGGCCATCTGCGTCGCCCCGCGGACCTTCGGCAGGTCGCTGTCGGCAAGCGTATAGCGCCAGTCGTAGGCCAGCATGCGGTTGATCAGGCTGCGGGCCTGGCATTCGTCCCAAGTCGCCTGCATGTGCCGGACCGGTTCATGCACATCGACCCCGGCCAGGAAATCGGCGTTGAGCACCTGCGCCGGATCGAGTTGCATGAGCAGGTTGAAGCTCTGCAGCCGGGCTGGAAGTGTCACCCGTGAGTGACGCACGTAGCCGGTCGCCTGCTTCAGGCCGGGGATTCGGCGCAAGGGGCTGCCGTCTGCACACATCGGTTCGATCGCCTGCCTGATCGGCAGCGGTACGCTGTGGTAGAACTCGAACAGCCGCTGCATGGCGTAACGGGAGTTGCCACCGAACAACTCGTCGCCGCCGTCGCCCGCCAGCATCCTGCTGCAGCCATCACTCTTGGCGACCTGGGCGCAGTAGTAGGCCGGCAGAGCCGACGAGTTCCCGAACGGCTGATCGTGGTGCTGGGCCACGGCCGGGATGCTCGCCAAGAGATCCGATGGTGTCACGTAGTACTCGTGGTGCTCGCAGCCGAATTGCCGGGCGGCGATGCGGGCATACTCCATTTCGTCGTAACCTTCGGCGTCAAAGCCAATCGAATACACCGGTGCCGCCGTGCCGGTGATCTGGCAGAGCATGCCGGCGACGGTCGAACTGTCGGTGCCGCCCGAGAGAAAGGCGCCGACCCGTTGCTGCCCGGCGAGTTGTTCGGCAACGCTGTCGCGGATCAGGCTGCGGAACGAGTCGCGTGCGGCATCGAAGGAAGGACGACGTTGCTCGTCGAAACGCAAGGGCCAGTGGCGAATCTCGCGCACACCCTGGTCGTCGACGAGCAGCGCATGCGCTGCCGGCAAGCGCCGTACCTGGCGGAAGATCGTCCGCGGCGCCGGAATCATGTGAAAGTACAGGTAATCGAAGATTGCCTGCGGGTCGAGTTGCTGGTCGTGCCCTGGGATGCAGTCGGCGCGGTCGGCGAACGCTAGGGTCTTGCCGTCGGTGAAATAGCACAGGGTCTCGATGGCGAAGCGGTCGACGGCGAGGAAGATCGACCGACGCACGGTGTCGACGATGACCAGCGCGTAGCCACCGCTGATGTGCGAGGTGAGATCGACACCATGTTTGTGCCAACCCGATAGCATTGCGGCAGCAAGAGCTGCGGGTGGCGCCGTTTCGGCATCGCTGTGCGCGCTGTAGCCAGGCGAGCCCATCAGCGAGCAGATGGCGCGATCGTCGCGCGCCACGTGCTCGCCCTGCAGCGCGATCGACCGCATCAGTTCCGGAGACGTTGCGGAGCCGAGAAGTTCGGTCAGATCCAGGTGGCCGGATAATCTTGCTTTCATTGGTTTCGGGTTCGCCGGGCCGGGTTGGCGGTGTTGTCGGTCGCCCCGGGAGCCCGATAAGCCGGCAGCGATCATCTGGCAGTGAGCCATCTCCTCGTTCGCGAAACATGAAACGAACCCCGGGGACACTTGCCGGAGCCGTCATGCTCGGGTTTCCGGATGGGGTCGCCTCGGTCAGCGTTGAATGCTACGCTAAACTGATGCTCCTTGCTGTGCGGGATTTCACTCGTTGCTGCGCTTGCCGATCGTATCGCTCACGGCAGCACCGTGGAGTCGATCAATGTTTGCCGGACGAAACGGGTGCGCGTCTGCACGGGGTTCCCGTCTTGCCGCGCGCTCGCCCAGCGCCCTGTCGAGGCCCGCGGTCCGGTGCGACCGATTGGCGGTCGATCGGGAAGGTCGCGTCTGCCGCTCGCGTTGACGGCCGTGCATCGGTGCCCATATACTTTTTTCCGGGACATCCGGCTTTCTTGCCATCCAGCCCCCCTCCTGCAGGACCAAGGTGCAATGAATCGCAGACGGCCGTCTGCGATCCGGGCGTCGGGTGGTGGGGAGTCCGCCGGCGCGCGCAGCGGCCTGACGTCATCGGGGTCCTAACCTGTCAGTGAGGAATGCCCATGCTGTCTTTCGGCCGTGCCTGGCGGCGTTGGTTGCGCCTTGGGTTGCCGCTGATCGTTGTTGCATTTCTCCTCGGTGCCATGGTCGGTCTGCTCGGACGGTTGCCCGGAGCACCCGGCAACCTAAGAGAACTCATGTGGCGCGGTGGCAACCCGCTCAACTGGCTGATGTTCGGCCTCTGGATCTGCTGGCATGGCATCGGTAGTGGACTCATGGCACTGTCCATGCGGCGGTGGCCCGCAGCCGTCCTGCTGTCACCGTTGGTTGCCGTCGCGGTGAGCGTTACCAGCTTCGCCTCTCTGTGCTTGAGCGTCACCCCGGAAAGCCTGCACGACATCCTTGGTGCGCCGGTGTGGACACAGAGTGGCTGGCAGGTCGCCCAGACCCTGCCGCCGGCGGCGCAGCAGGCGATTGCCCTGCACCCGCGGCTGGCGGACTACGTCGAGATGGGTGGCCGCTACATCGGCATCTATGCGCCGATTCCGATCCTGGTCTCGCTCGCCGTGATTCTGCTCGGAAACTATGTTTCTTACGGGCGGCGAGCGCCTGGCGGGCTGCTCCTGCTGGGGATATCCATTGGCATGCTGTGGTTGTGCAAACTGATCGTTGTTGACCATGCGGTGACAAGCAACGTGGTGGAACTGATTGCAAAGAGATCGGCATTTGGCATCCCGGCGATGGCCTGGCTGTACGTGGCGCTATTTGTGCTGGCACTGGGCGCGGCGCTGACCTGGGGATGCATGATCGGGTTGCTGTCGCCACTGCTCGCACTGTTTCTCAGCGTGTTGCTCTTCCCCGTCGGCCTTCTGGCTGCGACACAGGGTCTGGAGATGGCCGTCGAGAAGTACGGTCATCGTTTCTCCGCTCTGCAATTCCTGTTGGCGGGCGATCGGGCTGGTGACTGGTCCGTGGCTGCCACGATTGCCGCGTGGGCCGGCATACAGATTGTCTTCTGTCTGCTGCTTGCGCCGGGTCTGAGACTGACGATACCGGGGTGGCGACCGGCCGCAGGGGCGGCAGGTCCACCTGGGCAAGGCAGCTTCGGGGTGCCAGCAGCATGAAGCTGATCTTTGCAGCGGCAACGCTGCTGATCGTCTATGGTTCGCTTTACCCCTTCGACTTCTCCGCGCTGTCGGCTGTCGACGTGCGCAGCCGGCTGGCCACGCTGGGGTCGTTGCAGTTGACGATGCGCGGTGACATGCTCGGCAACTTCGCCCTCTTCGTGCCGTTCGGTTTCTTCGGATCGCTCGCTTTTCTGCGCCAGGAAGACGATGCGGCGCCAATCGTGAGGCTCGCCGTGGCCGGCCTGGCCCTGGCCCTGGTTCTGCAACTGGGGCAACTGGCCTTGCCGACGCGTGACCCGTCGCTGGTCGATGTCGGGCTCAACGCCATGGGGATCGCGGTTGGCGTGCTGATCGCCCGCATCCCTCGTGTGAGCCGACTGGCTCTGGGCTTGTCGTCGGCACGGAGACTCGATGTTCCCCTGTACCTTGCCGGGATGTGGGTCGTCTCGCAACTCGTGCCACTGGTGCCAACCCTGGACCTGTCGGTCGTCAGGACAGCCTTGAAGCCGCTGCTGCTGCAGCCGGTCGCCTCGATCCCGGAAGCCGTGCTGTATTTCGCGGCATGGCTGGCCGCCCTCCACATGTTGGACCGTCAGTTCCCGGGTACCCGACTGGGCAAGCTGCTGCCGTTTCTGCCGCTCGCGGTACTTGCGCCACAGCCATTCATCGTCAGTGGCGAGATAACACCCGGTGAGGTCGCTGGCAGCGTGGCTGCCGGGCTGGTCTGGCTTGTTGCGCGGTCGTGGTTGAAGCCGATGGCACTTGGCGTGCTGCTGCTGGCGGCGACTCTCGGCTCGAATCTGCTCCCCTGGGAGGCTTCGGTATGGGCGAGAGACTTCCACTGGGTACCCTTCGCGAGCCTCCTCGAAGGAAACATGTCAGCAAACTCGGCGGCGCTGCTGCGCAAACTCTTTCTTTACGGTGGCTCGGTGTGGCTGTTCCGTTCCGGCGGCAGCACGTGGCTGGGGGCGGGCGGCGTTGTCTTCCTGGCTGTCGGCATGCAGGAGGCGGCGCAGATCGTATCGCTGCGGGGCAGCCCCGACATCACTGATCTCCTGCTGGCTGCGATTGCGGCCGGCGGTCTCGCCTCGATCGACAGGCATTCCAGTGCGCGGCCGACGTCAACTGGCCTCCGGGTACCCGCAGCTGTACATCTTCCACCGTCGCCGGCGCCGCCGGCCGTCGGTACACCGGCGCAAAATGATCGCCTCGCCGGCCTGGACGGACTGCGTGCGATTGCGGCGCTGGCCGTCTTCGGCGTGCATTTCAATCAAATGGCGGGGCTGGATGCCAACCTCGGACCGTTCGATCTCGGCCGCTGGCTGGCGAATGGCAATACAGGCGTCGCGCTGTTCTTCGTCCTCAGCGGTTTTCTGCTGTCCATGCCATTCTGGCGTCAGGTGCATGGGTCTGGACCGACGGTCAATGTCGGGAGCTATTTCGTCCGTCGCCTGGCACGCATCCTGCCGGCCTACTACCTGTGTCTGTTCGGTCTGCTTGGCATCATGCTGGCGACTGGGCGCGCACCAAGCATCAACAACGTGCTTTCGCACATCGTCTTTCTCTACAACCTCAACGACTGGAACATCCTCAGCCTGAATGCGCCCTTCTGGACGCTGGCGGTCGAGATGCAGTTCTATCTCGTGTTGCCGTTGCTGATGCTGGGTCTGCGTCGACTTTCTGCCAAGGCTGCCCTGACCGCGGTTTCGTTGCTCGTCGTCGGTACCTATCTGGCAAACTACGGACTGATGTCGTTCTTGCTGGCGCGTGGCCAGTGGCCGATCCAGGTCAGCCTGATCTGGCCCTTTTCGCTTTACATCTCGGGGCCGGGCAGCTTCGTCCTGACCTATTCGACCCTGGCGCATGCGACTTACTTCCTGATCGGCATCGCCACTGCACTGCTCTTCGTGCTCGGCGCGCGTGGCAGCGGTGCCCAATCCTCTGGTGCTGCCGGGTCGCGAGCCGACTGGGCTTTCTGGTCATGCGCCGGAGTGGTGCTGCTGGTACTGAGCACGCCGCTCGACGACATGCTGCAAGCACCCCACGGTCACTACAATTGGCCTTTCGTGCCGCTGCTGCTGGCCGCGATGATCTACGTTACGCCGCGCTCGAGGCTCGCCAGGGGTCTCCTGGAAACCGCTCCCCTGCGTTGGCTGGGCTTGATCTCGTATGGCTTCTACATCTTCCACTATCCGGTCCAGAAGCTTGTCGCGAGACTGCTGGGGCAGGCCGGTCTGTCAATGACCCATTTCTGGTGGTTGTTCGCGGCGCTGAGTCTGGCTGGATCAATGGTGGTCGCGGCGCTGTCCTTCGGCCTTCTGGAGCGGCCGGTGATGCGCCTGGTGAGCGGCCGGGGGCGGGACGTGGTGCGGCAGCCACCCCTTGGCGAGGCGCCTGGAATGGTCGCGCTGCGCACTCAGCCGGGAAATTCGCCCGTACCGGGCGCTGACTGGAGGCAAATCACGGTGCAGTTTCGTGGCCGGCAACTGGCGGCACTGCGCGAGATCGCGAACGCGCAACGGGTCAGTCTGTCCGCGGCCGCGCGCCATCTGCTGACGATGTATATCGCGGATCATGCCGCGCTGGCGGCATCGCTACCGTCGCAGGCAGCGGTCGACGCGGACGCTGACAACAACCAGGCTGAGGTCTGTCGGGTCAACATCCGGAGCCGGCAACACGAATTCCTGCTGCACGCTGCGCAGCGACTGGGTTGCAGTGTCGACATTTTCTTTGGCCTGATCGTGGATCACCAGCGAAGGCCTCAGAGGCAGCAGCCAAGCGGCCGGTCGTCGGAGCAAGGCACTTGAGGCTGCCGCTGGCACCACTGTGTCGTCCCTGACCATATCGTGGTCCGGGAAGATGGCCTCGGACATTCTACCTTGGCCTTCTGCCGTCACGATTGCAGCGGTCCAGGGTGCTTTGCAGCAGCGGCGAAGCGGGCTCCCTTCACTGCCGTAGCCGGGCAAAGGCGCTGGCCATTGCGCTGGCCGGTTCGGGTTGCTTCTGCTGGCGCTGCCGTACTCGTCCGGAGGGTATCGCTGCCGCCATCTCCGCCACACCGGGTGGCTCGTCTGCGAGGCGCATGCTGAGCGCGATGCGTTTCCTTGCGAGGTCGACTTCGAGCACCTTGACCGTCACCACGTCGCCGGCCTTGACGACCGACCGCGGATCCTTGACGAAACGCTCGGCGATCGCCGAGATATGGACCAGGCCATCCTGATGGACGCCGAGGTCGACGAAGGCGCCAAAGTTGGCGACGTTGGTGACGACGCCTTCGAGAATCATTCCCGGTTGCAGGTCCTTGATCGTCTCGACACCTTCCCGGAAGGACGCAGTGCGGAACTCGGGACGTGGGTCGCGACCCGGCTTCTCGAGTTCGCGGATGATGTCGGCGACGGTGGGCAGGCCGAAGCGACCGTCGATGTACTTCTCGGGTTGCAGTGCCCGCAGGGTCTTCGCGTCACCGATCAGCTCGCCGATGCTGCGGCCCGTGTCGGCGAGGATTCGCTGGACCACGGGATAGGCTTCCGGATGGACTGCCGATCGATCCAGTGGATTGTCCCCGCCGTGGATGCGCAGGAAGCCGGCAGCCATTTCGAAAGTCTTCTCGCCGAGTCGCGGCACCTGCCGCAGTTCCTGGCGGTTGCGAAACGGGCCGTGGCGGTCGCGGTGGGCAACGATGTTCGCCGCCAGGGTCGTGCTGAGTCCGGAGACGCTCGCCAGCAGTGGCACCGATGCCGTGTTCACCTCGACGCCGACGGCGTTGACGCAGTCCTCGACGACGGCATCGAGCGCCCTGGCCAGCCGGCTCTGGCTGACGTCGTGCTGGTACTGGCCAACGCCAATTGCTTTCGGATCGATCTTCACCAGCTCGGCGAGCGGATCCTGCAGGCGGCGGGCGATCGACACCGCGCCACGCAGGCTGACGTCGAGCTCCGGGAACTC
Source organism: Candidatus Accumulibacter similis (assembly GCA_013347225.1). Taxonomy (NCBI): domain Bacteria; kingdom Pseudomonadati; phylum Pseudomonadota; class Betaproteobacteria; genus Candidatus Accumulibacter; species Candidatus Accumulibacter similis. The sequence continues at coordinate 4,707,032 of CP054595.1, read as the reverse complement.
GCGCGAGGCGTACTCCGAGGCCGAATAGACCGAAGCACCGGCTTCCGACACGACGACCTTGCGCAGCCCCATTTCCGGATGGCGGCGGATGAGTTCGGCGACCAGGCGGTCGGTCTCGCGTGAGGCGGTGCCGTTGCCGATGCTGATCAGGTCGATCCGATGGCGCTGCGCGAGCAGCGCCAGAACGTGCAGCGCGCCATCCCAGTCGCGCCGGGGCTCGTGCGGGTAGATGGTGGCGCTGGCGAGCAGCTTGCCGGTGGCGTCGACGACGGCGACCTTGACGCCGGTGCGCAGCCCTGGATCGAGGCCCATCGTCGGCCGCTGGCCGGCCGGGGCGGCAAGCAGGAGGTCGTGCAGGTTGCTGCCGAAGACGCGAATCGCTTCCTTCTCGGCACGCTCGCGCAGCGCCGCCAACAACTCCGTCTCCAGGTGCAGCGAGATCCTGATTCGCCAGGCCCAGCGGACCGTTTCGGCGAGCCATGCGTCACTTGCCCGTCCCCGATCCGCAACGCCGAAATGCTGTGCGATGCGGCTCTCGCAGGGATTGCGCATGCCGGCCCGGGTCGGATCCAGGTCGCTGTCAAGCAGCAGGCTGAGTTGCAGCAGCCCTTCGTTGCGGCCACGGAAGAGTGCCAGGGCGCGATGCGAGGGGATCGCGAGCAGCGCCTCCGAGTAGTCGAAGTAGTCCTGGAACTTGAGAGCTTCGCTTTCCTTGCCGCTGACGACGGTCGCCTTCAGGTGCCCGTGCTCCTCGAAGTGGCGGCGCAGTTCGCCGAGCAGTGCGGCATCCTCGGCAAAGCGTTCCATCAGGATCTGGCGCGCGCCATCGAGGACGCTGCGAACGTCGGCGAAACCCGCGTCAGGGTTCAGGTAACGGGCGGCTTCGGCTTCCGGTGAGTGCGTCGGCGCCCCCAGCAGCAGTTCGGCGAGCGGGGCGAGGCCGGCCTCGCGGGCCAACCGTGCCTTGCTGCGTCGCTTCGGCTTGTACGGCAGGTACAGGTCTTCCAGGCGCTGCTTGCTCTCGGCGGCGATGACCTCGCCCGCCAGTTCGGTTGTCAGCCTGCCCTGCTGGTCGATCGACGCAAGGATGCTGCTGCGCCGCTCTTCAAGCTCGCGCAGGTAGCGCAGCCGCTCTTCAAGCAGCCGCAACTGGCAGTCGTCGAGGCCGCCACTGGCCTCCTTGCGGTAGCGGGCAATGAAGGGCACGGTGGCAGCGTCGTCGAGGAGGGCGGCCACGGCGAGAACTTGGTGCGGGCGGCAGCCGATCTCGTCGGCGATTCTTTCTGCGATCAGGTGGGGGACATCTCGATCTTCGAAGCGAAGCATGGGCTCTGCGGGCCTTGGTTGGTTGACGGTGGAGCGAGCAGGTCGCTGCGGATGCGCCCTGCGACTGCACCCGGCGACGATCGGAAGACGCCCGGAAACGGTCAGTGCTGCCGATACGTGCCTGGCCGGGCTCCCACGGCGCTGCCGGCGGTGCCGCGAAACAGCGCGAACTATGCAGAATCGTGCAGCAAAACTCAAGGCGGCTGGCTTGTGCCCCGGCGGCGACCGGCAGTGAAGACGATTTGCCGCAGAGCCGGGAAAAAGGTTAAATTTGCTCCTTTGGGCGGTTGCATCTCGCAGTACGTTGGGGGGTAAGCGATGAAGATTGATCTCGAACGCTTTGGGCTCAAGGATGTGCCGGTCGATCCGCAGACCGTCTTCACCTTCGCGGTGGGTCCTGCAGGCTTTCCCGACTGCCGGCGCTTCACCTTCTTCCATGAGGAAGGGCCGCAACCGGCAGTCTTCTGGCTGCAGTCGCTGGACGATGTAGCAGTTGCCTTCCCGATCGTTGCTCCCGAGACGCTGGACCTCGAGTACGAGATCGAACTGTCCGACGAGGACTGCGCCGAGCTCGAACTGGAGCGTCCCGAGGACGCGGCGGTGGTGATCATCGTCTACCGCGGTGCGGCCGACGGAGGCGCGATTGGCGCCAACACCCGCTCGCCGATCATTCTCAATCTGCAGCGGCGCCGGGCGATGCAAAAGATTCTGCAGGAGGTTCATCCGACCCTGCTCTATCGCGCGCGTTGACTCGAAGCCAGATGTCGACCGGCCACCTGTGAGGCCGGTGGCGCTCGCGTGAGCGGGCCGGCTTTGCAGCCGCAGGCTGCGCCGGTGCTGTACACGGCGTCGGCAGGCTTTCGTCGACCCCCGCCCTGCTGACCGGATGGAGGTTCCCGCATTGAGGTTCTGTCATCGCCTGCCGTTTCTGCTGCTGCTCTGCGCATCGGTTGCCGGTGCCGAGGCAGCCTTGCCCGTCGGCAAGGTCAAACGACTCGAAGGCAGGGTGAACCTGGAGCGTGCCGGGATCACGCTGCCGGTGCAGGTGGGCAGCCCGGTGCAGGTCGGCGACCGGGTTCGTACCGGCGTTGACGGCGCAGTGGGCATCACGCTTGCTGATGACACCCTGCTCACCGCCGGGCCGAACAGCACGCTGTTGATCAACGACTTCCGCTTCGACCCGACGACACGCGAAGGCAACATGCTGGCTACCCTGTTGCAGGGTACGCTGAGTGTGGTGACCGGTCTGCTTGCCCGGCAGACTCCCGAGAACGTGCGCTTCAGGACACCCAACGTCGTTCTCGGCATCAGGGGCACCGAATTCATCATCGAAGCCCGTGGGGAGGGCGATTGAGCCGCGTCCGGATCGGCCACTTGGTTCTCTGGCTGACGCTGGCCGGCTGTTCGCGGGTGACCGATCACGTCGTGCTGCTGCCCGGGCCGGACGGTCACGTCGGCGCGCTTTCGGTGACGGCTGCCAGTGGCGAGATCCTGCTCGCCGAACCCTACAGTGGCGTCGATGTTCGCGGTGGCACGCCGAGCAGGCTCACCAGCAGTCCGCGCATGGTGCGCGAGTCCTATGGCCGGCTGCTCGACATGCAACCGGCGCGCCCGCGCATCTACGTCATTCACTTCGAGACTGGAACGACCGTCCTGACACCCGAGTCGCGCAGCAAGTTGCCGATCATTCGCGACGAACTCGCCAGGCTGCCGTCGGCGGAGGCGATCGTCATCGGCCACACCGACCGGGTGGCAAACTCCGCGGTCAACGACCGGCTGTCGCTGCGCCGCGCCGAGGCGGGGCGTGAACAATTGATCCGGGCCGGCGTTGCGCCGGATTCGATCAGCGTCGTCGGTCGCGGCGAACGCGATCCGGTCGTTTTCACCGAGGACGGGGTAGCCGAGCCGCGCAATCGCCGTGTCGAGATCAAGCTTCGCTGACTTCGCGGCGACAGTCGGACGGGGCCTGTCACCTGCCGTCTGGCGCGGCGTGCTTGGGCTGCTGCTGCTCGGCGTGCTCCTGGCGCACAGTCTGCGCTGCTTCGAGATCGGCGCGCTGCACCGACTCGATGCCGCCCTGTACGATGCCCGCGTGCGCTGGTTCGCGCAGGCGCCGGTCGACAGCAGCATCGTCATCGTCGATATCGACGAGCGCTCGCTGGCGGAACTCGGACGCTGGCCGTGGAGCCGTGCGCGGCTGGCCGATCTGGTCGAGCGCATGTTTTCCGACTACGGCGCGCTGCTGGTCGGGCTCGACCTCATCCTCGCGGAGGCCGACGAGAGCTCCGGGTTGCCGGTGTTGGAGGCGCTGGCACGCGGACCCCTGCGGCAGAACGCTGCCTTTCGCTCAGTGGTCGACGACCTGCGGCCGTTGCTCGACAACGACGCGCGGCTCGCCGAAGTCCTGCGCCGACATCCGGTGGTGCTCGGTTTTCATCTGTCGAGCGGTGTGGCTGCGACCACGAGCGGTGCCCTGCCGCCCGCGCTGCCGATCGGCGCTGCCGAGCTCGCGCGGGCCGCGGGGTTGACCGACTGGCCGGGCTACGGTGGCAACCTGCCGGTGTTGCAGCGGGCAGCCGCGGGCGGCGGCTTCCTCGGTGCCCCGGTCGATCCCGATGGCGTGGTCCGCCGCGGCTGGTTGTTGGCGCAGCATGCGGGGCAGGTCCACGGTGCGCTGCCGCTGGTCATCGCGCATTTGCTCCTTGGCGGTCCGGCGCTGCGGCTGCACTTCACCGAGCCGCTTCCCTGGCTGTCCGCTTCGCCATCGCTGGTTGCCATCGAGTTGTCCAGCAGTCGTGGTTCGCGACTCATCGAGGTCGATCGACAGGGGACCGTGCTGCTGCCGTTTCGTCGGGTGGCGGACGGCTTTCGCCATCACTCGGCGGCCGATGTCGCCGCCGCCCGGCTGCCCGCCGACGCTCTACGTGGGCGGATCGTTCTCCTTGGCGGCAGTGCCGCAGGCTTGCTCGATCAGCGTGTGACGCCGGTCAACGAGGCTCTGCCGGGAGTCGAGGTGCATGCCAACCTGCTCGCCGGGCTGCTGGCCGGCAAACTGCCGCATGCGCCAGCGTGGGCGACGCTTGTCGAAGCGGCCGTGCTCTCGCTTCTCGCCCTGATTCTGTTGCCGCTGTTGCCTCGACTGTCACCACCGGCAGCGGTCGGCCTTACGCTCGTACTCGTGCTGGTACTGGCCGTCCTCAACCTCCTGGCCTGGGCGACTGCCGACCTGGTTCTGCCGGCTGCTGCGAGCCTCTGTCTGCTGACCCTGCTGCTGGCGCTGCAACTGTTCTTTGGCTCGTTCATCGAGTCGCGCGCGCGTCGTCGGCTGGCGGTGCTGTTTGGCCAGTACGTTCCTCCCGAACTCGTTGATGAGATGAGCCGTGATCCGGAGCGCTACGACATGCGCGGTCGCAATGCCGAGTTGACGGTGCTCTTCGCAGACGTCCGCGGCTTCACGACGATTGCCGAGCAGATGCCGGCTGGCGAGCTGGCAGCGATGATGAACGAGTACCTGTCGGCGATGACCGATGTCATTCGAGCGCACCGTGGTACTCTGGACAAGTACGTCGGTGACGCCATCGTCGCCTTCTGGGGCGCACCGGTCGCCGACCCGCTGCATGCGCGCCACGCGGTGGCAGCTGCCCTGACGATGCAGGCGGCACTGCCGGCCCTCAATCAGCGGTTGGCAATGCGTGGCTGGCCCGTTCTGCGGATCGGCATCGGGATCAACAGCGGCACGATGGTCGTCGGCGACATGGGCTCGCGCCATCGACGCGCCTACACGGTCCTCGGCGACGCCGTGAACCTGGCGGCACGCCTGCAGGGACTGTCGACGCACTATGATGCCGGGGTGATCATCGGTGAGGCGACGCGACAGGAACTGGGCGACTGGCCGTGCCGCGAACTTGACCGCGTGGCGGTTCGCGGCCGTGCGGCGCGGGTGACCATCCACGAACCACTGGCCGGCTGAGCGCCGAGAGGGGGCGCGGACGTCGCCATTCGCGAGGCGGCGAGGCCGTCGGTGGGCGGCAACTGCGACAGCGATCTCACACGCCCGGCGAAGGAGCTAAAGGTGGGGCGTTTTCTGCCGTTCCACTGATGATGAAGAGCGCTGAAGCGACGATGAGGAGACGACGATGCGGGGACTGGCGTGGAGAATGCGTGCTGCGATGCTGTTATTGGTGCTGCTCACTGCCGGGGCGGGCTGGTTCGGTCATTCGGTCCTTGGCGGCGGCATGCAGGGCTGGCTGCCGGCAGCAGGACTGCTGCTGCTCGCCACAGTCACCATCGCCGTGGTGCTCGAGCGGGATCTCCTGGGCCGTCTGCAGGGACTGCGTGCGGTGATCGCGGGGACCTACGCCGATGGCGACCTGACCAGGCGTGCAGCCGCCAGCGGCCGTGACGAGCTGGCGCTGGTCGCTGCCGACTACAACCGCCTGATGGATAGCTTCGCCATCATCGTCGGCAAGCTGTTGTTCAACTCTATCGAAGTCGGCAACGCTTCACAGCAGCTGATCGGTGATGCGCGGCGGGTGGCTGCCGGATCGAACCAGCAGCGGGACGCCGCGCTGGCTACCGCCGGCGAGATGTCGAACCTGACGCTGCAGATGAACGAAGTCGGCGGCAAGGCCAGCGAAACCGCGGGCATCGCCGAGCGATCGAACAGCCTGTCCAGAGAGGGCATGTCGATTGCTGGCAAGGCGTCGGCAGAGATGGAGCAGATCGCGGCCTCGGTGAGCCAGTCGGCGGCCGTGGTCGGTGCGCTCGGCGAACGTTCGCGAGCCATCAGCGGCATCGTCCAGACGATTCGCGAGATCGCCGATCAGACCAATCTGCTGGCCCTCAATGCGGCCATCGAGGCGGCGCGGGCGGGTGAGCACGGGCGTGGATTCGCCGTCGTCGCCGACGAGGTGCGCAAGCTTGCGGAACGGACGTCGCAGGCGACCGGCGAGATCAGCCAGATGATTGCCGCCATTCAGGGCGAGACGCAGTCGGCAATCGCCAGCATCGAAGCCGGCAGCGGTCAGGCGCGCAAGGGTGCCGAGCTTGCCCGGCAGGCGGCGCAGGCGCTCGACGGCATCAACAGCGGGGCGCGACAGACACTGGAGAAGGTTGAGGCGATCGCCGCGGCAGTCAGTCAGCAGACGCGCGCCGGCGAGAGCATAGCCGAGCACGTGGGCAACATCAGGCTGATGGCCGAGGCCAACAGCAGGGTGACCGAGCAGACGTTGCTGGCGGTGGACCACGTCGAGTGCCTGGTGGAAAACCTGAAGGAAGTCGGAAATGTATTCAGGCTGGGGGTGGCCGGCGAGCGCGCCGTCGCTGTCCACGCCCGCATGCCCGACATCGTCACCGAGGCGGCACGGGCCGTCGGCGCGCTGCTCGACGGCGCTGTCGACGGCGGCAGGATCGGCCTTGACGATCTGTTCGACGACCGCTATCAGCCGTTGCCGAACACGCGACCGCAAAAGTACCGAACGCGCTTCGACCAGTTCACCGATCAGGCAGTGGCGCCGCTGCAGGAGCAACTGCTGGCGCAGCACCAGTGTCTGGTCTACGCCATCTGCATCGACCGCAACGGCTATGTGCCGACGCACAACCGGGCCTTCTCGCATCCTCTGAGCGGTGACGAGAAGGTTGATTTCGTTCGCAACCGTACCAAACGCATTTTCGACGACCCGGTGGGGAGGCGCTGTGGCGGTCATGAGCATTCGTTCCTGCTGCAGACCTATCGCCGCGATACGGGTGAGCTGATGCACGACATTTCGGCTCCGATCTACGTCAAGGGACGTCACTGGGGTGGCTTCCGGATTGGCTACCGGACCGAGGTGTGAAGCTGACAGGACTCACCACCGGTGTGACAGGCTGCCTTGGCGTAGCGATGACGATTCGATTAAGATGTCGGCGACCCGATCGCCGCGGGCTCCTGCAAGAGGAAGACGTATGTCGGATTTGTTGAAAAACATCGATGCCCGGACCAAGCTGGCCGGAACCAACAAGCTGGAGATCCTGCTCTTCTCGCTCGGCACCGATGCGCGCACCGGTCGTCGCGAGACCTTCGGCATCAATGTCTTCAAGGTGCGTGAAGTGATGCGCACGCCGCCGATCACGGCAGCTCCCGAGATGCCGCCCTCGGTCGAGGGGATGGTCAGCCTGCGCGGTGCGCTGGTGCCGGTCGTCGACCTCGCGCGCTATGCCGGGGTCGATACGCAGACGCCCCGCTCGATCATGATCATCACCGAATATGCAGGCCACACGCAGGGCTTTCTGGTCGAGGGTGTCGATACCATCCTGCGCCTCGACTGGGGGCAGATGCGGGTGCCGCCTGCCATGCTGCTGGCCGAACTCGGCGGTCTGGTGACTGCCGTCACCGAACTGCCGGACGGTCGCCTGGTGATGATGATGGATGTCGAGAAGATCCTCTCGGAGACCACCAACTACGACGACGAGATCGTCTACCGCAACATCAAGCCACTCGACAATCCGCGTCTGACGGTCTTCTTCGCTGACGACTCGTCGGTTGCGCGCAAGCAGATCGAGCGTACACTGGGGGCGATGGGAGTCAAGTACGTTGCCGCGATCAATGGTCTTGATGCCTGGCTGGAGCTGGAGAAGATGGCTGCTTACGCGCAGGCCTCTGGGCAGGCAGTCACCGACCTGATCAGTCTGGTCCTGACGGATATCGAAATGCCGGAGATGGACGGCTACATCCTGACGAAGAAGATCAAGTCCGACCCGCGTTTTGTTGGCGTACCGGTGATCATGCACTCGTCGCTGTCGGGAATGTCGAACCAGCAGCTTGGCAAGTCCGTTGGTGTTGACGAGTATGTGCCGAAGTTCGAACCGCAGCGGCTGTCGGAGACGCTGACGCGCAGGCTGCAGGGCGGCGGCGTGCCGGCGCTGCCGTCCTGCTGAGCGCCTGACCTCACTGGAGCGATAGGATGGATTTGGCAGAAAGGAAGAACCTGCTCGACGGCGTTGACGCACGGACCCGGCTCGCCGGCTCGAACAAGATGGAGATCCTGCTCTTCTCGCTGGGAACGCGAGAGACCTTCGGCATCAACGTCTTCAAGGTGCGCGAGGTCGGACGGACGCCACCGATCACCAGAACGCCGAACATGCCGCGCGGCGTGGAAGGACTGATTTCGCTGCGCGGCAACGTCATTCCCGTGCTCTCGCTGATTTCCTTTCTCGAGCACCGCGAGCATCGGGACGAGTACGGCAGGACCATGATGGTGGCCGAGTATTCCAAGCGGACCCTTGGATTTCTCGTGCATGAAGTGGACCGGATCATCCGCGTGGACTGGGAGAAGGTCAGGGCTCCGGAGAATCTCCTGTCGACCAATCAGGGACTGATCACCGCCGTCACCGAACTGGACGATGGCAAGCTGGTATCGATTCTCGACGTCGAACAGATCCTCGCCAACGCCTTTGGCGAGGCGATCATCGTCGACATTCCGCCAGCCAACGTCGATCAGGAGGTCAGCATCTTCTTCGTCGACGACTCGGTCGTTGCCCGGCGCAAGATCACCGAGGTGCTGGACAAGCTCGGTGTGCGGCACAAGCACGCGACCAATGGCGCCGAAGCCTGGAGTCGCCTGCAAGCCATTGCGGCGCATGCCGATCAGAGTGGTGGCAGCCCATTGCGCGACGAAATCCGGCTGATCCTGGTCGACGCCGAGATGCCGGAGATGGATGGCTACGTTCTCACCAGAAACATCAAGGGGGATGCCCGGTTTACGGGTATTCCGGTGGTGATGCATTCGTCGCTTTCCTCGCAGGCCAACCACGCGATGGGCAAGGCCGTCGGTGTCGATGCCTATGTTGACAAGTTTGACGCAGAGGTTCTGGCCGATACCCTGCGTCCTCTGCTCGAGCGCTGAGCGAACAAACGGAGTCAAGGATGGCTGATCCGAAGATGAGGATTCTGGTGGTGGACGATTTCTCGACGATGCGGCGCATCGTCAGGAATCTGTTGAAGGAACTCGGTTTCGCCAACGTCGACGAGGCCGAGGATGGCGCGGTGGCTTTGCAGAAGCTCAACCACGGCGGCTTCGAGTTCGTCGTTACGGACTGGAACATGCCGAACATGGATGGCCTGCAACTCCTGCAGGCGATCCGCGCGTCGGCGACGCTGAAGCACCTGCCGGTGCTGATGATCACCGCCGAGGCGAAGAAGGAGAACATCATTGCCGCCGCGCAAGCGGGGGCCAGCGGGTACATCGTCAAGCCGTTCACGGCGGCGACGCTGGCCGAGAAGCTGCAGAAGATCTTCGACAGGATGGGGGGCTGAGATGAATGGAGGCGACACCGCCGGCGATTCACGCGAACTTGAGGCGCTGTTCGACAGCATCGCTTCGGGAATCGCCACCACCAGCCGAGCCGTACCACCCGCTGCACCCAGGCCTGCGGCATCGCTGCTGCAGCAGTTGCGCGAAGGTGACGGCGCGGACGACAGTGACGAGTTGCAGGCGCTCTTCGACTCCGTGCGGGCAGCGCAGGCGGCCACGGCTGCGCCAGAGGCAACGGCGGCGGGATGGCGGGGACAGGATCGGGTGTTCCAGCGCGTCGGCCAGATGGCCCGCCAGTTGCATGACACGCTGGGCCAACTGGGTTACAGCGAATTGCTTGAGAGCACTGTCAGTGCCATTCCGGATGCCAGGGAGCGGCTCAACTACGTCGCCACGCTGACCGAGCAGGCTGCCTGCCGGGTACTCAACGCGACGGACATCGCCAACCCGTTGCAGGAGCAACTGGAAGCGGCCTCGGCGGCACTGGCGACCCGCTGGGATGCGTTGTTCGCCAACCGGATGGCTGTCGACGATTTCAGGCTTCTGGCCGAGGAGACCCGCTCCTTCCTCAAGCACGGCTTGCCGGCGAAGACCGAGGCAACCAAGGCGCAACTGCTGGAGATCATGATGGCCCAGGACTTCCAGGATCTCACCGGCCAGGTGATCAAGAAGATTCTCCAGGTGGCGCACGAACTGGAGAAACAGCTGATGGAAGTGCTGATCGAGATCCTGCCCGGTGAGCGGCGTACCGAGTCGGTCAACAGCCTCCTCAACGGGCCCGTGATCAACCCGGACGGCCGCGCCGACGTCGTCGCCTCACAGCAGCAGGTTGACGAGCTGCTCGGCAGCCTGGGTTTCTAGGAGGTTCGCGATGAGCGATTTTGCGGGGATGGAAGACCTGCTGCAGGATTTCCTGCAGGAAGCCGGTGACCTGCTGTCGGATGTCGACAACAAGCTCGTCGATCTTGAGCGGAGTCCCGACGATGTGCGTCTGCTCAACGACATCTTTCGCGGTTTTCACACGATCAAGGGCGGCGCAGGCTTCCTCAATGCCGGCGAGCTGGTGAAGCTTTGCCACCTGACCGAGAACCTGTTCGACAAGCTGCGGAACGGCGAGAAGGGGCTGACGCCGGCGCTGATGGACACCATCCTGGCAGCCACGCAGTGTGTGCGCCAGATGTTCGGCGAGATCGCCCAAGGCAGGCAGCCGACTGCGGCTGCGGCGGAAGTCACGGCCAATCTGCAGAGCGCGTTGGCGCCAGCGGCCGATCCCGTTGCACCGCCACCGGCTGCCGTTGGGCTGCCCCAAGTCAAGCCTGGCGGCGCGCCAGCTGCGGCAGACAGTGGCGATCAGGGTCCGGATTGGCAGGCACTGCATGCGGTGTTCAGCGGGCAGGCCAGCGCCAGTGTGCCGGCTGTTGCGGGCAAAACCGAGACCATGGACGTCAGCAAGGAGGGGGGCGAGGTTGAGCTGTCGCAGCTGCAGCCGCACTTTCCGCCCGAGGGGCGTCGCAGCTCGGACAGGCCGGGAGCCGCTGCCAGCGCCGCGCCGTCGGGGCGCCGCGCCGACGAAAGGGCGGCAGCGCGCGAAACGACCATCCGTGTGGACACTGCGCGCCTTGACCAGGTGCTCAATCTGTCCGGGGAGATCGGCCTGACCAAGAACCGGTTGACCAGCCTGCGGGCCGACATTCTGGCCGGGCGAACGGATTCGGAGACGTTGCAGGCGCTCGATCAGGCCGTCAGCCAGCTCGACCTGCTGGTGTCCGACCTGCAGAACTCGGTCATGAAGACGCGCATGCAGCCAATCGGCCGCCTTTTCCAGAAGTATCCCCGGATCGCGCGCGACCTCGCCAGACAACTGGGCAAGGATGTCGAACTGGCGCTGATCGGCGAAGAGACCGAGGTCGACAAGACGATGATCGAGGACCTGGCCGACCCTCTTATCCACCTGATACGCAATGCGGTCGATCATGGTGTCGAGCCGCCCGAGGAACGGCGCGCCGCAGGCAAGCAGGCGAAGAGCGTCATTCGTCTCGAAGCGCGTCAGGAGGGTGACCACATTGTCCTGATGATTGCCGATGACGGGCGTGGGATGAGTCCCGATCGCATCCGCGCGAAGGCGGTCGAGAAACAGATCATCAGCGAGGAAGAAGCGAACACGCTCGATGACAGGCAGAGCCTCAACCTGATCTTCCTGCCGGGTTTTTCGACGATGGCCAAGGCTTCCGCCGTGTCCGGTCGCGGCGTCGGCATGGACGTCGTGAAGACCAACATCCAGAAACTCAATGGGTCGATCGAGATCCGTTCCGAGCCCGGCAAGGGTTCGGTCTTCGTCATCTCGCTGCCGTTGACGCTGGCCATCCTGCCGGTTCTTCTCGTCCTCCTTGGCGACCAGCCTTTTGCCTTGCCGCTGTCGCTGGTGCGGGAAATCCTGCCAATCGACCACGAACGAATGCAGGAGGTGGGCGGCAAGGAAACGCTGGTGGTGCGCGGCGAGATTCTGCCGGTCATTGCCCTCGCACGCCTGCTCGGGTGGCCGCAACTGCGGCGGCCCGAGTTCGGCGTCCTCATGCAGACTGCCGAGCGCAGCTTCATTCTGGCGGTAGACAACTTCGCCGGACGCGATGACGCTGTGATCAAGGCGCTCGATGACTTCCGCCCGCGCGGAGTGGCAGGAGTGACGACGCTGTCGAATGGTCAGATCGTTCTCATTCTGGACATGAAGGAGCTGTTGTCCGATCTTGCGGCCAATGGTGAGCGAGACACGCGGGCGCCGGCGCCGCGGCCACTGGAACTGCTCGTCTAACGGTCGGGCCACTGTCGACGGATTCCATCAAGGGGGCGCAAGCCCCCTTTTCTTTTGGTGCGCCCAGCATGGGCGCACTCTTGCGGGTGCAAGTCCCGCCGTAAGTTGATCACAGCGAACGAAGCGAAGCGCAACTGCCTGAGGGCGACCGATGGTGGGAAGGAAGCGTGGAGCGAAACTGCGAGCCGATGAACAAGAACCGGATGGAAGGCGCTGCCGAGCAGGGCGAGCGGGCCAGAGACCGCGAAGCTCTGGTGATCAAGGCGAGGTGGCGTAGATTCGGCGGCTGTGCAGGGAAGGAGTGCGTTCTTACCCGTGGAGCTCTCGCCTTATGGCTGAAAGGCCGACGGAGACAAGCCGGAGCGAGAAGTCAGCAGAGGCCATGGTAGCCGCCGGTAGCGGGCGAAGGGTCGAACGAGTAGGAGGGCCGACGGCCATGTTGCTTGGAAGTGCAATGCATCAGAAGCTCGGGCAACCGGGGCGCAAGGCGGGAGGGCGAGGTGAAGCCAAGCCCGAAGCGTTGCGTGATGAAGCACGGCCGGCGCGACAGGGACTCGAAGGTTCAGGCGAGATGACCTGCTCACGCAGGCGCTCGCGAGCGCGAACATGGTAATGGCGTGGAAACGCGTCAAAGCCAATCGCGGGAGTGCTGGGGTGTGGATGGACGGACGATTGTCGAGACGGCGGCGTACCTGAGAACGCACTGGCCGGGGATTCGGGAGGCACTACTGAACGGCAGCTACCGGCCTGAGCCGGTGCGGCGCGTACAGATTCCGAAGACCGGTGGCGGGATGCGGGAATTGGGGATTCCGACGGTGACGGATCGGCTGATCCAGCAAGCCCTGCTGCAGGTCTTGCAGAGCCGATGATTGATCCGACGTTCTCCGAATACAGCTTCGGCTTCCGACCCGGACGCCGTGCGCACGACGCCGTGCTCACGGCGCGGCGCTACGTGCAGGACGGTTACCGGATGGTGGTCGATGTCGATTTGGAGAAGTTCTTCGACCGGGTCAATCACGACATTCTGATGGAACGGTTATCGAGGCGAATCGACGACAAGGCCGTGCTGCGGCTGATTCGTCGTTACCTTGTGGCCGGCATCATGGATGGCGGCGTGGTCATGCAGCGGTACGAGGGGACGCCGCAAGGCGGCCCGCTGTCGCCGCTGCTGGCTAATGTGTTGCTTGACGAGGTGGATCGTACGCTGGAAACGCGTGCTCATCGGTTCGTTCGCTATGCCGACGACTGCAATGTATATGTGCGCAGTCGGCAGGCCGGTCAGCGGGTACTCACTGGGCTGCGCCGACTCTATGAGCAACTTCACCTGAAGGTGAATGAAGCCAAGACGGCGGTTGCACCGGCATCTGGTCGCAAGTTCCTGAGCTTTAGCTGCTGGTATGGTCCAGGTGGCCAAGTGAAATGCCGGGTTGCCGACAAGGCAAAAGAAACCTACAAGCAACGCATCCGACAACTGACGCGTCGCTCGGGCGGGCGTAGCCTGCCGGACGTAGTGGAACGGCTCCGGACTTACATGCCGGGCTGGAAGGGATACTTTCAGCTTGCGCAGACGCCGAAAGTGTTCCGCGAACTCGACGAGTGGTTGCGTCACCGGTTGCGTGCTCTGCAACTCAAGCACTGGCGTCGGGGTACGACGATGTATCGGGAATTGCTGGCGTTGGGTGCTGCCAAGCCGGATGCCCATCGGATCGCCGCAAACAGCCGTTGATGGTGGCGTAACAGCTGCTTCGCGCCGAATCGTGTGATGCCGATCGCTTACTTCGACCGACTCGGCGTGCCGCGTCTCTCATGACCTCAACTACTTGAACCGCCCGGTGCGGACCCGCATGCCGGGTGGTGTGGCAGGGGAACGGTCAGGTACTCTGACCGCCCCTATGCCGATTGGCGCCATCAGCCTGCTGCAGCGTTCCTTTCAGGCGGGGCGCCGCCTGCTTCCTCGAGCTGCTGCAGGGTCCACATCTGCGCATAGGTGCCCGCTGCGTCAAGCAGCTGCTGGTGCGTTCCGCGCTCGACGATGCGGCCGGAATCCATGACCAGGATCTCGTCGGCGTTCATGATCGTCGACAGGCGGTGCGCGATAACCAGCGTCGTGCGGCCGCGAGCGGCGCTGTCGAGGCTCGCCTGGATCGCCTTTTCGGTCTTCGAGTCGAGGGCTGAGGTCGCCTCGTCGAAGATAAGCACGGGCGGGTTCTTGAGCAGGGCACGGGCGATCGCGACACGCTGCTTCTCGCCACCCGAGAGCTTCAGCCCCCGCTCGCCGACGCGGGTTTCGTAGCCCAGTGGTAACTGCTCGATGAAGGGCGCCAGCTGTGCCGCCGCCGCGGCTGCGAGAACCTGCTCGCGCCTGGCCTGCGGGTTGCCGTAGTGAATGTTGTAGTAGATGCTGTCGTTGAAGAGCACGGTGTCCTGCGGCACGATCCCGATTGCCGCACGCAGACTGGCCTGGGTGAGTTGGCGCAGATCCGTGCCGTTGACCAGGATGGCGCCGCCGCTGACATCGTAGAATCGGTAGAGCAGGCGCGCGAGCGTAGACTTTCCCGACCCGGATTCGCCGACGACGGCGACCGTCCTGCCGGCGGGAATCGAAAAGCTCACTTGGTGCAGAATCCGGCGGTTGGCCTCGTAGGAGAAATCGACCGCTGCGAAGCGGATCGCCACCGGTCCGTCGTCGAGCCTGACGGCAGTCGGGGAGTCGGCGATCTCGCGGTTTACCGCCAGCAGGTCGAAGAGCCGCTCGATGTCGGCGAGCGCCTGCCGGATCTCCCGGTAGACCACGCCGAGGAAGTTCAGTGGCATGTAGAGCTGGATGAGGAAGGCGTTCACCAGAACCAGGTCGCCGATCGTCATGCTGCCGTCGACGACGCCGCTGGCTGCTCGCCACATCATCGCCGTCACGCCCAGAGCGATGATTCCCTGCTGTCCCAGGTTGAGCCACGAGAGCGAGATCTGGCTGCGCGTTGCCGCATCCTCCCACAGTTGCATCTGCTGGTCGTAGCGCCGGGCCTCGTAGTCCTCGTTGTTGAAGTACTTGACGGTCTCGTAGTTCAGCAGGCTGTCGATCGCCCGCGTGTTGGCTGCCGAGTCGGTCTCGTTGAGCCTGCGGCGCAGCGTGATCCGCCAGTTGCTTATCATCACCGTGAAGATGACGTAGGCGGCCAGCGACCCGATCGTGATCAGTGCGAGCGCGACGTCGTAGCGCAGCAGCAGGATCGTGAGAACGATGCTGATCTCGATCAGCGTGGGCAGAATCGAGTACAGCGTGTAGCTGATCAGACTGGAGATCGCCCGGCTGCCGCGTTCGATGTCGCGCGAGACGCCTCCAGTCTGCCGTTCCAGATGAAAGCGCAGCGACAGTTCGTGCAGGTGACGGAAGACCTCGAGCGCGATGCGACGCACGGCGTGCTGGGTGACGCGGGCAAAGAGAATCTCACGCAACTCTGCGAACAACGACGCAGAGAAGCGCAAGGCACCGTAGAGCAGGAGGAGCACGGCGGGCAGAACGACCATCTGCTGCGTACTGCTGAGATCGTCGATCATCTCCTTGAAGATCAGCGGCACGCCAACGTTGGCGATCTTGGCGCCCACCAGGCAGGACAGGGCCAGCACGACCCGCCATTTGTGCTGCCAGAGATAGGGAAGCAGCCTGCTGAGGGTCGCTGCGAGGTGCGTATCGGCAGCCGTCGGCCTGTCGGCAACCGGGTAGGGTGAAGCGGTGCGGCGCATCGGCAGCGGGCTCGATCTGGTCAATGACCCCCGCAGTATGCCCTGTTGTGTTTCATCATCTCAAGCCGCAGCCGCTCGGGCGAAAAAAGGGCTTGCATTCCGGGCTCTTCGGCCCTAACATTAAAACGAACGTTTGAACGAATGCCGCTGCCCCTGGGCGCCGGCAACCGCAGCCCAGCGCCTTTCGGGGACCAGCCATCCGATGTCCGAACAGAAGACCAACAGTGATACCCGCGACCGGATCCTCGATGTCGCAGAGCGCCTGTTCATGGAGAACGGCTACGAGGCGACCTCGATGCGCATGATCACCGGGGCGGCCGAAGTCAATCTGGCAGCGGTCAATTACCACTTCGGCTCGAAGGAGGCGCTGCTGCGCGAGGTCTTCAGGCGTCGTCTGGGATGGCTCAATCGGAATCGCCTGCAGGCTCTTGATCGACTCGAGGCGCAGGCGGGCGGTGGGCCGCTGAAGCCTTCGCAAATCCTCGAGGCATTCTTCGGCACCCTGCTGCGCATGGGTGAGGACAGGGCACTGGGCGGGATGACCTTCCTGCGGCTTCTCGGTCGCACGCTGACCGAGCCCGCCGAGTTCATCCGCACCTTCTTTGCCGGCGAGTATGCCGAAGTGATCGACCGCTACAAGCAGGCGCTGTACCGGGCGTTGCCCGACGTACCGCAGGCCGAAATCGTCTGGCGCCTGCATTTCATGCTCGGCGCCATGTCCTATGCGATCGCCGGCACCGACGTCCTGCGGGTGGTCACCGGTGTGGAACTCGATGATCTGGCGGGCGAGCGACCCGTTCCGGACGACGATACGGTCCTGGCCAGGCGGCTGGCGCAGCGACTGATGCCCTTCCTGCTCGGCGGCCTGCGGGCGCCGCTGCCGCAGTTCGACGAGCCAGCAGGAAGCCAAAAAGAGCTGCCGACCAAGGCGGCCAGAGAAAGCAGAACCCAGATCTAGAACCCAAGACCAATGACAGGAGAAGCAGCCATGATCGCGACGATCATCTGGAGTGTAATCGGTATCACGCTGGCGAGCCTGGCCGTGCTGTTCGGTGTGCGTTCCCTGCGACGGGCGCTCGTCAGCCGGCCGATCTTCAGAACCTACAAGCGGATTCTGCCGCAGATGTCGGAAACCGAGCGGGTTGCGCTCGAGGCCGGCACCGTCTGGTGGGACGGCGAACTGTTCCGTGGCGATCCGGACTGGAAGAAGCTGCTCGCCTATCCGGTGCCGCAGCTGACGGCGGAGGAGCAGTCGTTCATGGACAACGAGGTCGAGCAGGCCTGTGCGCTGGTCGACGACTGGCAGGTGACCAGCGAACTCCATGACCTGCCGGCGGATGCCTGGCAGTACATCAAGGACAAGGGCTTCCTGGGCATGATCATTCCGAAGCGCTACGGTGGACTGGAGTTCTCGGCCTACGCGCACTCGCAGATCGTCACCAAGCTGTCGACCCGCTGTTCGGCGCTGTCGGTGTCGGTGATGGTTCCCAATTCGCTGGGGCCAGCCGAGCTGCTGCTGCATTATGGGACCGAGGCACAAAAGAGCCATTACCTGCCGCGCCTGGCGAAGGGACTGGAGATTCCCGCTTTCGCGCTGACCAGCCCGTGGGCGGGCTCCGATGCCGGTTCGATTCCGGATGTCGGCATCGTCTGCAAGGGGACGTGGCAGGGCAAGGAGGTCCTCGGCATGCGGGTGACTTGGGACAAGCGCTACATCACGCTCGGGCCGGTATGCACCATCCTCGGTCTGGCCTTCCACCTCTACGATCCGGACGGCCTCCTCGGCGGCAAGAAGCACGTTGGCATCACCTGTGCGCTGGTTCCACGCGACACCCCTGGCGCGGAGATCGGGCGCCGGCATTTTCCGCTCAACGCCATGTTCATGAACGGTCCGACCCGTGGCAAGGACGTCTTCATGCCGCTCGACTATGTGATCGGCGGGCCGGCGATGGTCGGCCAGGGCTGGCGGATGCTCATGGAGTGCCTGGCTGCTGGCCGTTCGATCTCGCTGCCATCGTCCAATACCGGCATGGCGCAACTGACTGCACGCACTGTCGGTGCCTACGCGCGCGTGCGCAGCCAGTTCAAGATGGCGATTGGTCGCTTCGAGGGTGTCGAGGAACCGCTGACCCGGATTGGCGCCTATACCTACATGATGGATGCAGTGCGCAAGATGACCGCCGGCGCCATCGACCTCGGCGAGAAGCCTTCCGTCGTCTCGGCGATCGCCAAGTACCACGTCACCGAACGCGCCCGCCAGGTTGTCAATGACGGTATGGACATCGTCGGTGGCAAGGGTATCTGCCTCGGCCCTTCGAACTTCATCGGCCGGGCTTACCAGCAGATCCCCATCGGCATCACCGTCGAGGGCGCCAACATCCTGACGCGCAGCATGATCCTCTTCGGCCAGGGAGCCATCCGCTGCCATCCGTACGTGCTGAAGGAAATGAAGGCGGCGTTCAACCCTGATGCGCAAGAGGGTCTGCATGACTTCGACCGCGCCCTTTTCGGCCACGCCGTGTTCACTGCCCGGCACGCCTTCAGCGCCTTGCGCAAGGGGCTCACGGGTTCGCACTTTGTCTCCGTTCCCGCCAACGTGGCTCCGGAAACGCGGCGCTACTACCAGCAGTTGACCCGTTTCTCGTCGGCCTTTGCCTTCCTCGCCGACATCTCGATGCTGGTGCTCGGTGGCGAACTCAAGCGTCGCGAGAAGCTGTCGGCGCGCCTCGGCGACATCCTTTCCATGCTCTACCTGTGCTCGGCGACGCTCAAGCGCTATGAGTCCGAAGGCCGCCAGCAGGCCGACGCGCCGCTGATGCACTGGGCGATGTGGGACGCCATGTACAAGGCGCAGATGGCTTTCGACGGTGCCATCGCCAACTTCCCGGTACGCTGGATCGGCCGCCTGCTCTACCGCATGGTGTTCCCGCTGGGCCATCCCTACGATGTGCCATCGGACCGCATCGGCCACCGCGTGGCCAAGCTCCTGATCGAGCCTTCGGCCGCCCGCGACCGCCTGACCGCCGAAGCCTATCTGCCGAAGGGAGAGTCGGAGGCCGTCGGTGCCCTCGAACTCGCGCTGTTGGCGACGATCGAGGCCGAGCCGATCGAAGCGAAGATCCGCAACGCCGAGAGGAAGGGTCTGCTGGTCGACAATCCCGACGCCAATGTGCGTGATCTGGCCCATGCCGCGTTCGCTGCCGGCATCGTCACGCCCGCCGAGTACGCGGTCCTGAAGCGGCGCAACGAGTTGCGCGACATCGTCATTCACGTTGACGATTTTCCACACGATCTCGGTCGCGCGCAGCAGAAGCCGCTGCTGCACAAGGCCGCCGCCTGAAGCGATGGCTGACGCCGCAGCGCGCTGTCGGGAGGCGGACTTCCGGCAACGCACTGCTGCCAGAGGAACTCGGAGAAGGAGAAGGAATTGGGATCTGAGCCGGTATATGTCGTCGACGGAGCGCGCACCCCGTTTCTCAAGGGGCGCAACGCCCCGGGTCCGTTCACTGCCAGTGATCTGGCGGTGCATGCCGGGCGCGCGCTGCTGATCCGTCAGCGCTTTTCCGCTGCCGACCTCGACGAGGTGATTCTGGGTTGTGCCAGCCCGTCGCCCGACGAAGTCAACATCGGTCGCGTCGTCGCCTTGCGCCTTGGTTGTGGGCACCGGGTACCGGCGTGGACGGTGATGCGCAACTGCGCCAGCGGCATGCAGGCCATCGACGCGGCGATGGCCAACATTCGCACCGGTCGTTCGCAACTGGTCCTTGCCGGCGGTGTCGACGCGCTGTCGCATGCGCCCTTGCTGTACAACGAAGCGATGGTGCACTGGTTTGCAAGGATGATGCAGGCCAAGAGCATCGGCCAGAAGGCCGGCATGTTCACCAGGCTGCGCCCGGCGCAGCTGCTGTCGCCGGTGATCGGGCTGTTGAAGGGCTTGACGGATCCGGTCGTCGGGCTGCTGATGGGCCAGACGGCAGAGAACCTCGCCTGGCGTTTCGCGATCTCGCGCCAGCAGATGGACGAGTTCAGCGTCCGCAGTCACCAGCGGGCGGTCGCGGCGCGTCAAGCGGGGCGCTTCGGCGAGATCGTGCCGCTGGTCGATGGCCAGGGACGGGTGTATCGCGAGGACGACGGTGTCCGCGCCGACTCCAGCATGGCTGGGCTGGCCAGGCTGAAGCCGTTCTTCGACCGTCGCTACGGCCGGGTCACGCCGGGCAACAGCTCGCAGATCACCGACGGTGCGGCTTGGCTGCTGCTCGCCTCGCAGGCGGCTGTCGACGACTGGCAACTGCAGCCGCTCGGCAGGATCATGGACAGCGAGTGGGCCGGCCTCGACCCGGCAGAGATGGGACTTGGCCCGGTGCATGCGGCGACACCGATCCTGCAACGGCAGCAACTCGGCTTGGACGACATCGATCTCTGGGAGATCAACGAGGCCTTCGCCGCGCAGGTAATCGGTTGCCTGGCAGCTTGGGAGTCGGATGTCTACTGTCGCGAGCAGCTCGGTTTGCCGGCAGCGCTCGGTTCGCTGACCAGCGAGCGCCTCAACGTCGACGGCGGCGCCATCGCCATCGGTCACCCGGTCGGCGCTTCCGGGGCGCGCATCGTCCTTCACCTGCTGCACGCCCTGCGCGCTGCCGGCGCGCGCCGCGGCATCGCCGCGATCTGCATCGGCGGTGGTCAGGGCGGAGCGATGCTGGTCGAGAACATCGGAACGGGTGTCGCATGAAGCTGCTGACGGAAAACGAGTATCAAGGAACGGTGATGAGTCTCGACACACATGGCTGGCGTCACTGGCGGCTCGAAGTCGACGCGCAGGGTCTCGCCTGGGCGACTCTCGACAAGGCAGGCGAAACCACCAACTCTCTGTCGAGCGCCGTCATGGCAGAGCTGGCGCAGCTGCTCGACGAGCTCGACCGGCAACCGCCGCAGGGCCTCGTCTTCCGCTCCGGCAAGGCTGCGGGCTTCATCGCCGGCGCCGATATCCAGGAGTTCACGCAGCTCGAGACGCCGGCCAAGGGCATCGAGCTGGTGGCGCGCGGCTGGCACCTGTTCAATCGCCTGGAGGCGGTGCGCTACCCGACGCTGGCGCTGGTGCGCGGACACTGCCTCGGTGGTGGCCTGGAACTCGCGCTCGCCTGCCGCTACCTGCTCGCCGTCGACGAGTCGCCGACGCGCATGGGTCTGCCGGAAGTGATGCTGGGCATCGTTCCGGGCTGGGGCGGCATGCTACGTCTGCCCGAACGAATCGGCCCGCAAGCGGCGCTCGACATGATGCTGACCGGCAAGACGATCGACGCGAAGAAGGCGAAGCGGCTCGGACTCGCCGACGACTGCGTGCCACCGCGCGTGATGGACGCGGCAGCGGCGCTGCTCGTCCTGAGCGGCCAGCCACGGCGGCGTCCCCCCTTCCTGCAGCGCCTGCTCAATGGACCGTTCAGGAGGGTCGTTGCCAGCGGCGCGAGAAAGCAGGTCGCACGGCGGGCGCGTCGCGAGCACTATCCGGCGCCCTATGCGATCATCGATATCTGGGCGCGGCATCAGGGCAACGCGCTGGCGGCGCCGCAACTGATTGACAGCATCGTCCGCTCGCCGACGGCGCGCAACCTGGTGCGCGTCTTCTTCCTCCAGGAGCGACTGAAGAGTTTCGGCAAGACCAGCAGCTTCACGGCCCGGCGCGTGCATGTCGTCGGTGCCGGCGTCATGGGCGGCGACATCGCCGCCTGGTGCGCCTTGCGCGGGCTGACCGTCACCCTCGAGGACCAGAGCATCGAGCGGATCGCGCCGGCCCTGCAGCGGGCCTACGCCGCCTGGGGGCAGCGCATCCGCGATGCGCGCGAGCTGCGCCAGGTGATGGATCGCCTGATCCCAGATCCCGAAGGACACGGCGCCAGCCAGGCCGACGTCGTGATCGAGGCGATCTTCGAGGACCTGGAAGCCAAGAGAGTCCTGCTCGCTGGTCTGGAAGCGCGCATGCGGCCGGAGGCGGTTCTCGCCAGCAATACCTCCAGCCTGCGCATCGAGGACCTCGCCGGCGTGCTGGCGAGGCCCGAACGGCTGGTCGGCATCCACTTCTTCAATCCGGTGGCGAAGATGCCGCTGGTCGAGGTCGTCGCCGCCGGCGGGACGGACGCCGACACCGTCCAGCGCGCGACCGCCTTCGTCCGCCAGATCGACCGGCTGCCGCTACCGGTGAAGAGCGCGCCAGGCTTTCTGGTCAACGCCGTTCTCGGCCCGTACATGCTCGAGGCGATGCGTGCGGTCGACGAAGGGATCACGCCAGCGACCGTCGACGAGGCGATGCTGGCTTTCGGCATGCCGATGGGACCGATCGAGCTCGTCGACATGGTTGGCCTCGATGTCGCGATGGCCGCCGGCAGGAGTCTGGCCGGCAGCGGGGCGGAACCACCGCGCTGCCTGCTCGAGCGCCTCAACGCCGGCCACCTGGGGCGCAAGAGTGGCCGCGGCTTCTATGACCATTCGGCTGGCAAGCCGACGAAGCCTCCCGCCGGGCCGGTGCCGGCAGGCCTTGCCGAGCGCCTCGTTCGTCCGCTGCTCGAGAGAACCCGGGAACTGGTCGCCGACGGCGTCGTCGCCGACGCCGACCTGGCTGACGCCGGCGTGATTTTTGGCACCGGCTTCGCACCGTTCACCGGTGGCCCGCTGAACTACCTGCGGAGCCGGCATGCCTGAACTGGTGACCGTGCTGCCCGACAGGCAGCCGATCCTGCGTGTGGTGCCGATGCCGTCCGAGGTGAACCCGCAGGGAGACGTCTTTGGCGGCTGGATCATGGCGCAGGTCGACGTGGCCGGCGCCATACCGGCGATGCGGTGTGCGCGCGGCCGGGTGACCACCGTGGCGGTGAATTCGTTCCTTTTCAAGCAGCCGGTGTCGGTCGGTGACGTCGTCAGCTTCTTTGCCGAAGTGGTCAGTACCGGTCGCACCTCGATCACCGTCCGGGTCGAGGTCTACGCCGAGCGCCACCCGGCGCAGCCGATCACGGTGAAGGTGACCGAAGCGGTACTGACTTACGTGGCCATCGATCAGAACGGCTGCAAGCGGGGGCTGCCAGGTCCTGTCTGAGCGCACGCAGCGCCGCTTGACCGGCTTTGAGCAATTCATCGCCCAGGCTCTTGACGGTACCGTCCAGCGGTTCATTCGCGCAATACCCGGAGACTTGTGCAGCACGCGGAGTTGACGTTGGCAGTTGTCAGCGTATAATTCAAACGTTCGTTTGATCGGCCTGGTGCAGGGCCGGTGCGGGGCGTTCCCGGCGGACACAGTCGACCCATTCGACCCATAACAGGAGAACAGCTTGAGCAACTTCACAGTACGCAAGGCCGCCGTACTCGGAGCGGGCGTCATGGGCGCGCAGATCGCCGCGCACCTCGCGAATGCCGAAGTGCCGGTGGTGCTTTTCGATCTGCCGGCTGCCACGGGTGATGCCAGCGGGATTGTCCGCAAGGCGATCGACGGGCTCGGGAAACTCGAGCCGTCGCCGCTGGCGAGCAAGGACCGTGTTGCCTACATCGACGTCGCCAACTACGGGCAGGACCTGGAGCAGCTCCGCGACTGCGACCTGATCATCGAAGCGATCGCCGAACGGATGGAGTGGAAGAATGATCTTTATCGCCAGATCGCACCGTTCATCGCGCCGACGGCGATCATCGCTTCCAACACTTCCGGCCTGTCGATCAATCGTCTCGCCGAGGGTCTGCCGGAGGCGCTGCGGCCGCGCTTCTGTGGCATCCACTTCTTCAATCCGCCGCGCTACATGCATCTGGTCGAACTGATAGCCACCCAGGGTACCGCCCCCGAACTGCTCGACAATCTGGAGTCATGGCTGGTGTCGCGTCTCGGCAAGGGAATCGTGCGCGCACTGGACACCCCGAACTTCGTCGCCAATCGTGTCGGCGTCTTCTCGATCCTTGCCGTGATGCACCACACGCAGCGGCTGGGGCTCGGGTTCGATGTCGTCGACTCGCTCACCGGTCCGATCATCGGCCGCCCGAAGAGCGCCACCTATCGCACCGCCGATGTTGTCGGCCTCGATACGCTGGCGCACGTCATCAAAACGATGCAGGACACCCTGCCGGCAGATCCCTGGCACGGCCACTACCGCGTGCCGGCCTGGCTGGCGGCGCTGATTGGCAAGGGCGCGCTGGGACAGAAGACGCGTGCCGGCATCTTCCGCAAGGAAGGTCGGGCGATCCAGGTTCTCGATCTCGGCCTGCAGGACTATCGGGACAGCGCCGCCGACGTCGATGCCGGCGTCCTGGCGATCCTGAAGCAGCGTGATCCAGCAGTCCGCTTCGCCCAGTTGCGCGCCAGCGAGCAGCCGCAGGCGCAGTTCCTGTGGGCGATCTTCCGCGACATCTTCCATTACACGGCTTTCCACCTCGCCGACATCGCCGACAACGCGCGCGATCTCGACTTTGCGATGCGCTGGGGCTTCGGCTGGGCACAGGGTCCGTTCGAGACCTGGCAGGCAGCCGGTTGGCGGGCGATCGCCGAGGCAGTGCAGGCGGACATCGCAGGCGGCCGGGCGATGAGCCAGGCACCACTGCCGGCCTGGGTCTTCGGCCGCGTCGCCGACGAGGGCGTGCACGGCGCGCAGGGGTCCTACTCGGCCAGTGCCGACACCTATCGTCCGCGTTCGACGCTGCCGGTCTATCAGCGACAGCTTTTTCCCGAGCGCCTTCTGGGCGAGAAAGCCGACGCCGGGGAAACGGTCTGGGAGAACGACGGGGTGCGTCTGTGGACGCTGCCGCAGGTCGACCCCGGGATTGCCATCGTCAGCGTCAAGTCGCGCAACCACACGCTCGGTCGCGACGTCATCGTCGGCATGCAGGCAGCGGTTGCCCGCGCCGAGGCCAACTACCGGGGCTTGGTCCTGTGGCACGAGGCGCCGTTCGCCTTCGGTGCGAATCTGAAGGAGGTTGCCGAGGCGATCGGCGCCGGCGACTTCGAACTGCTCGAGAAGTACGTGGCCGAGTTCCAGAATGCCTCGATGGCTCTCAAGTATGCCGCGGTGCCCGTCGTTGCCGCGGTACAGGGGATGGCGCTCGGCGGTGGTTGCGAGTTCCTGATGCACGCCGCGAAGAGGGTGATCGCGCTCGAGAGCTACATCGGCCTGGTCGAGGCCGGCGTCGGCCTGATTCCAGCGGGCGGCGGCTGCAAGGAGTTCGCCATCCGTGCTGCGCAGGCAGCGGCCAGGACCGCAGGCAACGATCCCTTCGAATTCATCCAGCCGGTGTTCATGACCATCGCCATGGCGACGGTCTCGAAGAGTGCTGCGCAGGCGAAGGAACTGGGTTTTGCCGTCGAGACGGACAAGGTCGTTTTCAACGCGCACGAACTGCTCTACGTCGCGTTGCGCGAGGCGCGCGGCCTCGCCGAGGCCGGCTATTACCCGCGGCTGTCGCCACGTGGGGTCAAGGTTGCCGGGCGTACCGGCATCGCCAACTGCGAGATGATGCTGGCCAACATGAAGGAGGGCGGCATGATCTCGGCGCACGACTACGCCGTGGCGCGGGCCGCTGCGACCGCCCTGTGTGGCGGCGAGGTCGAAACCGGATCGCTCGTCGACGAAAGGTGGCTGCTGACGGTCGAGCGCAAGCTCTTCGTCGAGTTGCTGAAGAACCCGAAAACCCAGCAGCGTATCCAGCACATGCTGGAGACCGGCAAGCCACTGCGCAACTGAGCGCGCCAGGAGAAGAGAACATGAGCAAACAGATTCAGGATGCCTATATCGTCGCCGCGACGCGACTGCCGGTGGGTCGGCGCAAGGGCATGCTCGGTCACGTGCGGCCGGACGACATGCTGGCACATGCCATCCGCTCGGTGCTGGCGCAGACGCCGGGCCTCGATCCGGCGCTCGTCGGGGACGTCATCGTCGGTTGCGCAATGCCGGAGGCGGAGCAGGGGATGAACGTCGCCCGTATCGGCCTGCTGCTCGCTGGCATGCCGAACAGCGTTCCCGGTGTCACCGTGAACCGCTTCTGCGCTTCCGGTGTGCAGACCGTCGCCATGGCTGCCGATCGCATTCGCCTCGGCGAAGCCGACGTGATGATCGCCGGTGGCACCGAAACGATGTCGCTGATGAACCAGATGACCGGCAACAAGACCGCCCTCAACCCGGCCATCTTCGAGAAGGAGGAGAACTACGCGATCGGCTTCGGCATGGGGATCACGGCTGAGAAGGTTGCTGCACGGTGGCAGGTGTCGCGCGAGGACCAGGATGCCTTTGCCGTTGACTCGCACCGGAAGGCGTGTGCGGCGATCGACGCCGGCCACTTCCGCGCCGAGATCACGCCCTACGCCGTACGCAAGCGGGTTCCCGACCTCGGCAGCGGCGAGGTGGCGGTGAAGGAGTATCTCGCCGAAAACGACGAGGGACCACGCCGTGACAGCAGCGTCGAGGGGCTCGCCAGACTGCGACCGGTCTTCGCTGCCCGTGGCTCGGTGACGGCGGGCAACAGTTCGCAGATGTCCGACGGTGCGGCCGCTGTACTGCTCGTCTCGGAAAAGGTTCTCAAGCAGTTCAACCTGCAGCCGCTGGCCCGCTTCGCCGGATTTTCGGTGGCAGGCGTCGCCCCCGAGATCATGGGCATCGGCCCGATCGAGGCTATCCCGCGGGTTCTCAGGCTGGCGGGAATCCGCCAGGACGACGTGGGTTGGTTCGAACTCAACGAAGCGTTCGCGGCGCAGGCGCTGGCGGTGATCCGTACGCTCGATCTCGACCCGGAGAAGGTCAATCCGCTCGGTGGCGCCATCGCTCTCGGTCACCCGCTTGGTGCAACCGGCGCCATCCGCACGGCGACCCTTCTGCATGGACTGCGGCGGACACGACAGCGCTACGGCATGGTGACGATGTGCATCGGCACCGGCATGGGCGCCGCCGGGCTCTTCGAGTCGATCGAGTAGATTTCTCGCCCCGGTGATCGCGGGCCTCGTCCGGAAAGCCGGGCGAGGCCCGCTTCTGCTTGCGACTTCGAGCGACGCGCAGGGCGACTGCACAAGCGGGTCCTTGCCACGGAGTCTGGCATAATGTCGGCCGGATGTCGTCATGAGGCGCGCAATGGATCTCGAGCTACTGGGCAGATTCGGCTGGCGAGAAGGCCTGATCGCGATGATCATGTTGCTTGTCGTGTACATCCTCGTTCTCTTTGTCCGCATGCGTCGCCTGCATGAGTCTGCCTTGGCGACGCCGTCCCTGGCAGCGCAGTCGGCGGTCGCGGCTTACACTGCCATACAGCAACCGGAATCCGCCGACCCGCCACCACAGGCTCCCGTGACGCCGCAGCGACCTGCGGACGTGGTGCCTCCGGCGGCTGCAGTACCTGACGCCGCAGCGCACTTCGATACGGGGGGGACGAGTTTCCCCTGGAACGAGCCGCCGCCGCAGATTCCCGGTCAGGAACTGATCGATGCCTTGCAGCGCGAGCTTTATCAGCTACGATGTGAAGTCGACGAGTTGCGTGCCGAAGTCCTGGCCGCGCGCGAGGACGTCCGGCAGGCGGCGAAGAACACGGCGCCAAGCGCGCCGCCACTGTACAACGATGCCATGCAGATGGCGATTCAGGGTCACGACGCTACCGCCATCGCGCATCGCTGTGGCCTCGCCCGTGCCGAGGCCGATCTCATCGTCGCGCTGGCGCGCAACCGTCGCGACGGTCGCTAGGCCGAAAGAAGACCATCGATGACGATGAAATCGCGCACCAACCCGGCCGGAGATGCGGCGCAGTTCGTGCGGGCATCGGCGGCGGCCGACCGAGAGGCTGCGATCGAACGCCAGTTGCGCTGGCGGATGGGCCTTGCGGGGTCGCTGATCCTGGTCCTGTCGGCGACGTTGCCGCTGCTGGATTACCTGGCTCCGCCCGAAGACGCGGCGAGCGCCAGCCCGCAGTACACCGAGCCCGTACCGGTGAGGAGGAAGGATCCGCCGCCGTTGCCGCCTGCTCCGTCTCCGGCCGATACACCGACGTTGGTGCCGGTAATTGCCGAACCACAGGCCACTGGTGCGGCAATCGAAGCTTCGCTGGCGTCGACCGAAACGCCATCAGCACCGGTTGCGGGCCTTGCGGCCGATACCCCGGCGGCCACCGCCGATTTACCGTCGCGTCTGCGGTCGGGGCCCAGGCTGCAAACCAGCTTGCTGGCCGACGGGCGCCGCGCGGAAGAACTGCAGGCAAGTCTGGCTCAGGCAGGCATTCCGGCAAGCGTCGAAACCCGCCTGCAGGTAGGCCCTTTCCGGACGCGTACCGAAGCGGAGGCAGCGCGTCGGGAGATACAGAAGCGTGGCATCGACGCCGTCATTCTGCCAGGTCATGGCGACAAGCCATAGCCGCTCAGTGGTCTGACGGCGGCAACTGGCGGCGCAGGCGCCGCGAAAAGACGGCCATCTCGCGTGCGGCCTGGATGTCGCCGCGCGCTTCGGCAACGGCGATTCCCTGCTCGTACGCAGCCAGAGCTTCGATATTCTGGCCGCCTTCGGCGAGAGCCTTGCCGAGCAGCTTCCAGGCTGCCGAGTATCCGGCGTCGCGTTCGACAGCTTCACGCAGGCGGATCGCTGCCTGCGCAAAGTCGCCTGCCCTGAAATGCTCGTTGCCCAGCGAGTAGCGGAGCAGCGCGCCGTCGCGCGGCCCACCGAGGAGCTTTTCGAGGTTGGCGATGAGCGGCGTCGTCACCATGACAGGAGAAGGTCGGGCAAGCCGGTTGCCCGCGGCGAACGGCAGGCGTATCGCGCCGGGGGCAGCAATCTGCGGGCGAAAGAACCGCGCGACGGCTCTCGCGCCGTCGCGGGATTCGAAGGGCTAGAAGCTGTAGGTAGCCTGTACCGCAAGGATATTGACGTTGTTGCTGTAGTTGCCCTTGAGCCAGCCGGAGGCCGCCACGTTGGCTGCCTGCGTCGCGTTCATGCCGCCGCTGTCGTTGATCGACGAGTCCTTGACCCAGATGTAGGTGTAGCCTGCATCGAACACCAGTTCCCTGGTCGGCTTGTACTGTGCGCCGATTGCCAGCCAGGTGCGGTCGTTGTCGGGCAGCCGCGGCGTGCGGTATTCGGAACTGTCGACCGGCGACTGGTCGTAGGCGATACCGGCACGGAACTTCCACTGGTCGTCGAGTTGGTAGGCCGCGCCGAGCGCCACCCGCCAGGTATTGCGCCAGTTTTCCTCGGTGCTCGACAGGGTACGTCCGGCGGCGGCACCGTCAGTGCGGACGAAGGTCAGATCCTGGATCTTTGCCCAACCGGTCCACGAGATGTCGCCCATCATCTCCCAGCGGTCGCTGAGTCGCTGCCAGGCGCTGAGGATGGCGGTGTCGGGCAGCTCAATGTCGGCCTTGACGTTGCCGTTGTACAGGCCTGCGGCAAGCGCCGCGTTGGCGGCGGCGTTCAGACCCGGCGTCAGGGTTGTGACCGTCGGTCGCCAGAAGTTCACGTTACCGGTGACCTTGAAGTCGATCGCCGAACGATACGACAGACCAACCCGGGTGGCCGGAGACGGCTGGAACATGGCGCCGAGGTTGTAGCCGTAGCCCCAGTCATCACCGACGATCCTGGCCCAGCCCTCGAGGTTGCGCAGGCCACCCGCCGGGCCGCACAGGGCCGGAGCTCCCAGCCCGGAACATAGGGCGCCGCTGGCGTTGACATTGTTGCTGAAAGTGCCGTCGAGCTTCATCGCGCTGATTCCGAGGCCGAAAGCCCACGTCTCGTTCGGCTTGAAGGAGATCGACGGGTTGATGTTCATCGTCGCGACGTCCGAGTTGAGGGCGCGGAAGCGGCCGACCCAGCCCTTGTCATACTCGGTGGCCAGTCCAAAGGGCGCATTGACGCCAAGGCCGACGCTGATCTGATCGTTTACGGGCATCGCGAAATACATGGCCGGGACATATGCCCAGCCACCCGCGTCACCGCCGTTGCCAGCAGCGCCGTAAATCCCCGCCGGGTTGATCGAACCATCGTTGCTGAACCTTGTCGAGGGCTTGATGGCGCTCAGCACGCCCACGAACTGCATCTTCCCTTTCGGAAGATAGGCCATCCCGGCGGGATTCCAGAAGATCGTGCTGGCGTCTTCCGCCACCGCTGCCGATCCAGCGAAGGCGACCCCGAGGCCACTGGCGTTCTGCTCCATCAACTGGAAACCCGAGGCGCCAGCGTAACCCGACAAGGACACGGCGATCAGCGCCGGTATCGTTCGAACCACAAGAAGACGGCTTTTCAACATTTCCGATTCTCCCCACAGAAAGGTTATCGACGGTGTCCATGCCCAACGGGCTGCTCCATGCACCGTTCGTGGGATTGTACACGCGACTCCAGCAAATGTTTCAGATGGTTACCATGAGCGTTGTTTTTCCGCAACACGGGATGGGTGCGGGTGCATTGATCGCCAACATGGTCCTCTCCTTGCCAGCGGTTTAATATCCCGGCTTTCAACCCGACACGGAGTGGAGGACGGCCCCATGACCAGAACGATCATTTCGACGCCGCTGGCGCCCGCGGCGATCGGCACTTACTCGCAGGCGGTACGGATTGGCGAGACCGTCTACCTCTCCGGGCAGATCGGCCTCGACCCGGTGACGATGAAGCTGGCGGACGGTATCGATGCGCAGATTGTCCGCGTCTTCGACAACCTCAAGGCGGTTGCCGAGGCAGCTGGCGGCTCGCTTGCCGATGTTGTCAAGCTCAACGTGTACCTCACCGATCTCGTCCATTTCACGACGGTGAACGAGCTGATGGGCTGCTATTTCGTCGAGCCTTACCCGGCGCGCGCCGCCGTCGGCGTGGCTGCGCTGCCGCGCGGCGCGCTGGTCGAGGCTGATGCAGTGATGGTCGTCGGCGGCTGATGCCGGCAGCGGATGCGATCGACGCTCCGCCAGCGCTCCGCAATCGGCTCCGCAGGATCGGGCTCGAGCGGTGTGAGGATCTCGTCCTGCATCTGCCGTTGCGCTACGAAGACGAGACCCGCGTTACCGCCATCGCCGGGGCGGCTGCGGGGGCCGCCGTGCTCGTCGAGGCGCAGGTACTCGACCTCGCCGTCGGACGGGCGCCGCGGCGTCAGCTCGTGGTCCGAGTCTGTGATGCGAGTGGCGGCATTCTCGCGCTGCGCTTCATCAGCTTTCACGGCAGCCAGCAGCGGGCACTTGAAGCGGCCCGTGCGGCCGGGAGCAGGCTGCGGATCTTCGGCGAGATTCGGTACGGTTTCCACGGCCTCGAGATGGTCCATCCGCGCTATCGCATCGTTGCCGCGGACGAGCCCCTGGCGCGGTCGCTGACACCGGTCTACCCGACGACTGCCGGCCTCGGTCAGGCTACCCTGCGCCGCTTGGTCGCGCGCGCGCTGCAAGATGCCGACCTGCGCGAACTGCTCGACCCCGACTGGTGCCGCGCGCAGGCGCTGCCGTCGTTTGCCGCGGCGGTCTCGCTGCTGCACGCGCCGCCGCCGACGGTTGCCGAAGCGACCCTGCGGGATCGCAGCCACCCCGCCTGGCGACGCATCAAGTTCGACGAGCTGTTGGCACAGCAGCTGTCGCTGCGCCGCGCCTACCTCGCGCGGCGCCGGCAGGTGGCTCCCGTCCTGCCGGCGACCGGGCAGCTGGCGCAGCGGCTCGAGTGTTCTTTGCCCTTCGCCCTGACCGCGGCGCAGCGCCGGGTGGCTGCCGAGATCGCCGGCGATCTGGCGCAGCCCAGACCGATGCAACGACTGCTGCAGGGTGATGTCGGCTGCGGCAAGACGATCGTCGCCGCGCTGGCTGCGTGTCAGGCGATCGAGGCGGGTTACCAGGTGGCGCTGATGGCCCCCACCGAAATACTGGCGGAGCAGCACTTCCTGAAGTTGCGCGCCTGGCTGGAACCCCTGGCTGTCGAGGTGCTGTGGCTGACCGGCAGTCTCGCCGGCAAGCTCAAGCGGCAGCGGCAGCAGCAGGCGGCAACCGGCGCACAGCTGGTTGTCGGCACGCATGCACTGATCCAGGAGAGCATCGACTTTTCACGCCTCGGGCTGATCATCGTCGACGAGCAGCATCGTTTCGGCGTCCGGCAGCGCCTGGAGTTGCGGCGCAAGGGCGGCAATCCGCACCAGCTGATGATGTCGGCGACGCCGATCCCGCGCACGCTGGCCATGAGCTACTACGCCGACCTCGACGTTTCGCTGATCGACGAGATGCCGGCAGGGCGCTCGCCGGTCAGGACCCGCCTGTTCTCAGCCGATCGCCGTGAGCAGGTCGTTGCCGCGGTGCGCGCTGCGGTCGCCGGTGGTCGCCAGGCCTACTGGGTCTGTCCTTTGATCGAGGAATCGGACAAGCTCGATCTGCAGGCGGCGCTCGACACGCATGCGGCCCTCAGCGCCGAACTCGCCGACCTGCGCATCGGGCTGGTTCACGGCCGCCTGCGCAGCGAGGAGAAGGCGGCGGTGATGGCAGCATTCGTCGCCGGCCAGATCGACCTGCTGGTGGCGACGACGGTCATCGAGGTAGGTGTCGACGTGGCGAATGCCAGCCTGATGGTCATCGAGCATGCGGAGCGCTTCGGACTGGCGCAACTGCACCAGTTGCGCGGCCGTGTCGGTCGTGGCGCACATGACTCGGTCTGCGTCCTGCTCTACCAGCCGCCACTTTCTGCCAGTGCCCGCGCGCGCCTGAAGATCATCTTCGAACACAGCGACGGCTTCGAGATCGCCCGCCAGGACCTGCGCCTGCGCGGCCCCGGTGAATTCATCGGCAGCCGGCAGTCAGGAGAACCCTTGCTGCGCCATGCCGATCTGGAGAAGGACGCCGACCTCGTCGAACTGGCGCACTCGATGGCGGTACGCCTGCTGCGTGACAGCCCGGAGGAGGCCGGGCGTCATCTGCAGCGGTGGCTGGGCGATCGCGAGGATCTGCTGCGGGGCTGAGCCTTTCCTGACGCCACATGCTCGGGCAATTGATCTGTCGGGGTCGGCGTGAGTCGGCAATGCGCCCCTTGGGCAGATCCCATCGGGTAGCGGTCGGCCACGGTTGCCTGGCCAACCGCTGCCGGGTCAGCTTCAGACGACGCGAAAACGGGCGACAACTTCGCGCAGCCGGCCCGCGAGCTGCTCGAGTTCAGCGACTGCGGTGCTGTTGGCGTGCATCGTGCTCCTCGTTTCTTCGGTCATCGAGGCGATGTGCTGCAGGTGGCGGGCGACGTCTTCGGCGACCGTCGCCTGTTACTCGACGAGCCCGCCACGCTCGCTGGCGAGTGCCGTGCGAACGAGTTCCTGGATCAGCGGCTTGCCGTTCGGGTCGCGCATTTCGGCACCGCTCGTGCCTTCCAGCTCCGGCTTCAGCGGGTGCATCACGAAGCGGTGTTGGGTATCGAGGATGAAGAAATACTCGCTGCCCGCGTAGCGCATGTGGCGCAAGGTCTCTGCTGCCTCCTTGCGCGCCTCGTCATCGCTCAGCGTGCCGTTCCTGGCAAGCTCATGGAAACGGGCGATGACGCCGCCGGCAACCTCGACCAGAACCTGCGCCTTGTCCTTCCTGTCCTGCAGCATGCTGCCGCGCAGCGCGTACAGCGAGTCGAGTCCAAGAACCCCGAGGCCGACGACGGCCACTGCCGAGATCATGATCAGGCGCTTCCTGATCGTCCATCTGTCCGTCCGCATGTCTCTCCTTCCTGAGTCCGTCATCTGTGCGTCCTGCCAGGGACCGTACACTTGCCGCGATCGCCAGGCCCGCGGCCAGCTACCCCGACGCCGCCGGCGCGCTGTGCCGTCACTTTTTCCCCTATCCTTTCCCGGTCCTCTCCCTGTCTCGACCGAACATTGTCGCATGGGACGGACTCACTCTGGATTGCTTCTGCCGACATTACCTCTGCGCGTCGCCGGGCAGGCACCGGCGCTGCCCGTTCTGGCCGCTGCTTGCCGTCGGGTCCAATTCGAGGTGAGCCAAGCAATCGCGGGGGCTTGCGCCGGCCGGTTCATGAATATAGCCTACGGAACCCTTCAACCCGATCAGAATGCGCGTCGATGGCTGATGCCCAGGCTCTGGCATATACCCGGAGGGCGGTGCTCGCGCGGCGGTCGACCGCCAGGCTGCCGCCTGGAAGCAGGAGCCAGCCCGTGGTTCGTGGCCGGCGTGCCATGAGCCGCGGCCGGGGCAGCCTTTCGTCGTTGCCGGCCCGACCGGCAGCGCCAGCCGCAGCCCAGCGGCCGCCCGAGCAGCGGTGCGCATGAACCGGTTTCGCCGACGCTTGTTGGCGGGCGGGTTCGCGCTGGCGGCGCCTCTCGCTGGCTCGCTGCGTGGGTTGCACAACCCCTGCCAAGTGCAACTGCCGCTGGATCAGGCGGTGGCGGCGTTGCTCCGGGTGGTTTGGAAAGGAAGCGACCCGCGACGTTACCCCGACTTTCACGGGCATCTGCCGGGAACCGGTGGCTCCGGCAGCGGCAGCCGCATCGACCTCAACTCGCGGATGGAGACCCTGTTCCACCCGATGCCGCATGCGCGGCGGCTCTTGGCTCACAACGCCGGCTGCGTGCACGACGCGTTGGGGCGGGTGGACGGGAGCTACGTCGAGCGGATGCTCAACCGTGTGGAGGCGCTCCCGCCCGGGGCCAGTCTGCTGCTCTTTGCCTTCGATCGCTTCCACGACGGGAACGGTCCCCCGGACGCGGATCGCAGTTCGTTCCATACCCCGAACGTCTACGCGCGGCGGCTCGCCGAGCGCCACCCGCTCGCCTTGCTGTGGCCGGCGTCGATCCACTCCTGCTGCCACGATTGTTTTGACGAACTGGCGGCGGCGGTCGCTGGCGGTGCGCGAGCGGTGAAATGGCTGCCACCGGCGATGGGGATCGACCCGTCGTCGCCGCTGATGCTGGTCCGCGAGCACAGTCCGCTGCCTTTCGATTTCGTCGTCGAGCGACAACTGGCGTCGCAGGGTCACCGTTTTGCCCCGGCCGTCTTCGAGACGCGCGGGTTTTTTGCTCCCCGAGAAAGGAAGACCGCATGAGTTCCCAGTTTGGCCTGCTCAAGGCACGCCGCTTCGGGCCGTTCTTCGCCACTCAGTTCCTCGGTGCCTTCAACGACAACCTGTTCAAGAACGCGCTGGTCGTCCTGCTCACCTTCCAGGCAGCAAGCTGGACGACGATCCGGCCCGAGGTGCTGACCAACCTCGCTGCCGGCATCTTCATCCTGCCCTTCTTCCTCTTTTCGGCAACTGCCGGCCAACTGGCCGACAAGTACGACAAGGCGAAGCTGGCGCGCCTCGTCAAGCTGCTCGAGATCCTGATCATGGGCATCGCGCTGCTCGGCTTCGTCGTCCACAGCCTGCCGATCCTGCTCTCGGCGCTGTTCCTGCTCGGCCTGCATTCGACCCTCTTCGGTCCGGTGAAGTACGCCATCCTGCCGCAGCATCTGCGCGAGAGCGAACTGGTCGGCGGCAATGCGCTGGTCGAGGCGGGAACCTTTGTCGCCATTCTGATCGGCACGCTCGCCGGCGGTCTCCTCGCCGGTGCCGCCCAGCATCCGACATGGGTCGCCATTGCCGGCCTGCTGATCGCCATCCTGGGCTACCTCTGCAGCCATGGCATCCCCGCTGCAGCGGCACCGGTGCCTGAGCTCGTGATCAGCCTCAACCCGTTCTCAGAGACCTGGCGCAACATCGGCTTCGCGCGCGAGAACCGCACCGTCTTCCTGTCGATCCTCGGCATTTCCTGGTTCTGGCTCTATGGCGCCATGTTCCTGGCGCAGTTCCCAACGTACGCCCGCTTCGTGCTCGGCGGCGGCGAGACTTCGGTGACCTTGCTGCTGGCGGTGTTTACCGTTGGTATCGGCGTCGGCTCGCTGCTCTGCGAACGGCTCTCGGCCGGCCAGGTGGAAATCGGTCTGGTGCCCTTCGGTTCGATCGGACTCACACTCTTCGGCATCGACATCGCCTTCGCGTCGCCCTCGCTGCTGCCTGCCGGCGCTCCGCTGTCGCTGGCCGCGCTGCTGGCCCTGCCGGGAACGTGGCGGGTCCTGGTCGACCTCTTCGCGCTCGGTCTCTTCGGCGGCTTCTTCATCGTCCCCCTGTACGCCCTGATCCAGTTGCGCAGCGCGGTCGACCAGCGGGCACGAATCATCGCCGCCAACAACATCCTCAACGCCCTGTTCATGGTCGTCGGTTCCCTGGCGGCTGCCGGGTTGCTCGGCGACGGCCTGACGATCCCAGCGCTATTCGGCGTCGCGGCGCTGTGCAACGCGGCGGTGGCGCTGTACATCTACAGCCTGGTTCCCGAGTTCATGCTGCGCTTCGTCGCCTGGCTGTTGATCCACTCCTTCTACCGCCTGCGCCAGAGCGGTATAGAGAACATTCCCGACGAGGGGCCGGCGGTGCTGATCAGCAATCACGTCAGCTTCGTCGATCCGCTGGTGATCGCCGCCGCCAGCCGGCGGCCGATCCGCTTCGTGATGGATCACCGGATCCATCGCATGCCACTGATCGGCTTCGTCTTCCGGCACATGCACGCGATCCCGATCGCGCCGGCGCGCGAGGACGCAGCGATGATGGAGGCGGCCTTCGAGGAAGTGGCGCAGGCGCTCGCGGCCGGTGAACTGGTCGCCATTTTCCCCGAGGGGCGAATCACCGACACCGGCGAACTGTACCCCTTCCGGCCGGGGGTGCAGCGCATCGTCGGGCGCACGCCCGTGCCGGTGATCCCGATGGCCCTGCAGGGCTTGTGGGGCAGCTTCTTCAGTCGCAAGGACGGGCCGGCGATGAGCAGACCGCTGCGCCGCGGCATGTTCTCGAAGATCGCGTTGACGGTGGGCACGCCGGTGGCGCCGGCGGCGGCGACACCCGAACACCTGCAGCAGATCGTCGCCGGGCTGCGCGGCGA
This sequence comes from Candidatus Accumulibacter similis, assembly GCA_013347225.1. Taxonomy (NCBI): domain Bacteria; kingdom Pseudomonadati; phylum Pseudomonadota; class Betaproteobacteria; genus Candidatus Accumulibacter; species Candidatus Accumulibacter similis. The sequence goes on along the minus strand of CP054595.1, from coordinate 4,670,030 downwards.
CTGGCGGTAGAATGTCGCCCATGCAACTCTCCGGGCTCAGGCTGCGCGAACGGGCCGACCTTTACGAACGGCTGATGCGGCTCGACAAGCCGATCGGCATCCTGCTGCTTCTCTGGCCGACGCTGTGGGGGCTCTGGCTGTCGGCTCTGGGCAAGCCGGACTGGCTCGTGGTGTGGATATTCATTCTCGGGACGGTGCTGATGCGCTCGGCCGGCTGCGTGATCAACGACCTCGCGGACCGCAACTTCGACCCGCATGTCGCGCGCACGCGGGACCGCCCGCTGGCTGCCGGCCGTGTCTCGGTGCGCGAGGCGCGGTGGCTTTTCGCCGCGTTGGTGGGCTGCGCGGCCATCCTCGTGCTGCCGCTGCGCAGCTGGCTGTTGGCCGGCCTTTGCCTGGCGGCCCTGGGTCTCGCTGCCAGTTACCCGTTCACCAAGCGCTTTCTGGCAATTCCGCAAGCCTACCTGGGGGTTGCCTTCGGCTTCGGCATCCCGATGGCCTACGCGGCCCAACTCGGCCAAGTGCCCGCCGACGCCTGGTGGCTGCTGCTGGCGAACGTCTTCTGGGCAATCGCCTACGATACCGAGTATGCGATGGTCGACCGCACCGATGATGTGAAGATCGGCATCCGGACTTCGGCGATCACCTTCGGCCGTTTCGACGTCGCGGCAGTCATGCTCTGCTATGCACTCGCGCTGGCGCTGATCGCTGTCGTTGGTCACGGTCTCGGGCTGGGCGCCGTGTTCTACGCTGGTCTGGCGGTAGCTGCAGCCATTGCCGGCCATCATTTCACCTTGATCCACAACCGCGACCCGGCGAACTGCTTCAGGGCTTTTCGGCACAACAACTGGTTTGGCGCCAGCGTCTTTGCGGGCATGGCACTCGATTTTCTGCTGCGCGGGGTGAGCAACGGATGAAGACAGTTCTTTTCTGCGTATTGGCGCTGCTCGTCGGCAGCGCGCCGGCGGCCGACGACACCCGCGTCCTGGTGCCGATGCCGGCTGCGGCGGCAGACAACCTGCGCAGCGAAATGCGTGCCAGCCTGCTGGCGCTGAACGAGATTCTCGCGCTGGTGGCTACCGGGCAGTTGCGGGAAGCGGCTGAAGTCGCCGAGCGGGAGCTTGGCCGTTCGGCGATGGGCAAACACCGCAGCCAGCCGTTCGAGGCCCGGCCGGGTCCGCACATGCCGCCGGCGATGCACGCCATCGGCATTGACGGGCACAGGGCGGCCAGCGATTTTGCCCGTGTCGCTGCCGGCGGTGACCGCGAGAAGACGATCGCCGCCCTGCCGACGCTGACAGCGGCCTGCGTCGGCTGCCACTATGGCTATCGGCTGCGTTAGGGGAGTCGCGGGATGACGGACGATCTGCTTCACTGGGCCGATGACGCGGCAGACAGCGACGCACAGGCGGCCGCCGGCCTGTCTCCTCCCTGGAAAGTGCTGGTCATCGACGACGACCCGGAGGTGCATACCGTCACCCGCTTCTCGCTGCAGGACTTGCGGGTCTTCGGGCGGTCACTGTACCTGCTGCACGCCGGCAGTGCGGCGGCGGCGCGGAGCCTGTTGCGCGGCAACCTCGACGTTGCCGTGGTCCTGCTCGACGTGGTGATGGAGACGGCGCAGGCAGGTCTCGAACTGGTTGGTTTCATTCGCGATGAACTCGGCCTCGCCGAGTGCCGGCTGATCCTGCGTACCGGTGAGCCGGGCTACGCGCCGGAACTGACGGTCATTCAGGAATACGACATCAATGACTATCGCACCAAGGGGGAGCTGACGCACACCCGGCTGATCACGACCGTCAGTTCGGCGTTGCGCTCGTACCAGCAACTGCACGCCCTCGCCGAGCATCGGCGTGGTCTCGAGCTGATCGTGCGGGCGGCGGCCGACCTGATGCAGGAACACGCCATCGCCAACCTGGCCGAAGGCGTCCTGACCCAACTCGCGGCGCTGCTCCGGTTGCCCGTGGATGGGATCGTCTGCAGCCAGAAGGGCTCGCCGCTCGGTGACGACCGTGAGCGCTGCTACGTCGTCGGCGCCACCGGACGCCATGCGGGTTACATCGCACAGCCACTGGAGACGCTTGCCGACCAGCGCATCGTTGCCGCCATCATGAGCAGTGTGGCGCGTCGCAGACACCTGTTCGGACCGGATCATGCCGTCCTCTACCTGCAGGCGGCGCCGAGCCAGGAAGCGGCCATCTTCCTCGAGGGGGGGCAGATGTTGGAGACGATCGACCGCACACTGCTCGACGTCTTCGTCGCCAACATTGCTGCCTGTTTCCGCAATGTCAGGCTGGTGGAACGTCTGCTGCGGGCGCAGGAGGAGATCGAGGCTCAGCGCTCCTTTCTCCGCAGCGTCATCGACGCCAGCCCGCACTTCATCTTCGTCGTCGATCGTGAGGGCCGGATTCGCCTGGCAAACCACAGCCTGGCCAGGCGTTTCCGTCAGACGCCCGAGCAGATGGTCGGCCGTGCGCAGGCTGACTTCGTCAGCAATCCACAGTTGCTGCAGGCTCTGCGCAGCGATGATGAGGCGATTGCCGCTTGCCGGCAGGAACGTATCGAGCGTGAAGTCAGTTTCATCGGCCGCAGTGGCGAGGAGCGCTGGTTCCACACCATCAAGGTGCCGCTGAAGGATGCCAGCGGGGCAGTCGACCAGCTCATTGGCGTCAGTATCGACGTGACCGATCGCAAGCGCGCGGAACGGCGGCTCCTCGAGGCCAAGGAGCGGGTGCAGGTGACCCTGGATTCGATCGGTGACGCGGTCATCACGACGGACGCTTTGGGCAGCATTGACTACATGAACCCGGTGGCCGAGACCCTGACCGGCTGGACGGCGGCCGAGGCACGGGGCCGGTCGGCGGGCGAGGTGTTTCGCATCGTGCACGAGGAAACACGGGCGCCGGTCAGGGATCCGATCCAGCGTTGCCTGCAGGACAAGAGAATCGTCTCGTTGCCGGCTCATTGCGTGCTGCTGGCGAGGGATGGCCGGGAGTACGACATCAACGACTCGGCAGCGCCGATCCATCGCGGCGATGGCGGGCTGCAGGGCGTCGTCCTGGTCTTTCACAATGTCACCGAGACCCGCCAACTGGCTCGCCAACTGGCCCATGATGCCACCCATGACGCGCTGACGGGACTGATCAACCGGGCAGAGTTCGAGCGGCGACTCGAGCGTGCAGTCTCTTCGGCGCAGCGCGAGAGTGCCCGGCACGTTCTGTGCTATATCGATCTCGACCAGTTCAAGGTGGTCAATGACACGGCCGGGCATGCCGCCGGCGACGAGTTGCTCAAGCAGATCAACGCCCTGCTCGCCGGTACCTTCCGCGAAAGCGACACGCTGGCGCGGATCGGTGGCGATGAGTTTGCCCTGTTGCAGGAAAACTGTCCGCTGGAGCGCGGTCACGCCGTCGCCCAGGCGGTGCTGCGAACGATTCGCCAGCACAGTTTCAGTTGGGAGGGGCGGAGTTACCAGGTTGGCGCCAGCATCGGGCTGGTGGCGATCACTGCCGAGACCCTGGATACCGCGGAACTGCTGACGCGTGCCGACGTGGCCTGCTACACCGCCAAGGAACTCGGCCGGAACCGCGTGCATGTCTATCGGCCGACCGACACCGAAACCGTGCAGCGCCACAGCGAACTGCTGGGCGCGGCCGGTCTGCGGGACGCTCTCGAGCGCGGCCTGTTCCGCCTGCATTACCAGCCGATCGTCGGGCTGGCCGGCCCCGAGTTCCGCATCGTGCGCTACGAGGCGTTGCTTCGTGTCGTACATGAGGCCGGTCCGGCGAGGAAGGGTGAACTCGTGCTGCCGGCGGCATTCATTCCGGCGGCCGAGCGCTTCGGGCTCATGGGTGCGATCGACCGCTGGGTGATCAGGCGGGCATTTCAGGAGTATGCGCAGGGGATCGGCATGACGGGAGCGACGCTGGCGATCAACCTGTCTGGCAATTCCTTGAGCGACGAGAGCCTGTTGCATTTCATCGAAACCCAGCTCGCCGAATTCTCATTCCCGGCGGAGCGGGCCTGTTTCGAGATTACCGAGACGGCAGCGATCCAGAACCTGCGGCCCGCACTGGGCGTCATGGCCGCACTGAAGCGTCATGGTTGCCAGCTGGCGCTCGATGACTTCGGCAGTGGGCTGTCTTCCTTCCATTACCTGAAGACACTGCCCGTCGACTTTCTCAAGATCGACGGCAGCTTCGTCAAGGACATGTGCTCGAGCGCGCACGATGAAGCTCTCGTTGCGGCGATCAACCAGATGAGCCACGCGCTCGGTTTGCGGACGGTCGCCGAGTACGTCGAGAGCCGCGCGATCGTCGACCGTCTGTGCGAACTCGGCGTCGACTATGCTCAGGGGTATTTCTTCGGCAAGCCGGCTCCTTGGGGAGAGGGAGCCGGCTGAGAGCGTGGGCAGAATTTCAGCGCGTGTTCGCCAGCGCCGCGATCCGTTCCTCGATCGGCGGATGGCTGGAGAACAGCGCCGCCCAGCCTGGGCGATCGGTGATGCCGGCGGTCGCGATGTTCTGTGGCAGGTCGCCCGATGCGACGCCGCCGAGGCGGCGCAGCGCCGCCATCATCGGTTGCGGCGTGCCCATCAGTTGGGCGGCGCCGGCGTCGGCACGGAACTCGCGCTGACGCGAGAAGTACATGACGATGATGCTCGCCAGGATGCCGAAGACGATGTCGCAGACGACGACCGTGATGGTGTAGCCAATCCCCGGCCCGCTGTCCTCGCCGCTTCCCCGGCGCAGGAACGAATCTACCAGCCAGCCCACGACGCGGGCAATGAAGATGACGAACGTGTTGACCACGCCCTGGATCAAGGTCAGCGTCACCATGTCGCCATTGGCGATGTGCGCCACTTCGTGCGCAATCACCGCCTCCGCTTCCTCGCGTGTCATGCTTTGCAGCAGGCCGGTGGACACGGCGACCAGCGAGCTGCTGCGACTGGCACCGGTGGCGAACGCATTCGGCTCACCCTCGTAGATCGCCACCTCCGGCATCGGCAGGCCGGCCCTGTCGGCGAAGCGGCGTACCGTCTCGACCAGCCAGAACTCGGTTGAGTTGCCAGGTGTTTCGATGACCTGGGCTCCGGTGCTCCACTTGGCGATCGTCTTCGACATCAGCAGCGAGATGAAGGCGCCGCCAAAGCCCATGATGAGGGCGAACAGGAGCAGTTTGCCCAAGTCGAGGCCGCTGGCGGCGAAGAACCGGTTGGCACCCGTCAGCGTGCTGACGATTCCCAGGACGAGCATGATGGCGAGGTTGGTGGCGACGAGCAGAACGATTCGTTTCATGATTCAATCCTCCGAGGACAAGGCTGCTGTGGTGGCGGCGTGGATGAAACAGGGCGCCCCGCGACAGGCCCGACAATACAGGCAAATGGTGACAACGGCGCCTTCTTCAAGAGGGAGCGACGATCGCCGCGCCACGCGGCGCATGCCGCTGCCCGAGGTTGCCCGCCTCTGCGTTGGCCGCGTGGTCACTGTCCTGCCGTGGCCGTCGCGGTCGCACTTCTGCCCGACGCCGGCCGCAACTCGTCGTCCGGACCGTGCTGGCGAGCCTGCGCATGGCGGTTTTCCCTTTGCCGCGCGAGCCGCCGCGCGAGCGTCCGCCCGGCACGGTCGGCCACCCGGTCGATCGCCGTTGCCAGGTCGGCCTGCGTGTCCTCGACAATCATCTCCGACGTGCCCGATAGCGCGCAACGCAGACGACAGCACTTGTCCGCGCCGCCACGTGGGCCATTGAGATCAGAGAGGACGATGGACACCCGGCCGACGTGCTGCTGAGCCCAGCCGAGGGCGAAGTGCAGGCGCCGCTGTACGTGCTCGCGCAGCCCGGCGTCGACATCGATGTCCTTGGCGTGAATCGTGATCTGCATGGCCGTGCTCCTGTGGGGTTGTCTCGAGGCAGCAGTCTAGGATAGTCGAGGGACATCTGAAAAATCGAATATACTTGTTCGACACTTCCGTTTTTCTGGCATGGTGGCGCTGATGGCAGCACTCAATTTCAAACACCTGCGTTACTTCTGGATGGTTGCGAAGTCGGGAACGATTGCGCGCGCCTGCGAGCAACTGCACCTGACGCCGCAGGCGATCAGCGGTCAGCTGCGGGAACTCGAGGAAGCACTTGGCGTCGAGTTGTTTCGTCGCGCCGGACGCGGTCTCGAGCTGACCGATGTCGGCCGCCGCATCCTGAGTTACGCCGAGGAGATCTTCGCCCTTGGCGACGAACTGCTCGATGTGGCGCGCGACCAGACCAGCCGCAAGAGCCTGCCTTTCGTCGTCGGCATCGCCGATTCGGTTCCCAAATCGGTTGCCCATCGGGTCGTGGCGCCGGCGCTGCAGTTGCCGGAAGCGGTCCGGCTGGTCTGTCGTGAAGGTCGCCTGACGACGCTGCTCGGTGATCTTGCCGTGCATCGACTCGACATGGTGATCGCCGATCGGCCGCTGCCAAGCAATCTCAACGTGCGCGGCTACAGCCATCTGCTTGGCGAAAGCGACCTGACGGTCTTCGGCGCCGCCGGTCTGGTCCAGACCCTGTCCGGCGAGTTCCCGGCGTTGCTTGCGGACGCGCCCTTCCTGATGCCGGGCGACGACGTCGCCATCCGGCCGCGGCTCGAGCAGTGGCTGCAGGCCAAGCGGCTGCAGCCGCGTATCATCGGCGAGTTCGACGACAATGCCCTGCTGCAGGCGTTCGGCCGCGCCGGGGCCGGCCTGTTCGTGGCGCCGACGGCGATTGCTGACGACGTCGTCGACCAATATCGGGTTGTTCGCGTCGGCCGTCTCGAGGCCGTCAGCGAGCAACTGTTCGCCATCACCAGCGAGCGTCGCCTCAGCCATCCAGCCATCGTCGCCATCAGCCAGACCGCGCGCGACGAGGTCTTCGGAACGACGAGGAATGCCGGCGCGGCAGCGGGCGGCGAAGCGGCCGCTGCCGCGATCCGGCAGCGGCGGCGGTCGCGCTTGCCGAAAGTTGCCACCTGATCTGGCAATGCTTCGTATTTCTGGATGTATTGATACCAATAATTCTGCTTTTTTATTGACAACCGAGCCCCTATCTTTGTCGCTCGTTCCCCACACAACACAGGAGACATCGATGAAAACCCTTTCCCTGCTGACCGCCGTCTTGGCGTTCGGCCTGACTCTGGCGGTTGGTGATGCCGAAGCCAAGCGCTTGGGCAGCGGCAAGTCTTCCGGCATGCAGCGCGAATCGGTGACCGCCGATCGTCCGGCGTCGCCGGCGATGGCGCCCGCGGCGGCGAAAGCGCCAGCAGCCGCAGCGGCGCCGCAGGCGGCGCCGAAGCGTTCGTGGATGGGACCGCTCGCCGGCCTTGCAGCCGGCCTTGGCCTGGCGGCTCTCGCTTCGCACTTCGGTTTCGGCGAGGAACTCGCTTCGCTGCTGCTCATCGGCTTGCTGGTGATGGCGGTGATGGTGGTCGTCGGCCTGATCATGCGCCGCCGCGCCGCGGCACAGGCCGGGTCGGGCAACCTGCAGTATGCTGCAGCCGGGGTCGACCACTCCGGCAGCCGGCCGGGCTTCGATGCGCCGGCAATGCCACCGTCGGCCAGCGGACCGGCTGCGCCGGCCCTTGCTCCGGTCGCTGCTGCGGCGCATTCGGGGAGCATCCCGTCCGACTTCGACACCGCTGCCTTCGAACGCAACGCGAAGGTGAACTTCATTCGCCTGCAGGCGGCCAACGACGCCGGCAACCTCGATGACATCCGCGAGTTCACCACGCCGGAGATGTTCGCCGAGATCAGCATGAGCTTCAAGGAGCGTGGCGCGGCGACCCAGGAAACCGACGTCGTCAGCATCGAAGCGACGGTTCTCGACGTTGCCGAGGAAGCGGCGCGCTATGTTGTCAGCGTGCGCTTCAACGGCCTCATTCGTGAACAGCCCAACGCGGCGGCCGAGCCCTTCGACGAGATCTGGCACATGGTCAAGCCACGCGCAGGACGTGGCGGCTGGACTCTGGCTGGTATCCAGCAGATCCAGTAGGCGGCGCACATTCCTTCCCTCTGCGGGCGGCGACTGGCTGCCCGCGGTCTGTGCCCCTGCCTGGCCTGGCCTGGCCCGGCGCGGCAGGGGCTTGTTCCTCGTCTCGCGCGCGCAGCCTGCCGCTAACATCGTTGCGCCCGCACGGCGAACCAAAGGCCGAGGGCGAGGATGGCGAGCGACAGCGTCGCGACGACGCCACCCCAGAACCAGTAGGGCAGCCACAGGGCCTGCGCCATGATCGCCGTGTCGGAAGCATGCCGCAGGCCGCCGATGCTGGCGCTGGCGGAGAACATGTAGTCGACGTCCTGCAACCAGCTCAGGCAGAGGACGGCGGCGGTCAGGCGCAGGACGAAGATCGCGCCGCGCTCGTTCAGCCACACAGCCGCGAGGACGAAGAACAGCGCTGCGCACAGGAGAAAGGCGATGCCGAACAGGTTGCGCGTCCACATCGCGACGACCAGGACCAGACTCCCGCCGATGAGGCCCAGCAGCATGCGTGCCAGGCGTGGCCAGCGGCTGAGGACCAGCAACAGGCTGCCGGCGATGCTCGGTGCCAGCAGGCCACCAGCGGCGATCAGCGCGCTGCCGAGTCGTCCGGGCGTTCCCCGCCAGAGCGCCAGGCCGGCGCCGTCGGCATGCAGCACGAAGCTTTCGAAGTGGGCGCCGAGCAGCAGGGCGGTGACGCCGTGGCCGAGTTCGTGGGCACAGGTGGCGAGCAGTGACAACGGGTAGAGTAGTGTCCGGCCGTGCGGCAACTGCCAGATGATGGCGATCAGCAGCAGCACCCCGAGCAGCGAACGCAGGGGTTGCCGGGTTTCCGGCACGCGTCGGCTGGTCGCCGGATCGAAGGGGGGGGCAGTCATCCCGGTGCAAATCCTTGCATTGCCTTGTCTGTTGTCTGCTTCGTATAATCCTCGACTCCGCCCGGTCAGTCGACGGGTGCTCACAGTGGGAGTCGGCATGAAGGGTATCCTGAATCTCTTGGCGAAGGCAAAGCTGGTCGAGCTTTCCGACGACGAGCGGCTGGCGGTACCTGCGTCGCCCGCGGAGCCGGAGGTGGCTCCTGTGGCGCCGGCAGCGCAAGCGGCCGCGGTCGCCACTGCTGCGCTGCCGGCCGAGTCCGAACTGCCGTCGCTGGCCGAGGCCTGCGGTGAAGTCGAGGGCCTGTCGTTTGCCGACATCTTTGCCGCCGCGGCCGTGCCGCCCTCGCCGTACCCGGCTGAGAAGCTGCTGCGCCTGCTCGACGGCCTGCGCGCCATGGATGCGGTGACGCGCAGGGCGGCCGTGCTGGCGATGGACGCCGCCGACGACAACTGGCAGATCGACGATTGTCTGCGCGATGCCGAACTGAAGATCGCCGCGCTCGAGGAGCACAAGAGCAGGCTGGCGGCGCAGATGGAGAGCCGCGAGCGGCAGTCGGCCGAGATCGTCGATCAGATCAGGCTGACGCTCGACGAGGCGACGGCAGCGATCCGCCAGCAGATCTCCGAGCTCGAGCAGTTGCGTGAACGCGAGGTGACGCGCGCCGCGCAGGAGACCACCAGCGTCGAAGCCGGCCTGCGTGCAGCGCGCGAGTCGGTGGCGCGCGAAACGCGGCGCATCGACGGCGAAATCGAACGTCTGCGCGAGATCCCAAACAGTTTCAGGCCGCCGGCCGCCGGCCATTGAGAGTCGGTCAAGGAGAAGACAGATGGCACAACTGACCCCGCTGGCCAAGGGGCTGATCACGGTGATCGTCATCGGCGTCGCCGGCTCGCTGGCCTGGAACTTCGGCCTCAAGGAACGCTTTGCCGGCGGCGGCGAGACTGCCGCCGGCAAGCCCGCTGTCGTCGGCGCAGCGTCCGAGGCGGCGCCGAAGCCCCGCGCCGAAGCGCCGGCGAAGGCCGCCGCTCCCGCCGACGATCGCAACGCACCGCTCGGCAGCGCCGGCAATCCGCTCAAGGTCAGCCTTGTCAGCTTCCACGGCTACGCGCCGGCGCTGGTCGCCAACGGCAACGCGCTGACGACGCAGCCCGGGTCGATCTACGGCAAGCTCGGGGTGAATGTGCGCTTCGTCATTCAGGACGACATCCCGACCCTGGCGACGATCTTCGAATCGGGTGCGGCGCAGTGCGCCTGGCGGACATCCGACTTCTGGGCGCAGGAGCAGCCCAACCTGCGCAATGCCGGTCTCGATGGCCGGGCGGTGATGATCGTCGACAATACGCAGGGTGGTGATGCCGTCATCGCCCGTGATCCCGCGGTGAAGGCGGTCGAGGATCTGGCCGGGCGGACGGTGGCGCTGCTGCAATTCACTCCCTCGCACGGCATGCTCATCGACGCCATCGACAACTCGTCGCTGACCGCGCGCCGCAAGGACAGCGTCAAGATGGTCTTCATCAACGCCGAGGAAGGCACTGCCGGCGTCCGCGCCGCGCTCGAATCCGGCGCGGTCGACGCGGCGGTCCTCTGGGATCCGGATCTCGCGCTCGCGATGCGCAACGTCAAGGGGGCGCACGTCGTCTATTCGACGAAGACGGCGACCAACCTGATCTTCGACGTCATGGTCTGCGACTCGCGGCTGCTGGCCAAGCCGGAAGGGCAGGCGGTGGTGCAGAAGTTCGTCGCGGGCTGGATGGACGGGGTGCTGGCAGCGCGTGCCAATCCCGACAATGCAGTCGAGGCGCTGGTGCGGACGCAGGAGTTCTTCAAGCTGCTGGCGGACAAGGAAGGCAAGCCGTTCGTCAGGAGCCTGTTCGCCAACCTGGTGTGGACCGGTGTCGAGGACAATGCCCGCATCCTCGGACTGGCCGGCGGCACCAACCACTACGAGCGGGTCTACAAGCGTTTCGACGAGATCTACCGCAAGGCGGGGGCGCTGGCGAATCCCAAGTCGCCGGTGATCGCGCCGCAGGACAGCTTCGACTATCGCTTCATCAAGGCGCTGCTGACCGACAACAAGGCGGCGGTGGAGGCGGCGGCAAAGCCGCAGGAGACCTTCACCCAGTCGGCGCTTACCGAGGCGACGCAGAAGCAGGCGATGGTCACCAAGCCGGTGACAGTAGGTTTTGCCTCGGGCAGTGCGGAACTGACGAAGCGCGCGCAGAAGACGGTCGACAGCGAGATGGTGCCGTTCATCGAGAACAACGGCAAGGCTTACTTCGAGGTCAGTGGCAATTCGGATTCGACCGGGGCTCGCGAGACCAACCTGCGCCTCTCGGCGGCGCGCGCGCGGGCCGTCGTCGATTACCTGGTGACGCAATGGGAGTTTCCGCGTGAGCGTTTCAAGATCGTCGGCTATGGTTCCGATCGGCCATTGTGTGTTGAAGCCAGCGCCGCCGCCGAGGGACTGACGATCGAGGATTGCCGGGCCCTCAACCGGACAACGCGGGTGGCCGTGTACGGCGGCCGCTGACGGCGCACAAGCGGCGATCACCGGCGGATGAGCGAGTTCTGGAACCCCTACGCGGCACTGGGCGGCCGGCAGCGGCGCCTGCTGGGAGTCGCCGCGGTCGCCTCACTGCTGCTGGTGTGGAGCCTGCTGGCGGTTTCCGGGCTGGTCAGTGCGACCAAGCTGCCGGCGCCCTGGGATGTGCTCGCTGCGCTGGCGTACCTGAGCTGGCATGAAGGGCAGAGCATGCTGCTCACCGCGACGCTCTGGTCGGTCGGTCGCCTGCTCGTTGCCGGCGCGCTGGTGATCGCCATCGGCATTCCCGTCGGCATAGCCATGGGCGCCGCGCCAAGGGTCAACGCGGTCCTCTCGCCACTGGTCGACCCCTTCCGATCGGCGCCGGTGGTGGCGCTGCTGCCGATCCTCGTGATGTGGCTGGGAATCGGCGAGACGATGAAGATCGCCTTCCTGTTCATCGGCGCCGTCGTGTACCTGATTCCGATGGTCCGTGACGCCATCCAGGCAGTACCTCAGAGCTACTGGATCGGCGCGCGCGACCTCGGCGCGACGCCGTGGGAGTGCGTGCAGCGTGCCGTCATCCCGATGGCCATGCCGCGCATCGCCGACGCCGTGATCGTTGGTTTCTCGGTGATGTGGACCTACATCACCGTCGCCGAGTACGTCAACGCGCGCCAGGGCCTCGGTCAACTGATCCAGAATGCGCGGCGCTTCAGCGCCTGGGATCAGGTGTTTGCCGGCATCATGGTGATCATTGCCCTGGCGCTGGCGACGTACCAGTTCATGGTCTGGCTGAAGCGCAGGTTGTATCCGTGGGAGACCGAGCAGTGAGCGTGGCGCAGCCGCAGGCAGCGACCGCAGCGCCGGCAGCGAAGCCGCCGTCGGTCGTCCTCGAGGACATCGTCCAGGAATACCCGTTGCCGGGGGGCGGCTGCACGCGCGTCATCGACCGCGTTTCGCTGCGCTTCGATCAGCCGGGAATCAACATGCTGCTTGGTCCCTCGGGCTGCGGCAAGAGTACCCTGCTGCACATGCTCGGCGGCGTCCGTCCGGTCGGTGTCGTTTCGCCGAGTGGCGGCCGGGTGCTGATCGACGGCGTCGAATGCCAAGGCCCGCACGACGACGCGGTGATGGTCTTCCAGCGCTATGCCAACCGCCCGGACCTGACGGTATTCGAAAACGTCGCCTTTCCCTTCCGGCTCCGGCTCTGGCGCGAGCGCGTTGCCGAAGCGGAGTGGCGGCAGCGGGTCGAGGACATCCTCAAGGCGGTCGGGCTGTCGGACAAGCGCGGCTTGCGTCCGGCGCAACTCTCCGGTGGCCAGAACCAGCGCGTCGCGCTCGCGCGTGCCCTCGTCCTGCGTCCGCGCATCCTGTTGATGGACGAGCCCTTCGGCGCCCTCGACGCGCAGACGCGCGACGAGATGCAGCGGCTGTTGATCGAACTGCATCGTTCCTGGCCCTGTCTGGTGGTCTTCGTCACGCACGATGTCACCGAGGCGCTGGTTCTTGGCGATCGTGTGATCGTCCTCGGCACGCAGCCGGCGCGTGTCGCCGACGATTTTCAGATCAGCGAGCCGCGGCCGCGGTCGGCAGCTTGGCAACGTGCACGCGAGACGCTCGCGCTCGAGGAACGCATTCTCGACCAGTTGCACCAGGCGAGTCCGGGCAAGGGCCAGATCAGGGTGACCGTCTAGCGATGGCCGACGGCAAGCCCTCCTACGTCCGGGAGGTCCTGACCAGTCAGACCAACCTCTATGCCTTCCTCGGGTCGCTGGCGCTCGGTGCCGTTCTCTCGATTCCCTTCGGTTTCGGTGTCGGCGCCATCCCGCTAATCGCCTTCGCCGCGGGCGACATCCTGGCAGCGCTGCACATCCCCTCGCTGCCGACCTTTCGCGAGAGGGTGGACCGGCGCTGGCGGGCGAAACTGCGGCAGGCGTCGCGGGCGCAGTTGATCGACGAGATCCAGAAGCGCGCCGGCAAGCGTGCGCTACCGGCGGCGACCCTGCGCACCTATCAGCGCATGTACGAACGCGTGCAGTCGCTCTACCAGCGTGCCGAGAGCGGGCAGGGGCGCCTTGCCTGGCGCGATGTCGAGCAACTCGACGACGTCACCCTCGAATACCTGGCGATGTGGCTGGCCCTGCTGGTGATGGACGATCGCGCCGAGTCCGTCAACCCGCGCGAGATCGAGGCCAGACTGGCGGCCGTCGACAGGGAGCTGGCGGCGCCGCGCAGCGGCACCGACCTGCGGCAGCTGCAAAAGGCACGTGCCGACTACGCGGCGGTCATCGAGCGCCACAACCGCATGCAGAGCCGACGGCGGGCGCTGGAAGCGGCGATGCTGTCGATGCCCGACCAGGTCGACGAGATCTACCAGACGATCATGACCCTGCCGGTGACCGAAGAGGTCGGCGTCCGACTCGAGGAGGCGATCGGCAGGCTGCGTCTGCAGGAAGACATCGAGGCCGACCTGGCGAGCGACCTTGCCGACGCGGTGCCCGGGGTGACGATGCCGCAACCGGCAGCCGAGGCCGCCCGGCAGCGGCGACTGGTCGCTGTCGGCGGCGGGCGGCGCGGCGCTTAGGGCCGCCTGGCCGACGCGAATGCAGAGCAGGCGGAGAAACACCCGGTAACCCATGTCTGGCCGCGAGTGCGGCTGTAGAAAGGAAGAAGGCGATGGCTGACATCAATTTTCTGGGACGACTGTCCAACCTCTGGTCTGGCTTCGTCTCGCTGTGGATCACCGATGTCGAAAAGCGGCATCCGGAGATTGCCTACCAGAACGCCATCGACTCGATGATCGAGAAGTATGGCAAGCTGAAGAGCGCGACGGCGGCGATCATGCGCCGGCGCGAGGAGATCGCGTCGCGACTCGAAAGCGAACGCGGCGAACTGGCGGCGATCTCGGCCGACCTCAACGCCGCCCTCGCCACTGGCCAGGACGAACTCGGGATCGTCCTCATCCAGAAGAAGAACGCGCTGGAAGCGAGCGTCAAGACGCTCGAGCAGGAAATGGAACAGGCGCGCAATGACGCGCAGGAGGCAAAGGATTCGCTGCTCGGTGTCAAGTCCGAGATCCAGAAGCTGAAGGACGAGAAGGACCGCATGCTGGCGCAGATGCAGAGTGCGCAGGCCCGCCTGAAAATCCAGAACCAGCTCGAAGGCCTGTCGGTCGATGCGGAAGTGCGGGCGCTCGACAATGTCCGCGAGCACATCAAGAACACCGTCGCCGAGGCCAGGATGGGCAGCGAGCTGCGCGACTCCGACCTCGACGTCAAGCTGGCACGGCTGCGCCAGAGCAGCGGCGCGATCACCGCCCGGCAGCAACTCGAGGAGATGAAGCGGGCGCGCGCGGCGCAGGGTGAGACAGCCGGCAAGAGCATGTGATGATCGCCGCAGCCGGAGTGCGCAGGTGAGCGGCGACAGCGCCGGCCGGCCGCCGCTGCCGTTGTGGGCGGATGCGCTGCGCCAGAAGTACCTCGCTGGCGAGGCGGCGGTGTTCGTCCTCTACCGCAACGTCTTCGATCGCTACCGGGCGGGCGACGGCTATCGCACGCTGCAGCCCTTCCTCAGCGAGGTGCTGCTGCGCGACAACAAGCAGAACATCTTCGAACTCAGCATCGACCGGGGTGTGCGGGTCATCCAGGGTGGCAGCGCCGGCGAGCGCGCCGAGCTCTACCGGCATCTCGAAGGCAAGGGGCTGAGCGGCATCTTCGAGTCGCTCGAACGGCAGATGCGTGGGCAGCGATCGAGCGCCCTGCTGATCCCCTACGCCGGGACGATCTTCCCGGCCGCCGAACTGCATTTTCTCTCGCTCGACGAACGCGGCGCGTTCACTGCGCTGCACCGTTGGTCGCTGGACGCGGAGTTCGCCGACCGCGACAACGTTGTCATCCTGGTCAGCGAATCGCTGGCCGACCTCAGCCCGGCGTTGCTCACCAATCCACGCGTCGTTGCCATCGAGCTGCCGATGCCCGACCATGCCGGCCGGCTGGCGGCGATCCGCCATTACGCGCCGGCGATGCCGCCGGCCGAGGCCGCGGAACTGGCGGGCCAGACCGCCGGCCTGCGCCTGATCCAGCTTGCCAGCATCGTCGCCAGCGAGGCGCCGCAGGGGATGAGTCACGGGCAGCGGCGGACGCTCATCGCCGGACTCCTGCAGGGCAGCCCACAGGCCGACGAGCGCGCCGAAAAGCTGGCAGCGATCACTGCCGGCATGACGCCGGCCGAGATTCGCCAGATCGTCGACCCGACGCGCACACTGCCAGCGGCTGACGACCCGGCCGCCGAGGTGCTGGCGGTGGTCCGCCAGCGCAAGCGCGAGTTGATCGAGAAGGAATGCGCCGGCCTGATCGAGTTCATCGAGCCGCGGCACGGGCTCGAAACGGTTGGCGGCAACGAGCACATCAAGGGCGAACTGCTCGACATCGCGCGTCTGATCCAGAGCGGCGACCGCACGCGGGCGCCGATGGGACTGCTGGCGGTGGGTCCGATGGGTGCCGGCAAGACCTTCGTCATCAAGGCCTTTCTCAAGGAGGCAGGGCTGTCAGGAGTCGCGCTGAAGAACTTCCGTTCCAAATGGGTCGGCTCGACCGAGGCCAATCTGGAGCGGGTGCTGGCGACGGTCAAGGCGATGGGTCCGATCGCGCTGGTGATCGATGAAGGTGACCGCAGCTTCGGCCGGCAGGGCGACGATGCCGACGGCGGCACGAGTTCGCGCGTCATCGCCCGTCTCAAGGAGTTCATGTCGGACCCGGAGAATCGCGGCCAGGTGCTCTTCATCCTGATGACCAACCGTCCGGACAAGCTCGACACCGACATCAAGCGTCCGGGCCGTCTCGACCGCAAGATCCCGTTCTTTTACGCCGAGAACGCCGCCGAGCGTGCGGCCGTCATCAGCGCCGTCTGTGCGCGCTACCGGGTACCGCTCGAGGTGCCAGACGACGCGCTGCTGGCTGCCTGTGAGACGCTCGAAGGCTATTCGAACGCCGATCTCGAAGCGCTCGCCCTGCTCGCCGCCGAGTTCGCCGAACGCGGCGCGCGCGTCGCCGACTTTACGCTGCCGCCGGCAGCCGCCGGCGGCGCTGCGGTGACGCCGGCGCTGCTGGCGCAGGCCAGCGAAGACTTCATGCCACCGCAGGAAACGGCGATGGTGCGTTACATGGAGATGCTGGCGGTGGCCGAGACCTCGCGTCGCTCGCTGCTGCCGCAGCGCTTCCGCTCTCTGTCGGCAGTCGAGGTGCAGGAGCGTCTCGCCGAACTGCGGCGTCAGATCCTACCCTGAAGGAGTTCACATGTTCCCCTTGCTCGCAAACGTATCCCTCGACACCGACCAGACGATCGCCGCGACACGTCTGCTGCTGCACATAGCCCATGTCGATGGCGCGCAGACCGCCGAGGAGGTGGCGCTGATCCGCTCGTTTTACGAAGGCGCCGGCGACGGCGCCACTTGGCCGGATTTCGCCGCCCTGCAGCCGGTCCGGGCCGGTGAGTTCAGCCAGACCTTCGCCGAGCCGGCACAGCGCGACCTCGTCGTCGCCTTCTGCCTCATGGTCGCCTATGCCGACGGCACCCTGAGCGCCGACGAACTGTCCGCCGTGGCTGCGGTAGCCGCCGGTATCGGCATGCCGCCGGCGCGCGTCGACGAATTGCTGGCGCTGGTCAAGGACCACATGCTGGCGCAGTTCGCCCGCCTGCCAGACGCCGCTTCGGTGGCGACGGTGGCGCGCGAACTCGGCTGAAGGCCGGGTGCCGACCCCGTCAACGGGTCGGCAGCCTCGCTCCTCGTATGGCTCTGGTGCCGGATCCCGGCGCCACGACCGCGGCCCCGCTTGACCGACACGCAGCAACGACGGATACTGGCCCGCGAAGTCGCTGGGAACTGCACCTTCCAACAACATCGAGGAGGAGACGGGCATGTACAGGGGACTGATCGTTGTCGTCACACTGTCACTGGCTGCCACCCTGTCTCCGGCGGCGCCTCCCGACGACAGGGTTGCCATTGGCGGGAGCAAGGACTACAAGTGGAACGAGAGGAACGCCGAGATGGCCGAGGCCCTCAGACTCAGGGGCGACGTCCAGGCAGGGCAGGAAGACTACAAGGCCTACTGTGAAGCCTGCCATCTGACGAATGGTCGTGGCAATCCGCACGGCAGCATTCCGCAACTGGCCGGCCAGCATCCGACGGTGGTCATCAAGCAACTTGCCGACATTCGCTCGGGGTTGCGCTCCAACCCGACGATGTATCCGTTTGCGATGAAGCTGCGCGATGCGCAGGCTATGGCGAACGTTGCGGCCTATCTCGCCACCCTGTGTGTGCCACGTGATTCTGGGAAGTACGAAGGCCCCAACGCGGCGAAGCTGGTCGCTTCCGGAAAGGTACTGTACAACCGGGAGTGCGCCCAGTGCCACCAGCCGAACGGGGACGGCGCCGCGGAGAAGTTCTACCCGGTGCTCGCCGGCCAGCATTACCGCTACCTGCTGCAGCAGATGGTCGATATTCGTGATGGCAGGCGACGCAACAGCCACCCCGACATGGTCCGGGTGATCGCCAGGTACGACGATGCGCAACTCGTTGCCATCGCCGCCTATCAGGCGATGCTGGTGACACAGCAGCGGCAATGGACGGTCCAGCCGGGCTTCTGCAAGGAAGCGGCCGAGCGACTCTGAGCACGGCGCGCCGGCAGCCCTCCGGGCTCGGCGGACGACCGTCGATCACGGCCGGCGGGCCGCAGGCACCCTGCGGCACCGATCCTGCGCCAGCGTCGATCCGGGGGAGTGCTCGCCAGCGCTCAGAGTGTCGCCGAGGCGCCGACGAGGAACAGTGCCCAGTAAAGGGCGCCAACGGCCATCCAGAAGAAATTGGCGGCGGTGAATCGGTCATTGCTCTGCCCGTCCGGATCGTGGCAACTGACGTTGATGATGACTTGCGCCTTGCGCCAGACGAAAGCCTGGAGGGCGAACAGCGGCATCAGCAACCAGACCAGTTGTGGCGGCCCGACAGACTCCGACGCCAACTTGTCCACCAGGAAGCTCAGCAGCATCAGAATCACCATGAGAGCCGCATGCCGTCCGGCATGCCAGCTCAACTTGCCTTCCTCGGCAAGCGCCTCCTTGACCAGCGCGAACAGGGAATGGACGAGGAACTTCGATCGGCGGGCGCAGATCCGCGTTCAGCCCGGCTCCTGCGGCAGCCGGTCACGGCCACCAGCAGCAGCGCCAGGACGACGACCGGCCAGTTGCCCCAGCGCACGTAGGGCGTCGCCCCGGCGTGGCCGCGGACTTCGCCCCGCAGTGCGCCGCGAGTGAACGGCGGCAGGACCGCGCGTACGCTGCCATCCACATCGACGATGGCGGTCATGCCGGTATTGGTCGCGCGCAGCATCATGCGGCCGCTTTCGAGGGCGCGCATGCGGGCGATCTGCAGGTGCTGCGCCGGTGCCAGCGAGTCGCCGAACCAGGCGACATTGGAGATGTTCACCAGCAGCGTCGCCGCCGGCAGAGAGTCGATGATCTCCTCGCCGAACACGTCCTCGTAGCAGATGTTGATCGCCACCTGCTGGCCGGCAAGCAGGAGCGGCGGCTGCCGTGGCAAGCCGGCGGTGAAGTCCGACATCGGGATGTTGGCCAGCGCCATGAACCAGGCGAAGCCGGGTGGGACGAACTCGCCGAAGGGCACCAGATGCACCTTGTCGTAACGCTGCCTGCCTGAGGCACCAAGGCTCAGGGCGCTGTTGAAGTACTTGCGGTGGCCTTCGCTGACCGCGACCCCGAGCAGCAGATCCCCGTGCTGGCGCTGCGCGAGTTCCTGCAGGGCATCGAGATACTCGACCGGCACCTGGTCAAGGAAGGCGGGCAGGGCGGTTTCGGGCAGGACGGTCAGTTGCGCCGGGTGGTCGCGCGCCAGCTGGTAGTAGATGCGCAACGACTCGGCGAAGCGCTCCGGGCGCCACTTCATCTCCTGTGCGACGTTTCCCTGCAGGAGTGCGACCGAGATCGGCTCGCCGACCGGCTGCGTCCAGCGCAGCTCGTGCAAAATCTGGCCGGCAGCGAGGATCAGGGCGATGCCGGCGATCGGCAGTGCCGGACACCAGCGCGGCCAGCCGCGCGCCGGGCAGCCGTCGATTGCCAGCCAGCGCCGCAACACCTCGCTGAGCAATGCGCCGACCAGCGCTGAAGCCAGCGACACGCCAGGAACTCCGAGCAGCGGGGCGTAGCCCGCGAGCGGACTCGGCGGCGTCTGTGCGTAGCCGGCGGTGAGCCACGGGAAGCCCGTCAGGACCCAGCCGCGCAGCCATTCTCCCAGCGTCCACAGGGCGGCAAAAAGGAGCGCGCGGCGGAGCCAGCCGGTGGCCGCGAGTCGCACGTAGAGCGCGCCGGCGAGCGCCGCGAAGACCGACAGCAGGAGGCAGAAGAGGACGGTGGCCAGCGCGGCGACGGCTGCCGGCATGCCGCCAAAGACGCTGAGGCTGACATGGATCCAGGAGACGCCGGCGAGGAACAGGCCAAAACCATGGCTGGCAGCGACCAGGGCAGCATCGCGGGCGCAGCGGCCTTCGTCGACCGTGCGGCCGAGCAGGACGAAGAGGCCACCGAGGCTCAGCCAGGCGACGATGAACCAGGCAAGCGGCGCGAACGCCGTCACCATCAGGGCGCCGAGAACGAAAGCAGCCAGGCAGCGCTGGCGCAGCGTCCTAGCCAGGCTGATCGGCCTCGGCCGCGCGCCCGACGATGAGGGTGTAGATGCGGCGATTGTCGGCGCGCAGGACCTGGAAGCTCAACCCGGCGATGCTGACCGTTTCATTGAACTGCGGAAGGCGCCCGAAGTGGTGCAGGATCAGTCCGCCAATGGTCTGAAAGCTCTCGTCAGCGAAGTGCGTGCCGAAGGTGGCGTCGAAGTCCTCGAGCGGCGTGTGTGCCTTGACCCGGTAGAGTCCGTTCTGGTCGAGCTGGATGTCGGGGTCGGCCTCGTCGAAGTCGTACTCGTCCTCGATCTCGCCGACGATCTGTTCGAGAACGTCCTCGATCGTGATC
The DNA here is from genome assembly GCA_013347225.1 of Candidatus Accumulibacter similis. Lineage (NCBI taxonomy): Bacteria > Pseudomonadati > Pseudomonadota > Betaproteobacteria > Candidatus Accumulibacter > Candidatus Accumulibacter similis. Next base: position 4,649,608 of record CP054595.1, on the reverse strand, counting down.
AGCCCGGCAATACCGGCGTACTCGTCGATGACGATCGCCATGTGGTTGCGCGAGACGCGGAACTCGCGCAGCAGGACATCGAGTCGCTTGAATTCGGGGATGAACACCGCTGGTCGGGCCCAGTCGCGCAGCGAGAACGGCGCGTCGCGCTCGACGCGCAGGAGGTCCTTGGCGAGCAGGATGCCGATGACGTTGTCGGGGCTGTCACAGATCACCGGGAAGCGCGAGTGGGCCGTGCTGTTCACCCGCTCGATGACCGTCTGCAGCGAGTCGCCGACGTCGACCACTTCCATCAGCGGCCGCGGCACCATGACGTCGCGCACGTGCATCTCCGACGCCGCCAGGGCGCCCTCGATGATGCCGAAAGCGTCGGCGTCGAGCAGCTTGCGCTGATGCGCCGAGTGTAGCAGCTGCATGAGCTGTTCGCGGTCCTCCGGCTCGCGCATGAGCAGCGAGGAAAGACGCTCGAGAAGGCCGGCCTTGCCGCCGGTACTGGCTGTTTCCATGATCACCTTCGTCAGGAATGAGGCGTCAGCGGCGATGCGGCGCCTGCCTGCACGCGCTCAGCGGCGCTGACGTATCATTGCTGCTCGCCGTATGGGTCGGCATGGCCGAGGACGGCGAGGATGCGGCGCTCCTCGGCTTCCATCAGCGCCGCCTGTTGCGCATCTCCCTCGTGGTCGTAACCGAGCAGGTGCAGCATGCCATGCACGACCAGGTGCGCGCAATGAGCGCGCAACGACTTGCCCTGCTCGTTCGCCTCGCGCCTGACGACCGGCGCGCAGAGGACGAGGTCGCCACGCAGCCGCGGTGCATCGTCGTAGGCGAACGAGAGGACGTTGGTTGCCCTGTCGCCGCCGCGATACTCGGCGTTGAGGCGTCGACCCTCGCCGGCGCCGACGAAGCGGACGGTGACCTCGCCGGCCATCGTTTCCCTGTCCGCCAGCGCCGCCCGCAGCCAGCGGCGGACGTGCTTGCGCCGCGGCAGCTGGCGCCGCTTGCCGGCATACTGCACCGTCAGCTGCCAGCCCCTAGCGCCGCTCTTCGCCATTGCCGACCGCTGCGGTGGTGGTGACGGCGAGCGCCGCGGTGTGCGCCTCGTAAGCTGAAACGATGCGTGCCACCAGCGGATGGCGCACGACATCGTCCTTGAGGAACTCGGTGAAGGCGATGCCGCGCACCTCGCGCAGGATCAGCCGTGCCTCGATCAGGCCGCTCTTCTGGCCGCGCTGCAGGTCGATCTGCGTCACGTCGCCGGTGACCACCGCCTTGGCACCGATGCCGATGCGGGTCAGGAACATCTTCATCTGCTCGGGGGTCGTGTTCTGCGCCTCGTCGAGGATGATGAAGGCGTGGTTCAGTGTGCGACCGCGCATGTACGCCAGCGGCGCGATCTCGATCGCGCCGCGCTCGAAAAGCTTGCCGACCCGCTCGAAGCCCATCAGGTCGTAGAGCGCATCGTAGAGCGGCCGCAGGTAGGGATCGACCTTCTGCGCCAGGTCGCCGGGCAGGAAGCCAAGACGCTCGCCGGCCTCGACCGCCGGCCGCGTCAGCACGATCCGCTGCACCAGTTCGCGCTCGAAGGCGTCGACCGCCGAGGCGACCGCGAGGTAGGTCTTGCCCGTGCCTGCCGGCCCGGTGCCGAAGGTGATGTCGTGCTCCTGGATGTTCTTCAGGTACTCGATCTGCCGTGGCGTCCGGCCATGCAGCTCGCTCTTGCGCGTCAGCAGCGCCGGCGAGACGCCGCCTGCCGACGAGATGTTGCGCACCGGGCGGTTGAGCAACTCGATCAGGCCGAGCTGGATTTCGTCCACCGACAGCGTCTCCTTGGCCTGCGCGTAGAAGCGCTGCAGCGCCGCCGAAGCGCGCTCCGTCTGGGCCGCTTCGCCACGCAGCGTGAAGCGCTCGCCGCGACGGGCGATCGACACGTCGAGGGCGGTCTCGATCTGGCGCAGGTTCTCGTCCAGAACTCCGCACAGGTTGGCTAGCTGTCGATTGTTGACCGGCGAGAGGAGGAGTTCGGTGACGCGGTTGCGCGGGGCGGCGCTGCTGTTCACAGGCATTCGGCTCGGTTGGTGATGATCTCGCCGCGCAGCGAGTGCGGCATCGCGGCCGTGATGCGCACGTCGATGAAGCGATCGAGGAGTCTGTCGGCGCTGCCGGCGAAGTTGACGACACGGTTGTTGTCGGTGCGCCCGGCCAGTTCGCTGCTGTCCTTCTTCGCCAACCCCTCGACGAGAACGCGCTGCACGCTGCCGACCATCGCCCGCGAGACTGCCTGCGCCAGTTCGTCGATTCGCTTCTGCAGGCGCAACAGCCGTTCCAGCTTGCGTTCCTGCGGCGTGTCGTCGCCCAGGTCGGCGGCCGGCGTACCGGGCCGCGCGCTGTAGATGAACGAGAACGATGCGTCGAAGCCGACATCGTCGATCAGCTTCATCGTTTTCTCGAAGTCGGCATCGGTTTCACCCGGGAAGCCGACGATGAAGTCGGAGGACAGCGCGAGGTCGGGGCGTGCGGCGCGCAGCCGCCGCACCAGGCTTTTGTACTCGAGAGCGGTGTAGCCCCGCTTCATCGCCGCGAGGACGCGGTCGGAGCCCGATTGCACCGGCAGGTGCAGATGCGAGACCAGCTTCGGCACGCGTGCATAGACCTCGATCAGCCGCGGCGACATCTCGCGCGGATGTGAGGTCGTGTAACGGATGCGTTCGATTCCGGGCATCTCGGCGATGTACTCGATGAGCAATGCCAGGTCGGCCGCGTCCTCGCCCGTCAGTGCCTGTCCGCCGCCCGCGAGGGCACCGCGGTAGGCGTTGACGTTCTGCCCAAGGAGGGTGACCTCCCTGACCCCCTGCGCCGCCAGATCGGCGACTTCGGTGAGGACGTCGTCGAAGGGCCGCGAGACCTCCTCGCCGCGCGTGTAGGGAACGATGCAGAACGAGCAGAACTTGCTGCAGCCCTCCATGATCGAGACGAAGGCCGAGGCGCCGTCGACGCGAGGCGGCGGCAGATGGTCGAACTTCTCGATTTCCGGGAACGAGATGTCGACCTGCGAGCGCCCCCGGCGGCGGCGCTCGGCGATCAGTTGCGGCAGCCGATGCAGGGTCTGTGGTCCGAAGACGACGTCGACGTAGGGGGCGCGGGCGACGATCGCCGCGCCCTCCTGGCTGGCGACGCAGCCGCCGACGCCGATCACCAGATCGGGTCGGGCCAGCTTCAACTGCCGCACCCGGCCGAGGTCGTGGAAGACGCGCTCCTGCGCCTTTTCGCGTACCGAGCAGGTATTGAAGAGGATGATGTCGGCGTCCTCGGCGGTATCGGTCCTGACGATGTCCTCGGACGCGCCGAGCACGTCGGCCATCTTGTCCGAGTCGTACTCGTTCATCTGGCACCCGAAGGTGCGGATGAACAGCTTTCTTGCCATTGTTCCCCGCTTGTTCTAGCGCTGGCGCGCCACCGCCGATTCGGTCGGCGTCAGCATCCAGACGCGGTGGATCGCGCCGTCGGCGTTGGTGACATAGACGACTTCGGTCGCCGTCTCGATCTGCATCGGCAGGACGATCAGGTTCTGCCGGTTGCGGATCTGGGCCGTCGGCGCGAGCGGCCACTGCTGCCCGTTGATGGTCAGGTAGCCGTCACCTGCGGGTGGCTGCATGACTCCCTTTCGCGCTTCGTCCGGCAGCGCGCGCGGCAAGCCGTACGCCTCCTGCGCGGCCGGCTGCTCGGCAGCCGGTTCCAGCGCCGCTTCGGCAACGGCGCTGAGGATTGACAACAGAAGGCTGGTCGGGAGGTCCATCGGGGCATTATAGACAAGGCGGCGCACAGGTGTCAGCTCTTTGTTGCGCCAGTCGCCCGGCTGCCGGCGGCCGTTGCCGCGGTCGCCCGGGCACCCATGCAGTACAATGGCGCTTTCGTTGCCGTACCACCTTTGAGAAAGGACGTCGCCGTGCTGGAAGCCTACCGTGCCCATGTTGCCGAGCGCGCTTTGCTTGGTATTCCGCCTCTGCCGCTGACTGCGAAACAGACCGAGGAACTCGTCGGCCTGCTGCAGAATCCGCCGCCGGGTGAAGAGGAGACCTTGCTCGAGCTGATCACCTACCGCGTCCCGGCCGGTGTCGACGATGCCGCCAAGGTCAAGGCCGAATTCCTCGCCCGCGTCGCCCAGGGCGACGCGGCGTGTGCGCTGATCTCGCCGCTCAAGGCGACCGAACTGCTCGGCACGATGCTCGGTGGCTACAACGTCAAGCCGCTGATCGATCTCCTCGCCGGCCCGACCGGTGAAGCGGCCGCCGCCGGACTGAAGAAGACCCTGCTCGTCTTCGACTATTTCCACGATGTCAAGGAACTCGCCGACCAGGGCAACGCCAACGCCAGGGCCGTGCTGCAGAGCTGGGCCGACGGCGAGTGGTTCACCTCGCGGCCGCCGGTGCCGGCGTCGCAGAAGCTGACGGTGTTCAAGGTCACCGGCGAAACCAACACCGACGACCTGTCGCCGGCCCCCGACGCCTGGTCGCGTCCGGACATCCCGCTGCATGCGCTGGCGATGCTCAAGAATCCGCGCCCCGGGATCGACCCCGACAAGCCGGGTGAGCGCGGCCCGATCAAGCAGCTCGAAGCGCTCGCCAGCAAGGGCAACCTGATCGCCTACGTCGGTGACGTCGTCGGCACGGGTTCGTCGCGCAAGTCGGCGACCAACTCGGTCCTCTGGTTCACCGGCGAGGACATCCCCTTTGTCCCGAACAAGCGTTTCGGCGGTGTCTGCCTCGGTTCGAAGATCGCGCCGATCTTCTTCAACACGATGGAAGACGCCGGTGCGCTGCCGGTGGAGATCGATTGCGGCCAGATGGACATGGGCGACGAGATCGAATTGCGGATCGACGCCGCCACCTCGAAGGTCAGCGCATTGAAGAACGGCACCGTGATCGCCGAGTCGCAACTGAAGACGCCGGTGATTCTCGACGAAGTGCGCGCCGGTGGCCGCATTCCGCTGATCGTCGGCCGCGGCCTCACGACTCGGGCGCGCGAGGCGCTCGGCCTGCCGCCGTCCACGTTGTTCACCCTGCCGCAGAATCCGGCCGACCCGGGCAGGGGCTACTCGCTGGCGCAGAAGATGGTCGGTCGCGCCTGCGGTCTGCCGGAAGGCAAGGGCGTCCTGCCCGGAACCTACTGCGAACCGCGGATGACCACCGTCGGCTCGCAGGACACCACCGGCCCGATGACGCGTGACGAACTGAAGGACCTGGCCTGCCTCGGCTTCTCGGCCGACATGGTGATGCAGTCCTTCTGCCACACCGCCGCCTATCCGAAGCTGGTCGACGTGCGCATGCACCGCGAGCTTCCCGGCTTCATCAGCACCCGCGGCGGCGTCGCGCTGCGTCCCGGCGACGGCGTCATCCACTCCTGGCTCAACCGCCTGCTGCTGCCCGACACCGTCGGCACCGGCGGCGACTCGCATACCCGCTTCCCGATCGGCATCTCGTTCCCCGCCGGTTCCGGTCTCGTCGCCTTCGCTGCCGCCACCGGCGTCATGCCGCTCGACATGCCGGAGTCGGTGCTGGTCCGCTTCAAGGGATCGCTCGCCGAAGCCGGCAAGCGCGGCGTCACGCTGCGCGACCTGGTCAACGCGATTCCTTACTACGCCATCCAGGCCGGCCTGCTGACGGTCGAGAAGAAGGGCAAGAAGAACGTCTTCTCGGGCCGCATCCTGGAGATCGAAGGGCTGCCGGATCTCAAGGTCGAGCAGGCCTTCGAGCTCTCGGATGCCGCCGCCGAGCGTTCCGCCGCTGCCTGCACGGTGGCGCTGAACAAGGAACCGATCATCGAGTACATGCGCTCGAACATCACGCTCATGAAATGGATGATCGCCAATGGCTACCAGGATGCGCGCACGCTCGGCCGCCGCATCAAGGCGATGGAAGCCTGGATCGCCAGCCCCGAGTTGCTGCGCGCCGACGCCGACGCGCAGTACGCGGCGGTGATCGAGATCGACCTCGCCGACGTGCTCGAACCGCTGGTTGCCTGCCCGAACGATCCGGACGACGTCAAGCTGCTCTCCGCGGTCGCCGGCGAGAAGATCGACGAGGTCTTCATCGGTTCGTGCATGACCAACATCGGCCACTTCCGTGCCGCCGGCAAGGTCCTCGAAGGCAAGACCGACATCCCGACCCGCCTGTGGATCGCGCCGCCGACGAAGATGGACGCGATGATCCTCAACGAGGAAGGCTATTACGCGATCCTCGGCAAGTCCGGCGCGCGCATGGAAATGCCTGGCTGTTCGCTGTGCATGGGCAACCAGGCACAGATCCGCAAGGGCAGCACGGCGATGTCGACCTCGACGCGCAACTTCCCGAACCGGCTCGGCATCGACACCAACGTCTACCTCGGTTCGGCCGAGCTCGCCGCCGTCTGCGCGCTGATGGGCCGCATCCCGACCCCAGGCGAGTACCTCGAGCAGGTGCAGGCGGTCAATGCCAAGGCGGCCGACGTCTATCGCTACATGAACTTCGACCAGATCAGGGAGTTCAGCGAGGTGGCGGACACGGTGACGGTGTAGGCGTCAACGCAGCGGCCGATCGAAGCGCCCCGCCGGGAAGACCGGCGGGGCGTCTTCTTTCCTGCGGCGGTGCAGCAGCCGGTTGCGGCGTACCCCGTCGGTGCTTGCGGGGTGCGTCGGCAGACCCTGCGGGCTGGCCGAGGGGCCGCTGCAGGGGGCCGCTGAAGGCGAATCAGGCGGCTGGCACCTCGCCGCCGAGGGCGGTCAGCAGGTCGGCGAGCAGTTGCGCAGCTTCGCCGGTCATCAGTGTGAAGTCGATGTCGAACCGTTCGTCGGCGTCGTCTGCCTGGCTCTCCGACTGCTCCTTGAGGATGTCGAGGAAGGCCAGCCGCTTGATCTGCAGCAGGTCGTTGAGAACGAAGGAGATGCGGTCGTTCCAGGTCATCGCCAGGCGGGTGACGACCTTGCCGTCGGCGATGTGCTGCCGGATCTCTTCGCCCTCGAGCGAGTGGTTGGCGTAGCGAACGCTCGCCTTCTCCGCCGAGCGCAGCTCGAGGTCCTGGTCGAGGGTGAAACCCGCCGGCGCTTCGCCTGCAGCGACCCAGCCGGTCATCGCCGCCGAAGGCGACTGCAGCGGCTTCACCACCTTCGCCGGCAGGCTGTCGAGCGAGCGCCGCAGGTGCTCGAGGACTTCCTCGGCCCTGGCCGGCGAAGCGGCATCTATGACCAGCCAGCCGTTGCCCCGGTCGATCCAGCCGAAGGTCGTGCGGCGGCGGACGAAGGCGCGCGGCAGCAGTTCGAGGGTCATCTGTTCCTGCAGTTCGCGCAGCTCGCGGCGGCCGATGCGACGCCCATCGACTTCCTCGATCTCCTTGGCGCGCTCGCCCGCCAGCCGCTTGACGATCGATGCCGGCAGCAGCTTCTCCTCGACCCCGAGAGCGATCAGCCACTGTTGGTTGACCGCATGCACCAGCGACCCGCCGTCGCGTGGCGCCACCCAGCCCAGGCTGCGCGGATCGGTGGTGCCGCAGCCCTGCAGCGGCAGCCGGGCAAGCTGTTGCTCGAAGCTCTCGGCTTCGACCGCCCAGCCCTGCGGCAGGCGGTAGAGTTGAAGGTTCTTGAACCACATCGGCTTGGGCCTGCAAAAAGCCCGGCATTATAGGTGGAAAGCTGCTGCTACGGCTTTCACCGTGGCGCGGACGAGGCCGGTCGCCGACCGGGCGCGCCTGCCGGCGGGGCGGGGCGGCGGCTGTGCTATCATGCGCAGTTCTTTCGCGCCCCGAGGACCTTTCCCGCCGTGCCCAACTGCGACCTGCACTGCCATTCCACCTGTTCGGACGGCCTTCTGGCGCCGGCGGAAGTGGTGCGTCGGGCAGCGGAGAATGGCGTCGACATGCTGGCCCTGACCGATCACGATGACATCGCCGGGTTGCCGCGGGCCCGCGCGGCGGCGGTCGAGGTCGGCCTGAGCCTGGTCAACGGGGTCGAGATCTCGATCGAGTGGGAGGGTTTGCAGATCCACGTCCTCGGCTTCGCCTTCGACGCCGCAGATGCCGCGCTCAACGCCGGGCTGCAGACGGTTCGCTGCGGCCGCATCGAGCGCGCCCGGCGGATGGCGGCCGAGCTCGGGAAGGTCGGTATCGACGGCTCTTTCGACGGCGCGATGCGCTTGGCCGCCAATCCGAACCTCGTCAGTCGGGCGCATTTCGGCCGCTACCTGGTCGAGCGCGGGGTGTGCAAGGATCTGCGCAGCGTCTTCGAGTCGTACCTGGTTCCCGGGCGGCCGGGCTATGTCGATCATCGCTGGGCCACCCTGGCCGACTCGCTGAAGTGGATTCATGGCGCCGCCGGGGTCGCGACGGTGGCGCATCCGGGGCGCTACAAGCTGTCACGCAGCGACATGCGGCGCTTCCTGGGCGAGTTCCGCGACCTCGGCGGACAGGCGATCGAGGTCATGTCGGGCAGTCACACGCCGGAGCACGTCGATCTCTATTCGCGACTGGCGCGGGAATACGGCTTCGCCGCCTCGCGCGGTTCCGATTTTCATGGCCCGGGCGAGAGCTACGTCGACCTCGGCCGGCTGCCGCCGCTGCCCGAGGGGCTGCGGCCCGTCTGGCAACTGTTCTGAGCGGGCCACATCCGACGATGGCGCAGTACGTCAGGATTCATCCCGACAACCCGCAGCAGCGGCTGCTGCACATGGCGGCCGAGGTCGTCCGTCGCGGCGGCGTGATCGCGCTGCCGACCGATTCGAGCTATGCGCTCGGCTGTCATCTCGGCGACAAGGCGGCCGTCGAGCGCATCCGCAGCCTGCGCGGCGTCGACGAGCGCCACCACCTGACGCTGATGTGCCGTGACCTGTCACAGATCGGCCAGTTCGCGCGCGTCGACAACGCCCGCTACCGTCTGCTCAAGGCGACGACTCCGGGCAGCTACACCTTCATTCTCGAAGGAACGCGCGAGTTGCCGCGGCGCGTGCTGCACCCGAAGCGCAAGACGATCGGCCTGCGCGTGCCGGCGCACACGGTCACCCTGGCACTGCTCGAGGAACTCGGCGAGCCGCTGCTCACCTCGACCCTGATCATTGCCGGCGACGACGGGCCGCTGACCGAGGGCTGGGAGATCCAGGACCGGCTCGAGACGCAGATCGACCTGATTCTCGATGCCGGTCGTTGCGGCGTCGAGCCGACGACCGTCGTCGATCTGACCGCGGCGATGCCGCTGCTGATTCGTGCAGGCCGCGGCGCGCTGGCGCCGTTCGGCCTCGACTGAGAGGAGACCATGGATTCCCTGATCCAGACGATCGCCATTGCCGCCTTGCCGGTGATCCTGGCGATCACGCTGCACGAGGCGGCGCACGGTTATGCCGCCCTGCATTTCGGCGATCCGACGGCGTGGCAGGAGGGCCGCATCACCGCCAACCCGCTGAAGCACATCGACCCGGTGGGGACGATCCTGGTGCCGGCGATCATTCTCCTGCTGTCGACCGGCGGCATCCTGTTCGGCTGGGCGAAGCCGGTGCCGGTGAACTTCGGCCGCCTGCGGCATCCGAAACGCGACATGCTGTGGGTGGCTGCGGCGGGGCCTGCGGCCAACCTCGCCATGCTGCTCTTCTGGGCGGCGCTGCTCAAGCTGGCCTGGCTGTTGCCGTTCAACTTCTTCAGCCTGCCGATGTCGCGCATGGCGGAGGTCGGCATGACGATCAACCTCGTGCTGATGGTGCTCAACCTGTTTCCGCTGCCGCCGCTCGATGGTGGTCGCATCGCCGTCAGCCTGTTGCCGCCGGCGGCCGCCTGGCGCTTTGCGCAGATCGAGCGCTTCGGTTTCCCGATCCTGCTGCTGTTGCTGTTCACCGGCATCCTCAGTTCGTTGCTGACGCCGGTGATGCAGCTCGTCGGCGGACTCGTTGGATTCCTTTTCCAACTTCCCTCCTGAGCGATGGCCGACAGAATGTACGCAGAAAGAGTCCTCTCCGGGATGCGCCCGACGGGCAGCCTGCATCTCGGTCACTACCACGGCGTGTTGAAGAACTGGGTCAGGCTGCAGCACGAGTATCCCTGCCTCTTCTTCGTTGCCGACTGGCACGCGCTGACGACCCAGTACGATGATCCGCACGGGATCGTCGGCGCCGCCCGCGACATGGTCATCGACTGGCTGGCTGCAGGCGTCGACCCGCGGCGGGCGATCATCTTCGTTCAGTCGAAGGTGCCGGAGCACGCCGAACTGCATCTGCTGCTGTCGATGATGACGCCGCTCGGCTGGCTCGAGCGCGTGCCAACCTACAAGGACCAGCAGGAGAAGCTCGAGCACAAGGATCTGTCGACCTATGGCTTCCTTGGCTACCCGCTCCTGCAGGCGGCCGACATTCTCATCTACCGTGCCGGCAAGGTCCCGGTCGGCGAGGATCAGGTGCCGCACATCGAGTTCTCGCGTGAGATCGCGCGCCGCTTCAACCACCTCTACGGTCGTGAGCCCGGTTTCGCGGAGAAGGTGCGCGAGGCACTGCAGAAGCTCGGCGCGAAGCGCGCGCGGCGTTATGAGGAACTGCGCACGCACTATCAGGAGCGCGGCGACCAGGCGGCGATCGAAGCCGCGCGGCGGCTGCTCGACGAGGTGCATGACCTGTCGCATGCCGATCGCGAGCGGCTGTGTGGCCATCTCGAGGGGACCGGCAAGATGATCCTGGTCGAGCCCGGCGCGCTGTTGACGGCGGCGGCCCGCATGCCCGGGCTGGACGGTCAGAAGATGTCCAAGTCCTACGGCAACACCATCACGCTGCGCGAGGATGCGACGTCGGTGACGCACAAGCTGCGCCGCATGCCGACCGATCCCGCGCGCGTCCGGCGCAGCGACCCCGGCGAACCGGACAACTGTCCGGTCTGGCAACTGCACCAGGTATATTCGGATGAAGACTGCCGGGCATGGGTGCAGCAGGGATGTCGCAGCGCTGGCATCGGCTGCCTCGACTGCAAGCAGCCGGTGATCGAGGGTATCCTGCGCGAGCAGGCGCCGATGCGCGAGCGCGCGCAGCCCTATCTCGACGACCCGCATCTGGTCAACGAGATCATTGCCGACGGCAACGGCCGCGCGCGTCATCTCGCCCGCGAAACGATGCGCGACGTGCGGCAGGCGCTGGGGCTGGATTACATCTGAATGGCGCCGCCGGCTCCGGAGCAGCGATGAACGATGCTCTTGTCGTCGCCGAGGGCACGGCCGCGGCAGCGGCGGAGATGGCGAGTCCGCTGGCGAGAATCTACGGCGAGCCGCTGGCGGAACTGCCGCACGACCTCTACATCCCGCCGGATGCGATGGCGGTCATGCTCGACGCCTTCGAGGGGCCGCTCGATCTGCTCCTGTACTTGATCCGCAAGGCCAACGTGAACGTGCTCGACATTCCGATGGCGCCGCTGACCGACCAATATCTGCTCTACGTCGAAGCGATGCGGACACGCAATCTCGAACTGGCCGCCGACTATCTGGTGATGGCGGCGATGCTGATCGAGATCAAGTCGCGCATGCTGCTGCCGCGGCCGAAGGCGCCGGCCGGCGACGAGGTCGAGGATCCGCGTGCCGAACTGGTGCGGCGCCTCATCGAGTACGAGCAGATGAAGCGCGCGGCACATGCCATCAATGAGCTGCCGCAGGCCGAGCGTGATTTCGACTGGGTCGAGGTGTGGGTCGAGAAGAGCCTGCGGCGGCGCCTGCCGGAGGTCAGCGTCACGGACCTGCAGAACGCCTGGCGGGGCATCCTGCAACAGGCGAGACTGCACACGCATCATCTGGTGCAGCGCGAGGAACTCTCGGTGCGCGAACACATGGGAGCCATTCTGCGTCGCCTGCGGGCTGCAGGCGGTTTCGTCGATTTCGTCGATCTCTTCGACGCGACTCTGGGCGCGCCGGTGCTGGTCGTTCATTTCCTCGCCCTGCTCGAGCTGGCGCGTGAGCGCCTGCTGGAAATGACGCAGGCGGAGCCTTTTGCGCCGATCTATCTGCGCTTGGTCGATGTTCACGATGGTGCCTGACAGGGCAGCCGGCGCAGGCCTGCCGGGCACTGCCGAGGAACTCAAGCGGGTGCTCGAGGCGGTCCTGCTGAGTGCCAGGGAGCCGCTCTCGCTGCCCGAGCTGCGCAAGGTCTTCAATGACGAAATCACCGCCGAAATGCTGCGTTCGCTGCTCGACGAACTGCGTCGCGAGTGGCAGGGGCGGCCGCTCGAGCTGCTGTCGGTGGCGAGCGGCTGGCGTTTCCGCACGCGCGCGGAGTTCATGCCCTATCTCGAACGGCTGCATCCGGAGAAGCCACCGCGCTACTCGCGCGCGGTCCTCGAGACGCTGGCGATCATCGCCTACCGGCAGCCGGTGACCCGGGGCGATATCGAGGACATCCGTGGCGTCACGGTCGCGACGCAGGTCATCCGGGTGCTCGAGGAACGCGGCTGGGTCGATGTCGTCGGCCACCGCGATACCCCCGGGAGGCCGGCGCTGCTGGCGACGACGAAGAAGTTCCTCGACGACCTCGGTCTGCGCAGCCTCGCCGAGCTGCCGGCGCTCGAACAGATCAACCCCACTCTGGACCTCTCCGATGCCCAACGACAAACGCCGGCCGCCGGCTGATCCCGCTCGTCCGCCACGCTCTTCACGGGGCGCGGCAGCACCGCGGCGTCCGCTGGCGGCAAGCCCGCAACCGTCGGCCGCCGCGGTTGCTGCCGGCAGTCGGTCGACCGGGAGAGACGCGCGGTCGACCGACGCGCCGCGCCGCAGCCCGGGTGCGGAGCCGGTCGGCAAGCCCGAGCGCCTGCACAAGCTGCTCGCCAACAGCGGTCTGGGGTCGCGGCGCGAGATGGAAGAGTTGATCGCTGCAGGTCGCATCACGGTCAATGGTGAGCCGGCGCAGGTCGGCCAGTCGGTCAGTCCCGGTGATCGCGTCAAGATCGGCGGCAAGCTGGTGCGGCTGCGGTCTGCCGACCGCGTGCCGCGGGTGCTCCTCTATCACAAGCCGGAAGGCGAGATCGTCTCGCGCAACGATCCGCAGCATCGGCCGAGCGTGTTCACTTCGCTGCCGCGAATGGCGGCCGGTCGCTGGGTGGCCGTCGGGCGTCTCGACTTCAACACCAGCGGGCTGCTGTTGTTGACCACTTCCGGCGATCTCGCCAACCGCCTGATGCACCCGCGCTATCAGCTGCTGCGCGAGTACGCCGTGCGCATCCTCGGCGATCTGCCAGACGCGGCAAGGCAACGCCTGCTCGAAGGCGTCGAACTCGAGGATGGGCTGGCAAGGTTCAACAGCTTCCAGGAGGCAGGCGGCGAGGGCGCCAACCGCTGGTACCGCGTTTCCCTCTTCGAGGGTCGCAATCGCGAAGTGCGACGGATGTTCGAGGCCGTCGGCGTGGTCGTCAGTCGCCTGATACGCGTTCGCTACGGTCCCTTCGTGCTGCCGCCCGGCCTAAAGCGCGGCCGGGTGGAGGAACTGGCCGAGCCCCTGGTGCGGCAACTGCTCGTCGATTTCGGCATGGCACCGGCGGGGCCGCGGCGTCCGCCACCGCGGTCGCGGGCAGGCTGATCGATTCTGGTCATTCTCCCGCGGCCGCGGGCCGATTTACCCGCGCTGGTTTTTGCGTTATAATCCAACGGTTTTCCGCTCGCCCCTTCTGGGGGCATCTAACCGGGGATGGGCTTTTCGCCCATTTTTTGTTTGCAGCCATGGATGTGCACGAAATACTTGAGAAGACGGTGACTGGTCTCGGCTACGAGCTGGTCGATATCGAGCGCAGCCCGCGCGGGCGCGTCCTGCGTGTGTTCATCGACAGGCCCGAGAGGCCACGCGGCGTAGATGTCGAGGACTGTGCCCTGGTCAGCAATCACCTCTCGCGCGTGCTGGCGGTCGAGGATGTGGACTACGACCGGCTGGAAGTCTCGTCACCCGGTCTGGACCGGCTGCTGAAGAAGGCGTCCGACTTCGAGCGCTTCGCCGGGGCCGAGATCACGCTGAAGTTGCGCCTGCCGTCGAGCGGCAGGCGCAACTTCAGCGGCACGCTGGGCGGCGTCAGCGACGGCAAGGTCCGCCTGCGGACGGACGCGGGCGACATGGATGTCGAGCTGGACAACATTGACCGGGCACGTCTGGTGCCCAGATTCGAAACAATGAAATCGGGCGGGAAGCCGGTCTAGGAGGTAATGAGGAAATGAGCCGCGAGATCTTGCTGCTGGTCGATGTGCTGGCGCGCGAAAAGAACGTGACCCGGGACATCGTCTTTGGCGCGCTCGAACTGGCGCTGGCGTCGGCGACCAAGAAGCGTGTCCATGACGATGCCAACGTGCGGGTCGCAGTCGACCGCGAGACCGGCGACTTCGAAACCTTTCGTCGTTGGGAAGTCGTGGCTGATGCCGACTTCCTCGACGAGGAGCAGCAGGTGCCGTTGTCGGAAGCCCAGACCCAGGATCCGGAGGTCGAGGTGGGCGACTATCTCGAGGAAGCGCTGGAGCCGATCGACTTCGGCCGCATCGGCGCGCAGGCGGCGAAGCAGGTGATCCTGCAGAAGATTCGCGACGCCGAGCGGGAGCAGATCCTGAGCGACTTCCTGGCGCGCAAGGAGCACCTCGTCTCCGGCACGATCAAGCGCATGGAGCGCGGCAACGCGATCGTCGAAACCGGCAAGATGGAAGCGCTGCTGCCGCGTGACCAGATGATTCCGCGCGAGAACCTGCGCATCGGTGATCGCGTCAAGGCCTTCCTGTTGCGGATCGACCGCTCGGCGCGCGGGCCGCAGCTGATCCTGTCGCGTACGGCACCCGAGTTCATTATCCAGCTCTTTGCACTCGAGGTGCCCGAAGTCGATGACGGGCTGCTCGAGATCAAGGCAGCGGCGCGCGACCCCGGCATGCGCGCCAAGATCGCGGTGAAATCCAACGACCAGCGCATCGATCCGATCGGCACCTGTGTCGGCATGCGTGGCTCGCGGGTGACGGCGGTGACCAACGAGCTGGCGGGTGAACGGGTCGACATCGTCCTCTGGTCGGCGGATCCGGCACAGTTCGTGGTGGGCGCACTGGCGCCGGCCGAGGTCAGCTCGATCGTCGTCGATGAGGAAAAGCACAGCATGGACGTGGTGGTCGACGAACAGAATCTGGCGATCGCCATCGGTCGCGGCGGCCAGAACGTTCGCCTCGCCTCCGAGTTGACCGGCTGGACGATCAACCTGATGACCGAGGAAGAGTCGAAGACCCTGGTCGAGGCCGAGGCGGCAGCGATTCGTGTTCTCTTCATGGAGAAGCTCGATGTCGACGAAGAAGTGGCGAACATCCTCATCGAGGAGGGCTTCTCGACCCTCGAGGAGGTGGCCTACGTGCCTCTGCACGAAATGCTCGAGATCGAGGCATTCGACGAGGCGACGGTGCAGGAACTGCGCGAACGGGCGCGCAACGTCCTGCTGACCGAGGCGATCGCCACCGAGGAGACGCTCGCCGAAGTGGCCGACGATCTGCTCGGTCTCGACGGAATGGACAAGACGCTGGCCGGCAAACTCGCGGGTAGCGGTGTCAAGACGCGCGACGACCTGGCCGACCTGGCCGTCGATGAACTCGTCGAGATCACCGGCATCGACCTGCAGAGGGCCACACAACTGATCACCACGGCGCGTGCGCACTGGTTCGAGTAAGCGGGAAAGAGGAGTACAAATGGCGCAAACAAGTGTTTCCCAATTCGCCAGCCAGCTGCGAATGCCGGCTGGTTCGCTGCTCGAGCAGTTGCAGAAGGCGGGGGTCGCCAAGAAGCATCTGGATGACGTGCTGTCGGAGCAGGACAAGTCGAGACTTCTCGAGTACTTGCGACGTTCGCACGGACCGGTCGAGGCCAAGACCAAGATCACGCTGACGCGCAAGGAAACCTCCGAGATTCGGCAGCAGGACTCGCATGGCAAGTCGCACACGGTGCAGGTCGAGGTGCGCAAGAAGCGCGTCCTGGTCAAGCGCGATGTCGCCGATGCGAGCACCAGGCAGGCGCCGACGGCGGTGGCCGAGCCCGCCGTGCCGGTCGCCGAGCCAGTCGTTGAACCGGTGGCCGAGCGTGTCGTCGAGTTGCCACCGGAGCCGGTCGTCGAGGTGGCGGCCGAGCCGGCGCCGCCGGTGCAGGTTGCCGAGCCGGAGCCGGTGCTGCCTGCGCCGCCGGCAGCACCGGTCGGTGAGCAGCCGAAGGTGGAATCCGTGGCGACGGAAGTCAGGCCGGGTGCCAAGAAGGTGGTGACGCGCGCCTCGATCATTGGCGAGGAGCAGCAGCGGCTGCGCGCCGAGGAGGAGCGTCGGCATGCCGAGTTGCGGGCGCGGCAGGAGGCGGAGTTCAAGAGCAAGCAGCAGCGCAGCGCCGATCTCGTGCGGCTGAAGCAGGAGGCCGAAGAAAAGGCGGTGGCGGCGAAGGCAGCCGGTGCGGCCAAGGTGGCCGCGGCGCAGACAGCGAGCGATCGGCCGCCCGAGGACAAGACCTTGCACAAGCCGGCCGCGAAGGCGGGGACGACCGACAAGAAGGCGGCCGACAAGAAGGCACCGGAGAAGAAGGCGGCCGACAAGAAGGGGCCGTGGAAGAGCGAAGGCGCGAACAAGCGCCCCGGTCTGAAGACTCGCGGTGCGACCGGCGGGACCGGCTGGCGTGACACCAAGCACGGCAAGCGGACCGGCCGTGGCGGCGGCGACGACGATGGCGAGCATTCATTCCAGTTGCCGGTCGAGCCGGTGATCCATCAGGTGTACGTGCCGGAGACCATTTCCGTTGCCGAGCTGGCGCACAAGATGGCGATCAAGGCGACCGAGGTGATCAAGGCGCTGATGAAGATGGGCTCGATGGTGACCATCAACCAGGTTCTCGATCAGGAAACGGCGATGATCATCGTCGAGGAAATGGGTCACAAGGCTTTCGCCGCCAAGCTCGACGACCCGGACGCGTTCCTCGACGAGAGCACGGTCGATCAGAAGGACGTCGCCCTCGAGCCACGCGCGCCGGTGGTCACGGTCATGGGTCATGTGGATCATGGCAAGACGTCGCTGCTCGACTACATCCGCCGCACGCGCGTCGCCAGCGGCGAGGCGGGTGGCATCACGCAGCACATCGGCGCCTATCACGTCGAGACCGAACGTGGCATGGTGACCTTTCTCGATACACCCGGTCACGAGGCCTTCACGGCCATGCGGGCGCGCGGCGCCAAGGCCACCGACCTAGTGATTCTGGTGGTGGCCGCCGACGATGGCGTGATGCCGCAGACTCGCGAGGCGATCAACCATGCCAAGGCGGCCGGCGTACCGATGGTCGTCGCGGTGAACAAGATCGACAAGCCGGGGGCGCAGCCGGACCGGGTGAAACAGGAACTCGTGGCCGAGCAGGTGGTGCCTGAGGAGTACGGCGGCGAGACGCCGTTCGTCGCGGTATCCGCGAAGACCGGTGCCGGCATCGACGAACTGCTCGAGAATGTTCTGCTGCAGGCTGAGGTTCTCGAACTCAAGGCGCCCCGCCAGGCGCCGGCGAAAGGGTTGATCATCGAGGCCCGCCTGGATCGCGGCCGTGGTCCGGTGGCGACGATGCTGGTGCTTTCGGGAACCCTGCACCAGGGCGATGTCCTGCTTGCGGGGCAGGTCTTCGGGCGGGTGCGGGCGATGCTTGACGAGAACGGCAAGGTGATCAAGGAGGCAGGGCCATCGATCCCGGTCGAGATCCTCGGTCTCTCCGATGTCCCGGCTGCGGGACAGGAAGCGGTCGTCCTGGGGGACGAGCGCAAGGCGCGCGAGATCGCTCTGTTCCGCCAGGGCAAGTATCGCGATGTCAAGCTGGCGACCAAGCAGGCAGCCAGCCTCGAGAGCATTCTCGAGCAGATGACCGAGGCCGAGGCGAAGGTCCTGGCGCTGATCATCAAGGCCGATGTCCAGGGTTCGCAGGAGGCGCTGGTGCAGTCGCTGCAGAAGCTGTCGACCGGTGAGGTCAAGGTCAACGTCATCCACGCCGCGGTCGGCGCAATCAGCGAGTCGGACGTACACCTGGCACAGGCGTCGAAGGCGGTGATCATCGGCTTCAACACACGCGCCGATGCCGGTGCCCGCAAGGCGGCGGAAGCCGCCGGGGTCGACATCCGCTACTACAACATCATCTACGATGCGGTGGATGAGGTGAAGGCGGCTCTGTCGGGCATGCTGGCGCCCGAGAAGCGGGAGGAGATCACCGGCCTGATCGAGATCAGGCAGGTATTCCGCGCCACCCGGATCGGCACGATCGCCGGCTGCTACGTTCTCGAGGGCGTCGTCAAGCGGAGTTCGCGTGCGCGCCTGCTGCGCAACCACATCGTCCTCTGGGACGGCGAGATCGAGTCGCTGAAGCGTTTCAAGGAGGATGTCCGGGAGGTGCGCAGCGGCTTCGAGTGCGGTCTGTCGCTGAAGAACTTCAGCGGCTACGTCGAGGGCGACCAGGTCGAGGTCTACGACGTCACGGAAGTCGCGAGGACGCTCTGAGTGGCCGGCAGCAGGAGTTTTTCCCGCCGCGAGCGGGTTGCCGAGCAGATTCGTCGCGAGCTCGCCGACCTGATCCACAGCGAGCTGCGCGATCCGCGGGTCGGCATGGTCAGCCTGACGGAAGTCGCCGTCAGTGCCGATTACGCGCACGCCAAGGTCTACTTCAGCAGTCTGTCCGGAAGCGACCATCTCGACTCGGTGATGGCCGGTCTGGAACATGCGGCCGGCTTCCTGCGCACTGAGCTCGGCAAGCGGATCAGCATCCACATGACGCCGCAGCTGCATTTCGTGTTCGATCAGTCGCTTGAACGCGGCGCGCAGCTCTCGCGCCTGATCAGCGAGGCGGCGGCGATCTCCGACCACGGCGAGCATCCCGAGCAACCAGACCACCCCGAGCGTCCCGAGCGCTCCTGAAGTGACGGCGCGAAAGAGCTGGCGCCGCGTGGACGGCGTGCTGCTGCTCGACAAGCCAACCGGCATGACCTCGAATGCTGCGCTGCAGGCCGCACGCCGCCTCTATTCGGCTGCCAAGGCCGGACATACCGGGACCCTCGACCCGCTCGCCAGCGGCCTGTTGCCGTTGTGCTTCGGAGAGGCGACCAAGTTCTCGACGGATCTGCTGGCAGCCGACAAGAGCTACGAGTGCGAAATCGTTTTCGGCATCAGCACCGACACCGGCGATGCCGACGGCCGCATCCTGACGCGTTCCCCGGTGGGCTTTTCTGCCGCCGACCTCGAGCTTGCCCTGGAAGGATTTCGTGGTCCGATTCGGCAGGTGCCGCCGATGTACTCGGCGTTGAAGCGGGCGGGGCGGCCGCTGCACGAGCTGGCACGTCAGGGTATCGAGGTCGAGCGCGCGCCGCGCGAGGTCTGCATCCACGAGCTGCGACTGGACGATTTTTCGCCTGGTCGCTGCAGCCTGCTGGTTCGCTGCAGCAAGGGAACCTATGTGCGCAGTCTGGCCATGGACCTGGGTGTCGCTCTCGGCTGCGGCGCGCATCTCGGCGCTCTGCGCCGCGTCGCCGTCGGCTCGCTGCAGATTGACGATGCCGTCTCGCTCGATGTGCTGGCAACGCTGGCCGAGGAGAGGCGCCAGGGCTGCCTCCTGCCTGCCGATGCGTTGCTGCAGAGCCTGCCCCGCGTGCTGCTCGACGAGGCCGGTGGCGAGCGCTTCCTGCACGGCAACCGCGTCGCCGTCGGCGCGACGGCCGGCCGCTGTCGGGTTTACTCCGGTAGCCGCCTGCTCGGTCTCGGCGAGGTCGACGCCGACGGCAGCCTGCAGCCGCGGCGTGTGCTGGGCGGACTGGACAAGTAGCCGGCGCTGCCGGCTACCGGCCGACGCGGCGTCCTGGTCGCGTTGCCCGCTTCAGTCGCTGCTGATCCGACCGTCGACCAGGTCGAGCCGCCGCATGGCGGGCAGCTCGATGACGTCGCGGTCGTGACAGGCGATGATCGCCGTCGTCCCGGCGTCGCCGAAGGTGCGCAGCAACTCGATGGTCTGTCGCCGCGAGTCGGCATCGAGGCTGGCCGTCGGTTCGTCGAGCAGCAGCAGCCTCGGCCGCAGCACCCACGCCCGGGCCAGCGCCAGCCGCTGCTTCTCGCCGCCGGAGAGCCGGGCTGGCGGCGTAGCCAGCAGGTGGCACAGGCGGGCCCAGGAGAGTGCCTCATCGACCCGTCGCTCGCGCTCGGCGCGGGGAACGCCACGCGCGCGCAGCCCATAGGTGACGTTGTCGATGACGCTGCTGTGGAAGAGGTAGGGTTGCTGATGCACGTAGGTGACCTGCTTTCGCAGCCAGTCGGGGTAGGGATGCCAGCCAAACGGCCGCCCGTCGAAGCAGCCAGTGCCGCCGTCCGGGGCATCGATGCCGGCAAGAATTCGCAGCAGGGTGGACTTGCCACTGCCGTTCTCACCCGTCAGGACACAGCTTTCGCCAGCCGACAGGCTGAGTTCGTCGATCGCCAGCAGTCGCCGGTGCGCCAGCGACCTGACGAGCGCGCGCACGGTGAGCAGGCTCATCGGCGCGCTTCGCCCTGAAAGAAGGCGAAGGCCGAATTGACTACCAGCGCGACGAGCAGCAGGACGATGCCGAGGGCGATGCCCTGCGCGAAGTCGCCCTTGCTGGTCTCGAGCGCGATGGCGGTCGGCATGTTGCGCGTCACGCCGGCAATGTTGCCACCGACCATCAGCGCGCAGCCGATCTCCGAGACGATGCGGCCGAAGGCGCTGCAGATTGCAGCCATCAGCGCAAAGCGCACCTCGAGCAGCAGCGTCCACGCAATTCGTGGCGCAGAAGCGCCGAGCGCCAGCGCCGTCTCGCGGGCGCGCGGATCGGCGCCCTGGATTGCCGAGAGCGAGAAGGCGATGAGGACTGGCAGCGCGATCAGAACCTGGCCGATGATCATCGCCGTCTGGGTGAACAACAAATGCAACTCGCCGAATACCCCTTGGCGCGACAGCAGCAGGTAGAGGATCAGGCCGACGACGACAGTGGGTGATGCCAGCAGACCCTGGATGAGGACGATCAGCAGCCGCCGGCCGGGAAAGAGAACGGTCGCCAGCAGGTAGCCGGCGGCGATGCCGAGTGGCGTCGCCACCAGCAGCGCCCGCAGAGTCACCGACAGTGACACGCCGACGATGCCCCATAGTTCGGGATCACCAGAGACGAGCAGCAGCAAGGCGGACCGGGTGGCTTCCAGGAGTCCCACGCGGCGACCCTCAGTTGCCGGCCGCGACGAAGAACGACTGCTCGCCCTGCGGGCGGAAAGCGCTGATCGCGGCACGGCCGGCGTGGCCGGTCAGCCACTCGATCAGTGCCAGCGCGCCGGCGTGGTTGACCAGCGGATGGTTGCGCGGGTTGACGGCGATGACGCCGTAGGGATTGAACATCCTGCGGTCACCCTGGAAGACGATGTCGAGACCGGTGCGCGCGCCGTAGGTGGCATGCGTGGCGCGATCCGACAGCGTGTAGGCCTGCATCTCTCCCGCCATCATCAACACCTCGCCCATGCCGAGCCCGGCCGAGACGTACCATGGCCTGCCGCTGACCGGCATCGCCAGAAGCTGCCAGTAGCTCTTCTCCATGCGATCGGTTCCCGAATCGTCGCCGCGCGATACGAAACGGGCCTGGCTGTCGGCGATCCGCCGGAAGGCGTCGAGCACGTCGCCGCTGCGGCGGACGCCCGCCGGATCGCCGCGCGGCCCGAGAAGAACGAAATCGTTGTACATCACATCGCGCCGCCCGACACCGTGGCCGGCGGCAACGAAGGCGTCCTCGGCGCGTCGGTCATGCACGAGGACGACATCGACATCGCCATTCTGCGCCAGCTTGAGCGCCTTGCCGCTGCCGACCGCGATGACGTGGACGCGCATGCCATGCTGGCGCTCGAACTGCGGCAGGATGGCCCGCAGCAGTCCCGAGTTGTCCGTGCTGGT
Organism: Candidatus Accumulibacter similis; assembly: GCA_013347225.1. NCBI lineage: Bacteria > Pseudomonadati > Pseudomonadota > Betaproteobacteria > Candidatus Accumulibacter > Candidatus Accumulibacter similis. The sequence continues at coordinate 4,627,706 of CP054595.1, read as the reverse complement.
GGTCGTCGCGAGCCGCAGCACGTCGGCCGCAAGAACCGGCAGCCAGCTGCTGGCAAGCAGGCAGCCCGTCAGCAGGAGTCGCAGCACACGCAATGATGTCCGATCCATCTCCGTCGCCCTCAGCCCGGGACACGGCCAGTCGAAGCGGTGGCCGCTTGACCGGCAGTCTAGCGGCAAAGTGGCCGGCGACCAAACCCACGCACGCGTCCGCGCCGTGCCAGGTACCGCGGCGACGAGCCGGCAGCGGCGGCTGTCGCCGTTGCGCAGCCCGGTGAGGCAGCTCTTTCGTTCGCCCGGCGCAGTCGCGACAGCGGTCGCAGAAAGCGCTTGCGCAGCCGGCATCAGGGTCTAGACTGATCTGGGGCAAGGGTTTTCCTCGAGCCCGGAACTGAGCAAGGAGAGCGACGATGAACGGGAAGTGGATTCACATCTGCGTTGCGGCGGCGACTGCCGGAGCACTCGCCGGCAGCGCCATTGCGGCCGAGCGTCTGGATATCGGCAAGCGGGAGTACGAGGCCAATTGTGTCGCCTGTCACGGCCCCAAGGGCAAGGGGGATGGCCCGTTCAACGAGTTCCTGCGCGTGAAAACGCCCGATCTGACCGTACTGACCAGGAACAACGGCGGTCTTTTCCCGGTGAATAGGGTACTCGAGGCGATCGACGGTCGCGCCCTCGTCAAGGGGCATGGAACCCGTGAGATGCCGATCTGGGGAGACGTCTACGATGCCCAGGCGCAGCCGCAGTTCGACGATTACGGGTACAACGCCAAGCTCTTCGTCTGGGCAAGGACGCTGGCGCTGGTCGATTACCTGAGCCGACTGCAGGTCAAGTAAGAGTCGCTGCGCAAGCACGAGGGCCCGGCTCATGCGGAGTTCTGGCGCATGCAGGTTCGGTGACTGACATTCCATTGAGGAAGCGCGGTCGAAGTGTCGCCAGGAAATCGGCCCGAGTGGATCCCGCTGTCAGCAGCGGTTCGGCCGGCTGCGGCCAAACGGGCAGCGGGAGATGGCATGAAGAAAATGTGTGTATGGCTGCTGATGGCATTGGGTCTTGGCGGGTGTGCAAGCGAGGTCACTCGTCACCCGGTTGATTTGTCGCGAGCGAGGCAGCCGCCCGACAAGTCGTTTGTCGCTTCGCAAACGGTCATGCTGCGGCTCGATTCCGGCTACGATCGGAGCATACGAGCTGGTACCGAGTTCGTGGATGTCGGCGGAATTGCGCAGGGAGACATACTGAAACCTACGAACGCCAATTTCACCGTCGAGGGTGCGCACATGCACGAGGCTTACCTCGTCGTGAAGATGGGGCGCATCGTAGGTTTCTATCTCCCGGTCGAGAAGTCGTTTTCGCCGTTATCGACTTCAGTCGCCCTGCCACTTGAGATCAAGGAGTTTCCGAAATGAAGGTAAACCGCCTGTGTGTCAGTCTATTGTTGCCGATCGTATTGGCGGCCTGTGCTACGGGACCCAAGCTCTCGGAAATGGGATCATCGATTCCGACGCTCAGTCCGGAGCAAGGGCGAATCTATTTCTATCGCAGTGGCAGTGCCTTTGGCGCGGCGGTCCAGCCATCGATCCTGTTGAACGGGATCGTGGTCGGTGAATCGAAGCCAGGTGGATTCTTCTTTGTGGACCAGGCTGCCGGCAACAAGGAGGTAAGCACGTCGACCGAGGTTGAGAAGAAGCTGTCCTTCACGCTTGATCCAGGTCAGACAAGGTACGTGCGGACCGTCATTGGCATCGGCCTCTTTGTCGGACGGGTGTACCCGGAACTCGTAGACGACGCGACTGGGCAGAAGGAACTTGAAGAAGCGAGCTACATCGGGCCGCCGCCGGGACAGGGGGCGAAAGCCGAGGCCAAAGCGCAATAGAGATGGCGTGCATTCGTGCTGGACTTCCTGACGGAGCGTGCGAAGGGGGAGGGAGACAACCGGACTTGCCTCCAGGGCAGATGGCCACGAACCATGGGTTTTGGAAGCTTCGAGTGACAGCGTTCCACGCTACGGCGGCTGCTGGCGGTCGCCGTGGCGGCGGCTTGGCCCGTCAACGCCCGACCCGGTGATCCACCACTGCTGGTGCCTTGACAGCACCGGGCAGGACTCGACCCGGCGTGCGCCCTGCAGCGCTCGATACTGCAATGCAGTAGAATCGCCACCATGCTCTATCCGCTCCTACGCCAGTTCCTTTTCGCGCTTGATCCGGAAGTGGCGCACGGCATCGGCATGGCGGGCGTCGACCTGCTGCGGGCAACCGGCACGAGTTGTCTGCTGGCGAATCCGGTGCCACCTGATCCCGTGGCGGTCATGGGACTCAGCTTTCCCAATCCCGTTGGCCTGGCCGCCGGGCTCGACAAGAACGGCGAGCACATCGATGCGCTGGCGGCGCTGGGCTTCGGCTTCATCGAAGTCGGGACGGTCACCCCGCGTCCGCAGCCGGGAAATCCTCGGCCACGGATGTTCCGGATTCCCGAGCGGCAGGCGATCATCAATCGCATGGGTTTCAACAACGATGGCGTCGACAGGCTGCTGGCCAACGTCGCAACGGCGCGCTTCCCGCGCCAGGGGGGGGTCCTCGGCATCAACATCGGCAAGAATTTCGATACGCCGATCGACCGCGCAGCGGATGATTACCTGGTCTGCCTCGAACGGGTCTATGCGGCCGCCAGTTATGTCGCGGTCAACATATCGAGCCCGAATACCGTGAACCTGCGCGCACTGCAGCAGGATACGGCGCTCGATGCGCTGCTCGGCAGCCTCAAGGCGGCACAGTCGAGGCTCGCCGACCAGCATGGCCGCTACGTCCCACTGGCACTGAAGATCGCTCCCGACCTCGACGAGACGCAGGTACGGGCGATTGCCGACCTGCTTCGCAGGCACCGCATCGATGCCGTCATCGCCACCAACACCACGGTGATGCGAGTCGGGGTCGAGGGGATGCCGCATGCCGACGAAACAGGCGGTCTGTCGGGGGCGCCGCTGCTCGCGTTGTCGACCGCCGTCGTCAGGCAACTGACGGTGGCGCTGGCCGGTGAACTGCCGATCATCGGCGTCGGCGGCATCATGAGCGGCGCCGACGCGGCCGCGAGGATCGCCGCCGGCGCCTGCCTGGTGCAGTTCTACACCGGTTTCATCTACCGCGGACCGAAGCTCGTCGGCGAGGCGGCTGCGGCGATTGCCCGGCAACGGCAGGCATGAGCAACGATGACGGCATCGCGCATGTGGTTGAATGCGCTCTGGCGACGGGCGATAATCTCGCGGCTGTCGATTGCGCAGCCTTTCACTCCCCGCAACCGTGACCCACTACCTGTTCCTGCTCGTCGGCGCCGTTCTCGTCAATAACGTCGTCCTGGTCAAGATCCTCGGGCTGTGCCCCTTCATGGGCGTCTCCAAGAAACTGGAGACGGCTTTCGGGATGGGCGCGGCGACGACCTTCGTGCTGACCGTCGCGACCGGTGCCAGCTACATCATCGACCACTACCTGCTGCTGCCCTTCGGCCTGGAGTACCTGCGCACGCTGTCGTTCATCGTCACCATCGCCGCCATCGTCCAGTTGACCGAGATGGTGATCCAGAAGACCAGTCCGTTGCTGCACCAGGTCCTCGGCATCTACCTGCCGTTGATCACCACCAACTGCGCAGTCCTCGGGGTGCCGCTGCTGAACGTCGCCAATCGGCACGACTTCGTCGAGTCGCTGTTGTTCGGCGCCGGCAGTGCCGTCGGTTTCTCGTTCGTGCTGGTGCTTTTCGCCGGCATCCGCGAGCGCGTCGAGGGCGCTGACGTGCCGCTCCACTTCCGTGGCGCGGCGATCGCAATGGTGACCGCCGGTCTGATGAGCCTGGCGTTCATGGGCTTCGCCGGTTTGGACAGGTACCAGTGATCACCGCACTGGCGATCATGGCTCTGGGCGCCATCGTCCTCGGCGCTGCACTCGGCTACGCGTCGATCCGCTTCAAGGTCGAGGGCGACCCCCTGGTCGAGAAGATCGAGGCCATCCTGCCGCAGACGCAGTGCGGACAGTGCGGCTATCCCGGCTGCAAGCCCTACGCGGCGGCGATTTCGGCCGGCGAGGCGGACATCAATCTGTGTCCGCCAGGGGGAATGGACGGTGTGCGCAAGCTTGCCGACCTGCTGGGTCGCGAGGTCAAGCCGCTGGTGGCCGAGGAAAAGCCGAAGCAGATAGCGATCATCGACGAACAGACCTGCATCGGCTGCACACTGTGCATCCAGGCCTGTCCGGTCGATGCGATCGTTGGCGCCGCGAAGCAGATGCATACCATCATCGAGCCGTTGTGTACCGGCTGCGAACTGTGCGTCAAGCCCTGCCCGGTCGAGTGCATCAGCATGCAGCCGATCGCCGAGAACATCGACAACTGGAAGTGGAAGTATCCGGTGTTCGAAATCAAGCGTGCCGCCTGAGAGGCAACGACGGTGCTGGCGCAACTGTTCCGTTTCAAGGGCGGAGTCAAACCACCAACGAACAAGATGATTTCGGTGCAGGAGCCGATCGGCCAGGCACCACTGCCCGCGCGCCTGTTCGTGCCGCTGCACCAGAGCATAGGCGGGGCGCCCAATCCGCTGGTGCAGGCCGGCGACACGGTCCTCAAGGGGCAACTGATCGGCGGTGCCGATGCCTGGGTGTCGGCGGCGGTGCATGCACCGACCTCCGGCCGCGTGCTGGCCGTCGAAGAGCATGTCGCTGCGCATCCATCGGGTCTGCCGACGCTCTGCGTGGTCATCGAACCCGATGGGCGTGACGAGTGGATCGAGCGGCGGCCGGTCGACCATCACAGTCTGCCTCCCGAGCGCGTGCGCGAACTCCTGCGCGATGCCGGTGTCGTCGGTCTTGGCGGTGCCGCCTTTCCGAGCCACGCCAAGCTGACGCCGGCGCGCGCCGTGACGATGGAGCATCTGGTCATCAACGGCGCCGAATGCGAACCGTTCATGACCTGCGACGACATGCTGATGCGCGAGCGCGCCGACGAGATCGTGCGCGGCATCGCCATCTTTCGTGACCTGCTGGCGGCGCGCCAGGTCTTGATCGGCATCGAGGACAACAAGCAGGAAGCGATCGCCGCCATGCAGGAGGCGGTCCTTCGCCTGGCTCCGGATTACCGCGTCGTCGCCGTACCCACGCGCTATCCGGCTGGCGGTGCGAAGCAACTGATTCGCGTCCTCACCGGCAAGGAAGTCCCGGCCAGCCGCCGGTCGACCGAGCTCGGCGTGCAATGCTTCAACGTCGCCACCGTGTACACCGCCTACCGGGCGCTCGCCTGTGGCGAACCGGTACTCTCGCGCATCGTCACGCTGACGGGCAACGTCGAACGGCCTCGCAACTGGGAGGTCTGGCTGGGAACGCCGATGCGCGAGGTGGTGGCCCTTGCCCGGCCTCGGGCCGACAGCAGCAGCTTTCTCATGGGCGGCCCGATGATGGGCTTCGAGCTACCCGACCTCGACGCGCCGGTGGTCAAGGCGACCAACTGCATCATCGCCGGTTCGCCCGGGCTCTTTCCACCGCCGCCGCCGGAAATGCCCTGCATCCGCTGCGGCGCCTGTGCCGAGGTCTGTCCGCACGAGCTGCAACCTTTCGAACTCTACTGGTTTTCCCGCGCGCGGAATTTCGGCAAGACGCAGGAGTACTACATCTTCGACTGCATCGAATGCGGCTGTTGCAGCTACGTCTGCCCGTCGCACATTCCGCTGGTGCAGTATTTCCGTTTCGCCAAGAGCGAAATCTGGGCGCGGGAGCGCGAAAAGCAGGCGGCCGACGCCGCCAAGGAACGCTTCGAGCTGCGCAACGCGCGTGCCGAGCGCGAGCAGGCCGAGAAGGCCGAACGGCTGGCGCGGGCTGCAAGCGCCAGGACGACCGAGAAGAAGGCGCCGCCAGAGCGGCCGCAGGCGGTTGACAGCCCGCCTGCGGCCGCGGTCCGCGAACCGGCGGCAGCGGCGGCGGTCGACGCCGAAGCGATCAGGAAGGCTGCCATCGCAGCGGCCATGGAGCGCGCCCGGGTGCAGCGCGAGCTGGCGCAGCCGAAGAATACCGACCGGTTGAGCGCCGAACAGGCGCGCGAGATCGCCGCTGTCGAGGCGCGTCGGGCGGTGCTGCCGGCGACAGCGGAGCCCGCCGCACCGGCCGCCGGGACCGGGCCGCCGACAGGCTCGCAGCGGGGCGAGTGATGGCCTGGTCAACGCCGCCGTACCTGCTGGCCGAGGTCAGCGTGCGCCGTGTCATGCTGCAGGTTCTGGTCGCGCTTCTGCCGGGGATCGCCGCCTACGTATGGCTGATCGGTCCGAGCATCCTGGTGCAGCTGGCGATCGCCACGCTGGCGGCGCTGCTCGGAGAGGCGCTGATGCTGCGGCTGCGCCGCCGGCCACTGCTCCTCTTTCTCACCGACGGCAGCGCGATCGTCACCGCTTGGCTGGTCGCCCTGGCTTTTCCGCCACTCTCGCCGTGGTGGCTGACCGTCGTCGGCGTCCTCTTCGCCATCGTCGTAGCCAAGCACCTCTACGGGGGGCTGGGCCAGAACCCCTTCAACCCGGCGATGATCGCCTTCGCCGCGTGCATCGTCTCGTTCCCGGCGCTGATGTCGCAATGGCCTGCGCTGGGTCTCAAGCTGAGCCTCGCCGAGCAGTTCGAGATCATCGCCGGACTGGCGCCGCGCATCGATGCGATGGGCGGCGCGACGCCGCTCGATGCGCTGAAGACGGCGCTGAAGCTCGGCGACGGTGCGGTCGACGTGCCGACGCTGCTGGCGACGCAGGAGGTCTTCGGCAATTTCGCCGGCCGCGGCTGGGAGTGGGTCAGCGCCGGCTATCTGCTCGGCGGCCTGTGGTTGTGGCAGCGGAAGATCATCACCTGGCAGGCGCCCGCCGCCTTCGTCGGTGGCCTCTCGCTGCTGGCCGGCATCCTCTGGGCGTGGAACCCGCAACAATTCGCCAATCCGCTGTTCCATCTCTTCTCCGGCGGTTCGCTGCTCGGCGCCTTCTTCATCGTCACCGATCCCGTCTCCGGGTCAACGACCTTCCGCGGCAAGCTGATCTTCGGTTTCCTGGCTGGTGCCATCGCCTACGTCATCCGCGTCTTCGGCGGCTATCCGGACGGCGTCGCCTTCGCCGTGCTGCTGATGAACCTCTGTGTGCCGCTGATCGACATGTACACGCAGCCGCCGATCTTCGGCATGAAGAATCCGAAATGACGCCACCGGTGAGGACGCCGACGGCACCGGCGATGGCCCTGCGAACGGCACTCATCCTGCTGGTCTTCGTCGTTGCGTTCACCAGCCTGCTGGCTGCCGCCCATCTGTGGACGCGGCCAGCGATCGAGGAAGCGGCTGCGACCGAGAAAATGAAACTGATCGGCGAGGTGTTGCCGCCCGATCTGTACGACAATGACCTGCTTGCCGACAGCCGCCGCCTGCAGCCGGCTGCCGGGCTTGGGTTGGAGGAGGAATCGACGGCCTATCTCGCGCGCAAGGGCGACAGGGCGAGCGCGCTGATTTTCGAGGCCGTCGCCGCCGACGGCTATGCGGGTCGCATCCGGCTGCTGCTCGCCGTTGCCGCCGACGGCACCCTGCTCGGGGTGCGGGTAACGCAACACAAGGAGACACCCGGCCTCGGCGACTACATCGATCCGCGCAAGGACCGCAACAAGGAGCGGCCATGGATCAGGCAGTTCGACGGGCTGTCGCTGGCGGCGGTCGCTGACCGCGAGTGGCGCGTGCGCAAGGACGGTGGCCGCTTCGATGCAGTGGCCGGGGCAACGGTGACGCCGCGAGCCGTCATCAAGGCCGTGCACCGGGCGCTGCACTACGTGGCCGAAAACCGGCAGCAGTTGTTCACGGCAGATGGAGCAGCGAAATGATCAGTCGCGATGAACTTGTCCAGATCCGGGACAATGGTCTCTGGAAGCAGAATACGAGCCTGGTGCAGATTCTCGGCCTGTGCCCGCTGCTGGCGGTGACGACCAACGCCGTCAACGGCGTCATGCTGTCGCTGGCGACGATCATCGTCATGGCCGTTGCCAATCTTGCCGTCGCCTCGCTGCGCAACCTGATTCCGCACGAGATCCGCATTCCGGTGTTCATTCTGATCGTCGCCGCTCTGGTGACGGTCGTCGATCTGTTGTTCAACGCACAGTTGCACGAGCTCTACCTGGTCCTCGGCATCTTCATTCCCCTGATCGTCACCAACTGCATCGTTCTCGCACGGGTCGAGGCTTTCGCCAACAAGAACCCGCCGCTGCAAGCTGCCCTTGACGGCGTCTTCATGGGCGTCGGCATGCTGTGGACCCTTGCCCTGCTCGGCGGGCTGCGCGAACTGATCGGCGGTGGCACGCTTTTCGCGGGCATCGACATGGTCTTTCCGGGGTTGCAGCCGCTGCAGTTGCTGTCCGGCGACTACCCCGGACTGCTGCTCGCGATGCTGCCGCCAGGCGCCTTCATCCTGCTCGGCTGCCTCATCGCCTGGAAGAACTGGATCGAGGCACGTGCCGCCGCGCGCCATTCGGCTCAGCGCTCGCTGCCGACGCCGCCAGCGCCAGTGGCGGACCATGCCTGAGTCGCCGCTGGACCGGGACGGGCCGCACGGCGGGCGAGCCGCGGCGATCTTCAGCCGGCTGCGTGCCGGCAATCCGCAGCCGACGACCGAACTCGAGTACGCCACCCCGTTCCAGTTGCTGATCGCGGTCATCCTGTCGGCGCAGGCGACCGACAGGAGCGTCAATCTCGCCACCCGCAGGCTCTTTGCCGACGCGCCGACACCGCAGGCCATGCTGGCGCTCGGCGAGGGCGGGCTGGCGCCCTACATCAACCGCATCGGGCTCTGGCAGGGCAAGGCGAGAAACGTCATCGCCACCTGCCGTCAGTTGCTGGCTCGGCATGCCGGCGAACTGCCGCGGCAGCGCGCCGAACTCGAGGCGCTGCCCGGGGTCGGTCGCAAGACCGCCAACGTGGTTCTCAATACCGCTTTCGGCGAGCCGACGATTGCCGTCGACACACACATCTTCCGCGTCGCCAACCGCACCGGCCTGGCGCCGGGAAAGACGCCGCTGGCAGTCGAAGACGAGTTGCTGCGGGTGGTGCCGCCGGAGTTCAGGCGGTCTGCCCACCACTGGCTTCTCCTGCACGGGCGCTACGTCTGCAAGGCGCGGCAGCCCGAGTGCTGGCGTTGCGGCATCGCCGACCTCTGTGATTATCCGGAGAAAGGCAGCGCGGTGCCCGGCGGCGCTCGCCGATGAGCGTTGGCAGTGCGCTGCTGGCGGGCAACGACGCCGTGCCGGCGCTGGCGGCAGCGGCCGCCAGTGCGGCCCTGGAGAAGATGGGCAATCGTCCCGCGCGCGGTGCCCTGCTGTTTCTCTCGGCCGAGTTCACCGCGCAGGCGCAGGCAGCGGTGACTGCCGTTGCCCGCGCGCTGCGCTGTACCGAGGTCGCCGGTGGCATCGCCGCGGGTGTGTTCAGCGATGCAGGCTGGGTACTCGACCGTCCGGCGGCGGCGGTGATGGTCTTTGCCGGCGACCTGGCGCTGGTGACGCAGCGGCCGGCCGCTGTCGCGGATACCGGGCCGATCCTCAGCTACGGTGGCAGCAGCCTGCCGCGCGCCTGGAGCGATCCCGGCCGTGACCGTTTCGGCGGCTGCTTTGCCGGCCGTCCGGGAAAGTCCGAAGCGATCGCCTGGCAGCACGGTCGCCTGGTGCGACAGTGTGCGGTCGAACTGCAGGGCGCGCGCGTCGATCTCGCCGTTTCCAGGGGCTGGCGACTGCTTGGCCGGCCGACGGTGGTGACCGGCAGCCGGGCGCTCGACCTGCTCGAACTGCAGGGCGAGCCGGCGCTTGCTGATCTGCGGCGCAGCCTGCCGCCACAACAGCGGGGCACCGAGCGACTGCCGCTCGCATCGCTGTGCGCAGTGTTGCTCGACGGTCCGGGCATCGCCAGCGACGATTTGCGACAGCAGGCGTTCGCCGATGGTCTGCTGCGGCCGGTGGCGATCATTGCCGCCAACGCCGACGGATCGCTGACGCTGGCGCAGCATGTCGTTCCCGGCACCCACCTGCTGTGGGCGATACGGCTGCCGGAAGCCAGCGTCGCCGACATGCGCCGCAGCCTGTCCGCTCTCCTGCCGCTCGTGCCGCCGCCGCTGGCGGCGATCGCCTTTTCCTGCATCGGCCGCGGCCCCTATCATTATGGTGGTGCCGACGAGGATCTTGCCTGCCTGCACGAACTCCTGCCGCAGCTGCCGCTGATCGGCGCCTACGGCACCGGGCAGATTGCGCCGGTTCGGCACGGCGGCAACCGGCTGCTGCAGAACGCCGTCGTCACCGCCCTGATCAGGCAACCAGCAAGGAGGAGCGATGTTCAACCCGACCCGTGAACAGGTCCGGCAGTTCTTCTGCCAGGCGTGGCAGAAGCACCGCCAGCGCCTGATCCTCGAAGGCGCGGAGGTGACGGCCGCCGACCTGATCCTCGAGCACCCCGAGTACCATGCGCTGCTCGAAGACCCGGCAACGGCGATCGAACAGGAGTTCAGTCCCGAGAGCGGGCAGATGAACCCTTTCCTGCATCTCTCGCTGCATCTGGCCGTCGCCGAGCAGGTCAGCATCGACCAGCCGCCGGGGATTCGCTCCGCCTACCAGGCGCTACGCGCCCGCGTCGGCGATCACGAGGCGGCGCACGCCATCCTCGAGTGCCTCGGCGAGACGATCTGGCGTGCCGAACGCCATCGCCAGGCGATGGACGCGAACGCCTACCTCGACTGCGTGCGGCGGGCTGCTGCCAGCTGAAGGGGGCCAGCTGCCGCACGGCACAGTCCGCGCGGCGCGATTGCGGGTACAATCGACGGCACTTGCCGAGGAACTTCACCATGCGCTTCTCCGGATCAGCCAGTTACGTCACCACCCGCGACCTCAACCTGGCGGTCAATGCCGCCATCACCCTGCAGCGGCCGCTGCTGATCAAGGGCGAACCGGGCACCGGCAAGACGATGCTGGCCGAGGAAGTGGCGGCCGCGCTCGGCCTGCCGCTCTTCCAGTGGCACATCAAGTCGACCACCAAGGCGCAGCAGGGCCTCTACGAGTACGACGCGGTTTCGCGCCTGCGCGACTCGCAACTGGGCGAGGCGAAGGTTGCCGACATCGGCAGCTACATCGTCAAGGGGGTGCTGTGGCAGGCGTTCGAGTGCGAAACGGCATCGGTGGTGCTGATCGACGAGATCGACAAGGCGGACATCGAGTTTCCCAACGATCTGTTGCGCGAGCTCGACCGCATGGAGTTCTTCGTCTACGAAACGCGGCAGACCGTTCGCGCCCGCCAGCGGCCGGTCGTCGTCATCACCTCGAACAACGAGAAGGAACTGCCCGATGCGTTCCTGCGTCGCTGCTTCTTCCACTACATCCGCTTTCCGGACAAGGAGACGATGAAGTCGATCGTCGACGTCCATTTCCCTGGCCTCAAGCCGGCGTTGTTGCGCGAGGCGCTCGAGGTCTTCTTCGAGCTGCGCGAAATTCCCGGCCTCAAGAAGAAGCCATCGACATCGGAACTGCTCGACTGGCTCAAGCTCCTGCTGGCCGAGGACATTCCGCCCGATGTGTTGCGCAGCAAGGAGCAGAAGGCCGCCATCCCGCCGCTGCATGGTGCCTTGCTGAAGAACGAGCAGGACGTGCACCTTTTCGAGCGCCTGATCTTCATGGCGCGCCACAACCGCTGACGCCACCGTGAAGTCGCCCGTGCCCGCGCCGTGACTGGTGCCGACGACCGCCGACGATGCTGATCGACTTCTTCCTGCACCTCAAGGCGAGCCGCCTGCCGGTGTCGATCAAGGAGTTCCTCACCCTGCTCGACGCGCTGCGGCAGCACGTCATCGAGCACAGCATCGACGACTTCTACCTCCTCTCGCGCGCACTGCTGGTCAAGGACGAGTCCCACTTCGACAAGTTCGACCGGGCTTTTGGCGAGTACTTCAAGGGGGTCGAGGCGCTGCCCGGAATGGAGGTGCTGATCCCGGAAGAATGGCTGCGGCGGGCGGTCAGGAGGCACCTCAGCGACGCCGAACGGGCACGGCTCGAGAAGCTCGGCTGGGAGAAGCTGATGGAGACCTTCAGGCAGCGACTGGCCGAGCAGAAGGAGCGTCACTCCGGCGGCAGCAAGTGGATCGGCAGCGGCGGCAGCTCGCCCTTCGGTCACGGCGGCACCCACCCGGAAGGAATCCGGCTGGGTGGCCGGAGCGAGAACCGGTCGGCGGTCAAGGTCTGGGAGCGGCGTGAGTACCGCAACCTCGACGACAGCGTCGAACTCGGCACGCGCAACATCAAGGTCGCGCTGCGCCGCCTGCGGCGCTTTGCGCGCGAGGGCGCTGCCGAGGAACTCGACCTCGAAGGCACGATCGCCGGCACGGCGCGCAATGCCGGCTGGCTCGACCTGAAACTGCGGCCGGAGCGGCACAACGCCGTCAAGGTGCTGCTGCTGCTCGACATCGGCGGATCGATGGATGATCACATCCGCGTCTGCGAGGAACTCTTTTCCGCCTGCCGCAGCGAGTTCAAGCACCTCGAACCCTACTACTTCCACAACTGCGTCTACGACTACCTCTGGCGCGACAATCGCCGCCGCCACAGCGAGCGGATTGCGACGCACGACGTCCTGCATCGCTACGGCACCGACTACAAGCTGATCATCGTCGGTGACGCCTCGATGAGCCCCTACGAGCTGCTGCAACCCAACGGCAGCATCGAGTTCAACAACGCCGAGCCGGGCGCCGCCTGGCTGCGCCGCCTGGCGGACACCTGGCCACACAGCATCTGGCTCAACCCGGAAGCCGAGCATTCATGGCCTTACCGGCAATCGACCTCGCTGATCCACAACCTGCTCGGCGGCCGCATGTTCCCGTTGACGCTCGACGGGCTCGAGCGGGGGATGCGCCTGCTCAGCAAGTAGCGGCGCGCGTGCCGGCGGCGGTCGCCGCGGGTCGTGCGGCGCCTGCCGGCAGGGCCATCGGCAGATCTGAGCGCGGTCGCTGCTTCGCCCGCGCTGCGGGTGGTGGTTGTCGCTTCACGGCAGCGGCGTGCCGTCGCGCCCGATCACCTGCTGGTGGCTGTAGTCGCCTGCCGGCGGACGAGCGACCGTGCCGCGCGCCTGCAGGTAGTCGACGAAGGTCTGCGTGTAGCTGAGATAGGTGTTCACGCTGCGGCTTGCCTGGTTGATCCGGGCTAGCGTGGCGTAACCGTCACCGCCGGTTGCCAGGTAGTCGCTGGTGACCACCGTATAGGTGCGCTCGGGGTCGATTGCCTGCCAGGCGTCACGATCCCTGGCGCGCACCTCGATCCGGCTGAAGCGGCTGCCGCGCGCTTGTCGCAGGTCGAGGTGCCAGCGCAGCCCGGCAGCATAGGGGTGCGAGCCATCCGAGCCACCGTCGTCGAGGTAGTTGCCGACCGCATCCTCGAGCACGTCGGTGAGCTGGCGACCCGTCACTTGCAGTTCGTAGAGGACATTCGTGTACGGCAGGACGGTGTAGGCCGTGCCATAGGTGACCTCGCCGTGGGGCAGTGGCGTGCGGATGCCGCCGCCATTCTGCAGCGCGACGTCGGCGAGCCTGCTGGCTTGGCGATAGGCTTCGGCAACCGCCTGCGCAACGTCGCTGCCGCGCGCCAGCCGGTTGGCGTTCTCACAGCCACTGACGCCGGCGCTGCGGTTGGTCGCTTCACCCGGGACGCGCACCAGGCAGAGTGGTTCACTGGCAGTGCCGATCCGCTGCCGCTTCATGTCGTCGAGGCGGCTGGCGTAGCGGGCGAGTTCGGCCTGCGCCAGCGGATCGGGAACGACGGGACGGGCGCTCGAGCCCTGCAGCGCAGCCAGTATCCGCTGGCGGGTCGCGGCGTTGACGGCGACGAAGCTGCCACTGCCGTCGGGCTGCCGGAAGTCGTCGCCGAGCGGCAGGGTCAACGAGCCACCGCAGCTCGCCACCGTCCCGCGCTGGTCGAAGCGGACCGCCATCAGGCCGAAGATCTTCGCGTATTCCCAGGCCTGGCCGATGCACACCGGATCGCCGTCGCGGTTGCTGACGACGGTCGGGTAGGGGCCGGCGGCCGAAGCAATGCCGATCGCCGAGAAGTCGCCGAGCAGTGTGTGCGAGTCACCGCCGATGATCACATCGACGTCGCTGAGCCGGGCCGCCATCGCCTTGTCGGCCTCATAGCCCTGGTGGGTGACGAGGACTATGTGCCGAATGCCGCGTTCGCGCAGTGCGTCGATCGTCCTCTGCGCCGTCTCGACCTCGTCGTGGAAGCGGGTGGTCGGCAGCGGGCGCGACGAATTCATCGTCTTGCCGCGCACTTCAATGCCGATGATGCCGACACGGACGTCGCCGAACTGCCGCAACAGGTAAGGCTGCAGGTAGTCGTTGGCGCTCACCGGCGCCAATGGTGAGCCGATCGCCGGCTCGACGTTGGCGGCGAGGACGGTGGTCCGGCACGGTCCCTGGCGCAGGTAATCGAGAAAGCGCCGCAGTCCGGCATCGCCTTCGTCGAACTCGTGGTTGCCGAGTTCGAAGACGTCGAAACAGACGGTGTTCATCAGTGCGGCGTCCGCCTCGCCTTTGTACAGCGTGTGGTAGAGGGTGCCGGTCATGGCATCGCCAGCGTGGATCTTCAGCAGGCTCGGCAGCCCGGAGCTGGCTTTGAAGAGTGCCGCCAGGCGCGGAAAGCCGCCGGTCTCGACGCGGGTCGGCACGCCGTCGAGCCGCAGCTCGAAGTCGGGCTGCGGTTCGAGATTGGAGTGGTGATCGTTGATGTGCGCGATGTGGAGCTCGAGAGCGGTCGCCGGGGCGGGTGCCGGCGGTGGCACGCTCTGGCACGCGGCGAGCACGCAGCCGATGGCGAGCAGACAGGCGGACAGCGACGAGGGGCGGGATGGCTGGCGCATGACGAGGGTGGTCCGGAGGCAGGATCGGTGGGCCGGCAGGGGTCGTTGCGGGATGAGTCCGCAGCATAAACCCTGCGGCCGGCATCTGCCAGTGGTTCGGCAGTCGTGCCGCCAACGGCCGGTGAGGCCGCTGCGGCTTCGCCGCTCCGGCCACGGCCCGGCCGGCGCCTGGCCCAACGACGGGCGCTGTCAGTCAGTCTTGGTGATCGCGCCACCTGCTGTTAGACTCGTTCGTCGCCAGTGGTCAGGCGTGTTCGCACTGGCGGGCCAGTTCACACAGCGCCGGTCGGCGCGGGGCATTCAGGGAGGACCGAAGATGGGATTGTTCGATTTCGTCAAGGCAGCCGGCGAAAAGCTGTTTCGTGCCGGCGACACCGATTCGGCAGCGGCAGCGGCGGCGGCTGCCCCGGATGATCAGGCGGCCAGTGCCCGCCTCGACGAACTGAACCGGACTGCCGGCGATGCGATCGAGGCGTACATCAGGACGCAGAACCTGCCGGTGACCGGTCTCGCGGTGACCTTCGATGGCGCGAGCGGTGCCGCGACGGTTTTCGGCGTTGCCGGCGACCAGGCGAGCAAGGAGAAGATCCTGCTCTGTTGCGGCAACGTCGCCGGCGTGGCGCAGGTCAACGACATGCTGTCGGTCGACCAGGGCGCTCCCGAAGCGACCTTCTACACCGTCGTCGCGGGTGACAACCTGTCGAGGATTGCCAAGGCGCATTATGGCGACGCCAACAGGTACATGCTGATCTTCGAAGCCAACAAGCCGATGCTCAGCCATCCGGACCGGATCTACCCTGGTCAGGTGCTGCGCATTCCTCCCCTGTAGGTGCCGTCACCGGCGGGCTGTACCGCGGGCGTGGTCGCCGGCCCGCCGTTCTTCCGTTCAATTGCGGCAGGGTGCGCGGTGGTCGCCGCTGCCGGTGCCGACTGGGGCTGGCGCGGCTCTGCCAGCCGCTCGAGCATCGCGCGCACCGCCCTGATCTGCAGACCGTCGCGGGTCGGGTAGTCGCTGCCGGTGTAGCCCCACCAGTCCCAGCAGGCGAAGGGGTTGCTGATCCATTTCCACGAGCCGAACGCCGGCCCGTGGCGCGGCGCGGTCTGCGGGTAGAGGACGAGCAGGCGGTTGCTGTCGGCCCAGCGGTTGTAGCCGGCGCCGTCGACGAAGCGCCGGCCGATCTGCACGGCGCTCTGGCGGCAGCCGTGGAAAGCGACATGCACGCGGCACGGGGATTGGCGGCAGGCGGTCGGAACGTAGAGATAGGCTTCGTCGGCGAGTCCGGAATCGACCGCCTGTCCAGTCGCGAAGGCTCGCTGGTCAAAGGTCAGCATCTCGCCGTGGCTGTCGGCCGCCGGAGGCTGCAACGGGCCGAGCATGTGGCCGAGCATTTCCCCGGCAGGATCGAGCTCGCCGCAGCGGTTGATGTAGGGCGATGCCGTGCTGCCGCAGCTCGCGGCCCGGGGGTCGGCGATCGAGATCATTGCGTGCGCTGCCTCGGGCACCCGCACGAAACGGATCGCCGCCGCTGGCAGCCACTGGCCAAGGAAGGCTGCGAGCTGCTCGACGACCGCGGTCGTCACCTTGTCGTCCTTGCCGCCGGAGAGAAGCCACACCTGGTCGTCGCGCAGGTTGTCCGGCGGGTCGATTCGCCCAGCCAGCGCGAGTGCCTCGGCACGCGCGCGCAGTTCGCCAACCACGGGCAGCGGCGCCCACCACGAAGGTGACATGCAGCGCGTGAGCGCCCGCCAAACCGAACCTTCGGCACAATCGTAGGGACCGCCGGCGAGGACGCCCGCGCCGCGCACGAGGCCCGAATGCGCCACCTGGAACTGGACCGCCATGTAGCCGCCTGACGAGACTCCCGACACCGTCAACTGGCCCAGGTCCGCCCCGAGTGCGGGCATCGGCGGGGCGGCGAGCCCCGGCCGGGTGCTGCTGACGATGGCGAGGAGCAGCACGGCGGCGAGGCCGCGCCACGAGCCGGGGTGCGTGTTCATCGAAGTGACTTCCAGAAGGGGGACGATCGCCAGCGGCGAATGCTAGCAGATCGCCCGTGCGCCTGCCGGTGTCCCTGCACCGGCGCGGGTGCCGAACGGCACGCCTTGTTGCCCGGCTGCCGCCCCTTTACACTGTGCGCTCGCTCACTCCTGGCCGCGCCCGGCGCGGATCGTCATGCAGCAGTCTGCCGTTGCCGTGGACTCGAAACTCCCGCAAGTCGGGACCACCATCTTCACCGTCATGTCGCGGCTTGCCGCCGACTGCGGCGCGATCAACCTGTCGCAGGGCTTCCCCGATTTCCAGGCGGAAGCGGCGCTCTTCGAAGCGACCTGCCGTGCGATGCGCGCCGGCAGAAACCAGTATCCGCCGATGTCCGGCATCATCGAACTGCGCACGGCGATTGCCGGCAAGGTGCGTGCGCTCTATGGCGCAGATTACGATGTCGAAGGCGAGATCACCGTCACTGCCGGGGCGACGCAGGCGATCTTCACCGCCATTGCCGCGTTCGTCCGGGCGGGCGACGAGGTGGTCGTCTTCGAGCCGGTCTACGACAGCTACGTACCGGCGATCGAGACGGTCGGCGGCAGGGCGGTCTTCGCCAGCCTGCGTTTTCCCGACTACCGACCGGACTGGGATGAGGTGCGCTCGCTGGTCGGGCCACGCACGCGGATGATCATCATCAACTCGCCGCACAACCCGACCGGCAGCCTGTTGCGCGGCGACGATCTCGATCGACTCGCCGAGCTCACGCGCGGCTCCGACATCGTCGTCCTGGCCGACGAGGTCTACGAGCACATCGTCTTCGACGGTCGCCGGCACGCCAGCGTCGCCGCCCACACCGAACTCGCGGCGCGCAGCATCGTCGTCTCTTCCTTCGGCAAGACCTACCACATCACCGGCTGGAAGGTCGGCTACGTCCTCGCCGCGCAGGAACTGACGAGCGAGTTCCGCAAGGTGCATCAGTTCAACGTGTTCACGGTCAACACGCCGTGCCAGTTCGGCATCGCCGAGTACATGCAGGACGCGTCGCGCCACCTCGGGCTGGCGGGCTTTTACCAGGCGAAACGTGAGTTCTTCCGGCAGCAACTCGCGGCCTCGCGCTTCGAATTGCTTCCCTGTCACGGAACCTACTTCCAGCTTGCCCGTTACGGGGCGATTTCCGACCTCCCCGATCGCGAGTTCGCCTGCTGGTTGACGCGCGAGGCCGGCGTGGCAGCGATCCCGGTCTCGGTCTTCCGGCACGATGGTGTCGATGACCGCGTCGTCCGCTTCTGCTTCGCCAAGCAGGAGGCGACGCTCGCCGCCGCCGGCGAACGTCTGCGCCGCCTGTAGCTGCTGCAGCGCGAGGACGCTTGCTTGCCGTCGTCGCTGGCGATTCGCGGACGGTATGCGGAATTCTTCGATCTTGCACGCTGGCGGCCGCCGGTGAGCCGCAGCGGTAAATTCCTGCAAATTTGCGAGGACGATTCTTCCGCGGCGGTATCGTATCGGCGCCGGCCCGGCCTCTCGACGCGTTGCGACACGCGATCGATCGAGTCTTCGGCAGGCGTCGGGTCGAACGACCGTTCGTCGAACGAGGAGTGCTCTGGCTGCCGGGCAACGCTGCCTGCCCGTCGGTGAGTCGAAGTCAATCAGTAGCCCCGCGGCATCGGTGGATTGTGTAGACTGTCGCCGAACCGTACCTATCACGTGACGAGAAGGAGATGCAATGAGCATGCTGCAGGAGTTCAAGGAATTCGCCATGAAGGGCAACGTCATGGATCTCGCGGTTGGCGTGATCATCGGCGGGGCCTTTGGCAAGATCGTCGAGTCTGTGGTGGCCGACCTGATCATGCCCCTCGTTGCCGGGATCATGGGCGGCAGGCTGGACTTCTCGGGGATGTTCCTGATTCTCGGAACGGTTCCGGAAGGCACGGCAACGACGCTCGATGCGCTGAAGAAGGCGCAGGTTCCGGTCTTCGCCTACGGCAGCTTCCTGACGGTCCTTGTCAACTTCATCATTCTCGCGTTCATCATCTTCATCATGATCAAGCAGATGAACCGTCTCAAGCGGACCGCGCCCGAGTCCGCGGCGCCGCCGGCGGCCGCTCCGGAAGCCGCCGAGGAAGTCCTCCTCCTGCGCGAGATCCGCGACAGCCTGAAGAAGTGACCCCGCCTGGCCCGCCGGACTCGGCGGCGGCTGCAGCCAGCGGGCGAGTCCGGTCAGCGACTCTGCGCCGGGCTCACTTCCCGAGGCCCTTGCTGCTGTCGCCGGCGAGCACCAGGGTCAACCGTTCGGGGTCGATGTACTTGCGGAAGGCGGCACTGGCCTGTTCGGCGCTGACTGCCATGATCCGTTCCTCGAAAGCCTGCGAATCGCGCCAGTCGCGACCGAGATCGAGGAGGGCCGTCCAGCGCGAGGCGATCGTCTCGTCCTGCGAGCGCGCGACCGCGTTCGCCTCGACGATGCCTTTCCTGGCGGCAGCCACTTCGGCGGCGCTGAAACCCTTGTCGCGCGCGTGGCGAATCTCCTCGCCCAGAGCCTGTTCGGCCCGCGCGGCGTTCTGCGGCGCGACCATGGCGGCCACCGTCCACGTCGACAATCGTTGCCGCTGCCCGATCGACAGGCTCGACGCGACGCCGTAACTGAGCCCGTCCTTCTGCCGCAGGCGGTCCATCAGGCGACTGGTCAGGCCGCCGCTGTTGCCGAAAATGTGATTGGCGACGTACAGCGCCGCGGCGTCGGCATCGTCGCGGTGCAGGTCGATGTCGAGCCGTGCCCGCAGGACGGCGTTCTCCTTGTCCGGGGTGTCGATGACGATCCTCGCCGGCGGCACCGGGCGAAACTCCCGATCAAGGCGCTCGTAGGGCGATTGGGATGGGGAGCCGGCGAACAGCCGCCGCAGTTCGTCCTCGATCGCCTGCGCATCGAAGTCGCCGACGATCGCAATCTCGCCACGTGCGGTGCCAACGAGG
The DNA here is from genome assembly GCA_013347225.1 of Candidatus Accumulibacter similis. Taxonomy (NCBI): domain Bacteria; kingdom Pseudomonadati; phylum Pseudomonadota; class Betaproteobacteria; genus Candidatus Accumulibacter; species Candidatus Accumulibacter similis. Next base: position 4,607,851 of record CP054595.1, on the reverse strand, counting down.
TCGCGCTGATACTCGATCACCTCTGCCAGGTCGAGCCGCCGCAGTTGCTCGATCCGTTGCGGTAACGGCGTGTGGTGGCGTGGGTCACCCGCTGGGTACGTATTGAAGTGCGCAGCGAGGGCGTCGCCGGCGAGTTGTTCGGGGCTGTCGAGCTGCGCCTGCAGGGCAGTCAGGTACTCGCGCCGCAGTTCCTCGAACTCGGCCGGCGGGAAGCTCGGCTCGCTGAGCAGTTGCGCCGCCAGGGCAAGCGCCTGCGGCAGCCTGTCGCGCGTCGTCTCGAACTGTGTCAGGCCGCCGCGGACCTTCAGCCGCGTCAGTTCGTCGGCGATCTGCTGCCGGCTCAACTGCCGGCTGCCGCGCGGCAGCATGGCGATCGCCAGCGCACCGGCCATCTTGCGGCCCCGGAGCGACTGCTCGTCGCCCCAGCGGAAGCTCATGGCGACGTTGACGGTCTGGCCGCGGTTCCGCTTCGGCAGCAGGGCGACCTGGAGATCGCCAAAGCGGCGCAGCCGCGTCCGCCGGTCGAGGTTTTCGTAGGCCGGGTCGAAAGCCTCGCCGGCGTCTCCGCGCGTCGCGGGGCGATAGTCCGCCAGCAGCTCGGCAGCCGTCGGTGCCTTGGGCAGCACGGCGCGCTGCGGCGCGTCGTCCGGGATGAAGACGCCGACGACGCGGTTGTCGCGAACGAGGTAGCGGGCTGCGGCGGCATCGACCCGTTCGGCCGTCATCTGCTCGAGTTGATCGCGGGCGTGGAAGAAGAGCCGCCAGTCACCAAGCGCGATGTATTCGGACAGCATCACCGCGAACGACTCGGGATCCGTGAGCGCGCGTTCGTATGAGGTCCGCGCTTCCGTCACGGCACGTTCGAGTTCGCTGGCGGTCGTCGGCTGGCGTGCCAGTCCGCCTTCGATGGCCTCGATCATCGCCTCGCGGACGCGGTCGACGGACTCGCTCCTGGCGATGACGGCACCGAAGACGACGAAGCCCGGCTCACGGGTCTCGACCGGCGAGGCGAACACCTGTGTCGCCAGTCCGCTCTGCACCAGGGCGCGGTAGAGGCGACCATTGGGCGTGTCGCCCAGCACCTCGCTGGCGATGGCGATCGCCTCCGAATCGGGGTGCAGGCTCGAAGGCGTGCGGTAGGCAACGGTCAGCAGTTGTACCTCGCCCTTGCGCCGGATGACGAACTGGCGTTCGCCGTCGGCCGTCGGTTCCACCGTCCATTGCTCCGGCAGCAGCCGTGTCGGTCGCGGCAGCTTGCCGAAGCTGGCGACGATCCAGTCGAGCGCCTTCTGCTCGTCGAACTTGCCGGCGACCGTCAGCACGGCGTTGTCCGGCTGGTAGAAGCGGCGATAGAAAGCCCGCAGGTTCTCGATGCGGACGTTCTCGATGTCGCTGCGTGCGCCGATCGTGCTGTTGCCGTAGTTGTGCCAGTCGAAGAGCAGCGACTGCGTGCGCTTGAACATGACGCTCGCCGGCTCGTTCTCGCCCATCTCGAACTCGTTGCGGACGACGCTCATCTCGCTGTCGAGGTCCTTGCGCGCGATGAACGAATTGACCATCGCGTCGCTGCTCCAGTTGAGGGCCCAGCGGAGGTTGTCGTCGCTGGCGGGGAAGGTGAGGTAGTAGTTCGTGCGGTCGAGCCAGGTCGAGCCGTTGATGTCGAAGCCGCGTGCCTGGAACTGTCGCGCCGGGTCAGGGAAGTTCTTCGAGCCCTTGAAGATCAGGTGCTCGAGCAGGTGCGCCATGCCGGTCTCGCCATAGCTCTCGTGCCGCGAGCCGACGAGATAGGTGACATTGACGGTGGCGGTCGGCTTGCCGGCGTCGGGGAAGAGGACGCAGCGCAGCCCGTTGGCCAGCCGGTATTCGCTGATTCCCTCCACCGTCGCGACATGCACGACCCCCGGCGGGATGCGGATCGCCTGCGTCGCTGCGGCGCCGGCGGCAACCGGCAGGAACGCCAGCGTCAGCCACGCCACAAAGCCGCTCACCATGCTGCTCCATCTCTTCATCGCGTGCTCCATGTGGCTCACCGCCACCGCGCTGGCGGCCAGCCTTGGCGCGCACTTGCCGGGGCGGCAGGGAAGAGCCTGGCAGATCGCCGCGGTCGGCCGACGACCGGCTGCCAGAATGGAAAAGGCCCGCACAGAGGGAGGGCTGCGCGGGCCGGGTACTGCATCGCTGCCATACGGAGGAGGGGGGAGGAGAGTCTGGCAGCGACGGAGCGAAGAATAACAATCACCGGCCGGACAGTCTGTTGCCGCTCTGTCCCCTTCTGTAACGGCCTGTGACTCGCCGTCAGCGCGTGTGCGCGCCGGGGCGACCGGGCTCTCTTGCCTTGGGCCGCTGGAAGCTGGCATGATTCGTCGCGCAAGCTTTGTTGATCCCGGCAGACCACTGCGGAACCTCGCCGTTCGTCGCTGCCATGACCCGAGAGGAGGGTGCAATGAGTCAGGAATCCGATAGTCTGGGCCTCGCGACAGTCATTCTGGAGCGGCTGGAAAGGGAGCGTCTGCCACGGGCGCTCGATCTCAAGGCAAAGGTCGATGCCGGTGAGCGGCTCGACGAACTCGACATCGCCTTCCTCGAGTGGGTCTTTGGCGACATGCAGGCGGCGCAGAAAGTCGTCCGGGAGCATCCCGAGTACCAGGAACTGGCGGCCAAGATGGCAAACCTGTACGAGGAGATCACCGCCAAGGGTCTGGAGAACGAGAAGGCCGAGCCGTCCGGCTGATTCGCTCGCGAGAGCACGGCATCGCCGGCTGCCCGGCCGCCGTTGCGCGGCGCGCGCCTGTTGCCGGTCGCCGCCCCCGCATCGGCAGCCGGGCAACGGGCAGGCGACGGAGTCGCGGCGATCGATGCGCAGCGGGCCGGCTGCCGCCGCCCCGGTGCATCGCGCGGCGAAGCCGGAGCCCCGCTCAGGCCCGTTCATTGCCATTCCCGCCAGCCTCGTCGCTTCGCGCCGGGGGCGCCTCGGCAACCGCTTCCCGAGTCGGCGCGGCCGTTTCGGCCTCGCTCTCGGCATCCTCTTCGGCAGCTCCTTCGTCGCGCCCGTGCCATTGCCGTATGGCCTGGCGCATCGTCGGGTAGGCACGCTGCCGCAGCGATTCGTCGGGGTGTCCGGTGACCTGCAGCCAGCGCTCAAACTCGATCTGGCGACCGGCGAGCGTGAGGACGATTCCCTGTACGGCGAGTTCCTCGTCGAGCCGCTCGAGCATGTCGATGCCGGTGATGTCGATGTTGGTCATCGGAATCAGGTCGAGCACGACACGCTCGACGGGCGCCGCCTGACGCGCGATGGCGCGCTGCACCTCGCTGCGGAAATGGCTGGCGTTGAAGAACACGAGCGGCCCGCAGAAGCGCAGCAGGAGGAGCCCGTCGATCGGCCTGGCGTCCGGAAAGAGCAGCCGGTTGTACAGCCCGGGGCGACCACGGACGGTGACCAACTGCTCGAGGTCGGGCCGCGCGACGCGGCGGACGAACATCAGCAGGGCGAGCGTCACCGCCAGCACGATCGCCTTGATGGCGCCGAAGGCGAGGACACCGAGCATGGTGACGGCGCCAAGCAGCAGCGCTGCCCGTTCGACCTGGTGGTAGCGGCGGAACACCTGCAGGTCGAGCAGCGACCACGAGGCGAAGATGAGCACGACTCCGAGCGCCGGAATCGGCAGCCAGGCCAGCCAGTCGGTACCGGCGAGCAGGAGCAGCGCGACGGCGACGGCGGCGACGATGCCGACCATCTGCGTGCGGCCGCCGTTGGCGTCGTTGACCGCGGTGCGCGAGGACGAGCCGGTGACGGCAAAGCCCTGCGACACGGCGGCGACGATGTTGGCGAGGCCGAAGGCAGCGAATTCGCGATCGACGTCGATGTCGTAGCGGTTGCGCTCGGCAAAGCTGCGCGCGGTCAGCATGCCGCTGGTGAACAGCACCAGCGCCAGGCCGGCGGCGGCGCCGGCGAGATCGCCCACCTCGTGCAACTGCAGATCCGGCCACTCGAGCGAGGGCAGGCCGCTGGCGACGGGGCCGATCAGCGCCACGCCCATCTCGTCGAGGCGCAGCAGGTAGGCCGCCAGACCGGCGAGGGCCATCGTCACCAGCGATCCCGGCAGGCGCTGCGAAAGCCGCGGCATCACCGCCATCACCAGGACGCAGGCGAGCGACAGCAGCACCGTCGGCATGTGTGCCTGCAGCACGAGTTCCGGGATTTCCAGCAACTGGCGGATGAGGCGGCTGGCCTGCGGCTTGCTGCCGAGGACCTTGCCGATCTGACCGACCATGATCGACAACGCGATGCCGTTGAGCAGACCAACGAGGATTGGCCGGGCGAGGAAATCGGCCAGCGCGCCGAGGCGCAGGAAGCTGGCGGCCAGGCAGAAGATGCCGGTGAGCAGCGTCAGGGCGATGCTGAACGAGAGGTAGAGGCCGCTGTTGCCCGCCGCCATCGGCGCGACGACGGCGGCGATCATGGCGCAGGTGGCGGCATCGGGGCCGATGATCATCTGCCGCGAGGTTCCGGCGAGTGCGTAGACGATCAGCGGCAGGATCGACGAATAGAGGCCGGCGGAGGGACTGAGCCCGGCGATCTCGGCGTAGGCGATGGCGACCGGGATCGATACGGCGGCAACCGCCAGCCCGGCGCTGATGTCGTGCGGCAGATCGGCGGCACGGTACTTGAGCAGCGGTTGCAGGCCGGGCAGCAGGCGGTTCAGGTAGGCAATGGCGGGCATCTTGCGGCTGGTTTCTCGGGTCGCGGACGGGAAGCGGCGCTGACGGACTGTCGCGCCGGCGGCGCCATCTTACCGGATTGCCTGTCCGTCGTGCCCGGCGCACGCGCCGACGGCCGGCCGGCAGCGCACCGCCGGCGCGAGCTGCGCTTCCTGCCAGCCGCGGCGGTCTCAGATCACCTTCTGCGCGCGCAGGCGGGCGATCTCGTCGCCGCTGAAGCCGCTGGCACGCAGGATTTCGTCGCTGTGCTCGCCGGCCTCGGGGGGTGGCAGGCGGGCCGAGAAAGGCAACTCGCTGATCTTGAACGGCGGCGCGAACTGGCGCACGCCATTGACTTCGACGAGCATGCCGCGGGCCTGCAGGTGTTCGTTCTCCATGCTTTCCTCGAAGCGCAGGACCGGCGTCACGCAACAGTCCACCTGCTCGAACAACGCGCTCCAGTCGGCCAGGCTGCGGCTGGCGAAAGCCGCCTCGAGTTCGCTGCGGATGCGCCGGCCCTCGGCGCCGGTGGCGAAGGCGAAAGGGGCAAGATCGGGACGCCCGATGGCCGCACACAGCATCTGCCAGAACTTCGGTTCCATCGCACTGACCGCCAGATGGCGGCCGTCGCGCGTCGCATAGACGCCATAGCTCGGCATGCCGCCGGAGAGCACGTCTTCGCCGCGTGGCACGGCATGGCCGAGAGCGAGCACGGCGAGCAGCGGAAACAGCGTGTGGGCGAAGACGGCGTCGGTCATCGAAACATCGACGTAGCGACCATGGCCCGTCGCGCGCGCGTCGATGACGGCGGCGAGGACGCCGACGAGCGCACTCAACGAACCGCCGAGCAGGTCGCCGATCTGGAAGTTGGGGATCGCCGGCGCAGCGCCGGCGGTGCCGATCTGGTCGAGCAGACCACAGTAGCCGAGGTAGTTGAGGTCGTGGCCGGCGCGGTCACGGTACGGCCCATCCTGGCCGTAGCCGGTGATGGCGCAGTAGGCGATGCGCGGGTTGATTGCCGCCACCGCCGCATAGCCGATTCCCAGCTTGTCCACCACGCCGGGCCGGAAGCCCTCGAGGATGACGTCGGCAGTCGTCGCCAGACGCATGAAGGTGTCGACGCCGGCTGCCTGCTTGAGGTCGAGCCGGAGGCTGCGCTTGTTGCGATTGACCAGCTGGAAGTAGCTGACGGCGCCGTGAACCGCACCGGCGCTGCGCGCGTAGTCGCCGGCGCCGGTGTCCTCGACCTTGATCACGTCGGCGCCGAGGTCGGCGAGGTGCATGCTGGCAAGCGGACCCGGCAACAGACGCGTCAGGTCGAGCACGCGCAGGCCGGCGAGAGGAGAGGGTCGCATGGGGTTGAGCTTTCTGGTAGAGGGTTGGTACGGCAGAAGCTGGCGGCGCCGGCCTGCACTGGCCGGCAGGCAGCAGCGACGGGCGGACCGCGCGCGGGCGCGACAGCGTCATTCTAGATCCGGCGGATAATCCTTGCCGGACGTCCCGGAGCTGGCGCGGCGGTGCGCCGCCGGTCGGCGGGCAGGTGGCGTAGAATCCGCTGCATGGATCATGGCGGAATCAGTGGCGTCATCCTCGCCGGCGGGTTGGGCCGGCGAATGGGCGGAGTCGACAAGGGGCTGCAGGAACTCGACGGCCGGCCGCTGGTCGCCTGGGTGATCGACCGCCTGGCGCCACAGGTCGACGAACTGCTGATCAACGCCAACCGCAACGGCGAGCGCTACGCCGCGTTCGGTCATGCCGTCGTCCCCGACCGGATCGACGGCTTCGCCGGACCCCTGGCCGGGCTGCACGCAGCGCTGTCGGTCGCCCGCCATCCACTGCTGGCGACGACTCCCTGCGATTCGCCCTTCCTGCCGACCGACCTGGTGGCCCGCCTGCGCGCGGCCCTCGACGAGAGCGGCGCCGAGGTGGCGGTGGCGCGCAGTCTGGGGCGTGTGCAGCCGGTCTTCTGCCTGTGCCGGCGCAGCGCCTTGCCCGCCCTGAGCGCCCATCTCGCGGCTGGCGGGCGACGTGTCGAGCGCTGGTTCTGCTCGCTGCCGCTGATCGAGGTGAGTTTTGAAGATCAGCCGGCGGCCTTTGCCAACATCAACAGCGCCGAAGACCTGCAGGGTGGCGCCCGCATGGCGGTGCCACCCCGGTGAGCGGCAGGCGGCGGCGTCCACCGCGTGGCGGCTGCCCGGCTTCAGGCAAACCAGGCGAAGAGGAAGACGGCGAGCATGGTCACGGCGATGGCCAGTTTGGCGACGGCGGCGACGAGAAAACCGATGCCGGCGGCGAGGCCGGCCCGCGCTGCGCGGCGCTGATCGCGGCGTGCGATGTACTCGCCGCAGACGGCACCTACGATCGGACCGAGAATCAGCCCCGGCAGGCCGCCAAGAATGCCGACGATCGCCCCGGCACCGGCGCCGGCGATCGCCATGCCGCTGGCGCCGGCACGCTTGACGCCCCAGACCGACGCGAGCGTTTCGACCAGCCAGGCCGCCAGCGTCATCACTCCCAGCACGATCAGCGTCGGCACGCCGATGCGCGCAAAGTCATCCAGCCAGGCGGCCAGCAGCATGCCGCCAAAGAGCAGCGGCATGCCGGGCAGCAGCGGCAGGAAGACGCCAAGCAGCCCGAGCAGCATGGCAGCGAAGGCAGCGACCCAGAGGATCTCGGTCATCGGCCGGCTCCGCCCGGCGAGTTGCGCGGTGGGCCCCCGAGCAGGAGGCAGGCCGCCCGCATGCCGATGGTGTAGATGGTTTGCATGAGCCAGATCGCCCGATCAGAAGTCGTCTGCCCACCTACTTGGTGATCGGAGCATTGCGGCCGGAGAGACGGTCGGTGAGCCGCAGGGCCGCATCGCTGAAGCTGCCCTGCGGCTTTTCATTGCAGTGGCGGTCGACGTACTGTTCGACCGTGTTGCTCGAAATGACCGATACCTGCTGGCCTGGATTGGCGTAGTTGTGCCCAGTGAGCACACCCCGGACCCAGGCGACATAGGCCGCGCGCTGTTCGGCATCGCTCTTCGACGCCACCCAGGCGCGGCAGGACATGTCGTCGAAGCCGACGACCTTCAGCGGAACCGCCGCGCTGGCGTTGGTCGTCGCCAGGACGGAAAGCAGCAGGGCGGTCTTCGCCAGCAGGTGGCAGCAGGACATCGGATGGCTCCGTGCAGATTGAAGTAGGTGTAGACAGCGTCATTTTCGTCTCTTGGCGAGGACGAGTCCATGCCTGTCGACGCCAGCCACCGGAAAGTCCACTGGCTTGCTGGCAGACGCCGGCAGCGCGAGTACAATGGGCGGTCTGCATTCATGGAAGCGAGCCCATGACCGGACACCTCTTCATCGTCAGCGCGCCGTCCGGCGCCGGCAAGACGACCTTGGTGCGGCTGCTGCTGGAAAACGACGCGGCGCTCGGCGTCTCGGTCTCGCACTGCACGCGCGCGCCGCGGACGGGTGAGCAGGACGGGCGCGAGTATCACTTCGTCGCTGTCGGCGAGTTTCTCGACCAGGTGGCTGCCGGCGGCTTCCTCGAATGGGCCGAAGTCCACGGCAACTACTACGGCACCGCCAGAAGCGTCGTCGAAGCCGCCCTGCTCGCTGGCCAGGACATGTTGCTGGAGATCGACTGGCAGGGCGCACAACAGGTGCGGAAACTCTTTCCGGCGGCGATCGGTATCTTCATCCTGCCGCCGTCGCTGACGGAACTGGAGCGGCGGCTGCGCGCCCGGGCGACCGACGGCGCCGAAACGATCACGCGTCGACTGGCGGCGGCGCGGGAAGAGTTGCGGCATGTCGCCGAATTCGACTATGTTATCATCAACGAAGACCTGCAACGTGCGCTGCACGATCTGCTGGCGGTGATCAGTGCGGCGCGACTGCGCTATGCCACGCAACGTCAGCGACATTCCACCCTGTTCGCATCTATGCTCTGACACCCTGGAGATCCGCATGGCAAGAGTGACCGTAGACGACTGTCTGAACCGTATTCCAAACCGTTTCCAGATGACGCTGGCTGCGACCTATCGCGCGCGCCAGATCACTGCCGGTGCGTCGCCGCTGATCGATGCCAACCGTGACAAGCCGACCGTCACGGCGCTGCGCGAGATTGCGCTCGGCAAGGTCGGACTGGAAGTGCTCAACCGCGGCCAGGCCTGAGCGTTCGCGTACCGTTTGCGAGGCGCAGGCATGGACGCGGGTGGTCGCGGTGTAGGGACCGCGGTCGCGGCGGCTGCCCTCGATGCGACCCGGCCGCCGGCAGGGCCTGTTGCCGGCGACCCTGGCGGGCCGGACTACGTTGTCGGGCCGCAGGCGCCAGCGGCTGCCCTGGAGCACGTGGCGGATGGCACCGTTGATGCGCCTGCTGCGACGGTCAATGGGCAGGTTGCCGTAAGCGACACGGAGGCGGTGGTGCCGGCTGCACCGGCGACCGCAGCCGCTGCTGCCGAGGCGGAACCCGCACCGCCGGACCCCCCCGAGCCGATCCCCTGTGCCGAGGACGATCCCGCCTACCAGGTCTTCATCGACAGCCTGATGTACCTGCCGCCGGAAGAGGTCGAACTCGTCCGTGAGGCCTATCGCTTCAGCGAGGCGGCGCATCGGGGTCAGATGCGGCAGTCGGGCGAGCCCTACATCACCCACCCGCTGGCTGTTGCCGGCGAGATTGCCGAATGGCAGATGGACGTCGAGGGGGTGATCGCTGCGTTGCTGCACGACGTGATGGAGGACACGCCGGTCAGCAAGAGCACCATCGCCGAGCGCTTCGGCAAGCCGGTTGCCGATCTCGTCGATGGCCTGTCCAAGCTCGACAAGCTCGAGTTCCAGTCGGTCGAGGAAGCGCAGGCGGAGAACTTCCGCAAGATGCTGATGGCGATGGCGCGTGATCTGCGCGTGGTCCTGATCAAGCTCGCCGATCGCCACCACAATCTGCAGACCATGGCTGCCATGCGGCCGGAGAAGCGCCGCCGCATCGCCCGCGAGACGCTCGAGATTTACGCGCCGATCGCCAACAGGCTGGGTCTCAACAAGCTCTACCACGAGTTGCAGGATCTCTCCTTCGAACTCATCTTCCCGATGCGCGCCCGCGTTCTTGCGCGTGCACTGAAGGCAGCTCGCGGCAACCGGCGCGAACTCCTGTCGCGGATTCTCGACGGCATCAACCGCCGGCTGCAGGACGCGGGCATCGAGGCACGCACGTTCGGCCGCGAGAAGAGCCTGTACTCGATCTACCGCAAGATGCTCGAGAAGCGGCTCTCGTTCTCGCAGGTGCTCGACGTCTACGGCTTTCGTGTGCTGGTCGCCGACCAGACGACCTGCTATGTCGCGCTCGGGGTCCTGCACGGCCTGTACAAACCGGTGCCGGGGAAATTCAAGGACTACATCGCCATCCCGAAGCCGAACGGTTACCAGTCGTTGCACACGACACTGATCGGACCGCATGGCACGCCGTTCGAGTTGCAGATCCGCACCGAAGCGATGGACAACCTGGCGCAGGAAGGCATCGCGTCGCACTGGTTGTACAAGGACAGCGAGCACTTTGGCGCCGACCTGCAACAGAAGACTTCCACCTGGTTTCACTCGCTGCTCGACCTGCAGAGTGCGACCGACGAGTCGGGCGATTTCCTCGAGCATGTCAAGGTGGACCTCTTTCCGCACGAGATCTACGTCTTCACACCGAAGGGCAAGATCATCGCCCTGCCGCGCGGTGCGACGGCGGTCGACCTGGCGTACGCGGTGCACTCGGACATCGGCAACCACTGTGTCGCCGCCAACATAAATTTCCAGCCGATGCCGCTGGTCACCGAGTTGACCAACGGCGACCGCGTCGAGATCGTCACCGCGGCCGATGCGCACCCGAGCCTGGCATGGCTGACCACGGTCAAGACCGGTCGGGCGCGCAGCAAGATTCGCCATTACCTGAAGAGCGTCCAGCATGACGAGTCCACGCTGCTGGGCGAGAAGATGCTCGATCAGGAACTGCGGGCGCTCGGTGTGGCCGCTTCGGAATTGCCGGTTTCGAGCTGGAAGAACGTCCTGCGCGATTCCGGCAACAAGCTGATCAAGGAGGTCTATACCGACATCGGTCTGGGTTTTCGTCTCGCTGGCGTCGTTGCCCGCCGTCTGCTGGCAAGAGAGGATGCGTCGCAGGCGCAGTCTCAGGCCAGGGCGCCTGCTTCGCTGGTCATCCGCGGCAGCGAAGGAATGGCCGTGCAGTTTGCTCCCTGTTGTCAGCCAATACCAGGTGACCCGATCATCGGCTCGATCTGGAAGGGCAAGGGGCTGGTGATCCATACGCACGATTGTCAGGCGATTCGCAAGCTGCGCAGTGCCAAGCCGGCGAAGTGGATCAATGTCGAGTGGGAGCCGGAGCCGGGCAAGCTGTTCAGCGTGCGCCTGCGACTGACGGTGCAGAACACCGTTGGTGCCTTGGGGCGAATCGCCACCGAGATCTCGCAGTCGGGAACCAACATTGTCCATGTCAATATGGACGAGAAACATCCCGGCCTCTACACGACGATCAATTTCACCGTCCAGGTGGCCGGCCGCACCGCTCTGGCAAGGCTGATGCGCAGCCTTCGCCGCCTGCCGGAGGTGGTCCGCATTGCCCGTGAGCAGGGGCAGGCGACTTGAAGCCGCGCCCTGCGGGCCGCTGGTCCAGGCCTGAGCAGCGGCGCTTGCCCGCTTGAAGGTCCTCGTCCTCGGCGCCGGCGTCGTCGGCGTCTGCACTGCGTGGTATCTCGCGCGAGCAGGGCACGAGGTCTGCGTCCTCGATCGCCAGCCGGCGGCCGGGCTGGAAACCAGTTTCGCCAACGGCGGCCAGATCTCGGTGTCGCACGCCGAACCGTGGGCCAATCCGCACACCCCTCTGCGGGCACTTGCCTGGATGCGGCGGGAGGACTCGCCACTGCTGTTCCGGCCGCGCTGCGATGCGGCGCTGTTCGGCTGGGTGCTGCGTTTCCTGCGCGAGTGCACGCCCGGGCGGACGCGGGCCAACGTGCGCCAGATCGTCAATCTGGCCCTCTACAGCCGCCGCCAGCTGCAGGCGCTGCGCGCCGAAGTGCCGCTGGCCTACGATCAGCTCGAGCGCGGTATCCTGCACCTGTATACCGACCGCCGCGAATTCGCGGCAGCGCTCGGGGCCGCGGCGCTGATGCGCGAGTATGGCTGTGAGCGGCGGCCACTGAGCATGGACGAGTGCGTTGCCATCGAACCGGCGCTGGCGTCGGCACGCCCCCTGCTCGTCGGTGCCGACTACACGGCGGCCGACGAGTCGGGTGACGCGCACCGCTTCACACAGCAGCTGGCGCATCATTGCGCGGCGGCCGGCGTGGTCTTTCGCTACGGTGTCGCGGTTTCTGCGCTGCGCGCGGCCGGCGGCAGGGTGCAGGCGGTGCGTGCCGACGGCGAGTGGCACCAGGCTGATGCCTACGTGGCTGCGCTCGGCAGTCACACGCCGCTGTTGTTGCGGCCGCTGGGCCTGCGCCTGCCGGTATACCCGGCAAAGGGTTACTCGGCCACCGTGCCGCTGGCGGCGGACAGCGTCGCGCCGACCGTCAGCCTGATCGACGACGCGCACAAGATCGTCTTTTCCCGCCTTGGGCAGCGGCTGCGAATCGCCGGCACGGCCGAGTTCAATGGCTACGACACAGAACTCAACCCGGTGCGCTGCCACGCCCTGATGGCACGCGCAAGGCAGCTCTTTCCCGACCTGCGGCCGGCTGGCGAGACTGAGTTCTGGGCCGGACTGCGGCCGGCGACGCCGTCCAACGTGCCGCTTGTGGGTCGCTCACCGATCGCCAATCTGTATCTCAATACGGGGCACGGGACGCTCGGCTGGACGATGGCCTGCGGGTCAGGGGCCGCCCTCGCCGACATCATCAGCGGCCGCCCACCCGAGCCGCCGTTCCCGTTCCTCTGAACGCATGGAGACAGCATGAGCACCGTCAGCTACGAAGTCAGCGACCACGTCGCCATCCTCACCCTCAACCGGCCGCAAGCGCTCAATGCGCTCGACCTGGCGATGATCGAAGACCTGCGCGAGGCGACCGCGCGCGCCGCCTTCGCGCCCGAGGTGCGCGCCGTACTGCTGCGCGCCGCCGGCGATCACTTCATGGCCGGCGGTGACCTCAGGTGGTTCCGCGAGCAGGTGGCGCAGCCTGGCGAGCAGCGGCAGATGCGCTTCGAGCGGGTGATCGCTGACGTGCACTTCGCGATCCTCAACCTGAAGAGCATGCCGAAGCCGGTCGTCGCCGCCGTGCAGGGCGCGGTCGCCGGTTTCGGCATGTCGCTGATGATGGCCTGCGATCTCGTCGTGGCGGCGGAAGACGCCTATTTCACGCTCGCCTACAGCAACATCGCGCTCTCTCCCGATGGCGGCGCCACCTGGTCGCTGCCGCGGCAGGTGGGTCTCAAGCAGGCGATGGAGATTGCTCTCCTGGGCGAACGTTTCGACGCTGCGCGCGCGCGCGAACTCGGCCTGCTCAACCGGGTCGTGCCGCTGCCGCAGTTGCCGTCGGCGGCACTGGCGCTGGCGCAGCGGCTGGCGAGCGGACCGACCGGCGCCCTGGCACGCACCAAAGCGCTGCTCAACCAGTCGCTGGCCACATCGCTGGCAGCACAGTTGCAGGCCGAGCAGCAGGCTTTTGCCGCCTGTGCCGCCGAAGCGGACTTTGGCGAAGGACTGGCCGCCTTCTTTGACCGTCGGCCGGCCGCCTACGCCCTTTCGTAGCGGCCGGTGGTGCTGATCGACACCCACTGCCACCTCGCCGCCGGCGACTTCGCTGCCGATCGTGCGGCGGTGGCAGCGGCGGCGCGTGCCGCCGGGGTGAGGGCGATCGTCGTGCCGGCGGTGGACCTGGCAAGCCTTGCAGCCGTCAGCGAATGTTGCGCGGCCATTCCGGGTTGCGCTGCCGCTTACGGCATCCATCCGCTGTACGTGCCACAGGCGGCGGAAGGCGACCTGCGGCAGCTGCGCGAGTGGCTCGAGCAGACGGCGTCGGCGCCACGAGCGGTGGTCGCGCTGGGGGAGATCGGTCTCGACTTTCATGTCGCCGGTGCCGATGTCGAGCGTCAGGAGCGCTTCTTCGTCGAGCAGTTGCGGATGGCGCGCGACTTCGGCCTGCCGGTGCTGCTGCATGTCCGCCGCGCCGTCGATCGGGTGCTCAAGTACCTGCGGCGCGTACCCGTGGCCGGGGGCATCGCGCATGCCTTCAACGGCAGCCGGCAGCAGGCGGACGAGTTCATCGCGCTCGGATTCAGGCTCGGCTTCGGCGGGACGCTGAGCTGCGACCGCGCGCGACGCATCCGGCATCTGGCGGCGACGCTGCCGTTGTCGTCGATCGTGCTCGAGACCGATGCGCCGGACATGCCGCCAGCTTGGCTCGCGGGAGGACGCAATACGCCCGGCGAGCTGCCGCGGATCGCCGCCCTGCTCGCCGAACTGCGCGGCAGCGACGTCGACGAGCTGGCGCGGGTGACCAGCGGCAACGCGCGTGCCGTGCTGCCTCGGTTGCTTTCGGACGATTGATCGGGTAGGGTACGGCCTCACGGCGTCGGGCTGCTTACCGTGTGCCTGTCCGGGTTGCCGGGCAAGGAACGAACTGGTGGCACGGGCAGCATTCCGGGATCGGCACAGTGCTTGCCATGGCGGTGCCGGCGGCGGTCTTGACGATCTCGAGGGACTCCTCTGCGAGCGCAAACGTTGGCACTCTCCATCATGAAAAACAGCTTCGATCGACCAGCCGCCACGAGCGTGGCGCTGAAGAAGGTTCTGCCTGCGATCCCGCAATACCTGCAGGCCCACTACTGGTGGGCCTACGTCCATCCCCGCGCCGTCCATGTCTTCGAACGGCAGTGGCTGGTGAATCTGATTCTCTGGGGTAACTACAAGCGCCTGTGCAATGCGCTGCTGCAGGGGTACGGGCAGCATCTGCCCGGCCGCACGCTGCAGATCGCCTGTGCCTACGGCGATCTGACGCCGCGTCTGGCGGCATGCGTGGCGCCCGGCGGCATGCTCGAGATCGTCGATATCCTGCCGATCCAGCTCGAGAACCTGTCCGGCAAGCTGGCTGCCGCGGCACCGGTGCGCATGCATTGCATGGATTCGGCGGCGCTGGGCTTTGCCGACGGCAGCTTTGACCGCGCACTGCTGTTCTTTCTCCTGCACGAGCAACCGCAGGCCGTCCGCGAGAGGACCCTGGCCGAGGCGCTGCGGGTGGTTCGACCGGGTGGCACGCTGACCATCGTCGACTATGCGCCGCCGAGCCGCCTGAATCCGCTGCGCTATTTCTGGAAGCCGGTCCTCGATCGCCTCGAACCGTTCGCACGTGACCTCTTCAGCGAGGAGGTGGCCGCCTGGCTGCCGCGCGACGGCCGCTCGATCATGGTCAGCAAGCAACGTTTCTTTGGTGGCATGTACCAGATGTTGACGCTCCAGGTTGTCGCGGGTGCAAGCGAGTAGCGGGCAACCGGACGCGCAATCGACTGGCCGTGGCGCACTTAGTGCCGCCGCGGCTTTCCGCAGGATGATCGTCACCGGACTCGGTCCGGTGCGAGAAAGGATCAAGCATGGAGATATACAAGGCTGATGTGGTGATCGTGGGTGGCGGAGGGGCAGGCCTGCGGGCGGCGATCGCCGTTGCCGAGGCAGACCCCTCGCTGCGGATTGCGCTGGTGTCGAAGGTCTATCCGATGCGCAGTCACACCGTCGCTGCCGAAGGAGGTTCGGCGGGGGTGAAGCAGGCGAGCGACAGCCTCGAGTACCACTTCAACGATACCGTGCATGGCGGTGACTGGCTCTGCGAGCAGGATGTGGTGGAGTACTTCGTTGCGCATTGCACCGAGGAGTTGACGCAACTCGAGCACTGGGGTTGCCCGTGGAGCCGGACGCCGGACGGGCACGTGAACGTGCGTGCGTTCGGCGGCATGAAGATCGAGCGGACGTGGTTCGCGGCCGACAAGACCGGGTTTCACATGCTGCATACGCTGTTCCAGACCTCGATCAAGTATCCCTCGATCAAGCGTTTGGACGAACATTTCTGCGTTGACCTGATCGTTGAGGACGGGCGTGTCCAGGGGGTCGTCGCGATCGAGATCGCTTCCGGCGAATTCACGCTGGTCGAGGCGCGCTCGGTGGTGATTGCCACCGGTGGTGCCGGCCGGGTGTTCCGCGAGAATACCAATGGAGGCGTCGTCACCGGCGACGGCATGGCGCTGGCCTATCGGCACGGCGTACCGCTGCGCGACATGGAGTTCGTCCAGTACCATCCGACCTGCATGCCGGGAACCGGCCTGCTGTTCACCGAGGCCTGCCGCGGTGAAGGTGGCTTCCTGGTCAACAAGGACGGTTATCGCTATCTGCAGGACTATGGGCTGGGGCCGGCCGAGCCGACGCCACGCAACAAGGCGATGGAACTCGGACCGCGCGACCGACTGAGCCAGGCGTTCTGGTACGAGCAGCAGAAGGGCCGCACGATCGAGGGGCCGCACGGCTCGGTGGTACACCTCGACCTGCGCCACCTCGGCGAGCAAAAGCTGCGCGAACGGCTGCCACAGATCTACGAACTGGCAGAACAGTTCATGGGTGTCGACCCGGCGCATGCGCCGATCCCGGTGCGCCCGGCGGTGCACTACACGATGGGTGGCATCCTCGTCGACGGCCGCTGCGCGGCACCACTGCCCGGGCTTTTTGCCGCCGGCGAATGCTCCAGCGTCGGCATCCACGGCGCCAACCGGCTGGGTTCCAACTCGCTGTCGGAACTGCTCGTCTTCGGCAAGGTTGCCGGCGTCGAAGCCGCGCGCCATGCGCGTTCGGTACCGGCCGGCGATTCCGCCCGGCTGTTGAAGCAGGCGCAGGCGGTCGAACAGCGCGTCCAGGGTCTGAAGACGAAGAGCGGCGGCAGCGAGCGCATCGCCACGCTGCGCAAGGAAATGGCGCAGACGATGGAGGACGGCTGCGGCATCTACCGTCTCGCCGACACCATGGAGAAGACCTGCGACAAGCTGGAAGAACTCAAGGATCGCTTCCGCAACGTCAATCTCGAAGACAAGTCGAGCGTCTGGAATACCGAGTGGCTGCTCGCCATCGAACTCGAGTACCAGCTCGATGTCGCGCAGTCGATGGCCTGTTCGGCGATCAACCGGCGCGAGTCGCGTGGTGCCCACCAGCGCCTGGACGGTTTCGAGCAGCGTGACGATGTCAACTTCCTGGCGCACTCGCAGGCGCACTACGTTGCCGGCGGTCCGCCGCGGATCGACTACGGACCGGTCAGGATCACCAAGTCGCAGCCGGGAACGCGGGCTTATGGGGCCGCAGGAGAAAAGGCCGAGCAGGAAAGGAAGGCGTCCAATGTCTGAAATGCAGAAGACGATCGAGATCGAGGTCCTTCGCTACCACCCGGAAAAGGACAGGGAGCCGCACCGCCAGGTATTCGAGGTGCCGTTCACCGACGACATGTCGGTACTGCAGGGTGTGCAGTACATCAAGGATTACCTCGATGGCTCACTGAGCTTTCGCTGGTCGTGCCGGATGGCCATCTGCGGCAGTTGCGGCATGATGATCAACGGCATCCCGAGCCTGTCGTGCCAGACGTTCCTGCGCGACTACTACCCGGCACGGGTGCGCGTCGAGGCGCTCGCCCACTTCCCGATCGAGCGCGATCTGGTGATCAACATGGAAGGCTTCATCGAGAAACTCGAGAGCATCCAGCCGTACATCATCCCGAAGGAGGAACGCGCGCTGGCACAGGGCGAGTATCTGCAGACGCCCGAGCAGCTCAATGCCTATGAGCAGTTCAGTTCGTGCATCAACTGTCTGTTGTGCTATGCCGCGTGCCCGCAGTTCGGTCTCAACCCGAGCTTCATCGGACCGGCAGCGACGGCGCTGCTGCATCGCTACAACGTCGATTCACGCGATGGCGGCAAGGCGGAACGGATGGAACTGATCAATTCCGAGGAAGGCGTGTTCAACTGCACGGCCGTCGGTTACTGCTCGGAGGTCTGTCCGAAGCATGTAGACCCGGCGAACGCGGTAAACCAGAACAAGACCAACAGCGCAGCCGACTATTTCCTGCGCTTCCTCGCTCCGAAAGGAGGTGCCAAGTGAGCAAGCGTCGTCCCTATGTGCGCCCGATGGACGGATGGTGGCGCAAGAACCCGTTCTTCGTCGAGTACATGATCCACGAGGGTACCGCCCTGTTCGTCGCAGCCTACGCCGGCGTCCTGCTCACCGGACTGTTTCGCCTGTCGCAGGGCGAGGCCGCCTGGAATGCCTGGCTGGCGGCGCTGCAGAACCCCTGGTACATCGCTTTTCACCTGGCGGCGCTGGTGGCGCTGAGCTATCACACGTACACCTGGTTCAAGATCATGCCGCGCACGATGCCACCGTTGGTCGTCGGGGGCGAGCGCCTGCCGGGTTGGGTGATCACCGCCGGCGGGCTCGGCGCCGCGGCTGCCGCCTGTCTCGGTCTGCTCGCTCTGGTATGGGGGATGACACGATGAAAGCTCCGCTGAAACGTTCCAACGCACCGATCTTCTGGGCTCTCTTCGGCGCTGGCGGCATGCTCTCGGCGCTTCTCGGGCCGATGCTGGTGTTCATCACCGGACTCGCTCTGCCGCTCGGCCTGCTGCTGCCGGCCGACACCATGAGCTACCCGAAGATGCTCGCCTTCGCCCAGAACATCATCGGCAAGGGGTTCATCTTCGCAATCATCGCGCTCTTTCTGTGGCATGCGGCGCACCGCATCTTTCACAGCCTGCACGATATCGGCATTCACGCCGGTACGGGCGCGAAGCTGCTGTGTTATGGCAGCGCAATGCTGGGGACGCTGATCGCCGCCTACGCGCTGCTGGCCATCGGCTTCTAGCGGCGCCAGCGGTGGGTGAGAGGCCGGGCGCTGCGCCCGGCCTCTCACCCACCGCCTTCTTCTTCAGGCCATGCCGCTGAGTCTGGCCTTGCGCTCGCGCTCGATGCGCGTGATGTAACGCTGCAGCATGTTCATCCGCGCCCCCGTGAGGCCGAGGAATTCGCAGCCGACGCGGAAATAGCGGGCGCCGCCGCGGGTTGCTTCCTCCCCCTTGTTGCAGACCAGCAGGTTGGCGGTCAGCAGACCTTCGTCGGGCAGGCTGATCCTGCCGTCGTTGAGACGCTGGCCGCGCGGCAGCAGCGCGGCGAGGCCGGGTGCCGCCATCAGGCCGACACCGCCGCCGCTGATGTCGAGGATCGAGGTGTCCACCGGCAGGGCACTGCCGTCGGTGCGCCTGAGCGTCGCGACCAGGCGCACGGGCCGGGTCACCGGCGTCGTCAGGCGGAAATACTCGCGTCGCTGCAGTCGCAGCAACTGGTCGGGCAGCGCCGCCGTGAACGCCGGCAGACCACCGCTGCGCGTCTCCGACAGTCGTCCAAGGCGGAACTGGATCTTCACCTTGTCCAGCGTGCTGACGAGATGCAGTTGCTCGGCGAGCAGCGCCGCCTGGTTGATCGCTTCGTCGCGACCGTTGTCGATGACGATCCGGCCGGCACCCGCATCGACCTCGACGACCGATGTCAGGAAGAACGAGCGGCCCTGCTCGAAGTAGGCACTGACCAGCGCCCGACGTTGCACCAGACTGCGCAGGATGGCCAGGACCTCGACCTTCGACTGCAGGAGAAAGCGGGCGTGCTCCTCTGGCCGCTCGATCTCGAGGCGAACGGGCCGCTCATCGGTCAGCATCCGGGAATCGGTTTCTTCCATGGCCATTCCTGGGATCATCTGCAGCCGGCAGTTTAACGCAGAAAGGGCTGCCGAGCCGGATCAGGCGCCATCGCGCCCTCGCCTGCGCGTGCAGAGAGCGTTCGCGTCCGTGCCGCCGATCAGGGTGGGCCACCGCCTGCTGCCGGCAAGGCGCTGAACAAAGGTGCGGGCGACACGGCCTGGCCACTCTCGAGCTGATAGAGCCAAGCCAGCAACTCGGCGACTGCGACGTAGAGGTTTGGCGGGATATGCTGGTCGAGATCGACCTGCATCAGCAGCGACACCAGTTCCGCCGATTCATGCACATAGACGCCGTGCTCATGGGCGCGGGCGATGATCTGCTCGGCGACCAGGCCACGCCCCTTGGCGAGCAGTCGCGGTGCCGCATCGGCCTGGTGGTAGGCGAGAGCGACGGCGGTCTTGCGCGGATCATCGGCTGGCAGGGGCATGCGTGCTCGCTTTGGTCCTGTGCCTTGCGGCAGGCCGCGCCGATCCGGGCGAGGGCCGTCGGCGGCGTCGGCAGGAGCGCATGATCTTAGCCGTCGGCCGTCAGCAGCGCAAGCTTGCGCTTCCTTGCCTGGTGACGCAGGCAGCGACCTGGAGTGCTGGTTGCCGACAGGCCATCGGCTTCCCGCGGCGCGGCCGCACGGCGCGGAATGGCAGTGCCGCAGCGCAGCGACTGGGGCATAATGTTGGCCACGACCTGCCGCCCACCACCCCTGGATCCCAATGGAAGACAACCGGACCTTCCTCACCCGGCCGTATCTGCCCCCGCTGGAGGAGTTCCTGCCCTATCTGTCCGAGATCTGGGAAAGCCGTCAACTGACCAACGGCGGGCCGTTTCATCAGCAGTTCGAGGAGAAGCTCCGGGACCATCTCGGCGTCGGGCATGTCTCGCTGTTTGCCAATGGCACGCTGGCGCTGATGACGGCGTTGCAGGCGCTGCGCATCACCGGTGAAGTGATCACCACTCCGTACACCTTTGCCGCCACCACGCATGCGCTGCTGTGGAACGGCATCAAGCCGGTGTTCGTCGATATCCGGCGCGATACCTGCAACCTGGACGAGGAACTCGTCGAGGCGGCGATCACGCCGAGAACGACCGCCATCCTGCCGGTGCATTGTTATGGGCAGCCCTGCGCCGGCGGGCGCCTGCAGGAGATCGCCGATACCTATGGGCTGAAGCTGATCTACGATGCGGCGCACGCTTTCGGCGTCACCGTCGACGGGCGCTCTCTCCTGGCGCAGGGCGATCTGGCGATGCTGAGTTTCCACGCCACCAAGGTGTTCAACACGTTCGAAGGCGGCGCCATCGTCTGCCACGATCTGAAGCTCAAGCAGCGAATCGACTACCTGAAGAACTTCGGCTTTGCCGACGAAGTCACAGTCGTCGCGCCGGGAATCAATGGCAAGATGAACGAGTTCCAGGCGGCACTCGGATTGCTGCAACTCGAGCACGTGGATCAGGCGATCGCCGCGCGAATGGCCATCGACCGGCGCTATCGGCAGGCGCTGGCCGAGGTTTCCGGCATGGAGTGCCTGCCGGCCATCGATGGGGTGAGGCGCAACGGCGGCTACTTCCCGGTGCTGGTCGGTCCCGACTACCCGCTGTCGCGTGACCAGCTCTACGACCGGCTGCGGCAGTGGCAGATCCATGTGCGTCGTTACTTCTTCCCCTTGATCAGCGATCTGCCCATGTACCGCGGAATCGCCTCGGCGGCGCCGGCCAACCTGCCGGTTGCGACGAGCATCGCGCGGCAGATCCTGTGCCTGCCGATCTATCCCGATCTCGACCCGCCGACGGTCGACCGCATCATCGACATCATTTCCTCGCCGTAGTGAACAACGTTCCCAGGGACACGCATGACTGAACTCCTCGCGCTGATTGCGGCAGCGCTCAAGCTGCCGCCGGTCTCCATCGAACCGGGCACGTCGATGAAGAACACGCCGGCCTGGGATTCGCTGGCGCACATGGAGCTGATCATCGGCATCGAGGAGCGCTATCGGGTGGTTCTCGATGCCGACGAGATCGCCGACATGACTTCGGTTGCCAGCATCATCGGGCAACTCGCCAAGCGGGGCCTGGTCGACGATGCGGCTTGAGGGAGCGGTGGCGATCGTCACCGGGGCGGCGCAGAACATCGGCCGCGGCATTGCCATTGCCCTGGCCGGGGCCGGCTGCCGGGTGGCGGCAATCGACCTCGATCGCGAACGGCTCGAGACGCTGGTGGACGAGCGCATCGACGTCCTCGCCGGTGACGCTGCCGACCCCGAGCAGGCGGCGCGGATCGTCGACACCGTCAACGGCCAGCACGGACGGATCGACATCCTGGTCAACGCAGCCGGCTGGATCTGCAGTGCGCCACTGTACAACCTGCTCGATCGCGCCGCCGGGCGTCACGACATCGGCCTGTGGGAGAAGGCCCTGCGCATGAACCTGACGACGACGCTGGTGATGGGTTCCTGCGTCGCCGAAAAGATGCTGCGCCAGCGCACGCGCGGTGTGATCATCAACATCAGTTCGGTCGCCGCCCGCGGCAACGCTGGCCAGAGTGCGTACGCCGCTGCCAAGGCGGGCGTCAACGCGCTCGCCCTGTCGTGGGCAAAGGAGCTTGGCGGCCTGGGGATTCGCTCCCTGGCGATTGCGCCGGGTTTCATCGACACCTCCTCGACGCATGCCGCGATGAGCGAGGAACGCCTGCGCGAATGGGTTGGCAGGATCCCGTTGCGCCGGCTCGGAACAGCCGATCAAGTGGCGCAGACCGTGCTCTTCGCCGTCGCCAACGACTACCTGACGGGAACGGTGATCGAACTCGACGGTGGCCTGAAACTCTGAAGCCCGCTGCGCCTCAGTCTCCGGTCAGGCGCTGCTGCAGTTGCTTGCGGTCGAGCTTGCCGTTGGCGTTCTTCGGCAGCTCGGCCAGGACCTCGATCTGCGCCGGGATCATGTAGGCTGGCAGGCGGTCGCGCAGCGCCTGCCGCATGGTCGCCTCGTCGACCGGTGACTGGGAACTGACGAAAGCAGCGATTCGCCCGTGCTGCTGCCGCAGCCGGTGATAGACGCAGACCGCCTGGCGGATCTGCGGCAGCGACTCGAGGGCGGCCTCGATCTCCTCGAGCTCGATGCGATAGCCGAGGTGCTTGATCTGGTTGTCGCTGCGCCCGACGAACCAGAAGACGCCGTCCTCGTCCTGTCGCACCAGATCGCCGGTCCGGTAGAAGCGTTCCTCGAAGCCGCTATTGTGCGGATTGCCGGCGAAACGCTTCCGGCTGTGCTCGGCATTGTGGTAATAGCCCAACGCCAGCTGCGGGCCGAGCAGACACAGTTCGCCGACTTCGCCATCCGGCACCAGCCGCTGCTCCTCGTCGAGGACCAGCGCCGAAAAGTTGGGCGCCAGTCTGCCGAGCGGGGGCAGACCATGCAGCTGCGCGAAGTCGCCCTCCGACAGCGTGTACGCAGAGCAGATGCAGGTGCATTCGGTCGGCCCGTAGACATTGACCAGACGCGCTCGCGGGTGGAAGAGGTCGAACAGTCTCTTCAGCTCGGCTTTCGGGTAACCCTCGCCGCCAAAGACGAGGCAGCGCATCGCCGGCCAGGTGTCGGCCCCAAGTTGGCGCATGGTCATCAGATAGATCAGCAGCGACGGCACCGAGAACCACAGCGTGCAGCCGCGTTCGCCGACGTGCCGCACGAGGTCGGCCGGCGAGCCGACGATCTCACGTCCGAGCGGCGCCAGCGCCGCACCCGCGAACAGCGATGCGTAGAAGTCGAAGACGGAATTGTCGAAGTGCAGCGGATTCGCCCCGCTCAGCCGGTCGCCGGCGCCGATGCCGAATTCCGCGCGCGCCCAGTGGACGAAGTTGAGGACGCTGGCGTGGGCGATGGCAACGCCCTTGGGTGCTCCCGTGGAGCCGGAGGTGAACATCAGGTACGCCGGGTCGCTGCCGGTGACGAGGCCGGTTGCCGCCAAGCGCGCAGCGGATAGCCGATCGACGACGGCGGGCTCCGGGAGCAGCAGCAGCGGTACGCCTGCCGACTGGCAGCAGTGAAGAATCGCCTCGGGCAGCGGGTGATCGCTGACCGCCAGTCGCGGCTGGCAGGTGGCGAGAATCATCGCCAGGCGCTGTGGTGGATTCTGGTCGTCGAGGTTGACGTAGGCCGCGCCAATCTTGAGAGCGGCGAGCATCAGGGCGTGTCCCTCGACCGTCTTCGCGTTGAACAGCGCCAGGACATCGCGGCGGCCGAGTCCGAGCGAGCTGATCCAGTGCGCGAGCTGGTTCGTCAACCGGTCGAGATCCGCGAAGGAAACCGAGCGCCCTTCGGCGAGAATCAGCGCCGGTCTCTCGGGGTAGCTCTCGGCGACGCCCTCGAAGGCCAGGCCGAGGTTGTAGCGGTAGCGCACCGGCGGGGGTCAGCGCAGTCTCGACATGCGCAGGAAGCGCTCGCTGTCGAGGCGGAACAGTTCGGTATCCTTTTCGACCAGGACGCTCTTGTCGGCAACCGATTTCGTCAGCAGCGTGCGTGCACCGAGAATGCTGTCGGCGCCGACGACCACTTCGTTGCCGATGGTCGCGTTCAGTGCCACGAAGCAGCGATCGCCGATGACCGTGCTGCCGCCGATCGCCGTTCCGGCAGCGATCCAGCAGTGGTTGCCGACTTGCGCGTGGTGGCCGACGACGACGTTGCTCCAGAGCGCGACGTTGTCGCCGATTCGCGCACCTGCCTCGAGCGATACACCGTCGGCGACGAAACAGTTCTCGCCGACGACCGCGTCGGGTCCCGGCCACGAACGCGAACTGACGTAGCTGGCGAGGCGATAGCCCCTGCCTCTGGCCGCGAGAAACAGTCTTTCCCGCACACGATTGAGTTCATGGTAGCCGACGGCGATGTGCAGCTCGTGGTGTGCAGGAGGAAACAGACGCGTCGCTTCGTCGAAGGGGAGCAGTGGCAGGTTGCGGTACGATTCGCCGCAGGCAAAGGCCGGGTCGCAGGTATAGGCGACGATCTCGTAGTCGCTGTCGCGGTTGAAGTAATCCGACAGCACGTCGGCAATCTTCCCGGCACCAAAGAGCAGCAGTTTCTTCATCGTTTTTCCCTCCTGGTGCAGGCTCAGGCGAGAAGTTCCGCCCAGCCGAACCCCTCGCGGCCGAATTCGTTGCCGCAGTAGAGCATCAGCGTCCGGCCGTTGAGGTCGAAGACGTGTGGATAGCAGATCATCTGCGAGTCCCAGTCGGCAGCCGAGGGGGCGATTCCGGCTGCGTCATCGTCGCGCTGCCAGCGCAGCAGGTCGTCCGACACGGCATGACCGATGCGGTAGCCGCGCTCGGAGTTGCGGAAATCCACGCCATGCCGGTAGGAGAACAGCATCCGCTGGCGGCCTTGCCAGGCAAAGGTCGAGGCGCTGGTCTGGCACTCGAAGTCGACGCGTGCCGGGATGACGGGTTGCGCGTCGCGAGCCCAATGGACGCCGTCCGATGAACTGGCGTGCATGATCACATACACCGACTCCGGGTGCCCCGCCACCTGCAGCCACGTGGTCCCGGAGAGATACCACATGTGCCAGTCTTCCTCGCCAAGGCGGCGGACGATCGGGCAGGCCTGCAGGTACGGCTCATCCAGCGATGGGCCGACGATCGGCCCGCGGCCACGGCGGCTGAAGCTGCGGCCGCCATCGCGACTGACGGCCAGCCCGATGGCCCAGTCATAGGGAACGGCGACCCGGCGTGACCAGCCGCAGTAGTAGAGCCAGAACTCGTCGCCAACCGCAAGGACGGTTCCCGCCATGACGCCGAACTGGTCGAAACAGCCGGCTTCGCCCAGCTCGAGTACCGGTTCCGGCGAAACCTCCAGCACGGTCATCGGGTCGCTGCGGTCGAGATCCACAAAGCCGCTGTAGCTCAGGCACGAGCCGTCGGCTGCCCGCTGCGGTCGGCAACTGAAATAGACGCGCAGGCGGTCGGGCAGCAGCAGGGTGGTCGGCACCTGCGCGAACTCGTGCATCCAGGGCAGCCGGCCGGCAGGTCGAAACAGCATTCCCAGCTTGCGCCAGTGCAACATCTTGCGACACCTCCCGCTAGGGTTTGACGAAGTAGGCGTTGGGATAGATCGAGAAGGCAAACTTCTGCATTCTCGGCACGGGCTGGCCGATCTCGGCGAAGTAACCTTCGATTGCCTGGCCTTCACCCTCCCAGGGCGGCGAACCATAGGCATTGAAGGCGACGACGCCACCGCTGAGGACCAGCGGATAGAGGTGGCGCAGGCCGGCGAGTGTCGGCGCGAAGAGATTGACATCGAAGTAGAGGAGGCTCAGGCGCGTGCCGAGCGCATTGCGGGCGAACTCCTCGACGGTGGCGCAGATGTCGCCCTTGATCAGCTTGCAGCGCTCGACTCCGCGCAGGAAGTTGTCGTTGTTGTGCAGGGTGACCATCCGCTGCAGGTATTCCTCGCCTGGTTGCATGCTGCCGATCAGGCGGTCGACCCACGGTCGGCAGGCACCATCCTGCGGTGCGAACGACTCGTAGCCGGCACAGCTCTCGAAGCCATAGACCTTGCGCCCGCGATCACCCGGGTTGAAGGTCTCGAGGAGCTTGCTCCAGGTGAAGAAGCCGGCGCCGAGGTACACCCCGAGTTCGGCGATCGATCCAGGCATCTCGGCGATCAGCCTGAACAGTTCATAGTGGGCGAGCAGGCGCGCCATTTCCCGCCGGCGGATGAACGCGGGTGCGTGCAGCATGACCTCCTGCAGACTCAGGTTGGCGAGGCTGACGCATTGCTCCAGTTCCCGCCAGTGTTCGCGCTCGTACGCTTCGTAGCGCGCGCGGCAGTCCTCGTCGATTTCCGGTCGGGCGTTGATCGCCTTCACCACTCATCTTCCTTCCAGGTCACGCGCTGCCGCCCGCCGGACTGCCTCGTCCAGCCAGCGGTGCAGGCTCTTGCCACTGCGCGCGCAGGCGGCCTGCGCCATCGACTTCGCTTCCTCGGTGACGCCTTCCAGCAGGCCATGGTAGCGCGTGCGATGGGTGCCGCCACGGATACCCGGAATCTCGAAATCGAGGTCGGCGAAGGGCTCGCCCTCGCCGACGCGATACTCGATGACGTAGAAGACGCCGCCGATGATCCACTCGAGCTTCACTTCCCGGCACGAGACGGGCAGGTGTTGCAGCGGCAGTTCGTAGCGGTAGAGGGGATTCGAGTTCATCAGCACGCGGCCGAACTCACTGTTGCGCAGCCAGACGGGCATGCTCTCGTCGCCAGCAACGACCTTGCCGCCGACCTTGGTCACGCGGTTGACCTCGCTGAAGAAGGCGCCGATGTCCGAGAAGGTGTTCAGACCACCGAAATGGAAGACCGCGTCGAAAACGCCATCGGCAAACGGTAGATGGCAGGCGTTGCCGACGTGGAACTCGGTCGGCACCTGCTTTGTCGCCATCTTCGGAAAGCTGTGGCGGAGGATGGCGAGCGACAGATCCTGCAGGTAGAGACGGCCCTCTGCCCCGAGGCGGTCGGCGATCAGGACCGAGTCGCGGCCCGATCCGGCACCGAGTTCGAGGACCCGCTGCGTTGGCAGCAGTTCCAGTCGGTCGACCAGTCGGCTTCGCACACGCTGCTCGTCTTCGCGAAAGGTGTCGAAGGTCAGGTGCAGATTCTCGTCGTAGACGTCGGCATTGGCGTCGTACCAGAGCTTCGCCTCGAGATCGCTGGCGGCGAGCTGACGCGGAAAGACGAGATCGGGAATTCCGTCGGCGATCGGGAACTCGGCGCCGCAGGGACATGCCAGCAGCCCTTCGAGCACTTCCTCGCCCCGCTGTTGCACGATTCGCACTTGCATCCGTTGCTTGCAGGCGGGGCAGACATACACTTCAGCTTCGCCAAGCCTCATCAGACCATTCCTCCCTGGCTGGATTCGGCACCCAGCCTGATGAACATCGCCTTGCCGCAGACGAACGCGCGCTCGATCCGCTGGCGGCAGGTCTCGAGCAGTTCGTCACCGACACGCCGCGGACCGTCTCCATGCGCCCACTGGTAGTCGTCGAGGATCAGCCAGCCGCCCGGCAGCAGGCGGCTGAGCCAGAGTTTGCAGTCCTCTTTGACGGCGGCGTGATCATGGTTGCCGTCGACGTGCAGAATCGCGATACGGCGCGAAAAGGGCACGGCGACCGATACGCGCGTCGCGATCGGCAACCCGTCCGCGTAGATGGCGAATGCCTGGTCGGACGGCAGGCGCAGATGCGCATGATCGTCGCCCGACCAAGGCGCCAGGTTGACGAAGAAGGCTTCGGCAAGAACCTCGTAGTCCCACTCGTCGACCAGCCGGCCAATGTTCGCCGGCGAGTCATGATGGATGGCGTGCGCTGCCTGCCAGGGATCGACGGTCAGCAGCGGACCAATCTGGTAGCGCCGCGCGAGGTACAGCAGAACCAGAGCTGTCCGCCCCATCAGTGCGCCGATCTCGACCAGGTCGCCGGCTGGAGCACTGGCGGCGATGGCGATCATGGCTGCCAGCTTCTCGTCGCTCGATTCACCATGGACCAGCCCCGCCTGCCGCAGCAGGCCGGCGACTTCGATCTCGGGCAGGACCTCGGCACCGGCGGCGCAGGTCGACATCCAGGATCGCAGGCAGCGGGCTTGCGCCATCAGTTCGCGGTGCTGGTCGACCTGCCGGCGAATGGGTGAATCCCCGAGCAGTTCGACGCCCGGGCCATGCTCGGGAATCCAGGTCAGCAGATGACTGTAAACACTGGCCACCGGACAGAAGATGCGGCTGATCGAGTGCTTCTCGATCAGGGTGCGGAAGCCGCTGTCGAAGCCGGCTTCATGAATCATCGGCAGACGCAGCACCGTCTGGCCATCGAACCGGGTCGCATCGCCGGCGACCGAGGCGGCGAGGACCAACGGTTCGCCAACCAGCCGAGCTGCTCGCCAGTAGTCGGTCGCCAGTCGATTGACGGCCGGGAAGATCAGCGTTTTCGGTGAGGCGGCACGGGTGTTCATGATCGTTGGTCCGCGAGCGGCGTCTCGATGTCGCAACGCGCCAGTTCGGCACGCGTCGCCTGCCGCCCGAGATGCATCAGCAGGTCGATGATCGACAGCCAGGGGCTCCAGCCGCCGCCGATCTGCGGATAGGGTCGTTCGCGGGGAACGAGGAAACGCAGTTCCGTCCCGCTCTGTCGAAACAGCACGGGATCGTACAGCGCGCGGCCGCCCGGCAGGTTGAGGTACTCCGCCGCACCGGCGTTTGCGCACAGGGCAAGGATGCGCTCCTGGCCGCGGCTGCGACGCTCGGGGTCGATCGCCGACGACGTCAGCACCGGTGTGTCAATCTCGAGATGGGTGGCAACTGTGCTGATGCTCCGCAGCAGGAAGGGCAGCAACGGGCCGCGACCGTTGCTGACGATCGGTTCGAGGAAGGCCTGCGTTTCCTCGTAGAACGGGGCACGGCGATAGCTTTGTGCGAGAGTCGAGCGAAAGCGCTGCCACCAGCTCGGGTCGCTGGCCAGCTCGATCTCGTTGATCGGGCGGTTCTGCGAAGCCTGCCGCACGGGAAGGCTGAACCGATGTGGCGCGCCGGCGACGAGAATGCGGTTGCGGTTGATCCAGCCACGCCGGATGAAGGCGACATCATCGAGCACGATCATCCTGTCGACTGCGGCGATGAGTTGCCAGTAACCGATGTAGGGCATGAAGTAGGGCTGCATTATCGCCAGTCGCACGCGGCGCTTCTCCGTTGCACGGCCCTGGTGCCGTGTCTCATGGCGCAGCTCGAAGCGATGGGTCCTGTGCGTCGATCTCGAAGGAGCACGGCGCGAGCCCCTGGCACCAGCGTTGCCAGATGATCCGCAAGGCCCGTTCGAGGCCCGCTGCAACCAGCCCGGGGCGACCGAGCGCCGATTGCTGCAGGCGTTCGCGCAGTCCGGCACGGAGATCCGCCAGTTGGTCGAGGTTGGCAGCCAAGTGGCGACCGCGGGCGACGAATTCACCCGCGTCGCCGGCGATGAAGGCAGTCAGCCCGACATGTCCGAGAGTCGAGGCTGCCGCTCGTCCGGGAACCGTCGTGCCGGCGAGAGTCAGCGTCGGAACGCCCATCCAGCAGGCGTGCAGGGTGGTGGTGCCGCCGGTGTAGGGGAAGGTGTCGAGACAGATGTCCACCTGCTGATGCAGCGCGAGATAGCCAGGCATGTCACAACGTGGCTGAAAGATCAGTCGTTCGCGCGCGACACCATTCCCGGCAAACTCGTCTGCCAGACGCTCGGCGTTCCTGTCCGGCCGCATCGCGCCGAGCAGCATCTTGGCCTCGGGAACGGCGAGCAGCAGCCGGCTCCATAGGGCGACGACCTGCGGGCTGATCTTGGTGGGCCGATTGAAGCTGCCGAAGGTGAGGTGGCCGCGGGCCAGCGCGGGCGGCGGCGCGATGTCCGGTGCGCCGGCGAAGGGGAGAAAGGGCGCGCTGGCCGGCAGGCGGATGATTCGCTCGGTGAACTGGTCGTCGAACGCGCCGGCCGGCAGAAAGAAGCGGTCGGCGAGGAAATAGTCGATCGACTGCAGGCCGGTGGTCCCGGGGTAGCCGATCCAGCTCGCCTGAATCGGTGCTGGCTTGTGGGCGAAGGTGGGCAGGCGATTGTGCGCGGTGTGCCCGCTGAGGTCGATCAGGATGTCGATGCCGTCGGCACGAATCCGCTCCGCCAGTTCGGCGTCGCTCAGCTCGGTCACCTGTCGCCAGTGCGCGAAGCACTGCCGCAGCCGCTGCGTGACGTGGTCTTCCTGCGCATGATTGTAGTAGGCATGCAGCACCAGGCTCCGGTGGCCGGATAGCTCCACCAGCACCGGCTCGATGAAGCTGGCGACGGCGTGGTTGCGGAAATCGGCGGAGACCAGACCGATGTGCAGGCGGCGTTCGGGATCCCGCCGGTTGTCATGCGGCCGGCGGGTGTCGCGCAGGGGTGCCTCGATCATCGCGCCGAAGCGCCGGTGCTCGGCGAACAGTGTTGCGGCGTCGATGGCCTGATGGTGACTGAGAGTGTAGAGCAGGTTGCTGTGTGCCAGGAGGTAATCGGGCTTCAGCCGAATGGCTTGCCGCAGCGCTGCATCGGCTTCAGGGTAGCGTCCGAGTGCGGTCAGGACGACGCCCAGGTTGAGATGCGCATTCTCGAGATCTGCTGCGTGGGCGATTGCCGCGCGATAGCTCGCTTCGGCTTCGTCGAGTCGATCGGCCTGATTGAGCACGTTGCCCAGGTTGTAGTGCGCGATGGCGAAGTCCGGGCGGCAGGCGATGGCCCGCCGCAGGCCGGCTTCGGCCTCGTCGAGCCGATTCCGTGCGCGCAGCGACGCCGCGAGGACGACCATCGCCTCGGCGAAATCCGGCTGGCTGTCGATCGCCGATTGCCAGGCGCTTTCCGCTTCCGCCGTGCGCTTCTGCTCGTCGAGGTTGTTGCCCAGGTTATAGTGGGCGGCGGCTAGATCCGGCTTGTGCAACAGAGCCTGCCGCAGCGCGGCTTCACCCTCTGCCAGCCGGCCTAGGGCGGTCAGCACTTCGCCGAGGTTGCTGGACGCCTCGGGATAGTCCGGCCGCAGTGCCAGCGCGCGCCGGTAGCTGGTTTCCGCCTCCGGCAGACGGCCCTGCGCCTTGAGGCTGCGACCGAGGTTGTTGTGCGCGTCGGCAAGACTCGCCTGCAGCGCCAGTGCACGCTGGTACGCAGCCTCGGCCTCCGGCAGGCGGTCGAGTTCCATCAACGCATTGCCCAGATTGCAGTGCGCGAGCGCGAAGTCGGGTCGCAAGTCCGTTGCCCGTCGGTAGCTGGTGGCGGCATCCTCGTGCCGCCGCTGTGCCAGGAGGGTATTGCCGAGGTTGTAGTGTGCCTCGGCGAAATCGTCCCGGATGGCCAGCGCGCGGCGATGGCAGCCTTCAGCTTCAGCCAGCTGACCGAGAGCGGCGAGGACGAGGCCGAGATTGCTGAGGGCCTGCTCGTCGTCCGGCAGCAGTTCCACGGCGTGCCGCATCGCGCGCAATGCCGCACCATCGCGGCCCTGCGCCTTGAGCAGGGCGCCGAGGATCTTCCAGGCGCGGCCATCCTGCGGATGACGTTCCGTCAGACGGCGTGCGGCAACTTCGCCGGCCGCGTACTCGCCGCGCTGGTAGAGAGCGATTGCCGCATCGATCTCGGTCGCGCTCGACCGGTCTGTGGTGTCCGCTCGTGCTGCCGGTTGAGCGGCAGCGCGAGCGGCCGGCCGTTCGCTGCGTCCGTGCAGCGCCTTGTTCCCCTTGCCGCCCGCGGTCGACGCCGGCGCCAGCGCACGCCTGAGCCGCTCGACCTCGGTGCCATCAAGTCCATGCCGCTCACCGAGGGCAAGCACTTCGCGCGCCACGGCGGCTTGACCGCTGCGCAGCAGTGCATCGATGTAACCCAGCCAGTGATGCGGCGACTGCGGGTCTGCTTCCAGCGCGGCGATGAAGTGCGGCAACCCGGCGGATGGTTGCGCACGCTCGACCTCTAGGACGCCGAGACCGTGGTTGGCAGCAGCATGACCGGGCTGCGCTTGCAGAATGGCGCGGTAGAGCTCCTCGGCCGCACGCAGCTGGCCCGCCTGGTGACATTGGCGTGCCTTCGCGAGGGCCTGCGCCAGCGCCCCATCAAGCGCGGCGACTGGCGGCTCGCTGGCGGCGGGTGCCGTTGTGTCGAGGTCAGACGGCAGGCTGCGCATGCTCGCTGGTCACCGTCCGCTCGGCGAAGGAAACCGCGCTCAGGACGACTCCAGCCTGCTCCAGTTGTTGCCGGAGTACGGCCGACCCGTTGCGCAGGAGGGCGATTGCCGCCGGTTTCGCGGCAGTGACTGCAACGCTGAGTTGCTCGCCGACGAGAGACAGCCGGGCTTCCACTTCGCCCAGTTGAGGCAGGGTCAGCAGCAGGCGGGTCTGCCAGCGCGCGTCATCGTCGGCAGCGGCGGCAGCCGTTCGTTCGGGCGGGCTCTCGATCTCCCAGCGGATTTCCTGTCCGGGCCAGACCTGGCCCTGCCACGAATAGAGCTGCGTGGCGAAGGCTTCGAGTTGCTGCTGCACGATCGCCTGCGCCTGTGGCGCCACCGGTGAAGGCGGCGGCGAGGCCTGGTTGGTCGCGGCACTGCTGCCACCTTCGCGAGTCTGCGCCGGCGGCAGGGTGCCGGTGCCGATGCGCACGGCATCGTCGTGGCCGGATGCGCTCGGCGCGGCGGCTGCCGGCGCGGGCTGCAGCGGGCTCAATCTGCCCTGTGGCTCGGCGAGCAACTGCGCCTTCGTCTGGCGACCGTCGACCCATTGCGCCTGGTGCGCTTCGTAGAACATTCCGCTGCGGCTGATCGCCTGCTGCAGCAGCGGCAGCAGTTCGTTGCCCTGCCGCGGGGGGGTGGCGGCAAGCGGCTGGTTCTCGTTGAGCGACAGAGCCTGCGGCCCGGTCCTGCCGGAGCGGGCGCCATCGAGCAGCAGGCTGCCGATCAGTTGTCCGGTGCGACTCAGGCTGGTCGCGGCCGAGTCCGCATCGGCGGCGGTCGACTTGCCGCCGGCAACGACCGCCAGCGTCAGCCGGCCATCGCTCTCCGTCACTTCGAGTTCGATCGCGTCGCCGGTCTGGGCGGCAAAGGGCAACGCGAGCGTCACGCTGCGCTGGTCGATCACGGCTCGGTAACTGCCGTTGGGCAGCAGGGCCTGAATCTCGGCCAGCAGTCGCTGGCCGACGACCAGCCCGGCGAGGCGGTCGGTGATCTCCTGTGCCGGCGGCGTCGGCCGCAGCGCCAGGTCGGCTGTCGGCTGCAGGCGGTTGGCGAAATCAGTGCGAATCATCGATACCGCAAGTCATGGTTCGGCGCGGACGGGCACGACGGGTGCGACGACGTGTTCTTCACCCGGCGTCTGGTCTGTGCCAGGCGGCCGGCGCCGGGTCACCGCTCGCGCCGGTCGCCGATTGGCGCAGCACGACGCGCAGCTCGCACTGCCGGCGGGCGACCAGTGCGCGGACGTCGGCGTCCAATCGCTGGCACGTTTCGATGAGCGCGCGGGCTTCGTCCCGGGCAGGTGCCGCCAGCGTGCGGGCGAGGTCGGCTGGCACCTGCTCGACCAGCGTTCGCCGCTGCGCTTCGTTCTCCAGCAGCGATTCCCAGTCGCTGCTGCGGGCAGCGTCCAGCATCGCCTCCGAGAGCGAGCGCAGGCGTTCGAGGGCGCCCAGGGCAGGGTTCATGTGACCGATTGCTGCAGGCGCCCGGGAGCGATCTCGCGCCAGGCTCCGTGGATCTCTTCCAGCAGGCCCGCTACCTCTTCGAGTGCCGGCAGGTCATTGTCCAGGTTGGCGCGCAGCAGTCGCAGGACCAGATAGTCGTACAGGGCGTCCAGCCGCTGCGCGATCTCGCCCCCCTGTTCCAGGTCGAGGCTGAGCTTGAGGCCGTTGCCTATGATGTCGATGGCTCTGGAGATGGCTTCGCCCTTGGCGGCGATCTGTTGCTGCTGCATTGCGGCGCGCGCATTGCCGATTGCTGCCTGGGCACCGGCAAAGAGCAGCAGGATCAGGCGGTGCGGATCAGCCACCTCGATGGCGGCGTCCACGCCGACCTTGCGGTAGGCTGAAATCGCATTGCGGGCATTGGCGAACATTCAGGACCCCTGATTGTAGGTGGGCAGGTTGGCGAGTTGCTGCTGCAGGAAGCTGCTGGTCTTGGTCATTCCGGCCATCAGCGTGTCGAGTGCGGTGAACTGCCTGCGGTAGCGGGCTTCGATCTGCGTCAGGCGGGCCGAGATGATCTCCGACTGCTGCCCGAGACCCTTGATCGAAGTGCTCAGTCCGTCGCTGCGCGCGGCGATCAGGCCGCCGCTGCCGGTCAGTCCTTCGGTAGCAGTCCGGAAGGCCTTGCCATAGGCAGCGACGAGGTTGGCAACGCCGGTCAGGTCGTCGCCGATCGCCTTGTTCAGCTTCGTCGCGTCGACGTTCAGCTTGCCGTCCTTCTGCAATGTGACGCCGATTTCGGTCAGGCGTTGCAGGCTGGCGTTCGCCAGTTCCGTCGGCACATTGCCGAGTGCCGCACGGACGTTCTCCTGCGCCGTGCGCAGCGTGCCGTCGCCGTTGAGCGCGCCAGCCCGCTTGCTTGCCGCGTCGTAGCTGCCGAGGCTGCTGGCGGTCGTGTGGAACTCGTTGAAGGCCTTGACGAGCGCGTTGACGCCATTGTTCAGGCTGCTGGTGTCGCGGCTGATCGTCAGCGTCGTGCTGACTGAGGTCGCAGGCAGTTCGGGGCCCTTGAGCAGGTTGAGCGTCACGCCGTCGATCGCCGTCGTCACGGTGTTGCTGCTCGCTTCGACGGCGATGCCGTTGAGCTTGAAGGCGGAACCCTGCGCGGCCTGCGTCTGGGCGAAAGGATCGGTGGCCGGTACCGGCGTCGCGTTCGGGTCGTAGGCGAGGCCAGGAATCCCTGCCAGCGTGATGACCTGGTTGCTGCCCGCCGCATCGCTGGTCAACACCAGTTGCTTGCCGGCCGTGCCGTTGATCACCACTGCCGAAACGCCGGCACTGGCAGAATTGATGGCATCACGGACATTCTCCGGCGTGGCTCCGTTGGCGATCGCGATCGTCGTGCTCTTGTGTGGGCTGCTGCCGCCCGCGCTGTCGAGCGATATCGTCAGCGTGCCGCCGGTTGGCAGTGTCGTGCCGGCGCCGGAGAACGGACTGGCGGTCCCGGTCGCGCTGGCGATGACGTGCTGGCTGGCGAGGCGAGTCACCTCCAGCAGGTAGCTGCCGGCGACGGCGCCCGACGACGCGCTCGCCGACGCGATCGTCGCATCGCTGATCGCCGTCCGGAAGACCGAGAACTTCTGCAGCGCCGTCGAACCGGTCGCCGGGACGAGGTTGCCGGCCGCCGTCTGCAGCGCCGAGACGGCACTCTGCAGCGATCCGAGCGCCGAGATCTTGGCCTGGAAGCCCGCTTCCTTCTTTGCCAGTGCGGTCAGCGGTCGCTGCTCGAGCGCCATCAGCTGGCTGACGATGCTGTTTACATCAAGATTCGAGCCCAGGCCCGGTGATGAAATCGCCATCGGTTTCTCCCGTGCTGTTCAGTTCGCGTCCGGACCGCCGTGTTCAGGCCGATTGCTTGACGAAAAGCCCCTTGATGCTGTCGAGCGTCCTGGCGATGGCGATCATCTCGTCCGAAGGCATCTGTCGAATCACTTCCTTGGTGTTGCGGTCGATGATCTTCACCACCAGTTGTCCGGTGTCTTCGTTGACGCTGAACTCGATGTTGTTGTTGATCGGCTGCACGAAGCTGCGCACGCTCTCGGTTGCCGTCTCGAGCTGCTCGCGTGTCGTCGCCTGCAGTCTCTCCGCCGGCAACTGCGCGCGGTCGGCGGCGATGCCGTCGCGCTCGACGGTCCTCCTCATTTCACGCTCTGCCAGGTTGACCATCGGCTGAGCCTGGGTGGGCAGCGAAGCGCCGGTAGGCTGGATGCTCATCTTTCACTCCTTCGGCAAGTGACTTCGGGGGCGTCGTCGTGTCACCACGTCCACGCCCCCGATCTTACCCCCAATTGGTGGTGGATGTTTAGCCGCGCAGCAGGGAGAGAACGTTCTGCGGCAGGGCATTTGCCTGTGCCAGCATCGCTGTGCCGGCCTGCTGCAGGATCTGCGCCCGCGACAGGTTGGCGGTCTCGACCGCGAAGTCGGCGTCGAGAATCCGGCTGCGCGAGGCCGACAGGTTCTCGGATGTCGCGGCCAGATTGCTGACGACGCTGCTGAAGCGGTTCTGCACCGCACCCAGGTTCGCGCGGCTCGAGTTGATGTTGGCCAATGCCGAGTCGATCGTCGAAATCGCGTTCTGGGCGCCGCTGGCGGTGCGCAGATCAACGCTCGCGATGCCGGCGCCGAAGGTCGCCGTCGCCGCCGTGTAGCCGGCTGTCAGGTTCGTCGAGGCGATGTTGGCGCCACCGAGGTTGATGCCGGCGCTGCTCGTCGAGCTCAGCTTGATGCCGCCGTAGGTGTTGCTGACCGTAGCGGTGGCGAAGCCGAAGTTGGTCGTGTCCGCCGTACCTGCCGCCTCGACGGTGATCGTGCGCCCGTCGGCAGCCGTCATGCTGACCTTCATGCTGCTGCTGTCGAAGGTGGCGGTGACACCGGTCTGGTTCGACACGGCATTGATCGCGGCGACGACGTTGTTTCCCTGCGCAGTGAAGTCGCCCGACGTGCCGGCTGCAATGGCACCGAGCTTGACGCCGTTGATCCTGATGTAGTCTGTTCCGTCGCCGGCGATTGCGGCGTTGGCAGTGATCGCGCCACCCGAGACGGTGCTGGCCGTAGCGACCGCGGAAACCCCGGTCTGTCCGGTGACGGTATTGAAGGCGGCCGCCTTGGCGATCGCGCTGTCGGAACCGACCTTGGTCGTCGCGGCGGTCAGGCCGGTTTCGGTGTCAGTTGCGGTGCCCGCCAGTTCGATCTTGATGTCGCGGCCATTGATCGAAGCGAGGGTGAGCACGCCGGCACTGGCCGTGGCGATGACGCCGGTCGTTCCCGACTGGCCGTTGATTGCAGTTGCCACGGCGGCGGCCTGCGCGGTGGCATCCGCACCAGCCGTCACGGAACCGACCGAGACGCCGTTGACCTTGAGGTCGCCGTCGGCCAGACCGCCGGTGGCAGTGACCGTTGCGCCCGTGATGCTCACCGAGCTCGACACACCGTCGGTCAACGATGGACCGACGCCGTAGCCGTTGACCGTTATGCCGCCGGTCGAGATGGCACCATTGCTGACCGTCGCCGAGAGCGATGTGACATAGGAAGAGTTCGTGCCGACACCCAACGAATCCGCCTTGGCGCTGGCGATGGTGTTGATCGAGATCTGCTCGCCGGTGTTGGCGCCGATCTGGAAGGACTGCGAATTGAAGGTGCCGTCGAGCAGCTTGACACCGTTGAACGCGGTCTGGCTGGCGACCGTGTTGATCTGCTGCACGAGCTGATCGACTTCCTGTTGCAGTGCGGCCCGGTCGGTCGCGGTGTTGGTGGCGTTCGACGCCTGCACGGCCAGTTCGCGCATCCGCTGCAGCGACTCGGTGACGCTCTGCAGGCCACCTTCGGCCGTCTGCGCCAGTGAAATGCCGTCGTTGGCATTGCGCGATGCCTGGTTGAGGCCGTTGATCTGCGAGGTCATGCGGGCCGAGATGGCGAGGCCGGCGGCGTCGTCCTTGGCGCTGTTGATGCGCAGGCCCGACGACAGGCGCTGCAGCGAGCTGGCCAGCGAGTTCTGCGAACTGTTGAGGCTGCGTTGCGAGTTGAGCGACGCGACGTTGGTGTTGATGATTTGCGGCATTTTCCTTCTCCTATCGAGATCAGATTGACTTCGGTTTCCGGCGACCTCTGCGTCTCCCGGTCCATCCCTGGTAGCGACTTTTGCTCGCTGACACTTCCTGTAACGACCTGCCGCGAAGGAACTTTAGGGATTTTCCAGCAGCCGGGCGTATGAGTTTCCTAGCGGCACGGCCTGGCGGAAGTTGAGGGCCTTGGCCCCGTTCGGCGAAGAGGGTGGGTTGGTGCGGGGGCGCAGCAAGCTGGCGTGCCGATGCAGGGTGCGGCGGCGATGCGGCCCCGTCGTCCGTCCCCCGCCGGTCGGCGGGGTGGAGGGGATCTGCCGCCGGATCGGGTCTCGCCGGCATGCCGCGGATGTTCCGCGACATGCCGGCGACGCGCCCTGGCCGGACGCTGATCAGGCGATCAGCGCAAAATCGGCGTGACTGAGCTGTTGCGGATGCGCGTCAACCCCGATCACCGCGATGGCGACCGCGGCGCCGCTGCCGTTGCCGTCGGCGTCGTAGTAGAGGTCGCCGGTCGTCGTGTTGTAGATGAGACGGTCGCTCGCGTCGTGTGCCCGCGTGACGCCAGCACCCGACCAGAACTGCTCCGCGTTCAGTCCGCCCGGGGCTCCGCCGAGGGTGCGAAAGACCGCCAGGCTCAGCTCGATCGTGTCGCTGCCCGGCAGGAAGTCGGTCAGCAGATCGCGGTTGCTGGTCGCGCTGAGCGCCTGGTCGAGGACGAACCGGTCCGCGCCGGCGCCGCCGGTCAGGCTGTCGCTGCCGGCGCCGCCGAGCAGCCGGTCAGTACCGTCACCGCCGAGCAGCCGGTCGGCGCCGCCGCCGCCGCTGATCGTGTCGGCGTGGGCGGTGCCGGTGAGGATGTTGGCGCCCGCATTGCCCAGTATCGACAGTGCGTTGTCGACCGCTGCGGCATCGACGTTCAGCGCCACCGTGCCGCTGCTGCTGGCGATTTCGCCCAGCCCGCCGCCAATGACCACCCGCTCGATGCCGCGGTCACCGGCGAACAGCGTCAGCGTGCTGGCGGCGGTCGCAGCGAAACGGACTTCGTCGCTGCCGCTCGTACCGTTGTCGGCGATCTCCGCCGCCGGATGATCGCTCGCCGCAGTGATCAGATAGAGGTCCGATCCCTCGCCGCCGTCGAGCGCGTCCAGGCCTGCCTTGCCGTCGAGCAGGTTGTTGCCGGTGTTGCCGCGCAGCGTGTTGGCGAGGGCGTTGCCGGTGGCGCCGAACTGGCCGCTGCCGACGAGCACGAGGTTCTCGACGAAGTTGCCGAGCGTCCAGCTGACGCTGCTGCGAACGGTGTCGTTGCCGCCGCTGTCGACCGGGCTGCTGGCTGTCGCCGATTCGAAGACCTTGTCGGCGAGGTTGTCGACGACGTAGGTGTCATCACCGGCACCACCGAACATCGTGTCTGCGCCTAGGGAGCCATCCAGGAGATTGGCGCCGCCGTTGCCGGCCAGCATGTTGTTCAGCGCGTTGCCGGTGCCAGCGAGGTCGGCGTATCCGAGCAGCCTGAGGTTTTCGAGGTTGGCTCCCAGCGTGCAGGAGGAACTCGTTTCGATGGTGTCGATCTCGCTCGCCAGCGTCGACGTCTCGCTGACCGAATCGCTGGCATCGGCGACGTAGACGTCGTTGCCTGCACCGCCGATCAGGGTGTCGCTGCCGCCGCCGCCGATCAGCCGGTCGACGCCGGCGCCGCCGTCGATGTGGTCGCCGTAGTCGGTGCCGGTGAGGACGTTGGCGCCGGCGTTGCCGACGATCGACAGCGCATTGCCGACCAGTGACGCGTCGACGTTCAGAGCGCCGCTGCCGCTGCCGTTCGCGACCTCGCCGACGCCGCTGCCGATCACCACGCGCTCGATGCCGCTGTCGTCGGCAAACAGGGTCAGCGTGCCTGCCGTTGCCGCGAAACGGACTTCATCAATGCCGCTCGTGCCGCTGTCGGCGATCTCCGCAGCCGGGTGATCGCTCGCCGCGGTGATCAGATAGATGTCCGAGCCGTCGCCACCGGCGAGCACGTCGATGCCAGTTTTGCCGTCAAGGACGTTGCTGCCGGTGTTGCCGCGCAGTGTGTTGGCGAGTGCGTTGCCGGTGCCGCTGAGGTTGCCTTCGCCGCCGAGCAGGAGGTTCTCGACGAAGTTGCCGAGTGTCCAGCTGACGCTGCTTTCGACCGTGTCGCTGCCGCCGGCATCGACACGGCTGCTGGCGCTGGCGGTTTCGAAGACCATGTCGGCGGCGTTGTCGACGACGTAGGTGTCGTTGCCGGCGCCACCGAACATCGTGTCGGCGCCAGCGCCGCCATCGAGGCGGTTGGCGCCGCTGTTGCCCGTCAGCACGTTGTTCAGTTCGTTGCCGCTGGCGACCAGGTCGGTGCTGCCGAGGAGCGAGAGATTTTCGAGTTTGGCGGCGAGCGTCCAGCTGACGCTGCTGATAACCGCGTCGATCTCGCTCGTCAGAGTCGAGGTCTCGATGATCGTGTCGGCGGCGTGGTCGACGACGTAGGTGTCGCCGCCGCCACCGCCGGACAGCGTGTCGATCCCGGCGCCGCCGTCGAGCCGGTTGGCGAGTGCATTGCCGATCAGCACGTTGGCCAGGTCGTTGCCGATCAGGTTGTTGGCGAAGCTACCGACGACGCTGGCGTTGTCGACGTCGGCGCCGAGAACGAAGCTGGCGCCGTTGGTGTTGATCGCCACGCGGACGCTGTCCGTGCCCGCGTTGGCTGCCTCGGTGACGACGTCGCCGATGTGATCGACGAGATAGACATCGTCACCCTCGCCACCGACGAGCTGATCGGCACCGCCCTGGCCGTCGAGGGTGTCGTTGCCGGCGGCGCCCTCGAGCCGGTTGCCCTGGGCGTTGCCGCGGAGCAGGTTGGCGGCGCCGTTGCCGACGACGCTGAACGGCCCGTTGCCCCGCAGTTCGACGTTCTCGAAGTGGGCGAGCGCGCCGGTCAGGCTGATGGCTTGCGGCGCCGAGCTGGAGTAGACGATGCGCAAGCTGTCGTTGCCTTCGTCGGCACCCTCGCTGACGTTGGCCAGTTCGGCTGCGGCGTCGAGTACATAGGTGTCGTCGCCGGCGCCGCCGCTGCAGGTGTCGATGCCGGCCTGGCCATCGAGGACGTTGTTGCCGCCGTTGCCGCTGAGGCGGTTGCCCAGCGCGTTGCCGGTGGCGTTGGTGGCAGCCTCGCCGGTCAGCAGCAGTTCCTCGAGGTGGTTGCCCAGCACGAAGCTTGCCGACGAGTAGACCCGGTCACTGCCGCCGGTGGCGCTGCTCTCGCTGACCACGTCGCCGGCGTTGTCGACCACGTAGCTGTCGTTGCCGGCGCCGCCGTACATCAGGTCGGTACCGGCGCCGCCATCGAGGTGGTCGCTGCCGGCACCGCCGGAAAGGGTGTCGGCACCGCCGAGCCCGTAGAGTTCGTCGTTGCCCGGCGTTCCGGTGAGCTGGCTGCCGCTGTCGTCGCCGGTCAGCGTCTGGCCGGCGAAGGTCGCGGCCTGCAGCGTATAGCTGCCGGTGCCGCCGCGGGCGTCGCGGGCGAGCAGGTAGTAGGTACCGCTGCTGCTGACGGCATGGATGATCTGCGCGTTGCCGCTGCCGGCAGCGGCGTTGTCGTTGCTGGCGATCGCCGACGACAGGCTGGTCGTGGTGGTCGGGCCATGCAGCGACAGGTACGCGTCCACCGCCGATGCCGGAGCCTGGAGATCGAAGACGTAGGTCGTTCCGGCGCTGAGGCTGACGGCGAACAGGTCGCTGTCGGAGGTACGCTCGAGCCAGCCGGTCAGCGGGCCGCCGCCGACGGTTAAGGCGCCGGCAGTCGCAGGCGTGGCGCCGTAGTCGTCGCTGTTCGCCGCGTCGTCGTTGAGGATGATGCCGGTGGCGCTCGATGTTCTGAAACCGAGGCCCGAAGACAGGTTGGACAGGGTCACGACGAAGGATTCGTTGGCTTCGACCACGCGGTCGCCCTGCACCGTGACCGAGATCGTCTTCTCGGTCTCGCCGATCGCGAAGGTGATGCTGCCCGAGGTCGCGCCGGAGAAGTCGGTCGCCGGACTGACCGGCGCGGTGCCCGTGCCCTGCAGGTTCCAGTTGAGTGTCTGCACCGACGAACTGGCGGTGTTCAACTCCACCCTGTAGGTGAAGACCGTCGTGCCGCTGTGGCCTTCAAGCTGTTGGGCGATGTCGGCGCTGATCGATACGAGTGAGCGCAGCGAGCCGCCGCCGAGGAGTTCGCTGACCGACTTGCTGCCGTCGGCAAAGACGAAGATCTCCATCTCGCGAATCGTATCCGAGCCGCTGACAGTGCTGTAGAAGTTGAAGCCGACGTTCTCCGTATAGGTGTAAGTGTAGCTGCCATAGCTGCCGCCGAAGACGACGCTGTCGTTGCCGTCGCCGCCGTCGAGCAGGTCGTCGCCGAGGCTGGCGACCAGGATGTCGTCGCCGTCGCCGCCGAACAGGCTGTCATTGCCGGCGCCACCATCGAGGCGGTTGGGCAGCGCATTGCCGCTGATCTGGTCTGCCGCCGAACCACCGACTGCGTTCTCGATGGAGCACGAGTAGGCGATGGTGATGTTGTTGGTCATGCTGTTGCCGGAGGAGAACGAGCCAGGCGCCAGGTTGATGGTGCAGTTCGTGTCCCAGCCACTGAGGTTGAGCGTATCGACGCCACCGGCGTCGTAGATGGTCAGGATCGGATTTGCATTTACTGTGAAGTCGAAGATCGCCGCCATCGAGCCGCCGACGTTGCTGCCGAAGCCATAAACCGTGTCGCCGCTGCGGGTGGTCGGGTCGGCGCCGTAGATCGTCTGGATGGCGAGAACGTCGTTGAGCATCGGCGTCTGCGGTGAGTAGGTGCGGCCGTCGCGACCGACCCAGTCGGCCCAGGCGATCTGGCTGCTGCTGCCGCGGCCGGTGTTCGGGCCAAAGTACGACATCACCGAGTACACCTGGCTGTCCTGGAACGATGACGGTGTCCAGTTGCCGGTGCCGTTGTACTCTCCCATGTGGTCGAGGCCGAGGGCATGTCCGAGTTCGTGAACGTAGACCTGGAAGGAGTACTGGCCGACCTGCGGCGACATCAGATCGGCGTAGGCGCGGTTGAACCAGACGCTGCCGATCGACGGATAGTAGGCATGCGCGTAGCTGACGCCGGTACTCGAGGTGCCGATCTCGATGTTCGAGTTGCCGGCGGTGGTGCGTACGAGGTTGGGTGCGATGAGGTCGTCCCACGTCTGCAACGCCCGCTCGGCGGCTGCCTGCTGCGTCGCATTGAGGCCGACGAAACCGGGCAGCTCGTTGTTGCCACCGTACATGCCGGAGGCAGCCGTCGGAAAAGCGTAGCTGATGCTTGACCCGCTCCAGCTGTATCCGGAAATCAACTGGTCCAGGATCTGCTGCTGGGTCCACGATGCGAGTGCCATACAGACTCCTACTGCCGCGTGGACGCAAAGCTGGAGGAGGCACTCGATCAGCGCAAAGGGCGCGCGCGATTCGGGCAACCCGGCCACCCTTCCGAGCCGATGAGACAACTCTGGGTAGGGTCCGTGGCTTTGCGTCCGGAGGTTTCCCTCCGTTTGCCATTGACAGGGTGCATATGCCGAGCCAACCGGCCCGAACAGCACCCACCGAAAACGTGCTGACTCTAATCCAGTGACGGGAAAAAGTAAAGAGGAATCCGAAACGCATCACGACACATCCGTGTCCGATTTCACGTTTGCGCTCGCGGCAGCCGCGGTCGCCGGCCAACAGCGACAAGTATCGCCCTGGCGCTGCTTCGCTGCCCGCTTTGAGCAAACGCCGCAGGTCGCTATAATGTTTGGCGGCTTGGCGGGTATTCGGGCATCCTCTCCGTCGCGGCCGGCGACGTGCCGGTTCCTGCATGCCTTGCCGGTGTTCGAGACCCTTCCTGAATCGAGATGCGGATCCTTCTTTGCAATGATGACGGCTATTTCGCGCCAGGAATCGAACACTTGGCGCGCGCGCTGGCCGACGTCGCCGAGATTACCGTGGTCGCGCCCGAGCGTGATCGCAGCGGAGCGAGCAACTCGCTGACGCTCGATCGCCCACTCTCGCTGAAGCAGGCGGCGAACGGCTTCTACTACGTCAACGGGACGCCGACCGACTGTGTCCACCTGGCGGTCACCGGCATGCTCGAAAAGCTGCCGGACATGGTGATCTCGGGCATCAACATCGGTGCCAACATGGGCGACGACACCATCTATTCCGGCACTGTCGCCGCCGCCACCGAGGGCTTCCTGCTCGGCGTGCCGGCGCTGGCGGTTTCGCTGTGCAGCAAGGCCGGCGGTCATT
Organism: Candidatus Accumulibacter similis; assembly: GCA_013347225.1. Lineage (NCBI taxonomy): Bacteria > Pseudomonadati > Pseudomonadota > Betaproteobacteria > Candidatus Accumulibacter > Candidatus Accumulibacter similis. Next base: position 4,563,817 of record CP054595.1, on the reverse strand, counting down.
TCGCCACTGCTGCCCGTGTCACGCGCGACCTGGTCCTGCTGCTGCAGCGGCAGCCGCTGAGTGTACCGGTCCTGCTCAACGTCAACGTTCCCGACGTCAGCCATGAAGAGCTGGCGGGCATCGTCGTCACCCGCCTCGGCAAGCGTCACAAGGCGGAGCCGGTGGTGCGGACGATCTCGCCGCGCAACGAGACGGTCTTCTGGGTCGGTGCTGCCGGCGAGGCGCAGGACGCCGGCGAGGGCACCGACTTCTTCGCGGTGCAGAACAACCAGGTTTCGCTGACGCCGTTGCAGATAGACCTTACCCATACGGCGCAGTTGTCGCTGGTACGCTCGTGGCTGGCGCAATGAGCGGTGCCGTTGCCGGTTTCGGAATGACCTCGCAGCGGACGCGAACCCGCATGATCGAGCGCCTGCGCGAACAGGGAATTGCCGATGAGGAGGTGCTGGCTGCGCTTGCCGCGGTGCCGCGTCATGTGTTCGTCGAGGAGGCCCTGGCGTCGCGCGCCTACGAGGACACGGCACTGCCGCTTGGCTTTTCGCAGACGATTTCGCAGCCCTATGTGGTGGCGCGGATGATCGAGGCGCTGCGTGCCGGTCGCGACGAACTCGGCAGGACGCTCGAGATCGGCGCCGGCTGCGGCTACCAGGCGGCGGTTCTGGCGCAACTGACCGACGAGGTCTATGCCGTCGAACGGATCGGGCCGTTGCTCGCCAAGGCGAGGGCCAACCTGCGGGCCGTCGGCAAGCCCGAGGTTCGCCTCAAGCATGCGGATGGGCAGCTCGGTCTGCCGGAGGCGGCGCCCTTCGATACCATCATCGTCGCGGCGGCGGCGGCGCGGGTGCCGCGTGCGCTGCTGCAGCAACTGGCCGAGAATGGCCGCCTCATCCTGCCGCTCGGCGCGGCCGCGCAGCAGCTCGTGCTGATCGAACGATGCCGCGAGGGGCTGGTCGAAAAGCGTCTCGATGCCGTACGTTTCGTTCCGCTCTTGTCGGGAGTCCAATGAAGGACCAGGCGCCTCTTGCAGCTCTTTCAGCTCATCGAACAGCTCTCCTGCTGACGTTCCTGCTCGTGCTGGCGGGCTGCGCCGGCAAGGGAGCGGCGCCGACCGAAGAAGTCGCCAGGGTGCCCGCGAAGCAGTCTGGACCGCTGGTGCCCGGCAGCAAGGACGGTTATGTCGTCAAGCGCGGCGACACACTGCACTCGATCGCCCTTGATCACGGACTCGACTACCGCGAACTGGCGGCGTGGAACAACATCGAGAATCCGAACCGGATCCTCGTCGGGCAGGTGTTGCGGGTGCGTGCTCCCGGCGCTGCTGCCGCCGCCGAGGGCGTCATCGTGCGGCCGATTGCCGCCGGCGCGGCGGTTGAGCAGCGGCCGCTGGCGGCAGCGGTGTCGCCGGCTGGCGAACAGCGTTCGCCGGCAGCAGCGGTCGACGCGCTCAAGCGTTCGCCCTTGGCGGGCAAGGAGCCCTACTCGGAGCAGGCTCTGGCGCGCGCGCAGGCGCAGGCGGCGGAGCCGGTGGCGGCGGTCGCGCCCGTTGCAGTGAAGCCGGAAGCGCGACCTGAAGCGAAGCCGGAGGTCAGACCCGAGGTGAAGGCCGACAGCGAGGCGCGCACCGGCGACGCCTCCGGCAACGACGATGTCAACTGGATGTGGCCGGCGAGCGGCAAGCTGATCGGCACTTTCAGCGACGGCGGCAACAAGGGAATCGACATCGCTGGCAAGGCGGGCGACAGTGTCGTCGCTGCCGGCAGTGGCAAGGTCGTGTACAGCGGCACGGGCTTGCGCGGTTACGGCAAACTGGTGATCGTCAAGCACAACAACACTTACCTGACGGCGTATGCGCACAACCAGAACGTGCTGGTGAAGGAAGGGCAGTCGGTTGGCAAGGGGCAGAAGATCGCCGAAATGGGCAACAGCGACGCCGATCAGGTCAAGCTGCACTTCGAAATCCGGCGCCAGGGCAAGCCGGTGGACCCGCTGAAGCTCCTGCCCGGGCGCTGAGGATGTCGGCCTCCTACGACCCCGAGTTCGACCCCTTTGCCGACGAGGTCGAGCAGGTCGATTGGGCTGCCGGCGAACCGGGGCCGGTGGCCGAAGTCGTTGATTCGCTGCCGTCACCCGAGGCTGAACTGCTCAACGATGTGACCCAGCATTACCTCAACGAGATCGGCGCCAAGCCGCTTTTCTCGCCGGCCGAAGAGGCCGCGTGGGCGCGCCGGGCGCGCGCCGGGGACTTCCTGGCGCGGCAGAAGATGATCGAGCACAACCTGCGGTTGGTGGTCAACATCGCCAAGCATTACCTGAACCGTGGCCTGCCGTTGCTGGACATGATCGAGGAGGGGAATCTCGGCCTGATTCACGCCATCGAGAAGTTCGATCCCGAGCGCGGCTTTCGTTTCTCGACCTACGCAACCTGGTGGATCAGGCAGGGCATCGAACGCGCGATCATGAACCAGTCGCGGACGATCCGGCTGCCGGTGCATGTGGTCAAGGAGATCAACCTCGTCCTGCGGGCGATTCGCCACCTCGAGGTCGCCAACGGTCGTGACCTCTGCATCGAGCAGATCGCCCACCTGATCGACCGCAGCGGCGACGAGGTACGGCGGGTGATGGCGCTGAACGAGCGGATCGCGTCACTCGATGCGCCGCTGCAGGTCGATCCCAGCCGAACGATCGGCGACGTGATTCCCGACGAGCAGTTGCTCGAACCCGACGAGCTGCTGCAATCGAACGAGATCGGCGATCTCCTGCGGCGCTGGCTGGCGCAGCTCGGCGACAAGCAGCAGGAGGTTCTGCAGCGTCGCTACGGACTCTCGGGAATCGAGCCGTGCACGCTCGAGGAGATCGCCCTCGACATGAACCTGACGCGCGAGCGGGTGCGCCAGATCCAGATCGAAGCGCTCGATCAGTTGCGACGCATCATCCGGCGCGGCGGTGGCACGGTCGACAACCTGCTCTGACGGACCAATGCGGCGACCCTTTGGCACCTGCCATCGCCATCACGGGCCGCGTGTCGCTGCCGGCCGGCCCGAGCGGGCGGGGTAGCTGGCGGCGTCGAGAAGGGAATTCCAGCTTGCCGCATCGAAACCGCGCAGGTACTGACGGCCGATGCTGACGCTGGGAAAGGCCGCTTCCCTGCCGAGCAGACGGGTGAGTTCGGCAAATTCCTCATCACTTCTGAGGATTTTCTCCGCAAACGGAACGCCACGTTGCTGGAGCAGTTGACGCGCTTCCTGGCAGGGTGTTCCACAGCGTTCGTCGGCATAGAGGACGACGGGGAACTTCTCGCTTGCCTGGCGCACGGCATAGGGCTGCGGGCGCTCGTCGGCACTGCTGCCGGTCGTCGTGTAGCGGCTGACGTTGCGGGCGCCCGGCGGTGGCGGCATGTCCGAGATCACCGTGCCGCCGGTATTCGGGTCTACCCAGCGGTAGGTGGTTTCGGCCGTGGCGCCATAGCTGGCCAGCAGCAGCCCGAGCAGGGCCGGGGCAAGCAGGATGCGGCTGCGGTCGCGGTTTCTCGATGTGCGCATGGGTGCAGCTCCTCGCTTGATCAGGCGGCCACCATTCCGCAGTGGCGCAGCAGTGCGTCGACCTGTGGCTCACGGCCACGGAACGCACGAAAGCTGTCCATTGCCGACCGGCTGCCGCCAACCGCCAGAATCTCTCGCAGGAAGCGGTGGCCGGTGCTGCGGTCGAAGGGGTCTCCCGCCTCTTCGAAAGCGCCGTAACAGTCGGCCGACAGGACTTCGGCCCATTTGTAGCTGTAGTAGCCGGCAGGGTAGCCGCCGGCGAAGATGTGCGAGAAGCTGTTCGGGAAGCGGTGCCAGGCGGGCGGCACGAGGACGGCGACTTCGCGTCGCACCTCGGCAAGCAAGTCGAGCGCGCTGCGCTTGCCGGCCGGATCGAAGTCGCTGTGCAGCAGCAGGTCGAAGAGCGAGAACTCCACCTGCCGCAGCATCTGCATGCCGCTCTGGAAATTCCTTGCCGCCAGCATCTTGTCGAAGAGCGCGCGTGGCAGGCTTTCGCCACTGTCGATGTGGGCGGTCATTCCCTGCAGGACGCTCCACTCCCAGCAGTAGTTTTCCATGAACTGCGACGGCAGCTCGACGGCGTCCCATTCGACGCCATGAATTCCCGCGACGCCCGGCTCATCGATCTGCGTCAACAGATGGTGCAGGCCATGACCGGTCTCGTGGAAGAGGGTGCTGACGTCGTCGTGGGTGAAGATTGCCGGTCGCGGCCGCCCGTCCTTCTCGCCGACCGGTCGCGAGAAGTTGCAGTTGAGGTAGGCGACCGGTTTCTGGATGTCGTCGCTGCCACCGGCTGGCGATTGCCGATGGATGCGGCGGCGGCTGATCGCTTCGTCCATCCAGGCGCCGCCGCGTTTCGTGTCGCGCGCGTAGAGATCGAGGTAGAACTGGCCGATGAGTTCGCCGGCCGGGTTCTCGATGCGGAAGAAGCGAACGTCCTCGTGCCAGACCGGTGCCTCGTCGGCCCGCAGGCGGACGTCGAACAGGGTCTCGATGACCGAGAAGAGGCCGGCAAGCACCTTGTCCTCGGTGAAGTACTGTCGCACCTCCTGCTCGGAGAAGGCATACCGCGCCTGCAACAGCTTTTCCGAGACATAGGCCACATCCCAGGCCTCCATCGTCGGCAGGCCGAGTTCGCGGCTGGCGAAGTCGCGCAGGTCGGCGACGTCCTTTTCGGCGAAAGGCCGCGCCCTGGTCGCCAGATCGCGCAGGAACGCGAGTACCTGTGCGACCGAATCCGCCATCTTGGGCACCAGCGAGACCTCGGCAAAGCTCTGGTAGCCCAGCAGTCGGGCCTGTTCCCGGCGCAGCTCGAGCAGCCGCAGGATCAGCGGCGTATTGTCGAGCTCGGCTGGACCAAACTCGGCGGCGCGCGTGGCGTACGCACGGTACATCGCGGCGCGCAGGCGCCGGCTGTCGGCGTACTGCATCACTGGCAAGTACGAGGGCATGTGCAGGCTGAACTTCCAGCCGCTTGTGCCATGGCGCCCGGCTGCCTCGCGGGCGGCCTCGCGGACGTCGTCCGGCAGGCCCGAGAGCTCGCTGGCGTCGGTCACCAGTTCGCTGAAGGCGTTGGTCGCGTCGAGCAGGTTCTCCGAGAAGCGGGCCGCGAGCTGTGCCAGTTCCTCGCTGATCTCCTGGAAGCGCGGTTTGCTCGCCGCCGGCAGCTCGGCTCCCGCCAGGCGAAAGTCGCGCACCTCGTGCTCGACGACCCGCTGCTGCGCTGGCGACAGGGTGGCGAATTCGCTGCCCTCGGCGATGGCCTTGTACTTGGCGAACAGTTGCAGGTTCTGGCCGACTTCGGCATAGAAGCGCGATACTTCGGGCAGCATCTGGTTGTAGGCTTCCCGCCATGCCGGTATGTCGTTGACCGAATGCACATGGCCGACGATCCCCCAGGCGCGCGACAGCTGCTCGAAACCATCGGTGAGCGGAGCGGCGAAATCCGCCCAGGTGGCCGCGACGGCGTCGGACGCGAGTCGTTCGATCAGGCTTCGGCAGCGGGCGAGCAACTCGCCGATGGCCGGTTGCACATGGTCCGGTGACAGCAGATCGAAACGCGGCAGTCCGGACAGATCAAGCAGCGGGTTGTCCTGCAGGCTGTGGTGGTTCATGGTGTTTCCAGGCGGGAAGAGGGATGGCGCCGAAGCTCGGCGCCAGTGAGCCGGTTGCCTATTCTACTCGGTCGCGATGGCCGTGCCACGTTGCGTGGCCGAACGGCGCCCCGTGACTGCGAGTCTGCGCACGCCTGTCTGTGCGATGGCATGGAAGTTGCTGTCGGTCGGATGTCTTCACTCAGGGGTAGCGGGAGATGTTTCAGAAAATCAGCAGGCGGTCCGAGGGATTCACACTCATCGAGTTGATGATCGTCCTCGCGATCATAGGCATCTTGGTCGCCATCGCAGTTCCCCGGTTCTCCGAGTTCGTCGCGAAAGGGGAGGACAAGGCGGCGCAGACCGATGCGCGCAATCTCCTGATGGCAGCCACGATCGCGAGTTCGGCGCAGTAGGATCGGGTCGCCGTCGCGCGGGTTTCCAGAGTCGGCTGGTCGTTCCGGCAGTGGCTGTGGCGGGCATTTGCCTGTGATCGAACAGGTGCCGCTCGCCGCGTGCGGTGCGCGGTGCCGACGGGCTCCCGCTCGTTCAGGTGCTGGGGACCGTCCAGGTACTTGTTGACCCGGCGGTATCGCCCGAGTCAGCAAGGCGCGCAAGTTCGGTAACGCATCGGGGATTCGGGTTTCCCCGGAATGTGCGTGCGCAGCGACAGCTGCGGTCGGACAGGAAGCGTCAAGCTGACGATTCTTGGCAGTGGGGTGACGCGGATGGGCCACCTGGGTCGACTCTTCGTGGACAGCACCTTGTTCCCGATGCCCTGTTCCGCTTCGTCCATCCGCGTCTTCAAGGATCTCGAACCGCTAGAGGAACGTCCGGCAGGTTCACCCGGGCGGGAAGAGAGGGCATTGTTGGCGCCGCCGGCCGGCACCAGTGAGGCTGTTGCCTATTCCACCAGGTCGCGATAGGCGTGCCACGTTGCGTGCCCGAGCAGGGGCATGAGGACGACGAGCCCGAAGAACAGGGTGAGAAAGCCAAGCGCGGTCAGGGTGACGACGATCACGCCCCAGACGATCATCGGCAGCAGGTTGGCGTCGACCGCGCGCAGACTGGCGCGGATGGCAGTGCCGACAGTCGCCGGCCGGTCGAGCAGCAGGGGGACCGAGACCACGGTCAGTGAAAACACCAGCAGCGCCTGTACTCCCCCGGCGAGAATCCAGATCAGCAGCAGGTCGCGGTGCTCGACCGAGAGATGGATCTCGGCCAGCAGTGCGAGCAGGTCGGGAACGATTCCGGGCGCCAGGAAAGCGAACAGGAAGCTGGAGATGCGCTCCCAGGCGAGGCCGCAGAATCCCAGCAGCAGTCCCAGCTTGGCGAGTTCGATGGCGTTGCGGCGGCCGCCAGCCAGCGAGCCGATGAAGGTCGATTTCTGGCCGCGTTCCCAGCGCCTACTGATTTCGTAGAGGCCACCGGCGAGCAAGGGCGCGACGAGGAAAAAGCCCGAGGTGGCGACGATGAAGATCTGTCCGTTGCGCCAGGCGAAGATGGTGATCAGGTCGCCCGCGATGGCGAACAGCAAGCCATAGGCGAGGCTGGCAATCGGGTTGGCGCACATATCCCGCCAGCCCGCGGCCAGCCAGGCGAACGGCCGGCCAATGCCGACGCTGCGTACCGTGGGCAATGAAGCCAGGCGGTTGTTTGGGCTTGTCTCCACACTCATGCGCACTCCTTGTGAGAGAGGGACGAAGACCGCTGCCATGCGCGTTGCGCCGGGCGGTCGATCAGTCGACGAACTTCTCGCCGGTCAGCCGTTCACAGGCCTCGACGTACCTGGCGCGCGTGCCGGCGAGCACAGCGGCCGGCAGTCGTGGTCCGGGCGCCCGCTTGTTCCAGGCGAGGGTCTCGAGGTAATCCCGCACGTACTGCTTGTCGAAGGACGGTGGGCTGACGCCCTCGCGGTAGGCGTCGGCTGGCCAGAAGCGTGACGAGTCGGGAGTCAGCGCCTCGTCGATCAGGTGCAGGACGCCGCTGGCGTCGAGTCCGAACTCGAACTTGGTATCGGCGATGATGATGCCGCGGGCGGCCGCATGCGTCGCGGCAGCGGTGTACAGCGCGATGGCTGCCGCGCGTGCCTGGCTGGCCACCTCCTCGCCGTTTCGCCCGCTGGCCGGCAGCAGGTCGGCGAGTGCGCGCGTGCATTCGGCAGCGGCACGTTCGAAGTCGATGTTCTCGTCGTGATCGCCGATCGCCGCCTTGGTCGCCGGCGTGAAGATCGGTTGCGGCAGGCGGCTGGCGAGCTGCAGTCCGGCGGGCAGGGCGATGCCGCAGACGGCGCCGGTCGCTTGGTAGTCCTGCCAGCCGGAGCCGATCAGGTAGCCCCGCACCACCGCCTCGATCGGCAGCGGCCGCAGGCGCCGGACGACCAGAGCGCGCTTCCGCACCTGCCAGCGCTCGTCGGCCGCGACGACCGATTCCGGGTCGATTCCGGTGAGCTGGTTGGGGATGATCGCCGCGAGGCGGTCGAACCAGAAGCGGGCGAGGCGCGTCAGCACGCGGCCCTTGTCGGGCACCGGGTCGGGGAGGATGACGTCGAAAGCCGACAGGCGGTCGCTGGTGACGACCAGCAGCCGGTCGCTGCCGACGGCGTAGATGTCGCGCACCTTGCCGCGGCCGAGCAGCGGCAGGCTGGTGATGCTCGATTCGAACAGGGCTGCGCTCACGTGCTTGTTCCGGGGGCTGCGATGGCGGGTGAAGGGGCTCGAGCCCGCGATTATAGGGCAGAACGCGGGCGGCCCGGCGGTCGCCACGGCGGTGCCGCAACGGTGCCGGCGCACGACAGCGGCGGCGGCGTCGATGCGTGCCGCTGCAGTGCAGCTCAAGGCGCGGCGTTTTCCCGCTGCTGCAGCCGCTTGCGCAGGCGGCGGATGCCGAGCATGGCGCAGGCCGCGATCAGCGGAATCGACGCGGCGGTGGCGAGTTCGGGCGAGATCTGCGGCAGCAGATGCGCGCCCCCCTTGGCGAGATAGTGCACCAGTTGCGAGGCATAGTAGGTGATGGCGACCACCGACAGTCCCTCGACGGTCTCCTGCAGCCGCAGTTGCAGGTGGGCGCGGCGGTTCATCTGCGTCAGCAGTTCCTGGTTCTGCCTTTCCACCTCGACGTCCACGCGCGTGCGCAACAACTGGCTGGTGCGTGCCAGGCGATCCGACAACTCGTCCTGGCGGCCGGCCATTGCCTTGCAGGTCTGCATGGCCGGCAGCAAGCGGCGCTGCATGATCTCATGGAAGGTCGGGCAGCCGCTGACGCGCGTCTCACGCAGTTCGCTGATGCGCTGCATCACCAGTTCGTGATAGGCGCGGGCGGCGGCGAAGCGGAAGTTGGTGCGCGCCAGCGAGTGCTCGACCTTTGCCGCGAGTCGCGTCAGCTCACCGAGAACCCTGCTTTCGTCGGCCGGCGAGCTGGCCTCGCCGATGTGGTCGACCATCGTCGCGAGTTCTTCTTCGGCGTCGTGCATCCAGCCACCGATCTCCCTGGCAACCGGCAGCGCCAGCAGCGCCAGCAGGCGATAGGTTTCGATTTCCAGCAGGCGCTGTACCGTGCGCCCTGCCTGTCGCGGGGTCAGCGAGCGGTCGAGGACGAGAAACCTGGTCGCTCCCTGGTCGAGCATGAAATCGGTGAACACCCAGGCGGCCTGGTCGGCAACCTGTGCCGCGACCATCTGCCGTCCGGTCGGCGACAGGTTGGCGGTGACCGATTGCGGCGAGACCTCGGCAGCCGCTCGCAGCTCGACATGGGTGGCGACGATCAGTTGCCCGGGTATTCCCTGCAGGCACTCGCGCGGCAGCAGGTCGAGCGCACTGGCGGTCGCAGCCGTCGCGCCGGCAGTGGTCGGCGAGCAGGACACCGTGTAGCTGGAGAATTCCGTGTGCCGTTCCCAGCGCAGGATGAAGCCGGCGCCGGCGAACAGGATCGCGTTCGCCGAGCCGCTCAGCCGGCTCAGTCCGGTGCGACCGGCAGCGTCGTCGAGGCGCCGGCTTTCACCTGCGAGCGCGGCGGCGTCGTGCGTGAACACGAGCCGCGAGACGAGTGCCGGCGCCACCAGCGGCGGCGCCGGTCGGGAATGGAACTCGTCGTTGAGCAACTGGCGCAGCGGGTGCTGCGCGTGATCGGCTGGCGGTTGCTCAGGCTGCGTCTGCATCGGTCGGGAGGCGCCGTGGTGCCCGCGCACCGCGGCGGCCGGAGCATCGATCAGACGACGGTCTGCCCGAGCTCACCGCTGCGGTAGCGTTCGGCCATCCGTTCAAGCGGGATTACCTTGATCCGGCTCGCCTGGCCGGCGGTGCCGAAGGCCTCGTAACGCGCGCGGCAGATCTTCTTCGCCGCCTCACGGGCCGGCTTGAGGTAGTCGCGCGGGTCGAACTTGGCTGGGTTCTCGGCGAAATAGCGGCGAATCGCGCCGGTCATCGCCAGGCGGATGTCGGTGTCGATGTTGACCTTGCGGACACCGTGCTTGATGCCGGTGACGATCTCTTCGACCGGCACGCCGTAGGTCTCCTTCATGTCGCCGCCGAACTCGCGAATCTCCTCGAGCAGTTCCTGTGGCACCGACGACGAGCCGTGCATCACCAGGTGGCAGTTCGGGATGCGCTGGTTGATCTCACGGATGCGGTCGATCGCCAGGATGTCGCCGGTCGGCTTCTTGGTGAACTTGTAGGCGCCGTGCGAGGTGCCGATGGCGATCGCCAGCGCGTCGCACTGCGTCTGCCTGACGAAATCGGCTGCCTGCTCGACGTCGGTCAGCAGTTGCTCGCGGGTCATGGTGCCTTCGGCACCGTGACCGTCCTCCTTGTCGCCGCGCATCGTTTCGAGCGAGCCGAGGACACCCAGTTCACCCTCGACCGAGACGCCGATGGCATGAGCGAACTCGACCACCTTGCTGGTGACCTCGACGTTGTACTCGTAGGAAGCCACGCTCTTGCCGTCGGCCATCAGCGAGCCGTCCATCATCACCGACGAGAAGCCGGAGCGGATGGCGGCCATGCAGACGGCGGGCGACTGGCCATGGTCCTGGTGCATGACGATCGGGATGTGCGGATAGGCTTCGAGTGCCGCCAGAATCTGGTGGCGGAGGAAGGGCTCTCCGGCATACTTGCGGGCACCGGCCGAGGCCTGCATGATCACCGGCGCGTCGACCTCGGCGGCGGCCTCCATGATGGCCCACACCTGCTCCATGTTGTTGACGTTGAAAGCGGGCAGACCATAGCCGTTCTCGGCGGCGTGGTCGAGCAATTGACGCATCGATACGATTGGCATGATTGGTTTCTCCAGTTGTTGCCCGCGGGGGCGGGCAGGGCAGGCAGCCCGAACGGCTTGCCGGGAAGGACGGTCCGACCGGAGTGTTCAGGATTCGTCGAAGCTTCGCTGCCCCCGTCAGACCTGGTAAGCCTGGCGATCGCCGACGCGGACGATCTTCAGCGTATTGGTACTGCCGCTGCTGCCCATCGGGTCGCCGGCAGTGAGGACGATGAAGTCTCCCTTTTCGACGATGCCGGCGTTGGTCAGCAGTTCTTCGGCGTCGTGCAGGAGTTCATCGCGGGTGGTCGGTCGCTGCGTCATGAACAGCGGATAGACGGCCCGGTAAAGGCACATCTTGGTCAGCGCCTCCGGGCGCGGGGTCAGCGCGTAGACCGGGACGCCACAGTTGAGGCGGCTCATCCAGAGCGCCGTCGCCCCGGATTCGGTTAGGGCAGCGATCGCCTTGACCTTGAGGTGGTGCGCCGTCCAGATCGCGGCCAGCGAAATGGTCTGGTCGATGCGCGTGAAGACCTGATTGAGGAAGGCGCTGTCGAGAGTGACCTCGGCCGATTTTTCCGCCGCCTGGCAGATCCTGGTCATCGCTTCGACGGTTTCGACCGGATACCTGCCGGAAGCCGTTTCGGCCGACAGCATCACGGCATCGGTGCCATCGAGGACGGCGTTGGCGACGTCCGAAACCTCGGCCCGCGTCGGCGTCGGCGAGAGGATCATCGACTCCATCATCTGCGTCGCGGTGATCGCCAGCTTGTTCTTCTCACGCGCCATCTGGATCATGCGTTTCTGCAGTGCCGGCACCGCCGCATCGCCCACCTCGACCGCCAGATCGCCGCGCGCCACCATGATGCCGTCCGACGAGGCGATGATCTCCTCGAGCGCCGCCACCGCCTCCACCCGCTCGATCTTGGCGATGGTCAGCGCCTGACCACCGGCGGCGTGGATCAACTGCTTGGCCATGTACATGTCGGCGGCACTCTTGGGGAACGAGACGGCGACAAAATCGACGCCGATGCTCGCCGCAGTGCGGATGTCGTCCATGTCCTTGGCGGTCAGCGCCGGTGCCGAAAGGCCGCCGCCCTGGCGGTTGATTCCCTTGTTGTTGGAGAGTTCGCCGCCGTGGCGGACGACGGTGAAGATCTCGCTGCCGACGACCCGTTCGACGTCGAGGACGATGCGTCCATCGTCGAGCAGGAGTACACTGCCGGCCGAGACGTCTCGCGTCAGGTCCTTGTAATCGAGCCCCACGCGTTCGCCATCGCCCAGCTCGCAGCGCGAGTCGAGGATGAAGCGCGCACCCTGTTCGAGCCAGATCTTCCCTTCGGCGAACTTGCCGACGCGGATTTTCGGCCCCTGCAGGTCGGCGAGAATACCCACCGGCCGCTGCACGCGGGCCGCCACTTCGCGCACCAATTGCGCGCGCGCGATGTGGTCGTCGGCCGAACCGTGCGAGAAGTTGAGGCGCACGACATCGACGCCGGCACGAATCATCCGTTCGAGGACTTCGCTGCTCGACGATGCCGGACCAAGGGTGGCGACGATCTTGGTATCTCGTGACATGTCTCTTCTGTTGTCTGTTGGTGTCGGTTGCAGCAAGCGGGGCGCCCGCGGGCGCCCCTTTTCACTCGATCAGCGAGTCATCACCCGGACCATTTCGAGCACCTTGCACGAGTAGCCCCACTCGTTGTCGTACCACGAGACGATCTTGACGAAAGTCCCGTCGAGCGCCATGCCCGCTTCGGCATCGAAGACCGAGGTGCAGCTCTCGCCGCGGAAGTCGGTCGCCACGACCTTCTCGTTGGTGTAGCCGAGAACGCCCTTCATCGGACCCTCGGAAGCGGCCTTCATGGCGGCGCAGATCTGCTCGTAGGTGGCCTCGTTGCTCAATTCGCAGGTCAGGTCAACAACCGACACGTCCGAGGTCGGCACGCGGAAAGCCATGCCGGTGAGCTTCTTGTTGAGCTCGGGGATGACCTTGCCGACTGCCTTGGCGGCACCGGTCGAGGACGGGATGATGTTCTCGAGAATGCCGCGGCCGCCGCGCCAGTCCTTGTTCGACGGACCATCGACGGTCTTCTGGGTGGCGGTGGCAGCATGGACGGTAGTCATCAGGCCGCGCTTGATGCCCCAGTTGTCGTTGAGGACCTTGGCCACCGGTGCCAGGCAGTTGGTGGTGCACGAAGCATTCGAGATGATCGTCTGGCCGGCGTAGGTCTTGTCGTTGACGCCGAACACGAACATCGGCGTGTCATCCTTGCTCGGGGCGCTCTGGATCACCTTCCTGGCGCCGGCGGCGATGTGCTTCTGGCAGGTGTCGAGGGTCAGGAAGAGGCCGGTCGATTCGACGACGACGTCGGCGCCGACTTCATCCCACTTCAGCTCGGCGGGATCCTTGACGGCGGTCAGGCGGATTCTCTTGCCATTGACCACCAGCGTGTTGCCGTCGACGGAAATGTCACCGTCGAAGCGGCGGTGGACCGAATCGTACTTCAGCATGTACGCCAGATAGTCTGGCTCGAGCAGGTCGTTGATGCCGACCACCTCGATGTCCGGGAAGTGCTTGACGGCAGCGCGAAAAACCATGCGGCCGATACGGCCAAAGCCATTGATGCCCACCTTGATAGTCATTGAAACGGTCTCCTTGGAAAAATTACAGCAGTGATTTCACGATCCTGACCACATTGGCCACGGTGAAACCGAAAGAGTCAAACAACTGGTCGGCGGGTGCCGACTCTCCAAATCGATCGATGCCGAGCACGGCACCGTCGAGTCCAACGTACTTGTACCAGAAGCTGCTCACCCCGGCCTCGATCGCCAGCCGCGGTATGGCGCGTGTCAGAACGGCGTCGCGATAGGCTGTCTCCTGGCGGTCGAAAGCCTCAACGCAGGGCATCGACACCACGCGTGCGGCGATACCGTCGGTCGCCAGCGCCTGCTGCGCATCGAGCGCCAGGCGAACCTCGGAGCCGGTGGCGATCAGGATGACCCGCGGCGCCGGGCGGTCCGCCAGCACGTAGCCGCCACGGCGGATCGCGGAAGCGGCGGCGGCGCTGCTGACGACAGGCAGATTCTGCCGCGAGAGGGCGAGAATCGTCGGCCCGTCGCGGCGCTCGATGCCGGCCACCCAGGCGATCGCGGTCTCAACGGCGTCGGCTGGCCGCCAGAGGTCGACGTTCGGGATCAAACGCAGGCAGGCGAGATGCTCGATCGGCTGGTGTGTCGGTCCATCCTCGCCGAGGCCGATCGAGTCATGCGTGTAGACCATGATCTGCCGCAGCCTCATCAGCGCCGCCATGCGGATGGCGCTGCGCGCGTAATCGGAGAACACCAGGAAGGTGGCGGTGTAGGGAATCAGGCCGCCGTGCAGCGCCAGGCCGTTGGCGATCGCCGTCATGGCGAACTCGCGCACGCCATAGTAGATGTAGTTGCCGCCCTGTTGGCGAGCGATTGCCTGCGCGCCCGGCCACCAGGTCAGGTTGGATCCGGTCAGGTCTGCCGAGCCACCCACCAGCTCCGGCAGTTGCGGCGCCAAGGCAGCGATTGCGTTCTGCGAGGCCTTGCGCGTGGCGACGCCCCCGGCACTGACGGCGCCGGCCAGGCAACCGGCAACGGTATCCTGCCAGCCGGTCGGCAGTTCGCCCTGCATGCGGCGGCTGAACTCGGCAGCCTGCTCGGGGAAGGCCGCGGCATAGGCGGCGAAGCGCGTCTGCCAGTTGCTGTGCAAGAAACCGCCGCGGACGCGGCCGTCCCACTGTTCATAGACCTCGACGGGAATGTCGAAAGGGGCGTGCGGCCAGTCGATGTGCGCGCGCGTCGCGGCCACTTCGGCGGCGCCGAGCGGCGCGCCGTGCGCGTCGTGGCTGCCCGCCTTGTTCGGTGCGCCAAAGCCGATCTGTGTCCGGCAGCAGATCAGCGTCGGCCGCTCGCCAGTGGTCCGTGCGGCGAGCAGCGCTTCGTCGATCGCCTGTGCGTCGTGGCCGTCGACGCCGGCGATCACCTGCCAGCCATAGGCTTCGAAGCGCTGCCGGGTATCGTCGGTGAACCAGCCCGCGACCTGACCGTCGATCGAGATGCCGTTGTCGTCGTAGATGGCCACCAGCTTGCCGAGTCCGAGGGTGCCGGCGAGCGAGCAGGCCTCGTGCGAGATTCCCTCCATCAGGCAGCCGTCGCCGACGAAGACGTAGGTCATGTGGTTGACGACCTCGTGTCCGGGCCGGTTGAATTCGGCGGCGAGCAACCGTTCCGCGATCGCCATGCCGACGGCGTTGGCGAGTCCCTGCCCGAGCGGGCCGGTGGTCGTTTCGACGCCGGCAGTGTGGCCGACCTCGGGGTGGCCCGGAGTCCGCGAGCGGAACTGGCGGAACTTCTTCAGGTCGTCGAGCGAGACGTCGTAGCCGCTGAGATGCAGCAGGGCGTAAAGCAGCATCGAGCCGTGTCCGTTCGAGAGGACGAAGCGGTCACGGTCGGGCCAGCCGGGATCGGCCGGGTCATGGCGCAGGTGGCGGCGCCAGAGTACTTCCGCGATTTCGGCCATTCCCATCGGCATCCCTGGGTGACCGGAGTTGGCTTGCTGCACCGCGTCCATCGCGAGGGCGCGGATGACGCTGGTCAAGGGGGCAAATGGTGTGGGCACGATGCTTCGCGGATCCGGGAGGGGAGGTTGAATCGCATGCGCGGATTATCCGCCAAAAGCGGTACTTTTGCCACCTTCCTCGCCGCAGCCCTGACGGCCGCTTGCGACTCCGGCCGCCAGGTCGGCTGCTCGGCAGGCGGGGCCGGCTGCCGCGGCTCGTCGTCGACAACCTTCACGGTGGCATGGCCGGGGCGTCTCAAAAGAAAGTTATAGCTAACGATAATACGCAAAAAGTTTAACTTTAAATAATCTATTTTGCCGCCTAAACTGCTCGCACTCCGATCCGCAGACCATCACCCATGACCCCTGGTCCCGAGACGGCACTGAAGGATTCGCGGCCGGGCCTGCTTGCCGCTGCGGCCGCCGGGACGCCGACGCTGATCACCGTCGATTCGTGCCTGAAGGATCGCTCTTTTTCACATCCACGCAAGGGAGACCAACATGGACCAATCGAATCGTTACGCCGACCTCGGCCTCCGCGAAGAGGACCTGATCCAGGGTGGCCGGCACATCCTCGTCGCCTACAAGATGAAGCCGAAGGCCGGTCACGATTACCTGCCGGCAGCCGCCCACTTCGCTGCCGAATCGTCGACCGGCACCAACGTCGAGGTGAGCACGACGGACGACTTCACGCGTGGCGTCGACGCGCTGGTCTACCACATCGACGAAGCCAGCGAGGAGATGCGCATCGCCTATCCGCTCGAACTCTTCGACCGCAATGTCACCGACGGCCGCATGATGATCGTCTCCTTCCTGACGCTGTGCATCGGCAACAACCAGGGAATGGGCGACATCGAGCACGCCAAGATCTACGATTTCTACGTCCCGGAGCGCGCGCTGCAACTCTTCGACGGGCCGGCCAAGGACATCTCCGATCTCTGGCGCATCCTCGGACGGCCGATCCGCGACGGCGGCTACATCGCCGGCACGATCATCAAGCCGAAGCTTGGCCTGCGCCCGGAACCCTTCGCCGCCGCCGCCTACCAGTTCTGGCTCGGTGGCGACTTCATCAAGAACGACGAGCCGCAGGGCAACCAGGTGTTCGCGCCGATGAAGAAGGTCATGCCACTCGTCTACGATGCGATGAAGCGGGCGCAGGACGAAACCGGTCAGGCAAAGATCTTCTCCGCCAACATCACCGCCGACGACCATTACGAGATGTGTGCGCGTGCCGACTACATCCTCGAGACCTTCGGCCCGGATGCCGACAAGGTGGCCTTCCTCGTCGACGGCTATGTCGGCGGCCCCGGCATGGTCACCACCGCTCGCCGGCAATACCCCAACCAGTATCTGCACTACCACCGTGCCGGACATGGCGCCATCACCTCGCCGAGTTCGAAACGCGGCTACACCGCCTATGTCCTGGCCAAGATGGCGCGGCTGCAGGGGGCCTCGGGGATACACGTCGGCACCATGGGCTTCGGCAAGATGGAAGGCGACGCCGATGACCGGGCGATCGCCTACATCATCGAACGCGACGAGTACCAGGGTCCCGCCTACTACCAGAAATGGTACGGCATGAAGCCGACGACACCGATCATCTCGGGCGGCATGAACGCCCTGCGCCTGCCGGGTTTCTTCGCCAACCTCGGTCACGGCAACGTCATCAACACCGCGGGTGGCGGCTCTTACGGCCACATCGACAGCCCGGCCGCCGGCGCGATCTCGCTGCGCCAGGCCTACGAGTGCTGGAAGGCCGGCGCCGACCCGATCGAATGGGCGCGCCAGCACCGGGAGTTCGCCCGCGCCTTCGAATCGTTTCCCGGCGATGCCGACATGCTCCATCCGGGCTGGCGCGACCGGCTCGGCGTGCATCGTTGAATCGGGCGGCGGGCAGCCGCAGGGAGACGGACCGATGACAGGCAGCCGCGCGGCGGCGTTCGCCCGCCGGCTCGGCAGGAGCAGGCAATGACCGACAGCGAGCAGTACCGGGTGCGCCAGGAACCCTTCTACCGCCAGCAGGACAACGAGGTCGCGCTCTATGCCGCAGCCTACGCCGCCCGCCTGCCGGTGATGGTGAAGGGGCCGACGGGTTGCGGCAAGTCGCGCTTCATCGAATACATGGCCTGGAAGCTCGACCGGCCGCTGATCACGGTGGCCTGCAACGAGGACATGACCGCCTCGGATCTGGTCGGCCGCTACCTCCTCGAAGCCGGCGGCACGCGCTGGCTCGACGGTCCGCTGACCACCGCCGCACGCATCGGCGCCATCTGCTATCTCGACGAGATCGTCGAGGCACGCCAGGATACGACCGTCGTCATCCATCCGCTGACCGACCACCGGCGGACGCTGCCGCTCGACAAGAAGGGTGAACTGCTGCGCGCGCATGCGGACTTCCAGCTCGTCATCTCGTACAACCCCGGTTACCAGAGCCTGATGAAGGATCTCAAGCAGTCGACCAAGCAGCGTTTCACCGCTTTCGACTTCGACTACCCGGAGGCCGAGCTCGAAGCGACGATCCTCGCCAGCGAAAGCGGCATCGATCACGCGTTGGCGACGCAGCTCGTTGCCGTCGCCGCTGCCGCGCGCCGCCTCAAGGGCCATGGTCTCGACGAAGGCGTGTCGACGCGCCTGCTCGTCTATGCGGCGACGCTGATCCGGAACGGGGTCGCTGGCGGCGACGCCTGCCGCATGGCGCTCGTGCGTCCGATCACCGACGACCGCGACATCCGCGATACGCTCGAGCACGCGATCGACGCCATCTTCGCCTGTGGCTGATGGCCGGATGGCCGGCATGACCCGCAGCGAGGCACTCCCGGCGGAGCACCTGGCCGCCTGTCGTGCGCGGCTCGACTGCCGCCTGCCGCAGGTCGACGGCGTCTTCGCCGACTGCCTCGGCGAAGCCATCGCCGTCCTCACGCCTGCGGGCGTCGACGCCTACCTCGACTGCGCCCGCTTCCTCGGTCGCATCGGCCGTGGCGCCGAACCGCTGCTGGCCTTCCTCGAGGAATGGCCGGCAGTCGCCCGCAGCGTCGGCGAAGGGACGCTGCCGGTGGTGGTCGAGACGCTGCAGCGCTTGCACCGGTCGCCGAACGGCAAGGCCATCGCCCCGTTCCTGCAGAGCCTCGCGGCGGTGTCGCGGCGGCTTGCCGCCGGCGGGCAGTTGCAGCGCTACCTCGACCTCACGCTGCGCGTGATGGAGCAGACCTCGGGATCGATCCACGGCATCCACAAGACGTTCGCCAGCCCCTGCCTGCCGGACTTCCTCGTCCATGCACCGACGCTGCTCGCCAGTCTGAGCATTGCCGGCCTGACGAACTGGGTCGACTACGGGGTGCGCAACTACGCTGCCCACCCCGAACGCCAGCGCGACTACTTCCGCCTGCAGTCGGCCGACAGCCGCGCCGTTTTCCAGCGCGAGCGGCACGGCACCCTGCTGGTCGACCACGAGCGCCTGCTCGATCTCTATCTGCGCGGCCTCTGGGGTGAGCAGGCGCTGCTCGTCCCCTACGCCACGGCCAGCGAAGCCGCCAACCCGGCGTCGCCGATGCCGCCCGCGCAGCCCTACGACGACGCGGGCGGCATCCGCCTGCCCGACGTCCTCGACGACGCCTGCGGCGTCAGCGGCATCGACCGCTATCGCGCCGCACTGGCACACATCGCCGGCCACCGGCGCTGGAGCACTCCACTCGTCGCCGACAACCTCAGCCCGATGCAGCGCCTGGCGGTCGAGACCTTCGAGGACAGCCGCATCGACACGCTGATCGTCCGCCGCTACCCGGGCATGCGGCGCATCTTCGGCGCGCTGCATCCGCGCCCGGTCGCCGGTGCCTGCGACCCGCAACGCTTCTCCTGCCTGCGCCATCGCCTGGCCGTGCTGTCGCGTGCCCTGCTCGATGGCGAATACGGCCACGCCGACGGAGATCTGTGCGAATTCGTCGCCCGCTTCCGGCGTGTGCTTGCCGATGGCGAGGCGAGCAGCCAGGCGATGGCCGACCTGGCGCTCGCCTGCGTGGCTCGCACCCGCCGGCAGAGCGACCAGTTGCCCAACGTGTACTTCACCGATACGCTGGTCGACTACCGCGACGACAACCGCCATCTCTGGCGCTTCCACGAACTCTCCGACGACGAGGAGATGTTCGCCGAACACCGTCCGGCGAGCGCCAGCGCCGAAATCGACCGCCTGCCGCCGCGCCATTACCCGGAGTGGGACCATCACAGCCAGAGCTACCGCCCCGACTGGGTGAGCCTCTACGAATCGCTGCACCCGTCGGGTGACGCGGCGCTGATCGACCGGCTGCTCGACCGGCACGCCACCCTCGCCCGACGGCTCAAGCGCCTGCTCGAAATCCTCAAGCCGCAGGAACGGGTTCGCCTGCGCTTTCAGGAGGATGGCAGCGAACTCGACGTCGACGTCGCCGTCCGTTCGCTGATCGACTGCCGCTGCGGCGTCACGCCCGATCCGCGGATCAACATGAGCCACCGCAGCAACGGCCGCAACCTCGCCGTCCTGCTGCTCCTCGACCTCTCCGAGTCGCTGGCCGACAAGGTCGGCAGCGGCGATGGCGAGCAGACGGTGCTCGAACTGAGTCAGGAGGCCGTGTCGCTGCTCGCCTGGTCGATCGATCAGCTCGGCGACCCCTTCGCCATCGCCGGCTTCCATTCGGATACCCGGCACGACGTCCGCTACCTGCATCTCAAGGGCAGCAGCGAGCCCTGGGGCGACGCCGTCAAGCGCCGCCTGGCGGCGATGCAGGCTGGCTATTCGACGCGCATCGGTGCCGCTCTGCGGCACGCGGCGCATTACCTCGCGGCGAGCAGGGCGGAGAAGAAGCTGCTGCTGGTCCTTACCGACGGCCGGCCGTCGGACGTCGACGTGTCCGACGGCCGGCTGCTGATCGAGGACGCGCGCAAGGCGGTCGGCGAACTCGACCGACAGGGGATCTTCAGCTACTGCATCAGCCTCGACGCCAAGGCGGACGATTACGTCGGTCACATCTTCGGTCACCACTACTCGGTCATCGACCGCATCGAACGGCTGCCGCAGCGGCTGCCGGAATTGTTCATGGCGCTGACGCGCTGAGGGCCCGCGGCCGCGCACACGCGCCCAATCTCAAGTAGATTACGTGCTCGCGCTGTGGTCGCTGCCGCAGCGCCGCAACAATCGCCGGGAGCAGGGTACTCAAGCTGCGTAGCGGCGCCGGCCCGTTCCGCAGCTTCGGCAACATCGCCGTCGAGCCGCGCGCCTACCAGCTTGTGCCGCTGCTCATGGCGCTCAAGCAGGCGGTCGTGTGGCTGCTGGTCGCCGACGACGTCGGCATCGGCAAGACCATCGAGGTGGCGCTGATCGTCCGCGAGCTGATCGACCGCGGCGAGATCGCCCGCCTGTCCGTCCTCTGCCCGCCGCACCTGTGCGAACAATGGCAGCGCGAACTCAGGGATCGCTTCCACATCGACGCCGTCGTCGTGCGCAGCACCGCCGCCGCCCGCCTCGAGCGCGGCCTGCCGGCGAACCAGTCGGTCTTCGAGGCCTACCCGTACACGGTGGTCAGCCTCGACTACATCAAGTCCGACCGCCGGCGCGACGAATTCCAGCGCGCCTGTCCCGAGTGCGTCATCGTCGACGAGGCGCACACCTGCACGGTCAGCGGCCAGGGGCGCCAGCAGCGCTACACCCTGCTCCGCGGTCTCGCCGAAATCACCTACCAGCTCACCGGCGCCTGGGGTCGCCTGTTCGATGAAGTGCTCACCTATGCCCGCGCGCTGGTCGAACGCGCCGAGGGCCAGGGAGCATTGCGCCAGCGGATGAGCTGGTGGGCGGCGCTCGCCCTGCTGCGCTGCATCTCCTCGTCGCCCGCGGCGGCGGTCAACGCGCTGCGTACCCGGCTGGCCGACGGCGTGCTGGGCGAGGGCGCCGACGAAGCGCAGAGCCTCGACGAGGCCGAGGCGCAGGGTCGCGAGCGCATCCTCATCGCCACCGACTGCCTCTCCGAAGGCATCAACCTGCAGCACCTGTTCAGCGCCGCCGTCCATTACGAGCTGTCGTGGAACCCGACCCGTCACGAGCAGCGCGAAGGCCGCGTCGACCGCTTCGGCCAGAAGGTGCGCGAAGTCCGCACGACCATGCTCTTCGGCCGCGACAATCCGGTCGACGGCGCCGTGCTGCACGTCATCCTGCGCAAGGCCGAAAGCATCCGCAAGGAACTCGGGGTTCTGGTGCCGATGCCCGACGACGAGGGCAAGCTCACCCAGGCGTTGGTCGGCGCCGTGCTGCTCCGGAAGGGAAGCGTCGCCACGGCCTCCCGACAGCAGTCCCTCGACTTCGGCCAGCCGGCGGTCGCGATCGAGACCGCCTGGCAGTCAGCCCGCGAGCGGGCGGCGCGCAAGCGCACCCTGTTCGCCCAGCGCCGCCTCAAGCCCGAGGACGTCCTGCCCGAATGGCAGAAGACGCTCGCCGTGCTCGGTGGCGAAGACGACGTTGCCCGCTTCGTCCGCCGCGCCGCCGCCCGTCTTGGCGCCCCGCTGGAGGTCACGACCGGCGCCGCTCCGCCGGCCACTGGAAACTGCACGCCGGCAGCCTGAGCTCCGGCGCCCTGCGCGAACGGTTGGCCGGCGCAGGACTGGAAGGCACGCTGCGCATCGATTTCCATCAGCCGCCGGCGCCCGGCACGCTCTTCATCCACCGCACCCATCCGCTCGTCGCCTGCCTCGCCGACCACCTGCTCGAGAACCCGCTCGATGACGAGGCCGTCGCCGACGGCGCTGCCCACATCGCCCGTGCCGGGGCCATCTTCACCGTGGCCGTGTGTACGCGCACCGCCGTTCTGCTCCTGCGCCTGCGCCACCAGCTCACCGTCACCCACCGCGGGCACTCGCGCCTGCTGCTGTGCGAGGAAACCGTCACGGTGGCAGTCGCCGAACGGCAGGGTGACGGGCTGCTGGCCGGCGATGCCGTGCGCTCGTTGCTCGACGCCGAACCGGCGCGCAACATGCCGCCGCCCTTGCGCGACCATCACCTGCAGCAGCAGCTCGACCGCCTGCCCGCCCTGCAGCCTGCCCTCGAAAGGCTGGCCCACGAGCGCGCCCAGACGCTCCTCGAGGACCACCGCCGCGTCCGCGAAGCAGCGCGCGGCAGCGGCGAATACCGCGTCACCCCGAGTCTGCCGGTCTATGTGATGGGGGTCTTCGTGCTCGTGCCGGCGTAGCGCAATTGTCGTCCAACCATCTGTTTTATAGAACAATTCGATTGCCACATGCGATAGCGCAAGAAAAGTTGCACAACAGCCACGAATGCAATCGTTACCACCCAACGCTCTGTATTTGTTGAAATTGCTGGTCGTTGTCACATTAAGCAGTTACCATCATGCTTAATGTGACATCTTAGGGTTGCACTTGACTGCTTATGTCGTCAGCACTCGAAATCCCCCTGCAGGAGGTCCAGCGCCGTCTGAGCGTCGATAACCCGTGGTGGAAAGGGGGCGCCGGCATTGATGCCGACGAGGCGGGCTGGCCCCGGCGCGACTACTTTCCCCATTTCGCTCACCTGGTACAGGAAACCGGGGTGCGGCGGGCGGTCGTGCTCATCGGGCCGCGGCGGGTGGGCAAGACCCGCAAGACGAGGCTGGCGACCCCCTCCCGTTACCTCGCCACCGACATCCACAGCCTCAGCGATGAATTCTTCAAGGCTCATGATGGATTCCGGGTTGTTCGCTCAAGAGCCACCCCAAGAGGGATTCTTGTGGTCGTAGCCCCACGCAGGCCGGCGGCAGTAGATGTCTACTCGCCGGTCAGCACGAGGGTGCCCGGCGCGATGGTCGTCTGGATCAGGGGGTGTATTCTGAACGTCGTCCTTGTTCAGGTCCAGTTCTTTGCTGATTTGGCTGTTCGACAAGTTCAACCCCTTGAAATACAGACACAAGATCCAGGTGCGCAAGGGTAGGTGATGGCTTTCAAAGACCATACCCGTCAGGTCGTCAAAGCACCGCCCACAGGGCTTGCAGCGGTACCGCTGCCGATCTTCCTGGGTGTCATAGCGACCGAACTCGATGACGTGCTCGTTCTCGCAATGCGGACACAAAACACCCTCCGGCCAGCGCAGGCTCCGAACGACTTCGAAACACTTGGCATCGTTGATGAGATCGTGAATCTTCACCAGCCCAGCTCTGGCAGTGCTCGTCACCAGCACGCTTCCTTCTCCCAGGTGTTCTTTCCCAGGAGAGCATACGCAATGGCTTGCCCCTTGTTTAGTCCACGTGTCGCGCTACGTGCCATTGCACCAACCCGGAATCCAGAACGAGCCAAATGAAAAATATATGGCTCGCAAAATTGACGAAATTGGCGTTGTTGCCGTGGCATGTTTTGCAATTGGCAACGCATACCAAATCTTTCCAAGCAAACCCGGTTATCGGCAATTCAACGCTCAATAAGCTCGGTTTGCATTTGTGGCGGCGAGTATTGGCGGATAAAATGGCGCGCTATCGGCGCAGCAAACTCGATGCATTCATGACCGATTCAGAACGCGAATCCTATGCCACATACGGTTATTTCATTCGCCGCCAAGCATTGCCGGAAGCTGACTTTAATGGTTTGTTGCAGGAAATCGAGCAACTGCGCGAACTCGGCTGGGAAATGCGCCAAGGACGAGCGGTCACGCGCCGTATCAGTCTCGATGACGATGTGCTGGCAACCCATCCATATTGCCGGCAAGTGGTGAAGGATAAAGACATTAACCGCTTGATCGAATACGCCGCTTCTTACCAAGGTTCTCCGACATTTGAATTGCAATCGATCATCGTTGATCCCCAACAAAATGAAACCGATCCGCAAACCGTGTTTCATGCCGATACTTTCCATGCTACGTCAAAAGCCTGGCTGTTTTTACATGATATCAATGATGATGAGGGACCTTTCGCTTATGTTCCGCGTTCGCATATTTTAACGCCCGAGCGTTTGGCTTGGGAAAAGGAACAAAGCATCATGGCGAGCCAATGCAGCGAGCAAATGCACCGCGAAGGATCATTCCGCATCTCTGAAGAAGAAATGCAAGGCATGGGCTTGATGCCGCCGGTGCGTTTTGCTGTCAAAGCGAATACCTTAATTATCGCTGATACCTCAGGTTTTCATGCGCGCTGCCCCAGCCTGAAGCCCAGCCACAGAGTAGAGATCTACGCCTCGCTGCGGCGCAATCCTTTCATTCCATGGTGCGGAGGCCATCTTTATGCCTTGCCTTATATCGCCGGCCGCCATACAATGCTCGATATCAAAATCAAGCAGTTGACACAATCTGCCAAAGGTACTTGGAAAGCGTTTGATAAGGTCGGCGCTTACGATGCGGAGAATGTTTGATGGAAATTTAATTCCTAGGCACCTCTGCCGGGATCCCGACAAAGACTCGCGATGTTTCCGGTAATGCCGTCAAATGCGAAGACGGCAAATTCTCAATTACCTGAAGCAACATGCCCATATCGGCAAGCAGCGCCTGTCCGAATACCTCTAATACCTCGAAGCGGCTTTCCTCATTGGCCGCGTCCATCGCATCGACGAGAGCGCCTTGCGCCTGCAGCGCGCCCGCAGCGTCAAGGTCTACCTCACCAACCCCTCGGTGCGAGCCGCCCTTTTCGGGTGTGTCGGGGCGGAAGACCGCGCCATGGGCAATCTCGCCGAAACCGCCGCCTGGAGCCAGTCGCGGCACGACGCCTCGGCCAGCCTCTCGCTTCATTGCGCCCGCTGGAAGGCCCGTCGGCAGGACCTGGAAGTGGATATCGTCTCGCTCGACCCGCGAACCCAGAAGCCCCGCTGCGCCGTCGAAATCAAGTGGTCCGACCGCATTCCCCGCCAGTTGCAGGAACTGCGCGGCATCAAGGCCCTGGCCAGCCGGCATCCGCTCGCCCGCCGCCCCCTGGTCACTACCCGCACCTGGACCGGCACGGCCGACCTCGACGGCGTGCCGGTCGAGTCTGCGCCGGTTGCCCTGCACTGCTACACCATCGCCCGCAACCTGCTCCGTTTTCGCACCTGACCCGCCCATGGCCCGTCGCTCGAGCACCGAACTCGCGTTCACCGCCCTGACCATCGAAGGCGGCCTGCTGGCGCCCGACTTCCTCAACCGGATCGCCCACCTCGAAGCCGAGGAGCAGTCGGAGAGCGACTGCGACGTCCCGCGCGGCCTCAAGCTGCGCGACGAGATCGGCCGCTACTGGAAGATCGCGCAGAACCTCTGGCAGGACTTCGCCGCCCGCCGCGAACGCGCCGATCTCGACGCCGGCAAGGGGTGAGCGCCCACGACTTCCTCGAACCCTTCTGCCGCCGCGTGCTTGGCTTTGCGGACATCAGGCGGGTCGGCCCGGTGGTCATCGGCGAGCGCAGCTTCCCCATCGGCCATGCCGCGGTCGACGGCCGCGTGCCGCTTGTCTTCGCCGGTCACGGCCAGCCGCTCGACAAGCCGGGCAGCCGGCACGGCGACGGCACGCGCCGCCGTTCGCCCTTCCTGCTTGCCCAGGAGGTTCTCAATGCCAGCCACGCCTCGCTCTGGGCCATCGTCAGCAACGGCCTCAAGCTGCGCGTCCTGCGCGATAACGCCAGTCTGACCCGGCCCGCCTACATCGAGGCCGATCTCGAAGCCGTCTTCAGCGAAGGCCTCTACCGCGATTTCGCCGCTCTCTGGCTGCTCGCCCACGCCACGCGTTTCGGTCAGGCCGGCGCCGAGCCGGCTGACTGCCCGCTCGAACACTGGCGCTAAACCGCCCAGGAAGTCGGCATCCGCGTCCGCGACCGGCTGCGCGAAGGCGTCGCCGCTGCCCTGCGTGTGCTTGCTACCGGCTTTCTCTCCCACCCGGCCAACGGCGAGTTGCGCCGCCGCATCGAAAGCGGCGAGCTGGGCACCCAAACCTACTTCGAGCAACTGCTGCGCCTCGTCTACCGCTTCATCTTCCTCGCCACCATGGAGGATCGCGAACTCGTCTTCGCACCCGAGGCCAGCGGCGAGGCCCGGGCGCGCTACCTCGCCGGCCACAGCCTCGCCCGCCTGTGCCGGCTGGCCGCCCGGCGGCGCAGCTACTATCGCCATGCCGACCTCTGGCAGGCGCTGGCCATCACCTTCGCCGGCCTCGGTGGCGGCCAGCCGGCGCTTCGCCTGCCGGCGCTCGGTGGCCTCTTCGACGCCGCGCAATGCGCGGACCTCGACGCCGCCCAGCTCGACAACCAGTCGCTGTTCAGCGCGCTCTTCGGCCTCTGCTTCTTCCGCGACGGCGCCGCGCTGTCGCGCGTCAATTACTGCGACATGGATTCCGAGGAACTCGGCAGCGTCCACGAAAGCCTGCTCGAACTGGTGCCCGAACTGACCCTGAGCGCCAGCGTTCGCCGCTTCGGCTTCATCGGCGACGCAGCGGCACAGGCCGGGGGCAGCACCAAGGGCAATGCGCGCAAGCTCAGCGGCTCGTATTACACGCCCGACAGCCTGGTGCAGGAACTGATCAAGAGCGCGCTCGACCCGGTGATCGCGCAAACGCTGGCCGCCCACCCGCGGCAGCCGGTACAGGCGCTGCTCGAACTCTTCGTCTGCGACCCGGCCTGCGGTTCGGGCCACTTCCTCCTTGCAGCCGCCCGCCGCATCGCCGAGGAAGTCGCCCGGCTGTCCGCGACCGACGGTAGCCCGCTGCCCGCCGATTACCGCCACGCGCTGCGCGAGGTCGTCGCCCATTGCGTCTACGGTGTGGACAGGAATCCGCTCGCCGTCGAACTCGCGCCCCGCCTTGAACCTCGCCCTCGGCTTCGACGCTGCGCCCGAGGCCGCCGCGCGTGCCGCGCAGACGGCGCAGACCCTTCACTGGCGGCAGGCCTTCCCGCAGGTGCGGGCGAAGGGCGGCTTCGCGGTGCTGCTCGGCAACCCGCCGTGGGAACGGATCAAGCTGCAGGAGGAGGAGTTCTTCGCCAGCCGCAGCCCGCTGATCGCCGAGGCGCCGCACAAGGCCGAGCGCGGTCGGCGCATCGAACTGCTGCGCGAAGGCATGCTGCTGCATAGGCTCTATCCGGAAGTCGAAGCGGCGCAAGGTCTGGCGCCGCCCAACGTCGCCGAGCAGGTCCTGCACGCCGACTTCCTCGTCGCCCTCCGCATCGCCGAGGCGGCCAACCTGTTGGCCCACGATTCGGGGCGCTACCCGTTGACGGGCGTCGGGGATGTCAACACCTACGCGCTGTTTGCCGAGACCTTTGCGCAACTGGTCCGTGATGAAGGGCGGGCCGGTTTCATCGTACCGACCGGCATCGCCACCGACGACGGCACCGAGGCCTATTTCGGCGACCTGACCCAGAGCGGGCGGCTGGCCAGCCTCTACGACATCGAGAATCGAGAGCGCCTGTTTCCGGCAGTGGATAGACGCATGAAGTTCTGCCTGCTGACCCTCGGCCGCACCGTGGCCGCCGAGTTCGTCTGCTTCGCCACGCAGGCGGTGCAACTGGCGGAACCGCCCCGGAGGTTCCGGCTGACACCCGACGAATTCCGCCCGATCAACCCCAACACCCTGACCTGTCCTGTTTTTCCCAGCGAGCGCGATGCCGAGTTGACCAAGAAGGTCTACCGCGCCGCGCCGGTGCTGATCGCCGACGGCCCGCACGAGCGCAACCCGTGGGGCATCTCGTTCATGCGGCAACTGGACATGGCCAACGATAGGGGCCTGTTCCGCGACGCCCCGGCGCCCGGCCGACTGCCGCTTTACGAGGCCAAGGTGGTCCACCAGTTCGACCACCGCTGGGCGACCTGCGCTGCCGACGGATCGAGCAGCGATGTTGCAGTCGACGCCAAGCAGGACCCGAATTTTCGCGTCACGCCGCGCTACTGGGTCGATGCCACCGAAGTCGAATCCGGCCTGGCCGTTAAGGGCTGGTCGCGCGGCTGGCTGATGGGCTGGCGGGACATCTGCCGCGCAACCGACGAGCGCACGGTGATTGCGTCGGTGGTGCCGCGAGTAGGGGTAGGCAGCCAGATGCCGCTGATGCTGTTTGCGCCGCGGGAAGACATGCGTGCATTCGCCGCGTTGCTTGGCAATCTGTCTTCACTGACAGTGGATTTCGTGGCGCGCCACAAGACAGGCGGCACGCCCATGAAGTATTTCGTCTTCAAGCAGTTGCCGGTGCTCCCACCCGACCGTTAGACCGACGCAGACCTCGCCTTCATCGTCCCGCGCGTCCTTGAACTGACCTACACCGCCCACGACCTCGCGCCCCGGGCAGCTGACATCGGCCACGCCGGCCCGCCATTCGCCTGGAACCCGGAGCGCCGCGCCCTCCTACGCGCCGAACTCGACGCGACCTGCGCTCGCCTTTACGGCCTCACCCGTGACGAACTGCGCTACATTCTCGACCCCGCCGACGTCATGGGCGCCGACTACCCCTCCGAAACCTTCCGCGTCCTCAAGAACAACGAAGCGCGCCAGTTCGGCGAACCAGACCTGCGCCGTGCATTTTTCCGGCAACGCGGCGGGCAACGCGGTGGAAATCGGCCTTGCGCCGAAGGCGCTGGCGCCGCTGCTCGGCCGGACGGAACGTGAGCTGTCCCAATGGCTGGGCGGCCATGCTGCCACCCGGCGCGGGCGCACCGTTTCCGGCCAGCGCGGCAGCTACCTGGTCGGGCTCGCCTTCGGGTCGCACCGCGACCTGGCAGCCTTCCTCGGCGCCTGGCAGATGTTTCGGCGGGGTGACGGGGAGACGGCCAGCGCCGTTGCAGCCGCGCCCAGCGCGCTGGTCGCGGCCCGCATCGAGAAGGCGGCGCTGGACGGGGGTTTCGACCGCACGCCGGAGCGGCACGGCGGCTGGCTGGTGATCGATTATTGGCAAGGGCGCTGCGCCGTCACCGGGCTCGACGTTCTGCCGCTGCTGCGCGCCTCGCACATCAAGCCCTGGGCGCCGTGCGACAGCGACGCCGAGCGTCTCGGCGTGTTCAATGGCCTGTTGCTGGCGCCGCAGCTGGATGCGCTGTTCGATGGCGGCTGGATCAGCTTCGACGACGATGGCGGGCTGCTGGTGAGCCCTGAACTGTCGGGCAAGCAGCAGGTGCGGCTTGGGGTGCAGCCGGGCTGGCGGCCGGCGGAGTTGGCCGCGCCACACATCGGCTACCTTGCCTGGCATCGTCGGCAGTTCTTCCGTCGAAGAACGAAGCTTCTGCCCTCAGCCAGCGTTCTTGCGGTCGGCAAGCGCCGAAGCTGCTGTGCGTCCTCGACAGGAATGCAACCCGCGAACTCGGCGAATATCGCAACCGCTGCCCAATGCGGGCAGTGTGGGATGCGCTGCATATTGCTGCCCGCTGAACGAAATGAGTCGTCATGCTGACCCGGATGCAGATCCAGAACTTCAAGGCGTGGAAGGACACCGAGATGGTTCCGCTCGCGCCGTTGACCGTGATTTTCGGCACCAACAGTTCCGGCAAGTCCAGCCTCGGCCACCTTCTGTTGGCCCGGAATCAGAACGCCGACTTCCTGGCCGACTTTGCGTTGCAGGCCGAAGAAATGCTGGAGCGCATGTATTACCTCGGACCGCTGCGCCAGTCGGCACGCCCTGTCTACCAGTGGGCGGGCGAGACGCCGCCGCATGTCGGGGTGCTTGGTGAGCATGCGATCGCCGCGCTGCTGGCGGCGACCGGGCAGGGGCGCAAGCTGAACCGCGCTCCGAGGCAGTGGCTGCAGCCGTTTGACGTGTTCATCGCTGGCTGGTTGCGCGACCTGGGGGTCATCGACAGTTTCGAGGTCCACCCGCTGGCCGAGGGGCGAAAGGACTACGAAGTCCTGGTACGGACCCATGCCAGGTCGCCAGTGGTCAAGCTGACGGACGTCGGGGTGGGCGTCTCGCAGGTGCTCCCCGCGCTGGTCCAGGCTTTCCATTCACCGCCCAATTCGGTGGTCTGGATGGAGCAACCGGAAATCCATCGGCATCCTTCGGCCCAGGCCAACCTGGCGGATGCCTTCATCAGCGCGGTGCAGTCCAACGAGAGCGGCAGCGCCCGCGGCACCCAGTTGATCATCGAGACCCACTCCGAGCATTTCCTCACGCGTTGGCAGCGCCGGGTCGCGGAGCGCCGGATCGAGGCGACCGACGTCGCGGTGTATTTCGCCAAGCCAGAAGGTGCGAGCGCGGAGCTGGAGACATTGCGCCTCAATGTCTGCGGTGAGATCGAAAACTGGCCAGTCAACTTCTTTGGCGACGAAATGGGCGACATCGCGGCGCGCACTCTTGAGGCGATCAGGCGTCAGGCCGCGCGGGAGACGGCATGACGCCGGCGATGTTTGCGAGGTGCAAGCCGGCCGCTTCTGGGGCACCGAGCGGCGTGACCGATGGGCCGGGAGCCTGGGCCTGTGTACCGTTCCCTCGCTGCTGCGTGGCTGACGGGACCATCCGGCTCCCGGGACAGGCGATTCGCCAACGGATCCCGCACTCCCGGACCGTCGCCGGCGCCTGCGACCCGCAACTGCGCGATCGCCCGGCCGAGCGGTCGCGCGCGCTGCTCGATGGCGAACACGGCTGCGCTGACCGCGAGGTGCACGATTTCGGTCACCGCTACTCGGTGATCGACCGCAACGAACGGCTGCCGCAGCGGCTGCCGGAGCGGGTCATGGCGCTGACGCGTCAGGCCAACGGCAGCGATCATTGGCCGAGGCGGCGATTCCTTTCTGGCTGGCGCACCGGCCGGGCAGGCGGATGCGCTTCTCATGGGGCAGCAGCAGCCGATCGGCCTTGCGGCGTCGCTCAGATCGCCCTGCATGGTTCCTGCTGCAGCCGCCGGCTGTCGATATAACTTACATCGATGCGTTTCCGAGCGCTTCCCGTCAGACCATAAGTTTTCTGGATCAACAACATAAGTTTTATGGCACGGATCATGCTTCAGTGCTCGCAGGGAAAGGCGTCTTTCCCTGCCCACGTCAACCCAGACCGACCATTCGCCATTGCGGAGAGAGAACATGAAACCCATCAAACATGCAGTCAAGTCCATCCTGGCGACGGCCGTACTCGCCGTTGGCGTCAGCAGCGCGCAGGCGGCCCCGACCACCGCCCTCTACCTGACGATGGACGGCTCCGGGAGCATCTCGGGCGCCCAGTTCACCCAGCAGATCACCTCGTACGTCACGGCCCTCAACAACGTTTTCACCGCGACCCCGGCGCTCTTCGGCAAAGTGGCGATTGGCGGCGGCATCTTCGGCGCCAACTTCTCGCAGTTCTTCGCGACGCAGGAGATCACCGATGCGACGATTCTCGGGAATCTGACGAGCGCCCTGAGCGCCCTCGATCCCGGTCGCGGCGGCATCAACACCGGTGCGACGGCGATCGGCGATGCGATCACCCTGTCCGCAAACGCGCTGACCGCCTATGAGACGAGCCTCGGGGCCGACATCAAGCTGCTGATCGACGTCACCACCGACGGTGCGAACAACCTTGGCAGCAACCCCGCAACGGTCGCCGACGCCGTCACACCCCCCATCGACTCGGTCAACTGCCTCGGTATCGGTGGTGCTGCCAATTGCAGCTGGGTTGGCACCTCCGGAACCAATTTCGGCAACGCCGCGGATTTCGTCGCCTTCCAGGGTGCCCTCGAAGCGAAGCTGAAGCAGGAGTTCGACGTTCCCGAGCCGGGCACGCTGGCGGTCCTCGGTCTTGGCCTCCTCGGTATGGTGGCTTCGCGCCGCAAGCAGTAGGCGAACCTCTGCCGCTCCATCGAGCCCCGCCGCGGCGGGGTTTTTTAATGCGTCATTGCTTCGAGCGAAACCCCCCGGCCGGACCGGGAAGGATTGACAATACACGCACTTGACGACACGGAGCGGTTCGCATGCAACAAAGGGACAATCACAGCAAACTCATCGGCTACCTGCTCTGGCTCTTCGGCTTTCTCGGCGCCCACCGTTTCTATTACGGCAAGCCGGTGACCGGGACGATCTGGTTCTTCACGCTCGGCCTGCTGGGCATCGGCTGGCTGATCGACCTGTTCCTGATCCCGGGCATGGACCGCGACGCGGACCTGCGTTTCCATTCCGGCGCCATCGACTACAGCGTCGCCTGGCTGCTGCTCACCTTCCTCGGCATCTTCGGCGTGCACCGGATGTATCAGGGCAAGTGGCTGACGGGCCTCCTTTACCTGCTCACTGGCGGGCTTTTCCTGGTCGGCGTCCTGTATGACTTCTGGACGATGAACCAGCAGATATCCCTGCGCAACGCCAGCCGGCCGGGCTGAGCCCTCAGCCCGACGGCACCGGCCGGCAGGCGAGAGGAACGCTCGCTGCCCGGTGCGGCGATCCCTCGCGGCGGGCACGTCCGGCAGGCGAACTCATGCAGATCGAATTGCTCGGCTGGCACGAGTCAGGCGGTGTCGAGGCGACCGTCCGATCCTGAGGCATGGCCGCTCGCCATCCTCCGCCATGGTGTTCGGTTGCGACGCATGGACCGCCAGCCCGGGCGCCCCGGCCTTCCCTGTCGGTCCGCCGTGATTGCCGGTTCGCGCAATCGATGTCACGTCGACAAGCGATCTGCGCCTGCGGGCGCTGGCAATGGAGGCCTTCGACAAAGCGGACATTCGTGAAAGAGGCGCGGGCACTGCGCGCCGATCTGCCGATGGGCGCAGCGGTTGTCGCGGTCATGCGGCCAGGCGATCACTTCTGCTTCAGGGCTGCGGTCGCCTGCTGCGGGCGACGTCGAGCGCGGCGCACAGCTTCTCGGTGCCGTCGAGGATGCGCGGCGTGTGCCGCTGCATGATGTCCGGGTTGATGTGGAAGAGGTTGCCGCGCCGCACCGCCGTCATGCCGGTCCACCGGTCCCAGTCGTGCAGCCAGTCGGGGCGCGCGTCGCCCATGCCGGTGGCGACGATGGCCTCGGGGTTGGCCGCCAGAACGGCTTCGACGCTGACCGTCGGCGACATCCGGCGCAGGTGGCCGAAGACATTCTCGCCGCCACACAGGCTGATGGCGTCGCTGATGATCTGCGGACCGCCGACGGTGGTCAGCGGCGCCTTCCAGATCTGGTAGAAGACCCGCACCACGGGCTTGCCGGCGTGCGCGGTCCGCAGCGCCGCCAGACGCTCGCGGAAGGCCGCGGCAGCGGCGCGGGCACTCGCCTGCGTGCCGGCCAGTTCGCCCAGACGTTCGATCTGGTCGGGTATTTCCGGCAGGGCGTTCGGTTGCGACACGTAGACCGGCAGGCCGAGGGCCCGCAGTTTGTCGACCTGGCTCATGTCGTTGCCGCTTTCCCAGGCGATGACGAGATCGGGTCGCAGCGCGACGACAGCTTCCAGGTCGACTCGCGAGTAGCCGCCGACGCGGGCCAGCCGCCTGGCCGGCGGCGGATGGTCACTGTAGTCGACGGCGCCCACCAGATGGCCGCCGGCGCCGGCGGCGTAGAGCATCTCGACGATGTGCGGCGCGAGGGCGACGATGCGCGCCGCCGGTGCCTTGAGCCGGACCGTCGTGCCGACATCGTCGCGCACGACGGTCTCGCCGCGCGCCTGCGGCAGCAGGACGATGCCGGCGATGCAAACGAGGCAGTGGCTCAGGAAGCGCATGGCTTGCTCATTGTGGCACGAAGAAGCGGTGGCCGTCGTCGTCGAACTGGCGCAGGGGGTGGCCGTACAGTCCGGACAGGATCGCCGCCGTCAGGATGTCGTCGACCGGCCCGCTTTCGCTGCGCCCGTCGCCGAACAGAAGCAGCGCGCGGTCGCAGAAGCGGTGGGCGAGGGCCGGGTCGTGCAGAACCATGACGACGCCGGCGGTGCGGTCGCGCGTCGCGCCGGCGAACAGTTCGAGCACCGCCAACTGGTGGTTGAGGTCGAGGTGCGACAGCGGCTCGTCGAGCAGGTAGAGTGCCGGTGCCTGCGTCAGCACGGTGGCGATCGCCAGTCGCTGGCGTTCGCCGCCGGAAAGGGTGCCGACCTGACGCCGTTCGAACCCGCTCAAGCCGACGGCCCGCAGGGCGCTGCGCGCCAGTTCGGCATCGCGCCGGCTCTCCCAGTCCCAGCGCCCGAGGTGCGGATGGCGGCCGGTGAGGACCGTTTCCAGTACCGTCGAAGCGAATGGATCGTTTTGTGACTGGCCCAACCATGCTCGCTGCAGCGCGGCGCGGCGTGCCGGCATGCGCGCCAGATCCTCGCCGGCGAGCAGGACCGTGCCGCCGCTGGTCGGGCGCAATCCGGCCAGCGTCGCCAGCAGCGTCGACTTGCCACTGCCGTTGCGGCCGAGGATGGCGAGCCGCTCGCCTGCGGCCAGGCAGAGGTCGAGCCCGCGGGTGACCGTCATGCCACCGATTTCGACCAGCAGTTGCCGGGTGGCGAGCAGCGGCACGCTCATTTCGGCTGCCGCGACAGCAGGACAAGGAAGACCGGCACGCCGATCAATGCGGTCAGCACGCCGACCGGCAGTTGCTGCGGCGCGATCAGGGTGCGCGCCAGGGTGTCGGCCAGCAGCAGCAGCGAACCACCGGCGAGTGCCGCTGCCGGCAGCAGCAGCCGGTGGTCGTTGCCGCTGGCGAGTCGCAGCAGGTGCGGCACGACGAGGCCGACGAAACCGATCGCGCCGGCGCTGGTCACCGCCGCGGCGGTTGCCAGTGCTGCCAGCAGGTAGACGGTGTGGCGCAGGCGGTTGACTGCGACACCGAGCGCCTGCGCCTGCAGCAGGCCGCGCGCCAGCAGGTTGAGCTGGCGGGCAAAGGGCATCGTCAGGATGAGTGTCGCGGCGAGTATCGCCAACGGTGGCCACGGGCTGACGGTCTGGGCGAGATCGCCCATCAGCCAGAAGAGCATGCCGCGCAGGCGGTCCTCCGGGGCGATCGCCAGCATCAGGGTGACCAGCGCGCCGCCGCCGGCGGCGACGATGACGCCGGTCAACAGCAGGCGCGTCTGCGTCCAGCTGCCATCGCCGTGCGCCAGCCCGAAGACGAGGAGCATCGTGCCGAGGGCGCCGGCAAAGGCCAGTCCGTCGATCGCGAACGCCGGCAGCCCGAGCAGCATGGCGAACAGGGCGCCACTGCCGGCACCGCTCGAGATGCCGAGAATGTAGGGATCTGCGAGCGGGTTGCGCAGCAGCACCTGCATCAGCGCGCCGGCCAGTGCCAGCAGTCCACCGCAGGCAAAGCCGGCGAGGGCGCGCGGCAGGCGCAGTTGCAGGATGACGTCGGCGCCGGGTGGGTCGTTGCCGATGAGTGCGGCGAGCACCTCTGCCGTGCCGAAGCGGATGCTGCCCGTTGCCAGTGCCGTCCACAGACTCGCCAGCGCCAGCAGCACCAGCAGGACGAGGATCAGGATGGCGCGGCGACGGTTCGGCATCAGCGGATGGCGTAGCTGGCGGTCATCAGGAAGGTTCGTCCGTCGGCCGGGTAGTAGTAGTAACCCTGGAAGGCCGAGTAGCCGGCAAACGGCGCGTAGACCTGGTCGAAGGCGTTGAGCAGGCGGGCGGTGATCGACCACGGCTTGAGGTCCCAGGTTGCCGTCAGGTCGACCGTCGTATAGCCGTCCAGCTTGTCGAGCGTGTTGGCGAAATCGCCGCTGAAGTAGCGTTCGCCGACATAGGTGCCGACCAGCACGTAGCGGCCCATGCTGCCGCCGTCCCAGGCGACCTTCGCGGCAGCCGAGTTGCGGGGTACCAGCGGCAACTGGTTGCCGCTGTAGGCGCCGCTGCGGAACGTCGAGCGCGTGTAGCTGTAGCTCAGCAGCGCCGCCAGAGACGGGGCGATCTGCCAGTTCGTCTCGAGTTCGAAGCCTTGGCGGCGCGTCGGATCGAGGTTCACGTTGGCGAACAGCGTGCCGTCGAAGGCGATCTCGTCGTCGAGGTTCATGTGGTAGAAGGCGGCACGCGCACGCAGCGGACCGAAGCTGGCGTTGCCACCGATCTCCTGCACCGTCCCGGTCTGCGGCTTGAGGTTGCCGGCGAAGACCGGGACACCGTTGATCGGATCGTAGCCAAACAGTTCGTCGGTGGTCGGAAAGCGGAAGGTGCTGCCCGCCTTGGCGTAGGCACGCCAGCCGTTGCCGGCATGATTGACTCCGATGTCCCAGGCGGTTGCCGAGTTGCGCGCGCTGCCTTCGATGGCGGGCTGGAACCAGGCCGGGTAGGCTGCCTGCTCCGCCGACTGGTCCATGCTCTGGTAGCGCGCGCCGAGCAGGCCACTCCAGCCGCCGCCGAAGGTGGTGACGTTCTGGAAATAGACGCCGTTGCTGTCCTGGCGGGCGTTCTGTCGCGGCGCCGAGGAATAGCTGGCGTCGACCTTGCCGGAGTAGTGGTCGAAGCCGAATACCGTTTCGCTGGCCATCGCACCAAGTCCGTGCTGCCAGCGCAGGCGTGGCGTGAAGGACCAGCTCTCGCGCGTCCGGTCGGCCTCGCTGGCGAACGATACGTAGCGGAAGTGGCTGTCCTGGCGTTCGACCGAGACTTCGGCGTCGAGGCGCAGGCTGTCGCCGAGCGGCAGCGTGATGCCGGGACGCAGGCGGTAACCGTTGCTGCGCTGCGAGTCGTCGGGAAAGATCGACTTCTGTGGTCGCGACGGATAGTCGGCCGCGAGCAGGTAGCCGGGCAGCCCCGAACTGTCCCGGTAGACCGAGTAGTCGAGGAAGGCCTCGCCGTCGCCGCGGGCGAGGTAGATGCCGCCGCGCCCGCTCAGCGCGAGCTGGTCGGCCTGGTTGTTGGCGCGCCAGCCGTTGGTGTCGGCGTAGTGCGCGAAAGCGTTGATGTAGCCGCTGGCGTTGCCGGCGGCCGCATTGAGGTCGGCGGTCTGCGTGCCATAGGTGCCGACCCCGAGGGTCGCGCCGAAACGCGGGCGGCCGGCCTTGTCGGTGATGATGTTCACGACGCCGCCCGTCGCCTTGTCGCCATACTGGACACTGCCGGCGCCGCGCAGGATCTCGATGCGCTCGACGCTGTCGAGGGGGATCGCCGACCAGTTCACGCTGCCGAGGTCGATCGGGTTGAGTCGCTGGCCATCGAGCAGGATCAGCGTGTTGCTGCCGGCACTTTCGCCGAAACCGCGGATGTCGATCGTCGAGTCGATGCCGAGGCTGCCCGACAGCGCACGTACGACGACGCCGGCGTTCGACTTGAGGATTCCCGGCAGGTCACGCGCCGGACTGTTGCGGATGTCCTCGCGGCTGATGACGCTGATGTTGGCCGGCAGACGGGACTCGGTTTCGGCGAAGCGGGTGGCGGTGACGACCACCACATCGGCGTCGCGCGCGTCGTCGGCGCGCAGCGGTGCGTTACAGGTGACGAGCAGGGCCGCGGCGAGCCGCGGCAGGCGTGGATTCATGGCTTTCCCTTTCCCGGCAGGCGTCCCCGCAGGCCGGAATGACTGAAAAGGAAGCGACTGGAGGATGGCGACAAGCCTGGAACCGGCGCCACGCCCCGCGGCACTTCCGCTGCTTGTCACAGGCCGGTATCCGGGCTCGCAAGTCTTGACGCGCCGCCTTCCCGGATCAGGGTCCAGTGGCATGATGGCGCGTCCGCACTCGCTTACCGTTGCGGGGGCAGCAGCGGACTTGTCGTTTGGCGACGCACCGCTTTCCCGTTTGACCGCGGTCGGAGAATCCTTCCGCAGCACCTGCAACGCGGCGCATTGTACAGGCAGGCGTGCGGCGGCGCTGCGTCCATGCGTTGTCGCGGCGACGGGCCGTCGGCGCTGGCTGTCGGTGGAGGGGATGGCGGCGTGTCCGCCGGGTGGATGGGGTGCCGCCGGCGACGGGTGGGCGCGGGCGTCGTTTCGCCAACCACGGGCGCAACGGCAAGCGGCCGCAGGCGATGCGCTCGCCTGTGGGAGCTGCCGGGCGAGCGTCGTACAGCGAGCAGCACAGCGTCTGCTGCGCTGCGGAGCGCTGGCCGTGTTGCCCGTTTCGCGACGGCGATCAGCCGACCGCGGTCACGGAATGGGCTGCTGGAGTTGCCCTTGCGGCGGGCGCGTCAGGCATCCGGCCGCCGGCGGCGCAGCCAGTGCAGGCCGCCCAGCAGGCCGAGGCCGGCGAGTGCGAGACCGGATGGCTCCGGCACGGCGCGCCTGGGTTCGGCATAGAGGAAGTCGTCCATCACGACGACATCGTCGTTGGGGTTGCCGAGCGTGCCATTCGCGACGATGGTGTTGGCGCCGGAAGTCAGCCGGACGCGGCTGATCCGCTCGCCTGCACCGGCGACCGCACCGAGGAAGCTCAACCCCTGGTTGCCGCCGACGAGGACGTCGCGTGACAATATCGACGACCCGCTCTCGTCGAAGAACTCCATCGTCGTCAGGCCAGCGACCTCGACATCGACGAAGATGGCAGCGAAAGCGCTCGTCGTGGCAGCGATCGTCGTCCCGGGGACGAAGAAGCTGACGTCCGTGATGTTGCTGTTGACGGCGGTAAACAGTCGTTGCGGGCTGAAGGTCTGGAAGTCGTTCGGGAAGCCGAACAGGACCGGCGAGGCCTGGCCGGAGTTGGCACTGACCAGGAAACCTGTTCCCGGCGTCGTGAACACCGCTCCACGCGGCGAATTGACGTTGAAGAAGTCTGCCGGCAGGGGGTTGGGGTCGGCGCGGATGTCCGGCACGCCATCCCAGTTGATTTCGCGGCGAAGACCGCCGAAGGAACCATTGGCGCCGGCAGTGGTGCCGCCGCCGACGGCCGCGCGAAAGGCATCGCGCGTGGGTGTGATGGCTGCGGCATTGGCGCCGGCGGCCTCGAAGGTGAGCAGGGCGGCTCCCGCCGCGGGAGCCAGCAGCATGGCGGCAAGGGCGCCTGCGGACTTGCAGATCAGGTTCATGACTGTATTCCTTTCGCTGATGACACGGTGGTGAGACGGCACACGGTTCGCAGGCGATGCGAACGAGTACGATAAGCAAGAACTGGTCCCGGGACAGAAACATGTTCTGTAACAGGGTGTTGGGAAGAATCCCGGGTTGTGCGGGGCGACGGGTGTAAAGAAGGCCGACACCGCGGCGTTGGAGCTGGCCCGGTCGCCAGCCGGCCCATCGCCCGCCGGGCCGCGGCCCGTGGAGGTTGCCGCAGGCGGGCTGCGGCATCGCCGGCAGGCGGCCTGCTGCCGCGACGGCGGTGTTCGCCGTCCGGTCGCGGGTATCGGGGTGCCGGAGTCGCTAGCGCAGCGGCGGCGGGCCGGCTGCTGGCGGATCCGGGTCGAAGCGGCTGGCGCCGGTGTAGCAGAGAAAGCGCCGACCGGTGGCGCGTCCAACGAGGGTCATTCCGAGTCGCTCGGCAAGCGAATGCCCCATCGCGCTGATGCCGTTGCGCGAGACGACGATCGGCACGCGCATGCGCGCGGCCTTGATCACCATCTCGCTGGTCAGGCGGCCGGTGGTGAGCAGCAGCTTGTCGTCGCCGTCGATGCCGTGCATCGCCATCCAGCCGGCAACGGTGTCGACGGCATTGTGGCGGCCGACATCCTCGACGAAGAACAGCAGTTCGCTGCCGTGGAAAAGCGCCGTGCCGTGCACCGAGCCGGCGTCGCGGTGGACGCTGGGCTGCGTCCGCATCCGCTCGAGCGCCGCCAGCAGGGTCGACCGATCGATGCGCGCGCTGTCCGCGGCCGCCAGCCGCATCGTCCCGAGGTCGGCCATCTGCTCGGCGAACATCGTTCCCTGGGCACAACCGGTATTGAGCACCGGGCGTACGGCGCCTGTCCGCAGTGCCTTGCTGCCGCCACGGCCGTTGCGCGTCCGCACCGCAGCCGCGTCGACCGACCAGTCGACCGTCACGGAGTCCACCTGCCGTGGATCGTCGAGCAGCCGCTGGTTGAGCAGGTAGCCGAGCACCAGCCACTCCGGATACTGGCCGAGCGTCATCAGCGTCACCAGTTCGTGCCGGTCGACGTAGACCGTCAGCGGCCGCTCGTCCGGGATGCGGATCGTCCGCTCCTCGCCGGCCGCGTCGAGGACGCGTATCTCCTGCGTCAGGCACGCCGTCGCACGCGTCAGGCGCGGCAGAACGGGATCGCGCTCAGTCGGCATCGGCTGCCGGCGCTGGCCGGGCGTAGCCGGCAGCCGCTTCGATGCGGCCGCCGCGGTGCAGCCGCACGGCACAGTACTTCAGCTCGGGAATGCGGGCTGCCGGGTCGAGAGCGGCGTTGGTCAGCAGGTTGGCGGCCGCTTCGTGGTAGGCAAAGGGCATGAAGACCGTGCCGGCGGGAGTTCCCGCATCGGCGCGCGCATGCATGACGACCTCGCCCCGCCGCGACTGTACGGTGACGAGGTCGCCCGGGCGAAGCGACAGCGCGTCCATGTCGCTGCGGTTCATCGACACCGTCGCCAGCGGCTCGATGGCGTCGAGCACCCGTGTCCGCCGCGTCATGCTGCCGGTGTGCCAGTGCTCGAGCTGGCGGCCGGTGATGAGGACGAAGGGGTAATCGGCGTCGGGCGTCTCGTCGGCGCTGACCAGGCCTGCCGGCACCAGCCGCAGGCGCCCGCTGGCGGTCGGGAAGCGGTCGATGAAGACGATCGGCTGGCCGGGGTCGTCGGCGTCCAGGCAGGGGTAGGTGACGCTGCCGTGCTGCTGCAGCCGCTGCCACGAGATGCCGCCGATCAGCGACGGCATGGCCTGGCGCATCTCTTCGAAGACTGCCGCGACGCCGCATTCCTCGCCCGGGTAGCGCCAGTCGAGGCCGAGTCCGCGGCCCAGCCGTTGCACGATCCAGAGGTCCGCGCGGGCGTCGCCGGGTGGCTGCAGCACCCGCCGGCCGAGTTGCAGCATGCGGTCGGTGTTGGTGACGGTGCCGGTCTTCTCGAGCCAGGCCGACGCCGGCAGGACGACGTCGGCCAGCCAGGCGGTCTCGGTCATGAAGATGTCCTGGACCACGAGGTGCTGCAGAGCGGCCAGAGCCTGCCGCGCGTGGTTCAGGTCGGGGTCGCTCATCGCCGGGTTCTCGCCCATGATGTACATGCCGCGCACCTTGTGCGGATCGCTCTCGGCGGCCAGTGCCAGGTTCAGGATCTCGACCACGGTGTAGCCCGGCCGGTCGTCCAGCGGCAGCCGCCACAAAGCCTCGAAGCGGCGGCGCGCGGCGGGGTCGTCGACCCGCTGGTAGCCGGGGAGCATCATCGGGATCAGGCCGGCATCGCTGGCTCCCTGCACGTTGTTCTGCCCGCGCAGCGGGTGCAGGCCGGTTCCCGGTCTGCCGATCTGGCCGGTCACCGCGCACAGGGCGATCAGGCAGCGGGCGTTGTCGGTGCCATGCACGTGCTGGCTGACGCCCATGCCCCACAGGATCATCGCGCTGCGGGCACGGGCAAAGGCGCGCGCCACCTCGCGCAGCGTCGCCGCCGGGATGCCGCAGACCGGGGCCATCGCCTCGGGGCTGAAGCGTCGCACCTGCTCGCGCAGCGCTTCGAAGTTCTCGACCCGCAGGCGGATGAAGTCCTCGTCGGCCAGCCCCTCGTCGATGACGGTGTGGATCAGCGCGTTGAGCATGGCGACGTCGCTGTCGGCACGGAAGCGCAGCTCGCGCCAGGCGTGGCGACCGATGTCGATGCCGCGCGGGTCGGCGACGACGATCCGCGCGCCGCGTCTGGCAGCGTTCTTCATCCAGGTCGCGGCGACCGGGTGGTTGACCGTCGGATTGCAGCCGATGAGGAAGATCAACTCGGCATGCCGGACGTCGTTGACCGGGTTGCTGACCGCACCCGAGCCGACCGCCTCGAGCAATGCGGTGACGCTGGAGGCGTGGCAGAGGCGGGTGCAATGGTCGACGTTGTTGCTGCCGAAGCCGGTCCGCACCAGCTTCTGGAAGAGATAGGCCTCCTCGTTGCTGCCCTTGGCCGAGCCGAAGCCGGCCAGCGTCCGTCCGCCATGCTGCCGACGCAGCTCCCGGAAGGGGCGGCTGGCCAGGGCCAGCGCTTCCTCCCAACTCGCCTCGCGGAACAGCGCCCGCCACTCGTCGGGGCGGGTTGCCTGCGCGGCATCCTTGGCGGCGCCGGCGAGGCGGACCAGTGGCCGCGTCAGGCGTTGCGGGTGGTGCACGTAGTCGAGGCCGAAGCGGCCCTTGACGCACAGGCGAGCGCGGTTGGCCGGTCCGTCGCGTCCGTCGACGCTGACGATCCGTTCGTCGCGCACGTTGCAGCGGATCAGGCAGCCGACGCCGCAGTACGGGCATACCGTATCCACCTGGCGGTCGACCACCTGGCTGCCGTCGCGCGAGCGGGCGCTGAGGGCGCCGGTTGGGCAGGCCTGCACGCACTCGCCGCAGGCGACGCAACTGCTCTCGCCGAGCGGGTCATCGAGGTCGAAGACGATCCTCGCCGACTCGCCGCGCCATGCGTAGCCGATGACGTCGTTGACCTGCTCCTCGCGGCAGGCGCGAACGCAGCGCGTGCACTGGATGCAGGCATCCAGGTTGACGACCATCGCCGGGTGTGAATCGTCCGCCGGCGGCGGCCGGCGGCCGGACGACAACTGCGGGCGGACGCGCACGCCGGCACGGGCCGCCGCCGCAGACAACTCGCCATGCGCCTGTGTGCCGTCGGCGTCGAGCCACTTGTGGCCGATCTCGGGCATCTCGGCGAGCAGCAGTTCGAGTACCATGTCGCGGCTCCGGCGTGCGCGCCCGCTGCCCGCATGCACGCTCATCCCTGGCTCGGGTGCGCGGCAGCAACTGGCGGCCAGAGCCCGCTCGCCGTCGATCTCGACGACGCACGCGCGACAGTTGCCGGCCGGTCGCAGCCCCGGCTGGTGGCACAGATGCGGGATCTCGAAGCCGTGCCGCAGCGCGGCGTCGAGGATGCTCTCGCCGGCGCGTGCCGTCAGCTCGTGGCCGTCGAGGGTGAACGCGACGGATGCCGCGTGCTGTTCATCGACGGCGTGGCTCATCTCCGCTCGGCCGCCACTTCGCCGGGAAAATGCGTCTGCACGCTGCGCAGGACGTTCGGCGCCGCCTGCCCGAGGCCGCAGATTGACGCGTCCGCCATCACTTGCGCCAGGTCGTCGAGCAGCGCGTGCTCCCAGTCGGCGGCTGCCATCAGCGTTGCCGCGCGTGCCGTGCCGACGCGGCAGGGGGTGCACTGACCGCAGCTCTCGGCGGCGAAGAAGCGCATCATCGCCAGTGCGGCATCGCGTGCGCGGTCGTGCTGGCTGAGCACGATGACCCCGGCCGAGCCGATGAAACTGCCCCAGGGCTGCAGGGTATCGAAATCGAGCGGCAGGTCGGCGAGCCGTGCCGGCAGGATGCCGCCAGCGGCACCGCCCGGCAGGTAGGCGTAGAGGGTGTGGCCGTCGGCCATGCCGCCGCAGTATTCGTCCACCAGTTCACGCAGCGTGATTCCCGCCGGCGCCAGCTTGACGCCGGGTTGCCGGACGCGGCCGCTGACGCTGAAGCTGCGCAGGCCGTGGCGGCCGTGGCGGCCGAAGCCGGCAAACCAGGATGGCCCGCGCTCGACGATGTCGCGCACCCAGTACAGCGTCTCGAAGTTGTGCGCCAGCGTCGGCGCACCGAACAGCCCGCGCTGCGCGACGTACGGCGGGCGCAGACGTGGCTCGCCACGGCGGCCCTCGAGGCTTTCGATCATCGCCGACTCCTCGCCACAGATGTATGCGCCGGCGCCGCGGCGCAGTTCGATCGTCGGCAGGGGGCAGGGCGCTGCGGCGACGAGGTCCGCCAGCGCCGCGGCGAGCAGGGCGCGCGCCTCGTGGTACTCGTCGCGCAAGTAGACATAGACGGCGGCGATGCCGACGACCTGCGCGGCGATCAGGACTCCCTCGAGAAAGCGGTGCGGGTCGCGCTCGAGCCAGGTACGGTCCTTGAAGGTCCCCGGCTCGCCCTCGTCGATGTTGACTGCCAGCAGGCGCGGCGCTGGCTGGTCGCGCACCAGTTGCCACTTGCGGCCGGCCGGGAAGCCGGCGCCGCCGAGGCCACGCAGACCGGAATCATTCATCGCCTGCAGCACCCGCGCCGCCGGCAGGGTGCCGCTGGCGACCGCGGCCGCCAGCGCATAGCCGCCGGTCGCCCG
This sequence comes from Candidatus Accumulibacter similis, assembly GCA_013347225.1. NCBI lineage: Bacteria > Pseudomonadati > Pseudomonadota > Betaproteobacteria > Candidatus Accumulibacter > Candidatus Accumulibacter similis. The sequence continues at coordinate 4,519,418 of CP054595.1, read as the reverse complement.
GTAGGTCGCGTAGTCGGCGTGCGGCACCCGTGTCGGATCCTGTCCCGGTACCGGCGTCACCGCGTGCCCGGCGAGCGCCGCCGGGTCGAAGGCGGCGACCGCTCGCGGCAGCGAGCGGTTCGCGGCCGGCGACGACGCCTCCGTCGCCGGCCGCGAAATCACCTGCAGCAGGGTGGCCGGCGTTGCCTGCGGTACGGCGTGCTGGCCGAGCAGTACCGCCGGCGCCTGCTCGCAGCGACCGATGCAGGGGGCGGCGAGCAGCCTTGCGCCGGTCGCTGCGAGTTGCCTCTGCATATCCGCCAGCAGGTCGCCGGCACCGGCAAGCGAGCAACTGAGGCCGGTGCAGACGCGCAGCGTCAACCCGGGCAGTGGCGCGTCGTCGGCGACGATGTCGAAGTGGTGGTAGAAGCTGGCGACCTCATGGATCTCGGCCATCGGCAGTCGCATCGCCTGCGCGAGCGCCACCAGGTGACGCGCGCGCAGCGCGCCGTGGGCATCCTGCAAGCGGTGCAGGAACTCGATCAGCAGGTCACGCCGGTAGCCCTCCGGGCCTGCCTCGCCAATGCACCGGCGGACCTCGGCGGACGCCGCGGCATCGGCCTGTCGGCCCTTGGCGAGGTTGCGCCGGCGGTTGCGTCCGGCCGGCGCGTCGGCGTCGGCCACCGGCGGTGCCGCGCTCATAGCGCCCTCCCGGAACTGGTCACTCATGGCCGTCGGCGAAGCCGCTACTGCGTCGCCAGTCGCAGCGCGCGCTGCCTGCGCAGCCGGCCAATGACGTGCATCTCGCAGGGCTTGCAGTCGAAGCGCAGCGTCAGACGTTCGCTGCCGTTGATGAGGAGCATCGGCTCGGCGCGGATTCCCTTTACCTGCCTGGGGCAGAGGTTGAAGCTGTAGCGCAGGCAGTGTTTGGTGATCATCAGCGACACCTCGCCCTTCTGCTGGCCGCACTCGTAGGCCGGTTCGATGACCTCCACGCCATGCCGGGCGTAGAAGGCGCGCGCGCTGCGGTTGCTGACGCCCGCCAGGTAGTCGAGCGAGCGCTCGGGGAAGAGCGGCGGCGGAACCGCCGCCGCTCTGCGCGCGGGCCGCTCGTAGGCGGCGCGGCGGGCGGCGTCGAGCGCGGCGAGCGCATCGCGACGCAACTGGTTGAGTGTCGCTGTCGGCAGGAAGCAGTCGGTTGCCAGGGCGATGTCGATGCTGCGCGGGCTGTAGATCGTCCCGCCAAGCCGGCCGAGGCCGTCGCGCATCGTGGCCCGCGCCCGCTCGCCGTCGCGCGCGGGCTGTCGCGGCTGCGCCAGCGTCGCCTGCGCCGTCACGCCGCGGTCGTCGCTGATCGCCAGCACCAGGCCATGCGCATCCTCTCGCAGCACCAGATCGACGGCGATGCGACGGGTTGCCGATTTCCTCGCCAGGCAGCGGGCGAACTCCTGGTCGCGGTTGCGATGGATGCGGGTACCGGTCTGCAGCACGGTCGCCAGTTCGCCGGCAGCGAGCTGTGGAAACAGCCGGCAGCCGCTGCCGTTCCTTTCGACACGGTTGATCTGCAAGCCGTGCAGTTCACCGGCGGCGTCGAACCAGGCGATCCCGTCACCGTTGTGCACCGCCTGCGGGCCGTCAAGGTCGAAGTGATCGCTGCCGACGCGGGTGACCGTGCCGATCTCGTCACCGACGAACTTCGGCGTCGCGAAGGCGCCGATGTCGGCCTGGCGGCCTCGGACGAAGTAATCGGTGGCGCCTCGGTTGAAGGTCTTTTCGGGCTGCGGAACGAAGAGGAAGCTGCTCTCGCCCGACGAACTGCGCCGATAGCCCGGCCGCTCGGCGAGGATCTCGTCGAGCAACTGGCGGTAGTGGGCGGTGATGTTCTTGACGTAGGCGAGATCCTTCAGGCGCCCCTCGATCTTGAACGAGCTGACGCCGGCGTCCACCAGCGCCCGCAGGTTGCGGCTCTGGTCGTTGTCCTTCAGCGACAGCAGGTGCCGGTCGGCGGCGATCACCTGCCCGTCCCCGGCGGTCAGCGTATAGGGCAGGCGGCAGGACTGCGAACAGTCGCCGCGGTTGGCGCTGCGCCCGGTCTGCGCGTAGCTCAGGTTGCACTGGCCGCTGTAGCTGACGCAGAGGGCGCCGTGCACGAAGAACTCGAGAATAGCGTCGGTCTCGCTGGCGATGGCGCTGATCTGGTCGAGCGCCAGTTCGCGCGCCAGGACGATCTGCGAGAAGCCGACGGCGGCGAGGAATCTGGCCTTGTCGGGCGAGCGGACGTTGGTCTGCGTGCTGGCGTGCAGTTCGATCGGCGGCAGGTCGAGCTCGAGCAGACCCATGTCCTGGACGATCAGCGCGTCGGCGCCGACGTCGTGGAGCTGCCACGCCAGCCGCCGCGCCGCTTCGAGCTCGTCATCCCGCAGCAACGTGTTGAGCGCAACCAGCACCTGCGCGTTGTAGCGGTGCGCATGTTCGACGAGGCGGCCGATGTCGGCAACCGAATTGCCGGCACGGGCACGGGCGCCGAACGCCGGGCCGCCGATGTAGACGGCATCGGCGCCGTGGATGATGGCCTCGATCCCGAAATCGGCATTCTTCGCCGGTGCGAGGAGTTCGAGATGCTGGCGTGTCTTGTGCATGCGCTGGCGTCGGGTGGCAATGGCAGCATTCTATACGCTCCGGCCGCCGACGTTCGGCTGCGACTGGTGGCGTCGGCCCGGGCGCGACCCGAGCCGCCATTCACCGGCACGGCGACTGTCGCGCACGTCGTCACCGGAAGCTTGATCTTCCTTGTCAACCGCAACCCGCAGCGGGCGTTAGTCGGCGCATGCGCGGCACGATGACCAACAATATCTCAAGAGGAGAGCGAAATGGGTAGCCTGAGCAACGAGTCCTTCGAGCAGTTTCTCGATTCACTGAAGCAGGCGGGCGTGCAGATCAGCAACGAAGGCGAGCTGCGCGAGCGGCTGGCGGAGGCCCAACGTTGGCGCTTCGCCTTTGCCACCCTGGCCGCCAATGGCCGTCCCCTGGGGATCCGCTTCCAGGACAGCAGCAGCGGTGTCAACCAGGACGACATCCACCGCACCATGGCCCGCTTCCAGTTTCCGGAAGTCCTGCAGAGCACCTTTGCCGCCAGCCTGCGCGCTGACCACTGATCCTCGACCACCGCCGGCTTCGTCCCACAGCGGCTTCGTCACACCCTCTCTCCCTTGCAGACTGGCCGCGCCGGAAGACCGGCGCTGGTGGCGTCCTGCCGCACGTCCGGCGCGCGGCAGTGGCCAGCGCGCAGGGCGCCGGGCGTCTGGGGCCGTGTCGCGGCGCTTGCGGTGCCGTGGCAGCGGCTTTTCCGGGCGAACCGACGCGCGGCGCGCGCGTCTTTCGCTCTCGCCGCGCAGCGACGGACGTTCATGCCTGTTGAACGACGACTGCAGTGTGAGTCATAATGGAGGCATGAACGATTCCCCCCCCCAGGATCCGCGGCGGCGGCTGCGCGAGCTGCTCACCATCCCCGAGCGCGATCGCACCGACGAGCAGTGGGACGAGATCATCGAGATCGAGATCACGCTCGCCCCAGGAAACCGCGAGTCCGATCGCAACCCGGATCGACCCGGCGAGCGGCAGCCCGACAGGCGCCAGGGTGCCGCCGGCCCCGGCCGTCGTCCCGAGCAACGCAAGGCGGCAGCAAAACCGCCGGCACCAAGGCAGGAGCCCAGGCAGCAGGGGCCGCGGCCGGAAGCTGCGACCGACACCCCGGGCGAGGTGCGCCCACCGGATGCGCGACCGCCGAGGCGGCACATGCGGCGGCCACGGCGCCCATCGGAGACGCCCGGCGAGAGCTGACGCCGGCTTGCGTTTCCCGCGCTGATCACGGGTGCCGCGCGGCGCCCTGGTCGGCATGCCGCAGGCATCACGCTTGCACCCTGCCCTCAGGCTGCTGGGGCATCATGTCCGCCCGTCGCCCCTGAGCGGTCGCCGCGCAAGCGGCGCGGGATCACGCAGCAGCAGCGTCGGTGGCGCGAAGGGAGCGAAGCGCTCGAGAAAATCGAGCATCTCCAGCGCCGGCGAGTTGCGAAAGAATGCCGCCATCGGTGTCTCGATCCAGATTCGGTCGGCGTGTGCCCAGACCTCGTGCGGCGTATCGCCAATCCCGTCCTGGTCGAGGTCGAATCCCTGATAGCTGTCCCAGTAGTTCCCCCACCACTGATTCGCGTCCTCGCGATCACCCGCGCCGACGAGCGCCGACCACAGGTTGTGCTCGAAGCGATTGCGCAGGACGAGATGGCCGCCTCGTTCGCCGTAGAAGCTGACGCCGGTGACGTTGTGCGCGATGCGATTGCCGATCACCGCCATCCGGTTGACCGCGTGCCTGGGCGAGTCCGACAGGATGCCGACCGCGCAATGGATGATCTCGTTGTCGTGCAGCAGCGTCGTGCCGCTCTCCTTGAGCGCGACGCCGGCACCACTGGCGTCGATGGCGTGCAGGATCCGGTTGCGGCGGATGATCAGTCCCTCCGAGTTGAGCGCGGTGATTCCCGATGCGTTGTCGTGCAGATGGTTCGCCTCGACCAGCGTCCGGTGGGCGAAAAGCAGGTTCATGGCGCGGCGGCTGTCGCGTACGCTGTTGCCGACGAAGCGGTTGCGCAGCGAGTTGCTGACCGTGATGTCGCGAACGCGTTGCAGGTCGTTGTTCTCGACCCGATTGCCCATGCTGTACCAAAGCCGGATGCCGTCGCCGCGCTCCGCTGCAGCCAGCGCCAGCGAGCGGATACGGTTGCCGACGATGCGGTTCTCGTTCGCCTGTTGCAGGGTGATGCCGAACAGCACGTCATCGATCAGGTTGTCCGCTACCAGGTTGTTGTGCCCATCTGCGATCAGCACACCCGAGTCGATGCGGTCGTGCGAGTCGCCGGAGTTCCTCACATGCAGTCCGCGCAGGACCACACCGCTGGCGCGCACGGTGACCACCGTTCCGTGGCCGCCACCGTCGACGGTGATCTCTCCGCGCCCGTCGATCAGGATCGGGCGGCTGATCACGACCGGTCCGGAGTAGGTTCCGGCCGGAGCCTGCAGACGGCCGCCGCTCGGCGTGGCGTCGATCCAGGGTTGCAGCGATGGCGCCGGTGCGACGCGGCCTGCCCCTCCCGAGGCGGCTGGGAGGACGCCAGGCAGCGTCCCGACACAGGTGGCGGCGAACGCCAGCAACCAGCGGAGCAGTGGCGTCAGGTGGCGGACTCGCGCTGCAGCCACAGGCACTTGCCCTTGCTGGCGAGGTCGATCGCGGCCAGCAGCTTTTCGTGCGCGGCGATTTCCTCCGGGCTGGCGCGTCGGATCACCAGCTCGCGTGGCCCGCCGGCGGCAGCCGGGCGGCGGCTGGCCTCGCCGCGTTCCGTCCGCTCGTCGCCCAGATCGATGATCAGGCTTTCCTGCCCGCGGGTCATCGCCAGATAGACTTCGGCGAGGATTTCTGCGTCGAGCAGGGCGCCGTGCAGCGTGCGCTGCGAGTTGTCTACCCCGTAGCGTTCGCAGAGCGCGTTGAGGTTGTTCTTCTTGCCCGGGTGCAGTTCCTTGGCCATGCGCAGGGTATCGCAGACACCGTGGCAGACGGTTTCGATCGGCGCCATGTCGAGCAGGGCCAGTTCCGCGTTGAGGAAGCCGAGGTCGAAGGCGGCGTTGTGGATGACCAGTTCGGCGCCGCGGATGAAGTCGAGGAAGTCGGCGGCGACATCGGCAAAGCGCGGCTTGTCGAGCAGGAAATCGCGGCTGATTCCGTGCACCGACAGGGCGCCCGCGTCGATCTCGCGTTCCGGATTCAGGTAGCTGTGGAAATGCCGTTGCGTCAGGCGGCGGTTGCGCATCTCGACGCCGCCGATCTCGATGATGCGATGCCCGAGCTTGTGCTCGAGGCCGGTCGTTTCGGTGTCAAGGAAGATCGTTCGCATCGCTGGGGCTGTCCCTGTCTGCGTTCTAGCGGGCAGCCTGGCTACGCCGCAGCTCGTCCATGCCGCGATTGGCCAGCGCGTCGGCACGTTCGTTGCCGGCATTCCCCGCATGTCCCCTGACCCAGCACCACTTGATCTGATGCTGGCCGGCAAGCTCGGCGAGCCGCTGCCAGAGGTCGGCATTCTTCACCGGCTGCCGGCTGGCGGTGCGCCAGCCGTTGCGCTGCCAGTTGCGGATCCACTCGGTGATGCCCTTCTGCAGGTACTGTGAATCGCTGTGCAGGTGCACGGTCGCGGGTCGCCGGAGCGCCTCGAGGGCGCGGATCGCGGCCGTCAGCTCCATGCGGTTGTTGGTCGTTGCGGCTTCACCGCCCCACAGTTCCTTCTCGCGTTCGCCGCTCTGCAGCACGACGCCCCAGCCACCCGGTCCGGGGTTGCCGCGACAGCCGCCATCGGCGTAGATCGTCACGATGGATTCGTCACTCATGCCCGTTCGCTTCCTTCTTGCTCACCGCCGACAGCGCCTTGGACGCTGCTCGCTGCCGTTTCCAGCTGGGCAGGATCAGCCGCATGCCATGCACGCGCTTGATCGCCCGCAGCAGGTAAACCCCACCGGCAAAGCTCCACCAGCGATTGCCCGCCGCTTCGATGAGCTGCCAGCGGCGCAGCCAGCGCTCGCTCGAGCAGGGCGGCGCGTAACAGCCGAAGCTGCCGCGCTCGACCTCGAATCCCAGCAGCTGCAGCCAGTCCCGCAGGCGCCTCGGTGACAGGTAGTTGCCATTCCAGGGAAAACCGTCCGGGCAGTCTGGCAACTTCCGCCGCAGACCCCAGGTCGAGAAGGGATTGAAGCCGGCAATGATCACTTCTCCTTCCGGGATCAGGATGCGTTCGACTTCACGCAGAATCTGGTGCGGGTCGTCATGGAACTCGAGGACGTGCGGCATGACCACCAGATCTACGCTGTGGGCGGCAAACGGCAGTTGCCGCAGGTCGCAGAGGACGTCGACCAGGCCAGATTCGCCGGCCACCTGCCGCAACGGGATGCGGTTGTGCGCCAGCAGCCGGATCTCCGGCAGGCCGAGCTGGATGGCATTGTAGCCAAAGAGGTCGGCCACCGCGGCATCGATGCTCGCCTGCTCCCAGGCCATGACGTAGCGCCCTTGTGGACCTTGCAGCCAGTCGCCGAAAACAGGAATTGACATTTTCCGCAGTTCTTCCAAAATTCAGCGATGTTCGACGTCATCCGCATTCCAGCCTTCAAGGATAACTACATCTGGTTGTTGCGCAAAGGCGCCGCGGCAACGGTGGTTGATCCGGGAGATGCTCGGCCCGTGCTCGAGGTCCTCGAACGCGAGGGACTGAAGCTCGCCAGCATTCTCGTCACGCACCACCATGCCGACCACCAGGGTGGAGTCGCGGCGCTGCTGGCGCACTACCGGGCCGAGGTCTACGGGCCGGCAGCAGAGGCGATCAGCGGCATCAGCCGCCCCTTGCGCGGTGGCGAGACGATCCACCCTGCCGGCCTTGACAGTGGCTTCGCCGTCGTCGCGGTGCCCGGCCATACGCTTGGTCACCTCGCGTATTATGGCGCAGGCTGCCTGTTCTGTGGCGACACGCTGTTTGCCGGGGGCTGTGGTCGTCTCTTCGAGGGAACACCGGCGCAGATGGCGGTCTCGCTGGCGCGCCTGGCGGAGTTGCCCGACGAGACGGCCGTGTACTGCGCGCACGAGTACACGCAGTCCAACCTGCGCTTTGCGCTCGCGGTCGAACCGGGCAATCGCTACCTGCAGCGGCGCGCGGTCGAGGTCGCCGCGGCGCGTGCCAGCGGCCTGGCGACGGTGCCGTCGACGATCGCCTGCGAGAAGGCAAGCAACCCCTTCCTCCGCTGCGCCGAGCCGGAGGTCGTGGAATCGGCCCGGTGCCACGGTGCAGGCGCGGTTGACCAGGTCGCGGTGTTCGCCGCGTTGCGGGAGTGGAAGAACGGGTTTTGAGGCGGCGCCAACCGCGTCGGCACGGCCAGGCCGCTGTCGAGCGGGCCGCTGTCCTCCACGAAGTCGGCATCGCGCTTGAGTCGCAGGCTGTGAAGCGATCGGCTGCACGGTCGCCCCGCTGCGTTGCCCACTCGCTTCCACCCACGGTCCGCCTGCCACGGCCGGCCGGCGGTGCCGGCGCACTTGCCGGTCCCCTCTACCGATGCCGGCGCGCGCTCGCTGGCGACGACGCGGTGGCGACGTCTCAGGCGACCGGCTGGCTGCTGGCGGTCTGCTGTGCCGCTCGCCAGGCGCGATCGACCGTGTCCAGCATCTTGCCGGCGTGGAAGGGCTTGACGATGAAGCCGCTGGCTCCATTCTGGATCGATGCATGCACATCGGTCACGCTCGGGCTGCCGGTGAACATGATGACGACCATTTCGGGGTGTCGTGCCTTGATAGCCTGGAGCGCTTCGAGGCCATTCATCTCCGGCATTACCAAGTCCATGCAGACGATCTGTGGTCGCAGGCGCTCGGCGAGTTCGAGGGCCGCGACACCGTTGCGCGCCTCGCCGATGACTTCGTATTCGCTGTTGCGCAGCATGCTGCGCAGGAGGCTGCGCATCAGGTCGTTGTCGTCGACGATGAGGACGCTCGGGCGCGACATGCCAGTCACCTCTGCCAACGACGCCGCGCGTGTGCCACGGCGCCGCGGCAGCGTCCGCTTCGTGCTAAATTGGCGTTTTCCCCAGTCAGCCCAGGGGCTGCCGTCATGACCGAAAACACCCCTCCCACCACCGCGACTGCCTCCCTGCGCGTGAAGAAATACGGTTTGCGGATTGCCCTGGCTCTGCTGATCATCGGCGTGCTCGGTTTCCTCGTCATGCCGCCGCTCGTCAAATGGCTGCTGGTGGATGAGCTTGCCGCGGCGCTGCACAGACCGGTGAGGATAGAGGGGCTGAGCATAAACCCCTACACCTTGTCCTTGCAAGTCGACGGGCTGGTGGTACAGGAAAAGGGCGGCGGTGACCAGGTGGCGGGATTCGAACAGCTGTTCGTCAACCTGGAGGCGAGCTCGCTCTTTCGTGGCGGCCCGGTGGTCAGCGAACTGAAGCTGGTCGGACCGGCGCTGTCGCTGGTGCGGCTGCCGGACGGCCGTTTCAACTTCTCCGACCTGATCGACGAGTTCATGACCCGGCCGCCATCGACCGAGCCAACAGCGCGCTTTTCCGTGAACAACATCCAGATCGCCGGCGGCAGGGTGGACTTCGACGATCGGATGCTGGGCGAGAAGCAGCAGCTCAGCGCAGTCAACCTGGCCTTGCCCTTCATTTCCAGCCTGCCGAATTCGGTCGAAATCTTCGTCGAGCCGGCGTTCTCGGCTTCTCTCAACGGCGCGCCGCTGGTGGTCCAGGGCCGCAGCAAACCCTTCGCCGCGACGCAGGAGAGCGAGCTGGCGGTCGATCTGCGCGACGTGCAGATTGCTCCCTACCTCGACTACCTGCCATTGCGACTGCCGATCCAGCTCGTTTCCGGTGCCGTTGACAGCGAGCTGAAACTCGCCTTTCGCCGCGGTGAGGATGACCATCCGTCGCTCAGCCTGTCGGGAAACGTCACCGTCAGGGACCTCGTCGTCAAGGATACCGCCGGCGATCCGCTGCTGTCGCTGCAGCGCCTGCACGTTGTGCTGGCAACGGTCGATCCGCTGCAGCGCGTTTTCGTCGTCGAGCGGGTAGCGGTCGAGTCGCCCGAGATCCATGCGCGAGTCAGTCGCCAGGGGACGATCAACTGGGTCGAGTTCTTCAATCAGGAACTCGCTGCCCGCTCGCCGCCGGCAGCGGCCGACGGTCCGGCCAAGGAGTCGCCGGCCGCACCGGTGAGCTGGTCTCTGGGCGAAGCCAAGGTCAGCGGCGGTGCCCTGTCCTGGCTCGACGAATCGCATGGCAAGCCGTTCAACGCCAGTATCGAAGGCATCGATTTCGGCATCCGCAACCTCGACAGCAAGGGTGCGTCGCCAGCGAAGTTCGAACTGGCGATGCGCTTTCAGGGAGAACCCTGGATCAAGGCGGGCTCCCTGTCGGTCAGCGGCGGCCAGCTCGATCTCCCCGGAAGGCGGGTGCTCATCGGCGAACTCTCGCAGCGCGGCACGCGCGTGTTGCTGCGCCGCGCCGCCGACGGCAGCATCGACTTCGTCCAGCCGCCCGTCCTGCGCGCTGCGACGGCCGCACGGAAGGACCCTGGCGGTGCCTGGCAGATCACCGTTGCCAAGTACCACTCCGAGGACATCGGGCTGCGCTTCGAGGACGCCGCGGTGTCGCCGGCGGCGACGCACACCATCGAGGGACTGCGTTTAGATGGCGAGAACCTATCCACGGCAGCCGGCAGCACCGCCAAGGTGACGACCAGCTTCCGGCTCAATCGCAAGGGTGAAGTCGAGCTTGCCGGCAGTATCCGCCCATTGCCGCTCGACGCCGACCTCAAGCTGACCATGCGGACGGTCGAACTTCTGCCGCTGCAACCCTACGTCACCGAGCACCTCAACGTCGACGTGACGCGCGGCCTGGTGAGCCTTGACGGCGTGCTGCAACTTCGCCAGGGCGGCGGTGGCGGATTCGATCCGGCGGCGCTTGGCGGCGGCTTCAGCGGCGAAGCGACCGTCGGCGACTTCCAGGCCGTCGACAAGATCAACTCGGCGGACTTCGTGAAATGGAAGTCGCTTCATCTCGGCAAGCTGGACCTGCGTCTGCGCCCCGATTCGCTGGCGATCGGCGAGGTGGCGCTGAGTGAATTCTTTGCCCGTGTGATCATCAGTCGCGAGGGCAAGCTGAACCTGTTGCAGATCGTTCGCCACGATGCGAAGGCGCAGCCGCAGTCGTCGCCGGCGGCGCCGCCGGTCGTCGCCGGTGAGGGCAAGGCTTCGGCGCCGGTCACCGCCGTCGCGGCGAAGCCGGCGCTGCCGATCAACATCGCCCGCATCACCCTGCAGGGTGGCGATGTCCGCTTCAGCGACAATTTCATCAAGCCCAATTACTCGGCGAACCTGAAGAAGATCGGTGGCACGATCAGCGGTCTGTCGTCGGCGGCGGACAGTTCGGCGAAGGTCGATCTGCGAGGCAGTTACGACAACATCGCGCCGCTGACGGTCAGTGGACAGCTCAACCCGTTGTCGCCAATCCCCCGTCTCGACCTGCAGGCGGAGGTCAGGGGAATCGAGATGACCTCGCTCTCGCCGTACTCCGGCAAGTACGCCGGCTACGCGATCGATAAGGGCAAGATGTCGCTGTTCGTCAAGTACAGGATCGAGAACCGGCTGCTCACGGCCGAGAACCGGGTGTTTCTCGATCAGCTTACGTTCGGCGAGCAGGTCGCCAGCCCGGATGCGACGAAGCTGCCGGTGACGCTCGCGGTCGCCTTGCTGAAGAACCGCAGCGGCGAGATCGACATCAACCTGCCGATCTCGGGTTCGCTCGATGATCCCGAGTTCAGCATCGGCGGTCTCATCGTTCGGGTGATCGTCAATGTCCTGGTGAAAGCGCTCACCTCGCCCTTCGCACTCCTCGGATCGGTCTTTGGCGGCGGCGAGGAACTGTCCACGATCGACTTCGCAGTCGGTGAGGCGAGCCTGACCCCCGAGGCACAGAAGCGCCTCGAGACGCTCGCCAGGGCGCTGGTCGACAGGCCGGCGCTGAAGCTCGAGATCGAGGGGCACGCCGATCTGCAGAGCGACCCCGAGGGATTGAAGCGTTATCGCCTGCAGAGCAAGGTGCGTGCACTGAAACGTGAGGATCTGACGAAGAAGGGTGTTGAGAGCGGCTCGGTGGACAGCGTCGAGGTCGACGCCAGGGAGTATCCGGCACTCCTCGAACGCGTCTATCGAGCCGAGAAGTTCCCCAAGCCGCGCAATCTGATCGGCATGGTCAAGGGGTTGCCGGTCGATGAGATGGAGAAGCTGATCCTGGCCAACACCGTTGCCGACGACGAGGAACTGCGCGACCTGGCCGACCGCCGCGCGAAAGCCGTCCTCGACGCCCTGCTGGCGCGCGATGTTCCGAGCGAACGGATGTTCCTGCTGCCGGTCAAGCTCGTCGCATCGGACGGCAAGGCCGATGCCGCTGCCCAGGCGCGCGAGAGCCGGGTGGCGTTGTCGCTGAAGTAGGATCGGCGCATTGCGGCCGGCTGGCAAGTGAGCGAGGGCATCCTGCAGGCGCTGCTGGGGATCGGCGTTGCCCTTCTGGTGCTGCAGATCCTCGTCCTGGCACGTGCCGCGCACAGCCGCGAGACACTCGATGCCGGCCTGCGCGATGTGCAGCGGTCGATTGCGCAGGTCGAACGTGAGCTGCGCGAGGAACTGGCGCGCGGACGGCAGGAGGCCGTGGCGACCGCGCGTGGTGATCGCGAGGAACAGACGCTGTCGCTGGGCCGTCTGTCACAGGCGCTTGCCGGTGAACTGGGGCGGCTGGGCGAACTGCAGGCGCAGCAGCTCGAGTCCTTCGCGCAACAGTTGTCGCGGCTGACGAACAGCAACGAGCAGCGCTTCGAAAGCCTGCGCCTGGCGCTCGAGGCTCGTCTGTCGCTGCTGCAGGGCGACAACGCGAGGAAGCTCGACGAGATCCGCCAGACTGTGGACGAAAAGCTGCACGCGACCCTCGAGCAGCGGCTCGGGGATTCGTTCAGGCTGGTCAGCGATCGTCTCGAGCAGGTGCACCGCGGGCTTGGCGAGATGCAGACGCTGGCTACCGGCGTCGGTGACTTGAAGCGCGTCCTGAGCAACGTCAAGACCCGTGGCACCTGGGGTGAGGTGCAGCTGGACGCGCTTCTCGACCAACTGCTGACCGCCGACCAGTATGCGCGCAACGTGGCGACGCGGCCGCGTCGAAACGATCGCGTCGAGTTCGCCATCCGCCTGCCGGGTGCCGACGAGCAGCAGCCGGTATGGCTGCCGATCGATGCCAAGTTTCCCCTCGAGGATCATCAGCGGCTGCTCGATGCGCAGGAGCGCAACGATCCGGCGGCGCTCGAGCTGGCGACGCGGGCGCTCGAGGGCCGGCTGCGGGACGAGGCACGGAAGATCCGCGACAAGTACGTCGAGCCGCCGTACACGACGGACTTCGCCATCCTCTATCTGCCGACCGAGGGCCTGTACGCGGAGGTCCTGCGCCGGCCGGGACTGGTTGATGGCCTGCAGCGGGATCTGCGCATCTGCGTCGCTGGGCCGACGACGCTGGCGGCACTGCTCAACAGCCTGCAGATGGGTTTTCGGACACTGGCGATCGAGCGGCGTTCGTCGGAGGTGTGGGCGGTGCTCGGTGCGGTGAAGACCGAGTTCGGCAGGTTCGGCGAGGTTCTCGAGGCGACCCGCCGCAAGCTCGAGCAGGCGAGCCGGAGCATCGAGTCGGCGGGCGTGCGGACGCGGCAGATCGAGCGCAAATTGAAGGATGTCGAGGCGCTGCCGGTCGACGAGGCGCAGCGCCGGCTTGGCGATCTCGAGGAGGTGGCGGACGCCGATTCGCCGGAGGGAGGCGATTGAGCAGACAGGTCGGGCGTTTCGAGATCATGCGCGAACTCGGACGCGGCGCGCAGAGCATCGTCTATCTGGCACGTGATCCGCATCTGCAGCGGCAGGTGGCGATCAAGACGCTGCACTTCGCCCGTCCGGACGCGCAGCAGAACGGCGCGCTGCTGGCCGAGGCGCGAATGGTCAGCCAGTTGCGGCATCCGAACATCGTGCCGATCTTCGAGGCGGCGGAAGAGCAGGGCGACCTCTATCTGGTCTTTCAGCTCGTTCCGGGCCGGAACCTCGCCGAGCATCTGCAGATCACCGGTGCCTTGCCGCCGGCGCGGGCGATCCCGATCATGCTGGCGATCCTCGATGCGCTTGCCCACGCCCATGCGGCCGGCATCATCCATCGCGACCTCAAGCCGAGCAACATCCTGATCGACGACGACGGCGTTGCGCGCGTGATGGACTTCGGCATCGCAGCGCGCGCCGAGGCGCGGTCGACCGACGGCGGCCAGTTGACGGGAACGCCGGCGTACATGGCACCGGAGTACATCAGCGAGCGCCGCAGCAGCGAGCGGTCGGACATCTTCGCCGCTGGCCTCGTCCTCTACGAATTGCTCGCCGGCCGCCGCGCGCTGGCCGGCAGCGACGTGCCGCAGGTGATGCGGCGGATCGTCAGCGAGGACATCCGCCTGCCGGCGGAGACGATCAGTCTGCTCGACGAGCGGCTGGTGCACCTCGTGCATCGGGCCCTCGAACGTGATCCGGCGGATCGCTACGAATCCGCCGCGCAGATGCGCGAGGCGCTCGACGAGCATCTGCATCCACCCCCGGTTGGCGAAGCGAGCGACGCGCGCCAGAGCACGATCGACTTCCTGTTGCGGCGCATGCGCCACAAGAGCGACTTCCCTGCGCTCTCGGAGTCGGTCAGCGCCATCAACCGAATCACCGCAGCCGAGAATCAGAGCGTCTCGCAGTTCGCCAACACGATCCTGAAGGACTTTTCGCTGACCAACAAGCTCCTGCGCATGGTCAACTCGGCGTACTACCAGCAGGCGGGTGGCGGCAACATCAGTACCGTATCGCGTGCCGTCGTCGTCCTCGGCCTCGACGCCGTGCGCAGCATGGCGATCACGGTGCTGCTGCTCGAGCACCTGCAGAACCGGGACAACGCCGATCAGCTCAAGGATGAATTCCTGCGCGCCAACCTCGCCGGTGTTCTGGCACGCGACATCTGCAGCAGCGTTGCCGGCCGGCCGGAGAGCGAGGAGGCTTTCATCTGCTCGATGTTCCACAACCTGGGTCGCCTGCTGAGCCAGTATTACTTCCCGGAAGAAAGCGCCGAGATCCGGCGCGTCCTGCAGCAGCGGAACTGCGCCGAAGAAGCCGCCGCGCAGCAGGTGCTCGGAATTTCCTTTGCCGACCTGGGAATGGCCATCGCCCAGGCCTGGGGTTTCCCGCGGCAGATCGTCAACAGCATGCGGCGCCTGCCGGCGGGCAGCGTTCGCCGTCCCGTCGGCAGCGAGGACCGCCTGCGCGTCCTCGCCGCGCTGTCGAACGAACTGTGCGGGGTGATTGCGGAAAGCAGCGGCGAGCAACAGCCGAAGGAGCTGCGGCGCGTCGCCAGCCGCTTCGCGGACGCCATCGCGGTCGACGAGAAGGATCTGCGGCAGGCGGTCGACCGCGCGCTCCCGCAGGTGGCGGACTTTGCGCGCAGCATCCGCCTGAACCTGCAACAGACGCACTTCGGTCGCCAGCTCAAGGGCTGGGGTGCCTCGCAGGCCAGTCCGGTCGTGCCACTGCCGACAGTGGATGACGGACTGGGGGACAGCGTACTGCCCGAACCTGTCGTCGTGGCGGCGGTGGCCGGCGGTGCGGCCGAGCTGGCAGAGGCTGTTGCTGCTGGCACCGTCGGCGAGATTGTTGCCGGCAGCGCCGACGGCGTGGCGAGGACAGCCACGCTGCTGGCAGGGATCCAGGACGTGAGCAACGCCCTGGTCAGCGATTGCCGGCTCAACGACGTCCTGCGCATCACCCTCGAGACCATGTACCGCGCCATGGGTTTCCGGCGGGTGATCCTCTGCGTCCGGGACCAGCGCAGCAATTCGATGCTCGGTCGCTTTGGTTTCGGTCCCGACGTGCTGGAGGTGGCGAAGCGCTTTCGCTTCTCGCTCGTCTTTTCGCCTGACATCTTCCATGCCGCGCTGGCCAACGGGGTCGACATCCTGATCAGCGACACCAGCGACCCGAAGATTGCCGCGCGCATTCCGGAGTGGTTTCGCAGGGCGGTCGCGGCCGAGACCTTCGTCGTCCTGCCGCTGTGCATCAAGCGCAGCCCGGTGGCGATGATCTACGCCGACCGGCCGCGGGCGGGGGAAATCTCCATTTCGGGGCAGGAACTCTCGCTGCTGCGCACATTGCGCAATCAGGCGGTGCTGGCGATCAAGCAGTCGGGCTGAAGAAAGTCCCCTGCGGCCGGCCGGCTACCAGAGTTTCCACCACGGTTCCTTGCGCTCGAGACCGCGGACGTAGTACGCGCTGTTCGGGAAGTTGCGGCGCATGACGCGCTCGGCGTCGTCACGAAGGTCGGTCAGGCCAAGCGCGTCGTAGGCCTTGACCATGATGAACAGGGCCTCTTCGTTGGCCGGCGCTGCCGGATAGTTCAGGACGGCATACTGGGCGCGATTCGCAGCGGCGAGATAGGCGCCGCGCTTCATGTAGTAGCGTGCGACATGCAGTTCCAGCGACGCGAGGGCATTGACCAGGTACTTCATGCGCAGGATCGCGTCGGGGGTGTACTTGCTGTCCGGGAAGCGCGTCACCAGCTCGCGGAAGGCATCGAAGGACTCGCGTGCGCCCTTCGGATCACGTTCGGTCATGTCCTGGTTGCTGACGATACCAAGGATGCCGAGGTCCTCGTTGAAGTTGATCAGTCCCTTCAGGTAGTACACGTAATCGACATTCGGGTGGTTCGGGTGGAGCTTGATGAACCGGTCGCAGGCAGCGATCGCCGAGGCCGGTTCCTGGTCCTTCCAGTAGGCATAGGCGATGTCGATCTGCGCCTGCTGCGCGTAGCGGCCATAGGGATAGCGCGACTCGAGTTTCTCGAAGTACTTCACCGCCTTCGCGTAGGAGCCGTCGTTGAGTGCCTCCTTGGCTTCGGTGTAGAGCTTGTTGGCCGACCAGCCGATCGTTTCGTCCTTCGCATCCGGGAAGAGTCCACAGCCGGCAAGCAGCGATGCGAGGAAAAGGGATGCGATAATCGCTAAACTACGCATGATGAAGAACCCAGAGAAGAAGAAGGCCGCTGCCGGAGCGCCGGAGCAGCGCGCCGGGCCGGGCGATTATAGCGCAAACCCCCGAACCGCCCTGAACGTACCGGCCGAGTGTGGTGGACAGCGACTGGACCAGGTTCTTGCCCGGCTGTTGGCGCAGCATTCGCGCAGCCGCCTGCAAGGGTGGATCCGCGCCGGCCGGGTGACCGTCGCCGGCAAGGCCGTGCTCGAGCCACGGCGCAGGCTCTGGGCCGGCGAGACGATCGAGCTCGCCGAGGTGCCCGACGGGCGCGCCGAATCGTCGGCGCCCGAGGATATCCCCCTGCAGGTGGTGTACGAGGACGAGAGCCTGCTGGTGATCGACAAGCCGGCCGGCCTGGTGGTGCATCCGGGCAACGGCAACTGGAACGGTACCCTGCTCAATGCGCTGCTGCATCATGCGGAGGATCTCGACAGGTTGCCGCGGGCCGGCATCGTCCATCGGCTCGACAAGGATACCAGCGGCCTGATGGTGGTCGCCAGGACGCTCGAAGCGCAGACCGATCTCGTCCGGCAGTTGCAGGCGCGCAGCGTCCGGCGGCACTATCACGCGCTGGCACGCGGCCAGGTCGAATCGTCCGGCACCGTGGACGCGCCCATCGGCCGCCATCCGACGCAGCGTACGCGGATGGCGGTCGTCACTACGGGCAAGGCGGCACGGACGCATTACCGGGTACTCGAGCGTTTCGTGGACTGCACGCTCATCGAGTGCGCGCTGGAGAGCGGGCGCACGCACCAGATCCGGGTGCACATGACGGCCGTCGGGCATCCGCTGGTCGGTGATCCGACTTACGGCAGCGGCGTCAGTCGGCTGCCAAAGGGCCCTCCCTTTTCCCGGCAGGCGCTGCACGCGAGTCGTCTGGCATTCCTGCATCCACTGACCGGCGAAGCGATGCTCTGGCGATCCGCTCTGCCGGCGGACATGGCGCAGATGCTCGAGTCGCTGCGGCGGCAGGCGGCGCTGGCGTGGGCGGACCAGGTCGCCGGCGGCGACGGGGATGTCGATGCGGACGACGAAGACGGCTGGCAGGAGGAACCGGAAGAGATGCTTGCGGACGGTGACGACGAGGCGGACGATGACGACCTGCCCGGGTCCTAGGGTCGTCCTTGCCGGCAGCCGCATGGCGGGGTCTGCCGCGACGGCCCGCCGGCGATGACCGGGGCGACCTGGATCGTGCCCGACTGGCCGGCGCCGGCGTCGGTACGCAGTCTGGTGACGACTCGTCGCGGCGGCGTCAGCCTGCCGCCCTACGGCAGCCTCAACCTCGCGGATCACGTCGGCGACGATCCGCTGGCGGTCGCTGCCAATCGGCAGCGGCTCGGCCAGCGACTGCCGGCGTCCCCCTGCTGGTTGCAGCAGGTGCACGGAACGACCGTGGTCGACGCCGCGGCGGCCGTTGGCGCTGCTGCGCCTGCGGTTGCCGACGCTTCGTTCGCCCGCGCGTCCGGCGTCGTCTGCGTCGTCATGACCGCCGATTGTCTGCCGGTGCTGCTCTGCGACCGCGCCGGAACCGTCGTCGCCGCCGCGCATGCCGGCTGGCGGGGCCTGCAGGCCGGCATCATCGAGCGGACGGTGACCGCGATGAAAGTTCCGGCTGCCAGCCTGCTCGCGTATCTCGGACCGGCGATCGGAGCGCAGGCTTTCGAGGTGGGCGACGAGGTGCGGCAGGCGTTCGTTGCTGCCGATCCACAGGCGGCACATGCCTTCAGCAAGCTTGCGCGGGGTGCCGCCGCCGCTGATGCGCCTGCCGACTGCAGTCGCGGCCAGTCATCGGTTGTGCAGGCGGGCGGCGGCTGGCTGGCCGATCTCCACCTGTTGGCGCGGCAGCGGCTGCTGCGGCTCGGTGTCGGGTCGATTCACGGTGGCGACCACTGCACGCTGCGGCAGCACGAGCTTTTCTTTTCCTACCGGCGTGACCGCGTGACCGGCCGCATGGCATCGCTGATCTGGCTGGCCAACGACCAATAGCCCGTTCGGGCGAGCCGATCACCGCCTTCCGGTGCCGGGCAAGGCGCGCACCACAGCCCGCTCTGCTGACGACTTGCGTCGCCACCCGGCTCGCCATGGCGCGGCTCATGTCACTGGTCTGGCAGCGGAAACGGCCTTCACTGCGGCGGCTCCGGCTCATCGCCAGCGGCCGCAGGCGTCGTCCGTGCCGCCTTGCGGGCCGCCCGCCGCCGCCGCCCCGCGCCACCGAACAGCCAGAGCAGGAGAGCGAGCGGCAGGATGCCGTAGAACAGCAGCGTGAGGATGCCGGCGACGACGTTGCTCTCGGTCATGGCCATCAGCACGGTCACGTACAGCCAGGCGATGGCGACGATATGCATGCCGCGATTATAGGCGCCGCCGTGGCGCAGTCGAGACCCTGCCGCGACCCGAGCCGGCGGTACCGCGGCACGGAAACGAAAACTTTGCCCGCCGGCATTGACAGCGCGGATGCTGCAATGCAGAATCGCCGATGGCCTCATCGGTCAGAATAAGAGCGTTCAACCTTCAACAGGAAAGGAAACATCTATGACGCAACGTGTTGCATTGGTTACAGGTGCCATGGGGGGAATTGGTACCGCCATCTGCCAGGAACTGGCGAAGGCCGGTCACAAGGTGGTTGCTGCCTATCATCCGGAGTTCGACAAGCCGGAAGAGTGGACCAAGGCGATGGCCGAAGCCGGTTTCAACGACTTCATCTGTGTCGCCGGCGACGTTTCCGATTACGATTCATGCGTTGCGCTGGTCGCCGAGGCTGAAGCCAAGACCGGGCCGATCGACATTCTGGTCAACAACGCCGGCATCACCCGGGACAAGATGTTCGCGAGGATGGAGCCGGCGCAGTGGAACGCGGTGATTTCGACCAACCTCAACAGCCTCTTCAACATGACCAAGCAGGTCTCGACCAAGATGGCAGAGCGCGGCTGGGGCCGCATCATCAACATCTCGTCGGTCAACGGGCTGCGCGGCCAGGCTGGCCAGACCAACTACTCGGCGGCCAAGGCCGGCGTCATCGGTTTCACCAAGGCCCTGGCCGCCGAGGTGGCTGCCAAGGGCGTGACCGTGAACGCGATCACCCCGGGGTACGTGGCAACCCAGATGGTCATGGCGATCAAGCCGGAGATCCTGCAGGGGATCATCGACACGGTGCCGATGAAGCGTCTGGCGAAGCCCGAGGAGATCGGCGGCGCCTGTGTCTATCTCGCTTCGGACATCGCCGGTTTCATGACTGGCTCGACGCTGAACATCTGCGGCGGTCTGTACTACCAGTAAAAGAAATTTTTTCAGCCGTTCTGTCCAGACAGGCTCCAGACGGGGCCTGTTTTTTTTTGCTGGCGTATAATGGTGCTGCACCGCACCAAAAAGCCATGAGTTTCGCTTGGCTGCCCTGCTGGCAGCGGATCGCGCGCCTGGCTCGGCGACCACCGAGCGTGCCCGCGGCGGTTGACGGCAAAGGCCAGTTGGTGGGGTGACCATCACGGTCCGGGCGCCGATGAGCGCCCGCCGAGTCATCTCTAGAAGGAGGAAGGGTCGCCATGCCCGAGCAGCCGCGACTGATCAAGAAATACCCGAACCGTCGACTTTACGATACCAAGACCAGCGCCTACATCACCCTCAGTGATGTCAAGGATCTCGTGCTCGCCCGCGAGAGCTTCAACGTGCTGGATGCCAAGACCGGCGAGGACATCACGCGCAGCATCCTGCTGCAGATCATTCTCGAGGAGGAGGCGGCCGGCGTCCCGTTATTCACCACCGACCTGCTGGCGCAAATGATCCGTTTCTACGGGCACGCGATGCAGGGGGTCCTCGGCAAGTACCTGGAAACCAACATCAAGTCCTTCGTCGACTTCCAGAAGAAGCTGCAGGATCAATCACAGCAGCTCTACGGCGAAAGCAACAGCCAGATGCATGCCGACATGTGGTCCCAGTTCATGAACTTCCAGGGTCCGGCGATGCAGACCATGATGGCGACCTATATGGAACAGAGCCGCAAGATGTTGCACCAGATGCAGGATCAGTTGAAGACGCAGACCCGGACGCTGTTCACCAGCCTGCCGCTGCCCGGTTTTCCGGCGGACGCCGAGAGCAGGCGAGAGACCGATGTAGAGAAGTAGGCAGATCCGGCGCGGCCGGCCGGCTCGGCCGCGCCCTCCGGCTCGACGATCTGCCGCCCCTTTTCCCGGCCGACAGGGGCAGCGGCGGGTTGCCGCTTGTGCAGCATCCCGCATGCGGTGGTGGCCTTGCCACTGCGCTCCAGCCCTACTGCCGCAACAGCGCGATGAAGGTCGCAGCGATGATCGCCGAGGTGATGACGCCGCTGATGTTGGCGCCGAGAGCCTGCGGCATGATGATGGCGCGGGCGTTGGCGGCGCTGGCAACCTTCTGCACGATCTTCGCCGTCGTCGGCACACAACTGACGCCGGCAATGCCGATGATCGGGTTGAACTTGCGGCCCGACCAGTAGTACAGGATATAGCCGCCCAGCAGTCCGCCGAGGGCCGAGATCGTCAGCGCCAGCATGCCGAGCAGCAGCAGCTTGAGGACGGTCGGCTCGAGCAGCGTGTTGGCTTCGCAGAGGACGCCGAGCGTCAGGCCGAGAAAGAAGGTTGCGGCATACAGGAACACGTCGCTCAGCAGTTTGGTGAAGGCGTCGATACCGCTTTCGCGCACCGCGACGCCGAGGAAGAGCGAGAAGAACAGCGGCGCCGCCACCGGAAACAGCAGGCACAGCAGCGTGCAGGCGACGACCGCGAAGGTCAGCTTCTGCGCCCGGCTGATCTTCGGCCCGCGATCATCGGCCATGCTGATGCCGCGGATGTTCTCGGGTACCAGCCACTTGATCAGGTACGGGTAGGCACCATAGGTGAGGCCGAGATAGAGGTAGCCGACGACGGTGATCGGAACGAAGAGATCCTTGGCCAGCACGAGCGAGGTGAACAGCACCATCGGCCCGTCGGCGCCGCCGATCGTCGCCACCGCTGCCGCCTGTCCCTCGTTCAGCCCGAGCCCGACGGCGATCGGAAAGACGGCGATCGTTCCCAGCTCGGCGAAGAGGGCGATGATCATGCTCTGGAAGGGACGCGCCATGACGTAGCCGACGTCGAGCAGGACGCCGATTCCCATGAACACCAGGCAGGCGATCAGGCCGTTGCTGAAGGTCAGCGTGTAGATCGGCTGCAGCCAGTCGATCTGCATGATGTTCATCAGCTCGATCGGGTCGGACAACAGCGGATCGACGAACAGCGTTCCCATCCGGTGGCCGTCGAGGAACATCACGCCGGCGTTCACCGACGACATGCCGAGACCCATCGGAATCATCAGCAGCGGCTCGAGGATGTTTTTCGAACCCAGGTAGATGAGGAGGAAACCGAGCAGCATCAGGAAGATGCGCCCGAACATGATCTTCGGTTCGGAGGCCGCCAGAGTGGCGATTCCCTGGAACAGATCGAGAAAATTGATGCCTTCCATACGCGTCAGTCCTCACGCCGGGCGCCGGCATCGCAGCCGGCCGGCGCAGCGAGTTGCAGACGGCAGGAAACCGCTTCCTGCCTGTTGGCCAAGCTCAGCCGATGGTCACCAGCGGCTGCCCGCCCTCGACCGAATCGCCGGGGGCGACGAGAACGCGGGTCACCTGGCCGCCACGGCTGGCGATGACCGGTGTCTTCATCTTCATCGCTTCGAGCACCAGCAGACGGTCGCCGCTGGCCACCGTCTGGCCGACCTTGACGAGAACCTCGACGACGACACCACCCATGCCGGCGACCTCGTCACCGGCGCCGGCGGCTGCCGCGGCGGTCTGCGAGGGGGCGGCTGCAGGCGCCGCGGTCGTTGCGCTGCCGGCAGCCGCGACGGCACTCGTCGGAGCGGGAGCCGGCGCTGCCTGGCCGGACGTGAGTTCGAGGACGGTGACGTCATACTCGCGTCCGTTGACCGTCACCTTGAATTTTCTGGGCATGATCTTGCTCCTGTCCTGAGTGTCTGTTATCTGCTGCCGCGGCCCGCAGGCCCCGGCTGGTGTGAGTGATGATGGGCGGCACGACCTTCGGTCGCCCAGCCAGGGCTGGCGGGTGCAATGTGCAGGATGCGGTGCGGTCCCATGGCGGCGAAGATCGCTGCCGACAGGGCGGCGACATCCTCGTCGGGAACGCCGGGGCCGATCGGGCACACCGTACCGGTGGGCATTTCGACCGGTTTCGACTTGTCGACGCGCGTGCCCAGCACCACCATCAGCTTGATCACCACTGCAACGAGCAGCGAGATGACGATGGCGATGCCGTAGACCTGCAGGGCCTTGATGATTGCGGCAGTCAGCATGATGCGGGTTCCTTTGCTCGCCGGTTACATGGGGATGTTGCCGTGCTTCTTGGCCGGCCGCAACTCGCGCTTGTCCAGCGTCTTGCGCAGCGCAAGGGCGATCATCCAGCGCGTGTCCTGCGGCTCGATGACGTCGGTGATGTAGAAGTTGCTTGCCGAGACGTAGGGGGAGGCGAACTCGTCGCGGTACTCCTGTGCCAGTTCGGCGGCCCGTGCCGTCCGATCCTCTGCCTGCTCGAGTTCCTTGCGATAGAGGATCTTGACCGCGGCTTCCGCACCCATGACGGCAATCTCTGCCGTCGGCCAGGCATAGACCATGTCGGCCCCCATCTCCTGGCTGCACATCGCCAGATAGGAGCCGCCGTAGGCCTTGCGCAGGATGACGGTGATCTTCGGCGAGGTGCACGAGCCGTAGGCGGAGAGCATCTTGGCGCCATGCCGGATGATGCCGCCGCGTTCCTGCTCGACGCCGGGCAGGAAGCCCGGCACATCGACGAGGGTGACCACCGGCACGTTGAAGATGTTGCAGGTGCGGACGAAGCGCGCCACCTTGTCGGCGGCGTTGAGGTCGAGGGCGCCGGCCATGACCATCGGCTGGTTGGCGACGAGGCCGATGACGACGCCACTGATGCGCGCGAAGCCGACGATCACGTTGCGCGCGAAGCCCGCATGCACTTCCAGCAGTTCTCCGTTGTCCACCACGCGGCGGATGACCGAATACATGTCGAGCGGCTCGGAGGGGCTGTCCGGGATGCAGTCGTTGATTCCGGGATCCTCGAGTTCCTCGATCGGCACCGAGAGGTTGTGCGGCGGATCCTCGGTATTGTTCGCCGGCAGGTAGGAGAGAATCTGCTTCACCAGCGTGATCGCGTGGCGGTCGTCCTCGGCGACGAAGTGCGCGTTGCCGCTCACCGTCGAATGCATCTCGGCACCGCCGACCTCGGCCATCGTCGTCGCCCGGCCGGTCACCGCCTTGATGACTTCCGGTCCGGTGAGGAACATGTGCGCGTTGTTGCGGGTCATGATGACGAAGTCCATCAGCGCCGGCGAGTACGCCGCGCCGCCGGCACAGGGCCCGCAGATCACGGCGATCTGCGGCACCACGCCCGAGAGCAGGACGTTGGTGTAGAAGACGTCACCGTACCCGGAGAGGGCGTCGACCCCTTCCTGGATGCGGGCACCGCCGGAGTCCTTGAAGGCGACCAGCGGCACCCCGGTCTTCAGCGCGTGACGCATGATGCGCGTGATCTTGCGTGCCTGCATCTTGCCCAGCGTGCCGGCAACGACGTTGAAGTCCTGGCTGAAGGCCGCGATCTGCAGCGGTCCGACGTAGCCGTTGCCGGCAATGACGCCGTCGGCCGGCAGCGAGCGCCCGGCCATGCCAAAGGCGGTCGCGGCGTGTGCGGCATAGAGTCCGAGTTCCTGGAAGGTACCCTCGTCGAAGAGGGTCAGCAGGCGCTCGCGGGCGGACAGCAGTCCCTTCGCGTGCAGGGCTTCCAGTTTCTCGGGGCTGACATGGTCAATCAGCTTGTCGCGCTTGGCGCGCAGCTTGTCTATCAACTCCGGTCGTATGGTCATGTGGATTCCTATCGGTGTCTGAGCCTGAACTGATTCTCATTGTTGCTGCAGTGTTCTGGTGGCGAGCTTCCGGCAGCGTAGTATCCATACTTTCGCATGTGTTGGCTAGAGCCCTGAAAAATTTTCTTGCCGGTTCCAGGGCGCGTCGGGGATCGCGGCAGCACGGCCCTGGGGGGCGGCGGGCGGCAGGGCGCGTCGGTGGTGGGATCATGGCCGCGGCGGCGGCGCCGTCTTGGCGTACAATGCAGCGGCGCTGTGCGGGGAGGGGATGCCCGCTGCGCTGCCTGGCAAGGCGCGTGGGGCAGAAACGACAAAGCCCCGGGGAATCGGGGCTTTCGTTTGTTGGCTGGTGCCCAAGAGAGGAATCGAACCTCCACGGTGTTGCCACCACTAGGACCTGAACCTAGCGCGTCTACCAATTTCGCCACCTGGGCAATTCCAGCGAAGGCCGAATTCTATAGGAACATGAGCAGATGTCAATAATCAGCCTGTCGGCGATCCGCCGGCGCGATCCGCATCTCGAGCGCGAGCAGAAGCGCTACGAGCAGCCGCTGCCATCGCGCGAGTACGTTCTGCAGGTGCTGGCCGAGCAGGGCAGGCCGGTCGCCTTCGAGGTGCTGCGGAGCCTGCTCGACATCCACGAGGAAGAATCCGGCGCCTTCCAGCGTCGCCTGCGGGCGATGGAGCGGGAAGGACAGTTGTTGCGCAACCGCAAGGAGTGCTACCTGCTGCCGCAGCGTGCCAGCCTGATTGCCGGCCGGGTCGAGGGACATCCCGACGGCTACGGCTTCCTCGTCCCCGATGACGGCAGTGAGGATCTGTCGCTCGAAGCGCGGCAGATGTCGAAGGTGCTGCATCGTGACCGGGCTCTGGTGCGTGTCGTCGGCGTCGACCGGCGCGGGCGCCGCGAGGGCGTCATCGTCGAAGTGCTCGAGCGAGCCAACAGCCGCGTCGTCGGCCGTGTCCTCGTCGAGCACGGCATCACGCTGGTGGTGCCCGAAGACCGGCGCATCAACCAGGACATCCTGGTCGCACCGGAAGAGGTGGCTGGCGTCCGTGCCGGCGCGGTGGTGACGGTCGAGATCATCGAGCAGCCCGACCGCCACACCAAGCCGATGGGACGGATCGTCGAGGTGCTCGGCAACTACGCCGATCCGGGAATGGAGATCGAGATCGCGCTGCGCAAGCACGCGCTGCCCTTCGAGTTCTCGCCGGCGGCGCTGGCCGAAGCCGCCAGCCTGCCTGAAGCCGTGACGCCGGATTCCTGGCAGGGACGGGTCGACCTGCGTTCGCTGCCGCTGCTGACGATCGACGGTGCGACGGCGAAGGATTTCGATGACGCCGTCTTCGCCGAGAGGCAGCAGCATGGCTGGCGCCTGGTGGTGGCGATCGCCGACGTCAGTCACTACGTGCAACCCGCCTCGGCGCTCGATCGCGACGCGCACGAGCGCGGCAACTCGGTCTATTTCCCGCGGCGGGTGATTCCGATGTTGCCGGAGAAGCTGTCGAACGGCCTGTGTTCGCTGAACCCCGAGGTCGACCGGCTGGCGATGGTCTGCGACATGACGATCGACGACTCGGGAGAGATCAGCGGCTACCGTTTCGACGAAGCCGTCTTCCGTTCACATGCCCGCCTGACCTACGACCAGGTGTGGGGTTGGCTGTCGCAGGCCAGCGCACCGGAGAGCGCGGCGCATCGCCGCCTGCAGCCGCAACTGCAGGCGCTCCACGCGCTCTACCAGGTGCTCGCCAGGGCGCGTGGCAAGCGCGGTGCGATCGACTTCGAGACCATCGAGACGATGATGCTGTTCAACGACCAGGGCAAGATCGAGAACATCGTCCCGGTCTTCCGCAACGACGCGCACCGGCTGATCGAGGAGTGCATGCTCGCCGCCAACGTCTGCGCCTCGAACTTCCTGCAGGTGCGGAAGCAGGACTGCCTGTACCGGATTCACGAAGGCCCGACGGCGGAGAAGCTGGATGCGCTGCGCAAGTTCCTCGCCGAGTTCGGCCTCGCCCTCGGCGGCGGTGACGAGCCGTCGGCGCGTGACTACGCCGAACTGCTGGCGAGCATCCAGGGTCGTCCCGACGTCCAGTTGCTGCAGACGGTGATGCTGCGCTCGCTGCGGCAGGCGGTCTACAGCCCGGACAACGTCGGCCATTTCGGCCTCGCCTATGGGCACTACACCCATTTCACCTCGCCGATCCGCCGCTACCCCGATCTGCTGGTACACCGCTCGATCAAGGCGGCGCTTGCCGGCAGGTCGTACACGCCGGGCAAGTGGCAGGAAATCGGCGTGCACTGCTCGCTGACCGAGCGCCGCGCCGACGAGGCGACGCGCGACGTCGCCAACTGGCTCAAGTGCTACTACATGCGCGAGCGGATCGGCGAGACCTTCGCCGGAACGATCGCCGCCGTCGTCCCCTTCGGCATCTTCGTTGCCCTCGACGAGGTCTATGTCGAAGGTCTGGTGCACGTGTCGGAACTGGGCGACGAGTACTTCCAGTTCGACGCCACGCGTCACCAGATGCTGGGTGAACGCAGCGGCAAGCGCTATCGCCTCGGTGACCGCCTCGTCGTGCGGCTGGTGCGCGCCGATCTCGAGACCGGGCGCATCGATTTCGTCCCCGGCGACCCACCGCCGGCCGCTGCTCCTGCCGCTGGCGGTACGCCGTCCGGCAAGCCGGGCGGCAGAGCCTGACGATGAGCGGCGCGCTCAGCCGCCGCAACTTCCTGCGCGGCCGTTTCGCCGCTCGTCGGCCACTGCTGCGGCCGCCGTGGGCAGTTGCCGAGGCGGACTTCGCGCACTTGTGCAGCCGTTGCGGTGACTGCGGCGGCGCGTGTCCGACGCGCATCATCGTCGCTGGCGATGGTGGCTACCCGACGCTCGACTTTGGCCGTGGCGAGTGCAGCTTCTGCACCGCCTGCGTTGCCGCCTGTCCGAGCGGCGCGTTGCAGCGGCAGGCGGAGCAGCCGCCGTGGTCGCTGCAGGCGACGATCGGCGATTCCTGCCTTGCCCGGCAGAGGGTCGAATGCCGCGTCTGTGGCGATCTCTGCGCGGCGGCAGCGATCCGCTTCGTGCCGCAAAGGGGCGGCCCTTCGCTGCCGCTGCTCGACGCGGCGCGCTGTACCGGCTGCGGCGCCTGCGTTGCCCCTTGCCCGGTGCGGGCGATCGTCGTTGCCGAGGTTCGCGATGCCTGCTGAGCGGCACTGGCGCCTGCATGGCGGCTGCCGGTTGCCGAAACGCCGCCGGCTTGTCGCCGTACCGTCTCGCGGCCGCGTGCCGCCAGCCGCGGGGGCGTGCGTCGGCGCGGCGGCACGCCCGTCGTTGCAATGAGCCAGGACCGGCAGGAGGCGATGGCGACCGGGCCGGTCGACGCGGCGGCCGACGCCGCGACGCGTCTGTTGCGGGTGGTGAGCCTGCTGGTCGAAGAGACGCGCCCAGGGCGCGCCGGCCGCGTCGCGCTGCACAGCCACCTCGAACGGGATCTCGGGCTCGACAGCCTGGCGCGCGTCGAACTCCTGTTGCGCCTCGGCAGCGAATTCGGCCGCCCGCTGCCCGAGGCCGCACTCAGCGAAGCCGAGACGCCGGCGGATCTGCTGCGCCTGATGGATCGCGCCGGCACTGCGACGCTGCGCGCGACAGCCGTCGACCTGGCGCCGGCCGGCGGCCCGGTCAGTCTTCCCGAGCAGGCACGGACACTGGTCGAAGTCCTCGAGTGGCATGCCGAGCGGCAGCCGGAGCGGCGGCACGTGCTGTTGTACGGCGACATCGATGCCGCCACCGGCGAGCTGCGCTGCGAGCCACTTTCCTATGGCGAGTTGCTCGCCGCGGCGCGCTGCGTCGCGACCGCGCTGGTGGCGCGCGGTCTGCTGCCGCGGCAGGCGGTGGCGCTGATGCTGCCGACCGGTCGCGACTACCTGGTCACCTTCTTCGGCGTCATGATCGCCGGCGGCATCCCGGTGCCGATCTATCCGCCGGCGCGGCTGGCGCAGATCGAGGACCACCTGCAGCGGCACGCGCGCATCCTCGCCAATGCCGAAGCCGTCTTCATCATCACCGTGCCGCAGGCGAAGGGCGTCGCTGCCCTGCTGCGCGCCGCGGCGCCGACGTTGAGCGAAGTCCTGACGCCCGACGAACTGTCGGCGGTGGCGATGCCGCTGCTGCATCGGCCGGCTGCCACCGACACCGCCTTCCTGCAATACACCTCGGGCAGTACCGGCGACCCGAAGGGAGTCGTTCTCAGCCACGCCAACCTGCTCGCCAACCTGCGGGCGATGGGCGAGGCAGTCGCCGTCACCGCGGACGACGTCTTCGTCTCCTGGCTGCCGCTCTACCACGACATGGGCCTCATCGGTGCGTGGTTCGGCTCGCTCTACTTCGGCATGCTGCTCGTCCTGATGTCACCGCTGGCCTTCCTCTCGCGACCGGTGCGCTGGCTGCAGATGATCTCGCGGCATCGTGGCACGCTGTCGCCGGCGCCCAACTTCGCCTATGACCTGTGCGCGCGCAAGCTCGCCGACGCCGACCTCGCCGGTCTCGACCTCAGCTCGTGGCGGCTGGCGCTGAACGGCGCCGAACCGGTGAGTCCGGCGACGCTGCAGGCCTTTGCCGATCGCTTTGCCCCCTGCGGACTGCGGCGCACGGCGATCACGCCGGTGTACGGCCTCGCCGAGTGTTCGGTCGGTCTCGCCTTCCCGCCGCTCGGGCGCGGGCCGCGCATCGACGTCATCGAGCGTGCCGCACTGCTGCAGCGCAGGGTCGCCGTGCCGGCGGCTGCCGGCGCCACCGACGTCGTGCGCGTGCCGGCCTGTGGCCGCCCATTGCCGCGGCACGAGATCCGCATCGTCGGCGACGACGGCGGCGAGCTGCCCGATCGGCAGGTCGGCGGGCTGCAGTTTCGCGGTCCGTCGGCGACCTCCGGCTACCACCGCAATCCGGCGGCGACGCAGGCGCTGCTGCGTTCTGGCTGGCTCGACTCGGGCGATTTCGCCTATACCGTCGACGGCGAGATCTACCTCACCGGGCGCGTCAAGGACCTGATCATCCGCGGTGGCCGCAACCTCTATCCCTACGAACTCGAGCAGGCGGTCGGCAACCTGCCCGGAGTGCGTCGCGGCTGCGTCGCGGTGTTCGCCAGCAACGATCCGGTCAACGCCACCGAACGCCTGATCGTCGTCGCCGAGACGCGCGAGGAGGATCCGCAGCGGCGCGATGAGTTGCGGCAGCAGATCAACGAAGCGGCGGTGACGGCAATCGGCCTGCCGGCCGACGAAGTCGTGCTGGCGCCGCCGAACTCGGTGCTCAAGACCTCGAGCGGCAAGATCCGCCGCAATGCCTCGCGCGAGGCCTTTGAAAGCGGCCAGCTCGGTGTCGCCGGCGCCAGTCCCCGGCAGCAGCTCCTGCGCCTGGCGATCGCCACCGGGCAGGCACGGGCGGCCGACGCCGGGCGGCGATTCGCCAGGCGAGCCTACGGCGCCTGGTGCTGGACGGTCTTCCTGCTGCTCGGGCTGCCGGTGATGGCGATGGTGATCGCCCTGCGTTCGCCGGCAGCGGGTCGGCGCATCGTCCATTACGCCGCGCGCATCTTCCTGCGCCTCGCCGGCATGCCGGTGCCCGCGGTTGCCGCCGACACCCTGCCGGCAGGGCCGCACCTGCTGCTGGTCAACCACTGCAGCTATCTCGACTCGCTCATCCTCTTTGCCGCGCTGCCGCCGGCTGCCGCCTACGGTTTCGTCGCCAAGCGCGAGTTCGTCGCGCAGCCGCTGATCCACGCCTTCCTGCGCGCGCTCGGCACGCTCTTCGTCGAACGCTTCGACGCCGCAAAGAGCGTCGAGGACGTCGACGAGATCATCGCCGCGCTGGCGTGCGGGCAGCGGCTGCTCCTCTTTCCCGAAGGCACCTTCTCGCGCGAGGCCGGGCTCAAGCCGTTTCGCATGGGTGCCTTCATTGCCGCCGTGCGGGCCGGCGTGCCGGTCCTGGTCGGCGGCCTGCGCGGTACGCGCAGCGTCCTGCGCGACCGCAGCTGGATGCCGCGCCGTGGGCCGCTCGCCTTCGAAACCGGAGCATTGCTGCCGCCGGATGGCGACGACTGGGCGGCAGCGGTGCGGCTGCGCGACGCTAGCCGCCGGGCGATGCTGCCGCTGTGCGGCGAGCACGACCTCGAGGCCTGAGATTCTGCCGTTCGCCCGCCCTGCTGACGCCAGCAGCGGCGAGGCAGCCGCGGCCGCCGGCTGCCGTCCGGCCGCCGGCACGCCGCAGGCGATCAGTTCTTCCTGACGACCTTCTTGACCGCGTCGCCCTTGAAGGTGTTGTCGACCAGCGGCGGCGCATCCACCTGGGGCACGTGGCACTGCACGCAGTTGTAGCGACCACCCGTGGCTTCGGCATGCTTCCTGCCGTCACGATCGACGAAGTGGCTGACGCCGATCTGCGGCGCGTTCTTCTTCTTGTAGGTCGCCGCCGAGTGGCAGTCCATGCACTGGTTGCCTTCGAGGTTGATCTCGTCGAAGTTCTCGACGGCGTGCGGAATGACCGGCGGCTGCGTGCTGAAGGTGCGTGCCACCGGTGCTTCGGTGCCGGGCCGCTTGCCGACGTAGGTCTTCACCTCGGGCGCCTGGTCGGGAGCGGCGACATCGGCACCGCGCATCGAAGTGGCGCTGTCGGCGGCAAACGCCAGCGATGTCAGGCAGCTCGCGGCAAGGGCCAGGATGCGTTTCAGTGACTGGTTCATGGTTGGCGTTTCCTCCACTTCAAGGGATGGTTGCAGGCATTGCTACGGATGGGCATGCGGGCTCTCCTGGCGGTGATTCCCGGGCTTTCAGGGTGCGGCGGTCGACGACGGCACGGCCGGCTGCGCACCGTCGTCGGGGTGATTGTTGAAGCGCAGCCCGAAAGCGAAGACGTCCTTCGAGCAGACATCGATGCAGCGCCCGCAATTGGTGCAGTTGGCGGCCAGGATCACCGGCCCGATCCCATTGCCGGCGCCCTTCAGTGCCGGGCGGATGACCTGTGGCTCCGGGCAGACCTCGAAACAGTCCATGCAGTCATTGCACGCGGCGCGCTTCGCTGCCGTCACGCGCAGGGGACTCCACCGGCCGAGCAGGCTGTAGAAGGCGCCGACCGGACAGAGGTGGCCGCACCAGCCGCGGCTCATGACGAAGAGGTCGAAGACGAAGACCGCCAGCGTCAGCATCCAGGCGGCGCCGAGACCGAAGATCAGGCCGCGCTGCAGCATCGACACCGGATTGACCAGCTCCCAGGCGATGCTGCCGCCGAGCGCGGCGAGCAGCAGCGTCATCGCCAGGATCCAGTAGCGGGTGCCGCGCGCGACGTGCGCGCTGCCGCGGATGCCGAGGCGGTTGCGCAGCCAGCCGGCGAGGTCGGTGACGGGGTTCAGCGGGCAGACCCACGAGCAGTACACGCGGCCACCGACGACAAGGTAGAAGACGAGGACGATCGCCGCGCCGATCAGCGCGAGCCTTTCCGGCCGGTGGCCGGCAAGCAGTGACTGCAGCAGCACGTAGGGGTCGGTCAGTGGCAGCGTGTCGAGAGTCAGGCTGTACGCCAGATTGCCCTTGACGATCCAGATCGCCGCCAGCGGACCGAGGAGGAACAGCGCGAGGATCGCGAACTGGCAGAAACGCCGCGCCAGCAGCCATCGGTGCGCCGCCAGCCAGCCCTTTTCGGCGACCGCTTCGGCACCGGCGCGGCGGCTGTTCATCGTCCGCCCTCCAGTGGCAGCGACCTGCCGCCGGCACCCCTGGCCGCCGCGGTGGCGCCGCCGTTGCCCGTCGGCGCCGCGCCACCGAGGCCGGGCGGCAGGCTGGGGACGAGCTGCGCGTCGCCGCTGCCCGGCATTCCCGGCGGCAGTCGCTCGCTGCCGGGGTCGAAGTGCCCCTCGAGCTTCATCCCTTCCGGCAGACGGTCGGGCAGGTCGACGATGCCGCGTTCTTCGACCAGCGAGTGGCCGCCGGCCTTCTTCTTCTCCTCCCAGCCGAGGCGGTAGTGCTCGCCGAGCGATCCCTTGATCAGTGGCGCCGGCAGCACCTTGATCGACGCCTCCTCGGTGACGCAGGCGTTCTCGCACTTGCCGCAGCCGGTACAGTGTTCCGAGTGCACCGTCGGAATGAACATCGTGTGCCGCCCGGTGCGTGCATTCGGCCGCAGCTCGAGGGTGATCGCCTTGTCGATCACCGGGCAGACGCGGTAGCAGACGTCGCAGCGCAGGCCGAGGAAATTGAGGCAGGTCTCCTGGTCGGAGAGGATCGCCAGCCCCATTCGCGACTGGTTGATGTCGCTCAGCGAGTGGTCGAGGGCGCCGGTGGGACAGGCCTTGACGCACGGAATGTCCTCGCACATCTCGCAGGGCCCGCTGCGCGCGGTGAAATAGGGCGTGCCGCTGGCGACGGGCGACTCCGGCCTCGCCAGATCGAGAATGTCGTAGGGACAGTCGCGCACGCACATGCCGCAGCGGATGCAGGCACCGAGGAAGTCCTCCTCGCTGCCTGCGCCGGGCGGACGGAGCGCCAGCGGCGGCCGTGCCAGCGCGCTGCGCTGGTAGCCGGCGAGGCCGAGGCCGAGGATGCCGACACCGCACAGCAGCCGCGCCGTATCGAAGACGAACTGGCGGCGCGCCGGCGACCGGGCGCCGCCGCTGCCGGCTGCGCCTGCCGTGCGCTGACGGGAGGGTTCGGGGGCCTTGGACATGGACTGTGACGTGCCTAACCGTGGCGGCCGCGCCGGTGGTTCACGAAGTTCCGGCAGCCGTTGGACGGGCAATGTTCCGCCCGCCCCGGCACTCCCTGATTGTTCCGCTGTCGCCGTGGCTGCCCGCTGGCGCTCAGGCCTTCACCACCTTGCAGGCGCACTTCTTGAAGTCGGTTTCCTTGGAAATCGGGCAGGTCGCATCGAGCGTCAGCTTGTTGACCAGCCGGTGCTCGTCGAAGAAGGGCACGAAGACCAGCCCGAGCGGCGGCTTGTTGCGCCCGCGCGTTTCCACACGCACCTGGATCTCGCCGCGGCGCGTGCTCAGCTTGACGATGTCGCCACGCTGCAGATTGCGCTTCTTGGCGTCTTCCGGGTGCATGTACAGCCAGGCATCGGGCATTGCCTTGTACAGCTCGGGAATGCGGCGGGTCATCGACCCGGTGTGCCAGTGTTCGAGCACGCGGCCGGTGCACAGCCAGAGGTCGTAGTCCTTGTCGGGCATTTCGGCAGCCGGCTGGTAGGGCAGGGCGAAGATCACCGCCTTGCCGTCGGCATGGCCGTAGAACCTGACGCCCTCGCCCTTCTTGACGTAGGGATCATAGCCCTCGCGGAAGCGCCACAGCGTCTCCTTGTTGTCCACCACCGGCCAGCGCAGGCCGCGCGCCTTGTGGTAGACGTCGAAGGCGGCGAGGTCGTGCGCATGACCGCGCCCGAAGGCCGCGTACTCCTCGAACAACCCCTTCTGCACGTAGAAGCCGAGTGCCTTCGACTCGTCGTTGTCGAAGCCCTTGTAGGTCTGGTTGAGCGGGAACCTGTCGGCCTGGCCATTGGCGAACAGCACCTGGTACAGCGTCTTGCCCTTGTATTCCGGATTCTTCTCGAGCAGCGCAGCCGGCCAGACCTCGTCGGTCGTGAAACGCTTCGAGAACTCGATGTACTGCCAGAGGTCCGAGCGTGCCTGGCCGGGCGCCTTGACCTGCTGGCGCCAGAACTGCGTGCGGCGCTCGGCGTTGCCATAGGCGCCTTCCTTCTCCATCCACATCGCCGACGGCAGGATCAGGTCGGCCGACATCGCCGAGACCGTCGGGTACGCGTCGGAGACGACGATGAAGTTGTCGGCGTTGCGCCAGCCGGGGAAGATCTCGTCATTGACGTTCGGACCGGCCTGCATGTTGTTGGTCGTCGTCGTCCAGTAGAAGTTGATCTTGCCATCCTTCAGCAGGCGGCTCTGGGCGACGGCGTGGGCGCCGATCCAGTCGGGCAGTGTTCCTGCCGGCAGCTTCCACAGCTTCTCGGATGCTTCGCGATGCTTCGGATTCGTCACCACCATGTCGGCCGGCAGGCGGTGCGCGAACGTCCCGACCTCGCGCGCGGTGCCGCAGGCCGACGGCTGACCGGTGAGCGAGAAGGGGCTGTTGCCGGGTTCCGAGATCTTGCCGACCAGGAGGTGCACGTTGTACACCATGTTGTTGACCCAGGTGCCGCGCGTGTGCTGGTTGAAGCCCATCGTCCAGAACGAGGTGACCTTGATCTTCGGATCGGCGTAGGCCTTCGCCAGGGCCTCGAGCCGGTCCTTCGGCACGCCCGAGATCTCGTGCGCCCGGTCGAGCGTGTACTCGGCGACGAAGGCCTTGAATTCGTCGAAAGTCATCGGGCTGGCATTGTTCGGGTTGCCCTTCGGCTTGCCGTCGTCGCCGGGATAGCCGTTGTTCATCGCCACCTTCTCGAGCGGGTGGTTCGCCCGCAGCCCGTAGCCGATGTCGGTGACGCCCCTCTTGAAGTTGACGTTGCGGGTGACGAACTCCTGGTTGACCGCGTTGCTCTGGATGATGTGGTTGCAGATGTAATTGAGGATCGCGAGGTCGCTCTGCGGCTTGAAGATCAGTTCGTTGTCGGCGAGTTCGGTCGAGCGGTGGCCGAAGGTCGACAGGACGTGAATCTTGACATCCTTCCCGGTGAGACGGCGATCGGTGACGCGCGACCAGAGGATCGGGTGCATCTCCGCCATGTTCGAACCCCAGAGGACGAACGCGTCGGCATGCTCGATGTCGTCGTAGCAGCCCATCGGTTCGTCGATGCCGAAGGTGCGCATGAAACCGGCGACCGCCGACGCCATGCAGTGGCGCGCATTGGGGTCGATGTTGTTGCTCAGTAGGCCGGCCTTCATCAGCTTGGCGGCCGCGTAGCCCTCCCAGATCGTCCATTGGCCGGAGCCGAACATGGCGATGTTGCGCGGGCCGCCCTTCTTCAGTGCCGCCTTGCACTTCTCGGTCATGATGTCGAAGGCCTGATCCCACGAGATCGGCGCGAACTCGCCGCTCTTGTCGAACTTGCCGTCCTTCATGCGCAGCAGCGGTGTCGTCAGGCGATCCTTGCCGTACTGGACCTTCGACAGGAAGTAACCCTTGATGCAGTTCAGCCCCTTGTTGACCGGCGCATCCGGGTCGCCCTGGGTGGCGACGATGCGACCGTCCCTGGTGCCGACGAGGACGCCGCAGCCGGTGCCGCAGTAGCGGCAGGCGCCCTTGTCCCAGCGCACGCCGTCATCCGTCTTCGCCGCTGCCGCCTGCGCCAGACCGGGAACGCCGATGCCGGCGACGCTGGCAGCGGCGGCAACCGCCTGGCTCTTGATGAAGTCACGACGTGTCAGGGTCAGTTTCATTTCATGCTTCCTTATCAGGATCGGGTTCGAACTGGTGATAGACCATCGACGCCGAGAGCACGCCCGGCTGCTGGTTGATCAGGGTGAAGAGTTCGCTGCTGCCCTGCAGCGAGTCGGTCTCGATGGTGACGATCAGGCGGCCGTCATCGGTCGCGGCGTGCACCTCGACGCCGGCGAGCGCCGACAGCGCCGCCTGCACCTCGGACAGGGCCCGCGGGAGGGCGTGGACCAGCACGCTGGAGATGTTCATGAAGGCGAGTCGCTCCGCTGCGCAAGCGCTCCGGTCAGCGCGCGGCAGCCATGCCGCAGGCGGCTTTCCGATCTTGCGTCTGGCGCACACTCTATGCCTGCCGCGGTGGCTTTTTCTTGATCCGGATCAAGATCGAAAAAAGTTCCCACAGTGCAGCAGAATACCGCCGAGCGCCACTCGCCGCCGCCGGCGGCGCCGCTGCCGCCGGGATCAGATGGCCTGCAGCTCGCGCTGGTAGCGTTGCCAGTTGTCCACGTAATGCGCCGCGCTGAGGCGGATGCGGGCGACCTGGTCGGCGTCGAGCTGGCGTACCACCTTGCCCGGCGAGCCGACGATCAGCGAATGGTCGGGAAAGACCTTGCCTTCGGGAACCAGCGTGTTGGCGCCGACGATGCAGCCCTTGCCGATCACCGCCCGGTTGAGCAGCACCGAGCCGATGCCGATCAGCGAGCCATCGCCGATCGTGCAGCCATGCAGCATCACCAGGTGGCCGACGGTGACCTCGCGGCCGATCGTCAGCGGCACGCCCTCGTCGGTGTGCAGGACACACTGGTCCTGGATGTTGCTGTCCTCGCCGATGCTGATCGGATCGTTGTCGCCGCGTACCGTCGCGTTCCACCAGATCGACGCGTTCTTCGCCAGGCGCACGTCGCCGATGACGATCGCGTTGGGGGCGACCCAGCTTTGCGGGTCGAGCTGCGGGCGGCGGCTGCCGAGAAGGTAGATGGGCATGTCGATCGACTCACTGTGGTTGCGACGGGCAGATTGTAGCCTGCGTTGCGGTCGCCGCGGCTACTGGTGGCGCAGCGCCTCGATCGGGTCGAGGGCGGCGGCGCGGTGCGCCGGATAGTAGCCGAAGAAGATGCCGATGCCGGCGGCGACGGCAAAGGCGACGAGCACCGACGTGCCCGAGATGACGATCACCATGTCGGTCAGCGCGTTCGTCAGCAGCGCGCCGCCGATTCCCACGAGGAGTCCGATCAGGCAGCCGGCGACCGAGATCATCAGCGCCTCGAACAGGAACTGCGCCAGGATGTCGCGCTGGCGGGCGCCGATCGCCATGCGGATGCCGATCTCGCGCGTCCGTTCGGTGACCGAGACGAGCATGATGTTCATGATGCCGATGCCGCCGACGAGCAGCGACACGGAAGCGATCGCCCCCAGCAGCAGCGACATGACGCGCGTCGTCTCGGCCGCCGAGTCGGCGGCCGCCGCCAGGTTGCGCAGGAAGAAGTCATTGTCCTGCCCCTCGCGCAGCCGGTGACGCTGGCGCAGGAGCGCGACCATGCTCGCCTCGACCGCCGGCATCGCTTCGGCGGATGTCGCCTGCACCATGATCATCCGCACCGACCCCGGAAACGGGTTGCCGAAGACCTTGCGCTGCGCGGTGGTCAGCGGAATGATCAGCGTGTCGTCCTGGTCGCGGCCGTCGAGGTTCTGCCCCTTGCGGGCGAGCACGCCGATGATGACGAAGGGGCTCTGGCGGATGCGCACCGTCTTTCCCAGCGGGTCGTCGTTCGGAAACAGGTTGTCGGCGGCGGTCTGGCCGATCAGCGCCACGCGCGTCGCCGCGCGGACGTCGGAATCGCCGAAGGGATAGCCGCTCTGCAGCGTCCACGCGCGGGCATCGAGGTACGGCGGCGTCGTCCCGACGACCGTCGCGCTCCAGTTGTTCGGGCCGTGCACCAGTTGCTGCGTTCCCTGCTGCACCGGCGCCACGTTGGTGACGCCGTCGAGTTCGGCGATCGCCTCGGCGTCGGCGATCGTCAGCGTCGGGCCGCCGCCGCTGCCGCTGCGCAGCCCGCCGGCACTCGTCGAGCCGGAGATGAGGATGTACAGGTTGCTGCCCATCGTGCTGATCGTCTGCGCCACCGAGTACTGCGCACCCTGGCCGATGGCCAGCATCAGCACCACCGAGCCGACGCCGATCACCATGCCGAGCATCGTCAGGCCGCTGCGCAGACGGTTGGCACCCATCGCCTGCCAGGCTTCGCCGAGCATCGCCTTCAGCATGGCGTTCCCGGCCGCGTCGGCTCGTCGCTGACCAGCAGCCCGTCGCGAAAGCGCACCTGGCGCGCGGCATGCGCGGCGATGTCCGCTTCATGCGTGACGAGGACGATGCTGATCCCCTGCCGGTTGAGGTCGGCGAAGAGGCCCATGATCTCGGCGCTGGTGTGGCTGTCGAGGTTGCCCGTCGGTTCGTCGGCGAGGATCAGTTGTGGCGAATTGACCAGCGCGCGGGCGATCGCCACCCGCTGCTGCTGGCCACCCGAGATCTGGTTCGGCCGCGCGTCGGCATGGTCGGCGAGGCCGACCCGCGCCAGCTCGTGCCGCGCCCGCTGCCGCCGTTCGTCGCGCGGGCAGCCGGCGTAGACCAGCGGCAGGGCGACGTTGTCCGCGAGGCTCATGCGCGGCAACAGGTTGAAGCCCTGGAAGACGAAACCGATGCAGCGGTTGCGCAGGGCAGCGAGTTCATCGCGGGCGAGGTGGGCGACGTTGCGCCCGACGAGGAAGTAATCACCGCTGCTCGGCGTGTCGAGGCAGCCGAGCAGGTTCATGAAGGTCGACTTGCCAGATCCGGATGGCCCCATGATGGCGACGAATTCGCCGCTCGCGATGCACAGGTCGACGCCCTTCAATGCCGGGAATGAACCCGCAGCGGTCAGGTACGATTTGCCCAGCCCGACGGTCCGGATGACTGCCTCGGGCATCAGAACAGGCGCATCCCGACGCTGCTCGGCTTGCCGCTCGGCGCTGCGACATTCTCGCCGACGACCACGGTGTCGCCGGCCTTCAGCTCGCCGCCGACGACCTCGGTGTTGCGGTTGTCGGTGATTCCGAGCTGCACGCTGACCGGCTTCAGCTCGCCCTGCTCGACGCGATAGACGGTGCCGCTGCCGGTGGCATCGCGCTTGCGCCCGGGGCCCTCGCCGGCTGGCCGCTGGCCGCTGCCCGCCGCCGGCGGGCGGGCGCCGTTGCCGTCGGCCGGCCGGAAGCGCAGCGCGGCGTTCGGCACCAGCAGCACGTCGTGCCGGCTGGCGACGCCGATGCTGACGTAGGCGGTCATCCCCGGCAGCAGGATGTGCTCCGGATTCGACAGCGAGACGCGCACGTTGTAGGTGACGACATTCTGCTGCGTCGTCGGGTTGAGCCGGATCTGCTGCACTTCGCCCTGGAAGCTGCGATTGGGAAAGGCGTCGACGGTGAAGCGGACCTTCTGTCCCTCGCGAATCTTGCCGATGTCGGCCTCGGCGAAACTCGAGTCGATGCGCATCTCCGACAGATCCTGCGCGATCTTGATCAATGTCGGCGTCTGCAGGCTGGCGGCGACCGTCTGCCCGAGGTCGACGACGCGATCGACGACGACGCCCGAAACCGGCGAGCGGATCGTCGTGTAGCGCAGGTTGACCTCGTCCTTGTCGGCCGCCGCCCTCGCCTGCGCCAGTTGTGCCTCGCTCGAACGGCGCGCCTGGACGGCCTGCTCGAGTTCCTGCCGCGACACATACTCCTGCTTGAAGAGTTCCTGCATGCGGGCCTCGTTGGCCCGCGCCAGGTCCACCGCGGCGGCGACATTGACGACGTTCGCCGCCGACTGGCGGGCCTGCGCGGCGAGCAGGCGGTCGTCGAGTTCGAGCAGTGCCTGCCCCTTCTCGACCTTGTCGTTGAAGTCCACGTAGAGCCTGGTGACGGTGCCGGAAACCTGCGTCCCGACGTTGACCAGGACGATCGGATTCAGCGTGCCATTAGCCGAAACCGTCTGCGTGACGTCGCCACGCTCGACCGTCTGCAGCTTGTAGCGCTGCTCGAGCGATTCGCCACTGTTCTGGCGATACCACCAGAAGGCACCGGCGGCGAGCGCACCGGCGACGACGAACAACAGGGACTTGCGGGCGGAGATCTTCATCTGGGGTCCTGCCGGCTGCGGGTCGATGACAGCACTTGGCCGTCGAGGGCGCCGAGCGCGCGCGCCAGCGTGGCGCGCGAGACATGCCAGTCGAGCGCCGCCTGCACGCGCTGCAGGCGGGCGTTGGCGAGTGCGCTCTGCGCGTTGAGAACGTCGAGGATGTTGCCGACGCCGGCCTTGTAGCGGCCGAGGGCGACGCGCTCCGAGTGTTCGGCGCTGGCCAGCAGGTCGGCGCTGGTGCGCAGCGTCTGCGTCGCGGTGTTCAGGCTCTGCCAGGACTCCCACACTTCCAGCGCCACCTGCTGGCGCACGTTGTCGCGTCGCGCGGCGGCGACGTCGCTGCGGGCCTGCGCGGCGCGCACGTTGTAGGTGGTGTTGAAGCCGGAGAAGAGCGGCACGTCGAGCGTCAGGCCGATCGAGCTGGCGTTCGCCGAGACGCCGCCGATGCTCTCCCACTTCGGGCCGGCGCCGAGCGAGAGGGTCGGCAGGCCGCTGGCGCGGGCGTAGTCGATGCCGGCCTCGGCGGCGCGGTACTCGGCTTCGGCCGCCTTCAGCTCGGGTCGCCGCAGGCGCGCCTCGCCGATCAGCGCCGCGACGTCGTCGCTGAAACGCTCGTCCGCTCTCGCCGATGGCGGA
Organism: Candidatus Accumulibacter similis; assembly: GCA_013347225.1. NCBI lineage: Bacteria > Pseudomonadati > Pseudomonadota > Betaproteobacteria > Candidatus Accumulibacter > Candidatus Accumulibacter similis. The sequence continues at coordinate 4,478,674 of CP054595.1, read as the reverse complement.
TCGTCGAGACGCAGCGGCTGGTTGGCGTCGAGTCCCATGACGTTGGCCAGGCGCCCGAGGCTGTTTTGTCGCACGCCCTCGGCGCGGATGCGGGTCAGCGTCGCCTGCGACCACGCCGTCTGCGCCTGCAGCCGGTCGGCCGGGGTGCCGGTGCCGACCCGGTAGCGGACCTCGGCGGCGTTGAGGCTCTCGCGGCTGGCCTTTTCCGACTCGACGGCCGCGGCCACTGCCGCCCGTGCCGCCTGCGCATTGAAGTAGGCCTGCATGGCGTTCAGGAAGACCGTCTGCACGCTGGCGTCGAGCGTCGATGTGGCGGCACTCATCAGTTGCCGCGCCACCTCGAGGTTGGCCGAGCGGGCGCCGAAGTCGAACAGCAGCCAGGACAGGGTCAGCGAGCCGTTGCGCTGGCTGGCGCTGCGCGAGTCGGCGCGGATGCGGCTGGCGCTGGCGCGGCCGTCGAGGGTCGGCAGGAACTCGGCCTGCGCCAGACCGACATCGGCCGCCTGTACGCGCGCCGCGGACCACACCTCGCGCGTCGTCGGGTTGCGGCACAGCGCCAGGTCGACCACCTCGACGATGCCGTACGGCGCATCGGCCGCCGGTACCTGGCACGGCACGATGCCGCCGTCGATGCGCAGCACCGGCCGCTCCGGCGTGATGTCGCGGGTGGCGAAGGGGTCGCCGAGGTCGAACGCCGGCAACTCGGCGCTGAGCAGGACGAGCATGCCGGCGACGACGAGGCGGCGGTGGGCGGTGGCAGAAGTGCGGGCGGTGCGGCGCGTGCAGGAGGGGAGGAGGTTCATTTTTCGCTAGTATAGCCAGCCCGGCGCCGATCCAGAACGCTCACCGGCCAGTGGCGAGGCCCGCAGGCGCGCTGCGGCGTTAGCAAATGTTTCACGCCTGGCCGATGCCACTGCGCCGGCAGGCGATTTGACGGGCGCAGCGGCTTCCGTCGATACTTGGGGTCCCCGCACAACCCTGCCGCCTGCCGGCAATTCTTCCGGTCCGCCCCGCTTGCCGCTCACCACACCCACCGCCAACCCATGGTATGTCTGCTTCTGCAAGCCCAGACGCGAGAGTTTCGCGCTGCGCAAGCTCGAGGAGCAGGGCTACGAAGTCTTCCTGCCGCTGCTGACACAGTGGGAGAAGGCCAGGGACGGCTGGCAGAAGAAGCAGCAGGTGATGTTTCCGCGCTACTGCTTCCTGCGCTGCGGCCGCCCCGGGCAGAGCGTCGCACCGATTCGCAGCACGCCCGGCGTCAGCGGCCTGGTCACCTTCGGCAACCTTCCGGCGACCCTCGACGAACCGATCGTCGAAGCGCTTCGTTCGCTGGTCGAGAAACAGGCGCGTGCCGTCGATGCGGGCAGCACGCCGTTTCGTGCCGGCGACCCGGTCGCCATCGCCGACGGGCCGCTGAAGGGAATGTCCGGCATCGTCTCGGCGGTTGCCGCCGAGCGCGTCACCGTCATGCTCAGCCTGCTCGGTCGCGAAAAACCGGTGGCGCTGCCGGCTGCCCACCTCACACTGGCGTGATATAGTCCCGCGCCGGATTTACCGGGCGAGGGCAGAATGGGCGCCCTGACAGATACCACTTTTAGTTCGAGGAGATGAACCGGCATGACCGCGCAGAAGAAGATCGCCCTGATCACCGGCGTCACCGGCCAGGATGGCGCCTACCTGGCCGAACTGCTCTTGGCCAAGGGCTACGAGGTCCATGGCATCAAGCGCCGCAGCTCGCTGTTCAACACCGACCGCATCGACCACCTGTATCAGGATCCGCACGTGGAGGACCGCCGCTTCATCCTCCACCACGGTGACCTGACCGACTCGACGAGCCTGATCCGCATCATCCAGCAGGTGCAGCCGGACGAAATTTACAATCTGGCGGCGCAGAGCCACGTCGCCGTCAGCTTCGAGGAACCGGAGTACACGGCCAACGCCGACGGCATCGGTGCCCTGCGCATGCTCGAGGCGATCCGCATCCTCGGCCTCGAGAAGAAGACCCGCTTCTACCAGGCGAGCACCTCGGAACTCTACGGCCTCGTCCAGGAAATACCGCAGAAGGAGACGACGCCCTTCTACCCGCGCAGCCCGTACGCGGTCGCCAAGCTCTACGCCTACTGGATCACCGTCAACTACCGCGAAGCCTATGGCATCTACGCCTGCAACGGCATCCTCTTCAATCATGAAAGCCCGGTGCGCGGCGAAACCTTCGTCACGCGCAAGATCACCCGTGCCATCGCCCGCATCGCGCTCGGCCTGCAGGACTGCCTGTACCTCGGCAACCTGAGTGCCCTGCGCGACTGGGGCCATGCCCGCGACTATGTCGAGATGCAGTGGCTGATGCTGCAGCAGGACCATCCGGAGGATTTCGTCATCGCCACCGGCGTGCAGTACAGCGTCCGCCAGTTCGTCGAGTTTGCCGCTGCCGAACTCGGAATCGGCGTCCGCTTCGAGGGCGAGGGCGTCGATGAGGTCGGCATCGTCAGCCGCGTCGAGGGGCCCCGCGCCAAGGTCAAGCCGGGCGACGTCGTCGTCCGCGTGGACCCGCGCTACTTCCGGCCGACCGAAGTCGAGACGCTGCTCGGCGATCCCTCGAAGGCGCGCGAGAAACTCGGCTGGACGCCGACCACCAGCGTCCAGGAACTGGTCCGGGAGATGGTTCTTGCCGACTACAGCTCGGCACGGCGCGACGCGATGGTCAAGCTCGCCGGTTTCCAGACCTTCGACCACCATGAATGACGGATGACGACGATGACTGAACCGCGCATCTACGTCGCCGGCCACCGCGGCATGGTCGGCTCGGCAATCGTCCGCATCCTGCAGGGCCAGGGACAATCGCATCTGATCACCCGCAGCCACGCCGAACTCGATCTCACCGACCAGGCTGCGGTGCGCCAGTTCTTCGCCAGCGAGAAGCCCGAGCAGGTCTATCTCGCCGCCGCCAGGGTCGGCGGCATCCACGCCAACAACACCTACCCGGCCGAGTTCATCTACCAGAACCTGATGATCGAGGCCAACACCATCCACCAGGCGTGGCGTGCCGGCGTCCGCAAGCTGCTCTTCCTCGGCAGCAGTTGCATCTACCCCAGGCTCGCGACGCAGCCGATGGCCGAGGACGCACTGCTCACCGGCACCCTCGAGCCGACCAACGAAGCCTACGCCATCGCCAAGATCGCCGGCATCAAGCTCTGCGAAAGCTACAACCGGCAGTACGGTACCGATTACCGCAGCGTCATGCCGACCAACCTCTACGGTCCGGGCGACAACTACGACCTGCAGAACAGCCACGTCATCCCGGCGATGATCCGCAAGCTGCACCTCGCCAAGCTTGCCGCGGCGCATGACTGGCCGGGAATCGCGCGTGACGAGGCGCGCAACGGTCCGATCCCCGATGAACTGCGGCAGCAGTTGCACGGCACCAGTAATGCCGGTCTGGCGCCGTGCCTGACGCTCTGGGGAACCGGCACGCCGAAGCGCGAGTTTCTCCACGTGGACGACATGGCAGCCGCCAGCGTACACGTGATGAACCTCGACCGGGCGAGCTACGATGCGCACACGCAGCCGATGCTCTCGCACATCAACGTCGGGACCGGCGCGGACCTCAGCATCCGGGAACTGGCCGAAATCGTGGCGCAGGTCGTCGGTTACGATGGCCGCATCGAGTTCGACGCGAGCAAGCCCGACGGCACCCCGCGCAAGCTGCTCGACGTCTCCCGCCTGCACGCGCTCGGCTGCCACGCCCGGGTCGGACTCGAGGAGGGCCTGCGGCAGGCCTATGCCGATTTCCTGCAGCGCTGAGCCGGTGGCTGGAGCCGTTTCCGGGCGTCGCCGCTGCGGTCCGGCAGGCCATGCGCCGTGGCCGGCGGGGCGTCGCCGCTGATGCCCGCCGGGCAGCAGCCGATGCCCGCCTGGCGCATCAGCCACCACGGCGCGGTCGACGGCGTCACCGGCTCGTGCCACCAGCTCAGCCTCGCCGATGGGCAGTCGCTGCTGATCGATTGCGGTCTCTTCCAGGGTGCCGAGACATCGCGCGAGGGCGCCAGTGCCGAACGGCTGGCGGTCAACTTTCCGATCGGCCGGGTGCGCGCCCTCGTCGTCACGCACGTCCATATCGACCATGTCGGACGCCTGCCGCACCTCCTCGCCGCCGGCTATCGCGGGCCGGTCATCTGCAGCGAGGCGTCGGCCAAGCTGCTGCCACTGGTCCTCGAGGATGCCATCAAGGTCGGCTTCACGCGCGAGCGTGCACTCGGCGAACGCTTCCTCGAGCAGATCCGCAGGCAGATCGTCCCCTTGCCCTACAAGGAGTGGCAGACCGTCATCGACGGCGAGGTCGTGCTGCGCATCAAGCTCTCGCCGGCCGGCCACATCCTCGGCTCGGCCTACGTCGAATGCGAACTGCGCCAGGGCAGCGAGCGGCAGCGGATCGTCTTCTCCGGCGATCTCGGCGCGCCGCACACGCCCCTCCTGCCGGCGCCGCAGTCGCCCTACGCGGCCGACGTCGTCGTCCTCGAGAGCACCTACGGCGACCGCTGCCACGAGAGCCGCCGCGACCGCCGGCAGCGGCTGCAGGCGGTCTGCGAGCACGCCTTCGGCAACAAGGGGGCACTGCTCATCCCGGCCTTCAGCATCGGTCGCACGCAGGAACTGCTCTACGAACTCGAAGAGATCATCCACGGCAACCGCCAGCGCGCCGCCGCTCCCGGTGTGCGTTGGGAGGACCTCGACATCATCGTCGATTCGCCCCTCGCTGCCGACTTCACCAATGGCTACATGCAACTGCGCCAGCACTGGGACGCCGAAGCCCGGCGCAAGCTCGCCGCCGGCCGCCATCCGCTCGACTTCGAGCAACTGACCACCATCGACGACCACGCCACCCACCTGCGCGCCGTCGAGTACCTGGCCCGGACCGCCCGGCCGGTGATCGTCATCGCCGCGAGTGGCATGTGCAGCGGCGGGCGCATCGTCAACTACCTCAAGGCGATGCTCGGCGACCCGCGCCACGACATCCTGTTCACCGGCTACCAGGCGGCGGGAACACCGGGCAGGGACATCCAGCGCTACGGCCCGAAGGGCGGCCATGTCGAACTCGATGGCCAGCGCTACCCGATCCGGGCAGCGGTGCACACCATCGGTGGCTACTCCGCGCACGCCGACCAGAAGGACCTCCTCAACTTCATCGGCCGCATGCGCCGGCCGCCGCGGCAGGTGCGCCTGGTGCATGGCGAGGAGGTCGCCAAGCGGACTCTGGCGGCGGCGATCCGCGAGCGACATCCGGGGATCGAGGTGCTGGTGCCGTGATCGCCCGTGAACGGCGAACATGACTCCGGCGGAACAGGCTCAACTGCGCATCCTCAGGATCGTCGATGCCGGGCCGGCGATCAGCCAGCGACAGTTTGCCGAACGACTCGTGGGAAACGGTGACAGGATACTTTTCAGACGATACAGATACTGCTCCCTCTTGACCGTTGGAGCAGTCTGAAGAAAGAAGTCTTCATGACGATGCATGCATCAGAATGAAACATCGTTCATTCGCGGACCCTGATCATGCCCTCCCTGCAAATTCGCAATCTGCCGGAAGACCTGTACGAAGCGCTGGCTTTTCGCGCTGAACAGTCGCACCGGAGCTTGGCGCAGGAGGCGCTGATCGCGCTTCGCAGGGCAACGGAGAGCACCGTTAGTGGGCGCCGGCAACAGATTCTGGAAGAAATCAGGCCCGACATCGCGACTGCCGGTATCCGGGTGCTTTCCTTCCCGCCCGAACGAATGCTTCGCGAAGACCGCGACCGTTAGCCCATGCGCATCGTCCTGGATGCTTCAGCCGCTGCCCACATCATCTTGCGGACTGATCTTGCGCCGGCCCTGATCGAAAAACCTGGACAAGGCCGACTGGTCATCGCGCCCTCCCTGTTGCGTCGGCACGGCTGCCGACTGCTGACCGTCGACAAGCGGCTCATCACCCTTGCCGGTCAGGTTGATGAAAGCATGCTTCCCTAGAAGATCGGCTGTCAGCCGGCGAGCAGGACTTCGATCCCGGACAGCCCGACCCGGCAACCAGCAGCGCTCCGTACCGCATCTTCGAAGCGGATGGCATCCCGATCCACGAACCCGGCCCGCAGGACATGGTCCGGCGAAGCGTCGCTGCCGGGCGGCTGCATTTCACGACCGACGTCGAGCGCGCGGTACAACACGGCACGATCCTGTTCATCGCCGTCGGCACGCCGCCTGACGAAGACGGCTCCGCCGGCCTGCAGTACGTCCTCGCCGCCGCACGCAGCATTGGCCGGGTGATGACCGACTACAAGGTCGTTGTCGACAAGAGCACCGTACCCGTCGGCACCGGCGACGCCGTCGATGCCGCACTCGCCGCAGAACTGCCGGAGCGCGGCGTTGACATCCCCGACAGCGTCGTCTCCAATCCCAACAGCGGGGGCCCGGCAGCTCGAAGACGGGAGGCCGCCGTGGTGGCGCGTGCGGGGCCGACGCCGACCCGCAGTGGCACTGAAACCGCCACAGCGAGTTGTCCGCGGGCACGGCGGAGCTTGTCCAGGCCTCGTGATGGCCTTATGATTCGCGTTCACCCATTGAACGGCGAACATGACTCCGGCGGAACAGGCTCAGCTGCGCATCCTCAAGATCGTCGACGCCGAGCCGGCGATCAGCCAGCCACAGCTTGCCGAACGACTCGGGGTCAGCCTCGGCAAGGTCAACTATCTGCTCAGGGCGCTGCTGGACAAGGGCCACATCAAGGCCGGCAATTTCCTGCGCGCCGAGGACAAGTCGAAGTATGCCTACCTGCTCACGCCGGAAGGCATCAGTGCCAAGCTGCAGCTCACGCGCAACTACCTGGCGCGCAAGGAGCAGGAGTACCTGGCCGTGAAGGCCGAGATCGACGCCATGCGCGCCGAACTGGGCGTTCACGAGGAGCGCCGCTGACCTGGTGGCCGGTTGCCGTTCCGCGACGTCGGGACAGGAGGCGAAGGCGACCGCTCCCGGGCGGATGAAAGGCAAAACGTGCTGAATGCTCTCGAGCATCCGGGCATGGCGGTAGCGTGCCTGCGGGCTACGGCGCAGGAAGACGTCGTCGCCTGACCAGGGACGTAGTTCCCATACCGTGTCCCCTGATCGACTTCCGGAATGCCGTGTTTGCTGGTGTTCGCAGGAGAATCGGGCATGCTGTCCCCTCGCCGCAGATGACAACGACCGAATGTGCCCGGAACGAACGACGAGCGGTCTGCTGAATGCCAGCGCGTTCCGGCATGGCTGTAGCGTGCCCGCGCGCGCGCCGTCGGACGCCGGGTACGAGCACCGTCGGGCCCAGCCGGGAGACCCGTTGCCAATGGCCGGACTGCAACCCGCGGACCGGATCCAGCACGCGGTAGACGCGATGCGCGCGACGCGGGTCAGCACCATCAACGAACGCGCCAAACTCGCCGACGCGACGCCCAGTGGGTGCCATCGTGCTATCCAAGAACAGGCTTTCAGGCCGAACACCGAGGGCATGCGCGAAGCGCCGGGTCGGACGCTGCTCAACGAACTCTTCGCTGCCGGAGCGACCGCCACGACCGCCACCGCCGCGGCCCGGTCGCCATGGAAGCGGCCCCGGCGGGTCTTCCGCGACGAGGCGTGACCGATCTGCGTGACCCATCCGCAGACTGCGCTCGGAACGCTTGGTGCGCGGGCTGGTCTTCGGAATCAATTCAATATACTGTCCCTTTGATTGCGCATTGTGGGGAGGTCGATATGAGCACCAGGTACGAAGCCGATGTCGTGGCATGGGCAAACGAGCAGGCCAGCCTTCTTCGTGCCGGACGGTTCGAACTGCTCGACCGCGACCACCTCGCCGAGGAAATCGAAGACGTGGGCAAGAGTGAACAGCGCGAACTTGCGAGCCGGATGTCGGTTCTCATGGCTCATCTGCTCAAGTGGCGATATCAGCCGGAGCGGCGGGGAGCCAGTTGGGAAAAGACCATCCTCGCACAGCGCAAGGAGATTGCCTATGGACTGAGTGACACCCCAAGCCTCACCCCCAAGCTCCAGGAAACCCGATGGCTTGAGATGGTGTGGGCCAAGGCTGTTGCTCAGGCGGTTGGGGAAAGCGGCCTCGACTGCTTTCCCGACGCTTGTCCCTGGGCGATGGAGGAGGAAGTCCTCAACGAGGGCTGGTTACCGGACGCCTGAAGACATTCATCGCGACCAGCCGACCCCGGCGCCGTCACGTCACCAGGCGGACAGAGGCTTGCGCGGCGCCACATACCCGTCGCCCATGGCTACCGACTCCACTCCGGATACCGGCTACAAGCTGATCTTCTCGCACGCCGTCGTCGTTGAAGACCTGCTGCGCGGCTTCGTCGGCGAAGACTGGGTCGAAGAACTCGACTTCTCGACGCTCGAGAAGTCGGGGGGCAGTTACGTCACGGACGACCTGCGTGAACGCGAAGACGATGTGATCTGGCGGATTCGGCGGCGCGACGGCTGGCTGTACATCTACCTGCTGCTCGAATTCCAGAGTGCCGTCGACCCCTGGATGGCCCTGCGGATACTCGTCTATACCGGCCTGCTGTATCAGGACCTGATCCGCAAGGGCGAAGTGGGCCGCGGGGAGAAACTGCCGGCGGTTTTCCCGTTGGTCATCTACAATGGCCGTGATCCGTGGGGCGCCGCCCGCGACGTCGGCGAGCTGATCGAGGAACTCCCCGGCAGCCTGAAGTGCTATCGACCGATGAACCGCTACTTTCTGCTCGAAGAAGCGAGCGTCGACGAAGCGCAACTGGCCGACGAGTCGAACACGGTCGGCGGCATCATCCGGATCGAGCAGAGTGGCGCGCCCGCCGACATCCGTCGAGCTGTTGCGCGGCTTCACCTGCGGCTGCAGGGTCCGCAGTACGACAGCCTGCGCCGGGCGCTGGTCGTATGGATCAACCGGGTCGTACTTCGCCGGCTGATGCCCGGCCAGATGATCGCGGAAGTTAATGAACTACAGGAGATCGACACCATGCTGGCGGAAACGGTAGACAGCTGGGCACGACAGTGGAAAGAAGACGGGTTGCGCGAGGGTCGCCTCGAAGGCCGCCTCGAAGGCGAGAGTACGCTGCTGCAGAAGCTGTTCGAGCGCCGTTTCGGGCCGCTACCGGACTGGGCGCGCCAACGGCTCCTGGATGCGACGACCGAGCAACTGGAGGCGTGGGCGCTCGAAATCCTCGACGCCACGACGCTCGAGGACGTGTTCAGGGAAGATTGAGCGGCGGGCCAGCCAGCAGCGAGCTGCCTTGCGTCTCCAGCGACCCGGCGTGACTGCTCTACCTGAGCAATCCGCGGACTGCTCTCGGAGGGCTGGGTGAGTCGGCAAGGTTCTGGAAAGTATTCCATATACTGTCACTTTTATGGGACCCTACCCAGCGACGACTACGACACCCCGTGGAAAGACGCGCTGACGCGCTACTTCCCGGAGTTCATGGCCTTCTACTTCCCGCGAGCCCACGGCGAGATCGACTGGCAGCAGCCGCACATTTTCCTCGAACGGGAACTCGCCCAGGTGGTGCAGGACGCGCAGCTCGGCAAGCGCCTGGTTGACTGCCTGGTACAGATCGCGACGCGGGACGGAGGTGAGCAATGGGTCTACATCCACGTCGAAGTCCAGGGCCAGCCGGATGCCGACTTTCCCGAGCGCCTGTTCACCTACAACTACCGCCTCTACGACCGCTACCGTCGTCCGGTTGCCAGTCTGGCCGTGCTGGCCGACGAACGCGAAAACTGGAAGCCGGACGGGTTTGGCTATCACCTCTTCGGCTGCGAGGTCGGCATCCGCTTTCCCGTGGTCAAGCTCCTGGACTACGCCAACCAGACCGAGTCCCTGCTCGAAGACCCCAACCCCTTCGCACTGGTCACCGCAGCTCACCTTCTCACCCGGCGCACCAAGGGTGACCCGGAACAGCGCTACGAGGCAAAATGGCGGCTGGCCAAGCTGCTCTACGAGCGCAATTGGGACAAGCAGCGCATCATCGATCTGTTCGGGGTCATTGACTGGCTGATGCGGCTGCCGAGAGACCTTGAGCAAAGGCTGCTGCAGGAAGTCTACACACTGGAAAGGAAGGTCATCATGCCTTACGTCACCTCTGCAGAACGCTTCGGAGTCGAGAAAGGCCGACAGGAAGGCCGCCAGGAAGGCCGGCAGGAAGGCGAGGCGGCCCTCCTGAAGCGCCTGCTCGCGCGTCGCTTTGGCGCGCTCCCCGATGCGCTCCAGGTTCGGCTGACCACCGCCGATGTTGATCAGCTGGAAGAATGGGCGATCAAGGTGCTCGATGCCGCGTCCCTGGACGAAGTCTTCGATCAGCGCCCACAGTAGCAAGTGGGCAACACACCTCAACCGGTTGCGATGTCGCAGGACCACCCTCACGACTTCGTCGTTGCCACTGGCGCGCCACACAGCGGTCGGCGGTTCGTCAACCAGTTCGTCAAGTTTGCCGCCGTATAACCGGGGCGTGCCCGCGTACTTTGCCGGTGAGGACCGGGAGCGTGTGAATTCCTGGCTGGCGAGGGTGCCACTGAGGCATGGCGGTATGGAAACGGGTCATACGAAGTGCGTTAGCGCTTGCGCGGGAATGAGGGCTTCCGAGCACCGCGCCAGTTCTAGACAGCCCCCGACACCTCGCGCCATGAGCGAGGTCAGCAGAGGTTATTGAGTGGGCCCTGCGCTCGAAGGTATTTCGTATACTGTCCCCTTTTATTGCGTTGCCCCTGTTCGGGGACGCAGTTCCCATACCGTGCCCCCTGATCGACTTGCGGAATGCCGTGTTTGATGGTGTTCACAGGAGAATCGAGCATGCAGTCCCCTTGCCGCAGATGACAACGACCGAATTGATTGGCTCAGTTCTGCTCCGCCACCCTCATGTCAAGCTGGCGGTACTGTTTGGCTCACTGGCAGGGGGTGCGGCTCGACCGGACAGCGACCTCGACCTGGCGGTGGCGGATGACAGGCCGTTGAGCGCCGATGCCAGGATGGCGTTGATCGCCGATCTTGCGGAGCATGTAGGCCGGCCGGTTGATCTGATTGACCTGACTCGCACCGGCGAGCCGCTGCTCGGCCAAATCCTTGCGCATGGGCGCCGCATCCTGGGAAGCGATGAACGCTACGCCGACCTGTTGCGCCGGCACCTTTTCGATGAGGCGGATTTCGCGCCCTATCGTAGCCGCATATTGGCTGAACGGAGGCGGGCATGGATCGGCAGGTAGTCGAGCAGAAGCTCGAGTCCCTCCGCCGCTGTCTGCTCAGAGTGACGGAAAAATGCCCGGTTGATGCGGCAAGCCTGGAGCGCGATGTTGACGCCCAGGACATCATCACGCTGAATCTGACCCGAGCCGTGCAAGTCTCCGTCGATCTGGCGGCCCACCTGATCGCCAGCCGCGACGTCCCCGCGCCAAACACCATGGGGCAAAGCTTTGAAGCTCTCGCAAGCCTTGGCCTGATCAGCCCGCTCCTGGCCATCCGCATGAAGAAGGCGGTCGGATTCCGCAAGATCGCCATCCACAATTACGACGCCATTGACTGGCACATCGTGCACAGCATTTGTCAGCGGAACCTGAATGACTTCCGGGATTTCGCCGCCTGCATCGTGAATCTGGAACAACTCTGATCCGTGCCGCGTGGCCATGCTTGCGTCACCACGCGCGGCAGTGAGATCGTCAGGCAGCAGCGGGAGACGTTCCTGCGCCAGGCACTCACCGACCGAAGGTATTTCATATACTGTCACTTTTATTTCTTGCAAACTTGAGTCGCGTTCCTCTCGAAGCCAGGAAACCCAGCAGATTTTCTTCCGGAGCACCGTGGAATGGTTCATTGTCGCATCAAACGGATAAGTGACGAGGACTATTGTGAACGGAGAATTCTGGCATTCCCAATTTTCGAGCAATGGCCAGCATTCGGATACGCCCGATCACGCCTCGGTAATGATGAAACGCCACTTAATCTGGCTGAATACTACGCCCTCATGCAAGTCAGGTTCGGTAGGTCCGGACGGCTGTACGACGACTGGAAAGGGATATTCTCTTTTCCCTTCGAAGTCGAGTTGCTCAAGGATGGGTGCTGCCATCAATACATTCTGAACATCGTCAATTGGCGAAGCACCGTGGAGCTGCGGTTCTGCAAGACGTTCACGGATGATGTACCGTGCGATCCTCGGGTCTACAGACGGGCCATCGAGAACGAGTTCTCCGAACAGGAAATGCAGTTCGTCGATGGTTTTTTGTACGGCAGCCTTCTTGCCTTTCGTAAACGCTGTGACTACAGTCAGGTCCCCGATTTTGTCCGCAAGATCGAGATGCAGTCCGTGATACTCGGCTACACCGGCGGCCACTTTTTTGAGCATTTCTACGAGGACAATGACGAGTTTTGGAGAGCTGCCACGAGCGAACCACAGCTTGCACCAACGGCTATCCGCAACGAGAAATGGCCAGATGCGCTTGAGCAGGACTGGTTCGTCGTGCGGTCTCTGCAATGAATGCGGTTGGCGTCGTACGCCCAGACTCGTGGGAAACAAGATGTCTTAAGGACTACTGATCGGTTGACGAACCGGACGCGAAAACCGGTGACGGTATAATTTTTTACCTTCGGAAGGTATGTCACGTACTGTTCCCGTTGTCTCGCGCTTCCTTTTGCATGACGCCTTCACCTTGACCCACCTGCCGAACCCGCCGTCGCCAACGAGACTACGACACTCCCTGGAAAGACGCCGTCACGCGCTACTTTCCCGAGTTCATCGCGTTCTACTTTCCAGACGCGCATCGGCAGATCGACTGGAACCGCGGCTACACCTTCCTTGATCAGGAACTCGCCCAGATCGTCAGAGATGCCGAACTCGGCAAGCGGCTCCTCGACAAACTCGTCCAGGTCGGCACCCACGACGGCGGCGAACACTGGGTGTACGTGCACATCGAAGTGCAAGGTGGCCAGGAGGGTGACTTCGCCGAACGCCTCTTCACCTACAACTACCGTCTCTACGACAGATACCGGCGCCCCATCGCCAGCCTCGCCGTTCTCGCTGACGACCGTCCACACTGGAAACCGCAAACCTATGGATATGAACTCTTCGGTTACCGGCACTACGTCGAGTTTCCCACGGTAAAGCCATACCTTTATACACAAGTCTCGGTCGCCACAGCCGCCGGACGTTTGTAAGTGATGGACTAGGCACGCAGGGTTGCGTATAAGGAAATGCCCATAGGGTAGCCTCTGGTGTTGATGATCCAATTCAGCAGGAGTTTTTCCCGTGACACGGCGAATGAAGTTGCTTTTCATCTCGATATGGTCCCTCGCACAACGTGCAGGGCTCATGCTGATTGCGATCTCGGGGTCGGCTGGTGCGGACGATCTGACCTTTAAAGAACGCGCCCTAAAGCAGGTCATCGACGGCGTACCCTCCATCCTCAAGACCTACAATCCCGCCACCGGACGTTTCGGAAGTGGACCATTCGTCGTCAGGGACCAGCACCCTCTCCTCCCACTGGCAGTCGCCTACAGCACACCATCGCCAAGAAATCCTTACTACAAGAACCCCAGCCTGCTGGACGTACTGATGAGTGCTGGAGACGCGCTCATCGCAGCCCAGGATCGTCAAGGTCGCTGGCGTTACGACAAGAAGGACGGCAGCTACTGGGGGCAGGTATACATGCCTTGGACCTATTCCCGGTGGGTGCGGTCCTTCGTCTTGATCAAGGACGACATGCCTGCTGACCGTCGACAGCGCTGGCACTCTGCGCTCAGCCGGGGCTTCCAGGGGATTAGTCTGACTGGATTGGCAAAGACCGATAACATGGCTGTCCATAACGCGATGGCGCTATACGTCGGTGGCAAGGTATTGGCGCGACAAGACTGGCAGCAGGAGGCGGCAAACTTCATGGCGGAGGTAGTGGCACGGCAGCGCGAACCTGGCTATTGGAGCGAGCACTCCGGCCCAGTTGTGCGCTACAACCACGTTTACGTGGAGGCAATCGGGATCTACTATGCTGAGTCACGCGACCCGCGAGTCTTACCAGCTCTCGAAAAGGCGGCGAAATATCACCTTCAGTTTACGTATCCGGACGGCAGAGATGTCGAGACTATTGACGAACGTAGCGTTTACCAGGATTCCGTGACACCTGGCGCGGGTAACGTAGGCTTTACCATGACACAGGAAGGTCGCGCCTATCTCGCTAAGCAATGGCGCCATAATGGAGCCAGACTCGGTACAGACGCTGCAGCATCCTTTGTCCTGCACGGCGAGGAAGGACCTCTCCGGAGTCCGACGCCGAATGAACTGACGGTTACCGTCGAGGAAGGGATGCCGCGAGCAGCCGTCTTGGCCAGTGGGCCTTGGTTCATCGTCTTGTCAGCCTACACCGCCCAGCCATCGGGTAGTCGATGGATTCAGGATCGGCAAAACGTGCTCAGCATCTGGCGGGCCGGCCATGGTTTGATCGCGGGCGGTGGCAACACGAAGCTGCAGCCCCGATGGAGTACGTTCACGGTTGGCGACCTGCGATCACTCGCACACTCGCCCGGAGATGAAAGCCCAAGTTTCACTCCCTCTGGAGAGCTTTACCACACCCCTAGCTCGGCGATCCTATTGCCGGGCGACTCGCCGCAACTCCTACTTACGTACGGGACGGCGACCGCCCACTTGAAGGTGCGCCCGGCAAGTTCCTCTAGTCTTGGGATTACCTACTCGCTCAAAACTTCTACGGCGCTTCCCACTGCAGCTCACCTCCAACTATTGCCGCAGCACGGGGCGGCGTTTAGGACCGCAGAAGGTTATGAGGGCGAGCTAGGTGACCAGCCTATCGAGCTCGACCCGACGAGACTCGGAAGCTGGCTGTCGTATCGTGGCATTTGCTTCGCGTTGCCCGCGGGCACAACATTTCACTGGCCCGTCCTTCCGTACAATCCGTATCGTAAGGATGGTCGTGCCCTGAGCGAGGAAGGCAGAATCGAGCTACGGATACCCCTGAAGCCTGACGGCACGCCAGCAACCGTTCTAATGGAGGCCACATCCGCTGAGCCTCCGCTGAAAAACTCGGGGCCTAGCAGCCTGTCGCCCTCACGGCCCGCACCCTGCGGCAGATCCTATGATCAGGGCGGCTCAACATCTTCGAGGCGGTCGATTGTCTGCGCTCCGACGATGTGCTCGTGATGGACCGCGGCCTTCCGTGTCGATTGCTGGTGTCGGCGCTGACGGCACGTCGCATCCCCTTCTGCATCCGATGCGATTTGTCGCGAGGATTCTTGTTGGCACGCGAGTTCCTGCAGTCCAGTCGAATCCTGCAGGTCGTTGTCTTGCGCGCGCCCAATGCCCGTGATGCCAAGGACTAGGAATGCACGGCCACACCGACCACGGTTCGCTTGATGCGGGTAGCGACACCGAACGGACGGGTGCATGTGTTGATGACATCGCTTCTCAATCCAGTGACCTTTCCGGCCGCCGCGTTTGCCGAGCTGTACCACGGCCGCTGGCGAATCGAGGAGGCATTTAAACGGATCAAGAGCCGGCTTGGTCTGGAGCATACCTCGGGCTTGTCCTGGCACGCCGCGCATCAGGATTTCGGGGCGAAGGTGGTCTTCGACAACCTCAATGCACTGGCCGCCTATGTCGCCACCGATGCCCTCCTCGATCCCGGTTCGTCCTACAAGATCAACCGCACCTTCGAACTCGAGAAGATCAAGCGACGGGTCGGCCGTTGGTTCCTGGCTGCAACCGCCACCACTCGCCGCCTCAAGCCCATCCTCCAGGAAATCGCGTTGAACCTCCAGAAGTTCCTCCCCGATCGCTCCCAACCTCGAAAACCGCAGCCGAAACCGCACCTGTCGCATGCCTACAAGTAACAATGACAATTAGCTAACTTTCGAGGATTGAGCCCGGACCCCCGGGGTCATGCCAATATACTACACCAACGCCAAAGAAAGTATGTCATCCAAGTGCGGAAGAGCTGGATTTCCCTCCTACAACATGAACCGCACATGTTTAGTTCTTGGTAGTATAGACTACCGCCTTTTTTGTGCTATAAATGGCTAAGAGTTCCGCTCACCTCCGTCGCCTCTACCTGCTTTCCCACTTGCCGCACATGCTTATCGGGATTCTGGTAGTGCTCTATTTTTCTCGGTTGTTAGTGCCGGCGGAGTTTGGCAAATTTGCACGGAGCTACGCCTACATCAACGTAAGCGGAGCCCTGATGTATGGTTGGCTTCAGATGTCTTTGGTCAGGCTCGCGTCGGGTCATGGCGACATGGTTGGGCCGCGCATCACCACGGTCATCAGGGCCATGTTGTGGCCTGTTCTCCCGTGCTTTTCGCTCGCGTACATATTGAGCTATGTCGGCGCAATCTTCTACCCTTTTGCCACAGCTATGGCATCTGTCTTCCTTGCATGCTCAGTATGCTTGGCTCAGATGGCGCGCGGCAAGAACAACCCGTACCTGTATGCAACTATTGGCGCCGTACGTTTACTTGGTGTCTTGGTCGGTGCGTGGATTGTAGGCAGTGTTTCACCACAAGCCGACTCTCTGCTTTATGCTTTGGGCGGCGGAGCCCTGCTCTCCTGCTTGCTGCCGGTTCTCTCCGAGTGCTGTCGAGCGAGAACTGCCCGTCTGCTCTCCAAAACTCCCTCTTCGGAGGTCAGTGCAAAAGAATTGTTCCGTTATGGGTATGTGGCCTCCATCTCCATCGGGGCTGTTATGCTAATGATCCACGGAGACCGCTTTGTGGTCGGTATGATGCTAGGGAATGAAGCTGCCGCCTCCTATACCGCTCAGTCTGAGCTGGCACGCCAATTGATCTATCCAGTTGTTTCCGCGCTGAGCGTCTCAATTGTTCCAACCGCCTTGATGATCGACAGGCAATCAGGCAGCCGAGTGGCGAAGCTATTTATCGCCAGAAGTTCGGCGAACACCCTTCTGTGCGTTGCTCCAATTTTATTGAATCTGGTCTTTTTTCCCACCAGCATCCTGAGCGCCTTGCTACCGGAACAGTATGCCTATTCCAATGCGTGGGTTTCCCCCCTCGCAGCGACCGGCGCCTATCTGCTTGGTTGTCGTCTAGCGCGCTGCGACCCCGTGTTGCATCTGGACTTACGCGCCAGCCATATTGGCTACTCAGCTCTACTAGGCTTGGTGGCATGGGCGGTGTTGGTTTATCCGCTAACCTTCGTCTTGGGCGTTGAAGGCTGCGCCCTTGCGGGAATGCTAGGCTCCGCGATTTCCCTAAGCTATTCCGCGCTAATTTCAAGAAGCAACGGTCCAGGATCAATTAACATAGTTGGATGCGGCACGTTTTGTCTGATGTTCCTGATTGCGTTATGCGCAAAGTATATTGCCAGTTTGCGACCCCAGCTCGCGTTGGTCATCGCGATGGTATCAGCAATCGTCATGTACTTGGCGCTTTCTTTCTATCTCTGGGCAACTCGCAATGGTGACCATAGCTAAGCCGATGGGCTTGCACGTAACATCCGACTACCCTGGACCATTTTCCCCTGCGGGGGTCACAGTGGCCGTCAAAGATCTGATTGAGGCCGCACGCGAAGACTTGGACGCACTTGTTCTGGTTCCCCGACGGGATATACGGAGCGTAAAGGGTCGCATCATCTGCAAGGAAAGCTGCCTCTACGTTTCGAAGTTTGACCCTCTGAGCACCGCCTCCCCATCTTCCGCTGGAGGTTCCTTTTGGCCAGAGTTGGTGGAACGATATCTTTGCTCCACCCGTCGCCCGTCCTTTGTGCACTCTCACAAACTCTCGTATGAGGCACGAATTGGAAACGCTATCGCAAAGCAATTTGGAGTTCCCCACCTGATCACTGTTCGGGGTAGCTCCGATACCAATTCCAGAAATCATTGGCCTTGGACCGATAGGGCCTATCGGGACCTGCTATGCGGAAGCCAAAAGAATTTCTGGCTATCAGTCTGGGCGCAGGCCTTCTTCGCGTCACGTATAGGTTACCGCATCAGTCCAGGAAAAGACATAGACTTTCCGAACGCGGTTCCTGCTGCCTTATCAACTAGAATGGGCGGTAGGTCGTCAGCATACAATCCCGCATCGCTAGTCTGCGTCTGCCGGCTTGACGACTATCAACAGAAGGGGATCCCGTGTCTACTCGAAAGCATTGCTGCCGAGCGACAAATCAGACCCGAACTGTCGTTGGACCTGATAGGGCCCTGCAGTCCACGGAATGCCACCGCCATTACCAGAATTGTTGCGTCCCTTGGTCTTGCAGGAGCAATTGCTCTACTCGGCCCAATGACACGGCAGCAAGTTATGGAGCGACTTCACGGCTATGCTGGGCTAGTCATGCTCGGAGAGCGCGAAACGTTCGGGCTAGTTTATGCGGAGGCAGCGGTATGCGGTGTGCCATTTGTCTTCCTTCGAAACAGTGGGGTGGACGGCCACCACTTTGCTAACGTTTGCGGCATCGGCTGTGACCGAATGGATGTTCCCACGGTCCGGGCGGCGGTTCGGGAGCTGCTCGAGCAAGCGCCCGAGATCCGCCGCCGAATTGTAGCAGCGCGGGGGGCCGGATTGCTACACACTCTTACCGCCGCAGGGCAGTCCAAAAGCTACGTACAAGCAGTGCTTTCTACACTCAATCTACCATGAAAGAAACTCGGCTTTCTCTCAAAAGACGGTTGTTGTATCTACTGTATATCACCGTATTGCGCCATACTCCAGACAGCTGGCGTCCGTATGCGTTCGCTTTCCCGAAGCTACGCGCTGCAGTAGTGAGAGGCTTCGCCGAAAGGGCTGCGCAAAGCATAATAGTGAAGTCGAATGCGCGGGTTTCACCCCATATCTCGATCGGCTTATTCAGCGAACTGGGCCAAAACTGTCTAATTTATGGTGGGGTTTCCATCGGAGATAACGTCCTGATGGGGCCTGACGTTAAGATAATTACCCGCAATCACGGAGTCCCCGCGGCTGGACTTCTCATACGCGAGCAGGAGAGCATTTATTCACCGGTGTCAATTGGGAACGACGTTTGGATCGGCGCCAACGTCGTGATTCTTCCAGGTGTTACCGTTGGGGACGGTGCCGTAATAGCCGCCGGGGCGGTTGTGACGAAGAACGTTATGCCTGCAACAATCGTTGGAGGTGTGCCAGCAAAACTTATTGGAGTTCGGCCAACGTGAGACTGACGTTAGTAGCGGCTGGATACGCGGCCATGTCTTGCGTGTTTCTTGTGAGTGGCGTCGACCTTTCGGAGTACGGCGCGGTTGGATTGGCGGCTAAGGCAGTTGGAGCAGCTGTGCCGCTGACGCTGGCGGCACTGTTCCATCCGATAATCCGACTTCAGAAGGTAAGTCGGGTCGGCCTTAAATGGGTAGCAAGTTTCCTGATTGTTGGCGCCGTGTCTAGCCTTTGGACTATCGACGTAGTGGCAACTACGACGGCAGTATTGGCGTGGGGATACACTGTCGCCTGCTGCTATATCCTCTGCGGCCTGGGCTGGATACGGGCTACCAATATTCTCGTAATTTCCGTAGGGGCTTTGTGCGCGGTTTGTCTAGCTTACGGGGCAGCTTCTGGGGCTGCCTTTGTCGAGTATCAAGGCGTACAAAGACTGCAGGGAGTTCTCTATGGCCCACATGCGCTTGCACAGCCCGCGGCGGTGGGGCTATGTTTGCTGGCATCAGGACAGGTGAAGCTGAGCTACCGCCTGAGGGGCGTATTAACAATCATTATCGCGTCCGCGCTTTGGATGACGGCTAGCCGACAAGCAATCGCTGCAGGTGTCCTTGGGATAGCGATCGCGCTAGCGTTGCGGGCAAATGGCGCCATGCTGCGATTGATCGGCGCGACAATCGCTCTCGCCGCTACAGCTGTTTGGGCATTTCTGTTTCCCGACGCGGGTCTTTTCAGTCTGCTTGCACGTGGTGAGGGTGATGACATCAGCACCTTAACTGGACGGACAAGCATTTGGAACGCTGCGGTTGATTTGATTGCGATGGAACCGTATTTAGGCTACGGATTCGGCGCAGGCGGGGTTGCGTTGCAGGGCTACTATCGGAGTGGCTTAGCCGACTGGACAACATATAACGCCCACAATGGGTTTTTACAGTGCTTGCTGGATTTGGGTTTTGTTGGCTTGCTGGTCTTCGGATCCCTATTCGCGTTTGCGTTGCGCCGCTGCATGCATTTACCTCGCACGATTGCTGTCCCGGTGTTTGCGTGCACTCTGGCCTTGACGATGGTCGAGAGGGGATTCTACGGGGTTGGCGGATTCGCACCGCTCTTCTTGTGTATCTTTGCTCTATTTCCGCGAGCTGCAGTCGTACCAGACAATAAGTTGCGGAAGAGCTAAATGGACCGCGGGGTCGTGATCTGATAGGACTCTTGACGAGCCCGATGGAAGAGCCGGTCTGATTTTCCACAGAGATAGAGCTCTGCCTATCGGCATATCCCTAGCTATACACCACCTACGGCGTCGCTGGTAAGGTAACGCATTTGCTCAAAAGGGTGATGCGATAATCGCGACCGCGGTCCCCACCGCACCCCCCCCGCCTTCAGTTACTAGCAATTTGATGTGGTGAAGCGCTTCTTGAGGTAGCTTGATGACGATATGGATTGATTTGGCGAACAGTCCCCATGTAACCTTTATGCGGCCATTCATAAAGCGCTTTGAGAAGGATGGTGTACCCGTGGTCATAACCGCAAGAGATTACGGCAACACAATCGAACTGCTGCAGCAGGAGCGATGGATATTTAGAGAGGTTGGGGGGCACGGGGGAAAGAAAACTCTGAGTAAGATGCTTTCCTTTGTCGATCGCCTACGGCTTCTACAGCGTGTCCTTAGAGAGGTGGGGCCAAAAGTAAGCTTCTCGCAAAGTTCATTCTACTCTCCCATGGTTGCATCGTCTCTGAGGATTCCGTTTGTCTACACCAACGACAACGAACACGCCAAAGGTAATCTAACGGCGAGATTACCCGGGGGGGTGGCAATATATCCAGACGCGTTCCGTGACTCCAAACAGGCTCGGTTCTTTGTCGGTGACAATTCAGCATTTTACCAAGGTGTTAAAGAAGCTATCTATCTTTCGCAGTCAAGTAGGGTTTCCCCTTCGTCGTCCGGAGAAAAGGTCTATTTCTATCGGCCGGAGCCTTGGCTCGCACAGTACCATGAGCCTCGCCCAGAATTTTCTCTTACTATTATTGCGGCGCTTCGCGAAATTGGGGAGGTAAAAGTCATCGCGCGTGACGCCGCGCAACGAAAATATTACTCTTCAGCACTGGAGGGGCAGCGTAACGTTGAGATCCTTCAGACGGTTGTGAGTTTGGATGACATTGTTTCTACTGGCGCGGCCTTTATCGGTTCTGGCGGAACGATGTGCAGGGAGTTGGCGCTTTTAGGTGTTCCCACGGTGTCGTTGTATTCTGGAAAGCTCCTTGCAGTGGATCTTGAGCTCATCAAGAGGGGGTTGTTGTTGCACACGCAGGATGCGGCAGAACTCCAAATGTTCTTGGAGGACCCTTCTGTGAAAAGACGGAACCGTGAAGTGGCGCAAGAGCTTCTTGGATACGGAGCGACGACATTTGAAATGTTCTGTGAGAGGATCTACGGATTCCTATAGAGCAACATCTGGACTAGGTTAATTCACTAATCTCGCGCGAGGTTGCTGTGACGAAGAAAGTGTTGGTGGTAGGCTTTGGGCGAATGGGACTGTCGCATTCCGTGATTATATCCGGTATTCTTGGGGCGGAGAATGTTGAGTTTGACGTCTGTGACCCAAGTTTTGCTGCGAAACGAATGGCTTCGGGTTTGGTTCGTGGGGTTAAGTGCGTAACTCTTAAGCAGTTGCGGGGGGATAAGGCTTTGGTAAGATCTTATCATTTTATATTGTTGACGGCGCCGCCGTTCCTTCGAGCAGAATTCCTTGCTTTGCTTGAGGGGTTTAAAGGGCGAGTTTTTGTTGAGAAGCCCGTACTTGTTGAGCTCAGTCAAAATCAAATGTCGGGCTACGTTAATCAGCACGCGCCTTTGAACGCGGTCTTGAGGGAACGGTTGGTTTCCGAGAGGCTGAGAAAAGTGACTGCACGCCTGATTACCAATGTTTCTTTTGAGAGAATAAAGAGTGGCTGGCGCTCAAAGTCTTACGGCTGT
The DNA here is from genome assembly GCA_013347225.1 of Candidatus Accumulibacter similis. Classification (NCBI taxonomy): domain Bacteria; kingdom Pseudomonadati; phylum Pseudomonadota; class Betaproteobacteria; genus Candidatus Accumulibacter; species Candidatus Accumulibacter similis. The sequence goes on along the minus strand of CP054595.1, from coordinate 4,456,559 downwards.
GTTCTGCACGAATTCGGCGGGCATGTGCTTTCACTGGTAGGAGCGGTTTTGCCAGAGCGGAAGATTTTCCAGAAGCCAGTGGAAGACCTTTGCCTTCAGGTATCTGCGCATTCAAGGGATATCGCGACATTTTCTTTTGTTGATGGCGGTGTGGTTTATTCGATTGAGCTGATCGCGAATAGCTCCGACGTCAGGAAGGCAACATATGATCTGGTGGTTGAGACGTCTGATGACACAATCCATTATGATCTATACTCGATTTCTTCGGAGGCTGGGAAGTTCGATCCAGTGTTTTTGCCGGAGGTTGGCGTTAGCGTATCTTTTTATCTTAGAGGTTTTGATTTTACTCGGCAGATGGAGGCCTTCTTGGTAGGGGACATGGATGTTTTATCCAGCTCGCAGATTTCGGCGCTGGAAAGAATCGTGCTGGCTGTTGAGGGAACAAAATGAGGGTCATTCTTGGGGACAATCCTTTTTTTGGCGTGAATCATCGTACGGGTTCTAAGGTGCTGGCTAGTGCTGAGCAACGATTCAATTCCGCAGCTGAGGTGATGGTCGCGGCGGAAAGATGTGGCGTCAGAACGTTGATGCTTTCAACGCATCCGGACTACGAAAATTTGCTCGTGGCGGCGGGGCGTGTGTTGCCGCTAGGACACGGACTGGAGATTGCGCCTGTGATTCCTTATCCTCACACGCTGAACAATTCAGTCGCGCAGGATGGGTATTTTGGTGTCATTAAGAAGCTCGGGGTACGAAATCTTACTTCGGTCGGGCTTGACATCGTCCGTTTTATGGGGTGTTTGGGCGATCGGGAGGGCGCAAAGCTCGAGAAGGCATTTAGGCTAGTCATTAGCATGGAGCTTGAGAAGATTCGAGATTTGGGGTTCGTGGTGAAGCATGTCTGCCTGCACAATATCATTACGGATTTGTTGTTGGCGCTTAATCGTTTTGATATTTTGCAGGGTTTTATCGATGCTAGCAGAAGAGATAACTTGCAGCCGGTTCTGATCACGCAGAATGCAGTGGCCTTGCTGGCAGCTAACCTGGAAGGTGAATTTGCTTCTTGTTTTAGTTTTAACGCCTTCGGCTACATGGTTAACCCGTCTCTAGAGAAAGTCGTGAGTGCGATTAGAGTGGCAAGGAAGCCAGGATGTGAATTGTGGGCAATGCAAATTTTGGCTAGCGGTGCTGTCAGGTTGGAGGTAGCCTTGCGCGATGAGAATTTGCGTTTCTTTGATGCAATACTTTATGCGACTACTAAACCTCATCGCGTAGAAGAGTTTCTACGCGCCTTGGAGCAGCGCAATATCGTTGCAGAAGTTTCAGTCTGACCCTGTCGGGCAGGGCCTCCGCACGCGGGCAGCAGGTTCTGGATCGTCATACACGGTAGGGCAAGATCGCCTAGATTCAGTAAGTTGTGGAATGGCTTGTAGGCGCTTCCGGAATCACGTCTGCTCTCGTCTGTTGGGCCACGTAAGAGATGATTACGAAAGGGCGCATCGTGGCCGCGGCGCGCGCCGTACGGTGCCCTTGGCATGAGCCGATGGCCGGAACGGGGGCAGCAGGACGGTCGACGTGGTCGTGGCCAAAGTCGCGTCGAGCGAGCCGCGTCGTGAACTTTGCTCTTTCAAGAGCGTCATGAGATGCAGACGGCTCAAGTTGTGACTGTTCAAAGCCGTTTACGAATGGTGATTTGCCAAGCGGAGTCACAGCGATGAACAGACTGAAGCTTCCCGTGCCGGACAACGGCGCTTCCAGGCAGGGGGTGGCCGGCCAGGCGACGTACAACGACCCGCTGCTCGCGAGCCACTACTGGTACCTCGGCGACGCCAGCGGGGCCGTCAAGGGCGCGAACGTCCAGCGCGTCTGGGACGACTACCGGGGCGCCGGCGTCATCGTCGCGGTGATCGACGACGGCGTCGAGTATACGCACCCGGACCTCGCCGCCAATTACCGGAGCGGGCTCGACTACGACACGCTCGACCTGGATGCGGACCCGTTCCCCGGCAACTCCAGCGACCGGCATGGTACGGCCGTGTCCGGCGTCATCGCGGCGGCGCTGAACAACGGCACCGGTGGTGCCGGTGTTGCTCCAGAGGCGGGTCTGGTCGGCTACCGCATCGGCTTCGGCGCCAACGGCACGCTCCAACAGGTTCTCGATGCCTTCGAGCTGCTCATGGCGGTCGATGTGGCCAACAACAGTTGGGGCTTCGACGGCTACTTCGGCGACAACTTCCTCGATCCGGACTTTGCACCGATCGGCGATGCGCTGGCGACGGCGCTGGCGGCGGGGCGCGGCGGGCTGGGGACGATCGTCGTCATGGCGGCCGGGAATGGGCGGACCTCGGGCCAGGACGTGAACTACCACGGCTTCCAGAACCACCGCGGCACCATCGCCGTCGCCGCGACCGACAGCGGCGGCAACGTCACCTACTATTCGACGCCGGGCGCGGCGCTGCTCGTCGCGGCGCCCGGCCACGGCATCACGACCACCGACCGGGTGGGTGGTGAGGGTTACGCGAGCGGCGACTACGCGACGGTGAATGGGACCTCGTTCGCGGCGCCGGTGGTCAGCGGGATCGCCGCGCTCATGCTCGACGCCAATCCCGGCCTCGGCTGGCGCGACGTGCAGGAGATCCTGGCGGCGACCGCGGTGCGCACGGGCAGCCCGGCGAGTTGGTCGTTCAACGCGGCCGACAACTGGAACGGCGGCGCGATGCACGTCAGCCACGACTACGGCTTCGGTCTGGTCGATGCCCTTGCGGCGGTGCGCGTCGCCGAGAGCTGGCGCAGCGTCGCCACTTCGGGCAACGAGTGGGTCGCCGAGGGCATGCACTACCCCGTGTCGCCGATCGCCATCCCCGATGGCGGCAGCGTCTCGAGCACGATCACGCTCGCTGCCGGTCTGCGCATCGATCGCGTCGAGGTCGACCTCGCGCTGGCGCATCCGTACCTCTCGCAGGTGCGCGTGACGCTGACGGCGCCGGACGGGACCGAGAGCGTGCTGGTTAACAACCCGTCGACATCGGGGAACATCTACTTCACCTTCTCGACGACGCGCGACTGGGGCGAGTTCTCGGGTGGCGACTGGACTCTGGCCGTCACCGATACGCAGGTGGGCGCGACCGGCGTGGTGTACGCCTGGGGCATCCGCGCGTACGGCGATCTCGCCGGCGACGACACCTACCTCTACACCGCTGAGTTCGCGACGCTGGCCGCTGCCGATGCCTCGCGACGCACGCTGTCCGACGCGGGCGGGATGGACGCGATCAACACCGCGGCGATTGCCGGGGACACGCTGCTCGACCTGCGGCCCGGCCATGTTTCGCTGCTCGCCGGACAGGCGGTGACGATTGCCGCCGGGACGATCATCGAGAACTCCGACAGCGGCGACGGCAACGACACGCTGATCGGCAACGACGCGGCGAACTCGCTGCGTGGGTGGCGGGGCAACGACTTTCTCGATGGTGGGACGGGTGTCGACACGCTCGACGGCGGGGCGGGTGACGATGTCTATGTCGTGGACGTGGCCGCGGACGTCATCGTCGAACGCCCAGGCGGCGGCACGGATACGGTGCGCACGACGCTGGCCAGCTACCTTCTCGGGCTCGAACTGGAGAACCTGGCTTTCATTGGCACCGGCAACTTCAAGGGAACAGGCAACGCAGCGGCCAACGTCATGGACGGCGGAGCGGGCAACGACAGCCTGAACGGGGGGCTGGGTGCCGACCTGCTGCGCGGCGGTCCGGGCGACGACACCTACACGGTGGACGATGCGGGTGACAGCGTCGTCGAACAGCTTGGTGAGGGTAACGATTGGGTGTACAGCTCGTTGAGCTGGACGCTGGGTGCGAATCTGGAGAGGTTGGTATTGTCTGGGAGTTCGCCGATCAGCGCCACCGGCAACGAACTGGCCAACGTCCTGTATGGCCAGAACAACGGTGCGGCGAACGCGCTGTCGGGTGGTCTGGGCGACGACGCCTATTACGTCGGTGTGAACGACGTGGTCGTCGAGGCTGCCGGGGAAGGCACCGACATTCTTTACAGCACATTTAACTGGGCGTTGGGCGCGAACGTCGAGCGGCTGTACCTCTACGGGAGCGCGCCGGTCGCGGGCACGGGCAACGACCTGGCCAACGTGCTCTACGGCAATCAGAACCCTGCGGCGAACGTGTTGACTGGAGGGCTTGGGGGCGATGCGTATTACGTCGGGAGCAACGATGGCATTGTCGAGGTGGCCGGACAGGGCACCGACAGTGCTTACTGCTACGGCGACTACACGCTCGCGACGGGCGTGTCGGTCGAGTACCTCTACCTCAACGTGACGACCGGGCAGACGCTGACCGGCAACGAACTGGCCAACAACCTGCGCGGCAACAACGGCAACGACACGCTGATCGGACTCGAAGGCAACGACACTCTCGATGGGAAGCTCGGCGCGGATCTGCTGCGTGGTGGAGCGGGCGACGACACTTACACGGTGGACGATGCGGGTGACAGCGTCGTCGAGCTGTTCGGTGAAGGGAACGATTGCGTATACAGCTCGTTGAGCTGGACGCTGGGTGCAAATCTCGAACGGTTGGTACTGTCTGGGAGTTCCGCGATCAGCGCTACGGGCAACGAACTGGCCAACGTCCTGTATGGCCAAAACAATGGTGCGGCGAATGTGTTGTCGGGTGGTCTGGGTGACGACGCTTATTACGTCGGCGTGAACGACGTGGTCGTCGAGGCTGCCGGGGAAGGCACCGACATTCTTTACAGCACGTTCAACTGGGCGTTGGGCGCGAACGTCGAGCGGCTGTACCTCTACGGGAGCGCGCCGGTCGCGGGCACGGGCAACGACCTGGCCAACGTGCTCTACGGCAATCAGAACCCTGCGGCGAACGTGTTGACTGGAGGGCTTGGGGGCGATGCGTATTACGTCGGGAGCAACGATGGCATTGTCGAGGTGGCCGGACAGGGCACCGACAGTGCTTACTGCTACGGCGACTACACGCTCGCGACGGGCGTGTCGGTCGAGTACCTCTACCTCAACGTGACGACCGGGCAGACGCTGACCGGCAACGAACTGGCCAACAACCTGCGCGGCAACAACGGCAACGACACGCTGACCGGACTCGACGGCAACGACACTCTCAGCGGCGCGCTCGGTGCCGACGTGCTCGACGGGGGGCAGGGGAACGACACGCTGGCCGGCGGTCTCGGCAACGACACCCTGACCGGTGGCAACGGCGCCGACATCTTCCGCTTCGACACGGCGCTCGACGCCACCATCAACCTCGACGCGGTGATCGGCTTCAGCAGCGTCGATGACAGCTTCCAGCTCGAGAACGGCATCTTCACTTCGCTGACCCAGACGGGCACGCTCGCCGCCGGCTCCCTCGTCATCGGCACCGCTGCACTCGACGCCAACGACTACCTGATCTACGACAGCACCACCGGTGCGCTCTTCTACGACCCAGACGGCAACGGCGCCGGCGGCGCTGTACAGTTCGCGGTCCTCAGCACCAACCTCGCCCTCACCAACCTCGACTTCGTCGTCACCTGATCATGATGCAAGACCCAAGACCGTCGCAAGATCGGCGACCGTCAGCGTAACTCGCGCCAGTGCCACGCATTCCGCGCGCGAGCATGGCATGGCTGCGTCCCAGGGAGCCGGTGGTCATGCCTGTTCATCAGGCAGCGGATCTGGAGCGTCCGGTTCAAGGGATTCCTGGCCTTGGCGAGAATTGGCTCCCGGTAATGCGGCGTGCTGGTGTCGGCGATGAGGATGCCTTGCTGGCGATTGCGCGGCAGCGGCGTCGTGCGGGCAAGCAACAGCGTCGTCGAGAAGACGAGGTGTGGTCACGTCGCGTCGCGCGCCATACGCTGCCCTTGGCAAGAGGCGAGGCGGACCTGGCCGTCTCCGCGGTGACTGATGTGCACCGACCGCAGCAAGGATCAGGATCGCCTTTCAGAGCGCGATCCGTTACCCGGATCGTTCGGCGAACACGGTGTCGAGGTCGGGTGCATCGAGCACGCGCTTCGCCCACGTCTCCAGGCGCTCGGGTTCGGCGCCTGCGAGCTGGCTCTCGACCCAGGGCGGCAAGGCTCCGAAGCGCCAGCTCAACAACTGCTTCAGCAGCCGCGCCTCGCCTTGCTCGATTCCTTTTGCAATTCCTCTCTCGATCCCTCTTTCGATTCCTTTTTCGATTCCTTTTTCGATCCCCCTCTCCATCGCCTGTTGTTCCCATTGCTCGGCAATCGTCAGCATCAGTTCACCTCCACCACTCAAAGTTTCCGTCACGACCTGGCGCAACTGGTCACCGGTCAAGCGATCGATGCTCGCCGCCTGCGCCAGGTACCGCAAGAGCGTACGGACATAGTCCAAGCCCATTGAGCTCTGCGCGAGGTCGCGCAGCAGTCCCAGAATTTCCGGCAGCCGCTGGCTCAACTCGTTCCGGAAGATGTACTTCAGGGTAAGCAGCGCCGTATGCAGCATGACCGCGCCCTGCAGCTCGTCGTCCCGGTATTCGCTCAAGTCGATCAGGTGATACACACACGCCGGCACATAGGCTCCCAGCGCCGGAACGTCTTCCACCTCATCGGCGAATTGCCGGCTTACGCGCCAGGTTGCCGTGCCGTGATGGACCACGACCGGCACGATGACCGGCAAGCGGCCGGAATTCCCGGCATTCAGCCATTGTTCCCAGATCCGCACACGGTAACGCAGGAGGTCCAGGCCGATACGCGACTCGACGTAGCTCTTGTGTTCGAACAGTACGTGCACATAGCCGGTTCCGCCGCCGCGGAGATCGACGGTGTACAGCAGGTCTGCGGGATGCAGCGCCAGTTCCGGATCGAGAAACGAATCCTTGGCGGCTCGCAAGGTCTTCCAGTCCAGTGCCTGTACGGCTGGCGCCGGCAGATAACGTTCGAGGAACTCCGCCGCCACCTCGGTCCGCCCGAACACCGCCTTGAAAAAGCGGTCGTGAGGGCTGTTCAACGCCGTCATGTGCGATCTCCGCCAACTCGCTGAGGGTTCATCGTATCACTGTCGGTCGGCATGTGAACCGGGGCAGGCTCGCGATCCTCACATGGCGAACGTTGACCAGAGGCGGGCCCTGGTCGACAAGGTCGTCGCCAGCTTCGGCGACGGTCTGCCGGAACGTCACTTCGCCCTCAGCGGCGTGGTCTTCCGGCCGGGCGCCGACGATCCGCGCCATGCGCCGAATCGGGCGAGCATGCACGAACTGCTGCGCCGCGGCGCGGCGATACGGGTGTGCGACATGGTGGAGCCGTCGAGGTCGGGCGCGTCGAGCGCGCGCTTCGCCCATGTTTCCACGCGGGTCGGGTCAGCGCCCGTGAAATGGCCCTGGACCCAGACCGGCAAGGTTCCGCAGGCCTGCATACACCAGACTTGACAACAGCTCCCTGCAAGGTTCCGGAACGTCAGCTCAGCAACTGTTCCAGCAGCGGTGCCTCGCTTGGCTCGATCCCTTTCTGGATGTCTCGTTCCATCGCCTCAAATCAGGTTCCACGGTATTGCCAATACGTTTTCACTGACCCAGCGTGTTTTTTCCACGGGGCAGAGGAGTACGCCCGGGGCACAGTTGAGATGGGCATGTGCGGCCTGGAAGGCTTCGATACCGCTTGCCATGCGCCGGTTGGGGTTGGCGGTGAGTTTGATCTCAATGGGATAGAGCATGCCGTCACGTTCCAGGAGGATGTCGATCTCGGCCCCGCCGGCGGCGCGCCAGTGGTGAAACGTTGGGCGGGTGGGGAGCCGGGACGCTTGTTTGATCAGTTCACCGACCATGGCCGTTTCGAACAAGGCGCCGAACAGGGGGTGGGCGGTCAAGGCCCGGGGAGAGGAAACCTGCGCTTGGTGACAGGCCAGGCCAGTGTCCGCGAGGTGTCCCTTGGGGCGTAAGGAGACTCGCTTGGCGGGGTTTCCCGAGAAGGCGGGGAGGGAAAACCACTGATACGTGCCTTCCATGATGCCCAGCCAACGCCGGGCGGTTTGCGGGGTCATCCCGATTTCCCGGCCCAACTGGCTGTAGTTGATTTCCTGGGCGGTCAGCGCGCCCATCAGACGAACGAAGCGGCCAAAGTCCTGCCAGTCTTCGATGCCACCGGCGAGTCTGGCATCTCGCTCGACATAGGTGCGGTGGTAGCCGGCCCAGAAGTCCGGTATCAGGTCTTCGTCGATTTCAATGGCGCGGGGCAGGCTTCCCCGCCAGAGCCACAACGGCAGATGGGCTTCGTGAAGTGCAGCCTGGCGGCTCCAGTCGAAGAAGGTATGCGGCGCTTCCAGCCAGCGGCTTAGCCAGCCGGTACCTGAATTGGCGATTTCCTGCAGGGAGAAGCCGTAGAGCTCCAGGAAGGCTGCACGTCCGGCCAGGCTTTCCGAAACGGAACGCAGAACCTGCCACTGCTGCGATCCGGTCACCAGATATTGACCCATACGATGGGGGTCCCGGTCGACGTGACGCTTGATGGCTGCTACCACCTCGGGCGCGTACTGGATTTCATCCAGGATGACCGGTGCGGGATGGTTGCGCAGAAAAAGATCGGGCTCCCGCCGCGCGTTTTCGACATCCAGGCTGGCGTCGAATACCACGTAGTCCACCTTGGGAAAAAGGTGGCGGAGCAGCGTGGTCTTGCCCACTTGGCGGGCACCACTGAGGACGACGACCGGAAAGGCTTCCACGAGCCTTTGCAGCCGTTCGGATAGGGCTCTGTGACGATACATGCTGTCACATTATCAACCGCATCAGCGATTTGCAAGCTGATTGCGGTGAAGAATGGGGACGACCGCAATTCGGGGGGCGCATGTTTGTCTCTGGGTGCTCTTGGCCGGCAGCAGGCAGACTGTTGCGCGCGGGCGAACTCTGCGCCAGATCGCGCAGCAATTCGAGGATTTCCGGTACCCGCTGGTGCACCTCATCCCGGAGGCTGTGCTCCAGGGTGAGCAGCGCCGTGTGCAGCACGACGGGGCCGCGCCGGTTCGTCGTCGCGGTATGTGCCCAGGCTTCCGCTGGCGCATTGAACTGCCTCCCTTCGGCCCCATATTGCATGCATCGACCGATTTTCAGCAAGGAGTGCAGCATGCGTTTGGACAAATTGACGACGAAGTTCCAGCAGGCGCTGGCGGACGCGCAGAGCCTGGCGATAGGCCATGACAACCAGATCATCGAGCCGCAGCATCTGCTGCTCGCGCTGTTGCAGCAGGAAGACGGGTCGACCGCGTCGCTGCTGGCGCGCGCCGGCGTCAATGTGCAGGCACTGAAGGCGGCGCTGGTGCAGGCGATCGGTCGTCTGCCGAAGGTGCAGGGGCACGGCGGCGAGGTCCAGGTCGGTCGCGATCTGGGGAATCTGCTCAACCTCACCGACAAGGAGGCGCAGAAGCGGGGCGACCAGTTCATCGCCTCGGAACTGTTCCTGCTCGCGCTCGCCGACGACAAGGGCGAGTGCGGCCGGTTGGCGAAACAGCACGGCCTGGTCAAGGCGTCGCTCGAGCAGGCGGTGGCGTCGGTGCGTGGCGGACAGGCGGTCGACAGCCAGGAGGCCGAAGGACAGCGGCAGTCGCTTGCCAGGTACTGCATCGACCTGACCGAGCGTGCCCGTCTCGGCAAGCTCGACCCGGTGATCGGTCGCGACGACGAGATCCGCCGCGCGATCCAGATCCTGCAGCGCCGGACGAAGAACAACCCGGTGCTGATCGGCGAACCGGGCGTCGGCAAGACGGCGATCGTCGAGGGGCTGGCGCAGCGGATCGTCAACGGCGAGGTACCGGAAACGCTCAAGGGCAAGAAGGTGCTCAGCCTCGACATGGCGGCACTGCTCGCCGGCGCCAAGTATCGCGGCGAGTTCGAGGAACGGCTGAAGGCGGTGCTGAAGGAGATCGCGCAGGAAGAGGGGCGGATCATCGTCTTCATCGACGAGCTGCACACGATGGTCGGCGCCGGCAAGGCCGAAGGCGCGATCGACGCCGGCAACATGCTGAAGCCGGCGCTGGCACGCGGCGACCTGCACTGCGTCGGCGCGACGACGCTCGACGAGTATCGCAAGTACATCGAGAAGGATGCCGCGCTCGAGCGCCGCTTCCAGAAAGTGCTGGTCGACGAGCCGACGGTCGATTCGACGATCGCCATCCTGCGCGGCCTGCGCGAGAAGTACGAACTGCACCATGGCGTCGACATCACCGACCCGGCGATCGTCGCCGCGGCCGAGCTGTCGCATCGCTACATCACCGACCGTTTCCTGCCCGACAAGGCGATCGACCTGATCGACGAGGCGGCGGCCCGGATCAAGATGGAGATCGACTCCAAGCCGGAGGTGATGGACAGGCTCGACCGGCGGATGATCCAGCTCAAGATCGAGCGCGAGGCCGTGCGCAAGGAGCGCGATGAAGCGTCGAAGAAGCGCATGCACCTGATCGAGGAGGAACTGCTCAAGCTCGAACGCGAGTACAACGACCTCGACGAGATCTGGAAGGCGGAGAAGTCGCAGGTGCAGGGGAGCGCGCAGATCAAGGAGGAGATCGACAAGCTGAAGCTCGAACTCGCCCATCTGCAGCGCGAGAACAAGTGGGACAAGGTGGCCGAGATCCAGTATGGCCGGCTGCCGCAGCTCGAGGCGCAACTCAGCGCGGCCGAGAAGTCGGGCGATGGTGGCGGCCAGAAGCGCCTGCTGCGGACCGAGGTCGGCAGCGAGGAGATTGCCGAGGTGGTGTCGCGGGCGACCGGCATTCCGGTGTCGAAGATGATGCAGGGTGAACGCGAGAAGCTGCTGCAGATGGAGGATCGCCTGCATCAGCGCGTCGTCGGTCAGGATGAGGCGGTGCGCCTGGTGGCCAACGCCATCCGCCGTTCGCGCGCCGGCCTCGCCGATCCCAACCGGCCCTACGGCTCGTTCCTTTTCCTCGGCCCGACCGGTGTCGGCAAGACCGAACTGTGCAAGGCTCTGGCCGGTTTTCTCTTCGACTCCGAAGAGCACCTGATTCGCGTCGACATGAGCGAGTTCATGGAGAAGCATTCGGTATCGCGCCTGATCGGCGCACCGCCGGGCTATGTCGGTTACGAGGAAGGCGGCTACCTGACCGAGGCCGTACGCCGCAAGCCGTATTCGGTGATCCTGCTCGACGAGGTCGAGAAGGCCCATGCCGACGTCTTCAACGTGCTGTTGCAGGTGCTCGACGACGGCCGCATGACCGACGGCCATGGCCGCACGGTGGATTTCAAGAACACGGTGGTGGTGATGACCTCCAACCTCGGCAGCCAGATGATCCAGCAGATGGCGGGTGACGACTACCAGCTGATCAAGCTGGCGGTGATGGGCGAGGTGAAGACCTACTTCCGGCCGGAGTTCATCAACCGCATCGACGAAGTGGTCGTCTTCCACGCCCTCGACGAGCAGCACATCCGCTCGATCGCGAAGATCCAGCTCGGCTATCTCGAGCGGCGGCTGGCGCAGATGGAGTTGCGCCTCGAGGTTACCGACAGCGCACTGGCGGAGATCGCCACCGCCGGTTTCGACGCGGTTTACGGCGCGCGGCCTCTGAAGCGCGCGATCCAGTCGCAGCTCGAGGATCCGCTGGCGAAGGCGATCCTCGAAGGTCGTTTCGCTGCCGGCGACGGCATCCGCGTCGCCTGCGACGGCGGCATCATGCGTTTCGAAAAGGCGCAAGGGGGAGGCGATCGATGATCAGCGTGGTCTACAACAGCCGGAAGTACGCGATCGTCGCCTACCCGGCGCATGAGGCATTCGAATTGGTCGACAAGGCCTGCAGCCACAGCCTGTTCGTGCAGGGAGCGGTTGCCGGCGAGTTGCGCCGCGCGATCGAGAGCATTCCCGACGAGCAGCGCTGCGAGGAGTCGGTCGACGCGCTGCTCGACGAATACTGTGCCGGCGCGGCGCGGCCGATCGTGCTGCACTGAGAGGTGCCGGCCCGGCGACGCGCGCCGCGCAGGCCCGGCGGGCGTATAATCGGCGGCAGTTTCCCGCAGGGGCGGGAGTTCTTACCGGGAGCAGGCGAGATGGCGCTGTACGAATCCGATCACACCAAGTTCATGCGCGAGATGCTGGCGCAGCACCCCGAGTGGGCCGAGGATCAGCAGCGTGGCAGGGCGATCTGGTGGGACAGGAAGGTCGACCTCGACGAGCAGGACGCGCAGCGGCGGGCCAGCGAGCCGCACCGGCCGTATCCCTACGACGTCAATTTCGAACAGCGCTGAGCGCCCGCCGGGCGGCGATGGCGTCGCCGCGGCCGGGCAGCCGGGGCGGGGTCGGAGGACGCAGCATGGCGGAGCTGGACGGCTTGCCTGGGCTGGCCGCGGGGCTCGTTCTCCGACCCCTGAAAGTGCCGCTGCAATCGCGGTCAGTTGTTGAGCGGCTTGATGACGCGTTTCACCGCCGGATCGTCGGGGTGCGGGTGGGTGGTGAAGCCGAGCTTGGTCATCAGACTGAACATCTTGGTATTCATCGACAGCACGTCGCCAACGATGCTGCGGTAGCCCTTGGCGCGCGCGCAGTCGATCAGCGCACTCATCAGCTTGCGCCCGACGCCGTGCCGCTGCCAGTCGTCTGCCACCGCCAGCGCGAATTCGACCGACTCGCCGTCCGGGTTGGTGACATAGCGCGAGACGCCGATCTGCACTTCCTTGCCCTCGGCATCGGGTAGGGTCGCGACCAATGCCATCTCGCGGTCGTAGTCGATCTGCGTGAAACGCACCAGCATCGTCTGCGTCAGCTCGCGGATGGTGTCCATGAAGCGGTAGTACTTGCTCTCCTCGGACATGCCGATGACGAACTGCTGCTCGCGCTCGGCGTCCTCCGGCCGGATCGGCCTGATCGTCACCGTGCGACCGTCCGGCAGTTCCCACTCCTGGATCAGGTGTACGGGGTAGGGGTGGATCGCCATGTGCGCATAGCGGTCACCCGAGGGCGCCGCGTAATCGATGACGATGCGGGCATCGGCGGCGATGCCGCCGACGTCGTCAACGATCAGCGGGTTGAGGTCGAGTTCCTGCAGCCACGGCAGTTCGCAGATCATCTGCGAGACGTGCAGGAGGATCTCCTCGAGCGCTTCGTGGTTGACTGGCGGCATGTTGCGAAACTCGCCGAGCAGCTTCGAGGCGCGCGTCGACTGGATCAGGTCGCGCGCCAGGAAGCGATTGAGCGGCGGCAGCGCCACCGCGCGGTCGCTGAACACCTCGACTTCGGTGCCGCCGGCGCCAAAGGTGATGATTGGTCCGAAGATCGGGTCGCGCGAGACGCCGATCATCAGCTCGCGGCCGTTCGGCCGCGCCAGGAAGGGCTCGATCGACAGGCCGTTGATGCGCGCCGTCGGGTGCCGTTTCCTTACCGTCTCGACGATGTCGTGATAGGCGTTGCGGGCTGCCGGGGCGTTGGTGATGTTCAGGCGCACGCCGCCAACCTCGCTCTTGTGGAGAATGTCCGGCGAGTCGATCTTCATCGCGATCGGGAAACCGATCTGCTCGGCGAGGAGCAGCGCCTCGGTCGGGGTGTGTGCGACCATCGTCTGCGCCACCGGAATCCGGAAGGCGCGCAGGATGGCCTTCGACTCCATCTCGGAGAGCAGCTTGCGACGCTCGTGCAGTACCGCCTCGATCAGCATCTTCGCCCCTTCGGTCTCGGGGCGCGCGTGCTTCGACGAAGGAGCCGGCGTCTGCAGCAGCAGCTTCTGGTTCCAGTAGTAGGTCGAGATGTGGTAGTACAGCTCGATCGCCGTTTCCGGCATGCGGAACGAGGGAATCCCGGCGTCTTCGAGCAGGCTGCGTGCTTCGTGTACCTGTTCCTCGCCCATCCAGCAGGTGAGGATCGGCTTGGCGGTCTGCAGGTCGACCTCGATCACCGCCTTGGCGACTTCCATCGGCTGCGTCATCGCCTGCGGCGAGAGCATGACCAGGACACCGTCGACGGCGTCATCCTCGGCCACCGCCAGGGTCGCGTCGTGGTAGCGCTTCGGGGTCGCGTCGCCCTCGATGTCCACCGGGTTGCTTTGCGACCAGGTCGGCGGCATCGTCGCGTTGAGCTTCTGCATCGTGCTCACGGAGAGCTTCGCCAGCGGAATTTCCAGATCGCCGGCGCGGTCGGCAGCCATGGCGCCGGGTCCGCCGCCGTTGGTGATGATCGCCAGCCGCTTGCCCTGCGGGCGGAACTTCGACGCCAGGGCCTTGGCAGCGTAGAACAGCTGGCCGATGTTCTTGACGCGGACGACGCCGGCGCGCCGCACGGCGGCCTCGAACACGATGTCGGAGCCGGCAGCCATTCCCGAGTGTGTCTCCACTGCCGCCAGACCGCCGGCGTGGCGGCCTGCCTTGAGCAGGACGATCGGCTTGATGCGCGCCGCCGAGCGCAGCGCGCTCATGAAGCGGCGGGCATCGCGGATGCCCTCGACGTAGAGCAGGATGTAGTGCGTGCGGTTGTCGTAGATCAGGTAATCGAGGATCTCGCCGAAATCGACGTCTGCCGTGCCCCCGAGCGAGATGACGCTGGAGAAGCCGATGCGGTTGCTCGTCGCCCAGTCGAGAACCGCCGAGCAGATCGCGCCGGACTGCGAGACCAGCGCCAGATGGCCGGTATGGGCGTGAACACGGGCAAAGGTGGCGTTGAGGCCGAGACTCGGACGGATGATCCCGAGGCAGTTCGGGCCGAGCAGGCGCACACCGTAGCTGCGCGCGATTTCCATCATCTTGCGCTCGAGCGCGGCACCCGAGTGGCCCGCCTCGGCAAAGCCGGAGGTGATGACGATCGCGTTCCTGACGCCACTGCGGCCGCACTGCTCGATGACCCCGGGCACCGTCTGCGGCCGGGTGACGATCACCGCCATTTCGACACGGGCGCTGATCTCTTCGATCGACTTGTGGGCCTGCACGCCTTGAATGCTTTCGTGGGCCGGGTTGATCGGGTAGAGCCGGCCGCGGTAGCCGGAATCGAGGATGTTCCTGAAAAGTACGTTGCCGACCGAGTTTTCCCGGTCGGAGGCGCCGATCACGGCGACGGATTTCGGCTCAAAAAGGGTCGTGAGGTAGTGGTGTTCTAGCATGATCGAGAATCGCCCGCCGTTCGGGAGGCGTCACTGGGGTGTATGGTGCACTGCATCAATGTACCACACTCGTCTAGCGAAGTCTGTAGGGAACTCACTCCAATCTATCGCCGCTGCGACATAGCGCACACTGGTGCCCAGTTCGTACGGCGAGGCCGGCAGGCGCTCCAACCGAACGCCGCGGTGGCGCAGGGTGCGGGTGGCCGCCTCGACATGCTGCCTCATCCGACGATCAGGCTGTCGATCTGCAGGTCGGAACGTAGCGTCCGGTACATCGGGCACTTGTTGGCGATCGCCAGCAGGGCGTCGCGCTGCTCTGCGCTCAGGTCGCCTTCGAGGCTGATGCGGCGAACGATGTGGTCGCTCCTGCCGCCACCCGCGGCCGCGATGCGGTCGTGCTGCAGTTCGACACTCACCCGCGTCAGCGGCATCCGCTTGCGTTCGGCGTACATGCGCAGGGTGATCGAGGTGCACGCGCCGAGGCTGGCGAGCAGCAGGTCGAAGGGCGCCGGACCTGCGTCCTCGCCACCCAGGGCGGGGGGCTCGTCGGCGAGCAGCAGGTGCTTGCCGATCTCGATCGTCTGCTGGTAAGGTCCGCGTCCGTTCTCGCCGACGACCACCCGATCATGCTGCCTGTCCTCTGCCATTCTGCTTCTCCGACGCGACTGGTCGGATGATAATCGAAAGGAGTCCGATGCCCACATTTTCTTCGCCAGAATCTCGGCCATCGGCCTGGGTGGAGCGCTTTGCACCGCTGCTGCCGGTGGCCGGCGAGGTGCTCGACCTCGCCTGCGGCTGGGGTCGCCATGCGCGCCTGCTCGCCGCGCAAGGGTTGCGTGTGGAGGCGGTCGATCGCGATGCGCAGGCGCTGGCATCGTTGCGCGGCGTGGCCGGCGTGTCGCTTTGCCAGGCGGACCTCGAGGGCGGTGGCTGGCCCTATCCCGGCCGCGCATTCGCGGGCATCGTCGTCACCAATTACCTCTTTCGCCCCGGCGTCGAACGGTTGCTGGCGTCGCTGGCCGACCCGGGCGTACTGATCTATGAGACGTTCATGGTCGGCAACGAGCGTTTGGGCCGGCCGGCGAGTCCGCAGTACCTGTTGCAGTCGCAGGAGATGCTTGCCTGGGCAAGACGGCCGGGCTGGCGGGTCGTGGCGTTCGAGGAGGGAGTCGTCGACAGTCCGCGACCGGCGATGGTGCAGCGCCTCTGTGCCGTGCGCGGCGCTCTCGTCGCGCGGCTTTGACTAGGCGGCGCAGATGCGGCTGGTCAGCGCGTCGATTCCGCTTGAGCTCAGGTCGGTGGTCGTCAGGGTCTTCGGCGCGGCGAAGCCGGCGTAGTTCTGCTTCTGCGAACGGCAGTAGAGCGGGTCATAGTGCAGCTGCAACAACTCCCGCACCAGTTCGCGCCAGCAGGCGTTGCGCGTGTACTCGGCCCAGCGCCGGATGGTTTCGTTGCCCTGCAGATTGCGCAGGGCGTGCAGGCGGGCGAGCAGCCAGCCGGGGTCGCTCAGGAAATAATCGTAATCCCGCAGCAGGAAGTCGACGCGCGATTCGATCGGCGCCTCGATGGTGATGCAAGCACCGGCGCGCATGGTTTCGATCAGTGCTTCCGGTACCTGCAGCAAGCCGATCCTGCGGCTTTCAGCTTCGACGAACACCCGCCGCCTCGGGTCGAGTGCGGCCAGCGAGGTCAGCAGGCGGGACTCGAACATCTTCTGCGACGGCTGCGGGCAGTTGGGCAGGACGCCGAGCACCGAACCCTTGTGGCAGGCCAGTTCCTCGAGATCCAGGATCTGCTCGCCGCGGGCAGCGATGGCCTGCAGGATGCGGCTCTTGCCGCTGCCGGTGGCGCCGCAGATGACGGTCAGCGACAGCCGTCGGGGAATCTCGGAGAGGCTGGCGATGACCAGTCGGCGATAGGTCTTGTAGCCGCCTTCGAGCTGTTGCGCATCCCAGCCGATGCGCCGCAGGATGTGCGTCAGCGAGCCGCTGCGCTGGCCGCCCCGCCAGCAGACGACGAGCGGGCGCCAGTTGCGGTCGCGCTGGCAGAAGCGTGTGCGCAGATGATCGGCAATGTTCTCGGCCACGTATGCGGCACCGATCCGGCGGGCGGCGAAGGGTGAAACCTGCTTGTAGAGCGTGCCGACCTCGCTGCGCTGCCGGTCGTCGAGAACCGGGCAGTTCACCGACCGCGGAATGTGGTCCTCGGCGAACTCGGCCGGGGAGCGAACGTCGATGATCTCGTCGTAGGCGGACAGGTCGGCAAGTTCGCCGATCGTCGCGATGTCATGTTTCATGCTGCCAGCGTCTCCGGCTTGCGGGTCGCTATTTTAGCAGTGGTGCCAGTCCCCGCCAGATGTTGTCGAGCAGCAGCGGCTGCGCTTCGGCGGTCGGGTGCAGGTTGTCGGCCTGGAACAGTTGCGCCTGCGTCGCCACGCCATCGAGCAGGAAGTCCACCAGCGCCGTCTTGCGGGCCTTTGCCACTTCGCCGAAGGTGGCGTGGAACTGGTCCGCATAGGCTCCGTAGTTCGGCGGGATGCGCTGGCCGACGAGGAGCACCCGCGCATTCCTCTTCTGCGCGCTGGCGACGATCGCCGTCAGGTTGTCGCGCAGTTGCGGCAGCGGCAGTCCGCGCAGGCCGTCGTTGGCGCCGAGGGCGACGATGACGACCCGCGGCGAGTGCCTGTCGAGGGCCGCGTCGATGCGTGCCCGACCGCCGCTGGTGGTTTCTCCCGAGATGCTGAGGTTGACGACCTTATAATCGAGGTTCCTTTCCTGCAGCCGCCTGCCGAGCAGGGCGGGCCAGGCGGCGTCCTGGCGAATGCCGTAGCCCGCCGACAGCGAGTCACCGAAGACGAGGATGTTCCTGGTCGCCGCGGCGGCGCTGCTGGCGAGCAACATCAGGCCGGCAAGGAGCAGGCGGCGACAGTAGGGGAAAGCGGGCATGGCTGGAGAAACATCGATGGTCGTTGAGGTCAGGGATCTCGCCAAACGCGTGCACAACGGTGGCGAGCCGTTGACCATTCTGCACGATATTTCGTTCGTCGTCGCTGCCGCGGAGACGGTGGCGATCGTCGGCGCGTCGGGCTCCGGCAAGTCGACGCTGCTCGGTTTGCTGGCCGGGCTCGATCTGCCGAGCAGCGGTTCGGTACGGCTGGCGGGCGAGGAACTCGACGGCCTCGACGAGGACGCGCGTGCGACGCTGCGCGGGCGCCTGCTGGGTTTCGTCTTTCAGAGCTTCCAGTTGCTGCCGTCGCTGACTGCACTGGAGAACGTGATGTTGCCACTCGAACTGGCGGGCGCCGCCAATGCCCGCAGTCAGGCCGAATTCTGGCTGCAGCGGGTCGGCCTCGGGCAGCGCCTGCGGCATTATCCGAAACACCTCTCCGGCGGCGAGCAGCAGCGCGTTGCCCTGGCGCGCGCTTTCGCTCCGGGGCCGCGGCTGGTGCTGGCCGATGAGCCGACAGGCAACCTGGATGCCGCGACCGGCCACCAGGTGATCGAGCTGATGTTCGCGCTCAACGCCGAGCGCGGGACGACGCTGATCCTCGTCACCCACGACGAGGAGATTGCGGCCCGCTGCTCGCGCCGCTTGCGCATGCATGCCGGCCAGCTGGAAGAGATGCCCTGATCGCGCGGGCGGCGGCGACGCCACTGCGGACCGCTGCCTCGAGCGTCGCCGGATACTCGGCGCAGGCATGATCGCCCGCCAGCCACCAGCCGGCAAGCCCGGTGCATGCGCCCGGGCGGGGAAGGCCGGGGCGGCAGGAGAAGGTCGCCCGCTGTTCGCGGATGACCTGCTGCCAAAGAACAGGCGGCAGGCGGCGCCGCAGCGTGACGGCGAGCTGGTCGGCGAGCCGCGCCGCCAGCGTGGCGTTGTCGAGTTCTTCCCAGGGCCCGTGCGCACTGAGGACGAACGCCAGGACGCCGGCCGTGCCACACAGGGCACCGCGATCGAATACCCACTGGCCGACGTCCGTCGGCGAGTGGCCGGCAAGGCCGAGCATCGGCAGCGGCAGCGAGATCTGCGGCGGAAAGCCGAGATAGACGGTGGCTATCGGTTCGAAGCGGTAGCCGGCGAGGGTCTGCGCCAGCGCCGCCGTCGCCGGATGGCCGGCGAGCAGCGCTGGCGCATGCTGCGCGCCGACGGCGAGGACGGCGCAGTCGAAAGCTTCCCCGAGAACGGCCGGTCCGGCTTCGATGCGGCGAATCCGGCAGCCGTGGCGGATTTCGCCGCCGTGCCTGCGGATGAAGGCGGCGGCGGCTGCCGGCAGCAGCCGATCGAGATCGGTCGCCGGCAGCAGCAGGTCGGTTGCCGCGCGTCCGCCGCCGAGGCTGTCGCGCAGCGTGTTGGCGAAGATCTGGGCGGAGGCGTTCGCCGGCGGCGTGTTCAGCGCGGCGAGGCAGAGTGCTTCCCAGAGATGGCTGCGGAGCGAGCCGCGCTGACCGTGGCGATCGAGGAGTTCGGCGACGCTGTCGCTTTCCCGCACGTGATAGCCGTCGCGCTGCAGGGCGCCGAGAAAACGCACCGCCGCGAGCTTCTCGGCGACTGGCGGGCCGGCCGCAGCGAGCAGTCCGACGGCGAGATGCAGGGGTGGCGGCAGCCGTGGCAGCCGCAGGCGGAAGGGCCGCGGCAGGCTGCCGGGAAAGTACAGCTCGAGCGGCAGTCGCCGCAGCAGCCGGTCGGGGTCGGTGCCGACCGTGCGCAGCAGGCGCAGCGTCTCGCGGTAGGCGCCGACCAGTATGTGCTGCCCGTTGTCGAGGCAATGTCCGCGCAGCTCGACGCTGCGTGCGCGGCCGCCGAGTTGCCTGGCGGCCTCGAAGACGGTGACCCGGAAGCCCGCTTGCGCCAGTTCGACTGCTGCCGTCAGTCCTGCCCAGCCGCCACCGACGACGGCGGCCTTCATCCGCGCACCCAGGTTCGCCAGGCGATCCAGAGCTTGCGCAGCGGCGTCAGCGAGGTCCGCTGGCGGAGGACCTGGCAGCCGTCGCGCCTGATCTCGTCGAGCAGGGTGCGATAGATCGCCGCCATCACCAGCCCGGGACGTTGCTGCCGCCGGTCCACGGCTGGCAATTGCGCGATCGCCTGCGCGTAGTAGCCCTCGGCGCGCTGGATCTGGAAATCCATCAGGCGGCGGAAGTTGTCCGAATGGCGGGCGTTGAGGATGTCGGCAGCGGTCACCTCGAAACGCTGCAGTTCGTCGATCGGCAGATAGATGCGGCCACGCCGGGCATCCTCGCCGACATCGCGGATGATGTTGGTGAGCTGGAAGGCCAGCCCGAGGTCGTGTGCGTACTTGCGCGTCCGGCGATCCTGGTAGCCGAAGATCTCCGCCGCGAGCAGACCGACGACGCCGGCGACGCGGTGACAGTACAGCGACAGCGCGCGAAAGTCGAGATAGCGCGATTGCTGCAGGTCCATCTCCATGCCGTCGATGATTTCCTGCAACTGTTCCTGCGGCAGGGTGTACTCGTTGCTCACCGCCTGCAACGCCTGCGATACCGGGTGCTGCGGCTGGCCGCTGGCGATCCGCGCCACTTCCTGGCGCCACCAGGCGAGTTTGGTCGCGGCCAGCTGCACGTCCTGGCATTCATCGACCACGTCATCGACCTCGCGGCAGAAGGCATACAGCGCCGTGATCGCGCGCCGCTGCGGCGCTGGCAGGAAGAGGAAGCTGTAATAGAAGCTCGAACCGCTGCGGGCGGCCTTCTGTTGGCAGTATTCGTCAGGAGTCATCGGCAGTCTCAGGGTGGCCACCAGGTGGTCATTCTCCCACGACTTGCGGCCGCAGCGGGTGCGGCAAGGTCGCCACGCCGGTGGGCGGCCGCCGCTGGCGGGCAGCAACCGATCGCGTCGACGGCTGCCTGGCCCCGCCCACGGCACCGCCGAAAGGCGGTAGACTCCGGCTGGTCGCCGGCGGCCCTCGCTCCCGGCAGCGCTGTGGCGAACCCGATGACCCTTCACGTGGCAGGTGACGATGCGCGTCCTTCTGGTTGAAGATGACCCGATGATCGGCAAGAGCGTCCAGCAGGGGCTGCGGCAGGATGGCTGCGCGGTCGACTGGGTGCGCGATGCGCGTGCCGGCGAACTGGCGCTGGCGACGGTGCCCTACGAACTGCTGCTGCTCGACCTCGGTTTGCCAGGGGCCTCCGGCCTCGACCTGCTGGCCAGTCTGCGGCGGGCCGGCAACCCGATCCCGGTGCTCGTCATCACCGCCCGCGACGCGGTCGCCGACCGCATCAAGGGGCTCGACAGCGGCGCCGACGACTACCTGGTCAAGCCCTTCGATCTCGACGAACTGTCGGCGCGAATGCGCGCCGTGCTGCGTCGGCATGCCGGGCGAGCGGCGCCATTGCTCGTCGCCGGTGACCTGCAGCTCAATCCGGCGACCCACGAGCTGACGCAGAACGGCCAGCCAGTGGCGGTTTCGGCGCGCGAGTTCGCGCTGCTGCAGGCGCTGCTGGAACGGCCGGGAACACCGCTGTCGCGCGCCGACCTCGAGGAACGTCTCTACGGCTGGGGCGAGGAGATCGGCAGCAACGCCGTCGAGGTGCATATCCACTCGCTGCGCCGCAAGCTGGGCGCCGAACGGATCAGGAACATTCGCGGCGTCGGCTACCTGGTGCCGCCGGCGGCATGATGTCGATCCGCCGCCAGTTGCTGCTGGCGCTGCTGTCCGTCAGCACGCTCGCCACCCTGGTGGGGGCGCTGGCCACCTATCGCACGGCACGTGAAGAAGCCAGCGCGTTGCTCGATTACCAGTTGCGGCAACTGGCGCTGTCGTTTCGCGATCAGGCGCGACACGGCACGTTGCGGCACGAGTACGGCGGCGCAGACGATGTCGAGGAGTTCGCGGTGCAGATCTGGGCGGCCGATGGCACCCGCATCTACCTGTCGCACCCGCGGCAGGAGTTACCGGATCAGGTGTCGCTGGGCTACGCGACGGTCGACAGCGGCCACGGCCAGTGGCGGGTCTTCGGTCTGCAGCAGGCGGGACAGGTGATCCAGGTGGCGCAGCCGATGCATCTGCGCGACCGGCTGGCGCTCGCCGCCGCACTGCGCATCGTCGCGCCGTTCCTGCTCCTGCTGCCGGTGCTCGGGGTCCTGCTGTGGCTGGTCATCGGCCGCGGTCTGCGGCCGCTGGTCGACGTCGCGCGGGCGGTGAGCGCCCGCAACGCCATCGCCCTCGATCCACTGCCGGCGCGGCAGGTGCCCGTCGAGGTCATGCCCCTCGTCGTGGCGCTGAACGACCTCCTGCTGCGGCTGCGGCGAGCCCTTGAGCAGCAGCGCGACTTCGTTGCCGACGCCGCGCACGAGTTGCGCACGCCGTTGGCGGCCCTGACGCTGCAGGTGCAACTGGCCGAGCGCGCCGCCGACGGCGCGGCTCGTGCCGAAGCCTTTGCCGATCTCAAGGGTGGCCTGCAGCGTGCCACCCATTCGGTGCAGCAACTGCTGACGCTGGCGCGGCTCGAGCCCGGCGCCAGCGAGCCGGCCTCACAGACGGTGGACCTGCGGCAACTCGCGGCACAGGTCATTGCCGACCACCTGCCGCTGGCGGAGGCGCGGCGGATCGATCTCGGGGCCTCGCCGCAGCAGCAGCCGTGCATCGTCAGCGGCGACCCCGATGCGCTGCGCATCCTGCTCGCCAACCTGGTCAGCAATGCCCTGCGCTACACGCCTGCCGGTGGCCGGGTGGATGTGGTCACCGGCAGCGCCGACGCGGCGCCCTTCGTCGAAGTCTGCGACTCTGGCGAAGGCATCCCGCCCGCCGAACGCGAGCGGGTCTTCGACCGCTTCTACCGCCGGGCGCCGGCGGGGGAGGCGGGCAGCGGGCTCGGGCTGGCGATCGTCAGGAGCATCGCCGAGCGTCATCGGGCGCGCGTGCTGCTCGAGCAGGCAGACCTCGGTGGCCTGCGGGCGCGCGTCGAGTTTCCGCCGCCACTGCCCGCTTGAGCAAGGTTCACGTCGCCCTCTCTTGCTGGTCGAAAATGCCAGCGGCCCGGCGGCGCGTGCCGGCATCCGTCGCGGTGACATCGTCCTCGCGCTCAACGGTCAGCCCGTCCGCGACGTCGCGCAGCTGCGCGCACTGCTCGACAAGTCGGGCAGGAGCGTGGCGCTGCTGATCGAACGCGACAATGCGCGCATCTTCGTGCCGGTCGATCGATATCGCTTGATGCTTGCGCAAGGCTGCTGCGATTGTTGTGCTAAAGTCCGCCTTGACGTCATGCCACGCTCGCAGTGTGGGTGAAGTGGCATGGCACCAGGAAAGAACTGAACCACCGGGGGGGCCCGGTCTTCGCCAGCACGAGGTTGTCGATGGCCACGGAAACGGAAATCAAGCTGTCCCTGTCGGCAACTGCCGCCCGACAACTGCCACAGTTGCCGCTGCTGGCAGGCAGCGAGCGCAGCAGCAAACTGCTCGTCAATACCTACTACGACACGCCGGACCGCCGCCTGCGCCGCGAGCGGATCGTCGTCCGCTACCGGCGGCAAGGACGCCAGTGGTTGCTCGGGGTCAAGACGGCATCACCGATCGCTGCCGGGCTGGCGCAGCGTGGCGAATGGGAGGCACCTGGTCGGCCAGGTGAGTTCGACTTCGGGCACGTGGACAGCGTCGCGGTCCGCGAACTCCTCGAGACGCTGCGCGCGGAACTGCAACCGGTGTTCACCACGCGCTTCCGGCGCGACGCGCATGTCGTCGCGCCACGCCCGGGTGTGCGCATCGAAGTCGCACTCGACCGTGGCCGGATCGACGCCGGCGCAGTCCGCCAGACCATCCGCGAGGTCGAGCTTGAACTGCTGTCGGGCTCGCTGAACGACCTCTTCGCCATCGCACTGGATCTCCAGGCCAGCTTGCCGATGCACCCCGAGGCGAGCAGCAAGTCCGAGCGTGCCTACCGTCTCCTTGATGGCGCACCCCTGCTGGCGGTCAAGGCGCAGCCCGTCGCCGTGCTCGCCGAGATGCCGACCATGGCCGCCTTCCGCCTGATCGCCCTGGCGTGCATCGGCCATCTGCAGAGCAACGAGCAGGGGGTCTGTCACAGCGACGAAGCGGAGTTCGTCCATCAGGCGCGGGTCGCCATCCGGCGCCTTCGATCGGCGATCCGCCTCTGGGAACCGCTGCTGCCCGAGCCCTTCGTCGCCCGCTTCGATCCGCGGTGGCAGGCGTTGGCGAAACAGCTTGGCGACAACCGCAACTGGGATGTCTTTCGCGCCGAGACCCTGCCTTTGCTCGTCGAGGCCTTCGCCGGGCGGGTCGATGGCGCGCTTCTGGAAGGCCGTGTGCACCGCCGTTGTGTCAGCAGCCGCCGGGTCAGCCGCAGAGCCATGCAGTCTGAGGACTATTCGCGCCTGTTGCTCGATTTCACCGCCGCGCTCGTGGCGCTGCCTGCTTCGCCGGCCGGCCTGCTGGCCGATTTCGTTCCACGCTGCCTGAGCAAGCGTGCGCGGCGCGTCAATGAGCGCGCAGCGGCACCGCTGCAAGCCGACGTTGCCGCCCGTCACCGCCTGCGCGTAGCGTTCAAGCAGCTTCGCTACGGGCTCGAGTTCTTCGCTCCGCTGCTGGTCGATCCGCTGCGGGCCGAGTACCTCCAGTCAGCCACCGCGCTGCAAGAGATGCTCGGGCGCCTCAACGACCTTGCCGTGGCGACGCAACTGGTGGCCGCAGTCCTGCCGGCAGGAAACCGTGCCGAGGTTCAGGCCTGGCTGGCGGCACAGACCGAATCGCTGCTGCCGGAGTTTGCGCAGTTGCTCGACGATTTCCAGCAACGATCAGCGCCGTGGAAGTCGCCGGATCGGTCGGGCGGCGACCGCTCGCGCTCGCAACAGTTCGCTCACAGCTTGTAGATCCAGGTGGCAATGACGAAATAGTTGAGGACGCCGAGGATGTCGATGGCGGTGGTGACGAAGGGACCGGTTGCCACCGCCGGGTCGACCTTCAGGCGCTGAAAGATCATCGGCAGCAGCACGGCCAGCAGGGCGGCGCCGGTCATGTTGCCGAGAATCGTCAGCCCGACCACCTGCCCGAGCTGCAGGCTGTGGTGCATGAAGTAGCCATAGATGCCGAGGATGATGCCATAGAAGCCGCCGAGCGCGAGGCCGACGCGCAGTTCCTTGAGGACCAGCGGCACGGTGTCCTTGACGTCGATGGCGCCAGTCGCCAGGCCGCGCACGGCAACGGTTGCGGACTGTACGCCGACATTGCCGGCCATTCCCATGATCACCGGCAGGAAGGCGCTGAGGACCAGCACCTGACCGAGGATCTCTTCGTAGCGCCCGATCACCGCGGTCGCTGCGAGGCCGCCGATGAAGGCCGCCAGCAGCCACGGCAGGCGGATGGTCGCGATCTTCAGGGCGGAATGAGTGAGCGTCTCCGACTCGCTGGTACCTGCCATCTTCAGCATGTCGCGCGTCGTCTCTTCCTCGATGACGTCGATCACGTCATCGACGGTGATCATGCCGACGAGGACGTTTTCCTCGTCGACCACCGGAATGGCGAGCAGCCGATACTTGTCGACCAGCATGGCGACGGTGGTCTGGTCGGTATCCGTGGTCACCTTCATCACCCGCCGGTTCATCACCTTGTACAGCGGCGTGCCCGCGCGGGTGAGCAGCAACTGCCGCAGCGAGACGACACCCACCAGGCGACCCATCTCGTCGGTGAGGTAGAGATAGAACACCATCTCGACATCCTCGCGACTGCGGATGTTCTCGATCGCCTCCTCGACGCTGAGGCTGTGCGGCAGCGAGAAGAAGTCGGTGGTCATGATGCCGCCGGCACTGTTCGGGTCGTACTGCAGGAGGCTTTCGACCTCGTTCTTGCTGTCGCGGCCGAGCAGCGCCATCAGTTGCTCGCGCTGGTCTTCCGGCAGGTCGCCGATGAGGTCGGCAAGGTCGTCCGGCGGCAGATGCTCAAGGACGCGCGCGAGTTTCTCGATCGACGATTCGGTCAGCAACTGGGTGCGCCGGTCGACCGGCAACCGATTGAATACGTCGGCTGCCATCGCGGTGTCGGCAATGGCATGAAAGATGTCGACTACATGGGCAGGTGGCAACTCGTCGAGGATCGCCGCCATATCGGCCGGGTGGATACGGGCAATCATCTTCTGCAGCGGGGCCTTGGCGTCACGCAGGTACAGCCGGTCGATCGTTTCCACCAGACGCTTCTTGCGCGCGTCGTAGGCGGCGGATCCGACTGGCTTGGTTTCAACGTTGATCTGCATGACGAAATTCTCCTCTCGGCGTGGCCCGGGTGGCATCGGGCGGCTAGTTTACCCGCTACGGCGATGGCGGTCCATCGCTTATCTGCCGGCGCTGCAGTGGACGTGGCACAGCCATCGCCACAGTCCGCTGCAGTGGCGGTCCACAAGTCCCTTGCGGCGCACGCCGACCGAGGGTTTCGTGAGTCGCTTGCCTTGCCGCGGAGTTTTGGTGCATGCTTTGACTGGTTTGAAGACTTCGTCATGATTCGCCAGGGGGCACGGGAGATATCCGGGAGCTGTGCGATGCCCTGACGGCGGGGTGACAGAGCGGAGCCGATCGTCGGAGCACATTCTTACGGAGCCATGCGCATGGACGCTTCCATCCTCTCCAGATTCCTGAATGCGGGCCTGCCGTTGCTTGCCACGCTGCGCGAGTACCGGCTGGCCTGGCTGAGCAAGGATTCGATCGCCGGCATTTCGGCTTGCATCGTCTCGATCCCGTCGGTGATCGCCTACGCCGAGCTCGTCCACCTGCCGCCGATCGCCGGCCTCTACGCGGCGCTGGCGGCGGCCATCGGCTATGCGCTGTTCTCCAGTTCGCGGCATGTCATCGCCGGGCCGGACGCGGCGATCGGCCTGCTCGCCGGCTCGGCAATCCTGCCGCTCTCCGGTGGCGATCCGGCACGCATCGTCGTCCTGGCGGCGATCCTCAGCGTGCTTTCCGGCTGCGTCCTGCTGCTTGCCGCACGCCTCAAGCTCGGCGTCATCGCCGACCTGCTGTCGAGGCCGGTCCTCATCGGCTACCTGAACGGGGCGTCGCTGGTCCTCATCGCCACCCAACTGGGCAAGATGTTCGGAATCAAGACCGAGGGCGAGGAGTTCTTCGAGATCGTCTTCACGGTCGTCGAGAAGTTGCCGCAGACGCAGGTCCCGACCTTCATCCTCGGCGTGCTGCTCGTTCTCCTGCTCGTCGCGCTGGCGCGCTGGGCGCCGCGAATTCCCGGGGCGCTGGCGGTCTGCGCGGTGGCGATCGTCGCCACCTTTCTGCTCGACCTTGGCAGCTACGGCATCGCGCTGGTCGGTGCCGTGCCTTCGGGGGTACCGAGCCTGACGATTCCCGGCGTGCGCTGGGCAGACCTGGCGGCGCTGGCGCCGGCAGCGGTGGCGATTGCCTTCCTCGCCTTTTCCGACGGCATCCTGCTGGCGCAGACCTTCGCCGAGAAGAACGGCTACGAGGTACGGCCGAATCGCGAACTCGTCGCTCTCGGCTCGGCAAACATCCTCGCCGGCCTCTGGCAGGGCTTTCCCGTCTCCGCCAGCCAGTCGCGCACGTCGATCGTCGATTCGAGCGGCGGCCGGACGCAGGTGGCACAACTGATCCTGGCGGTGGGGCTGCTGCTCTTCCTGTTCTTCCTCACCGGGCTGATCGCCCTGCTGCCGAAGGTCGCGCTGGGGGCGATCCTGATCGTCACCGCCATCGGCATGCTCGAGCTGGCGTCGCTGCGCGGCCTGTACAAGGTCGACCGGGTCGAGTTCGGCATTGCGACGGGCGTGACGGTGGCGATCCTGGTCGCCGGCGTCGTGCCGGGAATCATCCTCGGCCTGCTGCTGTCGCTGATTTCGGTGCTCGTCGAGATCTCGCGGCCGGACGACGCGGTGCTGCGCCGGCGTCGCATCGACGGCAAGTTCCATGATTGCCGCGACGACGAGGAGGGGGTTGAAACCGTACCCGGCCTGCTGGTCTACCGGCTGTACGCGCCGCTGATGTTCGCCAACGCCAGGCACGTCATGAACCGCATCCGGACGCTGGTCGACGCGGCCGATTCGCCGGTGCGCTGGCTGGTCATCGACGCGCAGGCGATCCATGACATGGACGTGACCGCCGCCCAACGCTTCGCCGAGCTGCACCGTGAACTGGCCGACGAGGGGGTTGACGTCAAGATCGCCGACGCGCCGCGTCCCTTCCTCGAGGAACTGGCCAAGGTCGGCCTGTCGGAGGAGATCGGCCGGATGGACTTCTTCGTTTCGGTCAGGAAGGCCGTCGCCGCGTTCGAGGAACAGCACGGGGGAGCAAGCGCGCCGGCAGGGCGGCACTGAGAGTCCGCGCGGAGACCCTGGCGGCCGGCCGGGAAGGGTGGGCGCGCCACGGCGAGCTGACGACGAGCCACATCGTGTCGATGCGCGGCGGGCTGTGCACAGCCCGCCGCCGGCAGCCTGCCGGTTGCCCGGCGGCGCGCGATCCTACCGGACGCGGCCCGGCAGCACCTCGCGCAGCAGGCCGGCGGCGTTGCGGATCATCTGCTCGGTGGTCTGCCAGTCGACGCAGGCGTCGGTGACCGAGCAGCCATACCTGAGCTGCGAGAGGTTCTCGGGAATCGCCTGGTTGCCCTCGACGAGGTTCGACTCGATCATCATTCCGACCAGCGACCGGTTGCCGAGACGGACCTGGTTGACGACGTCTGCCATCACCAGCGGCTGCCATTCGTGCTTCTTGTAGCTGTTTGCGTGCGAGCAGTCGATGACGATGTTGGCCGGCAACCCGGCCTTGTGCAGGGCCTGCTCGGCGATCTGCACGCTGACCGTGTCGTAGTTCGGTCGCCCGTCGCCGCCGCGCAGGACCAGATGGCCATAACGGTTGCCGCGCGTGCGCACGATCGCCGTGCGCCCCTGGCCGTTGATGCCGAGGAAACTGTGCGGTCGCGACGCCGAGACGATGGCGTTGACGGCAATGCCGACGTCGCCACTGGTGCCGTTCTTGAAGCCGACCGGGGTCGACAGGCCGGAGGATATCTCGCGGTGCGTCTGCGACTCGGTGGTGCGGGCGCCGATTGCCGTCCATGAGATGAGATCGCCAAGATACTGCGGCGCGATCGGGTCGAGGGCCTCGGTGCCGGCGGGCAGCCCGAGTTCGGCCAGCTCGAGGAGGAAGCGGCGCGCCTTGGTCATTCCCTCGTCGACATGGAACGAGTCATCCATGTCGGGATCGTTGATGTAACCCTTCCAGCCGGTCGTCGTCCGCGGCTTCTCGAAGTACACGCGCATCACCAGGTAGAGCGTGTCGCCGACTTCGTCGGCGAGCGCTCGCAGGCGCCTGGCGTAGTCGAGGCCGGCCACCGGGTCGTGGATCGAGCACGGGCCGACGACGACGAACAGCCGGCGATCGCTGCCGTCGAGTATCCGGCGCAGGACGTCGCGGCTGTTCCTGACGAGTTCGGCGGCGCACGTCGAGAGTGGCAGGAGCGCGAGGATTTCGTCGGGCGAGGGCATCGGGTCGAAGGCGGTGACGTTGATGTTGTCGATGTCGTGGGTGGTCATGGTTGGCGCTCGGCAGTGAGTTGATGAATGATGTCCCTGACCGCGGCGACGCGGTCGGCAAGCGTCAGGCTCTGGCGCCTGACGACCAGCCGGTCCTGTCCCGCCAGGCGATAGTTGCGGTCCTTCTGCACCAGCCCGATGATCCGCAGCGGGTCGATCGGCGGATTGGCTGCGAACTGCAGGACGATCTGTTCGGCACCCGCGTCGAGCCTGCTGACGCCGATCGGCTTGCACAGCAGGCGCAACCGGTGACTGTCGAGCAGCGCGCGCGCCTGCGGCGGCAGTTCGCCGAAGCGATCGACCAGTTCCTCGTGCAGTTGGCCCAGTTCGTCTTCGTGCGTGCAGTCGGCCAGCCGCTTGTAGAGGGTCAACCGCTGGTGCACGTCGGGTGCGTAGTCGTCGGGGAGCAGGGCCGGCGCGTGCAGCCTGATCTCGGTGGTGACCGCCAGCGGCTGCGACGGGTCGGCATCCTGTCCCTGCTGCAGTGCCGCGACGGCGCGGCCGAGCATCTCGCTGTACATGTGGAAGCCGACTTCGTGCATCTCGCCCGACTGGCTGGCGCCGAGCACCTCGCCGGCACCACGGATCTCGAGGTCGTGCATCGCCAGGTAGAACCCGGCGCCGAGCTCGTCCATCATCTGGATCGCTTCGAGGCGCTGCCGGGCCTGCTTGTTGAGCGCTGCCTCGTCGTGCGTCAGCAGGTAGGCATAGGCCTGGTGGTGCGAGCGTCCGACACGACCGCGAAGCTGGTGCAGTTGCGCCAGGCCGAACTTCTCGGCGCGGTTGATGAGGATCGTGTTGGCGTGCGGATTGTCGATGCCGGTCTCGATGATCGTCGTGCACAGCAGCAGGTTGGCCCTCTGCTGCGTGAACTCGCGCATCACGCGCTCGAGATCGCGCTCCTTCATCTGCCCGTGGCCGACGACGATGCGTGCCTCGGGCAGCAGTTTGCCGAGGCGCTCGCGCATGTTCTCGATCGTCTCGACTTCGTTGTGCAGGAAGTAGACCTGGCCGCCGCGCTTGAACTCGCGCAGCAGCGCCTCGCGGATGATGCCGTCGGAAAAACGGCAGACGAAAGTCCGGATGGCCAGCCGCTTCTGCGGCGCCGTGGCGATGACCGAGAAGTCGCGCAGTCCCTCGAGCGACATGGCGAGCGTACGCGGGATCGGCGTCGCGGTCAGCGTCAGGACATCGACCTCGGCGCGCAGCGCCTTCAGTGCCTCCTTCTGCCGGACGCCGAAGCGGTGCTCCTCGTCGATCACCACCAGTCCGAGGCGCTTGAAGTGCACGTCCTTCTGCAGCAGGCGGTGGGTGCCGATGACGATGTCCAGTCTGCCGTCGGCCAATTCCTGCAGCGCCTGCGCGGCCTCGCGCGCCGTCCGGAAGCGGGACAGCTCGGCGATGCGCACCGGCCAGTCGGCAAAGCGGTCGCAGAAGGTCTGGAAGTGCTGTTCGCAGAGCAGCGTCGTCGGGCAGAGCACGGCCACCTGCCGGCCACCGGCGACGGCGCAGAACGCGGCGCGCAGCGCCACCTCTGTCTTGCCGAAGCCGACGTCGCCGCAGACCAGGCGATCCATCGGTCGTCCGGATCGCATGTCGGCGATCACGGCGGCGATCGCACCGGACTGGTCGGGCGTTTCCTCGAAGCCGAAGCCGTCGGCAAAGGCGTCGTAGTCGTGCGCCTTGAAGTCGCAGGCGTGCCCCTGCCGCGCGGCGCGCAGGGCGTAGAGGGCAAGCAGTTCGGCCGCGGTGTCGCGCGCCTGCAATGCGGCGCGGCGTTTCGCCTTTTCCCATTGCTGCGTGCCGAGGGCATGCAGCGGCGCGCTGTCGGGATCGGCTCCCGAATAGCGGGCGATGACGTGCAGTTGCGAGACCGGGACATAGAGCCGGGCATCGTTGGCGTAATGCAGCTCGAGGAACTCGGTGTCGCCTTCACCGAGATCGAGATGGACGAGCCCCTGGTAACGTCCGATGCCGTGCTGCTCATGCACCACCGGCGAGCCGACCTTGAGCTCGGTCAGGTCGCGCAGCCAGTTGTCGATCGAGGTCCGTCGCGGCGCGACATGGCGGCTGCGCCGCGACGGGCTGTCGGCGTAGAGTTCGGCCTCGGTGATGATCGCCAGGTGGTCGAGCACGAAGCCGTCGTGCAGCGGTCCGACGCCCAGCGAGAGCGCCGTCTCGCCCGCCCGGAATTCGTCGAAGCCAGCGCAGGCGCGGGTCTGCAGGCCGTATTCGGCAAGCAGCGCGGCGAGCGTCTCGCGTCTTCCGGCGGTCTCGGCGAGCAGCAGCGAGCGGCCAGGGAAACCGTCGAGGAAGGTCTTCAGGCGCCGCAGGGGATCATCGGCGCGGCGGTCGATGGCCAGGGCGGGCAGGTTTCGTGCCGGCCCGTCGCTGCCAGCCGTGAGGTTGACGCGGGCGTAGGCACGGGCGGCGACGAAGAAGGGTTCCTCTGCAAGGAACAGGTCGGCCGGAGGCAGCAGCGGCCGGCTGCGTTCGCCAGCGAGCATCGTGTAGCGCGACTGCGCTTCGCGCCAGAAGTCGCGCACGGCTTCGGCAACGTTGTTGTGCAGGCAGAGCAGCGAACTGGCCGGCAGATAGTCGAACAGGGTGGCGGTCTCCTCGAAGAACAGCGGCAGCCAGTACTCGATGCCGGCGCTGGCGATACCATTCGACACGTCGCGGTAGATCGGCGAGCGAGCGGGATCGCCTTCGAAGACTTCGCGGAAGCGTTGCCGGAAGCGGCTGCGTGCGGCGCTGTCGAGCGGAAACTCGCGTGCCGGCAGCAGGCGGACCTCCGCTACGGGATACAGCGTGCGCTGGCTGTCGACGTCGAAGGTCTTGATGTGCTCGATCTCGTCGTCGAAAAGATCGAGGCGGAAGGGCAACGGCGAACCCATCGGGAAAAGGTCGACCAGGCCGCCGCGGATCGAGTACTCACCGGGTGCCACCACCTGCGTCACGTGGGCGTAGCCGGCAACGGTCATCTGGGCGCGGAACTGCTCGCCGTCGAAGCGCTCGCCCTGCTTGAGGAAGAAGGTGTACGCCGCGAGGTAGGCGGGCGGCGGCAGACGGCAGACGGCAGTGCTTGCCGGCAGCAGCAGCACGTCGCATTCACCCCGTGTGACGGCGTGCAGCGTCGCCAGTCGCTCGGAAACGAGGTCGAGATGCGGCGAGAAGCCGTCGTAGGGCAGCGTTTCCCAGTCGGGCAGCAGGCGCACCCGCAACCCGCTGGCGAACCAGGTAATCTCTTGCAGGAGTCGCTGCGCGTCGCTCGCGCTGCCGGTGACGACGGCCAGCAGGCCTCGCCCGGTCTTGCGGCGGAAGACATCCGCCGCGTGCGCGATGAGCAGCGCGTCGGCCGAGCCAGCGAACGACGGCCACTGCAAGCGCTCGCCCGTGGCAGGCAAGGGCAGTGGGGGAAGCGGTGAGGACAAGGACGGCGGCTCTGGACTCGGGTGGCGACTGGCGCTTTTCCTCCCGGCACAGCGAACCGGGTCGGGGCAGCGAAAGGGGCGCATTATAGACGATGCCCCGCCGTCGCCGGCATGGCTGCCGGCCGACGGTGCTGCGCGTCGTTCTTCCTTCAGGGGCTGGCGAGTCTGCTGCAGAGCGCCGAGAAGAACTGCGAGGCGCCGCTGCGGATCGAGTAATCGGCGGCCTCGCTGAGCGGCGTCGGGTGCGGGTTGACTTCAACCACCGTGGCGCCGGAGTACTTGGCCCAGACCGGCAGGCGAGCGGCGGGCTGGACGGTGAACGAGGTACCGACACAGAAGAAGACGTCGGCATTGAGGCTGCGCGTCTGGGCCGCGGCGAAGACCTCCTCGTCGAGCATTTCGCCGAACATCACCAGGTCGGGCCGTACCGGCGCACCGCAGTCGGGGCAGGCAAACGGTTCGTTGATGGTCTGGTCCCAGCCGGCGACGTAGCCGCAATGTCGATGGCAACGGACGCGGTGGATGGTGCCGTGTACCTCGAGCACCTCCTGGTTGCCGGCGAGCGCGTGATAGCCGTCGATGTTCTGCGTGATGACCGTGAACCGGTTCGCCGGGCAGAGCTCTTCCAGCCGGGCGATCGCCAGATGTCCCGGGTTCGGGCGCCGGTCATCGACCAGCGCCTTCAGTTGCAGCAGCCAGCTCCAGACCCGCCGGGGATTGCGCAGGAAGCCCTGGATGCTCGCCACCTCGTCGGGGTCGACGTTGTTCCAGAGGCCGGTGGCGCCGTCGCGGAAGGTCGGAATGCCGCTGTCGGCGGACAGGCCCGCACCGGAAAAGACGACGACCTGGCGCGCCGTCCGGATCATCGATGCGAGCGAATCGAGGTTGGCTGCCTGCATGTTCTTCTCCTGCGCCTGAACTCCCGGTGACCGGCTGGCAGCCCCGTACTGCCTCCCGACACCCGGTTTCGTTGCATAAATACTACACAATTCCGGGGCGGTGCTTGAAGAAAATCAAGTTTGTATGCTTAAATTTCCTGACTGCGCAAAAATCGCATCGCGTTTCACGCATTCGGACGTAACAGAGATTAATCGAGGAGGAATATCTTGAAATCGAAAACCATCATTACCCTGCTGGCCTCAATCGGCCTCTTCGCGGCGGCTGGCGCTGTGCAGGCGCAAACCGCCGGTGATCGCGTTTACGTGATCGATCAACGCGGTGAAGTCGTGCTGAGTGGCACCGGCCTCTGCTGGCGGACGGGGTTCTGGACCCCAGCCGCTGCGGCCAAGGATCCGGCCGGCTGCAAGTGCGACAAGGATCTGCTGCCGAAGGAAGTCTGCGAGCCGCCGGCACCGAGGGCTGCCGCCGCTCCGACGGCGAAGCCGGCGGGTGACAAGATCACCGTTGCTGCCGACGCACTGTTCGACTTCGACAAGGCGACGCTGCGTCCGGAAGGCAAGGCGAAGCTCGATGAGGTGGTCGCCAAGTCGAAGCAGATCAAGCTCGAGGTGATCATCGCCGTTGGTCATACCGACCACTTCGGCTCCGACGCGTACAACCAGAAGCTGTCGGAGCGTCGTGCCGCAGCGGTGAAGACCTATCTGGTGAGCAAGGGAATCGATGCCAACCGGATCTACACCGAAGGCAAGGGCGAGAAGAACCCGGTGACCAAGCCGGGTCAGTGCCCGGGTCCGAAGAGCAAGAAGGTCATCGAGTGCCTGCAGCCTGACCGTCGTGTCGATATCGAACTCATCGGCACCAAGTAAGGCCGGCGCTCTGCGCAGAAAACCCCGCGAAAGCGGGGTTTTTTTTGGCTCCGTAGCGGTTCTGCGTCCATGAACGCGCACCTGCCGGTCGTCGACCTGGTGATCGAGGCGCGCTGGGTCGTTCCCGTCGAGCCAGCGGGTGCGGTGCTCGACCAGCACGCCGTCGTCGTCGATGCGGGACGCATCGTTGCCGTGGTGCCGCAGGCAGAGGTCGACGGGCGTTTCGTGGCGCGCAAGCGCAAGCATCTGCCGCAACACGTGCTGTTGCCGGGGCTGGTCAATCTGCACACGCACGCGGCGATGACGCTGCTGCGCGGTCTCGCCGACGATCTGCCGCTGATGCAGTGGCTGCAGGATCATGTCTGGCCGGCCGAGGCACGGCATGCGTCGGCGCAGTTCGTCCATGATGGCACGCTGCTCGCCTGCGCCGAGATGTTGCGCGGTGGCATCACCTGTTTCAACGACATGTACTTCTTCCCGGCGGCGGCGGCGGAGGCGGCGCTGGCGTCGGGAATCCGTGCCGCCATCGGCCTGATCACCGTCGACTTTCCGAGCAACTATGCAGCCGATGCGGATGACTACCTGGCCAAGGGAGTTGCCGTGCGCGACCGCTTCCTCGGCCAGCCGCTGCTGTCGTTCTGCCTCGCCCCGCATGCTCCCTATACGGTTGCGGATCGCAGCTTCTTGCAGGTTCTGACGTTGGCCGAGCAGATCGAGGTGCCGCTGCACCTGCACCTGCACGAGACCGTGGACGAGATCGAGGACAGCCGGCAACGCTTCGCCATGCGCCCGATCGAACGTTTGCACCGGCTTGGCCTGCTGGGCCCGGGGCTGATCGCCGTGCACGCGGTGCACCTGGAGGCGCAGGAGATCGAACTGCTCGCCGCTCATGGCTGCTCGGTGGCCCATTGCCCGAGTTCCAACCTCAAGCTTGCCAGCGGCATCGCGCCGATCGCGCAGCTCGCCGCGCGCGGGGTCAACCTCGGTCTCGGCACCGATGGCGCGGCCAGCAACAATCGCCTCGACCTGTTTCAGGAAATGCGTCTGGCGGCGTTGCTCGCCAAGCAGCGGGACGGACGCGCCGACGCCGTCGATGCGCATCAGGTGTTGCGCATGGCGACCCTCGGTGGTGCCTGCGCGCTCGGGCTCGACGCCGAGATCGGCTCGATCGCCGTCGGCAAGTGGGCAGACCTGTGTGCGGTCAGCTTCGACGACGTGGCGCTCGTCCCCTGCTACGACCCGGTCTCGCACCTGGCCTACGCCGTCGGCCGCGAGCGTGTGTCCGACGTCTGGGTTGCGGGAAGGATCCGCGTCGATGACGGACGACTGGTCGAAAACGACGAAAGCGGATTGATCAGATTGGCGCTGTTGTGGCAGAATAAAATCCGTCCGTGATCAATTCGGTCAAGAAACGAGGCATAACAGGCCTTGCGGGTTTCTGCCGCAGGCTTCAACCAATGAGGGAAACCTAGATGAACAGAACCGCAAGAAATTCGCTGCTGGCCGCGCTCGCCGCTGCAAGCCTTGGCCTTGGGGCGTCGATCGCCCAGGCGCAGACGTCGATTCCCCTGAATCGTGTCTATGTCATCGACCAGCGTGGTGAAGTGGTGATGAGCGGCACCGGGCTCTGTTGGCGGACCGGTTTCTGGACGCCGGCCGCGGCCGCGAATGACCCTGCTGGTTGCAAGTGCGACAAGGATCTGCTGCCGAAGGAGGTTTGCGAGCCGCCGGCACCGAAGGCTGCCGCCGCTCCGACGGTGAAGCCGGCGGGTGACAAGATCACCGTTGCTGCCGACGCACTGTTCGACTTCGACAAGGCGACGCTGCGTCCGGAAGGCAAGAAGAAGCTCGACGAAGTGGCCGCCAAGTCGAAGCAGATCAAGCTCGAGGTGATCATCGCCGTTGGTCATACCGACCACTTCGGCTCCGACGCGTACAACCAGAAGCTGTCGGAGCGTCGTGCCGCAGCGGTGAAGACCTATCTGGTGAGCAAGGGAATCGATGCCAACCGGATCTACACCGAAGGCAAGGGCGAGAAGAACCCGGTGACCAAGCCGGGTCAGTGCCCGGGTCCGAAGAGCAAGAAGGTCATCGAGTGCCTGCAGCCTGACCGTCGTGTCGATATCGAACTCATCGGCACCAAGTGATCGGTGTGCAGTACGGAAAGCCCTGCTTCGGCAGGGCTTTTTCTTTTCGCGTGACGAAATGACCGATCTGTCCGCGAGCAGCCGTCCCTGGCTGCCGCCAGTCGAGCAAGGGCGCCAAGATGACGATCAACGCCGACCCGAGTGAACTCGAGAAATTCAGTCAACTGGCGCACCGCTGGTGGGATCCCGGGAGCGATTTCAAGCCGCTGCACGAGATCAACCCCTTGCGCCTCGACTGGATCGACAGTCGCTGCAGCCTGTCGGGCAGGAAAGTCCTCGATGTCGGCTGCGGCGGCGGCCTGCTGGCGGAGGGCATGTGCGAACGCGGGGCCCTGGTGACCGGTATCGACCTCTCCGCCAGGGCGCTCGGCGTCGCCCGCCTGCACCTGCTGGAAAGCGGCCGCAGCGTCGATTACCGCGAGGTGGCGGCGGAACAACTGGCGGCCAGCGAAGCCGGGTGCTACGACGTCGTTACGTGCATGGAGATGCTCGAGCATGTTCCCGATCCGGCGAGCACCGTTGCCGCCTGTGCGGCTCTCGTCAGGGAGGGCGGCAGCGTCTTCCTCTCGACGATCAACCGCAACCCGAAGGCCTATCTGCTGGCGGTCATCGGCGCCGAGTACGTGCTGCGGATGCTGCCGCGCGGCACGCACGACTACGCGCGCTTCATCCGGCCGTCGGAACTCCTGCGCTGGGGGCGGCAGGTCGGTCTCGAGTCGCGCGAGCTGCGTGGCATGAGCTATGATCCGCTCAGTGGCCGCTACGCGCTGGGAAGCGACTGCGACGTAAACTACATGGTTCATCTGGTGAAAGGTGTTTGACGCCGTCCTCTTCGATCTCGATGGCACCTTCGCCGATACCGCTCCGGATCTGGCGGCGGCCCTCAACCGTCTGCGTGCGGATCTCGGTCTGGCGCCGGTTCCACCCGCCCGCTTGCGCCCGCATACCTCGCACGGCGTGCGCGGCATGCTCGCCGCCGGACTCGACATGCGGCCGGGCGATCCGCTCTATGGCGAGTTCCATGAGCGCTTCCTGTGTTACTACAGCGCCGACATCTGTGTGCACACGACGATCTTCGCCGGCATCGACGAAGTCCTCGATGCCTGCGAGCAGCGGGGCGCGGCGTGGGGCATCGTCACCAACAAGGCGCAGCGTTTCACGCTGCCGCTGCTGCACCAGCTCGGTTATGCGCGGCGTGCCGCCTGCGTCGTCAGCGGCGATTCTGCGCGCCGCGCCAAGCCGGCACCGCAGCCGATGCAACTGGCGTGCCGGCTCCTCGCCGCGGATGCGGCGCGCTGCCTCTACGTCGGCGACGATGTGCGCGACATCCAGGCCGGCCGGGCGGCCGGCATGGCGACCGTGGCAGTGCGCTACGGTTACCTGGGTGACGGTGAGCCGATCGAGGCCTGGGGCGCCGATCATCTGGTGGCGCGGGCGCAGGAAATCGCCGCCGTCGCCGGTTTCGGCTGATCGCCGCCAGCCGCCCGCCGATGCGCTAGACTGTCGCCATGACGGAAACCGCCCTCATCCTCTTTGCGCATGGTGCCCGCGACCCCGAGTGGGCGCGACCGATGCAGCGCGTGCGCCTGCTGCTTCGCCAGCGGGCGCCCGCGCTGCGTGTCGAACTGGCGTTCCTCGAGTTCATGTCGCCGGACCTGCGCGGCTGTGCCGAGTCACTGGTTGCCGAAGGTGTCGAGCGAATCCTGGTCCTGCCGATGTTCATCGCCCGTGGTGGACATCTGAAACGTGATGTGCCGCTGCTGCTCGCCGAGTTGCGACAGCGGCACCCGGGAACCGTCTTCGACCTTGCCGATGCCATTGGCGAGGCGGAGACGGTCGCCCAGGCGATGGCCAGTCATGCCCTGTCGCTGCTCGCCGGCTGAGCGCCTCACGGCGAGCGTGCGCCGTGGCGGCGAGGGCCGCCGCACCAGTGCGCGCTAGCGGTGTCGGACTTCGTCCTGTCGCCGATCGGTTACCTCGAGACGCCGTTTCCGGACCGCTTCGGCATTCCGCGCCAAGCGCGACTGGCGCCGCATGCCGTCGGTCGCCTGCGCCTGCTGCGACCCTATGATCGCGCCGAAGCGGTGCGTGGCCTGGAAGGTTTCTCGCACCTCTGGCTGAGCTTCATCTTCCATCGCAGTGCCGGCGGGTGGAGTCCGACGGTCCGCCCGCCGCGCCTCGGAGGCAACCGGCGGGTGGGCGTCTTTGCCAGTCGCAGCCCCTTTCGTCCCAACCCGATCGGCTTGTCGCTCGTCGAACTGACCGCCATCGACACGCGCACCGGCGTGGTCCTCGACCTGGCCGGGGTCGATCTGCTCGACGGCACGCCGGTCATCGACATCAAGCCCTACCTGCCTTTCGTCGACAGCGTGGCGCAGGCGCGCTCCGGTTTCGTGCCCGGGCCACCGCCACGACTGGCTGTCGAGTTCCGTTCGTCGGCGATGGCGCAGTTGCGCCAGCAGTCGTTGCGCTGGCCGCATCTGGAGGAACTCCTGACCGAGGTGCTGGCACAGGACCCGCGGCCGGCATATGCTGATGACCACGAGCGGGTTTATGGCTTCCGCCTCTTCGACCTCGAGATCAGATGGCGCTGCACCGCCTTGCAGGCGATCGTCGAGGAGATCGTTGCACCGACCGCGGCGGACGGCGGTCGCGCCGAGCGGCAAGAGCCCTGGGGAGTGTGAGTCGCCGTCCGCCCTTCGCCGCCTGTCGGCGGGAAACGGCGTTGCTGCGTTGTCTCAGGATCAGGCCGGATGCTGTCGGTTGTGATGTGGCTGTCGACCTCCCGCACCCGGGGCTGTGCCCCGGTCAGCAAGGCGACTCGGAAACCATCACGCCGGCGCATGTGGCAGCGGAGAGTTGATGATGATGAAGAAGACGATCGGAGCGTTGCTTCTGGTGCTGGCCTGGCAACCCGTCACCACTCTGGCAGACGGGCGTGGCAGCGGTGCTGCTGCGGTCTCCGGCGGTGCCGTCGTCGTTGGCGGGCGCGGCGGCTACTATGGTCCGCGCGGTGGCTATTACGGCCCGCGCGGCGGTTATTATGGCCCGCCCGGTGGCTACTATGGTCCGCGCTGGAGACCCTACGGGCCGAGCGTCGGTTTCTACTTCGGTGCCGCACCGGGCTGGGGCTGGCCGTGGGGCCCGCCAGTGTACTACCCGCCGCCAGTCCTCTATCCGCCGGTGGTGACGGTGCCGCCGCCAGTCGTCTATGTCGAAAGGGGCGCCGACGCGGCTGCCCAGGAGCAGGACGCCGGCCAGGCACTGGAGCCCGGATACTGGTACTACTGCCGTGCCAACGGCGGCTACTACCCGGCGGTGATGCAGTGCCCCGGGCCTTGGGAGAAGGTCGCGCCACGCGGCGACTAGGTGGCGCCGGCAGCCCGGACACCGGCAGACCCATGCGCCCGCACCGCGGATGACTTCGAGCGCGGGATACGGGTACCGAAAGCGTCGCCGGCCGTGTTCGGAAGGCCCATGAGCATTGCACCAGAAGTCGTGGCCAACCCCTGCGGATGCTCGACGACTGACTGTCTCCATACGGCCGAGCCATCGCGTGCCCGCCATCGCATCGGGCAACCGATTGTCGAAGCCGACGTGCAGGTTGCGGCGAGCCCCTTGCAACAGGATGCGGCTCCGATCACGAACGACACCAGTCGTTCCCTGGGTCGGTGTCTGGGTCTGCGGCTGCAGGACCGGCGGCAGCAGTGATCACCTTCTTGCGTTCGCTGCGGCGAGCCGGACCTGGTGGTGCGCCTGTTCCGGGCGCGATGCCTGTTGTCGGCTCAGGGCGCCAGCCGCTCGCGCAGCCATTGCCCGTCGTCATCGAGCCGGTAGCGCAGGCGGTCATGCAGGCGGCTCCTGCGGCCCTGCCAGAACTCCCAGCGATCCGGTTGCAGGCGGTAACCGCCCCAGTGCGGCGGGCGCGGCGGCTGCAGCAGGAAGCGCGCGC
Source organism: Candidatus Accumulibacter similis (assembly GCA_013347225.1). Lineage (NCBI taxonomy): Bacteria > Pseudomonadati > Pseudomonadota > Betaproteobacteria > Candidatus Accumulibacter > Candidatus Accumulibacter similis. The sequence goes on along the minus strand of CP054595.1, from coordinate 4,415,692 downwards.
CATAGTGCGCGGCATTGGCGACGAGGACCGCGCGACTGGCGATCACCTCGCTCTGTGGGCTGGCCCAGGCGCCGATGCGTGAATCGAGTGGCCGGCTGGCGAAATAGGTGTCACTCTCCGTCGCGCTCACTTTGTCGACGCGACCCTCGATGCGCACCACCCTTTCGAGTTCCACCCAGTGGAACTGCAGCGCGGCCCAGGGGTTGGCCGCGAGTTCGCGGCCCTTGCGGCTGTGGTAGTTGGTATACCAGGTGATGCCGTTCTCGCCGTAACCCTTGATCAGCACGACCCGGGTGGAGGGGCGCAGCGACTGATCGACGGTGGCCAGCGTCATCGCGTTCGGTTCCGGCAACTGCGCATGGATCGCTTCAGCAAGCCACTGCGCGAATTGTGCGAGCGGATCGGCGTGTGAAGCCTCCTCGCTCAGTTCGGCCTTCTCGTAGCTCTTGCGCAGTGCCGCCAGATTCGTCATTGCAGCCACTCCTCGCGCAGCCGGCTGGGCTGTCGCAGCAATCGCAGATGGTGGCGGTCGCGGGCCGGCTCGCCGAGCCGGAGTGAACACTCGATCAGTTCGTCGCGGCGAAAGAGGTGCAGCCGCAGGACATCGCCGGCCCGGTGCCGACCGAGCAGGCGCTCGATGGTGGCCGGTGTCACCCGCAGGCCGTCGATCGCCAGCAGCAGGTCGCCGGCAGCCAGCCCCGCCGCCTGTGCCGGACCGCCGTCGTAGACCGTCGTCAGGCGCAGCCCGTCTCCTTCGCTGGCCGTCTTCGCCCCGAACGAAGGGGTGCGCGAGGCCGGTACGCGCTGCAACCGGATGGCGAAGGGCCGCAGCAGTCGAGCCAGGTCGACGTCGCTCGTGCCATGCACGGCTTCGGCAAAGAAGCCGCGCAGGTCGAGTCCGGAAAGTTCTTCGGCGAGCAGCCGGATGTCGTCGTCGTCGACGCCGCTGGCACCGCCGCCGTGACGCTGCCAGAGCGCGCGCATCAGCTCGTCGAGCGTTACCCTGCCGGCGGTCTCGGCGCGCAGCTTCAGGTCGAGCGCCAGCGCCACCAGCGCTCCCTTGGCGTAGTAGCTGACGACGGCGTTCGGCGTGTTCTCGTCCGGTCGGTAGTACTTGGTCCAGGCGTCGAAGCTGGACTCGGCGAGCGTCTGGCGCAACCGTCCGGGCTCGTTGCAGACCTTGTCGAGCGTGCGGCCGATGATGTCGAGCCACTCCTGTCGCCGGATCAGTCCGCAGCGCAGCAACGTCAGGTCATCGTAGTAGGAGGTGAAACCCTCGAAGGCCCACAGCAGGGTCGTGTAGTTCTCGGCATCGAGGTTGTAGGGGACGAAGGCGGCGGGCTTGATCCGCTTGACGTTCCACGTGTGGAAGTACTCGTGGCTGCAGAGGCCGAGAAATCCCCGGTAGGCTTCGGGCAGAGCGCGCATTCCCGGCCACGGCAGGGCGTCGCGGGCGCACAGCAGGGCGGTCGACGATCGGTGTTCGAGCCCGCCATAGCCGTCGCCGACGGCGGTGACGAGAAAAAGGTAGTAGGCCATCGGTGCCGGCTCGCCGAACAGGCGGATCTGCCATTCACAGATGCGCCGCAGGTCGGTCGTCAGCCGCTCGAGGTCACAGTCGTGGCGGCCGCTGATCGCCACTTCGTGCTTGACACCGCAGGCGCTGAAGGCGGCCAGGGCAAAACAGCCCATTTCGACCGGATGATCGATCAGCTCATCGTAGTTGCCCGCACGATAGAGGCCAAAGCCGTGCCGCCTGGCGGCCCCCGGCTCGGCCGTCGCCAGCGGCAGCGCGGTGGCGACTCGCCAGCCGGACGAAGCATGGCCGGCTGGCCGCCGGATGTCGACCAGGCACGGCCGGTCCTCGTGTCCGAGAGCGCGCAGGAAGACGTTGCTGCCGTTGAAGAAGGCATGGCTCTGGTCGACGTGGGCACCGCGGACCGAGAGGTCCCAGGCATAGACCTCGTAGACGACGCACAGCTCGTCGCCGCCGGCGACCGGCGCCGCCTGCCAGGTGTGTTTGTCGAGCTTGCGCAACGCGACCGGCTGGCCGGCGCTCTCGGCACGGATGGCGACGATGTGGCGGGCAAAGTCGCGGATCAGGTAACTGCCCGGGATCCAGGCCGGCAGCGCGAAGCGCTGGCCGTCGGCGACGGGTTCGGGCAGCGTGCAGCGCACTTCCAGCAGGTGTGCCGCGGGATCGCTGGGGACAATGCTGTAACGGATCGGTGCCGGCTGCATCGGTGGATTCGCGCTCCTGTCGCGTGCGATGGGCAGGAATTGTAAGCCCTGAATCCGGTCTCACGAGGGTCGAGTGAGCAAAGCGGCGGCGCCGGACGGCTTCCATTAGCGAAACATGGCTTGGCGCGTGCCGCAACTCATGCCACAATCGCGGCGCTCGGGATAGCCCGATGAGCCTGTACACCATTCCACGAAGAAGGAAGGAGACGCGATGTTGAAACATTCTCTGCGCGGCGCGCTTGTCGCCGGCCTCGTTGCCAGTCTGCTGTCAGCACCGGTCGCGGCCCAGGAACTCACCGGGACCCTGAAGAAGATCAAGGAGACGGGGTCGATCTCGCTCGGTCATCGCGAGTCGTCGATCCCGTTTTCTTATTACGATGACAAGCAGCAGGTCATCGGCTACTCGCACGAGTTGATGCTGAAGGTGGTCGATGCCATCAAGGCCGAGCTGAAGCTGGCCAAGCTCGACATCCGGCTGCTGCCGGTGACCTCCGCCAACCGCATCACGCTGGTCCAGAATGGCTCGGTTGACCTCGAGTGCGGTTCGACGACCAACAATACAGAGCGTCAGAAGCAGGTCAGCTTCTCGAACTCGATCTTCGTCATCGGCACCCGCCTGATGACCAAGACCAATTCCGGGATCAACGATTTTCCCGACCTCGCCGGCAAGAACGTCGTGACGACCGCCGGTACCACTTCCGAGCGTCTGCTGCGCAAGATGAACGAAGACAAGCAGATGAAGATGAACATCATCAGCGCCAAGGATCATGGCGAGTCGTTCCTGACTCTCGAGACCGGTCGCGCGGTGGCCTTCATGATGGACGATGCGCTGCTCTACGGAGAGATGGCCAAGGCCAAGCGGCCGAGCGACTGGGTGGTGGTCGGCACGCCGCAGTCGTACGAGGCCTACGGCTGCATGCTGCGCAAGGATGACCCGGCATTCAAGAAGGTGGTCGACAACGCTCTGGCGAAGGTGATGACCTCCGGCGAAGCGGAGAAGATCTACGCCAAGTGGTTCCTGCAGCCGATTCCGCCGAAGGGGTTGAACCTCAACTTCCCGTTGTCGACGGCCGTGCAGAACATCTACAGGTCGCCGAACGACAAGGCGTTCGACTAGGCAGCCGGCGAGTCCCGGGGGCCGTCCGGCTTCCGGGACCGCGACGCGGGAGGAGCGACATGGCCTACAACTGGAATTGGGGAGTTTTCCTGCAGCCGACGGCGACCGGTGACGACTCGACCTATCTCGACTGGATGTTGCACGGGCTGCAGATGACCGTCGGCCTGTCGTTGTCCGCCTGGCTGATCGCGCTGCTGCTCGGCGCCGTCGTCGGCGTTCTGCGGACCGTCCCAAACAGATGGTTGTCCGGGCTGGCGACCGCCTACGTCGAGGTCTTCCGCAACATTCCCCTGCTCGTGCAGCTCTTCCTGTGGTACTTCGTCATGCCCGAGCTGTTGCCCGAGAAGCTGGGAAACGCCTTCAAGCAGACCAACCCGATCATGCAGCAGTTTCTGTCGTCGATGATCTGCCTGGCGCTGTTTACCAGTGCGCGCGTCGCCGAACAGGTGCGCTCTGGAATCAACTCGCTGCCGCCCGGGCAGAAGAACGCAGGCCTGGCGCTGGGTTTCACGCTGCCGCAGACCTACCGCCACGTCATGCTGCCGATGGCGGTGCGCCTGATCGTGCCGCCGCTGACCTCGGAGTTCCTCAACATCTTCAAGAACTCGGCCGTCTGCTCGACGATCGGTCTGCTCGAACTGGCTGCACAGGGCCGGCAACTGGTCGACTACACGGCGCAGCCTTACGAGTCGTTCATCGCCGTCACCGTGGCCTACCTGCTGCTCAACATCGTCGTCATGTCCGGCATGCGCTGGGTCGAGGCACACGTGCGCGTTCCTGGCTATATCGGAGGGAAATGAGATGCATGAGTTCGACTGGTCGTCGATTCCCAATGCGCTGCCCTTCCTCTGGGACGGGATGAAGATCTCGCTCGAGATCACGCTCAGCGCCGTCACCTTCGGCATCGTCTGGGGCACGCTGCTGGCACTGATGCGGCTGTCGTCGATCACGCCGCTGTCGTGGTTCGCTGCCGGCTATGTCAACCTTTTTCGCGCCGTACCGCTGGTGATGGTGCTGCTGTGGTTCTTCCTGATCGTGCCGCACCTCCTCGAAAGCCTGTTCGGCCTGCCGCGCGGCACCGACATGCGACTGACCTCGGCGATCGCCGGCTTCGCGCTGTTCGAAGCCGCCTATTACTCGGAGATCATTCGCGCTGGCATCCAGTCGGTACCCAGGGGGCAGATGGCGGCGGCGAGTGCGCTCGGCATGACCTACAGTCAGGCGATGCGGCTGGTGGTGCTGCCGCAGGCGTTCCGCAACATGGTGCCGCTGCTGCTGACGCAGGGCATCATCCTCTTCCAGGACACGTCGCTGGTCTATGTCTCGGCGCTTGCCGATTTCTTCGGCGCCGCCTACAAGGTCGGTGACCGCGACGGCCGGCTGGTCGAACTGCTGCTCTTTGCCGGTGCGGTGTACTTCGTTCTCTGCTTCACGGCATCGCGGATCGTCCGCCATTACCAGAACAAGCTGAAGACGGCCTGAGAGCGTGTCAGGAATTCGTCGCGAGCAGGCCGAGATGCGAGGCGCGAGCGAGTGGGCAACGCCGCGGATCGGTCGCGCAATGGATCTATTCATAACCTCTGAGGACGCTCGGGACACTGCAGCGAGGAGATTTCGATGATTTCGATGAACAGGGTCAGCAAGCATTACGGAGCCTTCCAGGTGCTCACCGACTGCACGACGCAGGTCCACAAGGGTGAGGTGATCGTCGTCTGCGGTCCTTCCGGATCGGGCAAGTCAACGCTGATCAAGTGCGTCAATGGACTCGAGCCCTTCCAGAGCGGTGAGATCATCGTCAATGGCGTATCGGTCGGCGATCCGAAGACCAACCTGTCGAGGCTGCGCTCCACGGTCGGCATGGTTTTCCAGAATTTCGAGCTTTTCCCACACATGCGCATCATCGACAACCTGACCATCGCCCAGGTCAAGGTGCTCGGTCGCAATCCCGAGCAGGCGCGCGAGAAGGGCTTGAAGCTGCTTGACCGTGTCGGCCTGCGGGTGCAGGCGGAAAAATATCCTGGCCAGCTCTCGGGTGGACAGCAGCAGCGCGTGGCGATTGCCCGCGCGCTGTCGATGGACCCGATCTGCATGCTCTTCGACGAACCGACATCGGCGCTCGATCCCGAAATGATCAACGAGGTGCTCGACGTCATGACCGAACTGGCGCAGGAAGGAATGACCATGATGTGCGTGACGCACGAGATGGGTTTTGCCCGCCGCGTCGCCAGCCGCGTGATCTTCATGGACCAGGGCCGGATCGTCGAGGACGACAGCAAGGAGGCCTTCTTCGGCAATCCGCGTTCGGAGCGGGCGCAGCAGTTTCTGGCCAAGATTCTGCATCACTGAGAGCTTGTGAAGAGGCGGGTGGCGCGCCGGACGCGCCGCCGTGTCGTTGCGAACCACCCGGCCAGTTGCCGGATCTGACGCGCCGCTGCGTTCGGCGGCCGTCCATTGCGCTGCCCTTGCCCCGGCGGCGATCCGCTGCCGATCGAAGGGCTGCCGTCGCCGTCCGTGTGTAGAAGGAGAGCGCCATGGCAACGATGCCCGAAACAGAGTGCAACCTGCGCCGCAACCTGCACGAAATTGCCGGACAACTGAGGCTGTCGGCTGCGGTGGTCGAGTTTCTCGATTGCTACTACGCCGACTTCGATTTCGCCGGCGGTAGCGACGCCAGTCCGGAAGAACTCGTCGGTGCTGCGATCCAGCATTTTCGCCTCGGCGAGCAGCGGTCGCTGCGGCAACCGGTGCTCGCCCTCTATACGCCGGACTTCGATCGCCACGGCTGGCACTCGCCGCATACGGTCATCGACGTCGTTACCGACGACATGCCTTTCCTCGTCGATTCGATCACCATGCTCGTCTATCGCCGCGGGCTCGCCATCCACCGTCTGCTGCACCCGTTGCTCGGCGCCGAACGCGGGCCTGACGGCGGCTTGCAGCGGATCACTCCGCATGGCGGGCAGGGCAGCCGGACCGAGTCCTGGATTCATCTCGAGATCGATCGCATCGGCGACGGCGGCGAGGTCGAAGAACTGCAGCAGGAGATCGCCGGCGTGCTCGCCGATGTGCGGTCGGCCGTCGAGGATGGTGCCGCCATCCAGCAGAACATGCGTGCAGCCGCTGCCGAACTCGCCGCGGACGCCGAGGAGGCGGCCTACCTGAGCTGGATCGCTGCCAACAATTTCGTCTTTCTTGGTGGCGCCGAGTACTTCGTCGCCGCCGGTGAGCAGCGCCTGACCCGTGCGCGCGACAGCGGGCTCGGCATCCTGCGGCACAGCGATCACCCGCGCTTCGGCCGTAGTCTTGCCGCCATTCCGGGCGAGGTCGCCGAATTGGGCAGGGATCCGTCGCCACTGATCCTGGTCAAGGCAGATGCCCGCTCATCCGTTCACCGTCCGGCCTATCTGGACTTCATCGGCGTCAAGCGTCTCGATGGCAGCGGCCGCATCGTCGGTCTGCGCGCCTTCGTCGGCCTGTACACCGCGCACGTCTATCATGTGTCGGCGACCGACATTCCGCTGCTGCGACAGAAGGTGGCCGCCGTGCGCCAGGAGATCGGTTTCGTCGCGCGCAGTCATCGCGACAAGACGCTGCTCAACGTCCTCGAAACCTATCCGCGTGACGAACTGATCGAGATCGCGCACGCCGACCTGGTGCGGATTGCGCGTGGCATCGTCGCCCTGCATGAGCGCGAGCAGGTGCGGGTCTTCATGCGTGACGACCGCTGGGGGCGCTACGTTTCGGTCATCGCCTACATGCCGCGTGACCGCTTCGACACAACGGTCCGCAAACGGATCTCGGCGCTGCTCTACGAGGCGCTGGCAGCGGAACGGGTGGACTACTTCGTCATGATCGGCGAGTCGCGCCTCGCCCGCCTGCACTTCATCGCGCGCACGCCGGTCGGCACGCAGTATGCTTACGATGCCGTCGCGATCGAGCGTCAGGCGGCGCGCATAGTCCGCGGCTGGAGCGACGAGCTGAAGCAGAATCTCGTCGGCCACTATGGCGAGGAGCATGGCAACCGCCTGCTGCGCCGCTACGCAGCGGAACTGCCACTGTCGTACCAGGAGCGGGTGACAGCGGCCGCTGCGGTATCGGATCTCGACCGCCTGCAGGCCGCCGAAGTGAGTGGCCTCGTCGAAGTCAAGCTGAGCGCCGCGCAGGGTGACGACGACGCGCACCAGCACCTGAAGCTGTTTCGCCGCGGCCGCCCACGACCGCTGTCGGCGATCCTGCCGGTGCTCGAGAATCTCGGCCTGACGGTGCTTTCCGAGCAGCCGTTCAGTCTGCCGGCGAGTGACCTGCACATTGCCGATTTCGCCGTCCGCCTGCCGCAGGCCCGGGCGCTCGACGACGAAGCGACGCGCGCGGCCTTCGTCGACCTGCTTGAGCGCCTGCTGCGTGACCAGGCGGAGAACGACGGCTTCAACCGCCTGGTGCTGCTGGCGGGTCTCGATGGACGGCAGATCGGCATCCTGCGTGCCTACAGCCGCTACCTGCGGCAGGCCGGACTGCCGTTCAGTCAGGCCTACGTCGAGCGCTGCCTGGCGACCCACTTCGAGATCACCCACCGGTTGGTCGACCTCTTTGCCGCGCTGTTCGCACCGACCGCCGACGATGCGCGCGCCGCCGCGCTGGGTGACGAACTGGCGATGGCGCTGATGCAGGTCAGCAATCCCGACGACGACCGGATTCTCTCGGCACTGCAGACGGCCATCGCGGCGACGCTGCGCACCAACGCCTACCAGACGACAAAGGATGGCGCCGCGAAGGGCTACCTGTCGTTCAAGCTTGCCTCGCGAGAGATTCCCTTCCTGCCGGCGCCAACCCCGTTGTACGAGATCTTCGTCTACAGCGAGCGGGTCGAGGGCGTGCACCTGCGTGGCGCCCGCGTCGCCCGTGGCGGTCTGCGCTGGTCGGATCGCATGGAAGACTTCCGCACCGAGGTGCTGGGCCTGGTCAAGGCGCAGATGGTCAAGAACGCGCTGATCGTGCCGCTCGGTTCGAAGGGCGGCTTCGTCTGCAAGCGGTTGCCGCCGCCGGGTGACCGGGAGGCCTGGCAGGCCGAGGGAATCGCCTGCTATTCGACCTTCATCCGGGGCCTGCTCGACCTGACGGACAACCGGGTCGACGGCCGGGTACTGCCGCCCGCCGGCGTCCGCCGGCGTGATGGCGACGATCCCTACCTGGTGGTTGCCGCCGACAAGGGGACGGCGAGCTTCTCGGACATCGCCAACTCCATCGCCATCGAGTACGGCTTCTGGCTTGGCGATGCCTTCGCCTCTGGCGGCTCGGTCGGCTATGACCACAAGAAGATGGGCATCACCGCACGCGGCGCCTGGGAAGCCGTCAAGAGGCACTTCCGCGAGTTGGGTCTCGATATCCAGACGCAAGCCTTCACCGTCGTCGGCATCGGCGACATGTCAGGCGACGTCTTTGGCAACGGCATGCTGCTGTCGCGCGAAATCCGGCTCCTCGCCGCCTTCGATCACCGCCACATCTTCATCGATCCAGACCCGGACGCGGTGCGCAGCCATGCCGAGCGACAGCGCCTCTTCGACCTGCCGCGCTCGTCGTGGGCCGACTATGATCCGACGCTGATCTCGGCCGGTGGTGGCGTCTGGCCACGCACCGCCAAGGCCATTCCGCTGTCACCACAGGTGCAGGCCTGGCTGGCGACCGACGCCAGCCAGATGTCGCCGCCCGAGCTGATCCACAACCTGCTGCAGGCGCCGGTCGATCTGCTCTACAACGGCGGCATCGGTACCTATGTCAAGGCCGGCAGCCAGAGCCACCAGGAAGCGAACGACCGCGGCAACGACATCCTGCGCGTCGATGCCGGCCAGTTGCGGGCACGGGTCGTCGGCGAGGGTGGCAACCTCGGGCTGACGCAGAAGGGGCGCATCGAGTTCGCCCTCAACGGTGGCCGCATCTACACCGACGCGATCGACAATTCGGCCGGCGTCGACTGCTCGGACCACGAGGTCAACATCAAGATCCTGCTCGCCGGGCTGGTCGCCAGCGGGGAAATGACCGGCCGGCAGCGCGACGCCCTGCTGGCGTCGATGACCGACGAGGTGGCGACCCTGGTGCTGGCCGACAACTACCAGCAGACGCAGGCGATCGCGCTCGAAGTGGCAACCGCAACCGAGTTCCTGGCGGCACACGCACGGCTGATGCGCAGTCTCGAAGCGCGCGGCGCCCTGCATCGCGCAGTCGAGTTCCTGCCCGACGACAAGGGCCTTGCCGAGCGCGGCCAGCAGAAGCGCGGTCTCACGGCCCCGGAAATCGCCGTCCTTATGGCCTACGCCAAGATCACCCTCAAGGAGGCCGTCCTGGCCTCCGACCTGCCCGACAGCGGCGATGTTCGTGACCTGCTGGAAAGCTACTTTCCGAGCGTCCTGCGCAGCTCGTGTCGTGCCCTGATGGCGGCTCATCCGCTGCAGCGGGACATCATCACCACGCAGTTGGTGAATCGACTGGTGAACCGGATGGGGACGACCTTTGTTCTGCAGTTGGGCGAGGAGACGGGCGCCGCGCCGGCACAGGTGGCAGCCGCCTGGTATGCAGCCAGCCAGATACTGGACGCGGAGGCGCTGTGGCGCGAGATCGAGGCACTCGACCTGCAGCTCGATGCCGCAAGGCAGATCGAGCTGATGCTCGCCCTGCGGGCGATGACGGCGGCGGCGACCGAACTGATCCTGGTGCAGCACCTCGGTGGGATGACGATCGGTGAACTGGTCGACGAGTACCGGCCGGCGGTCGTCGCGGCGATAGCCCGGGTGCGTCAGGGCAGGAGTGGCGAACAGGCGGCAACGGCGCTGACCGCGGACGCGGCAGCTATCGTCGGCGCCATCGACCGGGTCAACCTGGCTCGCGCTTGCGCGCACTCGCTCGACGAGGTCGCGCATGGACTGACCGAACTTGTCAGCCATCTCGATCTCGACTGGCTCGCCACCGCCGTCGCACGGCTTCCGGCAGGCAACCGTTGGCAGGCGCGGGCGCGGGCGCGGTTGGCGGCGGAGCTGGCGGAGTTGCGGCAGAACCTGCTGCGGCAGGTGCTTGGCGGACGTTTGCCGGCAACTGCCACCGCCCGCGATGTGCTCGACGAGATGAAGGTGAACGAGCCGCAGGATCTGGCGATGCTGTCCGCCGGGCTGGCCGAGCTCAGGCGCGTGATGGGCTGCTGAAGGCGGTCGCCGATGGCAGCAATTCCGGCGCCGGGCGTGGGTCCGGCGCCGGCGGGCTCAGCATCCATAATTATGAATTCCGCCGCGAAAGCGAGGGTTTTTTGCTGTAGAATCTGCTGCCAGCCGCGAAATCCTGCAGTCTGCGCAAAATCCTCCTCGACGATCGATGCCGCTGCCCCCCACCACTGCCCAACGGACTCGCAAGCACCTTCGCAGCGTCCAGCTCGAAGGTTACCGGCGTGACGATGGCTTTTGGGACATCGAGGCGCGTCTGACCGATGTCAAGGATCACGACTATCCACTTTCGTCCGGATTGCGCAAGCGCGGTGAGCCGGTGCACGACATGTGGGTGCGGGTGACGATCGACCACCAGATGACCATCCGCGACGCCGTCGCATGCGCCGATGGCATGCCCTACGTTGGCTACTGTGACCGGATCACCCCCGCCTATGCGCAACTGGTCGGCCTGAACCTGTTTCACGGCTTTCGCACGGCGATCAAGAACCTCTTTCGCGGCACGCGTGGCTGCTCGCATCTCAGCGAACTGCTGATGTTCCTGCCAACTGCTGCACTGCAGACCTTTGCCAGCGAAGTACCGGACAGCGACGATAGCGGCCACAAGCCCTATCAGCTCGACCGGTGCCACGCGCTGGAGTCGCATTCGGACGCAGTACGGCGCTATTACCCGCGCTGGTACCGTGCCCAGAAGCCTGGGTAGGGCGTTCCTGCCCGTGGTTCATTACGTTTCGCAACCTTAACTCAAGCAAGGAAAGCGCATGAAAATTCACGAATATCAGGGCAAGGAACTCCTGAAGAAATTCGGCGTCGTCGTTCCGCGCGGGGTGTTCTGTCCGACCGTCGATGATGCGGTCAAGGCAGCCGAATCCCTCGGAGGCAAGGTCTGGGTGGTCAAGGCCCAGATCCATGCGGGTGGCCGCGGCAAGGGCGGTGGCGTCAAGGTCGCCAAGTCGCTCGACGAGGTTCGCCAGTACGCCAGCGAGATCCTCGGCATGCAGCTCGTCACCCACCAGACAGGTCCGGCAGGGCAGAAGGTGCGCCGGCTTCTGATCGAAGAGGGAGCCGACATCCGCAAGGAGTATTACGTCGCGGCGCTGACCGACCGGACGACGCAGAAGGTGGCGATGATGGCCTCTTCCGAAGGCGGCATGGACATCGAAAAGGTTGCCCACGACACGCCGGAGAAGATCCTGAAGGTCTTCATCGACCCGGTTGACGGGCTCAGTGACGCGCAGGCGACGGAACTCGCCGTCGGCATCGGCGTTCCCGCCGAATCGGTTGCACAGGCGGTGGCGACGTTCCAGGGACTGTATCGCTGCTACATGGAAACCGACGCCTCTCTGGCCGAGATCAATCCGCTGATTCTCGAGGGTAACGGCAACATCAAGGCCATCGATGCCAAGTTCAACTTCGATTCCAACTCGCTCTACCGGCAGCCCGAGATCATGGCGTTCCGCGACCTTGACGAGGAAGACCCGGACGAACTCGAGGCCTCGAAACACGACCTGTCGTACATCTCGCTCGACGGCAACATCGGCTGCCTGGTCAATGGCGCCGGCCTGGCGATGGCGACGATGGACACGATCAAGCTGTTTGGCGCCGAGCCGGCCAACTTCCTCGACGTCGGCGGTGGCGCGACGACCGAGAAGGTCACCGAAGCGTTCAAGATCATGCTCAAGAATCCGAAGGTCAAGGGCATTCTCGTGAACATCTTTGGCGGCATCATGCGTTGCGACACGATCGCCACCGGCGTCGTCGCCGCGGCGCGAGAAACCCACCTCTCGGTACCGCTGGTCGTCCGCATGAAGGGCACCAACGAAGACATCGGCAAGAAGATCCTCAGCGAGTCGGGCCTGCCGATCATCACTGCCGATTCAATGGCCGAAGCCGCCACCAAGATCGTTGCTGCGGTCAGTTAAGGAGCCCACCATGTCTATTCTGATCAACAAAGACACCAAGATCATCACCCAGGGCATCACCGGCAAGACCGGCCAGTTCCACACCGAGAAGTGCCAGGAATACGCCAACGGCAAGAACTGCTTCGTCGCCGGCGTCAACCCCAAGAAGGCTGGCGAGAGCATTTTCGGCATACCGATCTATGGTTCGGTCAAGGAAGCCGCGGCCGAGACCGGCGCCACCGTTTCGGTCATCTACGTGCCGCCACCCGGTGCAGCGGCAGCGATCTGGGAAGCGGTCGAGGCCGACCTTGATCTGGTCGTCTGCATCACCGAGGGCATCCCGGTGCGCGACATGCTGGTGGTGCGCAACAAGATGCTGCGCAAGGAAGCCGCTGGCGGCAAGAAGACCCTGTTGCTCGGCCCGAACTGCCCCGGCCTGATCACGCCGGATGAGGTCAAGATCGGCATCATGCCGGGCCACATTCACCGCAAGGGCCGCATCGGCGTCGTCTCGCGTTCGGGCACGCTGACCTACGAGGCGGTTGGCCAGTTGACCGAAATCGGCCTGGGCCAGTCGTCGGCGGTGGGCACCGGCGGCGATCCGATCAACGGCCTCAAGCATATCGACATCATGCGCCTGTTCAACGACGACCCGGAAACCGATGCGGTGATCATGATCGGCGAGATCGGTGGTCCTGACGAGGCCGATGCCGCGCTGTGGTGCAAGGCCAACATGAAGAAGCCGATCGTCGGTTTCATCGCCGGTGTCACGGCTCCGGCGGGCAAGCGGATGGGTCACGCCGGGGCACTGATTTCCGGTGGTGCGGATACCGCCGATGCCAAGCTCGCGATCATGGAGGAGTGTGGCTTCAAGGTGACGCGCGATCCGTCCGAGATGGGCAAGCTGATCAAGGCGATGCTGTAGGGCGAAAGCGGTCTGCCGGTTGCAGAGGAAGGGCAGGCCGCGGTCTGCCCTTCTTGTTTGTCTTTGCCGTTGGTGATTTGCAAGTAGAATCGAGGATGGCGTCACGCCGGCTGGCGGCGGGGCGCCGCCAGCCATCGACTGCAGCGCCGGAGCGAGGAAGAAATGGCATTGTTTCTGAGTGAACAAGACGTTACGGCAATGCTGACGATGCCGCTGGCACTGGCGGAGGTCGAGGCGGCGCATCGTGCGCTGTCGACGCGGCAGGCGCACGATGTGCCGCGGCAGCGCACGCGGCTGCCCCAGACGACCCTGCACATCCTGCAGGGGGCGTTGCCGCAACTTGACGTCATCGGCTACAAGGCCTACACCAGCAACCGCTCGGGCGTTCGCTTCCTCGTTCATCTCTACCGGGCGTCGACCGGCTGCCTGCTCGCGGTGATCGAGGCCGACCGCTTGGGAATGATCCGCACGGCCGCCGCGTCTGGTGTGGCGACGCGCTGGCTGGCGCGGCCCGATGCCACGGTGGCGGGCGTCTTCGGTGCTGGCTGGCAGGCTGAAGGGCACATCGAGGCGATCGCTGCGGTCCGCCCGCTGCAGCGGGTCAAGGTGCACGCGCGCCGTGCCGATCGCCTGGCATCGTTCTGTGCCAGGCTTTCGCAACGCCTCGGTATCGAGGTGAGCGTGGCTGCCTCGCCCGAGGAGGTGGTGCGTGGCAGCGATATCGTCAGTACCGTGACGACCGCGGCGACCCCCCTCTTCGATGCCGGCTGGCTGGCACCAGGCACGCACGTCAACGCTGCCGGTTCGAACTCGCTGATCCGGCGGGAACTCGGCGAAGATGTCATCAAGCGCTGCGCGCCGATCGTCGTCGACAGCGTCGAATCCGCCCTGCGCGAGGCGGGCGATCTCCTGCCGCTGCTCGAGAAGGGGCGCCTGCACGCGCGGGAGCTGGTCGAACTGGGCGACGTGATCTGCGGTATGCAGCCCGGGCGCTCGACTGCTGACGCGATCACCCTCTTCGAGTCGCAGGGGATGGCCATCCAGGATCTGGCGGTCGCCGCACGTCTCGTCGAGATGGCCCGGGCGCGTGGGATCGGCGTCGAGTTGCCTTATGGCGCCTAGTCTGGGCACAATGCGGGCTGTCGTCGGATTGCCGGCGGCCAGCTGGCGGATGAGCCGCCGTCGTCACCACGTCTGGCGGCTGTTGCCGCCGCTCGCGGGCGCATGCCGACAGCCGGTACTGCTCCCTGCGGCCAGCCGCGTTGACTGCTTGTCGGGAACGTAGGTGACGAACAGACTCTCCTCTGCCCTGGAAATTGTCGAGCGCAGTGACCCCGGGCTGGTGCGCGGGCAGAACGAGGATTCGGTCCTTACCGATGCGCGGCACGGCCTGGCGATCCTCGCCGACGGGATGGGCGGCTACAATGCCGGAGAAGTCGCCAGCCGGATGGCGACGACATTGCTGGCCAGCGGGCTCAAAGCCGCCTTTGCAACGACCGCTGCCCACCACATCGACAGCTCGACCGGGCAGCCTTTCGGCGTTCGTTGCCTGGTCGAACAGATCGAAGACGTCAACTCGGCAATCTACCGCGCTTCCGGCAAGGAGGAGCGTTTCGGCGGCATGGGTACGACGCTGGTGGCCAGCGTCTTCTGCGATGACCAGGTGATCGTCGCGCATGTCGGTGACTCGCGCCTCTATCGCCTGCGCGGTGACGAGTTCGTCGCCCTGACGCGCGACCACTCGCTTTTGCAGGAGCAACTCGACAGTGGTCTGATCACGGCCGAGGAGGCTCGCCATTCGACGAACCGGAACCTGGTGACACGGGCCGTCGGTGTCGATGCCGAGGTCGATGTCGAGATTCACCTGCATCAGGTCAGGCCGGGTGATCTCTATCTCCTCTGCTCGGACGGCCTCTACGACATGGTTGATGAGGCCGATATCCGGCAGGCGCTGCTGACTCTCGGCGACAGTCTCGTGGCGCTGGCGAACCATCTGGTGCAGATGGCCAACGACAATGGCGGCGAGGACAATGTCTCGGTGGTGCTGGTCAGGGTCCTGCGCGAGTTTCCAGCGGCCGGCGGTGGCTGGTCCAGGTTCTGGTCCTGGCATGTTTGAAGACGGGAAAGGTGATGGCAAAGCTGATACTTAGCATGGACGGTCTGGTTCTCAAGGAAATCCCGCTGCGCAAGGAACGCATGAGCATCGGCCGCAAGGCGCACAACGACATTCAGATCGACAACATGGCGATCAGCGGCGAGCACGCGGCCGTCGTCACCATCCTCAACGATTCCTTTCTCGAGGACCTCAACAGCACGAACGGAACACTGGTCAATGGGCAGTCAGTGCGCAAGCACTTCCTCAAGGACGGCGATGTCATCGAACTCGGCAAGTACAAGATGAAGTATCTGGTCGAAGCCGTCCCACTGGCTGAGGAAGCCGATGCGGAGCGGTCGGCACCGTTCCGTTTCGAGTCCGTCTCCGTCGTCGGAACCGGCGGCGCCGCTACGCCCGGGACCGCGTCGCTGACCGGCGTGGAGACGGCGAATCTGCCTGCTGCCGCCATCCGCCTGCTCAGCGGCAGCAACGCCGGGCACCAGTTGCAACTGACCAAGACCCTGACCTCTCTCGGCCGACCGGGGCAGGTGGCGGTGATCGCCAGGCGCCCGCAAGGCTACTTCCTCAGTCATGTAGAAGGCACGGGCTTCCCGCTGCTGAACGGGCAGCCGATCGATTCGCCGGCGAGGCGCCTCGACGACCATGACCTGATCGAGATTGCCGGCGTGAAAATGGAGTTCGTCCTCAAGACCTGATGGCACATCGCGTTCTCTCACGGCAGGATGGAGAAATGGCTGCGGCGTGGTCGGCGACGCGTCGGCGTGAAGACCGCGGCAGACCGTGGGAGGCGGCATGAAAGTCAGAATCCTGGGTTGCAGCGGCGGCATCGGTGGGCGCCATCTGGGAACGACGGCGATCCTCGTCGACGACGACATCCTGATCGACGCCGGGACGGGCGTGACGCATCTGCCATTGGCCGAGCTGGCGCGAATCGACCATGTCTTTCTGACCCACTCGCACCTCGACCACATCGGCTCGTTGCCCCTGCTGATCGATTCCGTTGCCGATCTGCGGACGGAGCCGGTGATCGTGCATGCGATCCCCGAAACCCTCGATATCATTGGTCGACACATCTTCAACTGGGAGATCTGGCCCGACTTCAGGACCATCCCGAGCCATGACCGGCCAGCGATGCAGTACCGTCCGCTTGCCGTCGGCGAGTCGGTTGGCCTGGGAACGAGGACGATCACCGCCCTGCCGGCGCGGCATACGGTACCAGCCGTCGGCTATCAGCTCGATTCGGGAGCAGGCAGCCTGGTCTTCACCGGTGACACGACGGTCAACCCCGCTTTCTGGCCGCTGGTCAACCGCATCGCCAACCTGCGCTACCTGCTGATCGAAACCGCCTTTCCCAATCGCGAGCAGCGGTTGGCGGAGATGTCGATGCACCTCTGTCCACGCCTGCTCGCTGCCGAGTTGCAGAATCTGTCGACCCGGGCGGGCGTCTTCATCAGTCATCTCAAGCCCAGCCAGATCGAACTGACGATGGCCGAGATCGAGTCCTGCTCGGGTGAGCACAAGCCGCAGATGCTGTACAACAATCAGATCTTCGAGTTCTAGCGTGCCGGCAGCCAACTGGCCGCTCGACGGCAACCTCGGCGACATGAGCCGGCGCCTGAGTTTCTTCAAGAACCTGCAGCGCGTCACCAACCGGATTCACGGCGCGAGCAACATCGACGAGATCCTTCTCGAGATGTCGGACGACGTCTGCGAGCTGTTCCACGCCGACCGGCTGACGATCTACCTCGTCAGCGAAGACCGCCACAGCGTCGTCTCGAAAGTGAAGACCGGCCTCAACACGCACAAGGACATCCGTCTGCCGATCTCCGAGCAGAGTGTCGCCGGCTACGTTGCGGTGTCCGGCCAGTCCCTCAACATCCGCGACGTCTACGACCAGGACGAACTGGCGAAACACAGTCCGCGACTCGGTTTCCTCAAGGCGGTCGACGAGCGTACCGGTTACCGGTCGAAGCAGATGCTGGTGGCGCCGATCAGCAACGCTCAGACCAGCGAGTTGCTCGGCGTCGTGCAACTGATCAACAATCGCTCCGACACCCCTTTCCCGGCCGTCGCCGAGGAGGGCATCCTGGCGCTGGCGCAGACTCTCGCCGTCGCTTTCGCGCAGCGACGCCATCCGCCACCAGCGGTGCCGAAGACCCGCTACGATGCGCTGGTCAGCGACGCCGTCATCTCGGCTGCCGAACTCGATCTGGCGCAGAAGGCGGCGCGCCGCAAGCAGCTCGACCTCGAGCAGGTGTTGACCGCCGATTTCCAGGTGCCACTGGCGGCCATCGGCGCCGCGTTGTCGAAGTTCTGCGGCGTCCCCTACGAGCCGTTCAGGCCGGACCGATTGCGGCCGACCGAGCTGCTGCGCAACCTCAAGCGGGATTACGTCGAGGCCAACCAGTGGCTGCCGCTAGAGGAGACGCAGGAAGGGGTGGTGGTGATCGCCTGCGATCCGGAACGGATTCGCGGTTCGCGCATGGCGAACAACGTCTTCCCGAAGAGGCGGATCGTCTACCGGGTCAGCACGCGTCAGGAGTTCGAGCAGCTCGTCGGCCACTTCTTCGCCGCTGCGGTCGAGGGTGATTCAGTCGGCGAGATGCTGTCAGGCCTCGACGAGGATGCGGCTCTCGATACGGCCGACCGAAGCGCCGAGGTGCTCAGCGCCGCCGCCGACAACGACCTCGTGCGTCTGGTGAACCGGATCATCGTCGAGGCGCACCAGAAGGGCGCTTCCGACATCCACATCGAACCGCGCCCGGGCAAGGAAAAGACCGTCGTCCGTTTCCGCCGCGATGGCGCCCTGTCGCCCTACATAGAGATCCCCGCGTCATACCGGAGCGCGCTGGTGACGCGTCTCAAGATCATGGCCGACCTCGACATCTCGGACAAGCGGCGACCCCAGGACGGCAAGATCCGGTTCCGGCGCTGGGGGCCGCTCGACATCGAGTTGCGGGTGGCGACGGTGCCCACCGCCGGCGGGCTCGAGGACGTCGTCCTGCGCATCCTCAGCGCCGGCGAACCGATCCCGATTGACCAGCTCGGCGTGACACCACACAACCTCGACCGCCTGCGGAGCCTGATCGCCAAGCCCTACGGGCTGTTCTTCGTCTGTGGGCCGACCGGTTCCGGCAAGACGACGACGCTGCACTCGATCCTGAGCCATCTGAACCGGCCGGAGACCAAAATCTGGACGGCCGAGGATCCGGTCGAGATCACCCAGAAAGGCTTGCGGCAGGTACAGGTCAACAAGAAGGCAGGACTCGATTTCGCGACGGTGATGCGGGCTTTCCTGCGTGCCGACCCGGATGTCATCATGGTCGGCGAGATGCGTGACCGCGAGACCGTCGCCATTGGCATCGAGGCCTCGCTCACCGGCCACCTGGTGCTGGCCACCCTGCATACCAACAGCGCGCCCGAGTCGATCAACCGCCTGCTGGACATGGGAATGGACCCGTTCAACTTCGCCGACGCACTGCTCGGCATCCTGGCGCAGCGTCTCGCCAGGCGCCTGTGCCCGGCGTGCCGCGACCCCTACCAGCCGCAGGCGGATGAAATCGAGCGAATGCTCGACGAGTACTGCAGCGAGCTGGCGAACACCGGCGCCTGGCAGTCCGACCCACGCGCTGCAATGGATCGCGTGCATCAGGAATGGCGGGCACAGCATGCCAGGAATGGTGTGTTCACCCTCTATCGGGCGCGCGGTTGCGAGGCCTGCGCGGGCAGCGGCTACAAGGGGCGCGTCGGCCTGCACGAACTGCTCGCCGGCAGCGACCGGATCAAGATGCAGATCCAGGAGCGCGCGCGCGCCGCCGAACTGCTCGCGACGGCGCTCAACGACGGCATGCGGACGCTGAAGATGGACGGCATCGAGAAGGTCCTGGCGGGGATCACCGATCTGAAGCAGGTGCGCGCGGTCTGCGTCAAGTAGGCCGCTGGCCGTGCGGCTGCCCGGCAGCCGCACGGCGCCGGTCGGTAGCCGATTGGTGTGTTAAATCCGTCATCAACATCTCCTTTTCGGGTGAAAGTGTGACATTTTTCGTCATCCGGTTGCCGTCAACTGGCAGCACGCGGCGCTCCGGATGCCCGGAATCGGCGCTTTTCGGCCTTTTCCGGCCTGGCACGAAAATTGATAGTGTCGACTCGACGGAACGTCCGTTGCACTCACCGTGAAGGAGTCCAATCTCATGAAAAAGCTGCAAAAGGGTTTTACCCTGATCGAGCTGATGATCGTCGTCGCGATCATCGGCATCCTGGCGGCGATCGCCATTCCGCAATTCTCCGAGTACACCAAGAAGGGTGAGGACAAGGCTGCGCAGTCGGATGCCAAGAACCTCCTGACAGCCGCCATCGCCAACTCCACCCAGTAACCACCTTAGTTGATTGGAGATATACCATGAAAAGCATCATTCTCGGTTCAGTGTTGGCCGTGGTGGCCGTCGCAAGTCTCGACGCCAATGCGGCCGGTACGTCGACGTTCTGCAATGCGCCCAACGTGGCCGGCAACGCGACGGCGACGGCTGCCGCAGGCACCGATTTCGTCAAGGTCGCTTTTACTCCGAAGTGCTCGGCAAACGTGTTCCTTGTTGGTGCCGACGAGAGCCCGTTGCTATTTCGCGTTGGTGCGGCATCATCGAAGGGCAAGTCCTTCTTTGGCGGTTCGAGCGCCGGCGGTGCCGTTTCCAGGGGTGGTGACTGTACGGGGACAGGTGGCGTCTGCAGTGCAACCGACGCCACATCCGGCCAGACCGGCGCATCTTCCTCCTGACCGCGCGGACAGCGCAACACAGCGGCGGGTGCAACAGATGTTGCGCCCGCTTCTTCGCTCTCCCTGCCACGGTTGATCATGTCTCAGTTCGCGCTATCCGGGCTGCGCTCCGGATTGCGGGGCAAGAGTTTCCAGGCGGTATTCATCCTCGGCGTGCTGATGATCGGCATCGCCTACCTGTCGGGTTTTTTCTCGCCGCGACATCCGAAGACCGTCGCGCTCGACGTCGGGTTTTCGGCGGTTCGCTTTTCGCTCGTTCTCCTCAACCTCTTCTGGGTGCAGGAACTCGTCGCACGCGAGATTGATCGGCGGGTGATCCTGTTCTCGCTCGCCTATCCGGTTTCACGCTCCAGCTTTCTCGCGGGCCGATTCCTGGCCGTCCTCGTCCTCACCGTTCTGGCGGCGGCGGTCCTCGGGTTTCTCCTGCTGTTGGCGGTCCTGCTGGTGGGTGGCGGCTACGTTCAGGAGTTCGACGTGTCACTCGGCCCCCCTTTCTGGATCGCCATCGCCGGGTTCGCGCTCGACGCCGCAGTCGTCGGGGCTTTTTCGCTGTGCATCGCGGCCCTGTCTACCGTCTCCGTGCTGCCGCTGGCCCTTGGCGCCGCCTTCGCCGTTGCCGGCAAGTCGCTCGGCGCGACGATCGACTATCTGGCGCGAGGTGCCGACGGCGACGTCGAACTGCTCGCCAGTTACGACCCTGTGCTTGGTTTCGTCCGCTGGCTGCTCCCGGACCTGTCCCGCCTCGACTGGCGCGAGTGGGCGATGTATCAGCTCGCGCCGGGCGCCGAGACGGTGTTCTGGTCGGTGACGATGGCCGTTGGCTACATCGGCCTGCTGCTGGCAGCAGCCAGCCTGCTTTTCGCCCGCCGGGAGTTTTCCTGATGCGGCGTTCGCTGCAGCCGTTGCCCGTCGCGGTGCTGCTCCTGTCGGTGCTGCTCTTTGGCTCGTCACAGCAGCGCCTGGCCGCGCTGCCGCACGAGTCGGCCGACCCCGAACTGCTGATAGCGCTGCCCCGCTTCGCGCAGGTCCTGCTGGCAGGCGGTGACCGCTACCTGGCAGCGAACCTTGCCGGCTTTCGCGTGCTGGTCGCCGAGACGCAGCACATGAAGGCCAGCGACTACGCCGTCCAGGCGAAACTGCAGCGCGACATCGCCTGGTTCAATCCGCTGCACGAGGACAACTACTACATCGCCGCAGCGCTGCTGCCCTGGAATGGCGAGCTTGATGCGGCACAGTACGTGCTGCGCAAGGCGTCGGCGGCGCGGACCTTCGACTGGTATCCGCTGTTCCACTACGGATTTCTCTTCTACCATTTTCACCGCGACCCGGCGACCGGCGCGAAGCATCTGCTCGAGGCGGTCCCCCGGGTCAACAACGTGCAGGACCAGTGGGCGCTGCAGAATCTGGTGGCGATCTGGATCGAGAAGGGCTACCAGACCGGCGACGCAGCGGCCATGGTCGAGGCGATGGCCGCGGATTCGCCTGCCGGGAACTTCCGCAACTACCTGCAAGTGCGCGCCCGGCGCCTGCGGGATTTGGAGCAGCTGCAGAACGCAGCCGGAGCGTACCGCGAACGTTTCGGACGGCGGCCCGAAAGGGTCGACGATCTCGTCACCGCCGGCTTGCTGCGGGAGATTCCGAAGGATCAGCTTGGTTACGGCTTCGGCCTCGACGCATCCGGCGTCCCGGTCCTCAACGCCAATCGCCCCCCGGATCCGGCCCGATGAGTGCAGCGATCGTCATCGACGGACTGCACAAGTCGTACCGGCGGAAGCTCAGGTCGCCGGCGGTGCCGGCCCTGCGCGGCGTCACGCTGACGGTCGAGGCCGGTGAAGCCTTTGGCTTCATTGGTGCCAACGGCGCGGGCAAGAGCACGGCGATCAAGGTCCTGATGGGGCTGATCGCCGCAAGTGCAGGTAGTGCGCACATTTTCGGCGTGGCGGTCGACGATCCGCGCGCCCGTCTCGGTCTCGGCTACGTTCCCGAGAACCCCTACCTGTACGACTACCTGACGCCGAGCGAAATCCTCCAGATGGGCGTTCGCCTGCATCGTTTGCGGCTCGAGCGGCCGGCCGAGCACTGCCGGCAGTGGCTGGATCGTCTCGGCCTCGCGGCCGTGGCCGACAAGCCGATCCGTTCTTTCTCGAAGGGGATGACGCAGCGCGTGGCGATTGCCCAGGCGCTGTGCATCAGGCCGCGCCTGCTGATCCTCGACGAACCGCTGTCGGGGCTCGACCCGATCGGTCGCCGCGACGTCGTCGAGATCCTCTCCGAGTACAAGCGTTCCGGTGGCACCCTGTTCTTCACGTCGCACGTGTTGCACGATGTCGAGCGACTGGCCGATCGCTTCGGACTGATTCATCAGGGCGTGTTGCGTGCGGTACGGGCGCCGGCCGAACTCACCGGTGATGAGGAGATGGTACAGGTCCGCTCGTACGGGCGGCTGCCGGTGGACGGGATGCGCGAGGACTTTGCCGGTCGCTGGATCGGCGAGGTGCCGCGGCCGCAGCTCTGGCTGCGCCTCGAAGCTCTGCGGCAGGCCGAGCACGTGCTGCTCGAGGTGCGGCCGACACTGTCGCTCGAGGTGGCTTTCATGCACGCTGTCGGCGAGTCCTGAGCCGATGGCCAGGGCCAGCCGTAATTCGCAGCGCAGATCGTCGGCTGCATCGGGCCGTGGCGCGGCAATGACGCCGGACAGCATCGCGCTGCTGCGGCTCGTCGAGGCCTCCCTCTACCCCGAAGTCGAGGCTGCCGCACGGCGGATGCTCGCCGGCCAGCCGCGACATCCGCTGGCGCTGAAGGCGCTCGGGTTCGCCCTGATTGGCCAGGGGCGTTACGACGACGCGCTGCCGGTGGTCCGCTTCTCGCTCGAGCGGAATGCGCACGATCCGGAAGCGCACAACAACCTCGGCATCGTTCTGTCGGCACTGATGCGCTGGGACGAGTCGCTCGCATCGTTCAGACGGTCGATCGAACTGAAGCCGGATGATCCCGAAGTCCTGAAGAATTTCGGCGTCGCGCTCGTGCGCATGCACAAGTGGAACGAGGCGGTGCCCCATCTGCTGCGCGCGATCGAGTGCCACCCGGGGGATTACGTCGAGGCGATCGAGCAACTCGCCGGTGCCCTGTTGTGCAGCAACCGCAACGACGAAGCGGCGGTCTGTCTCAACGAGTTGGCGAAGAACGACCCGGACAACGCGGCGATCCTGTCGCAACTGCTGTGCGCCAGTCTCAAGCGCTGCGACTGGGACGAACTGCAGCCGCGGTTGTCGCGCCTGCGGGCGTTGAGCAACGATTATCTTGAGCTCTGCGATAACCCATTCGTCGTTTTGTCCTTTACGGGTGCAAGCGCCGAGGAACAGCGTCACGTTGCAGCCAACTATGCACGTCGCAGCATTCCGGCGAGCGTACTCGATGCGGCCGATTGCGCGGCGGTTGGCAGCGCCGGTCCGCGGCCGCCAACGGCACGTCTGCGCATCGGCTACCTCTCCGCCGACTACCGGAACCATCCCGTCGGACTGATCATGCCGCAGGTGATCGAGCTGCACGATCGGTCGGGGGTCGAGGTCTTCGGCTATTCGATGGGGGTGGACGACGGCAGCGAGATACGCCGGCGGCTGCAGGCAGCGTTCGACCACTTCGTTGATATCGCCGACTGCAGCGTCCGGGAAACCGCCGACCGCATGCGGAGTGACGGTATCGACATCTTGGTGGACCTCAATGGCTGGACATCCGACGGGCGACCTGAGGCGCTCGCCCTGCGCTGCGCTCCGGTACAGGTCAACTGGCTGGGTTACGCGGGAACGATGGGGCACGCGCGGATCGCCGACTATCTGCTTGGCGATCCGGTGGTGACGCCGCTGCAGGACGCTCCCTGCTACAGCGAGCGGATCGTTCACCTGCCGCACTGCTATCTGCCGGCGGATACGACGATCGAACTCAGCGCATCGCCGTCACGGCTGGAGGCCGGCTTGCCGGAAGACGGCTTCGTCTTCTGTTCGTTCAACAACAGCTACAAGTTCAATCCGCAGGTCTTCGACCTCTGGTGTCGCCTGCTGCGCGAGATCGACGGGAGTTGCCTGTGGCTCAGCCAGCCTGCAGACACGGCTGCCGACCGCCTGCGGAGCGAGGCCCGGTATCGTGGTGTCGATCCGGCGCGGCTCATCTTCGCCACCAGGGTCGAGTCCCGGCGTGAGCACCTGTCGCGGCTGCAACTGGCGGATCTGGCCCTCGACCCGTTTCCCTACAACTCGCATTCGACGGGGATTGATGTCCTGTGGGCCGGGGTGCCGATGGTCGCTCTCCTCGGCGACACCTTTCCTGGTCGCGTTGGCGCCAGTCTGCTGCGCGCAGCGGGCTTGCCGGAACTGATCGGCAGTTCGCCGGATGAGTACTACGGGATCGCCCGGGCGCTGGCCAGAGACCCGCAGCGCCTGCTGCAGTTGCGCAGCCGGCTGGCTGTCGACCGAACCGCTTGCCCACTGTTCAACATGCCCGGCTTCGTTCGCGCGCTGGAGGAGGCCTACTGTCGTATGTGGGAGGAGCAATTACAGCTGAGCGCAGCCAAGTGGCCTCAACGATGATTGCGACCGTGAGCCCTCTCCGGATACCCAGGCCGAGTGCGGTGACGCTAGCGCTCCTGGTGGCTATTGCGTGGATGTCCACCCATCGTTACCAGGGTCTAGCGCACGACGGCATGTTCTACGCGGGGCAGGCCATCTTCCGGCTGGATTCGATAGCATTCGCAAGAGACCTGTTTTTCGCGTACGGCTCGCAGGATAACTTTACCGTCTTTAGCGGGCTTTATGCTTGGGCGGTTTTCAAGTTTGGCCTGCCGACGGCTTCTGCGGTCATGCTCGCGACCGCACACGTGTTCTGGCTTTCCGCCTTAGTGTGGCTGCTGCAAGGAATCTTTCGCGGGCCGAGCCTCTGGCTTGCGGTGATTCTGGTGGTCACGCTGCCGGCCAGTTACGGCTCCTACGGTCTGCTCTCGTATGGAGAATCGTTTCTGACTGCGCGCATTTGGGCGGAAGCGCCGTCCCTGCTCGCAGTGGCCTGCGTGCTTCGCGGTTACCGGGTGTGGGCTGTTGTTGCCGTCGCAGTTGCCGCCAGCATCCATCCAGTCATTGCCTTTGCACCGGCTTTGTTCGTGTTTTACTATGGGTTCAGCTGGCCCCAGCAGTTGTTGCTCGCTCTCTTGGCTTTGGGCGCCATCGCTGGGCTTAACCTCGCGGCAATCCCGCCATTTGCGAAACTCGCCGAGGTCATGGACCCAACCTGGTTGGGCCTTGCCACAGTTCGCAGTCCGTTTGTGTTTCTCGATCAGTGGCGCCCCGAAGAGTATCACGCACCTCTGTTCCTCCTTTTGCTGCTCAGTACGACTGCGGTATGCGATGTGACTCGTCGGCGCCTCTGGCGGGCTGCACTCGCAGTGCTCGCGAGTGGTATGGGATTGGCGCTGTTGGCTGTCTTCTGGCCTGGAGTGATGCTGATTCAGATGCAGCCTTGGCGGGTTCTGTGGTTGGGTAAGGTGCTGGCCGTTGCCGCGACTGTCGCTTTATGGCGGACTACATGGGGTGGCTCGCCTTACAGCCGGCTCCTGCTCGGCGCGTTGCTTGCCTGCGGCCTCACTGTGGAGAGCACCGGACTGTTCTGTGCCGTACCAGTGGCAGTACTGATCATCTGTTGGCACACACTGCACTTGGAACCACGGCTACCCTCATGGTTCTGGGCGCTGGCTTGGGGTGCCATTGCTGTCGTGGTTGCTGAGAACCTGTTCTGGCGGATAGCGCTGTCTGCGCTGACGCTGGATTCCGATGATGCCGCCCTTCTTCAGGTGACGCTGGCGGACAGGCTATTCATTCTCGCCAAGGAGACGGGCTGGCTTGGTTTTCCAGCAGTGCTAGTTGGAATCTATTGGCTGCTGCGACGAAGAATGGCAAGTGCCAAATGGATGTCTGCCGTCTTTGGGCTCACCCTCGTCTACTTCGCTTACCACTGGCAACGCACAAACGACTGGCAGACCGCGGAAGAACGCCTACAGGAAGCCGGGATCCCTGAGTTGGCGGCACTGATTCAACCACAGCATCTCACCTATTGGCCGGAAGGCCATCATTACCTGTGGTTCGTTCTGCATCGTGGCAGTTACGCATCATTTCATCAGGCTGCTGGCCTGATTTTTTCCCGACAGACAGCAATCGAAGCGGAGCGAAGGCTCGCAAGGCTGAAGACGCTGGGCTTCCCTGACTCACGTTTTGCGTGGGTGCCTATTAGAAGCAACAGGGAAAGCAGCGCCTCCGCCAACCTCGATAGCCTGATTCATGTTTGTCACGATCCGATCCTAGACTATGTGATCTTGTCCCAGCCGATCCAGGGCGCGGATTCAGTTGCCGCTTTCAGCCTGCATCGCCCGGATGAGCAATACCAGTTGTACGCGTGCGCGCCGCTCCGCGCATTCCCAGATCCCTACTCTGCTTCCTGAAAAAACGATGACCACAGCCAACGTAATGCATCAGTTCGTCCGCTACGGAATGGTCGGCGGACTTGCTTTCGTCGTCGATTTTGCGTCGCTCTGGGTGCTCACCGAGGGTGTCGGCCTGCATTATCTGGTGTCCGCGTCGCTTGCTTTTCTGCTCGGGCTGATCACCAATTATGTCTTGTGTATCGCCTGGATCTTCGCATTTCGTGCCCTGCGAAGCCGCGCGCAGGAGTTCACCATCTTTGGCCTGATTGGCGTCGCCGGGCTGCTCCTCAGCAACTTCTTGCTTCTGCTTTTTACCGAGCTTGCCGGCTTCCATTATCTGGTTTCCAAGGGGGCGGCCGCCGCGATCATCTTGGTGTTCAACTTCTCGCTGCGCAGGGTGCTGCTGTTCTCCGAACGAGCAAGGGCGCTCGTGCAGGTGCGATGAACGGTCCATCGGGATCACTACGTCGATCGGCCGCCCTCTTGCCGCTGCCCAGTCGGCTCTGGGTCGGGTGGCGCAGATGGCCACTAAGCGCCGATGAGTCAGGGCCTCGTTCGCAGATGAGACGACGGAACCGCTTCGCTGATTGGCTCTTGCTGCGGGGGAATGGTGGCGTAAGAGCCATCTGAACAACGAACTACGAGGTTGTCTGAGAATGGGCAGAACTGTTGTCATCATCGGTGCAGGTCCGGCCGGGCTAACCGCGGCTCTCGAGTTGCTCCGAGGTTCGGGGATGCAGCCGGTCGTCCTGGAATCGCTCGACGAGGTCGGCGGTATCTCGCGAACGATCAACCACCGCGGCAACCGAATGGATATCGGTGGCCACCGCTTCTTCTCCAAGTCGGACTGGGTGATGG
Source organism: Candidatus Accumulibacter similis (assembly GCA_013347225.1). Taxonomy (NCBI): domain Bacteria; kingdom Pseudomonadati; phylum Pseudomonadota; class Betaproteobacteria; genus Candidatus Accumulibacter; species Candidatus Accumulibacter similis. Next base: position 4,388,095 of record CP054595.1, on the reverse strand, counting down.
ATTGGTGGCGAAGCATTCTTCCGCTGGCGCCGGAAAGCACAGCCGATGGTATGAGCGTTATGCCGGACGGCGATCGCCACTTCCTCGTTCGCCCGCGCCTGTCGCGAATCTACTTTCTGCGCAAGTTCTTCGATTACCCGATTTCGTTGAGCGTCGGAACGATGCGCAATCTCGGTGTGCGCAGGTTGGCCCGGATTGGCTTCAGCTATCTGTACGCGTCGGTTTTCCAGCGGAAGCCCGAGCGCAACCTGGAAGACTTTTTCGTCAATCGCTTCGGCGGCGAACTGTATCGCACCTTCTTCAGGGATTACACGGAAAAGGTGTGGGGCGTTCCCTGCGGGGAGATCAGCCCGGAGTGGGGGGCGCAGCGCATCAAGGGGCTGTCGATCAGCAAGGCAATGGTCCACGCGCTGCGCAAGATCCTTCGTGGATCAGGTGATGGATTGGCGCAGAAGCGTATCAACACCAGTCTGATTGAGCGCTTCCTCTACCCGAAATACGGTCCCGGCCAGATGTGGCAGTTGGTCGCGGAAATGGTGCGCCAGGCTGGCGGAGAGATCCGGCACGGCCTGACGGTCACGAAACTGCGCCACGACACAGGACGGGTCGTGGCTGTCGTCGCCGAGGATCGCGAAGGCAGGGCGATCGAGTTGGCGTGTGATTTCGTGATTTCCACGATGCCCCTGCGTGACCTGATCCTCGGATTGTCACCGCCAGCTCCGGAGCAGGTCAGAAGGGTTGCCGCAGGTCTCTGCTACCGCGACTTCATCACCGTCGGCGTCCTCGTACGCAGGCTGCGACCGAGCCGCGGCAGCCTCGCTGGTCATCCCGCCAACCTCATTCCGGATACCTGGGTCTACATTCAGGAGCCCGACGTCCGACTGGGTCGGCTGCAGATCTTCAACAACTGGAGCCCGGCAATGGTCAGCGACTCCGCCACCGTCTGGCTTGGGCTCGAGTACTTCTGTCAGGAGGGCGACGACTTGTGGCGGCTCCCGGACGGGGAGATGGGCCGCTTTGCGATTGCCGAACTCGCGCGAATCGAGCTCATCGATGCGGCCGACGCTCTCGACTTCCACGTCGTCCGCGTGCCGAAGGCTTACCCGGCGTACTTTGGCACCTACGACCACTTCGACGTGCTGCGACGGTACACCGACGGGATTGCCAACCTGTTCCTTGTCGGTCGCAACGGCATGCACCGCTACAATAATCAGGATCACTCGATGCTGACAGCACGTTTGGCTGTCGAGGCGATCGTTTCGGAATCGTCGTCCAAGGAGGGGATTTGGGCGGTCAATGTCGACGACGAGTACCACGAAGAGAAGTCCACGAGCGACGGCAGGAGCACAGGGCCGGGTGTCTGATGTGCCGTGGCGATTGGATGGAGAAGAGGTTGCGGGCGAGGGCCGGCGCGCATACGAGATCTGCTGCACAGAGCGTGTCATTGCGACACATCGCACTACTCCCCTATGAAAGGGGGGAGCCGGGCGATGGCGTGGCCTTCCTTGGGCGACGTCTGACGCGCGAGGTGTTCGGGCAGCCGCACCGAGGTTGACCGCTTGGCGTGAGCGGACTCGCGAGTCTCTCGGCGGGGATCCCGATCGCTTCTGCAGCGGGTACGGCAACGCTGTAACGAGCTAACCGATGGTCGATCACTGGGTGGCCATTGTCCGCAATTGCGCGGCACCCCATGATGCTCCAGGCGACGGTTTCACTCGTCCATGACGACGCTCGTGTAAACCTCCTGCACGTCATCGAGGCCCTCGAGCACGTCGATCAGCTTCTGCATGCGCAGCGCCTCGTCACCCGCAAGCTGGGTCTCGTTCTCCGCCTTCATCGTGACGCTGCCATACTCGGCGGTGAAACCGGCGGCGGCGAGGGCTTCCTTGACCGCCATGTAGTCATTGGCGGGCGTGATCACCTCGACCGAACCGTCATCGTTGCTCAGGACGTCGTCGGCGCCGGCGTCGATGGCCGCCTCCATCAAGGCCCCCTCGTCGGTTCCGGGGGCGAAGAGGAGCTGGCCGCAGTGCCTGAACTGGAAGGCGACACAGCCATCGGTGCCGAGGTTGCCGCCATATTTGTTGAAGGCGTGACGCACCTCGGCGACGGTGCGCGTGCGGTTGTCGGTCAGGCAATCGACGATCACGGCTGCGCCACCGATTCCGTAGCCTTCGTAGCGGACCTCGATGTAGTCGACGCCTTCGAGCTCGCCGGTTCCCTTCTTGATCGCGTTGTCGATCTTGTCCCTCGGCATGTTGACCTGCTTGCCCTTGTCGATTGCCAGCCGCAGGCGCGGATTGAACGAGGGATCGCCACCGCCGGCCTTTGCCGCAACGGTGATTTCCCGTGCGATCTTGGAGAATGATGCGCTGCGCTTCTCATCCTGCTTGCCCTTGCGGTGCTGGATGTTGGCCCATTTCGAATGTCCTGCCATGCTGCCCTCTGAAGAATTCGGCTAGGCTGCGGCCACACCCCGAGCAACAAAACGGGCCGCAAATGGTCGATAATCAAGGCCGGCATTCTAGCACTTCCGCCGCACCAACCTTTTCCGTCATCGCTTTCCGGAGTCGTTCATGGTCTCACCACTTCTCGTCGCCAGGCACGAAGGCACCGAACTGGCGCTGCTGCCGGCACTCGCCAACCGTCACGGCCTGATCACCGGCGCCACCGGAACCGGCAAGACGATCACCCTGCAACTGCTCGCCGAGCGCTTTTCCGCCATTGGCGTGCCGGTCTTCATGGCCGACGTTAAAGGGGATCTGTCGGGGCTGGCCGCTGCCGGCAGCCTGACGCCGAAGCTGCAGGAACGGCTCGACGCGCTCGGCGTCAAGGAGCACGTGCCGGCGGGCTGTCCAGTCGTCTACTGGGACGTTTTCGGCGAGCAGGGACATCCGGTGCGGGCGACGATCTCGGACATGGGGCCGGTGCTGCTTGCGCGACTGCTGAACCTCAATGAAACGCAGTCCGGGGTCCTGCAACTGGTATTCCGCATCGCCGACGACAACGGCCTGCTGCTCCTCGACCTCAAGGACCTGCGGGCGATGGTGCAGCATGTCGGCGAGAACGCGAAGAACTTCACCACCGAGTACGGCAACGTCTCGGCGGCGTCGATCGGTGCCATCCAGCGCGGGCTGCTGAACCTCGGCGAACACGGTGGCGACCTCTTCTTTGGCGAGCCGATGCTCGACATCGGCGACCTGATGCAGACCGATGACGGCCGTGGCGTCGTCAACATCCTTGCCGGCGACAAGCTGATGGCCTCGCCGCGACTGTATTCGACCTTCCTGCTGTGGCTGCTCGCCGAGTTGTTCGAACAGTTGCCGGAAGTCGGTGACGTCGACAAGCCGAAACTGGTCTTCTTCTTCGACGAGGCGCATCTGCTCTTCAACGAGGCGCCGGCAGCGCTGCTGGAGAAGATCGAGCAGGTGGTGCGGCTGATCCGCTCGAAGGGAGTCGGCGTCTATTTCGTCAGCCAGAACCCGCTCGACATCCCCGACACGGTCCTCGGTCAGCTCGGCAACAGGGTGCAGCACGCCTTGCGCGCCTTCACGCCGCGCGACCAGAAGGCAGTCAAGGCTGCTGCCCAGACCCTGCGTGCCAATCCGAAGTTCAACGCCGAGGAGGTGATCACCGAGTTGGGCGTTGGCGAGGCACTGGTTTCCTTTCTCGACGAGAAGGGCAGGCCGAACATCGTCGAGCGTGCCTTCATCCTGCCGCCGGCTTCGCGGATTGGCCCGCAATCCGCCGAAGAGCGGCAGGCGGTGATCAAGGCTTCCGCCATTTACGGACACTACGAGAATGCCGTCGACCGCGAGTCGGCGTACGAGAAGCTGAAGGGCGCCGCGGCGCAGCAACCCACGGCCGGGGGGCAGGCGCCGGCGGCCGGCGGTGGTGGCTGGCTCGGCAGTCTCGGCGATCTGTTCGGCGGCGGGGGAGGCGGTCGCGGGCGTGGCGATTCGGTGATCGAGACGGCGGCCAAGAGCGCGGCGCGGGCGATCGGCTCGCAGGTTGGCCGCGAGATCATTCGCGGTGTCCTCGGCTCGATTCTCGGTGGCGGGTCGCGCCGGCGCTGATCGCGCGCAGCGTGCTCACACCGGCTGCGTGCCGACCCTCACAGCGTCAGTTGCAGGCGAACGCCGGCGACGGTCGAATCGGGCAACTGGAAGCCCGGGTTGAAGATGCGCTGAAGCACGGGCTGGACGACCAGCCCGCGAAGCAGTGGCGCCTGGTAGGTAAGCTCGACCACCGTCTCGTTGCTTGAGGTCAGCGGTGACCCGGACTCGTCGGCCAGCAGGGCACGCCCCTGCGGATCGGCGTGCGCGCGCGTTGCCGCAATGCCGAAGACATCGTCTTCGCGGCCAGGGAACGGGCCACGGAAGCTCATGCCGGCACTCAGCGAGTGGCCGAGGGTGCTGGTGCGGCCGTCGGTGAAGCCGTAGCGGGCGAAGAGGCTCGCGTCGCGCTTCGTTCCGGGGACGCGATGGACGGTCTGCTCGGCCAGCAGGTAGGCACCCCAGTGCCGCGAGTCGAGTGGCTCGTCGTTGGCATCGACCGCAGTCAGTTGCTCGAAGCGTGGCGCGTAGCGCCAGGCGCCGAGGGCCACCTTGCTGATCGGCGTGTAGTCGTCGTCATCGCCGGCCGGGCCGAAGCAATCGCCCAGAAGGCCCGCCTGCACTGGACTGAAGCCGATTTCGCCGATCAGCAGGCTGCCGGTGCTCTTGCGCCAACTGATGTTGGGGCCGGCGGTGTCGATGCGCTCGCTGGGAATGCCGCGGCTGATGGCGAGCATCGCGTACCAGGCCGGGTCGGGGTCGATCCGCAGGCGGGCACCATAACTGCTCGTGACGTAGATCGACGGGCCGGCCAGACTGCCGAAATCTGCCATCTCGGGGGCCGGGCCGAAGGACGGGTGGAGGAACACGCCAGACGAGTCGGTGACGTAGAATTCGCTGTCGAGCGGATAGAGACCGGCGCGCAACGACGCCTTGCCGTCGAGGAACGACTGCTGCAGCCAGGCCTCGAAGATGCCGGTCCGGTTGACTGGCGCCTCGATATTGTCGACGCCCATGAAGCTGCCGACCTCGTTGCGGTTCACGCGCCCGCCACTGTTGCTGATCAGGGCGAGATGGGCCGAGCCGCCCCGCCAGCCGAGCAGTTTCTCGCCGTCGAGCGCGATGGCGAGGTTGATGTTGCCCATGTAGCCGCCGCCGCGCTTGAGGCCGCCGCTGTTGTTGCGCAGGTAGTCGGCGGTGTAGACGAGGTCGACCTGGACACCGGCGTCGAAAAGCCGCTGTCGGGTGCCGCCCCAGTCACCGCTGAGCGTACTCGCCTGCCACTCCGGCGCCTTGCCTTCGTTGTCGTCGTTGCCGGCGCTCTGCCCTGGCGCGGACGGCTGATCGTCGCTGGCCGACGCCGCGGCCGCGGTCGCTGCCTCGCCGGTGGCCAGCCCGGGAGCTCCGGACAGCAGCAGGCAGGCGAGCAGGGCTGCCAGTCCCCTGATGGCAAACGATTTCTCCCGCAATGACATTCCCGGCCTCCTCTCTCGGCCGGCCTCCTCTCTCGGTGAAAATGGGTCCAACCCGGTCTGCGCCGCTGCCGATCGTCGATTGACCGACGCCGTGCAGATTGCGTCAGTGTTGCCTGTGGCATCCGCTGGTCACCAGCCGCGAATCGCGATTTGAACACGGTTATGTTGCAGATGCAACCCAGTATACTTCAGGGCCGTCACTGCAATTGCTGTGGCTCAGCCAATTGGCCGGTGTCGGTGTCGACGAGACGAGAGACGTGTGCCCTCAGGTGCCGCCTGCTGCTCTGCGACCAAGGCGAACGGGCGTGGCCCGGCAGCGGAAGCGAGCACCGTGTCGTGGTGAGCGTCGTCGCGCCGGCCAGACGTTCAGCGGTTCGCTGTGCCGCTGCTGCCGATGACCACCACCTGACTCTGCGGCCGCTGACCGCCAGCACACCCGGAGCAGCCGCTGCAGGGACTCCCGCCCAGCGGGCGGTCGCCAGCGCTGCTGGCGGCCAGTCCTCGACGCCGCAGCAGCATCGGCCAGCGCCGGCTCATGGCCGGCAGGAGGGCGGTGGCAAGAATCCCCCGGCCGAGATGGGTGATGGCGGCGACCACCGCGCCGTAGGTGGCGATTTCCTCGAACATGTCAGCCTCCGGTGAGGACGAGGGCGATGCGGTAGGTGACGAAAGCGGCGCCATAGGCCAGCGCAAACAGATAGCCAGCCATCAGCAAGGGGTAACGCCATGAATTGGTTTCGCGGCGGACGACCGCCAGCGTAGACAGGCATTGCGGCGAGAAGACGTACCACGCGAGCAGTGCGAAAGCCGTCGGCAGCGACCAGCCCGCCGCCAGCATGGGCAGCAGCTGATCGGCCACATCATCGCCGGCAGCCGACAGCGAATAGACCGTGCCGAGGGCGCCGACGGCCACTTCCCGCGCCGCCATGCCGGGGACCAGAGCGATCGAGATCTGCCAGTTGAAACCGATCGGTGCCAGAACGACCTCGAGCGCGCGACCCAGCATGCCGGCGTAGGAGTACTGGATGGCCGGGCCGCTGGCGCCTTCGGGAGCGGCCGGGAACGACGACAGGAACCACAGCACGACCATCAGCGACAGGATGATGCCGCCGACGCGTCTGATGAATATGAGCGCCCGTTCGAGCAGTCCGAGCAGCAGACTGCGGCCATGCGGCCAGCGGTAGGAAGGCAGTTCGAGCATCAGTGGCGACGGCATCCCCTTGCCGGCAGCCAGCCTGAGGACGCCGGCCACCGCCATCGCACTGGCCACGCCGCCGACGTAAAGACCGAAGAGCACCAGTCCCTGCAGATTGAAGACGCCGGCGACCGTCGTCTCGGGAATGAACGCGGCGATGATCAGTGCGTACACCGGCAGGCGCGCCGAACAGGTCATCAGCGGTGCGATCATGATCGTCGTCAGACGGTCGCGCCAGTTCGAGATGGTGCGCGCCGCCATGATGCCGGGAATGGCACAGGCAAAGCTCGACAGCAGCGGAATGAACGATCGCCCGGAGAGGCCGACGGTGCCCATCAGGCGATCGAGCAGGAAAGCTGCGCGCGGCAGATAGCCCGAATCCTCGAGGGCCAGGATGAACAGGAAGAGGATCAGGATTTGCGGCAGGAAGACGAGGACGCTGCCGACGCCGGCGATGATGCCGTCGACCAGGAGGCTGCGCAGGATGGTGTCCGGCATCCGTTCGCCGAGCGACTCGCCGACTGCTGCCACACCTTCCTTGATCAGCTCCATCGGCAGGCTGGCCCAACTGAATACCGCCTGGAACATCAGGAACAGCGTTGCCGCCAGGATGAGCATTCCCCAGACCGGGTGCAGGACGACACGGTCGATGCGGTCGTCGAGGCGCGTGTCGACGGCAGGCTGGCTGACTGTCGCGGCCAGGATGCGTCGCACCTCGTGCTGCGTCGCGCTGACGTCGGCGACATCGGGCGGCAACCAGGCAGACGCCGGGGCCACCGACTCGGCGAGCGAGGTTTCGAGCTGGCGGATCAACTCGTCGGCGCCCCGGGCCTTGATGGCGACCGTGCTGACGACCGGCATTGCCAGCTCGCGGGCGAGCGCCGGCACGTCGATGACGATGCTGCGCCGCTTCGCCAGGTCGGTCATGTTCAACGCGAGAATCATTGGCACGCCGAGGCGCCTGACTTCGAGAACGAGGCGCAGGTTGAGCCTGAGGTTGGTGGCGTCGCTGACGCAGACGATCAGGTCGGGACGCGGCTCGTCGTCGACCCTGCCGAGGACGACGTCACGGGTGATCTCCTCGTCGATGCTGAGCGCGTTGAGACTGTAGGCGCCCGGCAGATCGAGCACGCGAAACTTCCGGCCGGCTGGCGTCGTGAACTGTCCTTCCTTGCGGTCGACCGTGACGCCGGGATAGTTGGCGACTTTCTGCCGGCTGCCGGTGAGGAGATTGAACAGTGCCGTCTTGCCACAGTTCGGGTTGCCGAGCAGGGCGAGGCGCAGGGCTGGCGTGGCGGCGCTCATGGCGCTGCCTCGCACGGCGGCGTGACCAGAACCCTCTCGGCTTCGAAGCGGCGCAGGGCGAACATGGTGTCGCCGACCCGCACGGCCAGCGGGTCGCCGCCGGGGTAGCCGCGAGCGACGACGCGCACGCGCTCGCCATCGACGAAGCCGATCTCGAAGAGCCGCAGGGCGATCTCCTGCTCCGCCGTCCCGCCATCAGCAGCGACGGGGCCGCCGCGTACCGTTCCTTCCTGACCCATCGGAAGCTCAGACAGGGTCATCGATCGCTTGGCCGTCATGGTGCCGGGCTCCTTTCTTCAGATCTTCAGATTCATCGGCTTGGTGGGCGTGCGCCGCAGCCCGCAGCTCCGACCACGGTCGTCGGCCCGGTCCGGCAGCAACAGCACTGCGGGGCTGTGCCCGTCCGGGCAAGCCGTCGATCGGGAAGTGGCGACATTGTATGCGAATCATTCGCATTTGTCACGCGACTCGCACGAGTCCGTTCCCGCACCGGTGGGATCGCCAGCGGGTACGGAGGCGGTCACGTACGTGCAGGCATGGCGGCTCCGCCGCAACGGTCGTCGGCCGCAGGGCTCCCGGCTGGCCGGCACGTCTCCGGCAGACGATCAGGCGACGATGAGGCGGGCGGCGCCGCGCAGGCCATGACGCAGCCAGCCCAGGCCGAGTGCCGGCAGCGCGGCCTGCAGACGTTCGGGGTGGGCCGTGGCGAGCAAGGTCAGGTTGCCGCCTCCGAGGGCTTCCGTGCCGGCGAGGCGGACGCATTGGCGGGCGACCGCGTCGGCCACATCGACGAGGCCCGCCCGCTTGTCGATGATTGGCTGCAGTACGGGTGCGAGAAATGTGTAGTGCGTGCAACCGAGGACGATCTGGTCGACCCCTGAATCGAGCAGCGGGGTCAGATGCTGGCGGGCTTCGGCGGCAAAATGGGGGTCGTCGAGCTGCAGCGTTTCGACACGCGTGGCCCAGCCCGGGCACGCCTCGACATGTACCTGTACCGAACCGGCGTGTTGCCGGATCAGGTCTGCCAGCCGCTCGCTGCGGGCTGTCGACTCCGTCGCCAGGACCGCGATGCGGCCGCTGCGCGACAGCGCGGCGGCCGGTTTGACGCCGGGTTCGACGCCGACCACCGCCAGTTCGGGAAAGTGCTCGCGAACGGCTGCCACTGCGGCCGCGGTCGCCGTGTTGCAGGCGACGACGATGACGCCGCAACCCGCGTCGACCAGTCTGCCGCCGATCCGCAGGACACGGCTGCGGATGTAGTGGTCCTCCTTGTCGCCATAGGGCAGGTGGGCGGTGTCGGCGAAGTAGATCAGGTCTGCTGCCGGCAGTTCGCGGGCAATCGCCGCGAGAACCGACAGCCCACCAAGACCACTGTCGAAAACGCCGATCATCGAGCGCCGCGAGAGCGCGAGGCCACTCGTGTCACGGCCCGGGAGCCGGCTTGGCGGGGCGATTGCTCCGTCGCCGGCGGTCGCACCTGCGCCATCATCGCGCCTCGCCGGCCACCGTCGGCAGCAGGTGGGCGGCAATCGCCGTCGCGCCTGCCAGTGGCGGCGGTTGCCTCGCCGGGACGGTCGGGTCTGCCTGTGCGCAAGCGTTCGGCAGCCGACTAGCGGGCGGCAACGATCGCCACTTCGACGAGGAAATCGTGGTGCGCCATCTTGGCTTCGACGCAGACCCTCGCCGGTGCCGTGCCACGCGGAACCCAGCGATCCCAGATCGCATTGACGGCGATGCTGTCCTCGATGTGGCGCAGGTAGATCGTGGCCATCAGCAGGCGGGACTTGTCGCTGCCAGCCTGCTGCAGAAGCTTCTCGATTCCGGCGAGGACCTCGTGCGTCTGGGTGGCGACATTGCTGTCGAGAGTCTGCGGTGTTTCGACGAGATAGATGGTATTGCCATAAGCACAAATGTCCGAATAACGCTGCGTCGTGCCGTGCCGTTCGATCGCCATGCCTCCTCCTCCGTTAGCCGACGGTCATCCTTCCTTCTTCTCCGTTGCAGCCGGGTCTGCGAGCATCGACGGCACCTCCCAGGGCGGTCGATCCGGCAATTGCCGGCGGGGCAGGATCCCGCGACGGCGCTGCCGCCGTTGCGGGTCGGGAGTGGCCGCAGTGCCTATCCGGCACGTCCTGCTGGCGCTGCTTCAGGCGGCGACGACGGCAATCTTGCCGATCTTCGTCTGCCATTCCCGCGGCCCGGTTTCATGTACCGACGTACCCGTCGAATCGACCGCCACGGTTACCGGCATGTCCCTGACGTCGAACTCGTAGATCGCCTCCATGCCGAGATCGGCAAAGCCCACGACCTTGGCCGTCCGGATCGCCTTGGCGACCAGGTAGGCGGCGCCGCCGACCGCCATCAGGTAGGCCGAGCGGTGCTTGCGTATCGCCGCGATCGCCGTCGGCCCACGCTCGGCCTTGCCGACCATCGCGATCAGGCCGGTTTCGGCGAGCATCATCTCGGTGAACTTGTCCATGCGCGTCGCGGTCGTCGGACCAGCCGGGCCGACCGCCTCGTCACGCACCGGATCGACCGGGCCGACGTAATAGATCACCCGGTTGGTGAAGTCCACCGGCAGCTTCTCGCCGCGGGCCAGCATGTCCTGGATGCGCTTGTGGGCGGCGTCGCGGCCGGTCAGCATGCGGCCGTTGAGCAGCAGGGTCTGGCCCGGCTTCCAGGCAGCGACTTCGGCCGGTGTCAGGGTGTCGAGGTCGACCCGGGTCGAGGTCTCGGTATTCGGTGTCCAGTTGACCTTCGGCCATTCGTCGAGATCAGGCGGCGTCAGCACCGCCGGTCCGGAGCCGTCGAGGTGGAAGTGGGCGTGGCGGGTCGCCGCGCAGTTCGGGATCATGGCCACCGGCAGGCTGGCAGCGTGCGTCGGATAGTCGAGGATCTTGACGTCGAGGACGGTGGTCAGGCCGCCCAGGCCCTGGGCGCCGATGCCGAGCGCGTTGACCTTCTCGTACAGCTCCAGGCGCAGTTCCTCGACACGATTGCCGGCCCCGCGGGCGATCAGTTCGTGCATGTCGACCGGTGCCATCAGCGATTCCTTGGCCAGCAGCATCGCCTTCTCGGGGGTGCCGCCGATGCCGATGCCGAGAATGCCCGGCGGACACCAGCCGGCGCCCATCGTTGGCACCGTCTTCAGAACCCAGTCGACGATCGAATCGGACGGGTTGAGCGCATAGAACTTCGATTTGTTCTCCGAGCCGCCGCCCTTGGCTGCGCAGATGACTTCGACGTGGTGGCCGGGGACGATCTCGTAGTGGACGACTGCCGGCGTGTTGTCGCGCGAATTCCGGCGCGCTCCGGCCGGGTCGAGCAGGACCGAGGCGCGCAGCTTGTTGTCCGGGTGGTTGTAGGCGCGGCGGACTCCCTCGTCACACATTTCCTGCAGCGACAGGGTGGCATCCCAGCGGACATCCATGCCGACCTTGAGAAAGATCACCGCAATGCCGGTATCCTGGCAGATCGGCCGGTGGCCTTCGGCGCACAGGCGACTGTTGGTGAGGATCTGGGCGATCGCATCACGGGCCGCCGGGCTCTGCTCGCGCTCGTAGGCGGCGCCAAGCGCCTTGATATAGTCGAGCGGATGATAATAGCTGATGTACTGGAACGCGTCGGCGACGCTCTGGATGAAGTCTTCCTGCTTGATGGTGGTCATTTCAGGCTCTCTCTCGGTGAAGGGCGGCGTGCTGTCCGTGGCCGTGGATGTCGGTTCACTCTCAGTGACGTGCCCCATGTGAAGGCTTGGCCAGCGCCACGGTCGTCGTCATGAGGCGGTCGACCCAGGCCATCGCCAGCGCCGAGAGCAGGAACACGACATGGATCATGACCTGCCACTTGATCGTGTGCTCGCTCATGTTGTCGGCGTTGATGAAGGTCTTCAGGAGGTGGATCGACGATATGCCTATGATCGCCGTCGACAGCTTGATCTTCAGTACGCCCGCGTTGACGTGCGACAGCCATTCGGGTTGGTCCGGATGGCCTTCCAGATCGAGTCGGGAGACGAAGGTCTCGTAGCCGCCGATGATGACCATGATCAGCAGGTTGGCGATCATCACGACGTCGATCAGGCCGAGCACGACGAGCATGACCTCGGTTTCGGTGATGCGCGTGCTGCTGAAGAAGAGATTGTGGATCAGATGCCAGAGTTCGAGCATGAACAGGTAGACGTAGGCACACTGGGCGATGATCAGTCCCAGGTAGAGCGGTGCCTGCAGCCAGCGGCTCCAGAAGATGAACGTTTCCAGGCGGTCTATGGTGGGTTTGAAGGGACTCATCGGCTTTTCGGAGCATGATCGGGATGCGCGATTCTAGCACCAAAGATTGACCCTTTTCTGGCGTGTGGGGAATCGCCACCGTGTAAGTGGCGTGTAAGATTTGCGGCGTCTAATCGGTTGCCATTGGCGTCCCTGCAGGCAGCCTTGGGGGGTGCAGTCGTACGCGGCGGGTGATGCCGCGTCGGGCTCCGGTGACGCCACTTGTTGCATCCGGGTCGTCTGTCGATCACCAATAATCAGAGGAGATGGGATATGTCACTGAACGAGGCCGTAAACTTCTTCGAGCCCTCAGCCGAGTTTGTCAAACAGGCGACCATTTCGGGGATGGATGCCTACCGGGCGCTCTGTGCCGAGGCTGACAAGGACTACACCGGTTACTGGGGGCGGCTGGCGCGCGAACATGTCTCCTGGAAGAAGCCATTCACGCAGGTTCTCGACGAGTCCAACGCTCCCTTCTTCAAGTGGTTTGCCGATGGCACGCTGAACGCCTCGTACAATTGCCTCGACCGCAACGTCGAGGCCGGCCTCGGCGACAAGGTGGCGATCGTCTTCGAGGCCGACGACGGGGCGGTGACGAGGGTGACCTACAGGCAGTTGCTGGCGCAGGTCAGCCAGTTCGCCAACGGTCTGCGCGCACGTGGCATCAAGAAGGGCGATCGTGTTCTGATCTACATGTCGATGGGCGTCGAGGGCATCGTCGCCATGCAGGCCTGTGCGCGTATCGGCGCCATTCACTCGGTCGTCTTTGGCGGCTTTTCCGCGCAGTCCGTCCGGGACCGCATCAACGATGCCGGCGCGGTGGCGGTGATCACCGCCGACGAGCAGTGTCGCGGTGGCAAGAATCCGCCGCTCAAGCCGGCGGTCGATGAAGCCATCGCGCTGGGTGGCTGCGACTCGGTCAGGGACGTGATCGTCTTTCGCCGTACCGGTGGCGCGTGCAACATGGTCGCCGGGCGTGACATCTGGTGGCACGACGTCATCGCCGGCCAGTCCGACGTCTGTGAGCCGGAGTGGGTCGAGGCCGAGCATCCGCTGTTCCTGCTCTATACCTCAGGTTCCACCGGCAAGCCAAAGGGCGTGCAGCATTCGACGGGCGGCTATCTGCTGCACGCGATCGTTACCATGAAGTGGACCTTCGACCTGAAGCCCGGCGATCTGTTCTGGTGCACGGCCGACATCGGCTGGGTCACGGGTCACACCTACATCGCCTATGGTCCGCTCGCCTGCGGCGCGACGGAAATGGTTTTCGAGGGAATCCCGACCTATCCCGATGCCGGCCGTTTCTGGAAGATGATCCAGGAACACAGGGTGACCATCTTCTACACCGCGCCGACCGCCATCCGTTCGCTGGTCAAGGCTGCCGATACCAATCCGGCGGTTGCTCCGACGCAGTACGACCTGTCGTCGCTGCGTCTGCTGGGCACGGTTGGCGAGCCGATCAACCCGGCGGCGTGGCAGTGGTACTACGACAGCGTCGGCGGCGGTCGTTGCCCGATCGTCGACACCTTCTGGCAGACCGAGACCGGCGGTCACATGATCACCCCGCTGCCGGGCGTCACGCCGCTGGTACCCGGTTCATGCACCCTGCCGTTCCCCGGCATTCAGGCGGCAGTCGTTGATGAGACCGGCACCGAACTCGACTGGGGCAAGGGCGGTCAGCTGGTCGTCAAGCGCCCGTGGCCATCGATGATCCGCACCATCTGGGGCGATCCCGAGCGCTTCAAGAAATCCTACTATCCGGATGATTTCGCCGGCAAGCTCTACCTCGCCGGCGACGGCTCGATCCGCGACCTCAACACCGGCTATTTCACCATCACCGGCCGCATCGACGATGTGCTGAACGTCTCCGGCCACCGCATGGGGACGATGGAGATCGAGTCGGCTCTGGTGTCGCATCCGATGGTTGCCGAAGCCGCAGTGGTTGGTCGTCCGGACGATCTCACCGGCGAGGCCATCTGTGCCTTCGTCGTCCTCAAGGGTCCGCGCCCGACGGGTGAAGCGGCGAAGAAGATGGTCAAGGAATTGCAGGACCACGTCGGACGAGAGATCGGACCGATCGCCAAGCCGAAGGATCTGCGCTTTGGCGAGAACCTGCCGAAGACCCGTTCGGGCAAGATCATGCGGCGCCTGCTGCGCTCGCTCGCCAAGGGTGAAACGGTTGCACAGGACGTGTCGACCCTCGAGAATCCGGCAATCCTAGAGCAGTTGCGGGGCTGAGCGAGCGGGGCTGCGAAGGGCGGCTTCCGGCGGTGGCGCCGAGTGGCGGTTGCCGCTCGCGCACCGCAACCTGAACGTGCCCGGCGCTGCGCGGGGCATCGACCCGAAGTGGCGGGAGCCAGGCAGGCGTAGCGGGCCGGCGGTGCCAGCGCTGCCGGCCCGTCAGTTTTTGCCGGTCGAGGAGCAGCATGAGCAACAGTGCGATGGAGACGCTGGTTTCGGCGTGCATCCGGTTCCTGCAGGCTTACCCGCCCTTCGATCGGATGGAGGCGGCTGCGCTGCGCTTCCTTGCGGAGCGTGTCCGGCTGCTGCATTATCCGAAGGACGCGCGCATCCTGTCGACCGAGATGGGCGTCGCGCCTGCCCTGTACATCATCCACCGCGGGCGTGTACGGGCGAAGTCCACCGTTGGCCTCGGCAGCGGCGAAGCGACTTCGTCCACCCTCGGGCCGGGCCAGGCCTTCGCCATCGGTGCCCTGATGGCCCAGAGACCGACGTTTGGCTCCTACGTGGCGCTCGACGAGGTCTTCTGCTATGAGCTGGCTGCCGACGATTTCTTTGCCCTGACGCAGAAGAGCTCGGCGTTCAACCTGTTCTGTACGCAGCACATCGCGGGTCTGCTCAAGCAGTCGCAGCAGCAACTGCAGTTGCAGTTCGCGCAGCGCGCGAGCGAGCAGAGGACGATGAATTCCCCACTCGCTGCAGTGGTCAAGCGGGAAGCGGTTTCGCTTGCGGCGACGGCATCGATTCGCGAGGTCGTCGAACTGATGGCCGCCCGGCACCTCGGTTCGATGGTCGTTGTTGACGAGCAGGAGGTGCCGGTCGGCATCTTCACCCTGTCCGACGTCCTCAAGCGCATCGTCCTTCCCGGCACGTCGCTGGCGCAGCCGATCGCCAGCGTGATGTCGCCGGCGCCGGCCACTCTGCCGTTGGCAGCCAATGCCCACGACGCGGCATTGCTGATGGCGATGCGGGGGATCCGGCACGTGCTCGCGGTCGATGAAGGCGGTCGCTTGCGTGGCGTGGTTTCGGAGCGCGATCTCTTCAAGCTGCAGGGGGCCGGTTTGCGTCAGATTCGGCATGCGATCGATGCTGCGAGCAGTATCGAGGTGTTGCAGCATGCTCGCAGCGACGTGCGGCAACTGTCGCTGACGATGCTGGCCGAGGGCGTCGGCGCGGCAGAGATCACGCAGTTCATCTCGACCCTCAACGACACCGTGACGCGCCGCATCATCGAGCTCAATCTCGAGCGGCACGACCTCTACGGCATCGACTGGGCCTGGTTGTCCTTCGGTTCCGAAGGGCGGGATGAGCAGACCTTCACCACCGATCAGGACAACGGGATCGTCTTCATCTGCACCGACATCATGGATCGTGAGTTGACGCAGTTGCGCTTTCTCGATTTCGCGCGCGATGTGAACGGCGATCTGGATCGCTGCGGATTTCCGCTGTGCAAGGGCAACATCATGGCAAGCAACCCGGAACTCTGCCTGACACTCGATGAGTGGGAGGAGCGGTTCGCGCGCTGGGTGCGCACCCCGGAGCCGCAGGCCTTGCTCAACGCGACGATCTTCTTCGATTTCCGGCCGCTCTTCGGCCGCTTCAATCTCGCCCACCGGCTGCGCCTGGCGCTGTTCAGGCAGACCCGCGGCAATCCGCTGTTCCTGCGCATGCTGGCCGAGAACGCGCTGAGCGTCGCACCGCCCCTCGGACGAATCCGCGACTTCATCACCGACGCCGACCCCGAGCATCCAGGCACGATCGACCTGAAGAAGTATGGGGTCCGCCTGTTCACCGACGCGGCGCGCGTCTTCGCTCTGGCGAATTCGGTCGAGGCGACCAATACAGTCCAACGACTCAGGCGTGCCGGTGCGGTCATGAACATCGCCGCCGACGATCTGGCGGCGAGCATCGAGGGCTTCAACTTCGTCCAGCTCCTGCGGCTGCGCCATCAGCATTTCGAGCAGGAACAGGGGCGCCCGGGTGACAACCTGATCCGGCCGGACGACCTCAACGAGATCGAGCGCCGCGTCCTGAAGGAGGCTTTCCGCCAGGCACGCAAGTTGCAGGCCCGCCTCAAGCTCGATTACCAGATCTGAGCATGAACTGGTTCGCGCGCTTCCTCCGTCCCGTGCAAGATGCCGCTGCCGTGCTGGACGCCCGGCAGGAGCAACTGCTCGCCGACTGGCGGCAGTCGTCCGATGTCGACCTGCGGCGTTCGCACTATCGCAGCCGCTATGTGGTGATCGACGTCGAGGCGAGCAGCGGCGATGCGCACACCGCTCGACTGCTTGCGGTTGCCGCAGTGGCGGTGATTGACGGCCAGATCGCTTTCCGCGATGCCTGGCAACTGCTGCTGCCGGAGGTGGAGCCGGGTGCGGCGTCGCCCTCGGTCGGCGTCACCGAGGCGCCGGCCGAGGTGCCGGCCGAGGTGCCGATGGTCGAGGGGTTGCTCTCCTTCCTCGGCTTTGTCGGCAAGGCGCCAGTGGTGGCCTACAACGCCCGTTTCGTCCGACGGGTGCTGAAGCGGGCTCTCGCCGAGTACCTCGGCGTGCGGCTGCGACTGCCGTGGCTGGACATGGCATGGATCCTGCCTGATCTTTTCCGCGAGGTTGACGCTGGCCCGGAACGCCTCGACGCCTGGCTCGAGCATTTCGGCATTGCCAGCATCAAACGCCATGATGCTCTATCGGACGCCTTTGCCACCGCACAGTTGCTGCAGATCGCAGTCGCCCATGCCGCCAGCAAGGGTTTTGAAACGCCGGCCAGCCTCCGCGAACTGGAAAAGGCACGTCGGCACCTGCATCAAAGCGCCTAGCGAGCGCCGGCGATGTCCGACTACATGGTGAGGCTGCGGCGCTACTACGCTTCCTACACGGTCGGGTTCTTCGCTTTCGTCCTGATGCTGGCCGTGCTCGAGCGGTACGGCATGCCGCCACGCTGGATCGGCTACTCCTTCCTGCTGCTGACCATCTTCCTTTACGCGACGATCGGCGTCCTGGCGCGCACCGCCAGCGTGGCCGAATACTACGTCGCCGGGCGGCGCGTGCCGGCGGTGTTCAACGGCATGGCGACAGGCGCCGACTGGATGAGTTCCGCCTCGTTCATGGGGCTGGCGGGAACCCTGTACCTGTCTGGCCACCAGGGCTTGGCCTACGTCATGGGCTGGACCGGCGGCTATGTCCTGGTGGCGCTGCTGCTTGCACCGTACCTGCGTCGCTTTGGCCGATACACGATCCCGGACTTTCTCGCTGCCCGCTATGGCGGCAATGTTGCAAGGCTCGTGGGTGTGCTGGCGACCGTCCTCGCATCCTTCGTCTATGTGGTCGCGCAGATCTACGGCGTCGGCCTGATCACCAGCCGATTCGTCGGCCTGCAGTTCGAGATCGGCGTCTTCGTCGGCCTCGCGGGCATCCTCGTCTGCTCTTTTCTTGGCGGCATGCGTGCGGTGACCTGGACGCAGGTGGCGCAGTACGCGATCCTGATCGTTGCCTATCTGGTGCCGGTGACCATTCTCTCCTACGAGGTGACCGGCGTTCCGCTGGCGCAGCTGACCTATGGCCGCGTGCTGCAGCAGGTGCAACAGCTGGAGGAGAAGATCTTCGACGACCCGGGCGAGTTCGAGGCGCGCCGCCTCTTCCGTGAGCGTGCCGATGCCTACCACGATCGCATCCTGACTCTCCCCGAATCGCTGGCAGAGGAGCGGCGCGAACTGGCGGTACGGATCAACGCGCTGAAGAACGACAACGCACAGATGCGCGAGGTGGTGGCGCTCGAGCGGGAGCGCAGGGATCTGCCGCGAAACAGCGAAGACGCACGCAACTACTGGGAGACACAGATGCGCCAGGCGGCGCAGCGGGGGGCTGAACCCGATCACCACATGACCGCTTACCCTGGACAGGGTGGGGCGGTGAACGAGTCGGCGCGCACGAACTTTCTCAGCCTGGTTTTCTGTCTGATGATCGGCACGGCCGCGCTGCCGCACGTCCTGACGCGCTACTACACCACCCCCAGCGTGCGCGATGCACGTCGTTCGGTGTTCTGGTCGCTGCTGTTCATCCTGGCGCTGTACCTGACCGCCCCGGCCTATGCCGCCTTCGTCAAGCATGAAATCTACTCGCATCTGGTTGGCTCGCCGATCGCGCAACTGCCGTTGTGGGTGAGCTCGTGGGGGAAGATCGGCATGGTGTCGATCGAGGACATCAACGGCGATGGCATCGTGCAACTGGCGGAACTGGTGCTCAACCCGGATGTGATCCTGCTGGCGACACCGGAGATCGCCGGTTTGCCCTACGTCATCTCCGGCCTGGTCGCGGCCGGTGCGCTGGCGGCCGCGCTGTCCACCGCCGACGGGTTGCTGCTGACGATCGCCAGCGCCCTCTCGCATGACCTCTACTACAAGATCTTTCGCCCGCAGGCGACGACGCAGTGGCGGCTCGTCGTCTCCAAGTCGTTGCTGCTCGTCGTGGCGGTGCTGGCTGCCACTGTCGCGTCGCAGAAGCCGGCGACGATCCTGTTCATGGTGGCCTGGGCATTCTCGCTCGCCGGGGCAGCCCTGTTTCCGGCGCTGATCGTCGGCGTCTTCTGGAAGAGGGCAACGCATGCCGGGGCAGTCAGCGGCATGCTGGTCGGCCTGCTGCTGACGCTCTACTACATGGTTCGTGTGCACTTCCACTCGATGCCCTGGCTGGGCATCCCGGACATCGGCATGGAACCCTGGCTCGGCATCCAGTCGACCTCGGCGGGAGTCTGGGGCGTCGCCGCCGGGTTCGCGACGATCATCGTCGTCAGTCTGCTCGGCAAGCCGCCGAGCAAGGACACGCAGGACTTCGTCGAAAGCGTTCGTTACCCGGAGTTCGATCGCTGATGCCTTGTTCGCCGATGTCCGTCGGTGCGGCGGCCGAGCGCAGGCATGGCGGCTGGCTGCCGTGGAGCGATCATGCAGCTCGATGAACGGCAGCGCGCGTACTGGCGGCGCAACCTTCGCCTGACGGCGTCGCTTCTCGGGGTCTGGTTCTTCGTCTCGTTCGTCCTCAGCTACTTCGCACGCGAAGTCGAACACATCCTCATCCTCGATATCCCGCTGGGCTTCTACATGGGAGCCCAGGGGGCGCCGCTCATCTATCTGCTGATCGTCTGGTGGTACGGGCGGCGGATGGACGGGCTCGACCACGATTACGGCGTGCAGGACGCCGACGGCGAGGAATAGAGACGGTTTCGGCGCCCTGGGTCTGCCGTCGCGTCCGCTCCCGGTACGGCTGGCGACGCCGGCCGCCAGGTTGTGCGCTTCCGGCACCGCGGCCTGGGGCGAGTCGCCGCGATTTCCGCAGCGGTGGCGCATGCTACAATCGTGCTCCGTTCAAGGTCGTGAGGCGTATACGATGTTTTCAGTCAAAGATTCCCTGGCGCAGGTGGACCCCAAGATCTGGCAGGCCATCCAGGACGAGAATCGCCGCCAGGAAGAGCATATCGAGCTGATTGCTTCGGAAAACTACGTCAGTCACGCGGTGATGGCAGCTCAAGGTTCACAGCTGACCAACAAGTATGCCGAGGGTTATCCCGGCAAGCGTTACTATGGCGGCTGCGAGCACGTCGATGTGGCGGAACAGCTGGCGATCGAACGGCTCAAGAAGCTGTTCGGCGCCGAGGCGGCAAATGTTCAGCCGAATTCCGGTTCGCAGGCCAATCAGGCCGTCCTGCTGGCCTTTGCCAAGCCGGGCGACACGATCATGGGAATGAGTCTGGCCGAAGGGGGGCACCTGACGCATGGCATGCCGCTCAACATGTCGGGCAAGTGGTTCAATGTTGTCGCCTACGGCCTCGACAAGCAGGAGGCGATCGATTACGGCAGGATGGAAGCGCTGGCGCGTGAACACAAGCCCCGCATCCTGATCGCCGGCGCGTCGGCCTACTCGCTGGGCATCGATTTCGAGCGCTTCGCCGCTGTGGCGAAGGAGATCGGCGCGATCTTCATGGTCGACATGGCGCACTACGCTGGCCTCATCGCTGCCGGCTGCTATCCCAACCCGGTGCCCTCGGCCGACGTCGTCACGTCGACGACGCACAAGACGCTGCGCGGCCCCCGCGGTGGCGTCATCCTGATGAAGGCGGAACACGAGAAGGTGATCAATTCCGCGGTCTTTCCGGGTCTGCAGGGAGGCCCCCTGATGCACGTCATCGCCGCCAAGGCGGTGGCTTTCAAGGAGGCCCTGACGCCGGCTTTCCGCGACTACCAGGAGCAGGTGCTTGCCAATGCGCGCGTCCTGTCGCGCGTGCTGGCGGAGGAGCGCGGCTTGCGCATCGTCTCGGGTCGTACCGAATCGCACGTCTTTCTCGTCGATCTGCGGGCCAAGAACATCACCGGCAAGGACGCTGAGGCTGCTCTCGGCGCGGCGCACATCACCGTCAACAAGAACGCGATTCCGAACGATCCGCAGAAGCCATTCGTCACGTCGGGAATCCGCATTGGTTCGCCGGCGATGACGACGCGCGGCTTCACCGAGATCGAGTCGGAGCAGGTGGCGCACCTGATAGCTGACGTCCTCGATGCCCCTGCCGACGAGGCGGTCAGGCAGCGGGTGCGGGCGGACGTGTCGACCCTGTGCAGGAAATTCCCGGTGTATGGCGGGTAGCCGGGATGAAGTGCCCGTTCTGCGGCGCTGCCGAGACGACTGTCGCCGACACCCGGATCAGTGACGACGGCGACATCGTCCGCCGGCGACGGCGGTGCCTGAAGTGCGACAAGCGCTTCACGACACACGAGCGGGCCGAACTGCGGATGCCGCAGGTCATCAAGAAGAACGGCTCACGGGTCGACTTCGACCGCGAGAAGCTTGCGGCGAGCCTTGGCCTGGCATTGCGCAAGCGGCCGGTGAGCAACCAGGCGGTCGAAGCGGCGATCAGCCGCATCGAGGAAAGACTGCTCGCGCTTGGGGAACGGGAAGTTGCTTCGGAGAAGCTCGGCGAGATGGTGATGCGCGAGTTGAAGAAGCTCGACAAGGTGGCTTACGTCCGCTTTGCCTCGGTCTATCGGAATTTCGAGGATGTGGACCAGTTCTCCAAGGTCATTCGTGAGGTATCGCGGTCGGCCCAGCCGCTCGGTCGCTGATGCAGCCCGCGTTCAGCGCGGCGGATCATGATTGCATGGCGCGGGCGCTGCGTCTCGCCGAGCGCGGCCTGCTGACGACCACTCCGAATCCGCGCGTCGGCTGTGTCGTCGTCCGCGACGGGCAGGTTGTCGGCGAGGGATGGCACGTGCGGGCCGGCGGCCAGCATGCCGAAGTGCATGCGTTGCGGGCAGCCGGTGACAGGGCTCGCGGTGCCACCGCCTTCGTCACGCTGGAACCCTGCAGCCACCACGGCCGTACGCCCCCTTGCGCCGAGACGCTGCTGGCAGCCGGAGTACAGAGGGTCGTTGCCGCGATCGAGGATCCGAATCCGCTGGTTGCCGGTCGCGGGCTGGCCACCCTGCGGCAGGCAGGCGTGCGTGCCGAATGCGGCTTGCTCGCCGACGAGGCGCGCGAACTCAACATCGGCTTCGTTGCCCGCATGACCCGTGCCCGCCCCTGGCTGCGACTGAAGCTGGCCGCCAGCCTGGACGGCAAGACAGCGCTGCTGAACGGTGCCAGCCAGTGGCTGACGGGCGCGGCCGCGAGGCAGGACGGCCATCGCTGGCGGGCCCGCGCGTGCGCCATCCTGACCGGTATCGGCACGGTGCGCGACGACGATCCGCAGCTCAACGTCCGCGACGTCGCGGCTCCGCCCGGCGAACTGCGGCAGCCGCTGCGGATCGTCGTCGACAGTCACCTCGAACTGTCGCCGGACGCCCGGGTTCTGCGCGGTGGCGGTACCCTGGTCGCGGCTGTCGTGGCTGACGCTGCCCGCAGCGAGGCGCTCGCGCAGCGGGGTGCCGAAGTCCTGTTGCTGCCGGGCTCGGACGGCCGGGTGGACCTGGAGGCACTGCTTGCCGAACTGGCAAGGCGCGGCGTCAACGAAGTCCATGCCGAAGCCGGTTTCGTACTCAGTGGTGCCCTGCTGCAGGCAGGGCTGGTCGATGAGCTGCTGCTTTATCTGGCACCCTGTCTCGTCGGCGATGCGGCGCGCGGAATGTTCGCTCTGCCGCAGCTCGCATCGCTGGCCGACAGGAAGCCGCTGCTCATCCGCGACCTGCGCGTGATCGGTCAGGACCTGCGGCTGCTGGCGCGCTTTGCTTGAGCGCGGACGGCGCGCAGACGGCGCACTGGGGATCCTGGCCGAAGCGCACGCTGCGCCACTCCATCGCCAGACCGTCGAGCAGCCACAGTCGTCCAAGGATGATCTCGCCGGCGCCGGCGATCAGCTTCAGCGCTTCGGCCGCCTGCATCGCGCCGATGATGCCGGTGAGCGGTGCAAAGACCCCCATGACGGCGCAGCGCACCTCATCGACTTCGCCGGTTTCCGGAAAGAGGCAGTTGTAGCACGGGCCGTCGCCACGCCGGCTGTCGAAGACGGCGAGCTGGCCTGCGAAGCGGATGGCAGCGCCCGACACCAGCGGCTTGCGATGTTTGACGCAGGCCCGATTGACGGCGTGCCGCGTCGCGAAGTTGTCGCTGCAATCGAGCACCACATCGGCGTCGGCGACCAGCGACGCCAGTTCCTCGTCCGCGACGCGGTGGGGCACCGCTTCGACCAGCACGTCGGGGTTGATGCCGCGCAGTGCCGCCTGGCCGGAGGAAACCTTGGTCTGGCCGAGGCGCTCTTCGCTGTGCAGGATCTGGCGTTGCAGGTTCGTGAGGTCGACCGTGTCGCCGTCGACCAGGGTGATCCGGCCAATGCCCGCGGACGCCAGGTAGAGCGCTGCCGGCGAGCCAAGGCCGCCGGCGCCGATGATCAGCGCTCTCGCATCGACCAGGCGTTGCTGACCGGCGATGCCTATTTCGTCGAGCAGGATGTGTCGGCTATAGCGCAGCAACTGCCGGTCGTTCATCGCGCAGAGCTACTTGTACTCCCGCCACTCCGGCGGCGTGTCGTCGTGGTCACCGTGCGGGTGCCGCTCCCAGGCATGGGTGTAGGCTTCGGACTGCGAGCGTTTGAGGGGCCGCGTCGGCGTCTGCAGATTGTGCAACTGGGTTTCCTCGACATAGTGGATCAGCGCCCGCACCATCTTGCTCAGCAGGGTGTTGTCGAGGTGGTGGCCGCGGTCTTCAAGAGAGCTTTCTAGTTCCTGCAAGGAGTGTTGTCGCAGGTCGTAGGCGACGCCCACTTCGCGGGCCTGTTCGCGCGGTTCGACCAGGAGTTGCTCGAGGCTGCTGAGGTAGGCGGCAGCTTCGGGGACTTGGCCGGGGGGAAGCCTGGCGAACACGATGGTCCGCTGCTTGCGGATCGGCGGGGGTGCTGGCGCAGCAGGTCGTTTCACCGTCGCTGTCCGCCGCCACGAGTCAGCGCGCAGTCTTCATGATCTGCATGCCCTTGAGCAGATTGAGCGCCTGATTGAGCTGATAGTCCTTCTTCGACGCCAGTTCGCGGCTCGGCAGCTCGGCAGCTTCTTCCGCTTCCTCCTTCGGCGCGCTGCTCTTCGGCTTCGCCGGCGCCGGCGCCGGCTTGGCGGGCTTGGGCGGCGATTCCTTGACGGTCGTGCCGCCATCCTTGTCGTTGTCGAGATGATGCTCGAGATTGGCCTCGCGCAAGCGCTCGGCAGAGGTGCCGTTGGCGCTTTCCTCGACGACGATGTCGGGGACGATTCCCTTGGCCTGGATCGAGCGGCCGGACGGTGTGTAGTAGCGCGCGGTCGTCAGCTTGATCGCCGTGTTGCCCGGCAACGGCAGGACGGTCTGCACGGATCCCTTGCCGAAGGTGGTGGTGCCGAGCACGACGGCACGCTTGTGGTCCTGCAGCGCGCCGGCGACAATTTCCGATGCCGATGCCGAGCCACCATTGACCAGCACCACCATCGGCACCGTGCGCGCCTCGGCCGGCAGGTTGCGGATGTAATCGTCCCTGCTGCCACGCAGGTAGTCGCTGGGCGAGGTCGAATACCGGTGCTTGGCGTCGGGCGCACGACCGTCGGTGGAGGTCACCAGCGTTTCCGGCGGCAGGAAGGCGGCGGAAACGCCAACGGCACTGTTGAGCAGGCCGCCGGGGTCGTTCCGCAGGTCGAGTACGAGCCCCTTCAGCGATCCATTCCGGAACAGCTCGTTGAGATGCTTGACCACCGCCGCACCAGTGTTCTCCTGGAAAGAGGTGATCCGCAGGTAGCCGTACCCATCCTCGACCAGTTTCGACTTGACGCTCTGCACCTTGATGACTTCGCGTGTCAGCGTGACATTGATGGGTTTCGCATCTCCCTTGCGGATGATCGACAGCCGGATCTGCGACTTCGGCTTGCCGCGCATCCGTTTGACCGCTTCCGTCAGCGTCAATCCCTTGACGAGCGTGTCGTCGATCTTGAAGATCAGGTCGCCGGTCTTGATTCCCGCCCGGTAGGCCGGCGTGTCCTCGATCGGCGACACGACCTTGACCAGGCCGTCTTCCATGCCCACCTCGATGCCGATGCCGCCAAACTCGCCCTGCGTCCCGACCTGCAGGTCCTTGAACGCGTCGGCGTCGAGGTAGCTGGAGTGCGGGTCGAGGTTCGAGAGCATGCCGCTGATGGCATGCGTGATCAGTTTCTTGTCTTCGACCGGTTCGACATAGCCACTCTTGATGGCATTGAACACTTCGGCAAAGGTGCGCAGTTCCTCGATGGGCAGGCTGGCTCGCGTTTCCTTGTCCGCGATCGCCGAAAACTGCAGGCTGATCAGTACGCCGCCCAGCAACCCTGCGCCGACCAGACCGGCCTGTCTCAACTTGCCCATTTGTCTCACTCCAGTGCGCATCATGTCGTGTGCGTCGTGAAAATCCGTATCAGAGGTCGCGAACAGGGCCGCTGGCGAACCTGCCATGTCGCGTGCTCGCCCGTGTCCGGCAGTTCGTCGTGCTTGCGGCGATTTCCGCACCAGCCCTCACTGTCTGGTGCTGACCCAGGCCATTGGATCGAGCGGTCTGCCCTGATGACGCAGCTCGAAGTATAAACCGGATTCCGGATTGCCACCGCTGTTGCCGACGGTCGCGATCACCTCTCCCGAGCGCGCCGCGTCGCCAACGTTTTTCAGCAGCGAGTCGTTGTTGGCATAGATCGAGAGGTAGCCGCTGCCGTGGTCGACGATGAGCAGGTTACCGAAACCGCGCATCCATTCGGCGAACACGACCCTGCCGGCGGCGATGCTGCGCACCTCGCTACCGTTGCCGGCGAGGATGAAGAGACCCTTCCACGTGCTTCCCTCCTGCCGTGTGGCGCCAAAACGGTTGCTGACCGCTCCCCGTGTCGGCAGGCGGAGCTGCCCCTTCAGTCGTGCCAGACTGCCCGCGCCGGGTATCGCGGCCGCTTCGTCGCCACGGCCTGCCGGCACCGGCGGCGCCGAGCCCGCTTCGCCTGCCGCCGGTTCTGTCGGCGATGCCGGGGCACGCTCCATGGGCGCGGGGTGCCTTGCCTGCTCGCGGCGCTGCGCTTCGCGGCGGGCCTCACCCGCCTGTGCAGCGATCAGTCGCGACAGCCGGTCGACGAGTTCGGCGAGGCGCTTCTCGTCGCGCTGCAGGCTGCCGATCTCACGCCGCTGTGCGGCGATCTGCTCCGACACCTTGGCCAGCGCCAGTTGTCGCTGCTGCCGCTGTTCGACCAGCCGGGCGTGCTCCTCCCGCTGTCGCGCCTCGCTGGCGGCGAGCAACTCGGCCTGTTGTCGGGTTTCGCGGGCGAGCGCCTGCTGGCGCTGCATCGTCACCTCGACGTCGCGCAGGATCTCGCGCCGCGCGCGGCCGATCGTTTCGAGATAGTGGAGGTCGCGGGCCAGCTGATTCGGATCATCACCGTTGAGGAACATGCGTACCGGATCGGGGTTGCCGCGCAGGTACTGCCGGTGCAGAAGCCTCGCCAGTTGCTCCTGCTGTGAGCCGAGGACCCGGCCGAGCTCGCTCGACTGTTTCTCGAGTTCGTCGAGCCTCCTCCGGAGCCGGTCGGTCCCGCTTGCCGTCTCGTACAGTTGCCGCTGGGTTGCCGAGATGGCGCGTTCCGCCTCCTGCAACTGATCGACGGCTTCCCTGCGGGAGCCTTCGGCGGCGGCCATCTGCTTGCGCAACGCGTCGATCTGGCCGCGCAGCGATCTCAGACTGCCTTGCTTCTCGGCAATCTCGCCAGACGATGCCGCCTCGACGCTGGCCGGGTTCTGGCGGTTGCTGGCCATGGCCAGCGGCGCCAGCGAGACGATCAGGAGGCAGAGAAGCGCACGACGGATGCGGCCGCAGGCGGCGACCGCAGTGGATGGCTGCGGGCTCCCGGTCGCCGCTGACGTGTCGCTCGCCAAGGTCTCCGGGCAATGGCTGCCGAAGGCGACGACGACACCCCTGTGCTCACGCCAGCAGGTGTCGTTGGTGCTGCGCGCGAAGCGCTCGAGGGTTTGTCCGGTACTCGCCAATGAACGACGCTGGTCCTGCAGGAACGTGGGAAGAGCGCGCCCCGGGGCTGGCGCGAGGCACCACGAGACGCCAGATGGCGGAGGGCACTCCGTAGATCAGGCTTTTCTTTTATAATGCGCGATTATATGATAAACGGCGAAGCCGGCGTGACGTGCCCATCAAGACCAGCCTGATCGACAAGCAGGAGCACATCGAGCAAGCGGCACGCGCGCTGAAAGCGATCTCGCATCCGTTGCGGCTGAAGATCCTGTGCGTGATCGGCGATCAGGAAGCGTGCGTGCAGGAGATCGTCGAGGCGGTGGGTACCTCGCAGAGCAACATCTCGCAGCATCTCGCGATCCTGCGCGAGAAGGGTGTGTTGCTTGCCCGCAAGGAGGCCAACCGCGTCTTTTATCGGGTCGGCGATGAGCGGACACTGCAGCTCATCGGCATGATGCGCGAGGTGTTCTGCGGCGGCTAGCCGCGCGGCCGGCACGCAGCGTCAAGCCACTCTGGCGAGCGTCAGCGGCGTCTCGTGGTCCCTATCGGTTTCTGGAGCCTGTGTTGGAATTCGTACAACAGAACATTCTTCTTGTCGCCGTCGCGTTGGTCAGCGGCGGCATGCTGATGGTGCTGACGTTCCGCCGTCCCGGTGGTGCGAAGGCGGTCACGGCCAATCAGGCGACGATGCTGATCAACCGTGAGAACGCACAACTGATCGACGTCCGTGATTCCAACGAGTACGTCTCCGGGCACCTGATCGACTCGCGCAACATCCCGGCGGCATCGCTGGCCGAGCGTGCCGGCGAGCTCGAGCAGTTCAAGGACCGGCCGATCATCCTCATCTGCCAGACCGGCATGCGTTCGCAGGCTGCCTGTTCAACGCTGGCCAAACTGGGCTTTGCGCGCGTGCACAACCTCGAAGGAGGCATCGCCGCGTGGAGCGAGGCGGGGCTGCCGCTGAAGAAGGGGGCGCGTCGATGACTGCTGTGGCGCCCGTGCTGATGTACTCGACCGCTGTCTGCCCCTATTGCGTGCGTGCCGAGCAACTCCTGCGCGCACGTGGCGTGGTCGAGATCGAGAAGGTGCGAATCGATCTCGACCCCGAACGTCGCAACGAAATGCAGGTGCGGACCGGTCGCCGCACCGTGCCGCAGATCTTCATTGGCGCGACACACGTTGGCGGTGCCGACGATCTGGTCGCGCTCGATCGTTCCGGCAGGCTGCTGCCGCTGCTTGCAGGCGAGACTGCCTGAGCCCCTCTCGCCAGGCTTGCCTGATTCCTTTTCCACCTTTGGCTGAAAGTTGACATGAGCGAACAAGAAAACCCCGTTTTTGCAATCGAGAAGATCTACATCAAGGATTTTTCGCTGGAGGTGCCCAATGCGCCGCAGATCTTTCTCGAGCGCGAGTCACCAAAGGTCAGCATTCAGTTGCAGAGCAATGCGCAGGGTATCGGCGACGGCATTTTCGAGGTCACGCTGACGACCACTGTGACCTCCAAGATCGAGGAGAAGACCGTTTTCCTCGTCGAGGTGGGGCAGGCGGGCATCTTTCGCGTGCAGAACGTTCCGAGCGAAAACATGGATCCCCTGTTGTCGATAGCATGTCCCAACATTCTTTTCCCATACGCGCGTGAGGCGGTGTCCGACGCGGTCACCCGCGCCGGCTTCGCGCCCGTGATGCTGCAACCGGTGAATTTTGAAGCGCTTTACATGTCTCGCCTGCAGCAGCAGCAAGCGGAAGCGGCCGGCGCCGCCGCCGGCGAGGCGACGGCCTGAGCGATGCACCGCCTGCTGGGCGCGGTGCTCGCTGCCGGGATGGCGGCGCCATCGGTGGCAATCGAATTCCGCACCGTCGATGTGCCGACGGTGCTCTACGACGCGCCGTCGCAAAAGGGTGCCAGGTTGTTCGTCATCCGGCGCGGGACGCCGGTCGAACTGGTGGTCAACCTCGAAGGATGGTCGAAGGTGCGGGACGCTGAAGGCGGCCTGGCCTGGATCGAGGCCAGGCACTTGGTCAAGCGGCGGACGGTCATCGTCACCACGCCGCGCGCCCAGGTCCGCCTGAATCCCGAGGAGTCGGCGCCGATCGCCTTCGAGGCAGCGAGAAACGTGTCGCTGGTGTATCTCGAGACAGCCCCCGGCGGCTGGGTCAAGGTGCGCCATCGCGACGGCGAAACGGGCTTCGTGCGTGTCAACCAGGTATGGGGTCTGTGATCTGACTCCATACCTGCCGCTGCGCCTGTCTGCAGCGGCGGTTGGCGTGCCAGCCGGAGGCCCCCTTCTGGCCACAAGTCCGCCCGCAGCCACGGGGCGCCGGCACAACGCGGCGCCCAGATAACGCCGGTGGTGCGCCTGCACCGCGGTCGCCGTGCCCCGCCGCAGAGGCGCGACTGATTCTCCGAGCTGGAAAGGTTGGCGACGCTGCGCCTGCGAGGCGACGCCCTGCACCAGTCCGTTGGCCGACAGCCCCGCCGCGTCATCACGTCTGGCCGGCAGAGGAGAGGCGCGGCAGCGCCATCAATCCGCAGTCTGCGGCTGCCATGCTGTGCGCCGGCAATCCACACGATATCGATTTGAGCCGTGCGCGCAGGCCGCTCCGGCAGCCAGGCATGAAACGTGCTTGCCGTGTCTGTGCGCAATCGTTGCCGAGGAGGTGCCGACGAAGATGAACAAGAGTCTGTTTTCCCGCCATACGCTTGCCGGCCTGCCGCTGGCCAATCGTATCGTCATGGCGCCGATGAACCGCAATCGCGCCAGCGACACACAACATGCGCCGACCGCGATCAGCGCGCTGTATTACGCCCAGCGGGCGTCGGCCGGGCTGATCGTTGCCGAGGGGACGCCGGTCTCTCCGCAGGCACGCGGGTGTGCCCGCACGCCGGGCATCTACACGCCGGCGCAGGTTGCCGGCTGGCGCAACGTGACGCGCGCGGTGCATCGCGCGGCGGGCCGCATCTACCTGCAGCTATGGCATGTCGGGCGCGTCGGCCACTGCAGCCTGCGGGCGGATGGTTCGCCGCCCGTCGGACCCACCACGATTGGTTTGAGCGCAGACCGGGTGCCGGTTCTTGTCGGCGGATCCGAGCCCGTTCTGGTTCCCTGTGATGCCCCCCGCGCCCTGCGCACCGGCGAAGTCCGCGCGGTGGTCGCCGATTTTGCGCGTGCCGCAGCCAACAGCCTGGCAGCCGGTTTCGACGGGGTGGAGATCCATGCCGCCAATGGCTATCTCTTCGATCAGTTCCGTTGTCCGTACCTGAACGATCGCAGCGACGAGTACGGGGGGACGACGAGCAGGCGCTGGCGGTTCCTGCTCGAAACGGTGGCCGCGGTCGCCTCGGTGGTGGGTTGCGAGCGCGTCGGTGTCCGCATCTCGCCGCTCGGGGTCGCGCATGAGATGCAGCCCGATCCGGCGCCGCTGTTCACCTATGGCCAACTGGCCTGTGAGCTCGACCGCATGCGGATCGGCTACCTGCACGTCTATGACCAGTCCGAAAGCTGGATCCATGATCCGGACAGCGAACTGTTGCAGCACCTGCGGGCGTGTTACGCCGGGAGCATCATCCTCTGTGGCGGATTCGACCGTTACCGTGCCGAAGCCGCATTGCGCTGCGACAACGCCGATCTGATAGCCTTCGGCAAGCACTTCATCGCCAACCCGGATCTCGTCGAACGCCTGCGCCTCGGAGCGCCGCTGACGGCCTTCGATTCGAGGACGGTCTACAAGGGGGGCGAACGCGGCTACATCGATTATCCGTCGCTCGCGGAGGAGGTGGTGGGCGAAACTTGACATGCACTCGCCGCTGTGGCCCTGGCTGGGCGCCGCCGATCGCCGTGGAGACGTCGTTGTCTGTTCTGGCCGCTCGCCGGTCGGTGGCGTTCACGCCGCGCGACGATTCTTTCCCGTCGGTGCTGCCGGCGGGCAGGCGCGGACGGTCTGCAGTTCCGACGATGACTCGCGCGGGTCGCCTTATACTGGCGGCTGGACCCGCTTGCCCGCGGTCGCCCGGAAGCCGATCCCTTCAGGAGACAACCCGTGCCTCTTTCCTCCCATCCTATGGCCTCTTCGCTGCGTGCTTCTGATACCGGCAAGGTAGTCTCCGCCGGCGAGGCGGTGCGCCTGATTCGTGACGGTGACACCGTGGCAACCGGTGGCTTTGTCGGCATCGGCTTTGCCGAGAACATCGCCATCGCCCTCGAGGAGCGCTTTCTTGCCAGCCAGAGCAGCGACCCCGAGGGCCTCGGCCGGCCGCGCAACCTGACCCTGGTTTATGCCGCAGGGCAGGGCGACGGCAAGGAACGGGGGCTCAACCATTTCGGCCACGACGGTATGCTCGAGCGGGTGATCGGTGGCCACTGGGGGCTGGTGCCGAAGCTGCAG
Organism: Candidatus Accumulibacter similis; assembly: GCA_013347225.1. Taxonomy (NCBI): domain Bacteria; kingdom Pseudomonadati; phylum Pseudomonadota; class Betaproteobacteria; genus Candidatus Accumulibacter; species Candidatus Accumulibacter similis. The sequence continues at coordinate 4,356,714 of CP054595.1, read as the reverse complement.
GAACTGGCGGTGGCCAATCGAGTCAAGGCCTACAACCTCCCGCAGGGGGTGATCGCCCATCTCTTCCGCGACATCGCTGCCGGGAAGCCAGGGACGATCACCCGTGTCGGGCTCGGCACCTTCGTTGATCCGCGTTTCGGCGGTGGCAAGCTGAACGCGTCGACCACCGAGGAACTCGTCCGCGTGCTGCCGATCGACGGCGAGGACTACCTGTTCTACAAGGCCTTCCCCATCCACGTCGGAATCATCCGCGGCACCACTGCCGATCCGGACGGCAACGTGACGATGGAACGGGAAGCGTTGACGCTGGAAGCGCAGGCGATCGCGATGGCGGCGCGCAATTCGGGTGGCGTGGTCATCGTCCAGGTCGAGCGGATCGCCGAGCGCGGCACGCTCAACCCGCGTCAAGTGAAGATCCCCGGCGTCCTGGTCGACTGCGTGGTGGTCGCCGAGAAGCCCGAATACCATATGCAGACCTTCGGCGAACAGTACAGCCCGGCGTTCGCTGGCGAGATCCGCGTACCGATGTCGGCGATCCAGCCGATGCCGATGAGCGAACGCAAGATCATCGTCCGCCGCGCCGCGTTCGAGCTCAAGGCCAACGCGGTGGTCAACCTCGGTATCGGCATGCCCGAAGGCGTGGCCAGCGTTGCCGCGGAGGAAAAGATCGCCGACCTGATGACGATGACCGCCGAACCCGGAGTGATCGGCGGCATTCCTGCGGGCGGGCTCAACTTCGGTGCTGCGATCAATGCGCAGGCGATCATCGATCAGCCGAACCAGTTCGATTTCTACGACGGGGGCGGGCTTGACCTCGCCTTTCTGGGTCTGGCGCAGGCGGACCGGCAGGGCAATCTGAATGTCTCCAGGTTTGGCCCACGTCTGGCCGGCGCCGGTGGCTTCATCAACATCTCGCAGAACGCCAGGAAGGTGGTCTTCGTCGGCACATTCACGGCCGGGCAGCTCGAGGTGGCGGTCGAGGATGGCAGGCTGTGCATCCTGCGGGATGGGCAAGCAAGGAAGTTCGTCAACGAAGTCGAGCACCGGACCTTCAGCGGTGCCGAAGCGCAGCGGCGCGGCCTGGCCGTGCTCTACGTCACGGAACGCTGCGTCTTCCGCCTCTGTTCCGAGGGTCTCGAGCTGATCGAGATCGCGCCTGGGGTCGACCTGCAGCGCGACATTCTCGAGCGGATGGACTTCGTGCCGGTGATACACTCGGCACCGGCGCTGATGGACCCGCGCATCTTCCGCGACGAGCCGATGAAGCTGCGCTCACAGATGCTGGAGCTGCCTCTTGCCGAGCGCCTTTCCTATGATGTCGCGAAGAACATCCTCTTCATCAACTTCGAGGGACTCGACATCCGCAGCCAGGCCGACATCGAGGCGGTGCGACAAGCGGTCAGCGAGCGATTGGCGCCGGTCGGCCACAGGGTGTACGCGGTGGTCAACTATGACCGATTCTCGATCATGCCCGAACTGGTCGACGACTACATCGAGATGGTCAAGGGCCTGATGGAGACCTGCTATCACGATGTGACGCGCTTTACGTCGAACACCTTCCTGCGTGCCAGGCTGGGCGAGGCCCTGGAGAAGAGGCAGATCGCCGCGCGCAGCTTCGGCACTGCTGCCGAAGCGGAAGCGCAGCTCGGGCGCCGCTGAGCGACCGCACCACCCTGTCGTTGTCCGGAGAAGCTGCATGCCAAGACTGCTCGCGATCATCGGCCCGCTGCCATTCATCGGCTTGGCGATCGTCGCTGCCGGCCTTGCGCTGGGGGTCGCCGTCTGGCTGTTCGACACGCTGTCCGTGTGTCTGCCGGCGGTCACCAACTCCGCCTCGCGTTACGCCCTGAACGGGCTGTTGCTGGCCTTCTGCTACTTCGCCTACGGTCTGACGCTGCTCGTCGTGGCGCCACTGCTGAATTCGCTGCTCGGTGGGCGGCTGCGGCCGTATCGCGGCTCGGCCGTGTCGCTGACCGCCCTGCGCTGGTACGTGCACTGCACACTGACGCTGGTGGTCCGCTATTCCTTTCTCGAGTTCGTCACCCCATCACCCTTTGCCCAACTCTATTACCGGCTGATGGGAATGCGCATCGGGCGCAACGTGACGATCAATTCGACTGCCCTCGCCGATCCGTCGTTGATCGAGATGGGAGACGGGGTGACCGTCGGCGGCTCGGCCAGCATCATGGCGCACTATGCACAGGGCGGCTATCTGGTGATCGCGCCGGTGAGAATCGCTGCCGGTGCGACCATTGGCCTGCGGGCAATCATCATGGGCGGTGTCGAGGTCGGCGAAAGGGCCAAGGTTCTTGCCGGCTCGTTCGTCCTGCCCAACACGCGCATTCCGGCTGGCGAGACCTGGGCCGGCATTCCGGCACGGCAGGTTGAACTCGAGCGCGCCGACGCCGGCAACGGAGCCGCCTGAGCGATGCCGGAGCTGCCGGCGTGGGACGTCGTGGCCTGGCGGCTGCTGGCCGTTGCCGGCGGTCTTGTCGGCTGGTTCGTCACGCAGCGGCTGATCGGCGAGCGTCGTCTCGCCGATGGCGTGATGTACGACCAACTGCACCGCATGACCGCTCGTGGCAACGCCTGGCTGCACGAGCATCCGGGCGCTGCACGCGCGGTGCTGATCGGCAGCTCGCTGGCGATCGATGTCGTCACCCTCTTCGTTCTCGGTTACGCCCTGCTCGGACCGAGCTTCAGTCCGTTCCTCGGCCTGCTCGGCCTCTTCGCCCTGCGCCAGTTGAGCCAGGTGCTGGTCGCCCTGCCGCCACCGGCTGGCATCATCTGGCGTCATCCGGGTTTCCCCTCGCTCTTCGTGACCTATTCCGTCGGCAACGACTTCTTCTTTTCGGGGCACACCGCGCTGGCTGTCTATGGCGCCATCCAGGTGGCGACCCTCGGCATTCCCGCGCTGACCGTTGTGGCCGCTCTGCTGGCAGTCGCGCAGATGCTTCTCGTCATCCTGCTGCGGGCGCACTGGACACTGGATGTGATCGGAGGACTGTTTGCCGCGCTGTTGGTTGGTGTCCTCGCCTGGCCCGCCTAGCGGTCGTCGGTTGCGCCCGCGTCCTGCCGCGCTTCGCCGCCGGATCGGCGCAGCCGGCGGGAGCATGCGCGAATCCGAGCGAGGTGGCGATACTGGTGATCTCCGCGAGCTCGACGATTCGCCCCGCGCGCAGCGAGCGATGGAGCGACTCGGCGCCGGCGGTCTCGACGGGCGATGACCGGGATGTCGCCAAGGCGGTTGCGGCGCAGCCCTTCGATGACGCCGGCGAGCAGCCCGCCACCGCCGACCGCCACGACGACGGCGTCGGGCAGCGGCCCGCAGCGGGCGATCCCGTCGATCAGCGTCGCGTGGCCGCGCCACAGCAGCGGATCGTCAAAGGGGTGGATGAAGGCGTCACCTGCCGCCAGCAACGACAGCGCGAGGACGTTCGCTTCCTGCCAGGATGGGCCATCGACGATGACCTCGGCACCTTCCACTCGCAGCAACTGCCGCGCCCGGGCGGAAGTGCTGCGCGGTACGACGACCGTCACCGGCAGCGACAGCTTGCGGCCAGCACAGGCCACGGCGAGACCGCCATTGCCGCCCGAGGAGGATACCAAGCGACGCGCACGAGCGCGCAGGTGCCAGGGTCGGGGTAAAGGGTTGCCCCCGTGACCGGGGCGCGTCCCGCGGCCAGCAGGCATCGAGGCTACGACTGCATGGGTGTGCAGTTTTGGCCTCTCGATTGCCCGACGCGTATCCCCATGCCTGCCGCCTGTGCCCGTGCTCGCACTGCCGTCCATCGCCGTCGCCGGCCCGAACGTAGCGTGCGCCATCGCACCTGCAAACCAAGCCCTCCACCTGGCTCGAAGTCTCCTGCGATGGCCACCAGGGCGCTTCCGGCCCAGCCCATGTCGAACGCGACTTCCACCGGTATCTCGATCCGACGATCGAGACGCTGGCGGCGCATCTTCCTGAGCATCGTCGAACGAGTCTTGCGCCGCGCCTGCCCGGCTGTGGGCCCTGATTCGCGCAGTGGGGCGGTGGCCCTCATCCGCCGGGGCGGTCCGCCCCGGCGGATGACCGCATCACGAGAGACGTCCAGCCCAACGTTCGCAGCCCTGGCGAACGACTTCTTCGAGCGAACCTTCACGGGCGTGGGCCGTGCGGACTTCGCTGGCGCCATTGCGACCCTGCAAGACTTCGGTGCGCAGCAGATTGAGCGCTTCGGTCGAGCCGAGATCGTAGGCATGGACTTCGACGACCGCCATGGTGCGCAGGATGTCGTCGCGGATCACTCTCTGTTCGGCGCCGCCGGGAACGACCAGTCGGCCGTCGTAGCCGAAGCGGCAGGCCTGGAAGCGATTGAAGGTGTAGACCAGGTAATCGTCTTCGCTCGGATCGACCGGCTGTTCTTCCAGCAGGTAGCGCGCCAGGGCCTGGGCATAGGCGGCGATCTGCGCCGCGCGCTCGACGGTGAGCGGCGTGTCCATGACGCGCAGTTCGATGGTGCCGAACTCCGGTTTTGGCCGGATGTCCCAGTAGAAGTCCTTCATGCTCTTGACGACGCCGGTGGCGATCATCTTGCGGTAATACGCGGCAAAATCATCCCAGCACAGCACGAACGGGGCGCGTCCGCTGAGCGGGAAGGCGAAGACCGAATTGAGCCGGGCCGACTGGAAGCCGGTATCGATCCCCTGGATGTAGGGTGAAGCCGCCGACAAAGCGATCAGGTGCGGAATGTAGCGGCTGAAGGCGTGCAGCAACCAGAGTGCCTTGTCCGGACAGGCGCAGCCAATATGGACGTGCTGGCCGAAAATGGTGAATTGCTTGGCCAGATAACCATAGAGTTGCGACAGGTGATGGAAGCGCGGCGCATCGAAAATGGCCTGCCGGCCCCAGTGCTGGAAGGGATGCGTGCCGCCGCCGGAAAGCAGGATGCCGAGCCGGTCGGCCTGATGGACCAGGGGGGCGCGGATGCTGCGCAACTGGCCGAGCGCGTCGGCGTAGTCGACACAGATGCCGGTCGACAATTCGATCATCGAATCGGTGATTTCCGGTTTGACGTCGCCGGGATGTTCACGCCCGCTCATTTCGCGCAGCAGGTCGGGCGCGGCACCGAGCAGATCGTAGTCCTGGCCGCTGACGATCTGCAGTTCGAGTTCGATGCCCAGCGTCAAGGCAGCGGACTGCGAGAAGCTGCCCAGTTCGTGTTCGGTCTCTTCACTCACGGCGCTCTCCGCTGAATTTCAGGCACAAGGCGACGATGACCGGCCCGGCCAGTTCCATGATCGCGGCGGCGCTCATCGCCACCGGGATCAGGGTGCCTTGCAACTCCGGGTAAAGTTGGCCGATATCGGCCACGGCCACCATCACCGGCCCGGCGGTCGGCGACAAGGCGAGGCCGAGCAAAAGGCCCTGACGCCAGCTGATGCCGGCCGGCCGCGCCAGCAGCAGCACGCCGCAGAGTTTGGCCATACTGCGCGCCCCGATCAGGACGAGCGCCAGGATGCCCCCGGTTAGCAGATGTTCGATCCGGATCTGCATGCCGACGACCAGAAACAGCATGACGACCAGCACCCCGCCGACCAATCCGAAATGCCGGGGAAAGACCCAGGCCCGCGGCTCGCCGTTGCGCAGGACCAGACCGGCGAACAGCATGCACAGCGTGACCGGCAGCCGCAGGGCCTCGATCAGGCCGATCGTCATCAGCACCAGGCCGAGCAGCACGATGGAGGCGTATTCGTCGCGCATGTTGATCAGCCAGCGATCGACGCGGCTGATCGCCGCGGCCAGCAACTTGCCGACGACCAATCCGGCGCCGAGCAGGTAAAGCGGATGCGCGATGGCCAGCACCCAGTCGCCGCGATAGTGCTGGTGCAAGCCGCCGGTCACCAGATGGACCGTCACCACTGCGTAAATGGTGTTCAAGGCCGTCAGCACCAGCAGGCGGGTACTGACCTGCCCCTGCGCCTTGCTCTCGGCAACCACCCGCATGATCACCGCCGGCGATGAGGCCATGCCAATCGCTCCCATCAGCACCGCCGGCACCATGGGCATGCCGAGATAGCGGCTGACGGCGAAGACCGCGCCACAGGCGGCCAGCGATTCGCAGAAGCTGGTCAGCAACAGCCAGCGATTGTGCCGCAACCAGCCGAGATCGACGCGGCTGCCCAGTTCGAGCAGGAGGATGGCCAGGGCGACGTTCAATCCCCAGCGCAGCCATTCGCTGTGCTCGGCGACCAGCGGATCGCCGGCCAGCGCGGCGACCAGCATGCCGACCACGGGATAGGCCGTGATCCGCGGCAGGCCGAGATGATGGCGGACCCATTCGCCAGCCAGGGCCGCTCCGACGACGGCCAGCGCGACCCACAGCAGCGGGCTGAAATCAGGTGGCCAGTCGGGCAGGAAAAAAACCGCGTGTTCCATCTCAGTGGAGTTGCCCCTATCGGGTGGACAGGTTAGCGCTTGGTTTTCAAGCGGGTTGAGCCTCCTCGGGCGTAGGGTTATCCACGGCGCCGCCGCTGGCCCCTCTCAGGCCAGAGGCGAGCGGCGCGGTGGATAACCCGGGTTCGGGGCTGGCTGACTGCACAGAGTGGTGGTGTTTCTTTTCGTAGTTCATGGGTGACAGATAGCCGAGCGCGGAATGGCGCCGGCGCGGGTTGTACCAGCCTTCGATCCAGGTGAACACGGCCAGGCGAGCCTCGGTTTTGGTGCGGAAGGTGTTGCGGTCCAGCAGTTCGCATTCCAGACTGGCAAAGAAACTCTCCGCCATGGCGTTGTCGTAGGCATCGCCTACGGTGCCCATGGACGGCTGGATGCCCATTTCCCGGGAGCGCTTGCCGAAGGCCAGGGCGGAATACTGGCTGCCTTGGTCGCTGTGGTGGATCACCCCGTGGGGTTTGCGCGTGGCCACGGCCATGTTGAGCGCCGAAAGCACGAGTTCCGTGCGCATATGCTCGCCGATGGACCAACCGACGACCCGCCGGCTGAACACGTCCAGCACCATGGCCAAATAGATGAAGCCCTGCCAGGTCGGCACGTAGGTCATGTCGGCCACCCAAAGGCGATTGGGTGCGTCCGCCACGAACTGGCGCTTTACCAGATCGGGCGCCGGATCACGGTCCGGATCACGCCGGGTGGTGACCACGTAGCCACGGCGGCGGCTCACGCCCTGCAAGCCCGCCAGGCGCATCAGGCGGGCGACGCGCTTCTGGCTGACGGTCTCGCCTTGCTCCAGCAGTTCGGCCCGAACCCGGGGGCGGCCGTAGCTCCCGCCGGATTCCTTGTGGATCAGCCGGATACGCTCGGTCAGCACGGCATTCGCCACGGCGCGCGGGCTGGGCGCCCGCTGTCGCCAAGCATAGAAGCCGCTGACCGAGACACGCAGCACGCGGCACAGGGTACGCACGGGGAAGTCGGCCTGGCGCGCCATCACGAGTTCGAAGAGTTCGAGGTGGAACCTTCGCTCCTTCTGGCGAACCAGGCCGTAGCCTTTGCCAAGATGTCGCGCTCCATCTTCAGCTGCCGGTTCTCCCGGCGCAGCTTGGCCAGTTCAGCCCGCTCGGTACTGCTCAAGCCCTCCTTGCCAGGCAAGGGCTTGCCGGCGTCGCGGGCTGCTTGCGCCAGCCAATTGACAATGGTCTGGCTGGTCGGCCCGAACTCCCGAGACAACTCTTGCGGGCTTCGGCCAGCCTGCGCCAGTTCGATGATCTGTTGGCGAAACTCCGCCGGGTACGGTGGTCTGCTTTGCGGCATCTTGGACTCCTTGTTGCGTAAGCATCAGGTGTCCACCGAAAAGGGTCAACTCCAACTCCAAGATGAGGCTGGCCTTGGCTTTCAGGCGCAGGCGCAGCACGCGATGGAGGAGCAGAGCCAGGAAGCAGATCAGGGCATGCGCGCGGATACGATCCGGCAGGCGGTGGAAGACCGGTGCGATCTCGATCTCGGACTTCAGGACACGCAATCCCCGTTCGATGTCGGCCAGCGCCTTGTAGCGGGCCACGATCTCAGGTGGCGGAGGGTTCGGAACACTGGAGACGAGGATCAGTTTGCCATCCATGAGCCGGGCGCGTTGGAGCGCCCTTTCGTCGATCTCGTAGGCGAACACCTCGGAAATCTTTCGCCGCGCGCCAACACGTTGTTGCTATTGTCCCGGCAACTCGATTCATGCATTTGGCACACGAAAGGAGCCGATCTCGGGATTCCTCGGCCTGCTCAGCCTCTTCGTCCTGCGTCAGCTGAGCCAGGCGCTGGTCGCCCTGCCGCCACCGGCTGGCATCATCTGGCGTCATCCGGGTTTCCCCTCGCTCTTCGTGACCTATGCCGTCGGCAACGACTTCTTCTTTTCGGGGTATACCGCGCTGGCTGTCTCTGGGGCCATCCAGGTGGCGATCCTCGGCATTCCCGCGCTGACCGTTGTGGCGGCTCTGCTGGCAGTCGCGCAGATGCTTCTCGTCATCCTGCTGCGGGCGCACTGGACACTGGATGTGCTGGGAGGACTCCGCGAGCACGACCGTCACCGGCAGCGACAGCTTGCGGCCAGCACAGGCGACGGCGAGACCGGCATTGCCGCCCGAGGAGGATACCAAGCGACGCGCACCAGCGCGCAGGTGCTCCTCGCAAGCGGCGCCGATGCCGCGAATCTTGAACGACCCGGGCGGCTGCAGTGCGTCCAGCTTGAGCCACACGGAGTGGCCGGTCGGCAGCCCGAGGCTGCGCGACTCGATCAGTGGCGTTTCAATGTGCAGGGGCATCGTCTTCTCTTGCCGGGTTCGTCGGGCAGCCGCCGGTCTGCGGTGGTTTCCACGCGCCACCTGGCCGCTGCGGGCGGTCGCCCTCCGGGCGAGGGACGGACCTGGCGACGCTCTGCCAATTATCGCCGAGGAACGCCTCCCCTGATCGGTCCGGCATTGCTGTCGCAACGACGCGGGTGCGGCAGGAACCGTCGGCGAGGGAGAACGGCGCGGTGCCGGTGCGCGGGTGCGCGACCCCGGCTTGCAAGAGCCGTCGGTTTCTGATATCTAGTCGTCTTTTTTCAAACGGGCGGGGTCTTCGAACATGGCTGAAGAATTGCTGCAGAAGCATTTCACTCCGTACGTCCAGGGAGCTGGCGAGGAGTACATGAACAGCGACCAACTGGCTCATTTCCGTGGCATCCTGGAGGCTGTCAAGCTGCAGTTGATGGAGGACATCGAGCGGACGGTACATACCATGCAGGACGAGGCAACGGTGTTTGCCGATCCGAACGACCGTGCCAGCCAGGAAACGGACATTGCGATCGAGTTGCGCAACCGCGACCGTGAGCGCAAGCTGATCAAGAAGATCGAGGACACCATCGAGCGTATCGCCAGTGGGGACTACGGCTATTGCGCTGCCTGTGGCGTCGAGATCGGTATCAAGCGGCTGGAGGCACGACCGACGGCAACCCTCTGCATCGACTGCAAGACGCTCGAGGAAGTACGCGAAAAACAGATCGCCAAGTAGCCTCCACCAGCCTGGAAGCGCGAACCGGCGGCATGGCTTCGCCGCATTGCCCGCCACGGGGTTCTGCGGACGGTTCCACCGTGAGGAGCGCAGCACCGGGTTGGTGGCCACCGGCAGGTTCAGCGGCGAGGCCCGCGCGTCTGCGCCCGTAACTGCACCCGCGGCGGTTGGCCCGTGCGCGGCTCGCCGGGCGACAACCTTCCATGACTGCGGGCACCGCCGGCATGGCATGGCGCCGGCAGCCGCTTGCGCCGACCTTCGCCCGCCCCAGCGCCGGCACCAATGCAACATGTTGCTGGCGCGACGACCAGCACCTCCGGACACTTCAGCACCATGACCTACAACGCCGAATCGATTGCCGTCCTCAAGGGACTCGAGCCCGTGCGCCATCGGCCAGGGATGTATACGCGCACCGATTGCCCGCTGCACATCATTCAGGAGGTGATCGACAACGCCGCCGACGAGGCGCTCGGTGGACATTGCCGGCGAATCAGCGTCACCATGCACCGTGATCACTCGGTGAGCGTGCAGGATGACGGGCGCGGCATTCCGGTCGAGATGCACCCGCTCGAGAAGGTGCCGACACTGGAAGTCGTGTTTACCCGGCTGCACGCTGGCGGCAAGTTCAACAAGGACGACGGGGCTTCGGCCTATCGTTTTTCCGGCGGCCTGCACGGGGTTGGCGTGTCGGTGACCAACGCGCTGTCGAGACGCCTCGAGGTCGAGGTCGTACGCGACGGGGCACGCCATCAGATGGCCTTTGCCGGCGGGGCAGTGATCGAGCCGCTGCGTCGGCTTGCCGACGCACCGAAGAAGGCGAAGGGAACGTGCGTGCGGGCGTGGCCGGACCCCGCCTTCTTCGATTCACAGATCATTCCCCAGCCGCAGCTCGAACGTCTGCTGCGCAGCAAGGCGCTGTTGCTGCCGGGGCTGCAGGTCGTGCTGACGGTCGAGGATGGCGCGACGAGCGAGTGGTGTTTCGTCAACGGCATGGTGCAGTACCTCGCCGAGCAGCTCGACGGCGAGCCCGTGGCGCCGGTGTTCAGCAGCGAGAAGTATGCCGCCCGCGGTGACGAGAACTTCCCGGTCGGCGCGGGTGCCGCCTGGGCGATCTGCTGGACGGCCGAGGGCGGCCTGGTGCGCGAATCGTACGTCAACCTGATTCCGACTCCTGCCGGCGGTACGCATGAAGCCGGACTGCGGCAGGCGACGCTCGATGCCATCCGCAGCTTCGCCGAACACCATGCGCTGCTGCCCAAAGGCGTCAAGCTCGCCGCCGAGGACGTCTTCTCGCGCGCCAGTTTCGTGCTCGCGGTACGCATGCTCGACCCCTCGTTCCAGGGGCAGACGAAGGAGCGGCTGAACTCGCGCGATGCGGTGGCGTTGGTGGCGCGCATGGTGCGCGACAGCCTCGAGCTGTGGCTCAACGAACATCCCGAGGCGGCGAAGCGGATCACCGAGCTGGCCATCCGGGCGGCGCAGGCGCGCACGCGTGCCGGCCAGAAGGTCGAGAAGCGCAAGCAGTCGGGGGTGGCGATCCTGCCGGGCAAGCTGTCGGATTGCCAGAGCGAGGACGTCAGCCGCAACGAGATCTTTCTCGTCGAGGGGGATTCGGCCGGCGGTTCGGCCAAGTCGGGGCGTGACAAGGAGGTGCAGGCGATCCTGCCACTGCGTGGCAAGGTACTGAATACCTGGGAGGTCGAGGCCGGCAGCCTGTTCGCCAACCGGGAGGTGCACGACATCGCCGTGGCGCTGGGTATCGATCCGCATCCGGCGAGCGCGCCCGACTCAGTGCTGCTCAACCTGCGCTACGGCAAGGTGGTGATCATGACTGATGCCGACGTCGATGGCTCGCACATCCGCGTGCTGCTGTGCACCCTGTTCTATCGCCATTTTCCGCGGCTGATCGCACGCGGGCACCTGTACTTCGCGCAGCCGCCGCTGTACCGTCTCGACGTACCGGCGCAGGGCAAGACGCGGCCACCGCGCAAGATCTATGCGCTTGACAACGCGGAACTCGAGGCGTCACTGGATCGGCTGCGCCTCGAGGGCGTCAAGCGGGAGGCGGTTGCCATCTCGCGCTTCAAGGGTCTCGGCGAGATGAACCCCGAGCAGCTCTGGGAGACGACGATGTCGCCCGATACGCGTCGCCTGATGCGCATCGGCATGCCGGGTGGCGAGGTGGCGCGGCCGGTGATGAACATGCTGATGGCGAAGGGCGAGTCGGCTGGCCGGCGCGCATGGATGGAAGAAAACGGTGCCCTGATCGGCGCCGAGCTGTGATCGGACGAGCGAGAGTGAGCCGCAAGTGAGCAAAGATTCGACCCCAGACCTGTTCGCCGATCTGCCGCCATCACCGCCGACGGTGCCGCCGCAAGCGCCAGTGCCGCCCGCAGCGGACGATGACAGCATCCTGCTGCACGAGTCGGCAGCCCGCGACTACCTGGAATACGCGGTGGCGGTCGTCAAGGGGCGTGCCTTGCCGGATGTCAAGGACGGTCTGAAACCCGTGCAGCGGCGCGTCCTCTTCGCCATGCGCGAACTCGGACTGTCGGCGACGGCGAAACCGGTCAAGTCGGCGCGGGTCGTTGGCGACGTCATCGGCAAGTACCACCCGCACGGCGACACCTCGGCCTACGATGCGATGGTGCGCGTCGCCCAGCCCTTCATGCTGCGCTACCCGCTGGTCGACGGGCAGGGCAACTTCGGTTCGCGCGACGGCGACAACGCGGCGGCGATGCGCTACACCGAGGCACGCCTGACGCCGATTGCCGACCTGCTGCTGGCCGAACTCGGCGAGGGGACGGTCGATTTCCAGCCCAACTACGACGGTTCCTTCGACGAACCGGCCTGCCTGCCGGCCCGCCTGCCGTTCGTCCTGCTCAATGGTTCATCGGGCATCGCCGTCGGCATGGCGACCGAGATGCCGCCGCACAATCTGCGCGAGGTCGCTGCAGCGGCGATACAGTTGCTCGAGCAACCGCAGATCGGCCTTGAGCAACTGTTGCAGCACATACCCGGGCCGGATTATCCGGGCGGCGGGCAGATCATTTCCTCGCCGGCCGACATTGCCGCCGCCTATGGCACCGGCCGCGGCACGCTGCGCGTGCGGGCGCGCTACGAGTTCGAGGAGATGGCACGTGGGGCCTGGCAACTGGTCTTCCGCGAGTTGCCACCCGGCGTCTCGTCGGCGAAGGTGCTGGCGGAGATCGGTGCGCTGCTCAACCCGCAGGTCAAGCCGGGCAGGAAGAGCATCGACCAGTCGGCGGCACAGCTCAAGACGCTGATGGCGTCACAGCTCGACCGTGCGCGCGACGAGTCGGGCAAGGACGACGACGTGCGGCTGGTCTTCGAGCCGAGCAGTTCGCGCATCGACCGCAACGAGTTCGTGGCGCTGCTGCTGGCGCACACCAGCCTCGAAACCTCGGCACCGATCAACCTCGTCGCCGTCGGCATCGACGGCCGCCCGTGCCAGAAGTCGTTGCCCGAACTGCTCGGTGAGTGGTGCACCTTCCGCATCCGGACGGTGCACCGGCGGACCGGCCACCGCCTGCAGAAGGCCGATGATCGCATTCACATTCTCGAAGGCCGGCACATCGTCTTTCTCAACATCGACGAAGTGATCCGCATCATTCGCGAATCCGACGATCCCAAGGCGGCCCTGATTGCCCGCTTTGCGCTCTCCGATCGGCAGGCGGAAGACATTCTCGAGATCCGTCTGCGGCAACTGGCCAGGCTCGAGGGGATCCGCATCGAACAGGAACTCGAGCGGCTGCGCAGCGAGCGTGCGGGCCTGCTGAAACTGCTGGGCAGCGATGCGCTGTTGCGGCGACAGGTGATGCGCGAGATCAAGGCCGACGCCGAGAAGTACGGCGACGCGCGGCGGACGGTCATCGAAGCGGCGGCGACGGCTTCGCGCTCCGAGGTGGCTGCCGTCAGCGATGAAGCGGTGACCGTGATCATTTCCGAGAAGGGCTGGGCGCGTGTCCGACAGGGACACGGGCTCGATCTTTCCGGCGTTGCCTTCAAGGACGGCGATCGGGCGGGGTCGGCTCTGGAATGCCGGTCGGTCGACTCGCTGGTGATCATTTCGACCGAGGGGCGGGCGTTTACCGTGGCGGTCGCCAGCCTGCCCGACGGTCGCGGCATGGGCGCGCCGCTCTCTTCCTTCGTCGACCTCGGCAGCGGCCGGATTGCACATGTCCTCAGCGGTCAGCCGGACGACGCGATCCTGGTCGCCAAGACGTCGGGCTATGGTTTCATCTGTACCTACGGCGATCTGCTGTCGCGGCAAAAGGCCGGCAAGGCAGTGGTCACCGTCGAGGACGGCGCCAGCATTCTGCCGCTGCTCCGCCTCGCCGGCACGGACCATCTCGGTGCGCTCTCCAGCGACGGTCGCCTGCTGGTCTTTCCGCTCGAGCAGATGAAGCGCCTCGCGAGCGGCAAGGGGGTGCAGATCATCGGCCTGCATGCGGGAGAATCGTTGCGCGCGGTGATTGCGACCAGCGGGCCGCGGCTGGCGATCCGGGGAACCGTACGCAATCGGCCGAAGACGCTCGTGTCGGAGGAACGACACCTTGGTCAACGCGCCCGCCGTGGTTCGTCGGTCGGGCAGATCAGCAACATCACGCTCGACCACTGGCCCGGTTGAACTGCGGCCAGCGGCGGCCTTGCCTGAAGGAGAGGGAGCATGCGCAGCAGGACCAACGGATTTCGCTTCATTGCCGCCGGCGCGGTGTGCGCCGTCGTGTCCGGCGCCGTACAGGCGGAGCAGGTGGGGTGCGTGACGACCGAGTGGAAGCTGGTCGGAGCCAACCACCGCGTCTGCGTCGAGAGTTTTCCCGACCCGAAAGTGCCGGGTGTGACCTGTCACGTCAGTCAGGCGAGAACCGGCGGCGTCAGTGGTTCGCTCGGCCTGGCCGAAGATCCCTCGCAGTTCGCGCTTGCCTGCCGGCAAACCGGTCCGATCAGTCTGCCGGAGAAGCTGCCGAATGAGGCTACGGTCTTCTCGGGCGATACATCGGTCCTGTTCAAGGAAACACGCGTCGTCCGGATGTGGGACGAGGCGAACCGGACGCTGGTCTATCTGGCGATCAGTCGCAAGCTGATCGACGGCGCACCGGCGAACAGCATTTCAACGGTGCCGGTAATGCCTTGGGGCGGGCGCTGATGGTGCGCATGTGGCCTGCCGGGGGCCGGCGATGGCTGGGACCAGCGCTGGCGAGCGCGCCGACGACGCGGCGACGGGGAGCTTGACCGTGGCCGCGCAGCCGGAACTGGACGTCAGCCGCCTTGGCCAGGTATTCACCCCGCCGGCGATCGTCGACGTGATGCTCTCGCTGGTGCGCAATCGTGGCCGCGTGCTCGAGCCCGCCTGCGGCGACGGTGCCTTTCTGCAGCATTTCCCCTTCGCCGTCGGGGTCGAGATCGATCCGCGGCATGCGCCGCCGGGCGCGCGCGTCATGGACTTCTTTGCCCTGCCCGATGCTGAGTCGTTCGCCACGGTTATCGGCAACCCGCCCTATGTACGTTACCAGGACATCGCCGTCGCAACCCGTCGCCTCGTCCGGCGCAGCGTGCTCGACGGACGTGCCAATCTTTACCTGTTCTTCATCGAGAAGTGCCTGCGGCATCTCGCGCCCGGCGGTGAACTCGTCTTCATCACGCCGCGCGACTTCCTCAAGGCAACGTCGGCGGTGCCGCTCAACCGCCTGCTGTACGCGACGGGGACGATCACCGATTTCGTCGAGCTCGGCGATTCCAGGCTGTTCGACGATGCGACCCCGAATTGCGCCATCTGGCGTTTCGAGCGCGGCAATTTCTCGCGCCGGACGCGCTACGCGGCACAGGGCGTTGCCGATGGGCTGGCAGGGCTGGTGCGGCTGCAGTGGGACGAGCGCCATTTCGTCGAGAGCGGTGGGCACCTGCTGTTCACACGCGGCGATTACGAATTGCGTCTGGCCGACATCGCCTTCGTCAAGGTCGGCGCCGTCTCGGGAGCGGATGACCTCTACGCCAGCGAACTCTATGGCAACCGCGACTTCGTCTGCTCGTCGACGGTGCGCACCGGCACGACGCGGCGCATGCTCTGGTGTGAAGCCGGCGAACCGCCGCCGGCAGTCCTGCTGCCGCACAAGGAGCGCCTGATCACGCGCCGCATCCGACCCTTCGACGAATCGAACTGGTGGCATTGGGGCCGCGGCTACCACCAGTCGGCGCTGCCACGGGTCTATGTCAACAGCAAGACGCGCAGTTCGCGACCCTTCTTCTGCCATCCCTGTACGCATTATGATGGCTCGGTGCTGGCGATCTTTCCGCACGATCCGTTGCTTGCCGTGCAGAAGCTGGCGGATGCGCTGAACAGCGTCGACTGGACCGACCTCGGCTTCGTTTGCGACGGCCGCTTCCTGTTCGCTCAGCGCAGCCTCGAGCAGACTCCGCTTCCCGGGCCACTGCGAGCCCTGTTGCCACCCCCGGTGTAGAATGAACGATTGCAGCGCGGCCCCTGGCAGCCGCGCGTTGCGCCTCCGGGCGCCGACGAAAGCGGATGGGCGCATCCGCGAGGAGAAGTTCAGCCCATGGTTCCACGTCTGAAAACTGCACTTGACGGCCCGCTGCTGGAGATCGAAAGGCGTTTCCTTGACCTCATGCCCGAGATCGAGCGCTGGTTCCGCGGTCAGTGGCAGGAGCACACGCCGCCGTTCTATGGCTCGGTCGATCTGCGCAATGCAGGTTTCAAGCTGGCGCCGGTGGACATGAACCTGTTTCCCGGCGGCTTCAACAACCTCGACGCCACCTTCCTGCCGCTCTGCGTCCAGGCCGCGATGACGGCGGTGGACCGCATCTGCCCGGACGCGAAGCGCTTGCTGCTGATCCCCGAAAACCATACGCGCAACCTCTTCTATCTGCAGAACGTTGCCCAGATCGCGACGTTTCTCCGCCTGACCGGGCTTGAGGTTCGTCTCGGATCGCTGCTGCCCGGAATCGACCGGCCGACGCAGGTGTCGCTCGGCGATGGCACGACGTTGCTCCTGGAACCGCTGCAGCGCAGTGGGTCGCGGCTCGGACTGAGCGGCTTCGAGCCCTGTGCCATTCTGCTCAACAACGATCTTTCGGCGGGTATCCCCGAGGTGCTGCGCGATATCGAGGGGCAGTTCGTCCTGCCGCCGCTGCATGCCGGGTGGGCGTTGCGCCGAAAATCGAACCATTTTGCCGCTTACGACGAGGTGGCGGGCGATTTCGCGCGGCTGACCGGCATCGACCCATGGCGGATCAACCCCTACTTTTCGGTCTGCAGCAGTGTCAACTTTCATGAGCGGCAAGGGGAGGAGTGCCTCGCTGCCAATGTCGACGCGGTGCTCGAGCTGATTCGCGAGAAGTACCGGCAGTACGGGATCGAGGAAACCCCGTACGTGGTGGTCAAGGCAGACGCTGGAACCTATGGCATGGGCGTCATGACGGTCAAGGATGCGTCGCAGGTGACCGGCCTCAGCCGCCGGCAGCGCAACAAGATGTCGGTGATCAAGGAGGGCCTGGCGGTTTCCCAGGTCATCATCCAGGAAGGCGTGCATAGCTTCGAACGGGTCGGCAGCGGCAGCGACGAGGGGGTCGCCGAGCCGGTCGTCTACATGATCGACCGCTTCGTCGTCGGTGGCTTCTACCGCGTTCATAGCGGCCGTGGTCCGGACGAGAACCTGAACGCGCCGGGGATGCATTTTCAGCCACTCGCTTTTGCCACCAGTTGCTCGCTGCCCGACCATTGCCAGAACCCGGACGCGGCGCCGAACCGTTTCTACGTTTATGGGGTCGTCGCCCGACTGGCGCAGCTCGCTGCATCGGTCGAGCTGGAACGTACTGCCCCCGTCAAGGAGCCGCTGCCGTGCGCATAGCATTCATCGTCGACCGCCTGCAGTCGCTGAAAGCCTACAAGGACACGAGCATCGCCATCATGCGCGCGGCGCAGGCGGCCGGACATGCCGTTTGGACGATCCAGCAGGAGGCGATCCACTGGTCCCCGCTGCATGGCGTGTGTGCCGAAGCGGTGCACCTCGAGATGCTGGCCGACGATGTCGAGTGGTTCGTCGAGGTCGATCGGCACGTCGTCGCCCTGCGCGATTTTCGCGCCGTGCTGATGCGCAAGGATCCGCCCTTCGATATCGAGTATGTGACCGCCACCTGGTTGCTCGAGCGCGCGGAAGCCGAGGGCGCGCGGGTCTTCAACCGGCCCCGTGCCCTGCGGGATCATCCGGAAAAGCTGTCGATCACCGAGTTCGCCCGGTTCGCGGTGCCGACGACGGTCGCCCGTGACGCCGGCATCATCCACTCCTTCATCGAAGCCGAGCGCGACGTGATCCTCAAGCCACTCGGCGGCATGGGTGGCAGCGAGGTCTTTCACGTGCGCCACGACGATCCGAACCGCAACGTGATCGTCGAGACGCTGACGCACAACGGTGCGCGCACGATCATGGCGCAGCGCTACATTCCCGAGATTGCCGACGGCGACAAGCGCGTCCTGCTCGTCGCTGGCGAAGTGGTTCCGTACTGCCTGGCACGAATTCCGAAGGCCGGCGAGACGCGTGGCAACCTCGCTGCCGGCGGCAAGGGTGTGGCGCAGCCGCTGAGTTCGCGTGACCTCGAGATCGCGACGACGCTGGCGCCGGTCCTCGCAGCCCGTGGCCTGCTGCTGGTTGGTCTTGATGTCATTGGCGACTGGTTGACCGAGATCAACGTCACCAGTCCGACGTGCATGGTGGAAATTGCGGAACAGACAGGTTTCGACGCCGCAGCCCTGTTCGTTGCCGCGCTGGAGCGTCGGTGCGTGGCCGCAGACTGAGCTTCGCCGGTCTGCTGCTCTGGATCCTCGTGGCCGGCTGCAGCCGGGCGCCGCTGCACCAGCAGGAGGCATTCGTTTTCGGCACCCGCGTCGAAGTGCTGATCGCCGGTCTGCCCGACGCACAGGCACGGCCGGCGGCGGCGGCGGTGCTGCGCGAGTTCGATCGCCTGCACCGCACCTACCACGCCTGGAAGCCATCCGAACTGAGCACGCTCAACGCCGCCCTCGCGGCCGGCAGACCGCAGGTGGTGAGCGAGGAGATGGCGGAACTGCTGGCCGATGCGCAACGCCTGGCGCGGCTCAGCGACGGACTGTTCGATCCCGGCATCGGTCGCCTGATCGGTCTCTGGGGGTTCCAGTCGGACGACTTGCCGGGCAGCCTGCCGGACGAGACCGCGGTGGCGGCCTGGCGCAGCGCGCGGCCGGGCATTGCCGACCTGCTCCTCAGCGGGCTGCAGGTGAGCAGCCGGCAGCGCGAACTGGCGCTCGATTTCGGCGGCTATCTCAAGGGAGTCGCGCTCGATCGTGCGACGAGCATCCTGCGGGCACGCGGAGTCAGCAATGCGCTGCTCAACATCGGCGGCAACGTGATGGTTCTCGGTAGCCGCAACGGCCAGCGTTGGCGTGTGGGAGTCCAGCACCCGCGGCAGCCCGGACCGATGGCGACGATCGAGCTTGACGATGGCGAGGCGGTCGGTACCTCGGGTGATTATCAGCGCTACTTCGAGGTCGCGGGCAGGCGCTACGCGCATCTCCTCGATCCGCGCAGTGGCCGGCCGGCATCCGGCACACAGGCCCTGACGGTGCTGGTGACGGCACGTCCGGCCGCCGGAACTCTCTCGGACGCTGCGACGAAGCCCTTGTTCATCGCCGGTAGTGACTGGCCGCAGCTCGCCCGGCGCTTGCAGGTGGCGCATGTCCTGCGGGTGGACGGCGACGGACGCTGGCAGATCAGCCAGGCGATGCAGGGCCGCCTGCAGTTCGTTGGCGCCTCACCGCCGGTGCTCGAGGTCGTGCCCTGAGGCACGGCGCGGTGATCGCCGCCGAGAGGGCGGCGGAATGGCTTAGAATGGCGGCCTGTCGCGAAGGATGCTGCAATGATCGGTGTATTTCTGGTGACGCACGGGACCCTCGGCGAGAGTCTCATTCAGAACGTCTGTCACGTACTCAACAAGCGACCGCCGCTGATCGCGCAGCTCGGTGTCGCAGCCCAGGATGACCCGCTCGACATCCTGCCGTTGGCGCGGCTGTTGCTGAAGGAGGTGGACGGCGGCGAGGGCGTCCTGGTGATGACCGATGTCTTCGGCGCCACGCCGGGCAACCTGACGCTCAAGTTGCTTGACCCGGGTCGTGTCGAAGGTGTCTCCGGGGTCAGCCTGCCGATGTTGCTGCGTGCACTGACGTATCGCGAGCGAGGAATGGAAACCATGTTGCAGAAGGCGATCAGCGGTGCTCGTGACGGCGTGGTCAGGTTGCCGCCGGCGCTCGGCACTGGAACCACGGAGGGTTGAATGGTACGTGCCGAGGCCGAAATCCTCAACAAGCTGGGGTTGCACGCCCGCGCTTCAGCGAAGCTGACGCAGCTTGCGGGCGGTTTTGCCAGCGACGTCTGGATGGAGAAGGGGAGTCGCCGGATCAACGCCAAGAGCATCATGGGCGTGATGATGCTGGCGGCCGGAAAGGGGGCGACGGTGATCGTCGAAACCGACGGTGCTGATGAGCAGGCGGCGAATCAGGCAATCCTTGAACTGATCGCCAGCCGCTTCGGAGAGGCGGAGTGAACCCGGCATGAGTTTTACCCTGCATGGCCTGCCGGTATCAGCCGGCATCGCGATTGGCCAGGCGCACCTGATGTCGCACGCGACGCTCGAGGTCTCCCATCTGGTGATCTCGCCGCGAATGGTGGACAAGGAGGTTGCCCGCTTTGAAGCGGCACTGGCGCGTGTGCGCGAGGAATTCACGGCCCTCAAGGGCCGCATGCAGCACAGCTCGGCCGAGTTTGGCGCCTTCATCGATCTGCACTCGATGATCCTGTCCGACCCCGAACTTGCCGAGGTGCCGAAGGACCTGATCCGCGAGCGGCGCTGCAATGCCGAGTGGGCGCTGGTCCAGCAGATGGAAGTACTGGTCGATCAGTTCGAGAAGTTTGACGATCAGTACCTGCGCGAGCGCAGCTACGACGTTCGCCAGGTCGTCGAAAGGGTGATCAAGGAACTCGTCGGCCAGCCGGGTCGCATCGCACTGAAGTCGAGCAAGGGGCTGAAGGAGGAGAATCTGATCGTCGTTGCGCACGATCTCTCGCCGGCCGACGTCATCGCCTACAAGGAGCACCACTTTGCCGCCTTCGTCACCGACGTCGGTGGCTCCACCTCGCACACCGCGATTCTGGCACGCAGCCTGCGCATGCCTGCCGTGCTGGGTCTGCACAACGCCAGGCAGCTGATCCGCGACAAGGAGGTGCTGATCGTAGACGGCACGCGTGGCGTGCTGATCGTCAATCCCGACGCGCGCATACTCGACGAGTACCGGCTGCGGAAGACGCAGATCGAGCTCGAGCGCTCGAAGCTCCGGCGCCTGAAGACGGCGCGCTCGGTGACGCTCGACGGTGTCGACATCGACCTGCATGCGAACATCGAACTGCCCGGGGATGTGGCGAACGCGCTCGACGGCGGTGCCGAGGGCATCGGCCTGTTCCGTACCGAGTTCCTCTTCCTCGATCGCGGCGACATGCCGACCGAAGACGAGCAGTTCGAGGCATACAGCACGGTCGTCAAGGGGATGGGCGGACGACCGGTGACGATTCGCACCTTCGATCTCGGCTACGACAAGGACCTGCATCCGGAGAAGGTCTTTGGCGAGCGCCTGCAGAGCAACCCGGCGCTTGGTCTGCGCGCCATCCGCCTGTCGCTGGCCGAGCCGAAGATGTTTCAGACGCAGTTGCGCGCCATCCTGCGCGCTTCGAAGTACGGCAAGATCAAGCTGTTGATCCCCATGCTCTCGCAGGCGCACGAGATCGACCAGACGCTGGCGGCGATCGAGCGGGCGAAGTCGAGCCTGCGCGCTGAGAGGGCCGCTTTCGACGAAGCAATCCAGGTTGGCGCGATGATCGAGATTCCGGCAGCCGCTCTGGCCGTTGGTCTGTTCCTGCGCCGCATGCACTTCCTGTCGATCGGTACCAACGACCTGATCCAGTACACGCTGGCCATCGATCGCAGTGACGAACAGGTCGCGGCGCTGTACGATCCGCTGCATCCGGCGGTGCTGATGCTGCTGGCGCACACCATCGCCAGTGCGGAGAAGGTCAATATCCCGGTCTCGATCTGTGGCGAGCTGGCTGGCGACCCGGCGCTGACGCGCCTGCTGCTGGGCATGGGGCTGCGGCAATTCTCGATGCATCCGGCGCAGATTCTCGCGGTCAAGCAGACGATCATGCAGAGCAATTGCGCCGAGTTGGCACCGATCGTTCGCCGCCTGCTGCGCCATGAGGAGCCGGCGAAGATCCGGGAACAGCTTGCCAAGCTCAACGGGTAGCGATGTGATGGTGAGATCATCAGAGAATTCCGTCGGAGTCGTCGCCGCGCAACGAGTGCGGTTCGCTGCGCCCTTGCTGCTCAAGAGCGGTGCCGAGCTGCCCGGTTTCGAACTCGTGTTCGAGACCTATGGCACGCTCAATGCCGAGCGTTCGAACGCGGTCCTGGTCTGCCATGCGCTTTCCGGCAGCCACCATATCGCCGGTCACTACGCTGACGATTCGGAGAACGTCGGCTGGTGGGACAATCTGGTCGGTCCGGGGAAGCCGCTCGACACGCGGAAGTTCTTCGTCGTCGGCGTCAACAACCTCGGCGGCTGCTATGGCTCCACCGGACCGCTGTCCGTCAATCCCGAAACCGGCAGGCGCTACGGCGCCGATTTTCCGATGGTGACGGTCGAGGATTGGGTGGCGGCACAGGCACGCCTGGCAGACCACCTCGGTATTGCCACCTGGGCGGCAGTCGTCGGCGGGAGCCTCGGCGGCATGCAGGCACTGGCGTGGTCGCTACAGTTTCCGGAGCGCATCCGGCATGCGCTGGTGATCGCCTCGGCGCCCAAGCTGTCGGCACAGAACATCGCTTTCAACGAGGTGGCGCGGCAGGCGATCGTGTCCGACCCCGACTTTCACGGTGGCCACTATGCCGAAAATGGCGTCATCCCGACCCGCGGGCTGCGGCTGGCGCGAATGGTCGGCCACATCACCTATCTTTCCGATAGCCAGATGGGCGAGAAATTCGGTCGCCAGTTGCGGCATGGAGAGCACAAGTTCAGCTACGACGTCGATTTCGAGGTCGAGTCGTACCTGCGTCATCAGGGCGACAAGTTCGCGCGTTTCTTCGATGCCAACACCTATCTGATGATGACCAAGGCGCTGGACTATTTCGACCCTGCCTATGAGTACGACGGTAACCTCGCCGCCGCCCTCGCCCGTGCGAAGGCGAGCTTTTTCGTCGCCAGTTTTTCGACCGACTGGCGCTTCGCGCCGGCGCGGTCTCGGGAGATCGTCTTCGCCCTTCTGCACAATCGACTGCACGTGGCTTACGCCGAGATCGAATGTGATGCCGGACACGACTCGTTCCTGCTTGACGATCCCCATTATCATGCCCTGTTGCGCGCCTATCTGGAGAACATCGCCGTATGACCGAACACGAGCGAAGGGTCAAGGCGGAACAGCGGGAGCGTTTCGACTTTGCCGTCATTGCCGGCTGGATTCCGCCTGGCGAGCGCGTTCTTGATCTCGGTTGTGGTGACGGCAGGCTGCTGCGCTACCTCAGCGAGACACGCGACGTCAGCGGTTACGGAGTCGAGATCGACGGCGACAGCGTTCTCGGTTGCATCCGCAACGGCGTCGACGTCATCCAGATGGACATCGAGTGCGGGCTTTCCGGCTTCGAGGACAAGTCTTTCGATCACGTGATCATCTCGCAGGCGCTGCAGACGATGCATGCCACGGAAGGCATCCTCAACGAAATGCTGCGTGTCGCCGACGAAGCGGTGGTCAGCTTTCCCAACTTTGCCTACCGCGCCAATCGCGCCGCGATCGCTGCCGGGCGCATGCCGGTTTCCGAGGATCTGCCCTACGACTGGTTCGATACGCCGAACGTGCGTTTCTTCACCATCGCCGACTTCGAGGATCTCTGTGCAAGGCTCGGCATCGACATTCGCGAGCGCCTGACCTTCGATGAAGCAGGCCGCGAGGTCAGCGAAGACCCCAACCTCAACGGCAGCCTGGCCTTCTATCGTCTCGGGCGCGGCAGCAGATGATGCCTGATTGGCTGCGCCTGCTACTGACCAGGCGGATGCTGATCTGTGTTCTGACCGGCTTCAGCTCCGGCATGCCGCTCTACCTCTTGCTCAACCTGCTGCCGGCATGGCTGCGCAGCGAGAGTGTCGATCTGAAGACCATCGGCCTGTTTGCGTTGATCCAGTTCCCCTATACGTGGAAGTTTCTCTGGGCGCCGCTGCTCGACCGCTATCGTCTGCCACTCGGTCGGCGGCGTGGCTGGATGTTGCTGTCGCAGATCGGTCTCCTGTTGTCGATCGGCCTTCTCGGCGGCTTTTCCCCCGCGGCCAATCTGACGTCCGTCGTCTGGCTGTCGGTGGCGCTGGCCTTCCTGTCGGCAACGCAGGACATCGCGCTCGATGCCTTTCGGCGCGAGATCCTGAGTGACCAGGAACTCGGGCTCGGCAACTCGGTTCATGTCAATGCCTACCGCGTCGCCGGGCTGGTGCCGGGTTCCCTGTCACTCATTCTTGCCGATCTGCTGCCCTGGGCACAGGTGTTCTGGATCACTGCCGCCTTCATGCTGCCGGGCATGGTGATGGCGCTGCTGGTTGCCGAGCCGGGCGTCTCCGGCGCGCCGAAGACGCTGCGCCAGGCGGTGGTCGAACCCTTCCACGAGTTCGTCGGCCGCCAGGGCTGGTCGGGTGCGCTGCTGGTGCTCGGCTTCATCTTCCTGTACAAGCTCGGCGATTCGCTGGCGACGGCGCTGTCAACACCCTTCTACCTCGATCTGGGGTACAGCAAGACCGATATCGGCGTCATCGCCAAGCATGCCGGACTCTGGCCAGCGGTCTTTGGCGGCCTGCTCGGTGGCATCTGGATGGTGCGACTGGGAATCAACCGCGCACTCTGGCTCTTTGGCGTGGTCCAGATGGTCACCATTCTGGGCTTCGCCTGGCTCGCCTGGCGTGGGGTCCAGACGAGCATCGACGGCGTCGACCGGGCAGCGCTGGCGAGCGTCATTGCCGCCGAGTATCTCGGGGTCGGGCTCGGGACCGCAGCCTTCACCGCCTTCATCGCGCGCGCCACGAATCCGGCCTTCACCGCTACGCAGTTCGCCCTGTTCACCAGCCTGGCCGCCGTCCCGCGTACCTTCATCAATGCCGGTGCCGGCGCGCTGGTCGAGGCGGTCGGCTGGTTCAGCTTCTTCATCCTCTGCTTCCTGCTGGCCGCGCCAGGAATGGCACTGCTGCTGAAGGTCGCGCCGTGGAACGTGACGCCACCGTCGCCGCGGCCCTGATCGCTGCCGCCCGCGAATTGTCCGTCCGGCTGTCGCGGCTCAGCTTCGGGCCGCCCATCAGCCACGTTTACGATCCGCTGAGGTATGCCTGGTCTGGCCACGAGTGCTATCTTCGCCGCTATGCGGCCAGTGCCCGCAAGATCCTGTTTCTCGGCATGAATCCGGGTCCTTTCGGGATGGTGCAGACTGGCGTTCCGTTTGGCGAGGTGACCGCCGTGCGGGACTGGCTCGGTATCCAGGTGGAAGTCGCGAAGCCCTTGCTGGAGAATCCGTGGCGGCCAGTCGAAGGCTTTGCCTGCACACGCTCAGAGGTCAGCGGGCGACGGTTGTGGGGGTTGTTCCGCGAGCGCTTCGGCAGTGCCGATGCGTTCTTCGCCGAGCACTTCGTTGCCAATTACTGCCCGCTCGCCTTTTTCGATCACGGCCGCAACCTGACGCCCGACAAGCTGCCGGCAGCCGAGGCCGAGCCACTGCACGCCGCCTGTGACGTGCACCTCAGGCTAGTGGTCTCGGTCCTGCAGCCTGCCTGGGTGATCGGCATCGGTGCATTCGCCGCGGAGCGGGCGGCCGTGGCCTTGGCCGGGACGTCAGTGCGAATCGCTCGCGTGCTGCATCCGAGCCCGGCAAGTCCGGCGGCGAATCGTGGCTGGGCGGCGGCAGCGACCCGGCAGATGCTGGCCTTGGGAGCGTGGAGCTGAGGCTGCCGATGCACCCCAGCACCTGCTGTTGTCCGGGCGATGTGGCAGCGGCGCGTTCAACCTGCCTGTCGGCGGGACCGGTCAGGCGCGGTCGACGAGCCCCAGCTGTGACAGCTCCCGGCGCAGCATGCGCCAAGTGCGCCAGGCAACGATGCCACGCCTGGCCCAGCGCCAGACGCGGCTCGGTCGCAGGATGACGAGCACGGCGACGCTCGTCGCGACCAGCTCCGGATGCCGCTTGAGGTAGTCGCCGCAGTCGCGTGCGCCAGCGACGACGCGGTCGGCGGTTCCCATTGCCTCGCCCAGCGGCTGCAACTGCTGCGCGAGCAACTGGCGCTGGCTGCTGATGCGCTCGAGCAACCGGCCGCGCTCGACAGCGAGGTCAATCAGCTTTTGGTTCACTGCGCGCAGCACCCTGCAACAAACGGATGTCCTGCTCGAGTTCGGCGATGCTCGTGGTGAACAGGTGCCGGCGACCGCGCGAGGCGCGCCGCAGTGCCAGCAGGGCGACGCCACCGCCAAGCAGGAAGGCGGTTCCGAGAACGCTCAGCAGCACCACCCGTTGCTCCCAGAAGAGAACGGTCACCAAGCCAATCAGCAGGATCGTGCCGACGATCAGGCAGAAGCTCGCCATCTGCGCCAGCAGCAGCAGGCGGATGGCGCGCAGCTTCTCCTCGCCGAACTCGTTGCCGAGCAGTTCGAGACGTGTGCGGCCGGTTGCCAGCAGTGTCGCGGCGCCGTTCTTCGTCGCCGCCAGGATGCCGCCGCTGACACCGCTGGAGCGGTCGCTCATCGCGTCCGCGCTGATCAGCGACGGCCGATGATCACGCCAAGCAGCAGGCCGACGGCTGCAGCCAGGCCGACTGCGCGCCACGGGTTTTCATGCACGTAATCGTCAGTGGCGCGTGCCGCGGCCTTGGTGCGGTCGACCAGCGCCGCTTCGGCGTCAGCGAGCCGGATGCGGGCGTCGCGCAGTCGCTCGCCGAAGCGCTCGCGCAGATCGCCCATCTTGTCGCCCGCAACGCCGGCGGTGGCGCGCAGGATCTCCTCTGCGTCGGCGACCACGACCTTCATGTCGGAGACGAGTTTCTGTTTGTTGGCGGTGGAAAGATCAGTGACTTCAGACATTGTGGGCCTCACAGTGGAAGGTGATGACGGAAAGGGCACGGCTGCTACGGGGGCTCTCTACGAGTCCTTCACATTATAGAAAACGCCGGCGAAGATCAATGTCTGTCGCTGGCTGCCAGAGCGTAGTCGTAATCGATGGTCAATGGGGCGTGGTCGCTGAAGCGCTCCCGCTTGTAGATGGCGGCGCGTCGGGCCGTGCCGGCGATGTCTGTCGTTGCCAGTTGGTAATCCAGCCGCCAGCCGACATTCTTCGCCCACGCCTGTCCGCGATTGGACCACCAGGTGTATGAGTCGCCAGTGGCCTCTGGGTGCAGCCGTCGGTAGACGTCGCACCAGCCGTCCTCATTCAGAAGGCGGCTGACCCAGGCTCGCTCCTCGGGCAGAAAGCCTGAATTGCCGCGGTTGCTGCGCCAGTTCCTGAGATCGATCTCCTGGTGCGCTATGTTCCAGTCGCCGCAGACGATGATCTCGCGGCCACTGGCGGCGAGGCGTTTCAGATGCGGGCCGATCAGCGCCATGAAGCGGTACTTGGCTTGCTGCCGTTCAGCCGAGCTGGACCCCGATGGCTGGTAGAGCGATACCACCGACAGCCGGCCGAAATCGGCACGCAGGTAGCGGCCTTCAGCGTCGAACTCGGCACTGCCAAGGTGATCGATCACCCGGTCGGGTCTTGTCCGGCACCACAGGCCGACGCCGCTGTAGCCCTTTCTTTGGGCATGGCGGTAGTAGGCATGCAGTCCCGCTGGTGCCCGCATCTGCTCGTCGAGGTTGGCTGCGTCGGCGCGCAGTTCCTGGACGCAAACGACGTCGGCGTCCTGCACGGCGAGCCAGGGCAATAACCCCCGGCGACAGGCCGATCGAATGCCATTGAGGTTCAGCGTAATGATGCGTAACATACCTGTCCGGCGCCGCGACCGGCTTTCATTGAAGATAAGTACATGGATTTCCGACAGCAGTTCATCGAATTCGCGGTGGCGCAGGAGGTGCTCCGCTTCGGCGAGTTCACAACCAAGGGTGGCCGACTGTCGCCGTATTTCTTCAACGCCGGCCTGTTCAACGATGGCGCCGCCCTCGACCGGCTGGCCGAATTCTACGCCAACGCGATCACCGCCAGCGGGATCGTTGTCGACGGCCTGTTCGGTCCGGCTTACAAGGGTATTCCGCTGGTGGCCGTGGTTGCGGTCGCACTCGCGCGGCGAGGACTCAATCTGCCGTTTTCCTTCAATCGCAAGGAGGCCAAGGACCACGGTGAGGGCGGCAGCATCGTCGGGGCATCACTCGCCGGTCGCGTCCTGATCATCGATGATGTGATCACCGCTGGCACCTCGATCCGCGAGTCGGTCGGGCTGATCCGCGCCGCGGGTGCTTCGCCCTGCGGTGTCGTCATCGCCCTGGACCGCATGGAACGGGGCCAGGGAGAGTTGTCGGCGGTGCAGGAGGTCGAGCGGGATTACGGAATGCCCGTGGTCTGCGTCGCGACGCTGGACGATCTGATGGGCTTTCTCCACAACAGTCCGCAACTGCGGCAGAACGAAGCGGCGGTAGCTGCCTATCGGCGGCAGTATGGTATTGCACGTGCCGCCTAGCAGAAGCCTCTTGCTGCTGGCGTTACTGGCCGGCGCGCCGCCGGCGCTTGCCGGAGTGACGATCTTCTGTTGTCACGACGAAGCGGGCAAGCAGGTCTGTGGTGACATCCTGCCGGCTGTTTGCGTCGGGCGTGCGTATCGCGAGATCGGCGTCTCGGGCAGGCCGGTGCGTACCGTCGAGGCGCCACTGACCGCTGAGCAGCGCGCCCAGCGGGCGGCCGAAGAGCAGCGCCGCCGCGAACAGGAGCGGTTGCTCAGCGAGCAGAGACGCAAGGACCAGGCCTTGCTGAACACATACGGCAGCGAGAAGGACATCGAGGTGATGCGGACGCGCGCCGAAAGGGACGTCGCCGCGGCCATCAAGGCGGCCGAGGAGCGCATTGCCGAGGTACGTCGTCTGCGCAAGCGTTTCGAGGATGAGGCCGAGTTCTACAGGAACCGGCAGTTGCCGGTCGACGTGGCCAAGGGCTTGCGTGATGCCGACCAGGAGATCAGGGCGCAGGAGTCGGTGATCGAATCGAAGAAGAAGGACCGCGAAGCGATACGCCTGAAGTACGACGAGGATCTGCGCCGCTTCCTCGAACTCTCGAAGCGGCCGCCGGCGGGACGGCCCTGACGGCCTCCGGCAGGCTTCCCCGAAAGCCAGCCGCCGACCGCCCTTTCAGCCGAGCTTCTGGCGCAACAATTCACTGACCCGTTGCGGGTTGGCCTGGCCGCGCGTCGCCTTCATCACCTGGCCGACCAAGGCGTTGAAAGCCTTTTCCTTGCCCGACCTGAACTCGGCAACCATGCCCGGGTTGGCGGCCAGCAAGTCGTCGATCAGCGCCGTCAGGGCGCTGCTGTCACTGATCTGCTGGAGCCCCTGGCGGGCGATGATCTCGTCGGCAGAAGCGGCGTGCCCACCGCCGCAGAGCTCGTCGAAGACCCTGCGGGCCATGTTGGTCGAGATCGTCCCGTCGGCAATGCGGGCAACCAGTCCACCAAGCTGCGTCGCCGAGATCGGTGACTCGTTGATCTCCCGGCCTTCGCGGTTCAGTCGTGCCGCCAGGTCGACCATGACCCAGTTGGCGCATGTCTTGGCGTTGTCGATTCCCGCAGCGGCGACCGTCGCTTCGTAGTAGTTGGCCAAGTCGAGCGAAGCGGTCAGGATCCGGGCGTCGTAAGCGGACAGCCCGCCATCATTCATCAGTCGCTCGCGCCTGGCAGCCGGCAGTTCGGGCAACCCGGCGCGCACCTGCTCGACCCAATGCCGCTCGATGACCAGTGGCAGCAGGTCCGGGTCGGGAAAGTAACGGTAGTCGTGCGCGTCTTCCTTCGAGCGCATCGCCCGCGTCTCGCCGCTGGCGGGGTCGAACAGCACCGTCGCCTGCTCGATGCGGCCGCCGTCCTCGATGGTGGCGATCTGCCAGCGCACCTCGTAGTCGATCGCCTGCTGCAGGAAACGGAAGGAATTGAGGTTCTTGATCTCGCGCCGGGTGCCCAGACGGACTTCGCCGGCTGGTCTGACCGACACGTTGGCATCGCAGCGGAACGAGCCTTCCTGCATGTTGCCATCGCAGATACCGATCCAGCGGACCAGGGCGTGCAGTGTCCGGGCATAGGCAACCGCTTCCGCGGCGGACCGCATGTCAGGTTCGGTGACGATCTCGAGCAGCGGCGTTCCGGCGCGGTTGAGGTCGATTCCCGATCTGCCCTGGGCGGCCGGACCGAGTCCTTCGTGCAGCGACTTGCCGGCATCCTCCTCGAGGTGCGCGCGGGTCAGGGCGATCGTCTTCTCGTCCTCGCCGACCTGGATGGACAGGCTGCCGCCACGTACCACCGGCAACTCGTACTGGCTGATCTGGTAGCCCTTGGGCAGGTCCGGATAGAAGTAGTTCTTGCGCGCGAAGACCGATCTGGCAGCGACCTCGCCGCCCACCGCGAGACCGAAGCGGATCGCGCATTCGACCGCTCCCCTGTTCAGTACGGGCAGGACGCCGGGAAGCGCAATGTCCACGGCATTGGCCTGCAGGTTGGGTGCGGCACCAAAGGCGGTCGAACTGCCGGAAAAGATCTTCGCCCTGGTCGACAGCTGCACATGCGTTTCGATGCCGATGACGACTTCCCACTGTTTCATCTCTGCTTGCTCACTCCTCAAGGGCCGGGCCCGTGGCCAGGCCGACGCCTGTCGCCACCCCGTGGAACGGCGTCGCCGAGCCGGCAGACTTCCAGATCGGCAGTCCCGGCAGCTCAGGCATGGTCGGCCGGGCGCTGCCGGTGCCAGTCGGTGACCTGTTGGTAGCGGTGGGCGACATTGAGCAGCCGAGCCTCGCTGAAGTAGTTGCCGATCAATTGCACTCCCGCCGGCAGGCCACCGGCGAAGCCGCAGGGGATCGAGATCGCAGGCAGGCCCGCCAGGTTGACGGCGATGGTGTAGATGTCGGAGAGGTACATCTGTACCGGATCGGCAGCCTTCTCGCCGAGTCTGAAGGCGGTGCTCGGGCTGGTCGGGCCGAGGACCACGTCACATTGCCGGAAGGCCTCGGCAAAGTCATTGGCGATCAGCCGGCGGATGCGCTGTGCCTGCAGGTAGTAGGCGTCGTAATAGCCGTGCGACAGGACATAGGTGCCGATCAGGATGCGGCGCTTGACCTCGGCGCCAAAGCCCTGCGCGCGACTCTTGCAATAC
The DNA here is from genome assembly GCA_013347225.1 of Candidatus Accumulibacter similis. Taxonomy (NCBI): domain Bacteria; kingdom Pseudomonadati; phylum Pseudomonadota; class Betaproteobacteria; genus Candidatus Accumulibacter; species Candidatus Accumulibacter similis. Next base: position 4,325,772 of record CP054595.1, on the reverse strand, counting down.
ATGTCGGTCAGGTCGGCGTAGGCGGGCGCGCGGTAGCCGTAGCGGACGCCGTCGAAGCGTGCCAGATTCGAACTTGCCTCTGCCGGTGCGATCACGTAGTACGCGGGTACCGAGAGATCCATTCGCGGCAGACTGACCGGCACCGTTTCGGCGCCGAGTTGGCGGTACTCGGCGATGGCGGCTTCGACCAGCTGCATGACTTCGGCGCTGCAGCCTTCGCCGAAGAACTGCTGCGGCAGGCCGATGCGCAGTCCGGCCAGCGGTCTACCGCCGGCTGCTGCCGTTAGTTCGCGGGCGAAATCCTCACAGGGGCGGTCGAGGCTCGTCGAATCGCGTTCGTCGAAGCCGGCCATGCAGTTGAGCAGCAACGCGCAGTCGGCCGCCGAGCGGGCGAGCGGACCCGCCTGGTCGAGCGACGAGGCGAAGGCGATCATGCCGTAGCGCGAGATGACGCCGTAGGTCGGCTTCATGCCGGAGAGGTTGCACAGGGCTGCGGGCTGGCGAATGGAGCCGCCGGTGTCGGTACCGGTCGCCGCCGGCGCGAGGCGCGCCGCAACGGCCGCCGCCGAGCCGCCGGACGAGCCGCCGGGAACGCGATCGAGCGCCCAGGGATTGGCAGTCGGACCATGGACGGAGGTCTCGGTCGACGATCCCATGGCGAACTCGTCCATGTTGGTCTTGCCGAGCAGTATCGCACCGGCCTGCTGGAAGCGACTGATCACCGTCGCATCGTAGGGACTGACGAAGTTGCTCAGCATCTTCGAGCCGCAGGTCGTCAACCAGTCGCTGGCGCAGAAGATGTCCTTGTGGGCGATCGGAATGCCGGTCAGCGCCTGTGCGTCGCCCCGGGCCAGCCGGTCGTCGGCAGCCCGCGCCTGCGCCAGGCTGCGGTCGGGGTGGACGGTGATGAAGGCGTTCAGTTGCGGGTTGATGCGGGCGATCCGATCGAGGTAGATTCCCGTCAGTTCGACGCTGGAGATGCGTCGGCTGGCGAGGGCCTGCGCGATGTCGGCGAGACTCGACTCAATCATTCGATCACCCTTGGCACGAGGTAGAGGCCCGCCTCGGCTTCCGGTGCGATCGCCTGGAAGGCGGCACGCCAGGCCAGTTGGTCGGCTTCGGTGACGCAGTCGGGGCGCAGGCGCTGCGCCAGATCCTGTGCATGCGCCATCGGTTCGACGCCCTGCGTATCGACCGCCTGCATCGTCTCGATCAGGCCGAAGATCCCGTTGAGCTGGCCAAGGGTGCGGTGGGCGTCGACCTCGTCGATCTCGATGCGGGCGAGATGGGCGATGCGATGGACCTGTTCGAGGGTGAGCGACATGGTTACGAAATCACTAAGGTGGTAAACGAGGCAGCCATATAAGGTATCATAAAAGTTTTTCCCACCGCAGCCCCTGACGGGGGCCATCACGGATTTCGCAAGCATGTTCAGTTTTCTGCGCAGTTACTTCTCGAATGATCTGGCGATCGACCTCGGCACCGCCAATACGCTGATCTACGTGCGCTCGAAAGGGATCGTTCTCGATGAACCGTCGGTCGTCGCCATCCGGACCGAGGGTGGACCCAGTTCCAAGAAGACCATTCAGGCGGTCGGCAAGGCGGCGAAGGAGATGCTCGGCAAGGCGCCTGGGGCGCTGACCGTCATCCGGCCGATGAAGGACGGCGTCATCGCCGACTTCACCGTCACCGAGCAGATGCTCAAGCAGTTCATCAAGAAGGTGCACGATTCGCGCCTGCTGTCGCCATCACCACGGATCATCATCTGCGTGCCGTCGGGCTCGACGCAGGTCGAACGGCGGGCGATCCGCGAGTCGGCGATTGGTGCCGGTGCCAGCCAGGTCTTCCTGATCGAGGAGCCGATGGCGGCTGCGATCGGTGCCGGACTGCCGGTCTCCGAGCCGACCGGGTCGATGGTCGTGGACATCGGTGGCGGGACGACCGAAGTCGGGGTCATTTCGCTCGGCGGCATGGTCTATGCGGGTTCGGTGCGGGTCGGTGGAGACAAGCTCGACGAGGCGATCATGAACTACATCAGTCGCAACTACGGCATGCTGATCGGCGAGAACACCGCCGAGAACATCAAGAAGCGGATCGGCTCGGCGTTTCCTGGTGCCGAGGTGCGCGAGATGGAAGTGTCGGGAATCAACAAGGCCGAGGGCATTCCGCGCAAGTTCACCATTTCCTCGAACGAGATCCTCGAGGCACTGACCGAGCCGCTGAACAGCGTCGTCTCGGCGGTCAAGTCGGCGCTCGAGAAGACGCCCCCCGAACTCGGTGCCGACATTGCCGAGAAGGGCATGGTCCTGACCGGCGGTGGTGCGCTGCTGCGCGACATCGACCGGCTGCTGATGGAAGAGACCGGTCTGCCGGTGATCGTCGCCGAGGAACCCCTGACCTGTGTCGCCCGCGGCTGCGGTCTGGCGCTCGAGAAGATGGACAACCTCGGCAGCATCTTCGCTTCCGATTGACCGGTGGCGGCGGCATTGCCGTGCGCTGCCAGTTGCCAGGCCTGAGCGATGGACCATCAGCCGCCACCGTTCTTCAAGCGCGGGCCGGCACCCTTGGCGTTGCTTTCGTTCTACGTCGCGATCGCCGTCGCGCTGCTGGTCATCGACGCGCGCCTGCAGGCGCTGGAGGTCGTGCGCCAGGCGTTGTCGCTGTTCACCCATCCGCTGCAGCAACTGGCGCATCTGCCGGCGCATTCGGTCGCCAGCGCTAGCGACTATTTCGTCAGCCTTGCCCACCTGCGCGAGGAGAATGCGCGACTGCAACAGGCGCGCATCGAGAAGGCGACGACCTTGCTGCGCACGCAGCAACTGGAAGTCGAAAACGAACGCCTGCGCAAACTGCTTGGCGTCAAGGAGCGGCAGCAGGCCAGTGGCCAAGTGGCACAGATCCTCTATGCGGCGCGTGATCCCTACACACGACGGATCGTCATCGACAAGGGGCAACAGGACCAGATTGCCGCAGGGCTGCCGGTGATCGATGATGCCGGCGTCGTTGGCCAGGTGACACGCGTCTTCCCCTTCGTCGCCGAAGTGACGCTGATCACCGACAAGGAACAGGCGGTGCCGGTGCAGATCGTCCGCACCGGCCAGCGTTCGGTCGTCTTCGGACTCGGCAACGGGCAACTCGAACTGCGCTTCCTGCCAGCCAACGCCGACGTGCAGAACGGTGACGTGCTGGTGACCTCGGGGCTCGACGGGATCTTCCTGCCGGGTTTCCCGGTTGCCCGGGTGGTGCATGTGGAACGGGACACCTCGTACTCCTTTGCCCGCATCTTCTGCATGCCGCTGGCGGGCGTCGAGAACTTCAGCGAGGTGATCGTCCTCGAGCAGCGGCCACCGGTTGCCCTGCCTGCCGAGCTGACGGCGGCGGCCGGTGGCCGTGAGGCGAAGGCGGCCAAGTCGACGCAGGCGCGCAAGAAGCGCCTCAGGAGAGAGTAGCAGCGTGCAGACCAGCTATCGTTCATCGGCTCGCATCCTGCTGCCGGTTCGCCCGTGGTTCATCGCCTGCAGCCTGGCAGTGGCGCTGCTGCTGAACCTGCTGCCGACGGCCGCCTCGCCGGTCCTGCCTGACTGGCTGGCGCTCGTGCTGGTTTTCTGGAGCGTCCGTGAGCCGCGGCGCGTCGGCATGGGGCTCGCCTTTCTCGGCGGCATCGCGATGGACGTCGCCGATGCCGGCCTGCTCGGGCAGCACGCACTGGCCTATGTCCTGGCGGTCTATGGCGGTGGCGCGCTGTCGCGGCGGATCCTCTGGTTTCCCCTCGCGGAGCAGGCGCTGCACGTACTGCCGCTGTTGTTGCTGGTGCCGTTGGTGCAGGTGATCGTGCGGGTCATCGCGGGCGCCGATTTCCCCGGTTTCGGCTACTTTCTGGGGCCACTGCTGGCCACGCTGCTGTGGCCTGTCCTGACCTTTGCTCTCCTGTTGCCGCAACATCAGCCGGTCGACCATGATGCCAATCGCCCGCTCTGAGCGCCCGCCGACGGTCCTGCAGCAGCCTTCCAGGGAGCCGTTGGCGTTGCCGGCGCCGCTGCATCGCTGAAGGAGTTCGCCTTGCTCGCCCGTCAGTCGCAACTCGCTGCTCCGGATCGCGAACTCGCGCGTTTCCGTTTTCGCGTCGGCCTGGCCGCCGTTGCCGTCGTCGCCGCCTTCGTGCTCCTCGTTTCCCGTCTCTTCCACCTGCAGGTCATGCAGCACGATTACTACTCGACCCGTGCCGAGGACAACCGCATCTCGCTGGTGCCGATCGTTCCCAACCGGGGGGTCATCGTCGATCGCCAGGGGACGGTTCTGGCGCGCAACTACTCGGCCTTCACCCTGGAGATCACGCCATCGCGGGTCGACGACCTCGAGGGCACCATCGACGGCCTGAGCAAGCTGATCGAAGTCCTGCCCAAGGACCGCAAGCGTTTCCGCCGCCTGCTCGAAGAGAGCAAGACCTTCGAGAGCCTGCCGATACGCTCGCGGCTGAGTGAGGAAGAGGTGGCACGCTTTGCCGCCAATCGCTACCTCTTTCCCGGCGTCGAGGTCAAGGCGCGTCTCTTTCGCCACTATCCCGAGGGCTCGGTCGGTGCCCACGCCATCGGCTACATCAGCCGCATCAACAAGCGCGACCTCGAGATCATCGAGGAGAACGAACAGACGAACAACTACAAGGGTACCGACCACATCGGCAAGTCCGGGGTGGAGCAGAAGTACGAGTTTCAGCTGCATGGCGAAACCGGCTACGAACAGGTGGAGATCGACGCCGGCGGTCGCGCCGTGCGCAGCCTGTCGCGCAGCGCCCCGGTGCAGGGCAACAACCTCACCCTGACGCTCGATATCAAGTTGCAGGAAATGGCGGAAAAGGCCTTTGGCGACCGCCGCGGGGCACTGGTGGCGATCGAGCCCGCGACCGGCGGCATCCTGGCCCTGGTGTCCGTGCCAACCTTCGATCCCAACCTGTTCATCGACGGCATCCGCAGCGACGACTGGGATCAGCTCAACAATTCACCCGACAAGCCGTTGCTCAACCGTGCACTGAATGGTGCCTATCCGCCGGGTTCGACCTTCAAGCCGTTCATGGCACTGGCGGCGTTGGAGACGGGCAAGCGGACACCCGGACAGGCCATTTCCGATCCGGGCGTCTTCAACTTTGGCGGGCACCAGTTCCGTGACGACAAGAAAGGTGGCCATGGCATCGTCGACATGCACAAGTCGATCGTCGTCTCCTGCGATACCTACTACTACGTCCTCGCCAACGACATGGGGATCGATGGCATTGCACGTTTCATGGGTCAGCTCGGCTTCGGCCAGCGGACCGGTGTCGACATCGAGGGCGAGTCACCGGGCATCCTGCCGTCACCGGAGTGGAAGAAGCGCCGTTTCCGGCGCCCCGAGCAGCAGAAGTGGTTTGCCGGTGAAACGATCTCGATCGGCATCGGCCAGGGTTACAATGCCTATACGCCGATCCAGCTGGCGCAGGCCACCGCGACCATAGCCAACAACGGCGTCATGTACCGCCCGCATCTGGTCAAGTACATCACCGACAGCCGTACCGGCGAGAAGACGATGATCGAGCCCGAGCCGCTGCGCGTCCTGCCGTGGAAGCGCCAGAACGTCGAGGTCATCAAGCGGGCGCTGGTCGGGGTCAACATCGCCGGCACCAGCGCGCGTGCCTTCGCCGGCGCCGGCTACACCTCGGCGGGCAAGACCGGGACGGCGCAGGTCTTCAGCCTCAAGGGTGCAGACTACAAGGCGTCGCGGGTGAAGAAGGAACTGCGCGACCATGCCCTGTTCATCGCCTATGCGCCGGCCGAGCAACCGAAGATCGCCGTCGCCGTGCTGGTCGAGAACGGTGGCTTCGGCGCCCAGTCGGCGGCGCCGATCGCGCGCATGGTTTTCGATTACTATCTCCTTGGCAAGCTGCCCAAGGGGGCGGCGAGGGAGGACGATGTCGAGGAAGACTAGCTGATGTCGCAACAGTTGCTGCAGCGGTTCTGGGCGCGTCTCGTCGGGCATGTCGACGGCGTCCTGTTGCTGCTGACGCTGGCGCTGATGGCAACTGGTCTGGCGACGGTCTACAGTGCCACGGCCGACAGCAGCAGCCGCCTGCTGGCCCAGGCGCTGAACATGGCGGTTGGCCTCAGCGTGATGTGGACGGTCGCGCAATTGCCACCACAGAAGCTGATGCGCTTCGGCGTTCCGCTCTATCTGGCCGGTGTCGTCCTGCTGATCCTGGTCTTTCTCGTTGGCATCAAGGTCAACGGCGCAAGGCGCTGGCTGTCCCTTGGTTTCACCCGTATCCAGCCGTCCGAAGTGCTGAAGATCGGCGTGCCGCTGATGCTCGCGTGGTATTTTCACAAGCACGAGGCGGCCTTGAAGGCACGTCACTACGCCGTCGCCTGCCTGTTGCTGCTGGTGCCCTTCGCGCTGATCGCCAGGCAGCCGGATCTGGGAACCGCAATCCTCGTCGGCGCGGCCGGTTTCTACGTCATCTTCCTCGCCGGCCTGCCGTGGAAGGTGATCGTCGGCCTGCTGGCGGCGGGCGCGGCTGCCGCTCCCTTCGCCTGGACGATGCTGCACGACTACCAACGCAAGCGCATCCTGACCCTCATCGATCCGACCAGCGACCCGCTCGGCGCCGGCTATCACATCATCCAGGCGACCATTGCCATCGGTTCCGGTGGCAGTTTCGGCAAGGGCTGGCTGGAGGGGACGCAGACCCACCTCGAGTTCATCCCAGAGCGCCATACCGACTTCATCTTCGCCGTCTATGCGGAGGAGAGGGGCCTGCTCGGCAATGCCGTCCTGTTGCTGCTCTACCTGTTGCTGATCGGGCGTGGGCTGATGATCGCCGCCAATGCGTCGACGCTCTTCGCGCGCGTCCTCGCGGGCTCGATCACCCTCAGCCTGTTCACCTACGTCTTCGTCAACGTCGGCATGGTCAGCGGCATCCTGCCGGTTGTCGGCGTGCCGCTGCCGTACATGAGCTACGGCGGGACGGCGCTGGTGACGCTGTCGGTCGGGGTCGGTATCCTGATGAGCATCCAGACGCATCGGATGCTGGTGCGGCAATGAAGCGTGGCACGTCTTCCTCGCTGTTGGCACCGGCAGGCGCTGCCTGCTGGCTGGCGCTGTTGCTGGCCGCCTGTGGCGGACAGCCAGCGCGTCCGCCGGAGCAGGCCGCGCGCAGTCCGGAGCAGGCCAGGGTGCCGGCGAAGCCGCCACGCAAGTCGAACGTCGTGCAGAAACGTGGCGGCGCCTACTACAAGGACGACGGCCCGGGTGACGACATTCCCGACAATCTTGACGACATACCCGATGCGCAACCGCGCCTGGAACCACTGCACCGCTTTGCCAACCGGCCGTACGTCGTCCTCGGCAAGGCCTACGAGCCACATGCCAGCCTGCGGCCGCACCAGGAGCGCGGCATCGCCAGCTGGTATGGCAAGAAGTTTCATGGCCTCAAGACATCGATCGGCGAGCCGTACGACATGTTTGCGATGACCGCCGCGCATCCGACGCTGGCGATTCCGTCGTACGTCAGGGTGACGCGGGTCGGCAACGGCAAGTCGGTGGTCGTGCGCGTGACCGACCGCGGACCGTTCCACGCCGACCGGGTGATCGACCTTTCCTACGCCGCTGCACACCGCCTCGGTTATGTCGATGATGGCAGTACTCTGGTGCAGGTCGAGGCGATCCTGCCGGAGGGAGCGACGACGATGAGCTATGCGCAGGTGATGGCGGCGCCGGCGCCGGCCGCGGCAAGCGGTGGCGCCGCCGAGCGCGACGAGATCGAGCTGCTCGCCGTTCGCCTTGGCCTTGATACAGGAGGGCGGGCACCGGCGGCGGCGCGCGACATGCAGCGGCCAGCCGCGCCGCCGGCGGCCGCGTTGGCGCCGGTTGGCGCCAGCGCTGGCAGTGGCATCTTCCTCCAGCTCGGCGCCTTCGCCAGCGCCGACAATGCCGACAGCCTGCGCCTGCATCTGCAGCGCGAACTCGACTGGCTGAACGAAGGCGTTCAGGTCAGCTCCGCCGGAGGTCTGCACCGTGTTCATCTCGGTCCCTACCTCAACCGGGCGGATGCCGACAAGGTCGCCGAACGCATTCGTCTTGCCCTCGGCTACAGACCCACTTTCGTCGTTCGCTGATCAGGCGTCGTCGGGTCCGGGACCGAGCGGCCGAAACATCCCCTGCACGACCTCCCGGCCTTGGCCGAGCTGGACGAGTCGGCTGCTGATCTCCACCGGGATCAGCGTGCCGTCGTCGGCGACCACCGCACTGCGCAGCACCTCCGCCTCGCCGCCGCTGCCGATCTGGCGGCAGAGATCGCGCAGTTCGACCGCATCGTAGCGCCGGCAGAGTTCGCCGTGCAGGGCACCGAGGACATCCTGCCAGCGCCGTCCGAAAAGCCTCTCCGCCTGGGGGTTGGCGTCGATGATCTCGCCGGTCCGCGCGTCGGCGATGAGGATCGCATCGCGCGCGCCGTTGAAGAGGGCCTGTCGTAGGTTGAGGGCGTCACGCAGCTCTTCCTCCCGGGACAGCAACTCGTGCTGCAGCAAGGCAAGGCTGACGAGGCTGGCGACGGCATGTACGAACAGCCGCTGCACCGAAGTCCAGGCGGAGTGCTGGCCGACCCGTTCGATCGAGAGGACGCCCTGCAACTCACCATCGGCGTGGATCGGCGAGTTGATCAGGGCGCTGATGCCGTGCATCAGCAGATGATCGCGCAGGAATTCCTGCGTTGACGGATGCTTCAGCGCGTCATCGGCGATGATCGGCTCACCCAGGCGGAGCGCCCTGAAGTACTCGGGGTAGCGCCTGGCATGCAGCTTGAAGCCGCTGCTGTGACGGTCATGCGACAGCTCATAGAGGTCGATGCACTCGAGCTCCTGGCGCTGGTCACACAGGCCCCACAGGCTGACCCGCTCGATGTTCAGTGTCTGCGCGGTGGTCGCGGTGAGCTGGCGCAGCGCCTCGTCGAGGCGGTTGCCGTGGAACCCGCGTCTTGCCAGTTGGGCGAAGGCGCCCTGCAGGTCAAGGGAACTGGAGAGCGGTCGAAAGGGGGGCTGCATGAAGGTCGAGTCGGTGTCGATCCGGGTCTGGCGGGGGGCAGGAAGAGTGCCGCCATCGTACGCCCCGGGCCAGCGCGCGGGCTGTGGAGTAAGTCACGGCAGCCCGCATCGAGGCGGCAGCCATGCTCACAAAAGGCGTACAGACGGTTGCGAAGGGGTTGCTATAATCGCGGCTTTTTCCCGGGCCATGCCATGTCCAAGCTCCGCTCGCTCCTTCTGCTGATCCTCTGTCTGTCGCTGCCGGCCGTCGCCCAGGAACTGCCGACGCCGCCGTCGCTGGCAGCGAAATCATGGCTGCTGGTCGATGTCGCATCCGGTCAGACCCTCGCCGCGCAGGCGCCCGAACAGCGCCTGGAGCCTGCTTCGCTGACCAAGCTGATGACCGCCTACCTCAGCTTCGCCGCCATCAGGCAAGGGACGCTGAAGGTCGATCAGACCGTGCCGGTATCGCAGAAGGCGTGGAAGACCGGTGGCTCGAAGATGTTCATCCAGGTGGGCACGCAGGTAAAGGTCGACGATCTGCTCAAGGGCATGATCGTCCAGTCGGGCAACGACGCCTGCGTGGCACTGGCGGAGGCGATTGCCGGTGACGAGGAGAACTTCGCGCAGATGATGAATCGCGAGGCGCAACGGCTCGGCATGAAGGACTCGAGTTTCCGCAACGCCAGCGGCCTGCCCGATCCGCAACACTACACGACGGCGCGCGATCTGGCGCTCCTGGCGGCGGCGCTGATTCGCGACTTTCCAGAGGATTACGCGAAGTACTATTCGCTGAAGGAGTTCCGCTACAACAACATCACGCAGCCGAATCGCAACCGGCTGCTGCATATCGATCCGACCGTCGACGGCCTGAAGACTGGCCATACCGAGGCGGCTGGCTACTGCCTGGTGTCATCGGCCAAGCGTGGTCCGCGGCGGCTGCTGTCGGTGGTGCTCGGCGCGGCATCCGACAGCAAGCGCATGCAGGAGTCGCTGAAGCTGCTCAACTACGGCTTCCAGTTCTACGATGCGGTGCAGCTTTATGCCAGGAACGAGGCGGTGGCGACGTTGAAGGTCTGGAAGGGCGAGCAGCCCTCGGTCAGGGTCGGCTTCACCACCGACCTGGTGCTGACCGTCCCGAAGGGCTTCGGTCCAAGGATTCGCAGCGAACTCGTCTCGCCACAGAGGTTGGTCGCACCGATCGCGGCCGGACAGGTACTCGGCACGCTCAAGGTGAGCCTCGACGACAAGCCCTACGGCGAGTACCCCGTGCTGGCGCTCGCGGCGGTCCCGGCGGCCGGCATCATCGGGCGCATGATCGACACGGTCCGCCTCTGGTTCAACTGATGGGCGTCGATCGCCGTGTCTCGTGCTGCAGGTGGAACGTCGGCGCCGATGGTTGATGAACGCCAGAGCCTGCTCGAGTTTCCCTGTGCCTTTCCGCTCAAGGTCATGGGCCGGGCCGAGGACGGTTTCGCCCAGGCGGTGCTCGAGGTGGTGCTGCGGCATGCACCGGATTTCGACGCGGCGACGATGGAGATGCGCGCCTCGAGCGCCGGCAGGTACCTCGGCCTGACTTGCACGATCAACGCGACCAGTCGCGAACAGCTCGACCTGCTGTACCGGGAACTGGGCGCGCATCCGCTGGTCAGATTGTTGCTGTGAGCGACGGTGGCCAGCGGCAACTGGTGCAGGCCGGGCAGTTGCCGCTGTGGCTTCGTGAAGTCGGGCGCTGCGGCTACGAGGAGACCTGGCAGGCGATGGCGGCGTTCACCGCCGTGCGCGATGCGGCCACCAGCGACGAACTCTGGTGTTGCGAGCACCCGCCGGTGTTCACGCTCGGTCAGGCAGGCAAGCCGGAGCACCTTCTGACCGACCTCGGCATCCCGCTGCTGCAGACCGATCGCGGTGGGCAGATCACCTATCACGGCCCCGGTCAGGTGGTGATCTACCTGCTCATCGATCTCGCCAGGCGCCGGCTGAAGGTACGTGAACTGGTGACGATGATCGAACAGGCGGTGATCGACCTGCTGGCGGAACATGGCGTCGCCGCTGCGCGTCACCCGGGCGCGCCTGGCGTCTATGTCGCTGCGGCCAAGGTCGCCGCACTCGGTCTGCGCGTGCGCCGGAACTGCTGCTACCATGGCGTCAGCCTCAATGTCGACATGGATCTGTCGCCCTTTGCGGCGATCAACCCCTGCGGCTTCGCTGGCCTGCCAGTGACGCAGACCAGCGATCTCGGCGTCGCGCTGACGCCGGCGCAAGCGGCAACGGCACTTGCCGGCCACCTCGCGAGACAACTGGAGCGCAAGCAATGAACATCCGCAACGATGGCCAGCCAGGCGGTGGCTCGACGAGGGTCGCCGGTGTCAAGGAAAAGGGCGAACTGAAGACGGCGCGCATTCCGATCAAGATCATCCCGCAGGCATCACAGCGCAAGCCGGAATGGATTCGCGTCAAGGCCGGCAACGAGAGTGGCCGCTTCGGCGAGATCAAGAAGCTGCTGCGCGAGCAGAAGTTGCACACGGTCTGCGAGGAAGCCGCCTGCCCGAACATCGGCGAGTGTTTTGGTCGCGGCACCGCGACCTTCATGATCCTCGGCGACATCTGCACGCGCCGCTGCCCATTCTGCGACGTCGGTCACGGCAAGCCGCTGCCACCCGCTGCCGACGAGCCGGACAGCCTCGCCGACAGCGTCGCGCGGCTGCAACTGCGCTACGTGGTGATTACCAGCGTTGACCGCGACGACCTGCGTGACGGGGGAGCACAGCACTTCGCCGAGGTGATCGCCGCCGTGCGCCAGCGCTCTCCGGGAACCATCATCGAAACGCTGGTGCCCGATTTCCGCGGACGCATGGAGATTGCCCTCGATGTCCTTGGCCAGTCACTGCCCGACGTTCTCAACCACAACCTGGAAACCGTGCCGCGGCTCTATCGGCAGGCCAGGCCGGGCGCCGATTATGCACACTCGCTGGCCTTCCTGAAGGCCTTCAAGGCGCGCCATCCGCAGGTGCCGACGAAGTCGGGGCTGATGGTCGGCCTCGGCGAGACCGACGACGAGATCATCGAGGTGCTGCGCGACCTGCGCGCTCACGATGTCGAGATGCTGACCATCGGTCAGTACCTGGCGCCATCGCTGCACCACCTGCCGGTGCAGCGCTATGTTCACCCCGAGGTGTTCCGGAGTTACGAGCAGGCGGCACTGGCGATGGGCTTCAGCGGCGCTGCCTGCGGGCCGATGGTGCGCTCCAGTTACTGGGCGGACGTGCAGGCACACAGCGCCGGGGTCGCCTGACGGCCGCCTGGCGGGTCATGCGATGTCAGTTGTAGCGCACGAAGCGTGCCGGGTAGAGGGCGGTCCCCCAGGCCAGGAACAGGTACTTGGCCGTCTTGCCGATGGCGACGGCGAGCAGGATGCCGGGCGTCGACAACTCGGCGAGGGCGCAGAAAAGCAGCGCCGGCGTCTGCGGCAGCGGCCCAGCGGCAATGACCATCAGCGCCAGCAGTCCCCAGCGCTGCAGCCATTCGCTGGCCGTCTGCCAAGCGGCGCTCTGTACCAGTTCCGGGTAACGCGAGAGGATGAGTTCCGAGCCGAGAAAGCCGAAGATTTCGACCAGCACCGCCGCACCGCAGCCACTGGCGACACCGCAGCTGAAGCCGAGAGTCCGCCAGCGCCGGGGTGACAGCAGGACGGCCGGGATCAGCACGGCGACGAAGGGAAAGGCGAAGGTCACCGTCGCGCCGAAGGCGATCGCCGTCACCACCGCCGTATAGTATCGATGGCCGACGCTGCACATCAGCAACCGGCGCAACCAGTCCGGCAGGACGTGCGTCTTCACGCGCAGCGCGCCCGCTGCCGCTGCCGGCGCCTTGTGCCGGCGGCCGCTGGCAGGCTATGCTTGCCTGCATGGCGCCTGACGGCGCGCGAACTGTCCTGAGAACCCATTCTTGTCAATCATGCACACCTGTTCAGCCATGACGGGAATTGTAGGCCGAACGCGGCCTCTTGCGGCTTTTCCCGTGCACCGCAAGAGAGCAGGTCTGGCGATGGGAGTGACCCGGGGCAGGTGGCCGTGAGGCTGCCGTTCGCCGTCCTGGCCCTGCTGCTTTCGGTGGTCGCGCGGGCGGAGGACTTCCCTTCGCTCGGGGCGCACGGCCGTTTCGTCGAGTCGCGACCGGTCGTTGCCGGCCGGGCCAGCTTCTACTCGACCGCCTTCCATGGCCGCCGGACGGCATCGGGCGAGGCCTATCAGCACCAAGTCATCTCGGCGGCCAGCAACCGCTTTCCCCTCGGAACCGTGGTGGCAGTGCGGCGGGTTCCTTCCGCGCGTTGCGTCGTTGTCCGCATCAACGACCGCATGGGACACCGCAAGCGGGTCATCGACCTGTCGCGCGAGGCGGCGGTCGCTCTCGGCATGATCGACGCCGGTGTCGTCGATGTCGAAGTGACGCCGTTGCCGAAGTTCCTGATCGGCCACGAGAGCGCCTGCATGCTCGCTTTCCAGCCGCCGGCGCATCTGCAGGCTGAGGACGGTCCCGGACTGCGTGGTGCAGCGCGCTGAGGCGCGCTGCGGCAGCGGGAGGTCCGCGCCCGACGCGGGCGCCGGCAGATCGGCGCTGCGCGCGCGGGCAGCGCTGCAGTTGACCTGGCCCGGCAAAGTCAGGAATACTCGCGCGCACGGTCGGCGCGTGTTGGCGCGGCGACTGCGCGAAGGGGAGGGGGAAGACAATGAACGACGCGTTGCAGGCCGATATCCCCAGGACCAAGAAGTCGGTCGCCCTGTCGGGCGTGGTCGCCGGCAATACCGCCATCTGCTCGGTCGGACGCCGCGGCAACGACCTGCACTACCGTGGCTACGACGTCATCGCGCTCGCCGAGGATGCGGGTTTCGAGGAGGTCGCCTACCTTCTGCTTTACGGGCGCCTGCCCAGTCCGACGCAGCTCAGTCAGTACCGCAAGAAACTGAAGACCCTGCGCGGTCTGCCGGTGATGCTGCGGCCGATGCTCGAGAATCTGCCCGCCTCGGCGCATCCGATGGATGTCCTGCGCAGCGGCTGTTCGGCGCTGGGAACCATCCTGCCCGAAGCGCAGGACCACAATCCCGGGGCGGCGCGCGAGATTGCCAACCGACTGATCGCCGGCTTCGCCTCGATGCTGCTCTACTGGTATCACTGGTCGCACAACGGCCGGCGTATCGACACCGAGACCGACGACGACTCGATCGCCGCCCATTTCCTCCACCTCCTGCGCGGCAAGGCGCCGCCACCGTTGCATGCACGCAGCCTCGACAAGTCGCTGGTGCTGTACGCCGAGCACGAGTTCAACGCCTCGGCCTTCACCGCCCGCACCATCACCGGCACCGGCGCCGATCTGTATGCGGCGATCAGCGGCGCCATCGGCGCGCTCAGCGGCCGCCGGCACGGTGGCGCCAACGAGGTGGCCTTCGAGATCCAGAGTCGCTACGACGATGCGGCACAGGCCGAACACGATATCCGCCGCCGTCTCGAGAACCGGGAGATCATCACCGGCTTCGGTCATCCGCTCTACACCATTGCCGACCCACGCAGCAAGGTGATCCGTTCGGTTGCGCAGCAGCTGTGCATCGATGGGGACAACCTCGTCCTGTTCGACATCGCCAGCCGCATCGAGTCCGTGATGTGGGAGCAGAAGCGGATCTTTCCGAACGTCGACTGGTTTTCGGCAGTCGCCTACCACATGCTCGCCGTGCCGACGCCGATGTTCACGCCGCTCTTCGTGATCGCCCGCACCAGCGGCTGGGCGGCGCACGTCATCGAGCAGCGGATCGACGGCAAGCTCATCCGGCCGTCGGCCAACTACATCGGGCCGGAGGTGCAGGAATACGTCCCCCTTGCCCGGCGTTGCTGAGCCCGAGCAACCCTGAGCCAACGAAGCAAAGCGATGAGCACGCGAATTCCCGCCAGCCGCCCCGATCCCGACCGCGTCCTGGTCGACATCGCCGACTACGTCCTCGATTACCGGATCGACTCGCGTGCAGCGCTCGAGACGGCGCGCTACTGCCTGATCGATGCGCTCGGCTGCGCGCTCGAAGCGCTCGACTACGCGGCCTGCAGCAGCTTGCTCGGACCCATCGTTGCCGGCACCGGGGTGCCGCACGGTGCCTGCGTTCCCGGTACCGAGCACCGGCTCGATCCGGTGCGGGCGGCCTTCAACATCGGCACCATGATCCGCTGGCTCGACTTCAACGACACCTGGCTGGCCGCTGAATGGGGCCACCCATCCGACAACCTCGGCGGCATTCTCGCCACGGCCGACTGGCTGTCGCGGACGCGCGTCGCGCAGGGCGAGCAGCCGCTGCGCATGCAGCGGGTGCTCGAGGCGATGGTCAAGGCCTACGAGATCCAGGGCATCCTGGCGCTCGAGAACAGCTTCAATCGCGTCGGCCTCGATCACGTGCTGCTGGTCAAGGTCGCCACTGCGGCCGTCTGTACCTGGCTGCTCGGTGGCGATCGCGAACAGATCATCAATGCGCTCTCGCAGGCATTCGTCGATGGTCAGCCACTGCGCACCTACCGCCACGCGCCGAACACCGGCTCGCGCAAGTCCTGGGCGGCCGGTGACGCGACGGCGCGCGGCGTGCAGTTCGCCCTGCTGTCACGCCAGGCCGAGATGGGCTACCCGACGGTGCTGACGGCGCCGAACTGGGGTTTCTATGACGTGCTCTTTCGCGGTCAGGCGTTTCGCCTGCCACGCGCCTACGGCAGTTACGTCATCGAGAACATACTTTTCAAGATCAGCTTTCCGGCCGAGTTTCACGCACAGACAGCGGTCGAGTGCGCTCTCGAGCTGCAGCCGCAGGTCGCCGGGCGGTGGGAGGCGATCGAGCGCGTGTTCATCCGCACGCACGAGTCGGCGCTGCGCATCATCGACAAGCGGGGCCCACTGCACAATCCAGCAGACCGCGACCACTGCCTGCAGTACATGGTCGCCGTCGCGCTGCTGCGGGGCCGCCTGACGGCCGCCGATTACGAGGATGAGGCGGCGGCGGATGCACGCATCGACCTGTTGCGGTCCAGGATGGTGGTGAGCGAGGAGCCGAGGTTTTCGGCAGACTATCTCGACCCGGGCAAACGTTCGATCGCCAATGCGCTGCAGATCTTCTTCACCGACGGCAGCCGGACGCCGGAAGTGACGATCGAGTATCCGCTGGGTCACTGCCGGCGGCGCGCCGAAGGCATTCCGGTACTGGTCGACAAGTTCAGGACCAATCTCGCCCGCCGCTTTCCGCCCGCGCAGCAGGAGCGGATCCACGCATCGTCACGGGATGTCCGCCTGCTTGGGGAGATGGCGGTGCACACCTACCTCGATCAGTATGTACCCTGACCGGCGGCGCGCGTGTCGTCGGCGGGCGGGTCGCCCTGCCGCCATCCCGGCGGCGTCGGGATGGCCATCAGCGGAGAATGGAGAATGAGAGGCAACCTTGGCGCAATCGCATTGATCCTGATCGGTGTGCTGGCCCTGGCCATCAACCTGGGCCTGTTGCAGGTCGATTTCGCGCGCCTGCTGAGTACCTGGTGGCCATTGCTGTTGATCCTGCTGGGTATCGGCATGTTTCTCGCTCCGGGTACGGGCGACCGCGGCCGGGGGCAGCGCTAGTGGCGGCATGGGCGCAGGCCGACTGCTGCGCCGGCAGCGGGTTGCCGACGCCGCGGCCACCACAGCTCTCGCTGATCCGCCAGCCCGTGCCGGGATCGTCGCGAGCAGTCGCGGACGCAGGGCGCGGGCGAGCAACACCGCAGACTCGCCGCATGGCCGATCCCTTCACCACAGCTGAACCGCAGCCATGCAGCTTGCCGTCCGCGCCACCCTGACCTCCGCCATGCAGCGCCTGCGTGGCCGCCGCCGGATTCTGGGGATCGGCGGCCTGCCAGGTATCGCGCTGACAGCGGAAGACGTGCGCATCCTTGCCGGTCCGGCGGAGTTCCGCAGCACGCTGCTCGAGCAGATTGCCCAGGCGCGCAGGCGGATCGTCCTCGCCGCCCTCTACTTGCAGGACGATGCTGCCGGGCGTGAGGTGCTCGAGGCTCTGCATGCCGCCAAGGCTCGGCATCCCGGGTTGCAGATCGCCGTCTTCGTCGATTGGCACCGGGCGCAGCGCGGCCTGATCGGCAAGGCGGCCTGTACCGGCAATGCCGCCCTGTACACCGAGATGGCGCGTCGGCATGGGCCGGGGGTGCCGATCCGCGGTGTGCCGGTGCAGACGCGCGAGTGGATGGGCGTCATGCACCTCAAGGGCTTCGTCATCGACGACTGCGTTCTCTACAGCGGTGCCAGCCTCAATGACGTCTACCTGCATCGTGGCGATCGCTATCGGCTCGATCGTTACCATCTGATCAGCAGCCGCGCGCTGGCCGACAGCATGGCCGCCCTGATGACGCGCGTGCTCGGCAACAGCGCCGCGGTGTCGGCGCTGGATTGCGAGTCGCGGCAGAAGACTGCCGCGCTGCGTCCTGCCATCGGCCGCTTTCGCCGCCAACTGGCGACGGCTCGCTACGGCGCCCCGGCGACGGCGGGCGTGGGCGATTTGAGCATCACGCCGCTGCTCGGCTTCGGCGGCCGGGACAACGAACTCAATCGCGCCATCCTGCAACTCGTTCAGCGCGCGCGGCGGCACCTGCTCCTGTTCACTCCCTACTTCAATCTGCCGGGGCCGCTGCGGCGGGCGATCGAAGCGCGGATCAGGCAGGGCTGCCGGGTAACGATCATCGTCGGCGACAAGACGGCCAACGATTTCTACATCCCTGTCGACGAAGCTTTCACGACGATTGGTGCGCTGCCCTATCTCTACGAAGCCAACCTGCGTCGCTTCTGCAAGCAGCATCAGGACGCGGTCGATCGTGGTCTGCTCGACCTCTACCTCTGGCGGCACGAAAACCACAGCTATCACCTCAAGGGGCTGCTGGTCGACGACGACTACGCACTGCTGACCGGCAGCAACCTCAACCCTCGTGCTTGGCGCCTGGACCTTGAAAACGGCTTGCTGATCCACGACCCGCAGGGTCGGTTGGCCAGCCAGCACCGGGCCGAAGTCGATCGCATCCTGCAGCATTGCCGCCGCCTCGACCACCATCGCTCGCTCGAGTCGGTAGCCAGCTACCCCGAGCCGGTGCAGCGAATACTCAGGCGCCTGGCGCGTACCCGCGCCGACCGGCTGCTCAACCAGGTTCTCTGAACGGCTGGTTGCCGTTCATGCGCTCTTGGACAAGCGGCGGCGGCGCTGCCGCCGCGCCTGCCGTTCCACTCGCGTCGCCCTGGCCCGCCTGCCGTTGCCGGCCGCCGGCCATGCGGGCGCAGTCGCACCGTGGCGGCACGGCGGGTCAGCGCTGTCGCAGCGGATCGAGCAGCGCCGTCAGGCCGTTGTGGTCCAGCTCATGCAGCAGCGCCAGCAACTGGCCGAGCCGGCTTGGCGGGAAGCCGCGACGGGCGAACCAGTGCAGGTAGCGGCCGGGCAGGTCGGCGAGCGGCCGCCCGTGGTATTTGCCGTAGGGCATGCGGCAGCTCAGCAGCAACGGCAGATCGTCGCTGTTCATCGCCGCGGCACCGCGGTTACCGACGCCTCATCGGGTACGGCAGCGACGGCGGCGAGGATCGCCTGCAGCAGCCGCCAGCAATGGCCGACGGTGGCGATCTCGACGCGCTCGCCCGGCGCGTGTGCGCCGCGGATCGTCGGCCCGAAGGAAACCATGTCGACGCCCGGGTAACGGGCAGCGATCAGGCCGCATTCGAGGCCGGCGTGGATCACCTGCACCTTCGACTCGACGCCGAATTCGCGTGCGTAGACGGAGCGGCAGAGGGCGAGCAGCGGCGATTCGGGATTCGGTTCCCAGCCCGGATAATGGCCAGCCTTTTCGGCAACCGTTCCCGAGAGGGCGAAGAGGCTGACGATCTCGTCGGCCAGGGACTCGCTGCCGCTGGCGAGCAAGGAGCGCACCATGAAACTGCAAGAACCCCCGTCAGCGGTGATCGCCACCACGCCGAGGTTGTTCGACGTCTCGACGACTCCCGGCAGTTGCACGCTGTGCCGGCGCACGCCGTGCGGTGCGGCGTGCAGCGAGGCGAGCCAGATCGCCTGCTCTGCGGCGGACAGCGCGCGTTCGGCGGTGGCGGCCGTGCAGTCGATGCGCAGTCGATCATCGACGCCGAGCAACTCCTGCCGCAGCCGCGCCTGCCAGTCGCGCAGGCAGGCGGCCAGCGCAGCACCGTGGCCGACCGGCAGCGCCACCGTCGCCGCAGCCTCGCGCGGCAGCGCGTTGCGCGCCGAGCCGCCGGTCAGTTCGACCAGGCGCAGTGGCCAGCGACGCTCGAGGTCGCGCAGCACCTTCACCAGCAGCTTGACGGCATTGCCGTGCTGGGCATGGATGTCGACGCCCGAGTGCCCGCCGCGCAGGCCATGCAGTTCGATTCGCCACACTTCGCAGGCGGCCGGCAGTTCCTGTGCCGCACCCGGCCGGTGGACATTCACGTCGAGGCCGCCGGCGCAGCCGACGAAGAACTCGCCCCACTCCTCGGTGTCGAGGT
The DNA here is from genome assembly GCA_013347225.1 of Candidatus Accumulibacter similis. NCBI lineage: Bacteria > Pseudomonadati > Pseudomonadota > Betaproteobacteria > Candidatus Accumulibacter > Candidatus Accumulibacter similis. Next base: position 4,306,173 of record CP054595.1, on the reverse strand, counting down.
TGAGCAGCAGTCGCCCCTGCAGGAGTCCGGGCTCCAGGCCATGCGCGCCACCCATGCCGGCCTCCTCATCGACGGTCAGCAGGGCTTCGAGTGGCCCGTGTGGCAGCGAGGAATCCGCCAGGGCGGCGAGGATCAGCGCGACGCCGATGCCGTTGTCGGCACCCAGCGTCGTCTCTTCGGCGACCAGCCAGCCGTCGCGGCGCTGCGGCCGGATCGGGTCGCGGGCAAAGTCGTGCGCGCTCGCGGGGATCTTCTGGCAGACCATGTCGAGGTGCGCCTGCAGCACGACTCCGGGTGCGCGCTCGCGGCCGCGGCAGGCCGCCTTGCGGATCAGCAGGTTGCCGGCCGCATCGACGATCGTTTCCAGACGGCGGTCGCTGGCCCAGCGCCGGAGTCCGTCGCGCAGCGGCCCCTCACGCTTTGGCTGGCGCGGGGTACGGCAAAGCGTCGCGAAGTGCTGCCAGACGGCAGCCGGCTCAAGCTCGGAGAGGTCGGGGTCGATGGCGGCAGGCATCATGCTCGGGTTTCGCTCGAAGGTGCCGGCAGCGGCAGGCTGCCGGGCGGCGGACAGGATACGCAAAAGGGCGCTTCGCTGCCAGCCCGGGCATTGAGGTCGCGCGACTGCAGACTTGCCGGCGTGCAGCGGTTGTCGCCTGGGGGCACTGCCGTGGCGCTTCGTCGAGGCCGGCATCGCCATGGCGCCGCGGTCTGTGGCAACATGCGTTGCCCGCAGCCGACGCCGGCGGCCGCTGGCAGTGGCTGCCACACCCGGTCGCACGTCCCTTGTCCCGGAGCCCGCCTTGCCCGCCAGCCTCTCGCTCAGCAGCAGCCCGTCGGCCAGTGCCATTCCGCGTCTGGTCTGGCAGCGGCTCTGTCCGGCCGGCGACCCGTTCCTCAACGCCGATTACCTGACGATCCTCGAAACGCACGGGGCGGCGGCTGCCGGAGCGGGCTGGACGCCGTGCCATCTGCTGGCGACCGCTGCCAACGGTGAGGTCGTCGGGCTGCTGCCGCTGTACGGCAAGCATCATTCGCACGGCGACTTCATCTACGATTGGGCGTGGGCCGCGGCCTGGCGTCAGCTCGGCCGTCCGTACTATCCGAAGCTGATGAGCTGCCTGCCGCACACGCCGGTCGGCGGGCCGCGGCTGCTGGTCGCCGACGGGGTGCCGGCAAGGGCCGTCCGGCAGGCACTGGTTGCCGGCGCGAAGGCGCTGGTCGGCCGGCTTGGTGCTTCATCATGGCATGTCGCCCTGCCGACCGACGACGAGGCCCAACTGCTGCAGGGCGAGGGCCTGTTGCTCAGCCACGATGTCCAGTTCCACTGGCTCGACCCGGGTTGTGGCGATTTCGACGGCCATCTGGCGACCTTCAGCGCCGCCAAGCGGCGCAAGGTTCGCGCCGAGCGCCGGCGCGTCGCCGAGAGCGGACTGACGATCGAGACGCGGCACGGCGACCAGGTCGACCCCGCCGAATGGCCGCTGCTGCACGCCCTTTACGCCAGTACCTTCGAGCGCTTCAACAATCACGCCGCCTTCTCGGCCGATTGCTTCGCCGATCTGGCGGTGGCGCTGGGCCGCCGGATGGTGGTCTTCATCGCTCGCGCGCAGCGTGCCCCGGTCGCGGTGGCGATCTGCTTTCGCAGCGATGAGGCCCTGTTCGGGCGTTACTGGGGCTGCCGCGGCAACCACCCCGGCCTGCACTTCGAACTCTGCTTCCATCAGGGAATCGACTACTGCCTGCGTCACGGGCTGCGCCGTTTCGAGCCCGGTGCCGGCGGCGAGCACAAGCTCGCGCGCGGCTTCCAGCCAACGCTCGTCCGTTCGGCGCACTGGATAGCCGATCCCGGCATGCGCCAGATGCTTGCCCGCCATCTGACGGCGCAGAAGGAATCGGTGGTCGGATACCGCGACGAGGCTGCCACCCACCTGCCGTTCCGCCGCGACGGTCCCCGCCGGGAAGACTGAAGGAGGCGTCGTCGCAGCTAAGGCCGCGCCGGAAAGCTGCAGTCGACCTGCCTGCCCGCGCCATCCAGGCGGCAGCGGCTGATCGTCCTGCCGTCGGCATCGATCAGCGTGCCCTCCCAGCCGTCGTTCGCATGTTCCAGCAGCAGGAAGCTGTAGCGGTTGAGGACGATGCCGCTGCTGGCGGCGATGCCATCATGGAGCCTGCCGTCGGGCTCTGTCTGCTCCCTGCTGCCGGGCGCTGCACCTTCGTACAGGGGCGACTGGGGATCGAAGGCTTCGAGCTGCGTGCCGCTGGCGCCGACGATGACCTGCGCGGGCCGCCCGGTGCTGCCGGCGAAGTTGAGCGTCGCGAAGGCGTGCTCGTGGCCCGAGAAGACGAACTGCAGGCTCGCCGGCAGGCCGCTGCGAGCCAGGCTCTGCAGCGCGTTCGGCGGCGCTGCCGCCGGCAGCAGGTCGTACCACAGTGGCTTGTGGATCAGCAGCCAGAGCGGCCGTCCGGCCGGCGCAGTCGTCAGCGCACGCAGCGTTCGCTGCAGGATGGCGAGATCGTCCGCTGCTGGTGCCAGCGGCAGGTAGTCGGCGAACGCGGCATTGTCGGCGACGACCAGCGTCAGTCGCTCCCCCAACTCGATGCGGTACGCGTCGGCAGTCAGGTTGTCGCCGAGCACCGACTGGCTGGCGGTCCGGTAGGCCTGGTTTGTGCATTGCTGGTAGGGCAGTGGTGACAGAAAACGCATCCACCCCTCACCGCCGCGGTCGCAGTTCTCGTGGTTGCCACGGACGACGATCCAGGGTGCGGCTGCCAGCAGCGGCTGTGACGGGGCGAGAAAGTCGGCCTGCCAGCCCGCCCAGCCGTAGCCGATGACGACACCCTGCGCGCGCAATGGCGCGCAGCGTGCCGGATCGTCGCAGTATTCACGGTAGTGATAGTCGCCGAGGTGAATCACCAGATCGGGCCGCGTCGCTGCCGCGGCGGCAGCCAGTCGCGGCCACGGCCAGTCGCTCGCACTGGCGCAATTCTGAATCGGATCCGCGGTGCCGCGGGCCGGCACCTGGATCCGACAGCCGGTGTCGCCGACAATGACGATGCGGCGTGGGTCGGCGGCAGGCATCGGTAGCGCATCGTTGCCGATACTCGCCTGGCGTGCAGCGGCCGGCAGCGTCGCCTCGCAGGCGGTGACGGCGAACTCCGGCCGGAAAGCCGGGTTGTCCGGCAGCTGCCTTGGCGCCTCGCTCGCCGTCGCGCCGGCGCGCACCTGCAACGGCACGCCGGCGCCGTCCACGATTGCCGTCGGGCAGTCGCCCGTGCCGTCGACGATGCTGCGCAGGCTGATGTGGCCGTCCGGCCCGAGCTGCGTCCAGCGGTGGAGGGTGGCTCCCTCGCCAGCGGGCCGCGCGGCGCAGCCGACAAGCAGGCAGAGCGTCGCCAGCAGCGTCGCGCTGCGGCAACCGGCACGATTGGCGGCAAGCGGCCGCGGCAGGTTGGGGAGCTTGGGCATGCGGCTTCCTTCCGGTGTTCGCCGTGGTGGGGTGGCATCGGGCGTTGCAGTCATTCAAGGCAGGCGGCGATGGCGCGCAGCCCGGCGAGGCCGCCGGCAGCGAGCGCCACTCCCTTGCCGGGTGGCAGTTGCGGCTCGCTCGGGTTGATGCGGATCAGCCTGCCGCGGCTCCGCTCACCGAGCAGGCGCACCGTCGGGATGTTCGTGCCGGCACCGATCTCGATCACGACCAGGCGGTTTACCTGGCGCAGCCAGTCGTGCAGGCGGGTTTCCTGGGCGTCGGTGCGTTCGGGCAGCCATCCGCAGTCGCCGAACATGAGGATGTTCGGCCGCGCGATTGCCCGGCAGCGCGGGCAGCGCGGAAAGTCCGAGCGGAGCAGGCATTCCTCCTCGTCCACCTGCGGCTGGTAGTCGTCGGCCGGCCAGATGCCGTCGTGACAGCCGTCAAGGCATTGCAGGTGATGGATCGATCCGTGACACTCGACGATCCGTTCGGCGGCGAAACCCGCCTTCTGGAACTGGCCGTCTACGTTGCTGGTGAACACGAAAGTGCCCTGCGGCAGGCCGTCGCCGATCCGGCGCAGGATGGCGAAGCCGGCGTGCGGCACGGTGCGTCGGTAGAGATTCAGGCGATGGCCGTAGAAACCCCAGGCGAGCGCCGGCCGGGCGGCGAAGGCGGCCGGATTGGCGATCTGCTCGAAGCCGATGCGGGCGCGGCCGAGTGCCGGGTAAACGCCCCAGAATCCCCCAGGTCCGCGAAAGTCCGGCAGGCCGGAATCGACGCCGATGCCGGCGCCGGCAGTGACCAGCAGCCCATCGGCCTGGCGGATCAGTTCGCCACAGGCAGCAGCGGTGTCCATCTACAGTCCGCGCGCCCACGCCGGCCGCAGCGGCGCTGCTGCCGGGTCGTCGATCGCCTGCCGCAACTGGCGCAGCAGGCGCGGCTTGTCGGTGTCGAGGGTGCCCTTGAGTACCAGCCAGTTCGATGCGTGGTCGCTGCGAAACACTGTCCGCTGAAGTTCCAGCCGCTCGAGAAAGCGCTCCATCTCGACGAACAGTTCGCGCTGGTCGAGTGGTCGCCACCCCGGGAAGGCGCCGCGGAAGCGTTCCTCGCCGAGTGGAAAGCTGACGACCAGCGTCGCCAGGTACTCGGGCTGTGTTGCGTTTGCCAGGCGCGCCGAGTTCTCGGCGTGGCGCAGCGAGAGCTGTGGGCCGGCGAGGCCGTTCAGGATCATCACCGAGCGCGTTATGCCCGCTTGGCCAAGCCGGTCGAGCGCGTCTGCCGTCGAGGCGAAGGTCTCGCCCTTGTGCACGCGCTCGAGGACCTCGTCGTCGCCCGATTCGGCGCCGACGTAGGCGATCGACAGCCCGGCGGCAGCCAGTTGGCACAATTCGTCGGTCGACTTGCGTCGCAAGTTGCGTGGCAGGCAGTAGCTCGAGACGCGCCGGACCGCCGGCAGATGGCTGCGGATGGCCTCGAGGACGCGCAGCAGTCGACGGGTCGGCAGCACCAGCGCATCGCCGTCGGCGAGGAAGACCCGCCGCACGGCATGGCCGCAGCGCTCGCCGGTGAGCCGGATGCTCTCCAGGACCTCCTCCTCGGCGCGGGCGCGGAACTGCTTCTGTGGCGCGGTGTACATCTCGCAGAAGGTGCAACGGTTCCACGAGCACCCGTCGGTCAGCGGCAGGATCAGCGACGCGGCTTCGCTCGGTGGTCTATAGACGGGTTCGACGTAGCGGATCGGGATCGGCGGCAGCATGGTCGGTGGGTCCGGAAAACGCGGCGACAGGCGAATACTAGCGCGCTTTCGCTGCCTGGCGAGGTGCCGCAGCGACGCCCGCCAGGGAATCCGTCTCTCAGTCCGCTGTCGGCGGCTTTGGCTGCGGCGCCGCCTCCGGTCCTGCGCGGACCAGCGCATAGTCGGTGCTGCGAACGCCGCGCAGCAGCATGCCGGTTTCGTCGGACGAGATGCCCAGCGCTTCGAGGCTCTCCGCCGCCAGGCGCAGGCTCGCTTCGAGCGTTTCCGGAAAGGCCAGGGTCACTCCCGCCTGCAGCAGTGCGTCGCAGGTGCTCAGGTCGCGCGCGCGGGCAACGATCTTCGTCGCCGGCGCGTGCACGCGGATCAGCGTCGCGGCGCGCAGCGCCGTGTGCTGATCGTCGATCGTCAGCACGAAGAGCTCGACCAGTTGCAGCGAGGCGTTCGCCAGCAGTTCCGGATTGCCGATGTCACCATAGAAGACAGGATGACCCTCGCTGCGCCACTTGGCGACGAGTACTGCGTCGGCGTCGAAAGCGAGGAAGGGGATGCCGAGCGACGACATGATCGTTCCCACCGTGTGGCCGACGCGGCCGTAGCCCGCGATCACCACCCGCGGCGGCGACTCGTCTCCGCCAGTTGGGTAGTCGGGCTGCTGGTCGACAGCGAGCGACCGGTCGTCCATCCGCTGCGCCAGCCGGTTGCCGATCTTGACCAGCACCGGCGTCAGCAGCATCGTCAGCGAGATGACCGCCACCGCCATGACGAACACCAGGTCGTCGATGACCCCGAGCGCCTTGGCCGCGCCGAAGACGACGAAGCCGAACTCGCCACCCTGGGCGAGCATGAAGGCGACCCGCACCGCGGTGCCGCGGCCGTTGCCGAACATGCGGCACAGTCCGTAGAGCACGACCACCTTCAGGCTGACGATCGCCAGCACGTGCAGGGCGAAGGTGAAGGGGTGCTGCGCGAGCGCCGCGAGGTCGACCGACATGCCGACGGCGACGAAGAAGAGGCTCATCAGCAACCCCTTGTGCGGTTCCAGTGTCGCCTCGATCTGCAGGCTGTAGCGCGAGGTCGACAGCATCATTCCCATCAGGAAGGCGCCGAGGGCCATCGACATGCCGGCGCGGTCCATCGCCATGGCGGCAGCGAAGACCGCCGCCATGGCGGCGAGAAAGAAGGCCTCGCGGTTGTTCTGCCGCGCCAGCCGGTCGAGCAGCCGGGGTACCAGGTAGCGCCCGGCGGTGATCACCAGGGCCACCATCGTCACCGCCACGGCGAGCTGCTTCCACAGAGCCATCTCGCCGGGCAGCGGTCCCGTGTCGGCGAGTACCGGTACCACGGCCAGCAGCGGCACCACCGCCAGATCCTGCATCAGCAGGATCGCGAAAGCGGTCTGCCCGTGGCGGCTCGCGAGTTCCCCCTGATCGCGCAACATCTGGATGACGAAGGCGGTCGAGGAGAGCGCGAAGCTGGCGCCGAGCAGCAGCGCCACCGACCAGCTTGCCATGAACTGGCTGAAGTAGGCGGCGATCACCAGCGCCGAGACGACGATCTGCAGCGATCCGAGCCCGAACAGCGTCCGCCGCAAATCCCACAGTCGCCGCGGTTTCATTTCGAGGCCGATCAGGAAGAGCAGCAGCACCACCCCGAGTTCGGTAAAGTGACGCACGTCCTCCACCTCGGTGGTGACGAACGGACCCGGCGTGTGCGGGCCGACGATGACGCCGGTCACCAGCAGCCCGAGAATCGACCCCAGACCGAAATGCCGGAAGACGGCGACGGCGATCGACGCGACGACCAGGAGGAGCACCGCGGAATAGACGAAAGATTTCGGGTCCATGCTTCAACCTCCTGTTTCGGGGACAGTACATTGATTGCGCCGTGTCCCCACGTTCTGCATTGCGGACGCGCCCGGGTGCCGATCCGCAACCTGTCCCGATGCTAGCATCCTCGTGCCACTGCACCAACACGAGGCAAGACGGCGAGAGTATCCTGGATTGCCGAATCCGGTGCCACGAGCGGGCGCCGGCAGGCGTTGGTTGCCAAGACCGGGGGACGACACTGCCGCCGGTCTCGGCCCCGGCAGGCGGGGGGGTAGCCGGACAGCGCATTGCGGGCGGACCGGACGACGGACGGTCCGGTCTTCCTTCAGACGTGCGGCCGGCGCGAGGGGCGGGCGAGGACGGCCACGGGCCAGAACGGCCGGCCCCGGGTACCGGGCGACGAGCCGCCGGGATTGAAACTTTGTTCTCCTTTCGCTAGTCTTAGTCGCGTAATCGCATTTCGACACTCAGGAGGAAGAACATGCAACCCCAGTATCAGATGAGCGCTCAGCAGACTGCGACCCTGTCGCTACAGCAGAACCGCGTGCTGCGCAACACCTTCATGCTGCTCGCACTGACCATGCTGCCGACGGTGGTTGGCGCACTGGTCGGCGTACAACTGCAATTCTCGTTCCTTGCCGGCAGTCCGCTCCTGTCGTTCCTGCTCTTTCTCGCGATCGCCTTCGGTTTCATGTGGGGCATCGAGCGAACCAAGAACAGTGGCATGGGGGTCGTGCTGCTGCTGGCTTTCACCTTCTTCATGGGGCTGATGCTGTCGCGCATCCTGCAGGTGGCGCTGGGCTTCAGCAATGGCGGTTCTCTGATCGCCATGGCGGCCGGTGGAACGGGCGTGATCTTCTTCTCCCTTGCCGGGATCGCGACGGTCACGAAGAAGGACTTCAGCTTCATGGGCAAGTTTCTCTTCATCGGCATGATCGTCGTCCTGCTGGCAGCGGTGGCCAACATCTTCTTCCAGATTCCGGCTCTGTCGCTGACCATTTCAGCGATCGCCGTGATGGTGTTCTCGGCCTACATCCTCTACGACATCAGCCGCATCGTCACCGGTGGCGAGGACAACTACATCTCGGCGACACTGGCGGTGTACCTCGACATCTACAATGTCTTCGTCAGTTTGCTGAACCTGCTGATGGCCCTCAGCGGCGACCGCGACTGAGCGACTGCGGCCGCAGGCGAGGGGGCGGCTGCGGCCGCCCTTTTCATTCGGGCGGCAGGAAAATCTTTCCCTGCACCATGCGCTGGCCGGGGCGTCCGGGGACGCCGGTGAAGACGACCTCATGCCGTGGCAGGGTGACGATGTTGCGCGAGCCGATCAACTCGCGCAGGGTCAACAGCTCATGGTCACGGGTTTTCCAGGCGATGAGGAGACGTTCGAACGCAGCGAGGAAACACATTCCCTCGAGTTCGGCGCGCAGCGTGAAGACGTGGTCGCCGGCGACGCGCGACGGCTCTTCAACCAATTGCTCGACCGCCTCTTCGACCGACGTCGAGCCGGTCGCCAGCAACTCGTCGATCGTCGGCAGCGTCGTCGGCAACTGCGGACAGAGGACGATCTCGCCGTCGATGACCGGGATGAACGGCGATGTCCCGCGGCAATCACTGGCGTAACAGAAGCCAAGGCGCTGCGTCAGGCGCAATGCATGGCGGTTCGTCCGCCAGCCGGGCGCGGCCCAGGCGTACGGCTGCTCGCCGAAGATGTCGCTGAATCGCCGGCAGGCCTGCGTCATCTCGGCCTCGATCCAGGCCTTGTCGGCGGTCGGCAGGCGGGTTTCCCAGCGCACGCGGTCCCATGCGTGCACCGCCACCTCGAAGCCGCAGTCGCGCGCCTGCCGCATGCTGTCGACGCAGCGCACGCCGATTCGCGGTGCCGGCAGCAGCAGGCCGTAGAGTCGCGACAGGCGATCGTGGTACTTCGCCGGCGACAGCCGCCGCGACTCGCGTCCGCCGCGGTCCGGACCGAAGGAGAAGAAGAAGCTGGCAGCCGCCCCCTGCCGCCGCAGCAGGTCGACCAGCGCCGGGACACCGTTGAGCGTACCGTGGTAGCTGCCGACATCGATCTTGAGGGCGATCCGCTTCATCGCCCGCCAGGGTCGGGCATGGGCTGCTCTGGGCCAGCCGGGCGCTGCGCGCGTTCAGGCAATGAGCAGGCCGGCGGCGACCCGACGTCCTTCGCCGACGAGGATATTGTAGGTACGGCAGGCTGCCGCCAGATCCATGACCTCGAGCCCCCGCTGTACATTGACGAGCGGTTGCAGCAGTTCGGGCCTGGGAAAGCGCAGCCGCTTGCCGGTACCGAGGAGAACGATGTCGGCGTCGAGACCGGCGAGCAGTTCGAAGTCGGCGAGGCTGAGCGTTTCGAAGTTGGCCAGCGTCCATTCCGGCAGCAGGCGGTCGGGCAGCACCGCCAGGTTGTACGCGTGGCGGACACCGTTCACGCTGACGTATCCGTCGCCGTAGGCGGTGAAGGTATTGAGGTGCTCTGCCCTGGTGCTCTGAAGCTTCATCGAAATTGCGGCGCAGCGGTCGTTGAAGTAGGATTATAGCTTTTTTGCCGATCGCGTTCGGCTTCGCCGGTTGCGGCGGCTGTCGGGCGCCGCCCCGTCGCTTGAACGGCACGGGCCGTTGTCGCCGATCACCTCCCGAGTCTCGACCATGAGAGAGTTCTCCCGCATCAAACGCCTGCCACCGTATGTCTTCAGTATCACCAGCGAGCTGAAGATGGCCGCCCGCCGCCGTGGCGAGGACATCATCGACATGAGCATGGGCAACCCGGACGGACCGACGCCGCAGCACATCACCGACAAGCTGGTGGAAGCGGCGCTGCGGGAGAACACGCACGGATACTCGATTTCGAAGGGGATCCCGCGTCTGCGGCGCGCGATCTGTGACTGGTACCAGCGGCGCTACGACGTCAGCTTCGACCCGGAAACCGAGGCGGTGGTGACGATCGGCTCGAAGGAGGGACTGGCGCACCTGATGCTGGCGACGCTTGACCGTGGCGATACCGTCCTGGTGCCCAATCCGTCCTACCCGATTCACATCTACGGTGCGATCATCGCCGGTGCCGACATCCGCTCGGTGCGGATGACGCCGGAGGTCGATTTCATCGAGGAAGTGCAGCGCGCGATCCGCGAGTCGATCCCGAAGCCGAAGATGATGATTCTCGGCTTTCCGAGCAACCCGACGGCGCGCTGTGTCGACCTGCAGTTCTTCGAGCGCATCGTCGCCCTCGCCAGGCAGCACGACATCCTGGTGGTGCACGACCTCGCCTATGCCGACATCGTCTTCGACGGTTACCAGGCGCCGTCGATCATGCAGGTCGACGGCGCGCGTGACGTCGCCGTCGAGTTCTTCACCATGTCGAAGAGTTACAACATGGCCGGCTGGCGGGTCGGTTACATGGTGGGCAACCAGGAACTGTGTCACGCGCTGGTGCGGATCAAGAGCTACCATGACTATGGCACCTTCACGCCGATACAGGTGGCGTCGGTGATCGCCCTCGACGGTCCGCAGCAATGTGTCGAGGAAGCCCGCCAGCTCTATCAGGGGCGTCGCAACGTGCTGGCCAAGGGACTGCACGAGGCCGGCTGGATGGTCGAGGTACCGCGCGCCTCGATGTACATCTGGGCGAGGATCCCGGAAGCCTATCGGCCGCTGGGTTCGCTGGAGTTTTCCAAGAAGCTGCTCGCCGAGGCACGGGTCGCGGTGTCGCCGGGCGTCGGTTTCGGCGAGTACGGCGATGATCACGTCCGCTTTGCGCTGATCGAGAACGAGGAGCGGACGCGCCAGGCGGTGCGCGGCATCAAGGACATGTTCAGGAAGGATGGCCAGCTCTGAGGCCGGGACGATGAAGACGGTATTGAAATCGAACAAGCTCGACAACGTCTGCTATGACATCCGTGGCGCCGTGCTGCAGCGGGCGAAACAGATGGAGGACGAAGGGCATCACATCATCAAGCTGAACATCGGCAACCTGGCCGCCTTCGGCTTTGACGCGCCGGAGGAAATCCAGCTCGACATGATCCGCAACCTGCCGGGCGCCGCCGGCTATGCGGATTCGAAGGGGATCTTCGCGGCACGCAAGGCGGTGATGCATTACACGCAGCAGAAACACATCAAGGGCGTGACGCTCGAAGACATCTACATCGGCAATGGCGTCTCCGAACTGATCGTGATGGCGATGAACGCCCTGCTCAACAGCGGTGACGAGGTTCTCGTGCCGGCGCCAGACTACCCGTTGTGGACGGCGGCGGTGAGCCTTTCGAGCGGTACGCCGCGGCACTACCTCTGCGACGAGGCAAACGGCTGGCTGCCGGATCTCGACGATCTGCGGGCGAAGATCACGCCGCGAACGCGGGCGCTCGTGGTCATCAACCCGAACAACCCGACCGGCGCCCTCTATCCCGAAAGCCTGTTGCGCGAGCTGGTGGCGATTGCCCGGGCACACGGCCTGATCATCTACACCGACGAGGTGTACGACAAGGTGCTGTACGACGGCGAAACGCATACGGCCATCGCTTCGCTGTCCGAGGATGTGCTGACCGTGACCTTCAACGGTCTCTCCAAGAACTATCGATCCTGCGGCTATCGGGCTGGCTGGATGGTCGTTTCCGGCGATCTGCGCAGCGCGCGCGATTACATCGAGGGCCTCGACATGCTGGCGTCGATGCGCCTGTGCGCCAACGTCCCGGCGCAGCACGCGATTCAGACCGCGCTTGGCGGTTACCAGAGCATCGACGACCTGGTGGCGCCGGGCGGTCGCATGTGCCGTCAGCGCGACCTCGCGCATGCGCTGATCACGGCCATTCCCGGCGTCGCCTGCGTCAAGCCGAAGGCGGCGCTGTACATGTTTCCCCGTCTCGATCCGGAGATCTATCCGATTGCCAACGACCAGGATTTCATCGCCGAGTTGCTGGCCGAGGAACGTGTCCTGCTGGTGCAGGGCAGCGGCTTCAACTGGCCGGCGCCGGACCACTTCCGCCTCGTCTTCCTGCCCTACGAAGACGACCTGCGCGAGGCCATTGGACGCATCGCCCGTTTCCTCGCGGGCTATCGCAAGCGGGCCGGAACGGCGGCATAGGAGGCGGCGCCTGCGCTGCCAGGAGTGGCGCCCGCAGGTTCTCGACAACCCTTACTTCTGACTGCTCCATGAAAGCTATCAACGTTGGATTAATTGGCATCGGCACCGTCGGCGGCGGGACGTTCTCGGTACTCCGCCGCAACGGCGAGGAGATCGCCCGCCGTGCTGGCCGACCGATTCGCATCACGGTCGTCGCCGACCGCAATCCGGACCGGGCGCGGGAGCTGACCGCCGGTGCCTGTCGGGTGACCGACGACGCCTTTGCCGTCGTCGGCGATCCCGAGGTGGACATCGTCGTCGAGCTGATCGGCGGCTATGATGTGGCCCGGGAACTTGTCCTGCAGGCCATCGCCAACGGCAAGCACGTGGTGACGGCCAACAAGGCGCTGCTAGCCAAACATGGTAACGAGATTTTCGCTGCCGCCCGCGACAAGGGGGTGATGGTGGCCTTCGAAGCGGCGGTTGCTGGTGGCATCCCGATCATCAAGGCGTTGCGCGAAGGCCTGACGGCGAACCGCATCGAATGGATCGCCGGCATCATCAACGGCACGACCAATTTCATCCTCTCCGAGATGCGCGACAAGGGGCTGTCGTTCGCAGCGGTATTGCAGGAGGCGCAGCGCCTCGGTTACGCCGAGGCCGATCCGACTTTCGATGTCGAGGGGGTGGATGCGGCGCACAAGCTCAGCATCATGTCGGCAATCGCCTTCGGCAACGCGATGAACTTCGACAAGGCGCACATCGAGGGCATCAGCCAGCTTGACGCGGCCGACATCCGCTACGCCGAACAGCTCGGTTACCGGATCAAGCTGCTCGGCATCACCAAGCGGACCGACGAGGGGGTCGAGCTGCGCGTGCACCCGACGCTGATTCCGGCCAGGCGACTGATCGCCAATGTCGAAGGGGCGATGAACGCGGTCCTGGTCAAGGGCGATGCGGTCGGCGCGACGCTCTACTACGGCAAGGGCGCCGGCGCCGAACCGACCGCTTCGGCAGTCATCGCCGACTTGGTCGACGTCACCCGCATGCACACCGCAGACCCCGAACACCGCGTACCGCACCTCGCGTTTCAGCCCGATGCCATGGTCGATCTGGCGATCCTGCCGATCTCCGCCGTGGTCAGCAGCTATTACCTGCGCCTGCGCGTCGAGGACCGGCCGGGGGTGTTGGCGGACGTGACGAGGCTTCTGGCGGACAACGGCATCTCGATCGTCGCCATGATCCAGCGCGAACCGGGCGCGGGCGAGGAGCAGACCGACATCATCATGCTGACCCACAAGACGCGCGAACGGCAGGTCGATACGGCGATTGCCGGCATCGAGTCACTGGCAGCGGTGCGTGGGCGCATCATCCGGCTGCGCCTGGAGGAACTGCTCTAGCCCAGTGATCGAGCGCAGTCCAGCTGGCGGCTGGCAGGGTCGCCGTCTCCTGCCGCTCGGCCTCGACGGCGGTTGTCTGCGGCCAAGTGGCGAGCCGAGCGGCGGACAGGCATGCTGAGTCGATTGGCGGTCGGGCTGCTCTGGCTGCTGCACTGGTTGCCGCTGCCTGTGCTGTCGCGCTGTGGCAACGCGCTGGGCAGCCTTTCCTTCCACCTCGGCCGACGCCGCCGCCACATCGTCCTGGTGAACCTCCGTCTGTGCTTTCCGGAACTCCCGGAAGAGCAGCGCAAGCAGCTGGCTCGCGCCCATTTCAGGGTGCTCGGACGCAGCATGCTCGAACGCAGCCTGCTCTGGTGGGCGAGCACCGAGCGTCTGTCGCGCCTGATCACAGTCGTCGGCGACGACCACCTGCGGACCCTGGTCGAAGCGGGGCGGCCGGTGCTGATGCTGACGCCGCACTTCGTCGGACTCGACGCCGGCGGTGCGGCGATCGCCATGCGTTTCGACTGTGCGAGCATCTACGCCGTGCAGTCGAATCGCGTCTTCGATCGCCTGTTGCTTCGTGGTCGCCAGCGTTTTGGTGACCAGTTGCTGCTGTCGCGGCAGGAGCCCGTGCGGGCCAGCGTCCGGGCGATGAAGGCCGGGCGGCCGCTCTACTACCTGCCGGACATGGATTTCGGGCGCCGAGACTCGATCTTCGTGCCCTTCTTTGGAGTGCAGACGGCGACCGTGCCCGGTCTGTCGCGGCTGGCGCGACTGGCGGGCGCCACCGTCGTTCCCTGTCTGACGCGCATCCTGCCCGGCGCCGCGGGCTACCTGGTGACGGTCGGCGAACCGTGGCAGGATTTCCCGAGTCGCGATGTCGAGGCGGACACGGCGCGCATGAATGCCTGGATCGAGGAGGCGATCCGCAGCATGCCGGAGCAGTACTACTGGGTGCACCGGCGCTTCAAGACGCGCCCGGAAGGCGAGCCACGTCCCTACTGAGGGTGACGCGGCAGCGCTTTTCGCGCCGCCGCGTTACGTCGGCGAACCGCAGGGCGGCCGCGGCGGGTATACTTGTGCGGCACGCAGACTGGTGCCGCGAGCTGCCTGGCCACCGGGCCGAAAACCTGATCCTCTGAGACCTCTCTATCTTGGCACTGACCCTACTCGGATTGTCCGGCGCGCTGACGCACGACCCGTCGGCAGCTCTCTACCGCGACGGCAGGTTGGTCGCTGCCGCGGAGGAGGAGCGTTTCGTTCGCGACAAGCACGCCAAGAACCGCATGCCCTACGAGGCGGCAAAGTTCTGCCTCGATTTCGCCGGCATCCGGCCGGTCGACGTGGACGCGGTTGCGATACCCTTTGCCCCGATCACCTTGTTTGGACGAGCGCGCTGGCACTATGCGCGGCGCTACTGGTACGCTCCGGATCGTGCGCTGGACGCGATCCTGACCGGCAACCGCCGTTTTCACCGTTATCGCCGGCGGATCGAGTGGTGTCTGCAGCAACTGGGTTTCGATCTGCGGAAGACCGACATCGTGCCGGTCGAGCACCACCTCGCGCATGCCGCGAGTGCCTACCATTGCGCCGGCTTTCAGGAGAAGACGGCGATCCTCGGCATCGACGGCAAGGGCGAGTACGCGACGACCTTTTTCGGCTATGGCGAAAACGGCAGGATCCACAAGATCAAGGAGTTCTACGATCCGGATTCGCTGGGGGGATTGTACGGTGCGTTGACCGAATACCTGGGTTTCGAGATGCTCGACGGCGAGTACAAGGTGATGGGAATGGCACCCTACGGCGATCCCGGACGGTACGATTTCTCGCGTCTTGCCCGCTTCGAGAACGGTGAACTGAAGATCAATACCCACTACGCCAACGTGATTGGCTTCCGCCGTTACAAGGAAGCCGGCAAGGGGTACTACTTCTCGCCACGGCTCGTCGACTGGCTGGGACCGAAGCGTGCGGGGGATGTCGCCGACGATCCCTACATTCATTACGCGGCGAGCATGCAGAAGCTGTTCGAGGATCTGTCGCTGCAGATGCTCGACCACTATCTGGGAGACATCCTGCGGGAGACGGGCCGCCTGGCCTTTTCCGGCGGCGGGGCGCTGAACGTCAAGCTCAATCAGAAGATCATTGCACGTCCGGACGTGCGCGAACTCTTTGTCCAGCCGGCCTCCGGTGACGCCGGCACGGCGGTTGGCGCGGCGGCCTACGTCTCGGTGCAGCGTGGCGTCGCGGTCGAGAAGATGGAGCACGTCTATCTCGGGCCGGCATACAGCAACGAGGACGTCATCGCCGCCTGCGCGCGTCATCCTGCCAGGCCGGCGTGGCAGCGGCTCGATGCGGTCCCGCTGCGGGTCGCGCGGCTGCTGACAGCCGGCCATCCGGTGGCCTGGTTCCAGGGCAGGATGGAGTTCGGACCGCGTGCGCTCGGTGGCCGGTCGATCCTTGGCTGCCCGAGCGTTGCCGGGGTCGCCGACCGGATCAACGCGCAGATCAAGTTTCGCGAGCGCTGGCGCCCGTTCTGTCCGAGCATGCTCGATACCGTCGCGCCGCAGGTGCTCGGCAGCACGCATCCGGCACCATTCATGACCTTCACTTTCGAGGTGGCGAAAGGCTGGAAGGAGAGGGTGCCCGAGGTCGTGCATGAGGATGGCACGTCGCGTGCGCAGGTGCTGCGGCGCGAGTTCAATCCACGCTACTATGACCTGATGCTGGAACTCGAGAGGCTCACCGGCAATGGTGTCGTGCTGAATACCTCTCTGAATCGCCGCGGTGAGCCGATGATCTGCTCACCGACCGATGCACTCAACATGTTCTTCGGCTCGGACCTGCAGTACCTGGTGATGGAGGATGTCCTGGTGGTCAAGGACGGAGCCGATCGACAGTTCATCGACACGCACGAAGAATGAAGAAGATCAAACTGCTCTACGCAAGGAACATCATCAGCAGGAAGTCGGCGCAACAGGAGCTGTCGTTCCTGCTGCTTGTGCACAACCTGGCCTTCGAGAAGACCGTGGAAGTGCGCTGGGCTGGCGAGGACGGGGTCTGGCACAGCCTGCCGGCGGCCTATCACGGCGCCATCGACGGCGAGAAGGAATACTGGCTGGCGACAACGGCCCTTGCGCTTGCCGACGATCAACCGCTGCCCGGCAATGTCGAGTTCGCAGTTCGCTACTGCGCTGCCGGCAGCGAGTACTGGGACAACAACGACGGCGGCAACCACAGCATCCAGGCCGACTCGGGGATCAAGCTCGGTGCCGACTGTGCCGTGCAGAACGTCGAGTTTGAAACGCGCCTGGCCGAGCAGCAGCGGCTCGTGCCGGTGGTCGTGGCCGTCAGCAGCGGCCTCGGTGTGCGCCGCGTCAGCATCGAATGGAGCACCGACGACTGGCGGAACACGCAGCAGTCGAATTGCCGCTACCGGCGCAACTATTGGGACAGCGAGTTTCTGAGCAACGCGCGCAACCCCAACCACTACGGTTGTCAGATCTGGCAGGCCGGGCTCAGGATCGGCGACGCCTTTCGCCTGCGCTACCGCATCAGCTGTGAAACCAGGCGACACGAAGTTCTCCAGGACGACGCCTGCGGCCATGATTACGTCGTCGAGCGGCGGCCACTGACGGTGATGATCCTCAACCTGCACTGTTGCCAGGAGGAGGAGCAGGACCGCAAGCTGTCGCAGATCGCGCGGGCGATCGATGAACTCGGGGTCGACATCGTCTGCTTGCAGGAGGTCGCCGAACTCTGGAATGACGGTCGCGGTGACTGGCAGACGAACACGGCGCGGATCATCAACGAGCGAATCGCTGCGCCGTATCAGTTGGTGACGGACTGGTCGCATCTCGGTTTCGGCCGTTATCGCGAGGGGGTGGCGGTACTCAGCCGCTACCCGGTCGAGAACCACCGGGCGCGTTACGTATCGTCCAGTACCGACCCCTACAGCATCCACTCGCGCAAGGTGGTCATGGCGCGCGTCCGGGTGCCGCGTTTTGGCCTGATCAACGTCTTTTCGTCACACCTGAGCTGGTGGGAGGACGGCTTTGCGGAGCAGTTCGGCAATCTCCGCCGCTGGGCGAGCGAAGAGCACGGCGACGGGATTGCGGCCAGCATGCTCTGTGGCGACTTCAACATCAAGGCCGGTGCACGGGGCTACCAGTTGGTCGTCGAGTCGCGTGAATATCACGATCAGTACCTGGCCGCGACCTCGCCGCTGGTGTTCGACAAGGTTTTCGCAGCCATGGAGTCCGGCTGGCCGCACTACCTCGACGACGATCAGCGGATCGATTATGTCTTCCTGCGCCAGGGCAGTCAGCTGCGCGTCACTTCCGCAAGGAGCGTCTTCTCCGACCAGGATTATGGAAGGGTGTCCGACCATCTGGGCTATCTGATGACCTTCGAACCAACATGAGCCGGACGAATTCTCAGGCTCGTCTCGCTGCCCCGGGTAGCGGGCGGCCATCACACACGACAGGCAGTCATTCTCGAAATGGATACGGCAGAGAACTACGCAGTACCGGTGCACGGAAACCTCGGCGGTTCCTTCGTGCGCAGCAACGACTTCAACGAGAAGTTCTATCTTCGTTGGGGCAAGATCATTTTCGATGTGTCCTTCGGCGCGCAGCTCAACCTCAAGGTGATCCTGAGGGTCTATCGGGACCACGGCATCTGCGAAACCTACATCGTCGATACCGATCCCTACGACATCCACTGGAACCAGCACAAGCGGCGAACGCGTGATTTCTACATACACCCGGAATCGCGCAGCTTCGGCCGGGTGAACTGCGTCAAGTTCGCTTTCGTCGTGCACCGCGACGAATACTCGCTGCCCTCGCGGCACGAGTACATCTTCATGGACTGGCAGCAGTTGCGCAGCGAGCAGCCGCAATACCGGAGAATCACCTCCGAGTGGGCAACGCACAACAGCTACCGCACCCATGAATGCAACGCCTGGCAGTTGCAGAGCGATGTCGACTGGTACAACCACCACTTCGACTCGCTGCACCTGATTCCCAAGTTCACCAAGGGGCAGCAGCACCATCCCTACCATCCGAAGCGCTTCATCCATGATCACATCGACAAGGTGATCAGCAGCAAGCACCGGCACCCGAAGCGTTTCTGCACAATCAAGGTGAGCGTGGACTGCATCGACGACCACGACTTCACGCGCCATCTGGTGCACGCCAGCGAGCAGGGTGTCTGGGTGCAGTGCATCGTCGACTGGCGGAAGATGACGCTGACCAACAGTGACAACTACGCCCGGCTCAAGCGTGCCGGCGTCGAGCTGCTGGGCGTCTTCTGCACGCCGCACCACCACCTGATCGAAGTCGATCCGGACATGCATACCAAGTTCATCATCTTCAACGACGAGGACTGCATTCTGGGTTCGTTCAACATCACCTTCGACCGCTGGTGGGCGAACTGGGAGTCGGGAATGACCTTCCACTCGCGCGGCGTCTGTCGTCTGCTCGACAATATCTTCCAGAGCGAACGCGGGGGCGTCAACCAGCGCTATGGCATCGACCCGCTGAGCCGGTTCAACCTGCTCTACACCTTTGGCCGACAGGCGCTGATGGAGGGCAGGTATTACCGCCCGCACCATGCCATCCTGGCGGAAATCCATCGGGCGAAGCGTTCAATCAAGCTGACGCTGTTTCTGATCGGCAATCTGCTGGGCGAGCACGGGGAAAGCGTCGTCGATGCCCTGATCCATGCCAGGAACCGCGGCGTGCACGTGCACATCCTGCTCAATGGTCATCTGGCGCGACAGGGCCGGGTGGGCATCGAACGATCGATGGCCGACGAGCTGAATCGCCCACTGCTTCCAGCAGTGCAGGGTTTGCGCACTGCCGGCATCGCCGTCGGGCTCGTCTACGGGCAGACCGATCACCCGGTTCCCTATTCGCCGATCCATTCCAAGTATTGCATCATCGACGAGGAGACGGTCATCGAGGGCAGTTTCAACTGGTACAACACTTCGGTGTTCTCGCACGACCTGCTCGTTCTCGCGACCGATCGTGAGGTGGCGAAGGCCTACCTGCACGAGTTCGAACAGATCCAGCAGCTGTTCAGGGTCTACTACTGAGCTCCCGTCTGGGCCATCTGACAACGGACAATTGACTCCAGGAGCGGCGCCAAGGATACTTCGTCTGCGTGGTTGAAACGCCTTCCCACAGGTTGCATTTTCTCAACGCGGTGGCCAAGCGGTGGCGGCACGACAGTCGTCCGACGGCCAATACGGAGACACCATGCCCTTTGCGATCCTGATTCCAGCCTTTCTCAACACCAACTCACTCTCGAGGAAATCATGTCCAAACTGTTCATCGAAGATCTCGCCCTCGAAGGCAAGCGCGCCTTGATCCGAGTCGATTTCAACGTTCCCCAGGATAAGGTCACCGGTGCCATCACCAATACCAAACGCATCGAAGCGGCGCTGCCAACGATCAGGTACGCTCTGGACAAGGGGGCTGCCGTCATCCTGATGTCGCACCTCGGCCGTCCGGACGGCAAGGCCAATCCGCAGTTCAGTCTGGCACCGGTGGCCGTCGCCCTCCAAGGCCTGCTCGGGCGGCCGGTCAAATTCCTGCCCGATTGCGTCGGCCCCGAAGTCGAGGCTGCCTGTGCTCAGATCAAGCCGGGCGAAGTCATCCTGCTCGAGAACCTGCGCTTCCACATCGAGGAGGAGGGCAAGGCCAGCGTCACCAATGCCGATGGCACCGTGACCAAACTGAAGGCCAATCCGGAAGACGTCAAGGCATTCCGCGCTTCGCTCACCAGGCTGGCCGACGTCTATATCAACGATGCCTTCGGTACCGCGCATCGCGACCACTCGTCGATGACCGGCGTGCAGCTCCCGGAGCGCGCCTCGGGTTACCTGATGAACAAGGAACTGGCCGCGTTCTCCGCCGTTCTCGAGTCGCCGCAGCGGCCGTTGCTGGCGATTCTCGGCGGTGCCAAGGTCGCCGACAAGATCCAGCTGATCAACAATTTGCTCGACAAGGCCGATCAGATCATCATCGGCGGTGGCATGGCGTTCACCTTCAAGAAAGTGCTCTCGGGAATGCCGATCGGCAACTCGCTGTTCGACGAAGAGGGCGCCAAGCTCGTTCGCGGACTGATGGACAAGGCGCGCGAGAAGGGCAAGGAGATCCTGTTGCCGGTCGATTTCGTCATCGGTGACAGGTTCGACGCCAATGCCAACACCGGCACCGCCAATGACGCAGACGGGATTCCGGATGGCTGGCTTGGACTCGACTGCGGCCCCGAGTCGACGCGCATCTTCAGCGACGCGATCAGGAAGGCCAGGACGATCATCTGGAATGGCCCGGCGGGCGTCTTCGAGTTCGACAAGTTCGAAGCCGGCACGCGCGCGATGGCGCAGGCGGTCGTCGAGGCGACTGCTGCGGGTGCCATCACGGTCATCGGCGGCGGGGATACGGCCACCGCCGCGAAGAAGTACGGTGCCGACAAGAAGGTCACGCACAGTTCCACCGGTGGCGGCGCCTCCCTGGAGTATCTCGAAGGCAAGATTCTTCCGGGCGTTGCCGCACTCTCCGAGAAGTGATGCCGACGGACCCGGCGAGGTCGGGTCCGACTGGCTTCTCCAGTCATCCCCCGCAATACAACATCGAGGAACAACATGCGCAAAATCGTAATCGCCGGCAACTGGAAGATGAACAAGACCGTTGCCGATTCAGTCAAGCTGGCTGCTGAAGTGGTCGCTGCCGCCAGGGACATCAAGCAGGTGGTCGTCGCGATCGCCCCGACCCATCTCGCTCTGGCGAAAGTGGCCGAAGTGCTGCAGGGGAGCAACGTCAAGCTCGCCGCGCAGGATGTGCACTGGGAAAACCAGGGCGCTTTCACCGGCAAGGTCAGCGCCGACATGCTGAAGGAGATCGGTGTCGACTACGTGATCGTTGGTCACTCCGAGCAGCGCAGCTACTTCGGCGAGACTGACGAAACGGTGAACAGGAAGGTCAGGAAGGTCCTGTCGTTGGCAATGAAGCCGATCATCTGCATTGGCGAGACACTCTCCGAGCGCCAGGAAGGCCGGCTTGAAAGTGTCCTGACGAAACAGGTCAACGGCGCCTACGCCGGCCTTTCAGCCGACGAAGCGCTGTCCACGGTGATCGCCTACGAACCGGTCTGGGCCATCGGCACCGGCGTCACCGCCAGCGACGACGAGGCACAGCAGGCGCACGCCTTCGTACGCGGCCTGCTGGCGACGCTTTACGGCGACAGCGTCGCCCAGTCGATCAGCATTCAGTACGGCGGTTCGATGAAACCCGAGAACGCTGCCGGTCTGCTGGCGCAGAAGGACATCGACGGCGGCCTGATCGGCGGCGCGGCACTGAAGGCGGACAGCTTCCTCGGCATTGTCCGCCCGGGTGAGGGAGTCAGCAAGTAGCCACCGGCCGCAACGCATGAGAGGCGGCAACTGCGACGCGGTTGCCGCCTCCCTGCCGGCGGTGCAGGGCCGACGATCCGTCGCGCGTGCGACGCGGGCCTTGCGCGGCGATGGGCGTGGTGCCGGGCCGCTCGCAGCTCGCCTCTCTAAGCCTGGCGGACGGTCAGCAGGCTCTCGTCCCACTTGGCGTGTTTCTCGAAACCAAGCAGGTTGGCGATCGTCGCGGCGATGTTTGACAGACCTGCGGAGGCGGTCTGCGCCAGACCGAGCCGGCCGCCACTCGCGTTGTCGTAGAGGATCAGTGGTACCGGGTTGAGCGTGTGCGAGGTCTTGCTCTTGAACGACCCGTCCGCATTCCTCGCGGGCTGTCCGGTCTTCTTGTCGATCTCGTACATCTCGTCCGCGTTGCCATGGTCGGCCGTGATCAGGGCAACGCCGCCCATGGCGTCGATGACGGGCAGAATGCGCGCCAGTTGCAGGTCGACCGCTTCGATGGCCATCGTTGCGGCTCGGAAGTGGCCGGTGTGGCCGACCATGTCGCCATTCGCGAAGTTGCAGCGCAGGGTGCGGTAACGCCCGCTCTTCAGGGCCGCGATCATCGCGTCGGCGATTTCCGCCGCTTTCATCCACGGCCGCTGCTCGAAGGGGACGACGTCGCTGAGGACCTCTTCGTAGGTCTCGCCATCGAACCTGTTCGAGCGGTTGCCGTTCCAGAAGTAGGTCACGTGCCCGAACTTCTGCGTTTCGGAACAGGCGAACTGGGTGATTCCGGACTTGGCAAACCACTCGCCCATGGTATCGAGAATCGCCGGCGGATCGACGAGGAAGCGCTTTGGCAGCTTGAGGTCGCCATCGTACTGCAGCATTCCGGCGTAGGTCACCTGCGGTACGCGGACGCGGTCGAACTTGTCGAAGTCCGCTTCCTCGAAGGCGCGCGTGATCTCGATCGCGCGGTCACCGCGGAAGTTGAAGAAGACGACCGAGTCACCATCCTCGATCGTGCCGACCGGGCGCCCGCCGCTGGCGATCACGAAAGGCGGCAGATCCTGATCGATCGTTGCCGGAAAGCGCGCACGCAGCGAACTGATCGCCTGCGATGCACTCTCGTGCTGCTCGCCTTCCCCACGGACGTGCGTCTGCCAGCCGCGCTCGACCATGTTCCAGTTGGCCTCGTAGCGGTCCATGGTGATGCTCATGCGGCCACCGCCGGAGGCGACGCGGGCGTCGAAGCCGGCGTCACTGATCTTTTCCAGGAAGGACTCGAACGGCAGGACATAGTCGAGGGCGCTGGTTTCCGGAACGTCGCGTCCGTCAAGCAGGATATGGATGCGGACAGCCGGCACGCCTTCCTCCTTGGCGCGCTGGATCATCGCGCGCAGGTGGTCGATGTGGCTGTGGACGTTGCCGTCCGAGAAGAGGCCGAGAAAGTGGATGACGCCGCGGCCGGCCCGCGCACCGGCGACGATCTGCTGCCAGGCTGCGCCTTGCCAGATCGAGCCCGCGGCGATGGCGTCGGCGACCAGCGCCGCGCCTTGGCTGTAGACCTGGCCGGCGCCGATGGCGTTGTGACCGACTTCGGAGTTGCCCATGTCCTCGTCGGAAGGCATTCCGACAGCCGTGCCATGGGCGCGCAGGGTGACGTTCGGACAGGTGGTGAGCAGGCGGTCCAGGGTGGGCTTCCTGGCTGCGGCGATGGCGCTGCCGACATCCGACTTGGCAATGCCGTAGCCATCCATGATGATCGTGACAATTGGGCCCTGAATTCCGGGGAAGGACGCAGATTTCTGCAACATGATGGATTCCTGGGGAAGTTGAGAGTGGGCAACGCAGGCCGCCGGGGATCTGAAAGCAGCGGCGTCGACACCAGTATACCGCAAGCCGCCGGCCGTGGCCGAACAAAGAATCCTGTTTGAAAACGGTAACTTGCGCGTCTCCCATGAAGCCGCTGGGAGGCAGCGGCGACGCCCGGGACGGCGCTGTCTCGACTACCGGGGTTGCTGCACACCGATCACCGGTTGCCGTTGCCGGATGCGGATGCGGACGCGCTTGCGGACCTTCTGCGGCCTCTCCGGTTGCCGGCTGACGGAACGTCTTCTGCGGCGCTGCTTCCGGGCACGTCGGCTGGCGATCAGCAGCGCGATCCGGGCAACGAGCAGCAGGAAGGCGA
Source organism: Candidatus Accumulibacter similis (assembly GCA_013347225.1). Classification (NCBI taxonomy): domain Bacteria; kingdom Pseudomonadati; phylum Pseudomonadota; class Betaproteobacteria; genus Candidatus Accumulibacter; species Candidatus Accumulibacter similis. The sequence continues at coordinate 4,282,079 of CP054595.1, read as the reverse complement.
GGACCCAGACCAGCGGATAGGCGAGCACTTCTCGCAGGAGTTCGATGAACTGGAGCGGCGGACTGACATCGTGGCTGGCGGGAATCGCAGGCGCCAGGCGCGTCGCCGCAGCGGGTTGCCGGCGGTCGCCGGTGTGGTCGACGACGGACAGCGAGAGGTCACCGTGCCCGATCGAGGCCTGACCGTCGCGGGCGCTGTAGTGAAAGCCCTCGATGCCGGCGACAGAGAAACTGACGTCTCCGCCCGGGCCGACGCGCGCATTGGTGGTGTCGACGATCAGTTCGGCGACCGTGTGCTGCAGGTTGTTCAGTGTCGCCAGGATATCCTCCCCAGCCGGCACGAGGCCTGTGGTGGCAGCGATTGACGTCCCGCCTGGGACGGCTGCCGGGCCGGGCGTCACCTGCCTGCCAGGCCTTCGCAACAGCACGCGCGATGCCGTGGCGACGGGAGGGGTGAATTCGTCCTCATTCAGAGAGGGAACTGCCGGCAGCGGGGCCGGCGACAGCCATTGCGGCGCCGGTTCGTGCTCGCCGGGGGCGCTGGCAACCTCCGGCGAAGGCGGTGCGGCGGCGTTCGCCGGGTTGACCGGCAGCACTGCCGTGGCCAGCGGGAACGACATGTCGTCATCGGCGATGTTGTGGGCCCGTACATCAACGGCGAGCAGCAACAACGCTGCCACGCCGATCGGCGTCGGCCAGCGTACGCACTGTCGCGCCCCCGCTCTCGCTCCCGAGAGCCACCGCAGCCTGCCGTTCAAGATGGCGATGTCTGTCTCCAGGTTCCCCCTTTGCGCGAAGGCCGGCGCGGCCGCTCCGTGGAGTGGCACCGGCTGCCGGGGGGACGAATGCTAGAATACTACAGCAACGTTGGCGCGGGACGTTTCCGCGGGAGAATTCCCTTCCGATGAGCAAGTCATTGCTGCAGGATGTCGCCTGGCACTCGCTGCCGGCAGAGGAAGCGGCCGCGCGCCTGACGGCCAGCTTCGAACAGGGGCTCGACGACGCAGAAGCGGCCTGCCGCCGCTCGCAACACGGCGAGAACCGGCTGACGCCCGCCCCGAGCCGCGGACCGATACTGCGGTTCGCGCTGCAGTTCGTGCAGCCGTTGGTGCTGGTGCTGGTACTGGCCGGCGTGGTGACTGCCGTCCTCGGTGAATGGGTTGACGCGGCCGTGATTTTTGGCGTCACCGTGGTCAACGCGGTGATTGGCTTCATCCAGGAAGGCCGCGCCGAGAGCGCCCTGGCCGCGCTGGCCCGTTCGGTCACGAGCGAGGTCACGGTGCTGCGGGGGGGGTGCAAGCACCGCCTGTCATCGACCGAACTTGTACCTGGCGATGTCGTTCTGCTGGCGGCGGGTGACAAGGTGCCGGCCGACCTGCGGCTGTTCCGGGCCAGGGATCTGCAAGCCATCGAAGCGGCACTGACCGGCGAGTCGACGGCAGTTGCCAAGGGCGGCGACGCGTTGCCGGAGAGCACTCTGCTCGCCGAGCGCTGCAACATGGCCTACGCCGGTACCGTGATGATCAGCGGTCAGGGAGCCGGCGTCGTCGTCGCGACGGGCGACCATACCGAAACCGGCCGTATCTCGCGGCTGATCGCCGAGACCCCTGACCTGACGACGCCGCTGACCCGCCGCATGGCGGTCTTCAGCAACTGGCTGTTGGTCGCAATCGGCCTGCTTGCCGGGCTGACCTTTGCCGTCGGCATCGGCAGGGGAGAGTCGGTGTTCGCCATGTTCATGGCAGCTGTGGCACTGGCGGTTGGCGCGATTCCGGAAGGGCTGCCGGCGGCGATGACGATCACCCTGGCCATCGGCGTTTCCCGCATGGCCAAGCGACGGGCGATCATTCGCAAGCTGCCGGCGGTCGAGACCCTTGGCAGCACAACGGTGATCTGTTCGGACAAGACCGGCACCCTGACCGAGAACCAGATGACCGTGCGCGAGATTTACGCCGGTGGCGTACGGACTGCGGTCACCGGCAGCGGCTATTCGCCGACTGGCATGATCGGCGATGGTGGCGATGTTGCCGGCGCGTTGCGCGAGTGCCTGCTGGCCGGGGCGCTGTGCAACGATGCCGGCCTGAACCGGAGCAACCGCCATTGGGAGATCGTCGGTGACCCGACCGAGGGTGCGCTGCTCGTCGTTGCGCGCAAGGCGGGGCTCGACGAGCGGACGTTGCAGAAGTTGTTTCCGCGTCTGGACGAGATTCCCTTCGATTCGACACGGCAGTACATGGCAACCCTGCACGACATCGAGGGGGCGCGGGTTGCCTATTTCAAGGGGGCGCTCGAACAGCTGCTGTCGCGATCGCTGAGCATGCTCGACGGCAGCGGGCGGAATGTAGCGCTGCGCCGCGAGGAAATCGAGGGCGTTGCCGCGACGATGGCGGCGGCGGGTCTGCGGGTGCTGGCCGTGGCTCGCCTTGCCGCCGCTTCGGGCAGCTCACTGACCCCCAGCAGTGCCGACGCCGGCCTGGAGTTCGTCGGCTTGGTGGGGATGGTCGACCCGCCGCGACCGAAGGCGATTGCCGCCGTCAGAACCTGTCACGCAGCCGGCATCACGGTCAAGATGATCACCGGTGATCACGCCAACACGGCACTTTCGATTGCCCGGCAGATGGCGATCGCCAAGGCCGGCGAGACGGCGATCAGCGGCCGCGAGCTGGCGGCGCTCGATGATGAGGCATTGCGCGAAGTGGTGCGCCGGAGCAACGTCTTCGCGCGCGTCGAGCCGGCACAGAAGCTGCGGCTGGTACAGGCGCTGCAGGCCAATGGCGAGGTGGTGGCGATGACCGGCGACGGGGTGAACGACGCGCCAGCCCTGAAGCAGGCCGACATTGGCATCGCCATGGGCCTGGGCGGCACCGAAGTGGCCAAGGACGCCGCTGAAATGGTTCTGACCGATGACGATTTCGCCGCCATCGAGGCCGCCGTCGAGGAGGGGAGGGGTGTCTACGACAATCTGGTGAAGTTCATCACCTGGACACTGCCGACCAACTTCGGTGAGGGCCTGGTGATCGTGGCAGCGATCCTGGCCGGAGCGACACTGCCGATCACGCCGCTGCAGATTCTCTGGATCAACATGACCACGGCGGTTTTTCTCGGCCTCATGCTGGCCTTCGAGCCCATCGAGCATGCCGTCATGCGCCGCCCGCCGCGCCCGCCAGGAACACCGATCCTTGACGCAGCGCTCGTCTGGCGAATCGTCCTCGTCAGCCTGCTGCTGCTGGCCGGTTCCTTCGGGCTGTTCCTGCGCGAGTTGGCCCAGGGCCATTCGCTCGCCGAGGCACGAACCGTCGCCGTCAACGTCTTTGTCGTCGTCGAGGCAATGTACCTGTTCAACTGCCGCTCATTGAAGCTTTCCGCGGTGCGGCTGGGGCTCTTCTCCAACCCGGCGATCTGGTACGGCATCGTGGTGATGGCCCTGCTGCAGCTCGCACTGACCTACCTGCCGTTGATGAACCGCCTGTTTGCCACCGCGCCGATCGGCCGGCGGGAGTGGCTGGAGATTGGCGCTGTGGGCGTGGTCGCCTACGTCGTCGTGGGCGTCGAGAAGCGACTGCGCGCGCTGCGCTGACTGGTCGCGCTCGATGCCGCCTGTTTGCCGGTGCCGGTCGGGGTGCCGGGCAGGTGACAGGAATGTGTTCAGGACGGGCTGCCGGCCACTGCCGTCACCGCAGACATCCTTTTCTCGGCGTGGCCGCTGAACTTCGGCCATGCCATAATGACCAAGGGGCACCGGGGAAGACGGCAGGCAGCGTCCTCCGGTCCCTCCAACCCTCATTCCCGATCAGGATCCGACATGACAAGCACAGTGACTCTGGGCGGCAAGCCCTTTCAGCTCAGTGGCAGTTTCCCGCAGCCAGGACAGGTGGCGCCGGCGTTCTCGCTGGTCGGCAAGAACCTCGCCGACGTCACGTTGCAGAGCTTTGCTGGCCAGCGCAAGATTCTCAACATCTTCCCCAGCATCGACACGCCCACCTGCGCCACCTCGGTCCGCAAGTTCAACGAGGAGGCGAGTGCGCTGCCGGGAGTGGCCGTGCTGTGCATTTCGGCCGATCTGCCGTTCGCCCAGAGCCGTTTCTGCGGCGCCGAAGGGCTCGACAACGTGGTGACGCTATCGACCATGCGTGGACGGGAGTTTCTCACCGATTACGGCGTTGCCCTGAGCGAGGGGCCGCTGGCCGGCGTTGCCGCGCGTGCGGTGGTCGTTCTCGACGCCGATGATCGCGTCCTCTACAGCCAGCTCGTCGGCGAGATCAAGGACGAGCCGGACTACGCGGCGGCCCTGCAGGCGCTGGCCTGACGCGGTCGGCAGGGACGTGCCCGAAGCCGAGGTCAGCGATCCCGTCCGGCAGAGCCAGGGTATCCAGTCGGTCGAGATTGGTACCCGGCTGCTGCAGGCACTGGCGAGCAGTGGTCGCTCGATGCTGTTGCGCGACCTGTCGCGCAGCGCCGGCATGCCGGCAGCCAAGGCGCGTCGCTACCTGGTCAGCTTCATGCGCATGGGGCTCGTCGAACAGGACGCCAATACCGGGCGTTACGACCTTGGTGGCTTTGCCCTCGAACTGGGACTCGCCAGCCTGGCGCGGCTGGACCCGGTGCGGCTGGCGGGGCCGCTGCTCGAAGATCTCTGCGAGCGCAGCGGCGAGACCGTCGCCCTCGCGATGTGGGGCAATCGCGGTGCCACCTGCGTCCGCTGGCTGGAGGCCGGCGGGCCGGTGACCGTGACGCTGCGCACCGGTGTCGTGCTGCCGCTGATCTCGTCGGCGACCGGACTTGCCTTTGCCGCCTTCTATCGTTCGCCCTACTTGCGCCGGATGCTCGATGCGGAGATCGAGGCGGCGGCCGCGGCACGGCAGGCGGCGCCAGCAGCATTGCGCGCCGCGCTGGCGGTGCAGCTCGACGAGATCCGGCGGCACGGCATCGCACGCGCCGCCGGCAGCGTCACCCCCGGGGTCAACGGCTTCAGTGCGCCGGTCTTCAATCACGCGGGCCGTATGGTGGCGGCGATGACCCTGCTTGGCATCATCGGCAGTTTCGACATGGACTGGGACAGCCCGACGGCGCAGCTGACGAAGGAAACGGCGGCAGCCCTGTCACGTCGGCTTGGCCATGGTGGTTTCCAGGCAGCGGCGGGCGAAGCAGCGGCTGGCAACCGCGACGCAACGTCGCACGGCAGTGCCACGTCGCGCGGGTGACTGCCGCCCGGGCTGTGGCGCCTGCTGCATCGCGCCCTCGATCAGCACGCCGATGCCCGGGCACCCGCGCGGCAAGGCGGCCGGCGAGCGTTGCGCCAGCCTGGACGGCGATTACCGCTGCCGTCTGTGGGGCAGACCTGAGCGTCCTTGCTGCTGTGCCGGGCTGCAGCCCTCGGACGAGATGTGCGGGGACGATCGGCAACAGGCGATCACCTGGCTGACGGCGCTCGAACGGGCAACCCGCCCCTGAGTGCTAGAATGCTGGCTTTTTGAAAGTCTGCTGTGGATGCTCTGCTGCTGCTGAAAGCCCTGATTCTCGGTATCGTCGAAGGGATCACCGAATTCCTGCCGGTATCCTCGACCGGTCACCTGATTCTCGCCGGTGATCTGCTCGACTTCAACGACGAGCGCGGCAAGCTGTTCGAGATCGTCATCCAGTCGGGGGCGATGCTGGCGGTCTGCTGGGAGTACCGGGCGAAGATCGGCAGCGTCGTCCGCGGACTGCCGAATGAGCCTGCCGCGCAGCGCTTCGCGCTCAACATCCTGATCGCGTTCCTGCCGCTGGCGATCCTCGGTCTGCTGTTCGGCAAGGCGATCAAGGCGCACCTGTTCAATGCGCCGGTGGTGGCAGCGGCCTTCATCATCGGTGGCCTGGTGATTCTCTGGGCCGAGCGCCGGGAGCATTGCATCCGCATCGAATCGATCGACGATCTGTCGCCCGTCGATGCCCTCAAGCTCGGCCTGGCGCAGGCGCTGGCGCTGATTCCGGGCACCTCTCGTTCGGGGGCGACGATCATCGGTGGCCTGTTCTTCGGCCTGTCACGGCGGGCGGCGACCGAGTTCTCCTTTTTTCTGGCAATGCCGACCCTGATCGGCGCCAGCATCTACCAGCTCTACAAGGAACGTGCGCTGTTGTCCTTCGACGATCTGGGAATGTGGGCAGTTGGTTTCATCGCCTCGTTCATCTCGGCGTTCTGGGCGGTGCGAGGTCTGCTGCGCTACATCAGCACGCATGACTTTTCGATCTTCGCCTGGTACCGGATCGCTTTCGGCATCGTCGTCCTGCTCACCTGGCACTACGACATGATCGCCTGGACGGCTGGTTGAGATGGCTGCCGCATCGCGCATTCTCTACCTGCACGGATTCTGCTCGTCGCCGGCATCGTGGAAGGCGCGCCTGCTCGGCGATTTCCTCGCCGCGCGTGGCCTGGGTGATCGTTTCGCCTGTCCTGTCCTGCCGCCCGTCCCGCTGGCCGCAATCGCCAGTGCCGAGGCGGCGCTGTCTGGCGGTGCCGGCGAGACGACGCTGGTGGGCAGCTCGCTGGGCGGTTACTATGCTGCCTGGCTGGCGGAGAAGCACGACCTGCGAGCGGTCCTGGTCAATCCGGCTGTGATGGCGCCGGAGCTTCTCGCTGGGCTGGTCGGCAGGCACAGCAATTTTCACACTGGCGAATGCTTCGACTTTGCCGACGAGCACGTCACGCAACTGCGTCTGCTCGAAACACCGCAGGTCACGGCGGCGCGCTATCTGCTGCTGGTCGAGACCGGCGACGAGGTTCTTGACTACCGCCAGGCCCTCGCACGCTATGCCGGCAGCCGGCAGATCGTCATCGAGGGTGGCGACCACAGCTTCCTCAGCTTTCCCCGCCTGCTGCCGCAAATCCTTGAATTCTGCCGGTTATAATGACCCCGATGCATGTACTGTTCGAAGAAGACGGCGCTTTTCGTGCGGCCACCATCCTGGCCGACAACGACAGCTCGTTGCAGGTCGAGACAGCATCCGGGAAGCGCAGCAAGATCAAGGCTGCCAGCGTCCTGCTGCGTTACGACGAGCCGGCGCCGGGAGTGCTGCTCGAGCAGGCGGAACTGCTGCTGCCCGGCATCGAAGCCGACTTTTTGTGGGAGTGCGTCACTGACAGCGAATTCCATTTCGCCGATTTTGCTGACGAGTACTTCGGTCACCCTGCCAGTGCGGTCGAAGCGGCGGCGTTGCTCCTGGCGCTGCACGCAGCACCGGTGTATTTCCACCGCAAGGGCCGCGGGCGTTTCCGCAAGGCGCCGCCGGAAATTCTCCAGGCCGCTCTTGCCGGTCTCGAGAAGAAGCGTCAGCAGGCACTGACGATCGAGCGCATGGTGGCCCAGCTGACCTCGTTCAACCTGCCGCCCGAGTTCCCGCCGCTGCTCGGGCAACTGCTCTACAGGCCGGATCGCAATCGCGGCGAGACCAAGGCACTCGAGGCCGCGTGCAGCGAGACAGGCCTCTCCGTGGCACACCTGCTGCATCGCTGTGGCGCCATCCGCTCGCCGTACGACTATCATCTGCAGCGCTTCCTGCTCGAACAGTTTCCGCGCGGGACAGCCTTCCCGGCCGTCGAGCCGCCGCTGCTGCCGGTCGACCTGCCGCCTGCCGACGTCCAGGCCTTCTCGATCGACGACGCGACGACGACCGAGATCGACGATGCCTTTTCGCTGCAGTCGCTGCCCGGCGTCGGCTGGCGGGTCGGCATCCACATAGCGGCCCCGGCTCTCGGCATCGCTCGGGGCTCGCCGCTCGACGAAATTGCGCGCGCCCGGCTATCGACGGTCTACATGCCCGGCAGCAAGTTCACGATGCTGCCGGACGCGGTGGTGGAGCGCTACACACTGGCCAGCGGGCGCGCGCTCCCGGCCGTCTCGCTCTACCTCACGGTGACGCCGGAACTCGAGATTGTCGGCGACGAGTCACGGCTGGAAATGGTTCCCGTCGTCGCCAACCTGCGTCATCACGACATCGAACCGTTGTTCAACGAGCAGACGCTGGCTGCCGGGCTGGCGCAATTTCCCTTTCGCGACGAGTTGCTGACGCTCTGGCAACTGGCCAACGCCTGCGAGGGTCGGCGCGGCAAAGCATCGGCAACGCCTGACAACAAGGATTTCAACTTCCGCATCGAGGGTGATCTCGACGACGCGGAAAGCTGTCGCGTCGAGATTTCCGCGCGCCGCCGCGGCAGCCCGCTCGACAAGCTGGTTGCCGAACTGATGATCGTTGCCAACAGCACTTGGGGTGCACTGTTGGCCAGCCGTGGGGTGGCGGCGATCTACCGTGTGCAGGGTGGCGGCAAGGTGCGCATGAGCACCGCGCCGCAAGCGCACGAAGGACTTGGAGTCAAGCAGTATGCCTGGCTGTCGTCGCCCCTGCGACGCTACGTGGACCTGCTCAACCAGTGGCAATTGGTTGCCTGCCTCAAGGCCGACACGCCACCGTTTGCTGCCCGCTCGGATGCACTGTTCGCCGCGCTGCGCGATTTCGAGCTGACCTATGCGGCCTACGCCGAGTTTCAGCGCGGCATGGAGCGCTACTGGTGCCTGCGCTGGCTGCGGCAGCAGGGAATCGAGCGCATTGCGGCGACCATCGGCCGTGAGAACCTGGCGCGGCTCGATGACCTGCCGCTCGTACAGCGCGTGCCGTCGGCGCCGGAACTGAAGCCGGGGCAGCGGATCCTGCTGCAGATCGAATCGGTGGACTACCTGACCCTGGCGCTCGGCTGCCGCTACCTCGAGACCCTGCCGTTACCGACGACTCCTGCGGCGGTGATCGAAAAGTTACCGGAGGCTGTCGATTGAGGTGAGGCAGGGATCGTTGCATCGGTTCGATCGATGGTCGGCCAACCACCGGTTGGCGTTGGCGGTCGGGTTTTCCCTGCTGCTGCACGGTCTCCTGTTGTCACTGCATTTCAGCTTTCCCGACGCGTCGCGCAGCGTTCGGGAACGCGCGCTCGACGTCGTTCTGGTCAATCGTCGTTCGGCGCGGCCACCCGAGGAGGCGACGGTGCAGGCGCAGGCGAATCTCGACAGTGGTGGCAATACCGAGCACGAGCACCGGGCGAAGACGCCGATGCCGGCAGCACCCCGGCAGCAGCATGGTGACGAGCTCGAACACTCGCAGAAGCGGATCCAGGCCCTCGAAGCGCATCAGCAGCGGCTGGCGGCGCAGGCACAGAGCAGGGATTCGCTGTCACCGACCACTGCACAGGAGGCACAGCCGGATCCCGTGCCGAATCTCAGTGGTCGTGACCTCGCCCAGAGCGCGCTGGCGATGGCCCGTCTCGAGGGAGAAATTGCCAAGGAACTCGATGAATACAGCAAGCGGCCCCGCAAGCAGTTTCTCGGCAGCAGCGCGATGGAGTACCGGTTCGCGCAATACTTCGAGGAGTGGCGGCAGAAAGTCGAGCGGGTCGGGACCCTCAACTACCCGGCCGAGGCGCGCGGCAAGCTCTACGGCAGCCTCGTCCTGACGGTGACGGTCAGGAGCGATGGCTCGGTCGATGCAGTCGAGATCAACCGTTCGTCGGGCCACAAGGTGCTCGACGATGCGGCCCGCCGGATCGTCGTCATGGCATCACCGTTCGCCGCCTTCCCGCCGGCCATCCGGCACGATACGGACACCCTGGTGATAACCCGCACTTGGAACTTCACACAGCGTGATAGCCTGGAAACCAGGGCCGCCAAGCGATGAGCGACCGCTACGCCGTCTTCGGCAATCCGGTGAGCCACAGCAAGTCGCCAGCCATTCACGCCGCGTTCGCGGCGGCATGCAACCAGGATCTCGCTTACGAGGCGATCCTCGTCCCGCTGCATGGCTTTGCCGGCAGCGTTCGTGCCTTCGTCGCCGGCGGTGGTTGCGGTGCCAACGTCACGCTGCCGTTCAAACAGGAGGCCTGTCGGCTGGCAACGCGACTGACGCCGCGGGCCGGGCTCGCGGGGGCGGTCAACACGCTGTTCTTCGACGGGCCGGCGTGGCTCGGTGACAATACCGACGGCGCCGGTCTGCTGCGCGATTTGACACAGAATCTGGGTTGCCCGATCGTCGGCATGCGTGTCCTGCTGCTCGGTGCCGGTGGCGCCGCGCGCGGCGTTCTCGGCCCTCTGCTCGAGGCCGGACCGCGCCGGCTGGTGATCGCCAACCGGACCCAAGCCAGTGCGCATGAGCTGGCGGCACGGATGCCGGGCGCCGGTGCGGTCAGCGCCTGTTCTTACCCGCAACTCGCCGGGCAGAGCTTCGATCTCCTGATCAATGCCACGTCGGCCAGTCTTGCCGGCGCCTCGTTGCCCTTGCCGGACGGGCTCTTCGCTCGCGACAGCCTCGCCTACGACATGATGTACGGTGAGGACGAGACCCCGTTCCTGCGCCTTGCCGGCAGTCGCGGGGCGGCGCGCCTGGCAGACGGCCTAGGAATGCTGGTCGAGCAGGCGGCGGAGGCCTTCCAGCTCTGGCGTGGCGTCCGGCCAGCGACGGCGCCGGTGCTGGCAATGCTGCGCGCCGGCAGCCGGCAGACCGGGAGTCAATGAGGCTCCTGCTCTGGGCGAAGCGCGTGCTGCTTGCTGGCATGGCCCTGCTGGTCCTCTATCAGTTCTGGTTGTTCGGCTGGGTTCTCTGGTGGAACTGGGCGAACCCCGACGTCACGCGCTTCATGGCCATCCGTCTCGAGGAACTGCGTCGGCAGCAACCGGAAGCAGAACTGCGCAAGCAATGGGTGCCTTACGATCGCATATCGGTTCACCTCAAGCGCGCGGTCGTCGCTGCCGAGGACGCCCGCTTCGTCGATCACGAGGGTTTTGACTGGGACGGCATCCAGCAGGCGATCGAGAAGAACCAGAAGAAGGGCCGGGTCGTTGCCGGCGGCTCGACCATCTCGCAGCAGCTGGCCAAGAACCTCTTTCTGACTCCGGCGCGGACGCCATGGCGCAAGGCGGAAGAGGCCGTCATCACGCTGATGCTCGAAGGCGTGTGGAGCAAGGAGCGGATTCTCGAGGTCTACCTCAACGTCATCGAATGGGGCAATGGCGTTTTCGGAGCCGAAGCGGCCGCCCGTCACTATCATGGTGTCCCGGCGGCACAGCTTTCGCGCGAGCAGGCTGCGCGGCTGGCGGGAATGCTTCCCAGCCCGCGCTTCTACGACCGCAACCGCAACGCACCGGGGCTGGCAAGAAAGGCAGCGATCATCCTCGCCCGCATGCCGTCTGCCGACCTTCCCTGAACCGCCGCAATGTCCGCTGTCGGTCGCTGGCGCAGTGGCCGGTGTCGGCAAGCCTGCGATACTATCCGCCTGCTGCCGCTGCAATTGCCGTCGGTTCCGGATATCTCAAGGAGTCATCACTCTAATGAAGCTTCGTACCGTTTTTCTGCTGTTCGTCTTCACCCTCGTCGCCGCCTTCTCCGCGCTCAACTGGCACGCCTTCACGACACCGACGACGCTGTCACTGGGGTTGGCGCAGGTCGAAGCGCCGCTCGGCGTGATCATGCTCGGTGTCATCGCTTTCCTGGCCGCCTTCTTCCTGATCTTCGTCGTCTATGTGCAGGCCTCGGCGCTGTTCGATTCGCGCCGCCATGCGCAGGAACTGCAACTCAACCGCGAACTCGCGGACAAGGCCGAAGCCTCGCGCTTCACCGAACTGCGTTCCTTTCTCGAAGGCGAGTTGCAGAAGTTGTCTGGCCGCGGCGGTGCGACGCCGCTGGCGAGTGACGCGGCGATCCTGGAGCGGCTCGACCGGCTCGAGAAGGAACTCCTGACGGCGCTGGAGCAGTCGGCAAACAGCGTCGCCGCGTGCGTCGGTGAACTGGAGGACCGGCTCGACAGGAAAGGCGATGTGCTGCCGGAGCGTCGGCCGGGGCACTTCTGAGTGCCCTGGTCCTCTCAACGGCCGCTGGCGGAGTTCCTGCGGCCGGTGGCGCTGCCGCCCGTCTTGCCATGTACCGAATCGTGGCGAGCGGTGCGCGGCAGCCCGTCGCGCCAGTGCGCTGCCGGTTTGCCGACGCGCTTGTCGGCCTGTCCGGCTGGCTGCGCCGTGCGCTTGTCAGCCCCGTGCCATGGCCTGCCTTCCGGGCGAGGCTTGGCCGCCTGCGGACGGCGCGTCGGCTCGTGGCCGGCGACGACTTCGACCGGGATGCTTTGCCGCGTGAAACGCTCGATTCGCCTGACGTTGAATTGTTCCGCGTGATGAACGAGCGAAATCGCCAGGCCGCTGCGGCCAGCGCGCCCGGTGCGGCCGATGCGATGCACGTAATCCTCGGCAGCCTTCGGCAGGTCGTAGTTGAAGACGTGTGTGATCGTCGGCACGTCGATGCCGCGTGCGGCGACGTCGGTGGCGACCAGGATTCGCACCTGGCCACGCCGCATCGCGGCGAGCGTACGGTTGCGGGCACCCTGGTGCATGTCGCCGTGGAGCGCTGCAGCATTCAGGCCGGCGACGTTCAGGCGATCGGTGACGCTGTCCGCATCGCGCTTGGTCGCCGTGAAGACGAGTGCCTGGTCGATCGACGCATCGCGCAGCAGGTGGTCGAGCAGGCGGTTCTTGTGCGCCAGATCGTCGACGAAGTGCATGCGCTGCTCGATGTTCTCGTGTTTGGCGGACGGAGCGTCGACCTCGATGCGCAGCGCGTTGCGCGTGATGCGCTGTGCCATCACGCCGACCGTGCCGTCGAGTGTCGCCGAGAAGAGCATTGTCTGGCGCGAGGGCGGGGTTGCCGCGACGATCCGCTCGATGTCGTCGATGAATCCCATGTCGAGCATGCGGTCCGCTTCGTCGAGGACCAGCATCTGCAACTGCGCGAAGTCGATCTTGCCCGAACTCATGTGGTCGATAAGGCGGCCTGGCGTGGCAACGAGGATCTCCGGGTTGCGGCCGAGAAGTTCCATCTGTTTCGGGTAGGGCATGCCGCCGAGGATGGCGACAGCCCGCACCTGGTGCATGCGGCGACCGTACTTCTCGCTGGCGGCAGTGACCTGCAGCGCGAGCTCACGGGTCGGCGTGAGGACCAGCACGCGTGGCCGTGCCGGTTGCCAACGTTGCTGGTCGCGGCCACGCGGCGGCGTCCGGCCGCCTTCCCGGCCAGCACTGCGCGCGGCCGTTGCCGGCCGCTCCTGCAGAGCGAGGCGGTGCAGGAGCGGCAGCATGAAGGCAGCAGTCTTGCCGGAACCGGTTTGCGAGCAGGCAATGATGTCGCGGCCTTCGATGGCGGCGGGGACGACTTGTGCCTGCACCGGCGTCGGCACGTCGTAGCCTGAATCGGTGAGCGCTGCGAGGAGGGCGGGGTTGAGCCCGATTTCTACAAAATTCATGTTGTCTTTCGCATGGATGTGCAGCCCCTCGCCGCCAGCCGCGCGGGGGGGTGCGAATGAAGCAGGAAGGGCAACGCCAACCAACGAAAGGCTGCGAGACAGACTCTGTCGGATCAACAGGAGTCGGCACCCATTGGCACAGAAGCTTTGTGCCGGGAAGGCGCTGAAGTGATCGACACCAGAAGGCAGGGGGGCTTGAGACTTACGGCCAGGTTCGCGATGCTCGGGGCACGCAGCAGCTGCGCTGCAACGTGCGGCGCGCATTGTAGCACGGGCGCGGGTGCGGTGGCGCTTCCTGAGCGGCATTCAAGCGAGACAGCCCGGGCTCCGATGCACCGGCAACGTGCGCGTCGCAGTGGCGACGCACCATTCTCTTGCATCGAATCCCGACCGGCAGTACTGTGCCGCCAGCTGGCAGCGGCTGCTCCAGGGTGGCACAGTTCCTGCTTGAAGACGTCGAGACCTAATATCGCGGTGAGCCTCATGAGCGGAGCGTTCTATAACGAGATGTACGATTCGGATGCTGGCCTGCGGCCGCACTACCGTGCCTTTGCCGAATGGCTAGCCGGCATGCCGCCCGAGCGGCTCGAGCGCAAGCGGGCCGAAGCGGACACGGCGTTCCATCGCGTCGGCATCACATTCGCTGTCTACGGAGAAGAGGCGGGGACCGAAAGGCTGATCCCTTTCGACATCATTCCGCGGATCATCCCGGCGGCCGAGTGGGCGCAGCTCGAGGCCGGCCTGCGGCAGCGGGTGCAGGCGCTGAACGCGTTCCTGCATGACATCTATCACGAGCAGGCGATTCTCAAGGCCGGCTGCGTTCCCGTCGAGCAGGTGCTGAACAACGCACAGTTCCGTCGCGAGATGATCGGTATCGACGTTCCGTCCGGGATCTACGCGCATATCGCCGGCGTTGACATCGTCCGGGCAGGGGCTGGGGAATCGTACGTTCTGGAAGACAATCTGCGGGTGCCCTCGGGCGTGTCGTACATGATCGAGGACCGCAAGATGATGATGCGGCTCTTTCCCGAACTCTTCTCCCGCCACCTGATTGCGCCGGTGCAGCACTACCCCGACCTGTTGCTCGACAACCTGCGCACGGTGGCGCCCAAGGGCGTCGCCAATCCGACCGTCGTCCTGCTGACTCCGGGTGCCTACAACAGCGCCTATTTCGAGCACACCTTCCTGGCGCAGCAGATGGGAATCGAACTCGTCGAGGGCCGCGATCTGTTCGTCCGCAATGAAACGGTGTTCATGCGCACGACGCAGGGCCCGCAGCAGGTCGATGTGATCTATCGCCGCCTCGACGACGATTTTCTTGATCCGCTGGTGTTCAACAAGGACTCGATGCTCGGCGTGCCAGGCCTGCTGTCGGCCTACCGGGCCGGCCACGTGACACTGGCGAACGCGATCGGTACCGGTGTCGCCGATGACAAGTCGGTCTACCCATACGTTCCCGAGATGATCCGCTTCTATCTCGGTGAGGAGCCGAAGCTGAACAACGTCCCGACCTGGATGCTGCGCAAGCCCGAAGACCTGCGCTACGTCCTGGCGCACCTGCCCGAGTTGGTGGTCAAGGAGGTGCATGGTGCCGGTGGCTACGGCATGCTCGTCGGACCCGCCTCGAGCCGGGCGGAGATCGAGCAGTTTCGCGCCCGCATCATCGCCGCACCGGAGAAATACATCGCGCAGCCGACGCTGGCGCTGTCGAATTGCCCGACCTTCGTCGACTCCGGAATTGCTCCGCGCCACCTCGACCTGCGCCCGTTCGTCCTCTCCGGCAAGCGTGGCGTCGGCATGGTGCCGGGTGGGCTGACGCGCGTTGCGTTGCGAGCCGGTTCGCTGGTGGTCAACTCGTCGCAGGGCGGTGGAACGAAGGACACCTGGGTGCTGGAGAACTGAGATGGACGGAGGATCGAGATGCTGAGTCGCACGGCGGACCACTTGTACTGGCTGGCGCGCTATACCGAAAGGGCGGAGAACTTGGCGCGCCTGCTCGACGTGTCCTACCAGATGTCGCTGGTCCCCCAGTCGATCGCCGCACAGAACGAGAACTGGCGCGCCATTCTCGCTCTGAACAGCCTCGAGTCGGCTTTTGCCGAGACCTACAGCGGCGTCGATGTCGACAACGTGTTGCGGTTCATGGTTGCCGACGCGACGAATCCGTCATCGATCTACAGTTGCTTGCGTGCGGCGCGCGAGAACGCGCATGCTGTGCGCGGGACGCTGACCGCCGAAATGTGGGAGAGCATCAACGCCACCTGGATCGAACTGCGGCAGCAGACCTTCGAGCAGATTCTCGCACGGGGCATCAGCGAGTTCTTCGACTGGGTCAAGCTGCGCTCGGCGGTGACGCGCGGAGTGACTTTCGGCACCATGCTCAAGGACGATGCGCTGCACTTCATCCGCTTGGGTGGCCTGCTCGAACGGGGTGACAACACGGCGCGTATTCTCGACATGCAGTACCACATCCTGCGTCAGAGCGACGACGAGGGCGCCAGCGATTTCTACCGCTGGGGCGCGTTGTTGCGGTCGCTGTCGGCATTCCAGGTCTACCGCAAGGTCTACCGCGATGCGATCACTCCGGCGCGTGTTGCCGAACTCCTGATTCTGCGGATGGATCTGCCGCGATCCCTGCACGCCTGTGCCGACGGTATCGTCCGCATGCTGCAGCTGATTGCCAACGATGCTTCGGCCGAGACCCAGCGGCAGGCGGGCGTACTGCATGCCCGGCTCCATTTCGCCCGCATCGATGATGTCCTGGCGGGCGGTCTGCACGAATATCTGACCGATTTCATGGATCGCATCTACGAGCTTGGTGACGGCATCAGCCGCGACTTCCTGATCGCTGCCTGAAGGAATGGGGTGCTGACGCCCGCCACCAGCGGTCGTGCTCGCCCCCCGGTGTCGTCCCGCCAGGGCGGTTGGCGTGCTGTCGCATTGACCGGCAAAACGACTTGTGCTCTAATCGCCGCTTCGTCGCCGCCAGAGCGTTTCATCTGCAGCCGGGGGACGAGGCAGCCGCAGCAGGTCGCGCAGGGCGGCGGCCAAGTTGCCGGCGCCGGGCAGACAGCGGCGGTTCGGCGGAAGTCTCTGCAGCGCAGTCGGGCTGCGGGCAATTGGGCGATTAACTCAGCGGTAGAGTGCCACCTTCACACGGTGGAAGTCAGTGGTTCGAACCCACTATCGCCCACCATCCCGATGCGCCCGCCATTCGGCAACGACAGCCACGTGGTGCGCGATCGTTTCCTGCTGCTGCGAGTGGGCCGACGCTGTGGTGCATCCATGCGCCGGCAGAGCGTCGAACTTTCTGTTAGAATCGGCGACAGGGCCGTGCAGGCAGGCGGGCAACGCGCTACAGGAGCCTTTCCCGGTCCATTTCGCCACGACATCACCGAGACATGAGCACTACGCCGCATCCCTCCTTCATCATCGTCGGCTTGACCACTGGCGGCAGGAAGTTTCGTCCCAGCGACTGGGCCGAAAGGCTTTGTGGCGTTCTATCGGTCTTTGGTGCCGAGAAGAGGATGCGCTATTCGCCCTACGTCGGTCCGCGGACCTACAAGGGAGAGAAGGCGGTTCATGTCGATGGGCGATTGTACGAAGTCGAGCCGATGGCCTACCGTTTCGTCCTGCACTTCGCCGAGGACAACGACCTGCAACTGATCCACGACGTCGCGGCGCCTGGTACGCCGGTATAGGCTGCGGTGGCGACGGCCGGCGTCTTGCGCCGGGCATATCGTCAGACGACCCGTGTCGCGGCGGGGCCTGACGGTTCCGTTGCCGGTGGCGTCCGGCGACACGGTACGGTGGTCCTTGACGGTCGTCATTGACCGGTCAGACCAGTGACAACCCCTTGCCATCCAACGCCACCAGCGCCTTCGCCTGATGGAGGTCGGTGGCACGACCACAGGCGTACAGACAACAGGCGAGTTGATTGGCGATCGGCAGCGGCAGCGGCAACTCACCGAGAAAGACGCGGCGCATCCACTCGACCGTCGCCTGTGCAGCCGAGTTCGGAGGCAACTGCGGCAGGCTTCTGAGACTGTCGTGTTCTGCCTCGAAGAGGATGTCGCTCCTCCCCTCATGCACATGCTCGATCGCCGGCCGACGTTTCGGATTGGCGAACGGCTCACCCTCGGTGCCGCGCAGCAGCAGGGCGTTCGCGCCGACTGTGCCGAGCACGGCGCGCATGCTGTCGATGTAGTCGGGATGAGTCGCCGCTGCCAGGAGCAGCGAATCGCCATGAAAGGGATCAAGCATCTTGACCACGCTGTGGGCACTGTTGCGCAGCCCCAGCCGATCACGCAGAGCAAGTTGCGATGCCAGTCCGGGACAAAGGCGCGACAGCGGCAGGTAGGCGAGGCCGTTGTCGTCGATTCGCTGCTGCGCCTCATGTACTCCCTCACACGGTGCCACGCCGTACTCGCAGAACACCTGCTCGCTGGTGACGCGTCCGTAGTCCTGGCTCAGGCCGTGCACCAGAACCGGCACGCCATGCCGACGCAGCAGCAGCGCCAGCAGTGGTGTCAGGTTGGCACCCCGGCGGGCGCCGTTGTAGCTCGGGATGACGACCGGCCGGGCGCGGCCAGCGGGGCGCTGCAGAGTCGGCAGGCGCTCAGTGGTGGCCGTGAGAAAGCCGACCATCTCGTCGACCGACTCGGTCTTCATGCGCAGGGCGATGGCGATCGCTCCCAGTTCAAGATCCGCAACCATGCCGTCGAGCATCGCCCCATAGAGCTGCCGCGCCTCGCTGCTGGACAGGTCGCGCGCTCCGGTCGCGCCACGCCCGATCTCCCTGATCAAGAGCGCCAAGTCCATGATCCCTCCTCCCGTTGTCGTCACGGCGTGTCGCCGTCGCGCATCCCATTCCGCGGCACCGGCAGCCGCCGCCGCCCGGCGCGTTGCGATCGGCACCCGCCACGCCGCGCTGGCCGTCGATGGTCGCGCCAGCCAGCATCGTACATCACAGCCGATGGAAGCAGTCGTCGGGGCTGCTGTCTTCACCCCACCATTCACTGAATTCCAAGCAACGGCCGTGCCATCCATCGTGGCATGGTGGCGATCCGGGCACGCGGGAGGCAGGCAGCAGCGCCGGCGGCTCGCGCGTGCCCTCTCTGTCGGAGGAACCCTTGCGGAAGGGGTTGTCGGCGGCCGGCGGACCGCCACTGTACAATTGCCACTTCCGGTTGGCGTGCCCGGCAGCGCACGGCTTCAACACATGAAGGATTCGACGAGCAGATGACGAGACTCTACACGATCGCAGTTGCCCTGTTCTTCGGCTTGGTCGGCAGTATCCAGGCCGAGCGCACACCTTTCTGGGGAGCCACGGAGCCCGTGCCGTTCGAGACACCGGCCGACCAGTTGCGCAACGGGGAATTCACCTGGGCGCCGCAGCTCGCACCGGTTGGTCCGATTCTGGTGCTGGTCAGTCTCGAAGAGCAGCGTGCCTACACCTATCGCAATGGCCTGCTGATCGGCATCGCCTCAGTCAGTACCGGCAAGCCCGGCTACCAGACTCCCAGCGGCGTCTTCCAGACCTTCCTCAAGGACAAGGATCACCATTCCACAAAGTACCACAATGCCGCCATGCCCTACACGCAGAAGTTCACCCAGGATGGTGTGGCGCTGCATGCCGGTGGCGTTCCCGGATATCCGGAGTCGCACGGCTGCGTGCATCTGCCCAGCGAGTTTGCTCGCCTGCTGTTCGACGCCGCACCGAAGGGGATGACGGTGGTGATCGCCAAGGCCGGTTCGGCGCCGGCGGAGTTCCGGCATCCGGCATTCCTCAGTCCGGTCACCGACGCTGGGGGTCAGGCGGAGCATCGCCGCCTGCCGGCCACCACCGGCCATCGCTGGGAGCCGGAGAAGGCGCCGTGGGGCCCGCTGTCGATCCTCCTGAGCCGCTACGATGAGCGGATCCTGGTGTTGCGCAACGGCGTCGAGATCGGCCGCGCCAAGGCGGCTTTCCGCCGGCCGCAGCAGCCAGTTGGCAGCCACGTCTTCGTCGCCAAGGAAGGCGCGCA
The DNA here is from genome assembly GCA_013347225.1 of Candidatus Accumulibacter similis. Classification (NCBI taxonomy): domain Bacteria; kingdom Pseudomonadati; phylum Pseudomonadota; class Betaproteobacteria; genus Candidatus Accumulibacter; species Candidatus Accumulibacter similis. The sequence goes on along the minus strand of CP054595.1, from coordinate 4,262,754 downwards.
GCCCGGCGGGCTGTTGGAGCATCAATGGGTGGGCGTCGGGCTGGTCGGGCACATGGGCGATGCCGACACGCGGCCGGACGCGAAGGTGGTGAACGAGGTCACTATTCCGGCCGACTTCAGGGCGCTCCTGGCGGCCGAGATCCGGCCGGGAACGACGCTGATGGTGACCGATGCGCCTGTGCTCGAGCAGACGACCGGGCTCGACATGGCAGTCCTGAGTTCCTTCCCTGATCACTGACGTGGCTGCAGCGACGGTGCTTGCGCCCGCCGCTGCAGGCGACTGCCGCGCTCGACGGCAGTTCGCTCGCCACGCGCCGCAACTGCTGCCGACGTTCGGTCGCAGTTGTCCGTTTACCGATCGCGACCGACTCGCGGCTTGACTTCCCGTATCCGCCGCCTATCCTGAATAGTGCACTGCACCATGGCCCTGCTTTAACAGAACTCCTGGCGCCGAAGAAGTGTGCCGCACTCGGTCTGTGCGCGCTTCGCGCGGATCCGCCGGGCGCGTTGGCCTTCTCGCACGGCCTGCGGCAGGATCAGGCGTCATGGGTTTTCGAGGCGAAGACGAACGGGAGGAACATGATGTCACGGTATTCGATCAACAAGAGCAGGCCGCACTTTCTGACGACTGCTGCTGCAGCCATGCTGGCCGTCGTGCAGGGGGCGACTGCTGCACCGTTGCTGGATGATGTTGTGGCGGGCGTCAATATCGACCCGGACCAGATCTCGGTGTCCGGCATCTCGTCGGGTGGTTTCATGGCGCACCAATTTCATGTCGCCCATTCGGAGCACATCATGGGGGTTGGTGTTGTCGCCGGCGGTCCTTACTATTGCTCGGCGGGCAGCATCCTTGACGCGGTAACCAAGTGCAGCCAGTTCGTCATGCTCGAATGTCGCCAACTCGGGCTCGACGCGAAGTTGTGCGGCAAGACTGATCGGGCCCCGAAGAACGGGCAGGAAGCCCGGCGCGTGGCCGCAGCATCGTTCGCCGAGGCGAAGACGCAGGAAGCGGCTGGCCGCATCAGCAAGCTTGCCGGACTCAAGGGCGACCAGGTGTACCTGATCAGCGCCGAGTACGATGCCATCGTTCCGCACGGCGTGATGGATGCCGTCTTTCACTTCTATGCCGATGCCGACAAGGCTGCCATCGAGGCCGGCCACATCGCTTACAACCGGAGTTTTCCGGCCCGTCATACGATGGTCCGGGACGCCTTCAACAAGCCTGTGGGCGACGTGGTGGGCAACTGTGCGCTGCCGCCGGCAGCGCCGCCGCCCACCGAGCGGAACGCCTTCATTGATGATTGCGAGGCTGTGGCACGGCAGCGTCAGGCGCGGGATTAGTGCATCTGTCCGCCGGCGGCTGCCGCTGGCGCGCCGGCAGTCTGCCCGCCGGCCGGCAAGCAGGCGGCCTGCAAGGACCTGCAGGACGTCGATCTGGCAGGGGCCATTCTCAGGCGCATCTACGGTGTCGAGGCACTGAAGGGCGGCCGCGTGGCGGTTGCGGAACGCGAGGTCAAGGCCTTCGACCAGCGGTCGGTCTTCAGCAAGTTCTCCGACATTCCCTACAGCGAGCTGCAGAACGCATCGATGGCCAGGGAGGGATACGTCTTCATACCCAAGTCCTGCACGGATGGCCGCAAGTGCCGCCTGCACGTCGCCTTCCACGGTTGCCTGCAAGGCGGGCTGACCGACCGCAGGAGCGGTCAGTCGGGCAATCTCTTCGCCAAGTTCGCCGGCTACAACAAGTGGGCTCAAGCCAACGACATCGTCGTCTATCCGCAGGTGCAGGTGCGGAACGGCACCCTGGCGAGTCCACCGGTCAATCCTCAGGGATGCTGGGACTGGTGGGGACAGTATCACACGCACACGGGGTATCATACGCAGGCTGGCAAGCAGATTCGGGCGGTGGCCCAGATGACCGCACGCTTGCTGGCGAACGCCAGCTGCTGCCGGTGCTGGCCAGGTGAGGCTGGTGCGCCGGCAGGCATGAGGGCGAGAACTGCGGCTGCCGGTGACGAATCGGCAGCCGCTCTCTGGACAGTAACCTGAGCGGGAGAACGACGATGATGGACATGTCGAAACAGATGGGCGACTGGCTGCGGGCGCTGAGCAGCCTGGACCCGAGCAAGGGCAGCGAGCAGTTGCTGAACGCGCTAGCCAGCCTTCAGGTGCCGGGCGTCAACATGGACGCGCTGGTGGCGAGTCAGCGCGACAACCTCGAGGCGCTGAACGCCGCCAACCGCGCCGCGATGGAAGGGGTCAAGGCGGTCGGAGAGTGGCAGTTGAAGATCCTGCAGGAAACCATCCAGGGGATGACGACTGCTGTCGGCGGCCTTGCGAAAGCGGGCTCGCCGCAGCAACTCATGGCAGCCGAAACCGAGCTGACGAAGAAGGCGTTCGAGACGGCGGTCAGCAAGATGCGCGAACTTGCCGAGATCGTCGCCAAGGCCAATCGGCAGGCTACCGACGCGATCGTCAATCGCGTTCCCGCCAGCCTCGACGAAATCCGTGACGTGCTGAAGCTGCCACCGCCGCCGGCCGCCTGAATCGGCGTCCGCGGTGGTGCGGGCGGCCGTGCATCGGCCGCCCGGCGGGTTGTGTCTTGCCCGACTTGCGGCCCGCGTGTCGCGGCGCGTCGATGGATCTGCGCTCATGGCCGCGTTTCCCGATCGGCCAGCCGTGTGTGGCAGCCGCCACTTTCCGGCATCAGACAGGCGGTCCCGCCGTGCCCCGGTCGTCGGCGAACAGGACGATGCCGCCGCGGCGCTGGTCGCCGGCGCCGGCGAGTTGCCCGTCGATGCTCGCAACGCAGTTGACGCCACCAAAGAACATGCTTGCCGAGTCGAAGCGCGTGGCGCCCGGCCAGTGCGCCTGCAGGGCTTCGACGGCTCCGGCCGCCAGACCCGGGCTCTCGAACCACAGTTGCCGGCCTTCGATGTGCTGGCGGGAGGCATTCACCGCTTCGTCGAGCGGACGCCCATAGGCCAGCACGTTGAGCAGCGTCTGCAGGATGGCACTGCGGATGCGGTTCGACCCGCCGCTGCCGAGCGCCAGGCGAGGCCGGTCGCCAGCGAGCACGATCGTCGGCGCCATCATCGTGCTCATGCGGCTGCCTGCCGCCAGGCGGTGGAATCCGGCCGGGTTGATGTCGTCCTCGCCGAGGAAGTTGTTGAGGTGAATCCCCAGCCCCGGCAGGGCATGCCCGCAGCCCTCGCCGTTGCTGGTGGTCATCGCCGCTGCCATGCCTTCGGCATCGATCACCGAGACGTGCGTTGTCGCGCCGAGGTTGTTTTCGCTGCAGAGGGCGCGTGCGTGGCTGGCCCAGTGCGGCAGCCTGCCACCCGCGACGAGCTGCCGGATCGCCTCCGGGTCGGCGTGCAGGCGGTGATCGTAGCCGGCCCCTCGCACTTCCGACACGGTCGCCAGAATCTCCGCGATCGCCAGTTGATGCGCCCGCGAGAGGAATTCCTCGCGACCGAGGCCGAGTTCGTCGGCGACGCGCAGGCCGGCGCCGATCAACCCGCCGCCGGCCGACGGCGGTGGGTTCGTCAGGACCGTATGCGGCCCGAAGGGAATGCGCAGCGGTGCGCGCGTCACCGGAGCGTAGGCCGCGACATCTTCGGCGCTGATCAGCCCGCCGTGTTCCGGACCGAAATGCTCGAGGAGCGCGGCGCGGTAGGTGGCGACCTGCGCATCCGGGCTGCCATTGCCCAGTGCCTGCAGGAAATCTCCAAGCTCCGGGTTGGCCAGGCGGTCGCCTGCGCGGGGCAGCCGTTCCGCGGGCAGGAACAGGCGGCGCACCGTCGGTGAGTGGCTCACGATCGGCGCGATCAGGCCGGCAATCATGGCAATCTGCGGGCTGACGCGGAAACCGTCGCGCGCCCACGCCACTGCCGGCGCGACCACCTCGCGCAGCGGCAGGCGGCCGGCACGCCGATGCAGCGCGAGCAGGCCGACGAGTTCTCCCGGCACCGCAGCGGCGCCCTTGCCGATGTGGAAGACCTGGGTGGTCTCGCCGAAGTCGACCGTTATCGGTGCAAAATCGAGGATCGGCAAGGTGGTGAGTCCAAGTCCCGGTGCCGCGCCGAAGAAGTCGAGCACTTCGTAGCCATCGCGCGCGTCACCCCAGATGCAGGCGCCGCCGCCGCCGAGCGAGGTCAGCGGCAATTCGGTGACGGTTGCCGCGAGCTTGGCGGCGACGATCGCGTCGACCGCGTTGCCGCCGCGTTGCAGCAGGCGCACCCCGGCTGCCGCCGTGTGTGCCTCCGAAGCAGCGATCACGCCACGAATTCCCATCGGCGAAGGATACGCCATGCGGCGGCGGGCGGGAAGACTGCGCTCGCTGGCCATTGCGGCGATCCACGACCACGGCTGTCGCATGGTTCGAGTGACGCGGCGCTGCTCGCCGGTGGCGCATCGGCGGTCCGTCGGGCGGGCGCTTCCACTAGAATGGCCCCTTTTCCGAATGCGACCAGCGATCATGATCCGCACCCGCTTTGCTCCCTCGCCAACCGGCTTCCTGCATGTCGGCGGTGCGCGTACCGCACTCTTTTCGTGGGCCTACGCCCGTCGCCACGGCGGCAGCTTCATTCTGCGCATCGAGGACACCGATCTCGTCCGGTCGACTCCCGAGGCCGTGCAGGCGATTCTCGACGGCATGCAATGGCTCGGGCTCGCGCACGACGAGGGCCCCTTCTACCAGACGCAGCGCATGGCGCGTTATCGTGAGGTGATCGCCGAAATGCTCGCCGCGGGTACTGCCTACCATTGCTACATGCAGCCCGACGAACTCGACCGCCTGCGCGCGGAGCAGCGGGAACAGGGCCGCAAGCCGCGTTACGACGGTCGCTGGCGGCCGCAGCCGGACAAGCGGCTGCCGGCGCCGCCGGCCGGGGTCGAGCCGGTGGTGCGTTTCCGCAATCCGGTGGATGGCGTTGTCGCCTGGGACGACCTCGTCAAGGGCCGCATCGAAGTCGCCAACAGCGAGCTCGACGACCTGGTGATCGCCCGCGCCGACGGTTCGCCGACCTACAACTTCTGCGTCGTCGTCGATGACCGGGACATGGGCATCACGCACGTCATTCGCGGTGATGACCATGTCAACAATACGCCGCGGCAGATCAACATCCTGCAGGCGCTCGGCGCGCCGGTTCCGCTCTACGCCCATCTGTCGATGATCCTTGGCGACGACGGGCAGAAGCTGTCGAAACGCCATGGCGCGGTGAGCGTCATGCAGTACGACGATGCGGGCTACCTGCCGGAGGCGCTGCTCAATTACCTGGCCCGTCTAGGCTGGTCGCACGGCGACGATGAGATCTTCTCGATGCAGCAGTTCTGCGAGTGGTTCGATCTCGACCACATCACGCCGTCGGCGGCCCAGTTCAACAGCGAGAAGCTCAACTGGCTGAACGCGCATTACCTGCGGCGCAGCGACGCGGGCCGGCTGGCTGCCCTGGTTCGCCCGCGCCTGGCTGCGCGCGGCGTCGCCGTCAGCGAGGTGCCGTCGCTGGCGGCGATCATCGAGCTGCACCGCGAGCGCGTCAGCAACCTCAACGAACTGGCCGATTTCGCCGAGCTCTTCTACATCGACCTGCAGCCGCCGAGCGGACTGCTGGCCCGCCACCTGACGCCCGAGACGCTGCCGCTGGTGGAAGACTTCACTGCCGCGCTTGCCGAAGTGCCCTGGCAGGCGGCGGCGATCGGCGCGCTGATCAAGGAGTGCGTCGCGCGGCATGGCGTCAGGATGCCGAAGCTGGCGATGCCGGTGCGCGTCCTCCTGACCGGTGTCGAGCAGACCCCATCGGTCGATGCGCTGATCGCGCTTTTTCCGCGCGCCACCGCCCTCGAACGGCTCGCGCGCGCCGGTCGCGTCGCGTCGCCGTCGGCGCGCGGTGCGTGATGCCGCCCGGCTGGCGGCGCCGGCCGGGCAGGGTCGTCTTGCGACGGGCTTGGGGAGGGCCGCGATTCGCGCTTTACAGCAGAGGGCCGACTGCCTATAATCGCGGCTTCTTTCGGGCGGGGGTATAGCTCAGCTGGGAGAGCGCTTGCATGGCATGCAAGAGGTCCGCGGTTCGATCCCGCGTACCTCCACCACAAGCCGAGAGAAGTTCCGGGTCCCCATCGTCTAGAGGCCCAGGACACTACCCTTTCACGGTAGGTACCGGGGTTCGAATCCCCGTGGGGACGCCAGCCGATCGCCGCCTGTGCGAGCCGGCGGATGCGCAGCCAGCGATGGCGTCGGCACGGTGGCGTCGTGCAGCAATCCCTTATCCGATCTCCCGGGCATTCGCCGGTGTGCCGCCGGCGGCTGCAATCCGCGCCGGACACACGATGACCACACTCGCTCAGCTGCATCTGGAGATCGACTCGCGCGTGCAGGCGATCCGCGGCAGCCGGGCCGACTGGCAGTGCGCGAAGGGCTGCGACGGTTGCTGCCGGCGGCTCGCCGCAGAGCCGCGGCTGACGGCTGCGGAATGGGATCTGCTGCGCGAAGGGCTGTCCAGGCTGCCAGCGGAACGTTTGCGGCAGCTCGCCGCCGACATCGCCGCCATCGACGGTCGGCCGCAGGGCACGCTGGTCTGCCCGCTTCTCGACCTGGCTGCGGGAGCCTGCACGGTCTATGCTTGGCGGCCGGTGGCGTGCCGTACCTACGGCTTCTACGTCCAGCGCGAACTCGGGCTGTATTGCCACGACATCGAGGCACGCGTCGCCAATGGTGCCTTGGCCGATGTCGTCTGGGGCAACCACGACGCCATCGACCACTGGCTTGCCGGCCTGGGCGAAGCCCGTTCGCTGAGCGAGTGGTTCACGTGCTGGCAGGGTAGCGGACCTTGAGCCGCTGCGCAGCATGCCGGCTGCGCCACTGCCGCGCTGCTGCTGGTGACCGGCTGTCCTGTCCGGATGGTGACGCCCCTCCGCTGCGGCATCGCCCCGGCTCTCTTTCGTCGGCCCTGAGCAGGTTCCGCGGCGCCGCTGGCCGTCCGGATTCCCGTACGGGCGCGGTGCTACTCCGGCTGGCGCGAGTCGATCACGAGCGTCACCGGCCCGTCGTTCACCAGATGGACCTGCATGTCGGCGGCGAAGATGCCGGTCGGAACCGGGCGGCCCAGGGCACCCTCGAGGCGCGCGACGAAGCGTTCGAACAGCGGCTGCGCGACCGTCGGCGGTGCGGCACGCTGCCACGATGGCCGGTTCCCCTTGCGGGTCGAGGCGAAGAGCGTGAACTGGCTGACGGCCAGCACCTCACCGCCGATGTCGATGACGCTGCGGTTCATCATGCCGGCCGCGTCGGCGAAGATGCGCAGTCGGACCAGTTTGCCGGCCATCCGGTCGAGGTCGCCGTCGCCGTCGCTCTCCTCGAAGCCGGCGAAGACCAGCAGACCGGCCGCGATGGCGCCGACGGTTTCGCCGGCGACGTCGACACGCGCCTCGCCGACCCGTTGCACGACCACCCTCATTGCGGGCCGTCGGCGGTCAGTGTCCGCCGCATGCAGACTGCGGATGCGGGACACAGCTCGCGGAACTCGCTGCAGTGCGCGAGTTCGGGCGGCACCTGGCGGCGATCGAAGGGCTGAAAGCCGCGGGCGGCAAAAAAACCGGCGGCGCTCGTCGTGAGGAGGAAGATTTCGTGCTGCTTGCGGTTCCACGCGTGCTGCACGATTTCATCGACCAGTCGGCTTGCGAGTCCGCGCTGGCGGTAAGCTGTCGCCACCGCCAGCGACCGCAGCAGGGCTGCAGTGGCGTGACGCTCGAGGCCGACGCTGGCGACGATTCTCTCGCCGTCGCGGCAAACGAGGAAATCCGCAAGGTGTCGCTCGTCGAGGTCGGACGTCGGCAGGGCGCAACCCGCGAGCAGGGCCAGCAGATCGGGCAGATCGCCGGCCAGCGCCGGCTCCGGCCGCAGTTCGCTCATGACGGTCGCGCTGCGCCGGGCTGCCAACCGGCGGCGCGCGGCAGCCAGCGCACCGGCGTCGAGAGCGGTTCGGGCTGCAGCGTCACGTGCGTGATGCCGCTGGCGGCCAGAGCTTCCCGGCTGGCGGCCAGCACCGCCGGCCATTGCTCCAGCGAGTCGACGACGAGGTGCGCCGACAGCGCAATGCGACTGGAAGAGAGGGTCCAGATGTGCAGATCGTGGACCGAAGCGACGCCGGGAATCCCCGCCAGCACGTGCGCCACCTGTTCAGTCGACAGACTGGCCGGTACGCCTTCCATCAGCGCCTGCATCACCTCGCGCAGGAGTCGCAGGCTGGAGGCCAGCATCAGCGCACAGATCAGCAGCGAGAGAAGCGGGTCGGCGGTGGTCCAGCCGGTCCACATGACGACCGCACCGGAGACCAGCGCGGCGACCGAGCCGAGCAGGTCGCCGAGCACGTGCAGCAGCGCGCCGCGGGTGTTCATCGTCTGCTCGCCATGCATCAGCAGCCAGGCGACGGCGATGTTGAGGAGCAGCCCGAGGGCAGCCACCAGCGCCACGGTCTCGCCCTGGACGGCGACCGGCGTCAGGATGCGCTCGACGGCCGCCACCGAGATGCCGACGACGACGAGGACCATGAAGAGGACGTTGAGCAGCGCCGCCAGCGTCTCGACGCGACCGTAACCGTAGGTGTGGCGCTGCGTCGGCGGCCGCTGCGCGAGCCAGGCGGCAAAGGCGGCGAGGGCGAGCGAGGCACTGTCGGTGACCATGTGACCGGCGTCGCCGAGCAGGGCGAGCGAACCCGACCAGAAGCCGGCGGCAGCCTCGACGGCGGCGAAACCGAGCGTCAGCAGCAGGGCCCAGAGGAGGCGCGGGCCTGCGTCCGGCGCGTGTCGATGCGTGTGCTCGCCGTGTCGCTGGCCGTGTTCGTCGTGGTCGTGCGCGCAGTTCTCGTGCGCGTCGTGTCGCTGCAGGTGCGATCCGCTCATGGTGGGGGGATTCTAACCGACATCGCCGTTCGCTCCGGTTCAGGGATGTGGACGGAAGAGCCCGCCGCTGGCAACGCCGCGGATGGTTCCCGCCAGCGTCGCCAGCCAGACGGCGAGCAGGAGACACCAGCAGGCGATGCCGATCCACTCGACGCCCGCCAGTCCCGCGGCGCCGCCGAGCCGCAGGCTGGCGGCGGCGAAGGCACCGAGAGGAAAGGTGAACCCCCACCAGGACAGCGCGAATGGCAGCAGGCCGCGACGCTGCGCGGCGGCGGTCAACAGTGTCGCCATCAGCAGCCACCAGACCCCCGAACCCCAGAACAGCAGGCCGGCGAGGAGGAGCACACCCGGCGGCAGGGCGAACGGCAGTTGCTCGGCGAGATTGAGCAGGCTGACCGGGATGGCGCCGATCGGCGCCAGGTGGATCCAGACCGTCGGCGTCAGCATGCCGAAAGCTGGCTTGGCCAGGTACTTGCGCTGCAGGGTCAGCGCCAGCAGAGCCAGGTACAGCAGTGTCCCTGCGCCGAGGGCGACGATGTTGAGCAGCAGTGCGAGGTCGCGTGTCGCGCCCGTGAGCTGACCGACCAGCGGTGCGCCGGCGATGGGAATGACGACCAGGCCGACCGCCGGAATGAAGTTCGCCGGCGTCACGTGTTCGAGGCCGAGTTGCTCGCCGGCGAACGTCGTGTACAGCACCGCCAGGCCGAAGGCGAAGGTCAGCACCGCCCCCGTCCACCAGAACGCGAGCGCCAGGCCGACGTGCGGGCCGAAGGCGAGGAACTGCGCGGCGATGACCAGCATTGCGATCGGCAGGGTCGGATAGAAACTGGCCTGTACCGGATGCCGCAGCGTTGCCAGTGCGAGCTGCGGGTGCAGCAGGCAGCGCGCGAGCCAGGGAAGCAACAGCGTAGCGAAGAGTGCCAGATTGAAGTAGTGCAGTGCCCAGGCCGGCGCCTCGAGAACCGGCCAGCGCGAGGCGAGAGCCAGCGTGTCGAGGCTCAGTACGCCGCTGCCCATGACGGCAGCGAACCAGCCGGGAGCGAAGTAGCGCACGACTTCGGCAACGGTGATCGGTGGCGAGTGGGCGGCGGCCATGGCTCGAGTTTCCTGTCCGTCAGAGACTGCCGATTATCGCTCAGGATGGGTGCCGGCGCTCGGCTGCAGCCGCAGCCGGGCGCGCGTTCTGCCGTCTTGCGGGTGCACGCGTCCTGCTGCAGCGCTTCAGCATCGCCTAAGCTTTCGCGGCCATCATTCCTGCGTTAGACTATTGAATATCAATCCGAAAGCCGCCATGACAGTCTTCCCATCGCGCCACCAGATCGACCGTTTCTTCCTGCTCAGCTGGTTTTGGGTCGTGCTGCACGTCACCGCCTTCACGACGGCCAACGCCTACGGCACGCCCGGACTGGTTGCGTGGACACTGGCGACGACGATCAGCTATGCCTTTCTCTACCTGTTGCCGGCAGTCGTCCCGGGCTACCTCCTGCATCACTGGTTGCGTCGGCGCCCTGCCACCATTGGCGCACGACTGGCGCTCGCCGGCGTCCTGATCGGCCTGACGGGCATCGTCCAGGTGCTGCTGTTTGCCGACCGGGTGATCCATGAAATGTACGGATTCCACATCAACGGCTTCGTCATCGACCTCGTCTTCTCGCCCGGCGGCATCGATTCGCTCGGCGCCAGTCGCAGCACCGAGCTGACGGCGGCGCTGATCGTCCTCGCCTTGCTGGCCCTGCAGGCGGCGACCTGGTGGTGGACGACGCGGCAGGCAGAGCAGGCGCCGCCGCGCCGGCGCCTGCGTCGGCGCTGGGTGGTCCTGGCGATCCTCGGCTTTGCCCTCGGCGAGCGGCTGGCCTACGGTTACAGCGCCGCCACCAACTATCAGCCGATCCTCTTTGCCAGCGAGCGTTATCCCTTCTACGTGCCGACGACTTTCCGCAAACTGGCGGCCCGGCTCGGCGTCCAAGTGGGCGACGAAGCGGTCGAGGGGGTGCAGCTCAGGCACGGTGGCCTGAGTTACCCGCTCGTCCCGTTGCACGTCGAAGCGCCGGCGCGGCCGCCGAACATCGTCTGGATGGTCGCCGAGTCGCTGCGCTTCGACCTGCTCGACCCGGCGATCATGCCCAATCTGTGGCGGTTCTCGAACCAGGCCCTGCGTCTCGAGCAGCACTACAGTGGTGGCAACGGCACCCAGATGGGCATCTTCTCGATGTTCTACGGACTGTACGGCAACTACTGGTTCCCGATGATCAAGGCGGCCCGCTCGCCCTTGCTGATGGACGTGCTGCAGCAGCAGAACTACCAGTTCAGTCTGCATACCAGCACCGTATTCACCTACCCGCAGTTCGACAGGACGGTCTTCCTGAAGATGGAACCGGCCGACATGCAGCCGATCCCGGACGGCGCACCGCCCTGGGATCGGGACCGGATGAACATCGACCGCCTGCTCGGCTTCCTCGATCGCCGCGATCCGGGCAGGCCGTTCATGGCCTACATGTTCTTCGAGGGAACGCACGCCAACTACAACTTCCCGCCCGACTGCGCCATCGCCGAGCCCTACCTCGACGACTTCAACTATCTGTCGGCCGACTTCAAGGGGCAGATGAGCCTGATCAAGAACCGCTACCTCAATGCCGCGCATCATGTCGACCGCCAGATCGGCCGGGTCACCGCCTACCTCGCCGGGAAAGGACTGCTCGACAACACGATCGTCATCGTCCTCGGCGACCACGGCGAGGAGTTCATGGAGCGCAGCGAGCGCTGGGGGCACGCCGCCGAGTTCAACCGCTACCAGACGAGCACGGTGGCGGTGGTGCGGGTTCCGGGGGCGAAGCCGCAGGTGATCAGCGGCATCACGAGCCACCTCGACATCCCGGCGACGGTGATGCCGCTGCTCGGCGTGCGCAATCCTCCGCAGGACTACTCGCAGGGGCAGAACCTGCTGGCGCCCGACTTCCGGCGCGACTACGCCGTTGCAGCCGACTGGCATCGCGTTGCCTACATCGGCGAGAAGTACAAGGTGGCCTTTCCGACCAACGCCAGGGGGGCGGTCCGCATGGAGGTTCTCGATGCCGACGACCGGCCGGTGGTCGATCGCGAACAGGCGAAGGCCGAGATCCGGCAGGAGACGGTCGAGATGATGAACAACCTGACCCGCTTCAGCCGGCCGCGGGGCTGAACGGCAGGCGGCGAATGGCGGTCCACCGCGAGACCCGGGCCATCGGGCTGCCGGTGGACAGGCTGTTCGACGTCGTTGCCGATGTCGAGAGCTATCCCGACTTCGTGCCCCTGATCCGTGCCGCGCGCGTGCTGCGGCGTGGCGAAACGGCCTACGAAACCGAACAGACCCTGGCGGTCGGCTTGCTGCAGCATCGCTTCCGGACACTGACCGAACTGTCGCGGCCGCAGGCGATCAGCATCGTGTCGCAGGATCGCTCGTTCTGCCGCTTCGACATCCGCTGGAACTTCGCGCCGCTGGCGGACGATCGCTGCCGCGTGGACTTTGCTCTCGACTGCGAGTTGCGCTCGCTGTTCCTCATGCCCGTACTGCAGATGCTGATCCTGCCGATGGCGGGCGGCATGGTGAGCGCTTTCGAGCGACGGGCGCATCTGCTCGCGGCGCAGGCGGTGGCGCGTCCCGTGTTGCCGCCGGCCAGGTCCCTGCCCGAAGACGATCTGCGGCAGGAGTGAGCGGCAGCAGGAGCCGCGGACCACAGCTTGTAGAGATCTTGTGCTCGCAGGCGGGTAAAATGCCGCTCTTGTCGAACCGGGGGTTGCCACGTGAGCCAGGAGTCCAACAGCAGGGCGGCGAGTTCGTCCGCACTCGTCAGTACCAACTTCATCCGCAACATCATCGAGGCCGACCTCGCCGCCGGCACGCATGCACAGCGTCGCTGGTCGGGCCGGCCCGGGCCGGGAGCACAGCAGCTTTCCGGGCCGCTTGATCCGGCGCGCATCCGCACGCGTTTCCCGCCCGAGCCGAACGGTTACCTGCACTTCGGCCACGCCAAGTCGATCTGTCTCAACTTCGGGCTGGCGCAGGATTACGGCGGTCGTTGCCATCTTCGCTTCGATGACACCAATCCGGAAAGGGAGGAGCAGGAGTACGTCGATTCGATCATCGAATCGGTACGCTGGCTCGGTTTCTCCTGGGAGACGGGCGCGGACGAGGCGGCGCAGGCGGAATGCAACCTCTACTACGCATCGGATTACTTCGCGTGGATGATCGCCTTCGCCGAGTACCTGATCGACAGCGGGAATGCCTATGTCGACAGCCAGAGCGCGGAGGAGATGCGCGCCAGCCGCGGCACGCTGACCGATCCCGGCACGGACTCGCCCTATCGTCAGCGCAGCGTCGCCGAGAACAGGGATCTGTTCCGGCGCATGCAGCAGGGGGAATTTTCCGACGGCGCGCATGTCCTGCGGGCGCGCATCGACATGGCGTCGGCGAACATCAACCTGCGCGATCCGGCGATCTATCGCATTCGCCATGCGAGTCACCACAACACCGGCGACCGCTGGTGCGTCTATCCGATGTACACCTACGCGCACCCGATCGAGGATGCGCTCGAGAACATCACCCATTCCATCTGCACGCTCGAGTTCGCCGACCAGCGGCCGTTCTACGACTGGCTGCTCGAGCGTCTCGCCGAAGGCGGCCTGCTGCAGCGTCCGTTGCCGCAGCAGATCGAGTTTTCGCGCCTCAACCTGAGTTATATCGTCCTCTCCAAACGCAAGCTGATCCAGCTCGTCGACGAGGGGCACGTGGCGGGCTGGGATGATCCACGGTTGCCGACGCTCGTCGGCGCGCGCCGGCGCGGCTACCCCGCCGAGGGATTCCGGCGTTTCGCCGAACGGGTCGGTGCCTCGCGATCGGATTCGCTGATCGAGTACTCGCAACTCGAGGACACGATGCGTGAGGTGCTCAACGAGTCGGCCGAGCGGCGCATGGCGGTGCTCGATCCGTTGCGGCTGATCATCGACAACTATCCGGAGGGCGAGAGCGAGGAGTGCCTGGCGGCGAATCACCCGCAGCAGCCGGAGCGGGGCAAGCGCGTTCTGCCCTTCGGCCGCGAGTTGTGGATCGAGCGCGACGATTTCATGCTGCAGCCGAGCAAGGGCTACCATCGCCTCCATCCGGGCAGCCTGGTGCGCCTGCGCAATGCCTATGTCGTGCGCTGCACGGGTTGCGAGCACGACGCGAGCGGTGCCGTCAGCGCGGTGCATTGCGAGTACCTGCCGGATTCGCGCAGCGGCACGGCCGGTTCCGACAACTACAAGGTGAAGGGAAATCTGCACTGGGTGTCGATCGCCGCCGCCTGCCGCGCCGAGGTGCGGCTCTACGACCGGCTGTTCGCGGTTGCCGCTCCCGGCGCACGGCGTGAGGGCGATCCCGAGGGAGTCGAGCGCGACTTCCGCGACGACATCAATCCGGCCAGCATGCGCGTCATCGAGGCATGGGTCGAGCCCTCGCTGCGCGACACCTGCGCCGAGGAGTCCTTCCAGTTCGAAAGGCACGGCTACTTCGTCGCCGACAGGGTCGACTCGAAGCCGGGGGCACTGGTCTTCAACCGCACGGTGACGCTGCGCGATTCGTGGACGGCGCAGGCAGGGCCGCGTCGCTGATAGGGTGGCGAACAGTGGGTGCCCGTGTGACGTCGGTGGCCACGAGGGCTGCGCGCGACAGGTCCGGCGCTCACTCCGCCTGCAGCAGTTCGAGGACCTTTTCCGGCGGGCGGCCGACGATGGCCCGATCGCCACGGACGACGATCGGACGTTCGATCAGGATCGGGTGGGCGACCAGCGCGTCGAGCCACTCTTCCTCGCCCAACGCCCGACCGGCGTAGAGCTGCCGGAAGACGGCTTCACCGCGGCGCACCAGGTCGGCTGCCGGCATGCCGAGCTGGCGCAGCAGCACGCGCAGTTCGTCGCGGCTCGGCGGCGTTTCCAGGTAGTCGATGATCTCGGCGGGAAGGCCGCTTTGCGCAACCAGCTGGCAGGCGGCGCGGCTCTTCGAGCAGCGCCGGTTGTGATAGATGCGCACGGGGGTCTGGCTCATTGGCGTCGTCCTCGGGAGGTTGGGGTGGAGAGTCGCTCGCTGGCAGCGGCTGCGCCGGGGCTAACGCCAGAGGCTCAGCGGCGGGTCGCTGATGACTGCGCGCAGCACGTCGCCGCGCGATACGAAACCGACCAGCGCGTCGCGGTCATTGACGATCGGCACGCCATCGACTCCGTGCTCGAGCATCACCTGCGCAATGCGCCGGATGTCGGTGACCGGATCGGCGCTGACGACGGGAGTGGTCATCACGTCGCCGACCTGACGCGCCATGATGTCGCGCGGGCCATCCGGACCGAGGTTGAGCGCGGTCAGCAGATCACGTTCGCTGACGATGCCGACCAGCCGGTAGCCGGCATCGAGCACCGGCGCCTGATGAATGCGCCGTTCGAGCAGCAGGCGCCAGGCGTGTTCGACGGCGTCCTCGCTGGACAGCGAAACGACCGGTCGCTGCATGATCTGGTAGGCATGGTAGAGGGGGCCGCGATCGCCATCCGGGCGCAGGATCTGGCGGTAGGCTCTGATCGCCTGCGCGCTTGGTGTGCCGAACGGGGCGCGTGGCTCTTCGCCGGCGATCGGTTGCACCGCGCGACTGCGCGTGACCGCTGCCACCTCGCCGAGTCTCTCGAAGGTGCCGCGGAAGATGGGGCCGCTCAGGCCGTAGACCGCAAACACGCTGCCGTCACCTCCGCGGTGGGGAAAAAGACACGGGGCGCGGTCGCCGGTCGTCGCGGCGGGCGGCGACCGCAGCGCAGCAGGCAACCTGCGCTCGTGGCCCCGTCCCGGCTCCTGCGGTCCTCCACCCTTGGTCCCTCCTCCGGTGAAAAAGCGTCGAAGACCAGCCGGGAAAATGGCCGGCCACGCTCGCGTGGCCGGCCGAGCCAACTGCAGCGTACTGCGGCAGTGCTCTGGATCTTGTAGTTTCCTCGACAGAAAGCACGAATCGTACCAGAAAGTGGAGCGTCCTGATTTAGTACGCAACCGCGCCTTGGCGGCGGGCCTTGCGACAGCCAGGTGTAAAGGATTTTGACAGCGCGCGAGATCGCCCAGCCGCCCGTGGATCACTCGCTGCGCAACGCATCGACGGCGTTCAGCCAGGCAGCACGCCGTGCCGGCAGAACCCCTGCCAGCAGCCCGATGACGATGGTCAGCGCTTCGGCCAGGACAGCGAAGCTGAAAGGGGTGTGTACCGGCAGCGCGGGTAGCAGCAGGTGAAGGAGTTGCGCGAGGCCGATGCCGAGCAGCAGGCCGAGCAGTCCGCCGAATGCCGACAGGGCGACCGCCTCGCCGAGAAAGAGGCCGAGGATGCTGCGCCTCGGGGCGCCGAGAGCGACCAGCAGGCCGATTTCCCCGGTTCGCTCGGCGACGGCGATGGTCATGATCGTGGCGATGCCGACGGCACCGACGAGCAGCGAGATGCTGCCCAGCGCACCGACGGCCATGGTCAGGACATCGAGGATGTTCGACAGTGTGCGCAGCATGTCTTCCTGCGTCGTGATGGTGAAATCTTCGCGTCCGTGGCGGGCCTTCAGCGTTGCCGTGACCAGCGCACTGACGGCGGCGGCCGGCACGCCTTCCTCGTACGACAGGTCGATCTTCATGATGCCATCGCGGTTGTAGAGTTCGAGTGCGCGCGCGGTCGGGATGTAGGCCGCGTCGTCGAGGTCGATGCCGAGTATCTGCCCCTTCGCCTCGAGGACGCCGATGACGCGAAACTGCATGCCGCCGACGCGCACCTTCGCACCCAGCGGATTCGCCGGCCCGAACAGTTCCTCCTTCAGGCGTGCGCCGAGGACAACGAAGGCGCGGGCGGAGTCGGCTTCATCGGCTGGCAGGAACTGGCCGCTGCGAACATCGATGCTGAACACCCGCAGCATCGCCGCGCTGACGCCGTTGACCGTCGTTCGCCGCAGGCGGCCGTTGGCAGCGACCTCGGTGTTGCCCCAGACGGTGGCGGTCATCCCCGTCACGTGCGGCAGGCGTTCGAGCGCACGTGCATCGTCGAGCGTCAGCGGTCGTACCGAGGTCGGGATGCCGGTCGGCGCCGGCCCGGAGGTCTTGATCCGGCCGGGTGCGACACTGATCACGTTGGTGCCGAACTGGGTGAACTCGGCGAGGACGAAGCGGTGGATCCCCTCGCCGATCGAGGTCAGCAGGATCACCGCCGCAATCCCGACGGCGATGCCGAGCAGGGTCAGGAAGCTGCGCAGCCGGTGTGCCCGCAGCGCGCGCACGGCGAACTGGAGCATGTCCTGGCTGCGGATCATCGCCTCGTTCCCGTTCGCCCGCTTCAGCGCCTGGCCAGCGACTGCACGGGATCGAGAAGCGCCGCGCGGCGCGCCGGCAGGACGCCAAAGGCGAGGCCGGTGACGAGCGCGGTGGCCACTCCGGCGAGCACCGCCCAATCCGGTGGCTGCGCTGGAAAGGCCGGGTACACTTGACGGATCACGGTGGCCGCGGCGTGCCCGAGGGCGAAGCCGAGCAGGGCGCCGGCCAGCGAGAGCATCGCCGCCTCGGTCAGGAAGGCGTTGCGGATCGTCGCCCGCGTTGCGCCAAGCGCTTTCAGCAGGCCGATTTCGGCCGTTCGCTGGGTGACCGAGACCAGCATCACGTTCATCACCAGGATGCCTGCGACTGCCAGGCTGATCGCGGCGATGCCGGCGACGGCGACGGTCAGCGTGCCGAGGAGGCGGTCGAAGGTGGCCAGTACGGCATCCTGGGTGATGACCGTCACGTCCTCTTCGCCTTCGTGGCGCAACCTGATGATCTCGCTGACCTGTGCCTTCGCCGGCGCGATCGCTTCGCGGCTGTTCGCCTCGACGAGGATGCGGAACAGCGTGTTGCTGTTGAACATCGCCTGCGCCAGCGCGACCGGAACGATGACCAGTTCGTCGGTATTCATGCCCAGCCCCTGGCCGGTCGCTGCGAGGACGCCGACGATGCGGAAGCGGCGATCGCCGACACGCACGAGTTGCCCGAGCGCCTCATCGCGGCCGAACAGCTCGTTGCGGATGCGCGCGCCGATGACTGCCTCCGACGCCCCGCGGCGCCAGTCTCCGGGCGGCAGGAAGCGGCCCTGGGCGAGCGTGAGGCGGCGTACGGCGATGAAGTCGGCAGTGGTGCCGGCGACCATCACCTCGCGCAGTCTGCCGCCGACGCTGATCTCCGAGGTGCCGACGGCCAGGGGCGCCACCCGGTGTACGGCGCTGGCGCGGAGCAGCGCCTGCGCGTCGTCGATCGTCAGGTCGCGCGGGGTACTGGTGATGGCGTTGCCCGGGTTGAAGCCGCCGGTCTGCGAGCGCCCGGGGAGAACGATCACCAGATTGCTGCCGATCGCCGAGAACTGGTTGAGGACATAACGCCGGGCGCCGTCGGCGAGCGCCGTCAGGACGACGACGGCAGCGACGCCGATCGCCATGGCGAGGACCAGCAGGCCAGTGCGCAGGGGGTTGCCGGTTGCCGCGTCGCGCGCGAAACGGATCAGGTCGGCAGTGCGCATGTTTCGCTCCGCGTGCCGCCGCTGCGCGGGCGATCCTGCTGCAGGCTGCCGTCCGCCATCAGCAGTTGCCGGCGCGCGCGCGCGCCAAGGGCGCCGTCGTGGGTGACGACGATCAGGGTGACGCCGCCGCGGTTGAGTTCTTCGAGCAGACGCATGACCTCCTCGCCGGTCGTCCGGTCGAGGTTGCCGGTGGGCTCGTCGGCGAGGACCAGCGCCGGCTGCATGATCGTTGCGCGGGCGATCGCCACGCGCTGGCGCTGTCCGCCCGAGAGCTGGTCGGGTCGGTGGTCGGCCCGGTTCTCCAGCCCATAGTCGCGCAGCGCCTGCCGCAGGCGTTCGCCACGTTGCGCCGGCGGGATGCCGGCGAGCACCATCGGCAGCGCGATGTTCTCGGCCGCGGTCAACCGTGGAACGAGGTGAAAACTCTGGAAGACGAAGCCGATCCGCTCGCTGCGCACGCGCGCCTGCTCGTCGGCGGAGAGTGTGGTGACGTCGCGGCCGGCGAGGCGGTAGCTGCCGCTGTCGGGGCGGTCGAGCAGGCCGAGCAGGTTGAGCAGCGTCGACTTGCCCGAACCCGACGGCCCCATCACCGCCACATACTCGCCGGCGGCAATGCAGAGGTCGATCGACCGCAGGGCGTGTACCTGGCTGTCACCGAGATGAAAGACCCTTTCGATGCGCGACAGCTCGATCAGCGGCGCCGTCATCGCTCACTTGCCGCCAGCCGCAGATGCACGCTCGGCAATGTAGGGCGCTCCCGCCTTGACCCCCGCCCGTTCGAGCGAGGTTACGACCCGCTCGCCTGCCTGCAGCCCTTCGCTGACCTCGGTGAACTCCCAGTTCGCGAGCCCGGTCCTGATCCTGCGTTCGGCGAGCAGGCCATCGGGCTGTGCCACCAGCACCCGGTTGCCCTCGAGCAGCGCCGATGTCGGCACGCGCAGGACAGAGTCGCGGACTGCCAGGATCACCTCGACATCGGCGCTGTAACCGACCAGCAGTCTGCCCGCAGCCGCCGGGTCGTTGAAGGTGGCCTCGATGTCGACGGTGCGTGCCTGCTTCTCGACTGCCGAAACGTAGGGCGCGACGCGCCTTACCGTCCCCGGGAACGAGCGCCCGGGCAGGGCGTCCAGGCTGATTCGCACCGACTGTCCGGCGCTGATCTTCGGCGCGTCCACTTCGTCCATCGGCGCCTTGATGTAGAGGCAGGAGTCGTCGATGAGGTCGATTGCCGGCGGCGTCGGCACGCCGGGAGGTGAGGGTGTCGAGTATTCGCCGACCTCACCGACGATCTTGGCGATGGTACCGGCGAACGGTGCGTAAAGGACGGTCCGTCCCTGCTCGACCCGGCTCAGCCTGACCCTCGCTTCCGTCTGCCTGAGATCCGCCTGCGCCGCCTGGCAGCCGGCGTGGCGGGCGAGCGCCTCGGTGCGCGCTCCTTCCTCGCGTGCTCCGGAGACGAAACCCTGCGCCCGCAGCGCTGTCTGCCGCGCCGCCTCACGCTCGGCGTTGGCGGCCGTGACGCAGGCTTCGTCGACGCGCCGTCGGGCGGTCGCGACCTGCGTGAGAAGCCAGGCGCTCTGCGCCTGCTGGTCGTCGTTCCAGAGCTTCATCAGCAACTGGCCCTGGCGCACGCGGTCTCCTTCCTTCACCGCCAGGACTTCGATGCGGCCGCCGGTGATCGTCGACAGGCGGGTGCGCTGACAGGCCTCGACCGTTCCCGCGCGGGTATTCGCGATGGTGGATTCGACCAAGCCACGGTCGATCTCCCGCAGCACGACGGTGACTGGCTGCGGCCTGCCTAGCCACCAGATGCCGCCAGCGATCAGCGCTGCGACAAGGAGGGCCGCGAGCAGGCGGCGGAGCAGGGGCGATGGCATGCGCGTTCTCTGCGATGGGGCTGGGACGGCTTCAGTGTCGGTGATCGGCTGCGGACCAGGTGGCTGCGCTGGCCGCCCCGCGAAAGCCTGCCATCAGGACGTGCTGTGGCGGGTCGCCGGCCGCAGTCGCGAGTTCACGGTCACTGCCGCCATTCTGCTCATCACCGGTTGCTCCGGGCGGACTGCTGCGCGGCCCTCAGCGGATGGCGCCCGGCGACGGTGCGACATTCAACTCGCGCAGGCGGGCCTGCTTGGCCTGCATCCCCTTGTTGCCCGGATCGAGTCGCAGCGCTTCATCATAGGACTGGCTGGCCAATCGCAGCAGGACGTCGCCGAGGTTCTCGCGCGCAAGCGCGTAACCCGGGTGCGTCCGGATCGCCATCTCCAGCAGCATGCGCGCGCGCTCCAACTGCTGTTGCCGGGCGTAGAGAACCGCCAGGTTGTTGTAGGGCTCGGGCAACTCGGGGTAGTCGTCGCTGATCTGCGTGAACACGGTGATGGCCTCGCTCGGGCGATTCATCTCCATCAGGATCAGCCCCTTGAGGAAGCGGCCCTGCAGTTCGCGCGGCTTGCCTGCCACGTAGGTCTCGACCTTCGCCAGCGCCTGCGGTGCCTGGCCCTGCTTCAACAGGCGCTCGGCTTCCGCCAGTTCGCTGGCGACGGCGCTGGGGATGGGGAAAGCGAAGAACAGGACGAGGACCATTGCCGGCACGGTTGCCGGCAAGAGCCTGCGAAGGATCGGGCGCATAGGGTAGGCTTTCCTGGCCAGGCAGCGGATGTCTGTCGCGTGAGGGTCGAATTCTAGCAAGAAGTGGGTATGAACCAAAGCCAGGACGTGTTCGCCGGCCGTCCCGCCAGCGCTCAGCCGGCAGAAGCGTGCCCGATCCGCTGCCGCCGCCACCTGCGGTAGACGTGTCGCGGTCCGCGGCTGGTTGCTGCGGATTGAAATTGCAGTCTGTGGAACGATGTGTTACAAGAGTGGTTTGTTGCCACTGGATCAGCCGCTCGTAGCCAGCCATGGTTTTTTCGTTCTTCAAGAAGCAGCCGGACAAGAAGATGGGGACCCGGCCAGCCGCCACTCCGCGCAGTGCCGACGAGCGTGGCACGGTTGCCGGTGCACCGGCGGAGGACAGGGTCCGGCATGCGCCGGCGGCTCCGATCGGCTTGAACCGGGCTGACCTGCCATTCGCGACACCGGTGACGAAGAGCGATGCGCCACCGCTCGATCTGAGTGAGTTCGTGTTCAGCGCCATGGAGCCGAACTTCCAGCCCGAGGTCGAGCTTGACCCGATCGATGCCGAGGCGGAAGAAGCCGCAATGCTCTACGCCAACGGCCAGGATGCTGCCGTGCGCTCGCGACTCGAGCACGCGACCCGCCTGTACCGCAGCGGCACCGGCGAGCGGCTCTGGCTGATGCTTTTCGACCTCTTTCGCGTCAGCGGGCAGAAAGGCCCTTTCGAAGCACTCGGCATCGAGTACGCGCAGGCCTTCGAGAAGTCGCCGCCGGGCTGGCAGGAGGCGGTGCGGGCCGCGCCCGTGCTGATCAAGGCCGGTACTGTCCTGTTCAAGGGCGATCTGACGGGCGACAACGAGGCCGCCTTCGCCAGCGTGCGGCAGGCGCTTGCGACCAACCAGCACCTGCGTCTCGATCTTGCCAAGGTGCGCCGGCTCGACGATGCCGGTTGCGAGCGCCTTCTATGTCTGCTGCAGCAGGCGCACAAGAGTCGGCACGAAATCGAATTGCTCAACCGCGACCACGTCGCCAGCCTGCTTGACAGTCGCGTCGTGCCGGGTCTACCGAGTGACCGTGCCTGCTGGTTGCTGCAACTCGAGTTCTGTCAGTTGTATGGTCAGCAGGAGGTGTTCGAAGAACTGGCCATCCAGTACGCAGTGAATTTCGAGATTTCACCTCCTTCGTGGGAAGCGCAGCGGGTGGCCGCCACCGGGCCGGCTCCGTTGGTGCTGGCGGCAGCCGACGACCTGATGGCCGAGGCATACGTCATCAAGGGCGAGGTCAAGTCGTCGCGCTTTGGCGATCTGCTCGCCTACTCGGCGGCGAATGATCCGGTGCTGATCGATTGTTCGCGGGTGACGAGAATGGACTTTCTCAGCGCCGGCGCCTTGCTCAACGTACTGACGACGATCAAGGGAACCGGCCGGCAGATCGTCTTTCGCCACCCGAACCATCTGGTGGCCGAGTTGTTCCGTGTCGTTGGCCTCAGGGCCGTGGCCGAGGTCGTTCTCGCGCGGAACTAGAACCCCCCCGAAGGAGCCAGTATATGGAACAGTACCACGGCACGACGATCCTGTCCGTACGCCGCGGCGACAGCGTTGCCATGGGTGGGGACGGGCAGGTGACGCTGGGCAACATCGTCGTCAAGGCGAGTGCGCGCAAGGTTCGGCGGATTCACCAAGGAAAGATTCTTGCCGGGTTTGCCGGCGGCACTGCCGACGCCTTCACCCTCTTCGAACGCTTCGAGGCAAAGCTCGACAAGCACCAGGGCAACCTCCTGCGTTCGGCGGTGGAACTGGCAAAGGACTGGCGCAGCGACCGTGCGCTGCGCCGGCTGGACGCGATGCTGGCAGTGGCGAACCGCGAGGCATCGCTGATCATCACCGGCAACGGTGATGTCCTCGAGCCCGAGTACGGCATCGTGGCGATTGGTTCCGGCGGCGCCTTTGCCCACTCGGCGGCGCGGGCCCTGGTGGAGAACAGCGCTCTCACGGCGGCGGAAGTGGTCCGCAAGTCGTTGCAGATCGCCGGCGATCTGTGCATCTACACCAATCAGAACTTCACCATCGAGGTGCTGGAGTAACCATGTCGTCGATGACGCCACAGGAAATCGTTCACGAACTCGACAAGCACATCGTCGGTCAGGGGAAGGCGAAGAAGGCGGTGGCCATCGCCCTGCGCAATCGCTGGCGTCGGGCGCAGGTGGCCGAGCCGCTGCGGCAGGAGATCACGCCGAAGAACATCCTGATGATCGGTCCGACCGGTGTCGGCAAGACGGAAATCGCTCGCCGCCTGGCACGCCTGGCGAGCGCGCCGTTCATCAAGGTCGAGGCAACCAAGTTCACCGAAGTCGGCTACGTCGGCCGCGACGTCGAGACGATCATTCGCGACCTCGTCGAGATCGCCGTCAAGAGTGGTCGCGAAAGGGCGATGAAGGGTGTCAGGCTGCGCGCCGAGGACGCTGCCGAGGATCGCCTGCTCGACGCACTGCTGCCGCCGGCCCGCGCCAGTTTCTACAATGATGCGCAGGCAGGCGACGAAGGTGCCACGCGGCAGAAGTTTCGCAAGAAGCTGCGTGAGGGGGAACTCGACGAGAAGGAGGTTGAGGTGGACGTCGCGGCGCCATCGATGCAGGCGGAAATCTTCGCCCCGCCCGGCATGGAGGAGTTGACGGCGCAGATTCAGGGCATGTTCCAGAACATCGGCGGCGGCCGGAGGAAAGCGCGCAAGCTCAAGATTTGCGAGGCGCGCCGGCTGCTGATCGACGAGGAAGCAGCCAAGCTGGTCAATGACGAGGAAGTCAAGCTGGACGCGGTGCGCAATGTCGAGCAGAATGGCATCGTCTTTCTCGACGAGATCGACAAGATCGCGTCGCGCAGCGACGCGCATGGTGTGGACGTGTCGCGCCAGGGGGTGCAGCGTGACCTGTTGCCGCTGGTCGAAGGGACGACGGTGTCGACCAAGTACGGGATGATCCGCACCGATCACATCCTGTTCATTGCCAGCGGAGCCTTTCATCTTGCCAAGCCATCGGACCTGATCCCCGAATTGCAGGGCCGGCTGCCGATCCGCGTTGAGCTCGAATCGCTGTCGGTGGCCGACTTCGAGTGCATCCTGACGCAGACCGACGCCTGCCTGACCAAGCAGTATCAGGCGCTGCTGGCGACCGAAGGGGTGGCGCTCGACTTTTCTGCCGACGGCATCAGGCGCCTGGCCGAGATTGCCTGGTCGGTCAACGAGCGGACGGAAAACATCGGTGCCCGCCGCCTGTACACGGTCATGGAGCGTCTGCTCGAGGAGATCTCATTCACCGCCGGCAAGGGAACTGGTGAACATCTTGCCATCGACGCCACTTACGTCGACGATCGCCTCGCCGAACTGGCACGAAACGAGGATCTGTCGCGCTACGTTCTCTGAGCAGGCAGGGAAGCCGGCGCGGTTGCGCCGAACTACTTGACGACGACCACCGGCAGGTCGGTGAGATGGATCACGCGCTGCGTCACCGATCCGAGAAGCAGACCGGCCACGCTTCCGAGGCCGCGTGCTCCCATGATGATCAGCCCGCAGTCGTTTTCGCGTGCGAAATCGACGATCGTCGGTGCGACCTCACCGACCAGGACGTGCTCGGCATGGCCGATTCCGGCCGCGTGAAGTCGGGCGCGGGCAGAGGCCAGCGCGGCGTCGCCCGTTTCGCGATGATAATCATGGACGACGTCGGTGCTGACGAAGCGGCTGATATCGGACGGCAGCGGGTGCTGCACGTTCAGCAGCAGGACCTCCAGTTCTTGCGGCGTGGCAAGCGCCTCGGCGATGACATGATCGACTGCGCGCAACGCCGGCAGCGACCCGTCGACGGGCAGCAACCATCGTGTGTTCAAGTGGGATCTCCTCGGTCAACGGTCGCCGCCTTGGCGGTGGCCAGTCCATCATGGGCAACCCGGGCATGCCGTCGCTGGGCCAGCCACTTGCCGGCCACGACCACCAGCAGGGCGCCAGCGCCGGATGCGATGGAGGTGCTGTGCGGGACGACGTCTCGCCAGTGCACGGGGAATCCGGGGTCTGTGAGCAGCATGCCGCCGCCGATCCAGCCGAGCAGGCCGCCGCCGGCGGTGATCACGACCGGAAAGCGATCCATGAGGGTCAGCACCAGCTTGCTGCCCCAGACGACCACCGGGATCGAGACGGCGATGCCGAAGACGACCAGGACGATCGATCCGTGTGCTGCGCCGGCGACGGCGATGACGTTGTCCACGCTCATGACGGCGTCGGCGACGATGATCGTCCTGATCGCTCCCAGCAGCGTGCTGCTGCTCTGCACGTTGCCGTGCGCGTCCTCGTGCTCGGGCAGGATCAGTTTGATGCCGATCCAGAACAGCAGCAAGCCGCCGACGATCTTCAGGTAAGGGACGGCGAGCAGCTGCAGGGCGAAATAGATCAGGACGACGCGCAGGGCAATGGCGCCGAAGACGCCCCAGAAGATGCCCTTGTTGCGTTGCGCCTCCGGCAGCCGGCGGCAGGCGAGGGCGATGACCACCGCATTGTCGCCGCCGAGCAGGATGTCGATGGCGATGATCTGCAGGACGGCAATCCAGAAAGCGGGCGAGGCGAGGTCGGGCATTGCGGGACTCTCCTGTCAGAGCAGTTCAAGCGGTGGCGAGCCGCCGCCGGCATGGGCCGACGCACGGCCCTGAACCGCCGTCTGCCCCAGTTTCGCGAGCACCTTGTTGGCCTCGCGGAGGCGTTCGAGGAGCTTGACGAGCAGCACCTTGTTGAAGCGCTCGCGCACTTCGTCCGAACTGAGGCCGAGGGCCGAGCTGTTGATCTCCAGGAAGCGGGTGGCCTCGAGGGTGACCACCGTTGCCCGGCGGTGGTCGTCTGTCGGGTGCAGGAAGGCCATTTCGCCGACGACCTCGCCGGGGCCGAGGCGGCAGATCACCCGGCCGTTGGCAGAAACCTCGACAAACCCGTCGACGATGACGCCGAACTTGCGATGGTTTTCGCCTTCGCGTATCAGCGTCACCTTTTCCGAGAGTTCACGCCAGACACTGATGCGCAGGACCTCCCACAACTCGATGTCCTCGAACTCGGCGAAAAAGTCGACTTTGCGCAAACGGTCGAAGTGCGCCAAATCCTGCTGCGTCTGATCCTCTTCCTGCATCTGGTAACGCACCGCTGACAGATCCTTGGCGAACTCGGCGCCGTTGCGATAGCGGCTGTACAGATCCTTCTCGAGCGCCTTGCGGATGATCGGATCGAGGCCCGGCGGCAGATTGGGGTTCAGCGCACAGACCGACGGGGCGTCCATGTTGACGATCTTGTACACCAGCGTCGCCGGGTTGTTGGCGCGAAAGGGCAGCCGCCCCGTCAGCAACTGGAACAGCAGGACGCCGAGCGAGTAGAGGTCGGTCTTGTGGTTGAGCGGGTAGTTCTTGACCTGTTCCGGCGACATGTAGGCCGGCGAGCCGACGCCCATGACGAAGGTCGAGTCCTGGCTCATGTCCTTGAGGAGATTGAGGCCGAGTCCGAAATCGGTGATCTTCGGATTGTCGTTGGCGTCGATGAGGATGTTTGCCGGCTTGATGTCACGATGGACCACACCTTGGTGGAGTGCGTGGTCGAGGGCCAGGCAGCACTTGAAGATGATGCCGATGACCCGATGCATCGGCAGCAGTTTGTTGATCGTGCAGAACCTGTCGAGCGCGACGCCATCGACGAACTCCATCACCAGATAGGCCTGGTCGGGTTCGACCACGGCGTCGAAGATCTTGACGATGTTGGGATGATTGAGCCGGCGACCGATCGAATCCTCGGTCTGGAACAGCTTGCGCAGGCGACGCGACATGGCTGCGTTGTCGTCGTCGAAGCGAATCAGCTTGATGGCGACATGCCGGTCAAGGCGAGGATCACGCGCCAGATAGACGACGGCGGTTGCCCCTTTGCCCAGCGAGCGAATGACCTCGTACTTTCCTATCTTCTGCAGCATACGGAGCCCGGCGACCGACAAAAGCGGAATGCTAGCAGCAGAAGCGCTCCTTGCAGCAAAAAAATCCTGGCCCGTTGCCTGTTGCTGCCGGAATGCGGCGCCACAAGGCTTGAAATTCGACGGCACGCCCCCAGATAGCAGTTCGTTTTCCCGGAGATGAGCATCCATGCACACCAACGACGCAGTACCTGAGGAACCAACCGTTGCCGCAGCGGCCGCCGCGGCAGAGGCGCCTGCGGTCAGCGAAGCGCCCGCTGCCGAGCTGCCGCAGGCAGAAGATGATGGCGCCGTCCTGCAGGAGGAATTGCAGCAGGCGCGCCAGAAGGCAGACGAGTACCAGGATTTGTGGCTGCGCGCCAAGGCGGAAACCGAGAACGTGCGGCGGCGAGCGCAGGAGGATATCGCCAAGGCGGCGAAGTTCGCGATCGATCGTTTCGCTCGCGAGTTGTTGCCGGTGAAGGACAGTCTCGAAGCGGCGCTGGCGACTGAAGCGGCAACGGTCGAGAGCCTGCGCGCCGGCAGTGAGTTGACCCTGAAACAACTGGTCGCGGCGTTCGAGAAATCGTCTCTGACCGAGATCAACCCGGTTGGCGAGAAATTCGACCCGAACCGGCATCAGGCCATCAGTGTCGTCGAGTCCGCCCAGGAAGCGAACACGGTGGTCACCGTTCTGCAGAAGGGCTATCTGCTCGCCGAGCGCGTGTTGCGTCCGGCGCTGGTCATTGTCGCCAAGGCGGCGTCTTGAAATACGCCGGGTGACCCCCACCTGAGAAGGCATCTCGGGCATTTCGTCTGCGGGCGACGGTGCAATCAGGAAACAAGAGCATACTGAAAGGATTCAAGAATGGGAAAGGTAATCGGCATCGATCTCGGGACGACCAACTCGTGCGTCGCCGTGATGGAGAATGGCAAGCCGAAGGTGATCGAAAACTCGGAAGGCGCGCGCACGACACCGTCGATCGTCGCCTACGCCGAGGATGACGAGGTCCTGTGCGGTGCGCCTGCCAAGCGGCAGGCAGTAACGAACCCGAAGAACACCCTGTACGCGATCAAGCGCCTGATCGGCCGGCGCTTCGAGGAGAAGGAGGTACAGAAGGACATCTCGCTGATGCCGTTCCGCATTCTCAAGGCCGACAATGGTGACGCCTGGGTCGAGGTGCGCGGCAAGAAGATTGCGCCGCCGCAGGTCTCGGCGGAGGTCTTGCGCAAGATGAAGAAGACCGCCGAGGACTATCTTGGCGAGGAGGTGAGCGAGGCGGTGATCACCGTTCCCGCCTACTTCAACGACAGCCAGCGGCAGGCAACCAAGGATGCCGGGCGGATCGCCGGGCTCGAGGTGAAGCGGATCATCAACGAGCCGACGGCCGCTGCCCTTGCCTTCGGCATGGACAAGAAGCAGGGCGACAAGAAGATTGCCGTCTATGACCTCGGTGGTGGCACGTTCGACATCTCGATCATCGAGATTGCCGAGGTCGAAGGCGAGCACCAGTTCGAAGTCCTGTCGACCAACGGCGATACCTTCCTCGGTGGCGAGGATTTCGACCAGAGGCTGATCGACTACATCATCGAAGAGTTCAAGAAGGAGACCGGAGTCAACCTCAAGGCCGACGTGCTGGCGCTGCAGCGTCTCAAGGATGCAGCGGAAAAGGCCAAGATCGAACTGTCGTCCGGGCAGCAGACCGAGATCAACCTGCCGTACATCACTGCCGACGCATCGGGTCCGAAGCACCTGACGCAGAAGATCACGCGCGCCAAGTTCGAGTCGCTGGTCGATGATCTCGTCGAGCGGACCATCGAGCCCTGCCGCATTGCGCTGAAGGACGCCGGCTGCCGCATCGGCGACATCAACGACGTGATTCTGGTCGGTGGCCAGACGCGGATGCCGAAGGTCCAGGACAAGGTCAAGGAATTCTTTGGCCGCGAGCCGCGGCGTGACGTCAACGCCGACGAGGCGGTGGCGGTCGGTGCGGCGATCCAGGGTGGTGTCCTGCAGGGTGAGGTCAAGGACGTTCTGCTGCTCGATGTGACGCCGCTGTCACTCGGCATCGAGACGCTTGGTGGCGTGATGACCAAGCTGATCAAGAAGAACACGACGATTCCGACCAAGGCGACACAGGTCTTCTCGACCGCCGACGACAACCAGTCCGCAGTCACCATCCACGTCCTGCAGGGTGAGCGCGAGATGGCTGGCGGCAACAAGAGTCTGGGCCAGTTCAATCTGTCGGACATCCCGCCGGCACCGCGTGGCATGCCGCAGATCGAGGTCACCTTCGACATCGATGCCAACGGGATCCTGCATGTGTCGGCGAAGGACAAGGCGACTGGCAAGGAGAACAAGATCAAGATTCAGGCCTCTTCCGGGCTCAGCGAGGATGAGGTGCAGCGCATGGTGCGCGACGCCGAACTGCACGCCGAAGAAGACCGCAAGGCACACGAGCTGGCGGAAGCACGCAACCAGTGTGACGCCATGATCCACACCGTCAAGAAGTCTCTTGCCGAATATGGCAAGGAGCTTGCCGACAGTGAGAAGGCGACGATCGAGAAGGCGATCAAGGATGCGGAAGAGGCGATTCGCGGCAACGACATCGACGCCATCAGGGCGAAGAGCGAGTCCCTCGGAACGGCTGCCCAGAAGCTTGGCGAGAAGATGTACGCCAAACAGCAGGAGCAAGCGGCTGGAGCGGGTGGCACGGGCGGCGCGGCAGGTGCGACCGGCGAAGCGAGAAAGGACGACAGCGACGTCGTTGATGCCGAGTTCACCGAAGTCAAGGACCGGAAGTAGGCTGTAGTCTGCAGGGGGGGGGCGTATAATCGCGCCTCCCTTCGCCCGCCCCCCAAAGTGCTCACGAACCAATGGCAAAACGCGACTATTACGACATTCTGGGCGTCAACCGTGACGCCGCCGATGAGGACATCAAGAAGGCCTACCGCAAGCTGGCGATGAAGTTCCATCCGGATCGCAATCCGGACAATCCCAAGGCTGAGGAACACTTCAAGGAAGCAAAGGAAGCCTACGAGATCCTCTCCGATCCCGACAAGAGGGCTGCCTACGACCAGTACGGCCATGCCGGAGTGGACCCGCAGGCGGGGATGGGCGCGGCCGGTGCCGGCGGTTTCTCCGATGCCTTCGGCGGCATCTTCGACGAGATCTTCGGTGGGCGGCGTGGCGGTGGCGGACGTTCGAACGTCTATCGTGGTGCCGACCTGCGCTACAACCTGGAGATCAGCCTCGAGCAGGCGGCCTTCGGGACGGAAACCAAGATTCGCATCCCGACCATGGAGGCCTGCGAAGCCTGTCACGGCAGCGGTGCCAAGGCGGGAACGCAGCCGAAGACCTGCCCGACGTGCCAGGGCAGCGGCCAGGTTCGCCTGCAGCAGGGATTCTTCTCGATTCAGCAGACCTGCCCCAAGTGTCATGGTACCGGCCGCTACATCGCCGACCCCTGTGGCGCTTGCCATGGGGCCGGTCGGGTCAAGCAACACAAGACGCTGGCGGTGAAGATACCGGCCGGCGTCGATGAGGGCGACCGGATTCGGTTGTCGGGTGAGGGTGAGCACGGCATCAATGGCGGTCCTGCGGGAGACCTGTACGTCCAGATTCACCTCAAGCCGCACGCCGTCTTTCAGCGCGAGCAGAACGATCTGCACTGCGAGATGCCGATCAGCTTCACGACGGCAGCTCTCGGCGGCGAAATCGACATCCCGACTCTCGACGGCGCGGCGAAGATCCGCGTTCCTGCCGAGACACAGTCGGGAAAGGTGTTCCGGCTGCGTGGCAAGGGGATCAAGGGCGTGCGCAGCAACGCGCATGGCGATCTGCTTTGCCACGTGGTCGTCGAGACGCCGGTTCATCTCACCGAGCGACAGAAGGAACTCCTGCGCGAACTCGAGGATTCCAGTCGGGACAACGCCGGTCATCACAACCCGCGCGCCAAGTCGTGGATGGATCGCGTGCGCGACTTCTTTGCCGCGACCTGATCGGTCGTCAACAAGTCCTGGCGCGCAGGCAAGGATGCTGGGCGCCAGCGAGCGCACGGCGCGATCGCACGCGCATCGGTACGAGCAGTGGCCCACGCCTGACATCGCGTGCCGCCCACCGTCACCTGGGTGTCCGACTGCCGATGGGCGGCAGCGGATGAGCGAAGCCGCACGATCGGCTGGCCGTCGCTTCTTCCACACACTCCGGACTCGGCGCGCGCGCCTTGTGTCGCAAGGCGATTTGGCGCGTGTAAGCACGGTGTCAGTTTGTATCGCCATTCTCCGCGCGTGGCCGGGGTCGTCGCTGCGCGGTTGCGGCCAGCGCGTCACGCGGGGAGGACGGCATGAAACTCGTCAGAGCACTGTTGTTGGTTGTCCTGAGCTGGGCCGGTTGGGTTGCAGCGGGCGAGGTCGGGGTCACCGACAAGAGCATCCTGATCGGCATGACGGCGCCGTTTTCCGGTCCCAGCGGCCCTTACGGGCTGGACATGAAGATGGTCATCAACGCCTATTTTCGCCAGCTCAACGAAGCCGGCGGCGTGCACGGCAGGAGGCTCGACCTGCGCAGTCTCGATGACGGCTACGAGACCGAGCGGACAGTCGCCAACACCAGAGCGCTGATTGCCCAGGAGCAGGTCTTCGCGCTGCTGGCGTTCTACGGCTCGAGCCCGACCACGGCGGCAATGGACGAAGTCTTCGGCGCCGCCAGGGTGCCACTGGTGGGAACGATCTCCGGAGCAGACTCGCTGCGCCAGTCGCCGCGTGACCATCCCAACAATCGCTACATGTTCAACGTCCGCGCGAGCTACGCCAACGAGACCGAGGCGATCGTCAACCAACTCGTCTCGCTCGGTTTCAAGAGCATCGCCGTCTTCTACCAGAACGATGGCTTCGGCAAGTCGGGGCTCGAGGGAGTGCTGGCGGCGCTCAGGAAGCACAACCAGATGCCGTCGGCGGTGGCCACGGTCGAGCGCAATTCCGCCGATGTCAGCGGCGCCGTGCAGACGATCGCCAGGGCGAATCCACAGGCGGTGATCATGGTGACCCTCTACAAGGCCAGTGCCGCCTTCGTCCGCGAGATGAGGAAGGCGAAACAGAATCCGCAGTTCATGACCCTGTCCCCGGTAGGCGCCGACCTGCTGGTGGAGGAACTGGGGAACGAGGCGCGTGGCATCGGCATCTCGCAGGTGATGCCTTACCCATGGAACGACACGCTGCCGATGGTGCGCGAGTACCAGAAACTCCTGGGCAAGCAGGGAAAACCGTCGTACTACGGGATCGAAGCCTACGCCATGGCGAAAGTGCTCGTCGAGGCGCTGCGCAAGGCGGGCAAGGAGCCGACGCGAGAGAAACTCGTCGCAGCGCTGGAGGGCATGCAGAATCACGACCTTGGCGGCTACCGCGTCAGCTATTCGCCGACCGACCGGACCGGTTCACGCTTCGTCGACCTGACGGTCATTGGCAGCGGTGGGCGGGTGCTGCGCTGACTCGATGAACTCGGCGTCGGGCGGAAGCGCTTGCTGAGCGCAGGGCGCTTGGCGCCGCCCTGGCCCCGGGTCAGGCGCGGCGCCAGCTCGTTCCCTTGGCGCCGTCCTCGAGGACCACTCCGGCAGTCAGCAGTTCGGAGCGTATGCGATCCGCCTCGGCGAAGTCCCGACGCTTCTTGGCGGCAGCACGTTCGGCGATCAATGCTTCGATCGCCTCGACCGTTGTCTCGGTGCCGTGCGCCGGGGATGCCTGCAGGAAGTCCTGCGGTTCACGGCCGAGCAGTCCGAGCAGTCCCGCGAGTGCGCGCAACTGGCTGGCGAGCGGCGCCGACCGGCTGCGATTCACCTCTGCCGCGAGGTCGAACAGCACTGCACAGGCTTCCGGAGTGTTGAAGTCGTCGTTCATTGCCGCCGCGAAACGCGCTGCGTGCGGCTCGTTCCAGTCCACTGCCGCCGCCGCTGCCACAGGCACCGCCTTCAGTGCGGTATAGAGTCTGCTCAGCGCGTGCCGGGCATCGTCGAGGTGCGCGTCCGAGTAGTTCAGCGGGCTGCGATAGTGTGCCCGCAGGATGAAGAAGCGCAGGACTTCGGCATCGTATTGGCGCAGGATTTCGCGGATGGTGAAGAAGTTGCCGAGCGACTTCGACATCTTCTCGTCATCGACGCGGACGAAACCGTTGTGCATCCAGTAGTTGACGAAACGGCAGCCGTGCGCCCCCTCGGACTGGGCGATCTCGTTCTCGTGATGCGGGAACTGCAGATCCTGCCCGCCGCCGTGGATGTCGAAGTGCGCCCCGAGCAGGTGCGAACTCATCGCCGAGCACTCGATGTGCCAGCCCGGGCGGCCGTCTCCCCACGGCGAGGCCCAGCAGGGTTCGCCTTCACGGGCGTGTTTCCAGAGCACGAAGTCGAGCGGATCCTCCTTCGCGCCGTCGATGTCGACGCGCTCGCCGGCACGCAGGTCGTCGAGCGACTTGCCCGAGAGCTTGCCGTAGCCGGGGAAGCGGCGCACCGAGAAATTGACGTCACCGGCCGGCGCACGATACGCCAGACCGTTCTTTTCGAGTCGCTGGATCAGGCTCAGCATCTGCGGTACGTACTCGGTGGCGCGCGGTTCGTGGTCCGGCTTGGAGACGCCGAGCGCGGCCGCGTCCTCATCCATGAAGCGGATGAAGCGGGCGGTCAGCTCGCCGATGGTTTCGCCGTTTTCCATGGCCCGGCGGATGATCTTGTCGTCGATGTCGGTGATGTTGCGCACGTAGCAGACCTGCAGCCCGCTCGCCCGCAGCCAGCGCTGCACCATGTCGAAGACCACCAGCACGCGCGCGTGACCCAGGTGACAGTAGTCGTAGACGGTCATGCCGCAGACGTACATCCGCACCTCGCCCGCAACGATGGGGACGAATTCCTGCTTGTCTCTGGTCAGCGAGTTGTAGATTTTCAGCATCTTCGGGTCTGCGGGAGGGTGCCGTGGGTGGCTGGCAGCGGCGGAGGATTTTGGTTTGGCCGGACTTCTTGCTAGAATCGTCCGGTTTCCTGCCTTCCGACCGAGCGTGGCCCAGTATACCATATCGATGCGTCCGAGCCTTCTGCCAGCCATCCGCTCCCTGTTGCTCGCCTGGGCGCTCGCCGGGGTCGTCCCGGCTGCTCTCGCGGACGACCTCGCCGAGGCGCAGCGACTGCTGAAGGAGGGGCAGCAGGCGGCGGCACTGGAACGGATCGAGGACCACCTGGCGAGCAATCCGGGCGATGCCCGCGGACGTTTCAGCAAGGGCCTGATTCTCGTCGAAATGGGGCGTCCCGCCGACGCGATGACCGTCTTCAGCAAGCTGATCGAGGACTATCCCGAGTTGCCGGAGCCGTACAACAACCTGGCTGTCCTCTACGCCCAGCAGAAGCAGTACGACAAGGCGCGAACGGCGCTCGAGATGGCGATCCGGATCCAGCCGAACTACGCCACCGCCTACGAGAATCTCGGCGACATCCATGCGCGGCTCGCCGGTCAGGCCTACGAGAAGGCGTTGCAGATCGACCCGGCGAGGAAAGCCGCGCGGCTGAAGCTGTCGCGCATGCGCGAAGCCGGCAGTGGCAGCCTCGGCGATGCCGGCCCGGGTGCTTCGCGGCTGTCGGACGCAGCGGTCGCCGGCAAGGCAGACCGGGTGCCCGCGGTGGCCGGCGACGCTGACGAGAAGGAAGTGGCGAGGACGATCGAGGCCTGGGCCAGGGCCTGGTCACGCAAGGACGCGAAAGCGTACTTCGCACACTACGCTGCCGACTTCCGCGCGCCGCGCGGCATGACGCGCAAGAGCTGGGAAGAGGGGCGCCTGCGGCCGATGCGCAAACCCGGCCGACTGCAGGTCGAGGTCGAGGACATCCGGGTGGCTTTCGCTGACGGCAAGGCCACCGTGCGTTTCCGGCAGACCTTCTCTTCGCCGGCGCTGACCTCGACGGTGGCCAAGACTCTGGTGCTCGTCAGGTCGGGCGGACGCTGGCTGATCCAGGAGGAGCGTGTCGGCTGATCGCGGTGCGCTGCGCCGACCGTCCGGCACCGCGTCCGACCATGTCGTTTTCGCTGGCAGCAGTGGCGGCTACCGGCCGACGCCTGCATGCTGCCGCCCGCTGCCCGTCGCCCGGCAGCCGGGAATCGCTTGCCAAGGAGTTGTCTGATGTTGAGAAAAATCGCTTTTGCGCTCGCCGGCGCCCTGCTGTCGGTCGCGGTCGTGGCGGCGCCCAGCGTCGAGATGCAGACCAGCATGGGGCGCATCGTCATCGAACTGGATTCCGACAAGGCGCCCAGGACCGTCCGCAACTTCCTCCAGTACGTGAACGAGGGCTTCTACAACGGCACCGTGTTTCACCGCGTCATTCCCGGCTTCATGATCCAGGGCGGTGGCTTCACGGTCGAGCTGGAACAGAAGCCGGCGCCACGCAAGGTGGAGAACGAGGCGAAGAACGGACTCAGGAACGATCGTGGGACGATTGCCATGGCGCGCACCGCCGATCCGCATTCCGCGAGTTCGCAGTTCTTCATCAATCATCGCGACAACGGGTCGCTCAACCATCCTTCGCCCGATGGCTGGGGCTACACCGTCTTCGGCAGGGTGACGCAGGGGATCGAGGTGGTGGACAGGATCGCCGGCGTGCCGACCGGAAACCGCGCGATGCATCAGAACGTTCCTCTTGAGCCGGTCACCATCCAGTCGGTCAGGATCATCTCCGAGAAAGGAAAACCATGATCAAGCTGCATACCAACTTCGGCGTCATCGCCATCGAGGTCGACACCGAGAAGGCGCCGCTGTCGGCACAGAACTTCATCGACTATGCCGCCGCCGGCCACTACGACAACACGATCTTTCATCGTGTGATTCCCGGCTTCATGGTCCAGGGCGGAGGATTCGAGCCGGGAATGAAGCAGAAGCCCTGCCGGCCGCCGATCAGGAACGAGGCCGACAATGGACTGAAGAACGAGGCCTACACGGTCGCGATGGCGCGCACGGCGGAGCCACACTCGGCGACGGCGCAGTTCTTCATCAACGTCGTCAACAACGATTTCCTCAACTTCCGTGCACCGAACGCGCAGGGCTGGGGCTACTGTGTCTTCGGCAAGGTGGTCGAGGGGCAGGACGTGGTCGACCGGATCAGGGCCGTCCGTACCGGAACCTCGGGTTTCCATTCCGACGTGCCGCTCGAGGACGTCCTGATCGAGCGGACCGAAGTCTGCTGATGCCGCGCCCGTAGGCGACTGCTGCAGGCAAGGGCTTGCGTCCGATCCTGTTCATTTCCGATCTGCACCTGGCGCCACAGGCGCCCGGGGTGACGCGCATCTTCCTCGACTTTCTGCGCGGGCGGGCGCGGGCGGCCGAGAGCCTGTTCATCCTCGGCGACCTCTTCGAAGCCTGGCCGGGCGACGACTGCCTGGACGACCCGGCAGACCGTCTGGCAGCCGAAGTCGTCACTGCCCTGCGCGAGTTGGTTGCCACCGGTGTCGGGCTGTCGGTGATGCACGGCAATCGTGATTTCCTGCTCGGCGAGCGTTTTGCCGCTGCCAGCGGCGCGCGCCTGCTGCCCGACCCGTGGCTGCTGGCCTTGCCCGGCGGCGAGTTCGTGCTGGCGCATGGAGACTCGCTGTGCACGGATGACCGCGAGTACCAGTCGTTCCGTTCGCTGGTTCGCCGTCCCGACTGGCAGCAGGCCTTTCTCGCCCGGCCGCTGAGCGAGCGCAAGGCAGTCGCCGCGGCTCTGCGGCAGCAGAGCGAAACCGCCAAGCGCGACAAGGCGCAGTACCTGATGGATGTCAACCCGGCCGAGACCGACGATTTCCTGCGCGCCCACGGTTACGTCGGCCTGATCCACGGCCACACGCATCGGCCGGCGACACACGATCACATCGTCGACGGGATCCATGTCCAGCGGTGGGTGCTGGCCGATTGGCACGCGAGCCGTGGCGAGTGTCTCTGCTGGGATGGCGAGCGTCTGGCCCGTGAGTGCCTGAGCTGACCGGCGACATCACGATGGGCCGGCGGTACCTCAGTCGTCCGACGGCTGCCGCGTGCCCCGCGTGCCGCTGGCATCGCCCGTTGGCTGGCGGGGCATCGCGGCAGGGCCTTGGGCAATGAGTGCCGCTGCGCGTGAGGTCCTGTCCCGGGTCTTCGGTTATCCTTCCTTCCGTGGGCAGCAGGAGGATGTCGTCGACCAGCTCGTTGCCGGTGGCGACGCGCTGGTCCTGATGCCGACCGGTGGCGGCAAGTCGCTCTGCTATCAGATTCCGGCGCTGCTGCGCAGCGGCGTCGGTATCGTCGTCTCGCCGCTGATCGCGCTCATGCAGGACCAGGTCGACGCCTTGCGCCAGGTCGGCGTCAGCGCCGCCTTCCTCAACTCGTCGATGGATTTCCGTTCGCTGGCCGACACCGAACGCCGACTCATGGCCGGTGCGCTCGATCTGGTCTACGTCGCCCCCGAGCGGCTGCTCGGCGAGCGCTTCATGGGTATCCTCGCGGAACTGGTCGCCCGTCGGCGAGTCGCCCTGTTCGCCATCGACGAGGCGCATTGCGTGTCGCAATGGGGGCATGACTTTCGCCCGGAGTACATCCAGCTCTCCGAGCTGCATCAGCGCTTCCCGGAGGTGCCGCGCATCGCGCTGACGGCGACTGCCGACCAGCTGACGCGACAGGAGATCATCACCCGCCTGCATCTCGAGCAGGCACGATTGTTCGTCTCGAGCTTCGACCGCGCGAACATTCGCTACCTCATCGTCGAGCGCGACAATCCACGCAAGCAGTTGCTGGGCTTCCTCGGCCACCATCGCGGCGAGGCCGGAATCGTCTACTGCCTGTCGCGACGCAAGGTCGACGAGACGGCGGCCTGGCTGGTCGCGCAGGGGATCAGCGCCCTGCCGTATCACGCCGGCCTCGACGCTGGCGACCGGCAGCGGCACCAGCAGAGCTTTCTGCGCGACGATGGCGTCGTGATGGTGGCGACGATCGCATTCGGCATGGGCATCGACAAGCCGGATGTTCGTTTCGTTGCCCATCTCGACCTGCCGAAGAGCATCGAGGCCTACTACCAGGAAACGGGTCGTGCCGGGCGTGACGGCGATGCCGCCGAGGCGTGGATGACCTACGGGCTGAACGATGTCGTGATCCACCGCCAGATGATCGAGAACTCGGCGGCGCCGATTGAACAGAAGCGGGTCGAAAGACAGAAGCTCGACAGCATGCTCGCCTACTGCGAATCGGCGACCTGCCGCCGCGTCATCCTGCTCAACTACTTCGGCGAGGATGCGCTTCCCTGCGGCAACTGCGACGTCTGTCTCGAGCCGCCGCAGGTGTGGGATGGCACCGTGGCGGCGCAAAAGGTCCTTTCGGCTGCCCTGCGCACCGGTCAGCGCTTCGGGGCCGGCCACCTGATCGACATCCTGCGCGGCAAGGATACCGACAAGGTGCGGCAGTTCGGTCATGATCGCCTGCCGACCTTCGGCGTCGGTGCCGAGCTCGACGACATGGGCTGGCGCTCCGTCTTGCGACAGTTGCTCGCCGCTGGACTGCTCGAAGCCGATGCCGCCGCCTATGGAGCTCTGAAGCTGACCGACAGCGCCCGCCCGGTTCTGCGCGGCGAAGCGCCGCTCATGCTGCGCCGGCGGCTCGAACCCGCCAGGAGCGGTGCCGTCCGTGGCAGGGGCGCAGTCCGTAGCGCCGCCGATCAGGAGCGGCCGCGCCTGCAGCAGGAGTCCCCCCTGGTGGCCAGGCTGCGCCAGTGGCGCAGCGCGAAGGCGCGCGAGCAGGGCGTTCCCGCCTACGTGATCCTGCACGACCGGACGTTGCTGGAGATCGCAGCACTGTTGCCGGGGTCACCGCAGGCGCTGCTCGCGGTACCCGGGATCGGCCTCGCCAAGGTGCAGCGCTACGGTGACGAGCTGCTGACCCTTGTCGCCGGCGACGAGTGATCGCCTACGCCGCGTCCACCGGCGGCGGGTGGTTGGCGTCGCGGCCGCTTCTGCAGTCGGAGGCGGCAGCCCGAAGCAGCCCGGCAAGCGCCGGCGATGGCGTGGCCACTGCTAGCGCGGACCGCTGCCGGCGACCGGTGCTGCGGCAGCGCGCGCCGCGTGTTCCAGCCGCAGTGCCTGCGCCAACTGGAAGACCGACATCGCGTAGAAGCTCGAGCGGTTGTAGCGGGTGATGACGTAGAAGTTGTTGAAGCCAAGCCAATACTCGGTCGCTGCGCCGGGTGTGACGAGGTCGATCAGGGCGGCCGCGCGGTCGCCGTCGGCCACCGCCGAAACCCCCTGCGCGGCGAGTTCGCTGACGGTGAGCGTCGGCTTGATGCCGATGGCGAGGAGGGCGGTGGGATCGCCGCTGACCGTCGCCGGCACGGCGACCGGCTCGCCGGTCTGCCAGCCGTGCTGCTGCAGGAAGCGGGCAACGCTGCCGATCGCATCGGGATAGCTCTGCCGCAGGTCGATGCGGTCATCGCCGTCGAAATCGACGGCAAAACGGCGCTGGCTGCTGGGCATGAATTGCGGGATGCCGATGGCACCGGCGTAGGAGCCCTTGACGCTGAGCGGGCTGATGCCGTTCTCGCGTGCGAGGAGCAGGAACTGCTCGAGTTCGCCGCGGAAGAACTCGGCGCGCGGCGGGTAGAAGAAAGCGAGCGATGCCAGCGCCTCGAGGACGCCGAAGCTGCCCATGTGCTGGCCGTAGATGGTTTCGACGCCAATGATGGCGACGATCACCTCGGCCGGCACGCCATGGATCGCCTCGGCGCGCTGCAGGGTCGCGGCATGCGCCTGCCAGAACGACAGTCCTCCCGCCAGCCGCTGCTCATTGACGAAACGAGCCCGATAGCGCTCCCATGATCGCTGCTTCTCCGGCGTGGCCGGCGGGCGGATCGCCTTCAGGACCGCCGCATTCGGCCGCAGGACGGCGAACTGGCGCGTCAGGTGCGCGACATCGAAGCCGTGCTGCGCGTGCATGCTGGCGATGAACGCCTGGACTTCAGGGTTCTGGGTCAAGCCGGGACCCTCTTGGGCGCTTGTCGGTAGCGCCACCAAGCTGAGCGGCAGGGCGATGAGCAGGCTGCTGACGAGGTGTTTCAAGCGCTCTTTCTCCATCTTGCGGGTAGTCGGTGCACACATTCCTGCAGCACGAGCAACTGCTCGCTGTCGCCCCGGCCATAGCGCAGTGCCGCATAACAGCGTGCCGCCTCGCTGGTGACCTCCGCGAGCTGCGGCCTTTCCACGGCGACGCGAACGGCGAACGCCAGCGGTCCCTCCCACGCGGCACGCGGCACGCCGCGCCGGGCGAGCGCGGCGCAGTACTTCTGCCACGCCCGCTGTGCTGGATCGACGCGACGGCGACGTGGCAGCGTCCACACGGTGACCAGCAGCAGCACCACTCCGCAGAGCACGGCCAGCGCCGTGCTCATGCTTCGCCAGTCCGGGTTGGGCATGCCGAAGCGGGAAAGGATGTCGCGCTGGCGCTGCGGATTGTAACCGAGGACCCACTGGTTCCAGGCGTTGTTCGCTGCCTCCCAGCGGTAACGCAGCTGGCGCAGCCAGTCGGCGTCGAGGCCGACGATGGCGGGCAGCGGTTCTCCCTCCGGCAGGGCGGCGACGATTCCCTGTTCGATCCGGGACGGCGCGACCGCTGCCGTCGGGTCGTAACGCACCCAGCCCTCGCCGGCGAGCCAGACTTCGGCCCAGGCGTGGGCATCCGACTGGCGGACGATGAGGTAGCCATCGACAGGGTTCACCTCGCCGCCCTGGTAACCGGCAACCACCCGTGCCGGCACGCCGGCAGCACGCAGCAGGAAGACGAAGGCCGAGGCATAGTGCTCGCAGAAGCCGCGGCGCGTACCGAAGAGGAACTCGTCCACGGCATCGGCACCAAGCAGCGGCGGGCGCAGGGTGTAATGGAAGTCCTCGTTGCGGAACATGCCCAGGACCGCATCGGCGATGCGCGCCGGTGGTCGCGATTTCCACCGCTCGGCCAGCGCGCGCGCGCGCGGATTGATCGCTGCCGGCAGCGAGAGTGCCTGCTGCAGGACGGCCGCGCTTTCGGCACGGTTGGCCCGGTAGTCGACCGACGAGGCGAACGAGAAGCGGGAGCGCGCGCGCAGCGGCTCGCGTGCCAGCACTTCCAGCGTCGGTGCCTGCAGCGTTCCGGCGGGGAGGCTGGTCGCCACGTCGAGGGCGAGCAGCCAGCGCTGATTGTGCGCCTCGATGATGCTGGTGTAGCTGTACTGCGCCCCCCGGCTTTCCACTACCGGTGCCATCCGTGGCAGGCCGGCCGCGGGCGTGCTGGCGCGCCATGTCAGACCGTCGTAGGCGTCGAGCACCGGCCCACGCCAGTAAAGGTCCGCCTTTTCGGGTATCTCACCGGCGAAGTGGCTACGAAAGGCGATCGCGCCCGAGAGAATCAGGTTGCTGATCGACCCTGGTGCCATCTCGCTGGAAAGGCCGCTGCGTCCGGCGTGGGCGTCCTGCGGCAGGCCCCAGAGGGGGCCGGAGACGCGCGGAAAGAGCAGATAGAGGATGAGCATGAAAGGCATTGCCTGCAACAGCAGCAGGCCGGCCTGGCGGACGATGGCGGCGAGCGGCTGCGCACCGCCGTGCAGGCGGATCAGCGCTGCCGTCAGCAGCGTGCAGCTGGCCAGCAGCCAGAGGCCGGTGGGAATGCTCTGCGAATAGAAGTAGTGCGTCAGCAGGAGAAAGAAACCGAGCAGGACGACCACCAGTGCGTCGCGTCGGGTTTTCATCTCGAGCGGTTTGAGTGCCATGAAGAGGACCAGCATGGCGACCCCGGAGTCCCTGCCGAGCAGGCTGCGATACTGCCAGGCGATGGCCGCCAGCGCGCCGAGAACCAGTAGTGCGAGACACCAGCGTGGTGGCAGCGGCCGTCGCTGCCGCCACAACCAGAGACGCCAGAGCAGGGCAGCGCCGAACAGCAGGCTCAGCCAAGGCGGCAGGTGCTCGGCATGCGGACTAGCGGTTGCCAGGGCGACCGCCAGCAGCCAGGGGACTGCCCCCTGCTCGATCGCTTGCGGCGGTCTAGACCGCATCGCCGATCTCTCCCGGCTCGTACAGGGCGAGTGCCTGCAGGCAGCTTGCCCTTTGGGCACTGCCGGTGGCAGGCGCAACCTGCTGTCCCGGCAGCCGCAGTCCATAGCAGGCCTGTCCCTCGTCAGCGAGCATGATCCAGCCGGCGAGGATCGACAGCCGCTCCTCGCTGTCGCGGTCGGGTGGCGTCAGCGACCAGTCCAGCCACAGCTCGTCGCTCGCACCACCGGCGAACTGCTTGACCAGCAGCGCCTGTTCGTCGGAGCGGCGGGCAACCGCCTTCCAGGCAATGTGTCGGGTCGGGTCGCTGAGCTGGCGCGGGCGAAGGCCGGCGAAGTCCTCCTGGCCGCTGTCTCCCTGGCGATGGTCGGCGGTGATGGCCGGCGAAGTCGGTGGCAGGGGCGTGCGCAGCGGTTTCGGATAGACGATGCACGACCAGGACGGATGGATGTAGCTCCAGGCACGGAACAGTCCGAGCGGGTAACGGGTGGCGAGCGTCACGCGGCCGGGATCGAGTCGGCCACGACGTTGTGCCCGGCAGGGCAGGGCAATCGTCACGCCGCCTTCGGCCGGCAGATCGACGGCCACCACCGGCTGCCCGCTGAACGACAGTTCGAGGGCCCGCCGCTGCCGCCGGCGCGGGTTCTCGAGTTGCAGCGGAAAGCGCGCCAGATCGCCAACGAAAGCGGCATCGGCACGTCCGGGCGTCAGGCGCAGCCCAAAGAGGTTGTGAAAGCTGTGTACCATCGCCACCAGACCGAGGCCGGCGAGGAGAAAGATCAGTGCATGTCCGAGGCTGAGGTCGTAGTTGATGGCACCGATCAGCATCACCAGCAGGACCAGCGCGAAGAGCATCCCGGCCGCCGTCGGGACGATGAAGATGCGCCGCTGGCCGAGGACGAGCGGCCATTGCTGGTCGCGACGGCGGCCGAAGAACCATTGGTGCGGGCTCGGCAGCCGGCGCATCAGGGCAGCGCGACCGATCGCATCAATGCGGCGATGTCTTCGGCGTCGGCATGGCTGCCGCTGACGAGGCGCAGGCGGTGGCGGGCAACTGCCGGCAGCACGGCCTGCACATCCTCCGGCAGGACCATCTCGCGGCCGTCGGTGAATGCCCAGGCACGGGCGGCGGCGAGCAGGGCGAGGGCAGCGCGCGGGCTCAGGCCGTGCACGAAGCGCTGATCCCGCCGACTGGCTTCGATCAGCAGTTGCAGGTAGTCGAGCAGCGCCGCCGACGCGTGGACTGCGGCCGCCTGGCGCTGCAGCGATGCGAACTCTCCGTCGGCAAGGCAGGCTGCAAGCGTCGGCAGTTGCTCCCGGCTGCCGCCACTCTCGAGCAATGCGCGTTCGGCGTCGCGGTCCGGGTAGCCGAGGTCGAGACGCAGGAGAAAGCGGTCGAGCTGCGATTCCGGCAAGGGGAAGGTGCCGATCTGATTCGATGGATTCTGCGTGGCGATGACGAAAAATGGTTCCGGCAGCGGTCGCGTTTCGCCTTCGGTGGTCACCTGTCCCTCTTCCATCGCTTCGAGCAACGCGCTCTGGGTTCGTGGCGTCGCCCGGTTGATCTCGTCGGCCAGCAGCACCTGCGAGAACACCGGTCCGGGCAGGAACCTGAAGCCGCTCCGCTCGCGGTCGAATATCGAGACGCCGAGAATGTCCGCCGGCAGCATGTCGCTGGTGAACTGGATGCGCGCGAACTGCAGACCGAGCAGGCGGGCCAGCGTATGTGCCAGTGTCGTCTTGCCGACTCCGGGCAGATCCTCGATCAGCAGATGGCCTTTAGCCAGCAGGCAGCAGAGCGCGAGTCGGGTCTGGTTGCCCTTGCCGAGGATGACCGAGTTGGCGGCGGCAAGGATTCGACTGACCGGGGAGGGGTTGTTGGCGGCTGGCATGGCTTGTCGTCGGGAAGCGATTGGGATGATAATAAACCATCAGTCCCCAACCCGTTCCAGCGCCGGACAGGGGCGCCGTTGCCGGCGCCCCTGTCGCGACAGAAAGACTACAGTGAGTGTCACGGCTTTCATCACCCATCGCGATTGCCATCTTCACGACATGGGTTCATACCATCCCGAGGCACCCGAGCGTCTGAGCGCGATCAGTGATCACCTGATCGCGCAGGGCCTGGATGCCTACTTCACGTACCACGACGCGCCGCTGGCCACCTTTCAGCAACTGAAGCGGGTGCACACGGCGGCGCATCTCGAGCGGCTGAAGCGCGCCTCGCCCGATCTCGGGATCGTTCACCTCGACCCCGATACGGCGATGAACCGTCATACCTGGCAGGCGGCGATGCGTGCCGCCGGGGCGGGCGTCCTGGCGGTCGATTTGGTGCTTTCCGGGCAGGCCGCAAACGCCTTCTGCGCCGTGCGACCGCCCGGCCATCACGCCGAACGGGCCTCGGCGATGGGTTTCTGTTTCTTCAACAACATCGCCGTTGCGGCGGCGCACGCACTGGCGGCCCACAACCTGGCGCGTGTTGCCGTGATCGACTTCGACGTCCATCATGGCAACGGCACCGAGGATTGCTTCCGCGGCGACCAGCGGGTCCTGATGGTCAGCACGTTCCAGCATCCCTTCTACCCCTACAGCGGCACCGAGAGCCCGGCGGCAAACATGGTCAACGTACCGCTGCCGCGCGGCACCGACGGTGAGGAATTCCGGCGCGTGGTGAGTGATCTCTGGATGCCGAGACTGCGCGAGTTCCAGCCGGAAATGCTGTTCATCTCAGCCGGCTTCGACGCCCACTACGAGGACGAGATGGGTGGTCTGCGGCTGCTCGAGCAGGACTACGCCTGGGTGACCGGGCAACTCAAGGAACTCGCCGACGACTGTGCGCACGGGCGGATCGTGTCGATACTCGAGGGTGGGTACTCGCTGTCGGCT
Organism: Candidatus Accumulibacter similis; assembly: GCA_013347225.1. NCBI lineage: Bacteria > Pseudomonadati > Pseudomonadota > Betaproteobacteria > Candidatus Accumulibacter > Candidatus Accumulibacter similis. Next base: position 4,217,805 of record CP054595.1, on the reverse strand, counting down.
TTGGCGCGCAGCGTAGCCGCGCATATCCGCGTCCTTGCCGAACTCTGATGCCCGCTGCCGGGCGCTAGGCGGTCGCGGCGGTCGTTGGCCGCGTTTTTCGTCGCCAAGGCGGGCGCCTTCGGTTAGAATTCGTGTTTCGGATTTCCCCGCTCAGGATCACTCCGGGGCGTTGACTGGCGTGCGCGCATACTCATGATTACTGGCTCGATCGTAGCGATTGTCACCCCGATGCAGGCAGACGGCAGCCTCGACCTGCCCGCCCTGCGCGGCCTCGTCGATTTCCACGTGCAGCAGGGCACTGACGCCATCGTCGTCGTCGGCACGACCGGCGAGTCGCCGACGGTCAACCTCGCCGAGCATTGCGAACTGATCCGGGTTGTCGTCGAGCAGGCAGCCGGTCGCCTGCCGGTGATTGCCGGTACGGGCGCCAACTCGACGGCCGAGGCGATCGAGCTGACCCGCTTCGCTCGCCAGGCGGGGGCGACTGCGGCGCTGTCGGTCGTCCCCTATTACAACAAGCCGGGGCAGGAGGGGCTATACCGCCATTTTCGCGCGATCGCCGAGGCGGTCGACATCCCGGTGATCCTCTACAATGTCCCGGGGCGCACGGTCGCCGACCTGGGCAACGAGACGGCACTGCGCTTGGCCGAGGTGCCGAACATCGTCGGCATCAAGGACGCGACCGGCAACATGGACCGCGGCATCGAGTTGATCGTGCGTGCGCCCGCAGGCTTCGCCGTCTATAGCGGTGACGACGCCAGCGCCTGCGCGTTGATGCTGATGGGCGCCAAGGGAGACATTTCGGTGGTTGCCAACGTCGCGCCACGCCTGATGCATGAAATGTGCAGCGCCGCGGTGGCTGGCAATGCGGCCGAGGCGCGGGCGCTGAATGCCCGGCTGATCGGCCTGCATCGGCAACTCTTCTGCGAGGCCAACCCGATCCCGGTCAAGTGGGCGTGTCACCAGTTGGGTCTCATCGGCGACGGACTGCGCCTGCCCCTGACGCCACTGTCAACCGAGAATCACGCCCGCGTCCGCGCCGCGCTGTCGCAGGCCGGCGTGCTCGTCTAGAGTCGTTGGGTCAGCCGCCGATGGGTCCTGTCGCCACGCGCCTGCAGATCGTCGCACTGCTGCTGCTCGCCGGCTGCACCGGTTCGCTCCTCGAACCGAAGAGAATCGAATACAAGACCGCCGGGTCGAGCAGCGTGCCGCCCCTCGAGATCCCGCCAGACCTCACCTCGCCGACGCGCGACGACCGTTATGCGGTTCCTGATGTCGCTGGCAAGGGTACCGCGACCTACTCGCAGTACGCCGCCGAGCGCTCGCCGCAGGCGCGGGCGCAGCAGAAGAGCGAGGTCTTGCCGGAGGTCGACCAGGGGCGCATCGAACGTTCAGGGACGCAGCGCTGGCTGGTCGCGGTGGGGACTCCGGACAAGCTCTGGGGGACGGTCAAGGAGTTCTGGCAGGAATCCGGCTTCCTGATCAAGCTCGATCTGCCCGATGCCGGTGTGATGGAGACGGACTGGGCGGAGAACCGCGCCAAGATCCCGCAGGACTTCATTCGCAACGTCCTCGGCAAGGTGATCGATTCGCTTTACTCCACAGCCGAACGGGACAAGTTCCGCACGCGCATGGAGCCGGGCAGCACGCCGGGGACGACCGACATCTTCATCAGTCACCGCGGCATGTACGAGATTTTCGTCTCCGAAGGCAAGGACCAGACGAAGTGGCAACCGCGTCCGGCGGATCCCGAACTCGAAGCCGAAATGCTGCGCCGCCTGATGATTCATCTGGGCAGTGAAGAGAAGCGCGCGAGCGCGGCGCTCAAGGCGGCGCAGGAGAAGCCTTTTGAACGGGCGCGGCTGACGCGCGGTGCCGATGGTGCCGGCGCCCTGGAAGTCGAGGAATCCTTCGACCGTGCCTGGCGGCGGGTGGGCCTGGCTCTCGACCGTGTTGCCTTCACCGTCGAGGATCGCGACCGGGCACGCGGGCTGTATTTCGTTCGCTACGTCGACCCGGAAACCGACAACGAGAAGAAGGAGGAGGGCTTCCTCTCGAAGCTCAATCCCTTCAAGGGAAGTTCTGCTGCCAAGCCACAGACGCAGTACCGCATTCTCGTGCGTGCGACGAGCAGCACCCGGTCGACCGTGCAGGTGGTCCTGTCTGAAGGCAGCGTCGACCAGTCGGAGACGGCGAAGAAGATCCTCAACCTGCTCTACGATCAGTTGAAGTGATCCGTTTCGCCTCGCTCGGCAGCGGCAGTCAGGGTAACGCGCTGATTGTCGAGGCGGGCGGAACCAGGCTGCTGCTCGACTGCGGCTTTTCAAGCCGCGAGGTGACGGCACGCCTGGCGCGCGTCGGCATCGATCCCGGCGGACTGGCGGCGATCCTGGTGACCCACGAACATGCCGACCACGTTGGCGGCGTCTTCGCTTTTGCACGCCGCCACCAGTTGGCCGTCTATCTGACCCACGGCACGCACAGGGCGGCCGCGCGCGGCAGGGCCGCCTTGCCCGATTGCCGCCTGATCGACGGACATACGGTCTTTGCCATCGACGGCATCGAGGTTCGCCCCTATCCGGTACCGCACGACGCCCGCGAGCCGGTGCAGTACGCTTTCAGCGATGGCGATCGCTGTCTTGGCGTGCTCACCGACAGCGGTTCGATCACCTCGCATATCGTCGACGTGCTGCGTCTCTGCGACGGACTCGTTCTGGAGTGCAATCATGACCAGGAATTGCTCGCGGCGTCGCGCTATCCGGCACAGCTCAAGCGACGTATCGGCGGGCGCTTTGGCCATCTGGAGAACGGGCAGGCGGCGGCGCTGTTGCGGCAGGTCGACACGCGCCGCCTGCAGCATGTGGTTGCTGCCCACTTGAGCCAGGAGAACAACCGGCCGCATCTGGCGGCGCGTGCGCTGGCGCTGGCGCTCGATTGCGCTGAGGAGTGGATCGGTGTCGCCGATCAGGAGAGTGGTTTCGGCTGGCGCCAACTGGGCTGAGAGGTTGTGCGAATGGCCGCCAGCAGGCCAATGGTGTCCGCTGTGCACGAGCACTGCTGTCGACCGGCAGGCCTCGCAGCCAGCCGGCGGCGCGAGGCGGGGCGTGCGAGGCAGCGCGCAAAGAAAAAAGCCGGCTTGCGCCGGCTTCTTCCTGTCGCCGTACCAAGTTTACTTCTTGGCGGCATCAGCAGCCGCACCCGCGGCCTTGGCGGCGTCGGCAGCGGCACCAGCGGCGGCACCAGCTGCCGCCGCTGCGTCGGCCGGCTTGGCAGCGTCGGCGGCCGGGGCGGCTGCCGGAGCCGCGGCCGGAGCTGCGGCCGGGGCGGCTGCCGGAGCAGCAGCGGCCGGGGCGGCTGCGGGAGCGGCGGCCGGCTTGGCTTCTTCCTTCTTGCCACAGGCGGTAACGGCCAGAGCGAGCAGCGCAGCAACGAGGAGGGATTTGTTCATGGTGGGGTTTCCTTATGGACGGTAAAAAATGACTACAACGAGCCAGAAGCTTGGAGGTTGACCGGCAAGCGTCGATCAACTCGAAATTCTAGCACTTTATCGCCGCGAGGAACCCCGGGCAGACGGAAAGGAGCGATCTGCCGGGGCGACTCCGGGTGCCCCTCGTGGTAGTCATTGTGGCGCGATCCAGCCGAGAGCCAGCGCCAGGAACAACAGAATGCCCAACAGGATGAGCAGCGAGGTGATCCCTCCGAGGATCACGGTGCCATTGCAGCGTTGTCGTGCCTTGCGGTTCAGGCCGAGGTAGTCGGCGATCGACAGCGAGCGCTCCTGGCCGGCTGGCCGTGGTTCCGCGGCGATGAAACGGTTGCCGCAGGCCGAGCAACGATATGGGGCCAGTTTCTTGCGACGCAGGGCCCAGCCTTCCTTCAGGCCGCGGCGGCGTGAGCGGTGGAGGTTTTCCGAGTGGCACTTGGGACATTTCATGGCGGCGCCAGAACTCCATTCGATTCGATAGCCGGGCCATATGCTTCGGTCGGCTGACAGTGATGGACCGGAAAGACTCTACACCTGGCGGGGCGATGCTGTGTGCAACTTCTCACGCTGCCGCGGGAATCGCCCGCTCGCCGTTCGCGTTGCCGGCGGCTGTGGGCCTCTGACGGTGGGCAATGCTGTCGCTGGTGGTTGGCCTGTGCCGCGACCGACACGCTGCGGCCCGGCAAGGCACGGGCGGCGATTGCCACTGGGCTGCCAGCCGACCACAGGTGCTACACTTCCTCTGATGCGAACCCGTTCCCTGCTTGCTGCCGCGTTGCTGAGCGTGACGGCTGCGGCCACAGCGACAACCGTCGGCGTTGGTGGCGAATGGGGCGCTGGCGTCTGGCCCGCTCCCTACGGGCCATGGCTGGCGCCTTATGGATATCCTTTGCCAGCGCCGGGTGCCTTCGAGGGCTTCGGCCGTTGCTTCGCTCCCCGGAACTGTGCGGATTATGAACAAATGCGGCGTTTTCTCGATCGTTACCAACGCAACTACGGCGCACGTTTCGCTCCCGATGCACCGTCACCCGCACCGCCATGGCCACAGCGCGAGGTTCCGCCAACTGCTGCGGACCAGATTCAGCCGGCGTACCGCAATGCCAGCCAGATTCGTCCCGAGTTCTCGCCCGGCAGGGTGCCGGCCAAGCCGCCGGCAGCGAGTCGCTAGCGGACGAGCGCGGGTTGCCGCCTGGTCATTGCCCCGCTCGGTGGCTGTGAGCGGCAGCCACCGAACGATCCCTGCCTCGCGCAGCCCCTCCGTGCGCACCAGGCGGCCACACGGACGGCACGGGGGAGCCTCTTGAATCCGCTGCTGCAGGCCGCCATCGGTTACCTGTTGCTGCTCGTCCTGGCCTGGGTGCTGTCGCGACAGCGGTCAGCGGTCCAGTGGCGCACCGTATGCGGCGGAATCCTGTTGCAGGGGCTGCTGGCGCTGCTGATCTTTCGCCTGCCGGGGGCGCGCGCTTTCTTTGCGGCTTGTAACGATGCCCTGCTGGCGGTCGCCGCGGCGACGCGCGCGGGCACGGCGCTGGTCTTCGGTTTCATTGGCGGAGCACCGTTGCCATACGATGAGATCGCTCCGGGGAGCAGCTTCGTCCTTGCGTTTCAGGCCTTGCCGGTGGTGCTGGTGATGAGTGCCCTGTCGGCGCTGCTCTACCACTGGCGTGTGCTGCCCCTGCTGGTGCGCAGCTTTTCACTGCTGCTCGAGAAGACCCTCGGTGTCGGCGGTGCGGTCGGCATGTCCAGCGCGGCGAATGTCTTCGTCGGCATGATCGAGGCACCACTGTTGATCCGGCCCTACCTGGCAGCGGTCAGTCGCGGCGAATTGTTCATCATCATGAGCAGCGGCATGGCTGGTGTCGCGGGTACGGTGATGGCGCTCTACGCCGGCATCCTGGGGCCGGTTGTCCCGGATGCGCTGGGCCACATCCTGGCCGCCTCGTTCATCAGCGCTCCTGCCGCAATCGTCTTTGCGGTCATCCTCGTGCCGCCGGCAGGGTCTCCCAGCGGACGCCATCTGGCGCTGCCGCCGACCGACAGCAGCAGCATGGAGGCGATCACCCGCGGTACGGGCGAAGGGGCGAGGCTGCTGATCGACATCGCCGCCATGCTGATCGTTCTGGTGGCTCTGGTGAGCCTGGCCAATCAGCTTCTGGGCATGCTGCCGAGCGTCGCCGGTGCAGCCGTCTCGCTGCAGCGTCTGCTTGGCTGGGTGATGGCACCGCTCGCCTGGATGGCCGGCGTCCCTTGGTCGGAGGCGGCGGTTGCCGGGGAACTGCTGGGGACAAAGACGGTGCTGAACGAACTGCTCGCCTATCTTGACCTGGCACGCCTGCCGCCGGAGTCCTTGTCGGCACGCAGCCGGATCATCATGACCTACGCCCTGTGTGGCTTCGCCAATCTTGGCAGTCTGGGGATTCTCCTCGGCGGCATGTCGTCGATGGTGCCCGAGCGACGCGCCGAGATCGTCCAGCTTGGCCCTTGGACGCTGCTTTCGGGCACCCTGGCGACGCTTTCCTGCGGCAGCATCGTCGCCATGCTGCTGTGATCGGTCGCCGCACGCGTGCTCGACGAGGACGGCGCTGCTGCTGGCGCAACCATGAGCAGCCCGCTGTGTCCGCCAAGGACCTCGTAAGCTGGCTCTCAGAGATGTTCGCTGACGCCGGCGCTGGCAAAGCTCGCCATCTCGTTGACGAAAGCGGCAGCCGCGCGGACCAGTGGCCAAGCCAGCGCGGCGCCGGTCCCTTCGCCGAGGCGCAGGCGGAGATCGAGAAGTGGCTCGGCGGCGAGGGCGCGCAGCTGTGCCTGATGGCCGGTTTCGGCAGAGCGATGGCAGAAGACGCAGTAATCGCGAACGGCCGCTGCGTGGCGCACGGCGACCAGAAGGGCCGCGGTGACGATGAAGCCGTCGATCAGCAGCAACATGCGGCGGGCAGCCGCTGCAAGCATGGCGCCGCTCAGCATGGCGATTTCGAAACCGCCGAACTCGGCCAGCACGTCGAGCGCATCGGCGCCGGGCGGCAGGTTGGCCCGGCTCGCCGCCTGCGCCAACAGTGCCTGCTTGCGGGCCAGGCCGGCATCGTCGAGGCCGGTGCCGCGACCGACGCACTCGGTGAGTGGCGTGCCGGTGAGCTGGTGTGTGAGCAGCGCGGCCGACGCGGTATTGCCGATTCCCATTTCGCCGAAAGCGATCACCCGGCAGCCCTCGTCGGCGAGTCCATCGACGATCGCGGCGCCGCGGGCCAGTGCCTGGTCGCGCTGCGCATGGCTCATTGCTGGCTGCACAAGATAGTTGCGGGTACCGCTGGCGATCTTGGCATCGATCAGTCCCCTCCGGGCGCCGAAGTCGTGCGCCACGCCGGCGTCGACGACCTGCAACCGCAGACCGTTGTGGCGCGCGAAGACGTTGATGGCGGCTCCCCCGCCAAGGAAGTTCTCAACCATCTGCCAGGTCACTTCCTGCGGGTAGGCGGAGACGCCGGCAAGTGCGGCCCCGTGGTCGCCGGCGAACACCAGCAGTTGCGGTTGGCCGAGGTCCGGCGTCAGTGACTGCTGGATCATGCCGATCTGCAGTGCCAGACGTTCGAGTTCGCCGAGCGATCCCGGCGGCTTGGTCTTGCCGTCGATCCTCGCCTGCAGCCCGGGGATGGGGGTGATCGCTTCGATCGTGAAGTTCATGGGGACGAATGGCGGCCGCGAAGCTGCGGATTATACTCGTCGCCGGCCCATGATAAGCTCGCCGCCATGCGAGAACTGATCCTGGGTGGCGCCCGTTCGGGCAAGAGTCTGCTGGCCGAGCGGCGGGCAGGCGAGTGCGGTCTGCAGGTGGTCTATGTCGCGACGGCACTGGCGCTCGACGCCGAGATGTCCCGCCGCATCGAGCACCACAAGGCGCGACGCAGTCCGGAGTGGGGACTGGTCGTGGAGCCGCTCGACCTGGCGGTGGCGCTGCGGCGGCATGCGGCGCCGGGGGTCTGCCTGCTGGTCGACTGCCTGACGCTGTGGTTGTCGAACCTGCTGTTTGCCGGTGATGCAGCGGGCCAGGCCGAAGCTGGCGAGGCCATACGCTGCCAGCGTCTTGCTGGCGCGACGCAGGCTCTGGTCGAACTGCTGCCGGAGTTGCCGGGGCGGATCATCCTGGTTTCCAACGAGGTCGGCTGCGGCGTCGTGCCGATGGTGCCCGTGTCGCGGCTGTTCGCCGACGAGCAGGGCCGCCTGAACCAGCGCGTGGCGGCGGTCTGCGAGCGGGTGACGCTGGTTGCCGCGGGTCTGCCGCTGACGCTCAAGTAGGATCTGCTGTTGGCGATCCATCGGTGTTATTGTTCCGCTTGTAAGACAACCTTGCCGAACGAGGAAGCGCGACTATGTACAAGAGAATCATGGTAGCCGTTGACCAGAGTTTCATGACCAGCCAAGTCATGCGGGCGGCGATCGCGCTGGCGCGGGCGAGCGACGCACGGCTGGCGATCTGCCATGCGGTCGACGAGACCCTGCTGGCGCAGCGCGAGGTGGCGATGATGTTGCCCAACAGTGTCGGCAAGACCGAGGCGCGCATGCGTCTCGGCGCCCAGGGCTTCCTGGCTGGCCTGCAGGAGGAGGCCCGTGCCGCCGGCATCGACGCCGAGACCAGGCTCGTCGAGTCGGAGGAGAAGCACGTTTCCGACATGCTGATCGAAGCGTCGGGAGAGTGGCAGGCGGACCTGCTGGTCGTCGGCACGCACGGGCGGCGGGGGATCGAGCGTTTCTTTGTCGGCAGTGTCGCCGAGCGGCTGGTGCGCAAGGGACAGACCTCCCTGCTGCTGGTGCGCGGCGAGGATCCGGAGGCCTAGAGCGGCAGCCATTCGGCCAGGCGCTGCAGATCGATGTTCTGCTCGACGGCGTCGGCGAGCCGCTCGATGTCGCTCTCCCGCCGCTGTCGCGCGTCGAATTGCTGTGCCGGTCGATGGCCCGACCAGGCGAGCAGCGCAGCCAGGGCTGACGGCGAGTCGAAGAGGCCGTGGCAGTAGGTGCCGAGCACTTGGCCGTCTTCCGACAGCGCGCCGTCAGGGCGGCCGTCGAGCATCGTCGCCGGGCGTTGCAGGGCCTCGCCGCTGGTGACCCCCATGTGGATGCGATATCCGCTCAACGGCGGCGAGCCGGAACCGGGCAGCAGAAGACTGCCGCTGACATTCTCGAGCGTCTTCTCGGCGGCCAGCGTCGTCTCGTATTGCAGCCAGCCAAGCCCCGGAGTGCTGCCGGCTGGGCCCTCGAGCCCAAGTGGGTCGTGCAGTTGGCGGCCGAGCATCTGCAGGCCGCCACAGATGCCAATGACCTTGCCGCCGTAGCGCAGGTGCCGGCGAACCGCCTCTTCCCAGCCTTGGGCGCGCAGCCAGGCGAGGTCGGACTGCACCGCCTTCGATCCGGGCAGGACGATCAGGTCACAGGGTGGCGGCCGCTCGTTCGCCGCGACGAAGCGGAAATCGACCTCCGGGTGAAAGCGCAGCGGGTCGAGATCGTTGTGGTTCGAGATCCGCGGGTAGGCCGGCGCGATGACGCGTAGCGCGGGCGCAACCTTGCGTTCGGCTAGGCGCGGCACGGCATCCTCGGCGTCGAGATAGAGGCCGTGGAGATAGGGCAGAACACCGAGCACCGGCTTGCCGGTGCGCCGTTCGAGCCAGCGCAGGCCGCTCTCGAGGAGGCCGATGTCGCCGCGGAAGCGGTTGATGACAAAGCCCTTGACGCGCGCCTGCTCGGACTCGGAGAGCAGGTCGAGCGTTCCGCATAGGTGGGCAAAGACGCCGCCGCGGTCGATGTCGGCGATCAGGATCACCGGGCAGTCGACCGCTTCGGCGAAGCCCATGTTGGCGATGTCGCGATCGCGCAGATTGATTTCCGCTGGGCTGCCAGCACCCTCGACCAGCAGGCACTCGTACTGCCGACACAGGCGTTGCCAGGACGCGAGAACGGCCTGCATCGCCAGCGGCTTGTAGGCGTGGTAGTCGCGTGCATCGAGGTCGCGCATGGCCTTGCCGTGAACGATCACCTGCGCCCGCCTGTCGGTCGCCGGCTTGAGCAGCACCGGGTTGAAGTCGGTGTGCGCCGGCACCCCGGCGGCGAGCGCCTGCAGCGCCTGCGCGCGGCCGATCTCGCCGCCATCTACGGTCACGGCCGAGTTGAGCGCCATGTTCTGAGGCTTGAAGGGTGCGACGCGGACGCCACGGCGGTGGAGGACGCGGCAGAGCGCCGTCACCAGGACGCTCTTGCCGGCGTCGGAAGTGCATCCCTGCACCATCAGGCAGGGGGTTCGCTGGTCGTTCATGCTGGAAGCTCGGATTGGGCGTCGAGATTGTCGCACGTCTGTGATGCGAACTTGTGTTGACGGATGTCGCCGCCATCGGCATTCTTGCTCGGTGGCCGCTGGCGGCTGCTGGCGCTGGCGGCGGCAGACTCCCCAGGCGCGGCATCCGCCATCGGTCAATGGATCCGGGTCAACAGCAACGATAACCAAGGAGGAAGGCGATGGATTTCGATTACGAGGAATGTTCAGGCAAGGCCCACCGCAGCGGCGAGCTCTACCAGATCAAGGTTTCCGAGCTGCATCCGACGCAGTGCGCCGTCGGCCTAGACGAGGTCTATGCGCGGGTGGAGTCGATGCGCAGGAAGAGCCACGATGATCTGACCGCCTACCTGCTCACGCGGCCGGTACCGGTCGTCATCGGCCGCGACAACAAATTTTGTCTCACCGACCATCACCATCTGGCGCGTGCGGTGTGGGAAACGGCGAAGGGAAAGAACGACGCCGGCATCACGACGGACAATGCGCGGGTGGTCGTCGAGGTGCTCTACAACTGGAGTGTGCTCAAGGAGTACAATTTCTGGAAAGCCATGCACGACGCCGCCTGGGTCTACCTTTTCGATCAAAATGGTGGCGGGCCACTGCAACCAGCGCAGTTGCCGACGCACATCAAGGATCTGCGCAACGACCCCTATCGCGGGCTGGCCTGGTACGTGCGGTCGAATTTCGGCTATTCCAAGAGACCGACCGACTTCGCCGAATTCCGCTGGGCGCAGTACTTCCGCATGCGCATGGTTCTCGACAACGACATCCTGCGCAACGAGACCAGGACGACCGACGTGCTGCTCTCCGAGATGAAGGAGGAAGACCGCAAGCGGATCGTCGAGCAGGCCATCGCCTTTGCGAGGTCGCCCGAGGCTGCCGGTCTGCCCGGCTATTCGGGTTTCGTCAGCGGCGCCTGAAGCGCCGGCAGCGGCGGCGCGGCGTGACTGCCGGCACTGCCAGCCGGAAGCGCTTCGTCTGCAGGGATCAACTGGCCGATGAGGGAGCACGAGAATGGAAAGCACGCTGGTCGACCGCCGCTACACCGTTGACCGAGGACAACTGATCCGGCGCCTGCGCGCGGTCCTGCCGGCCAGCGCCCTGCTGGCCGAGGAGGAGGAGATGCGGCCGTACGACTGCGATGGTCTGACCGCCTTTCGCCAGTTGCCGTTGCTGGTCGCGCTGCCGGAGAGCGAGGCACAGGCGCAGGCGATCCTGCGCATTTGCCATGACTTGCGAGCGCCGGTCGTGCCGCGCGGCGCAGCGACCGGCCTCTCGGGTGGTGCGACGCCGCATCCGGACGGGGTGCTGGTGTCGCTGGCGAAGCTGAAGAGGATCATCGCCGTCGATCCGCTGGCGCGCACCGCCATCGTCCAGCCTGGCGTGCGCAACCTGGCGGTCTCCGAGGCTGCGGCGCCGCATGGCCTGTACTACGCGCCCGACCCGTCATCGCAGATCGCGTGCACGATCGGTGGCAATGTCGCCGAGAACGCCGGCGGCGTGCACTGCCTGAAGTATGGCCTGACGGTACACAACGTGCTGCGCGTGCGCGGACTGACGATTGCCGGCGACATCGTCGAGTTTGGCAACGCGGCTCTCGATGCGCCGGGTTACGATCTGCTGGCGCTGCTCAACGGGTCGGAAGGGCTGTTGGCGATGATCACCGAGGTCACCGTCAGGCTGACGCCGAAGCCTGAACTGGCACAGGTCGTGATCGCTTCCTTTGACGATGTCCGCAAGGCTGGCGACGCCGTTGCCAGCATCATCGCTGCCGGCATCATCCCGGCCGGGCTCGAGATGATGGACAAGAAGGCGACGCATGCCGTCGAACCCTACGTCAACGCCGGCTATGACCTGCAGGCGGAGGCGATCCTGCTGTGCGAATCAGACGGCACGCCGGAGGAGGTGGCCGAGGAGATCGGCCGCATGCAGGCGGTGATCGGGAAAAGCGGCGCCGCAGGCATCCGCGTGTCGCAGAACGAGGCCGAGCGGCTGCGCTTCTGGGCCGGGCGCAAGGCGGCCTTTCCTGCGGTCGGCCGCCTGACTCCGGACTACCTGTGCATGGACGGCACGATTCCGCGACGACGGCTGGCGGAAATGCTGGAAGCGATCAACGCGCTGTCCGCGAAGTACGCGCTGCGCTGCGCCAACGTCTTCCACGCCGGTGATGGCAACCTGCACCCGCTGATCATGTACGACGCCAACCAACCGGGAGAACTCGATCGGGCGACTGCCTTTGGGGCGGAGATCCTCGAACTCTCCGTTCGTTTCGGTGGCACCATCACCGGCGAGCATGGTGTCGGCGTCGAGAAGATCATGCTCATGGCCGAGCAGTTCAGCCTGGCGGAGATCGATACCTTTCATCGGCTCAAGGCGGCTTTCGACGAGCATGGCCTGCTCAATCCGGGGAAGGGCGTGCCGACTCTGGCGCGCTGCCGTGAGTACACCCAGGCGCGTGCCGGTACCGCTGCCGCGTCGTCGAGGCCGTGATGGACGCGCTGCTCGACGACTGGGTTGGCCGGGTCAGGGAGACGGCCGCTCGCGGTGGCAAATTGGCGATCCGCGGCGGTGGCAGCAAGTCGTTCTACGGCGGCGCCGAAAGCGGCGAGCCCTTCGCGGCCGGCGACTACCGGGGTATTGTGGCTTATGAGCCGACCGAGCTGGTGGTGACCGCTCGTGCCGGCACCCGCCTCGCCGATCTGGCGGCAACGCTGGCCGAGAGAGGTCAGTGGCTGCCCTTCGAGCCGCCGCTCTTCGGCCCGCAGGCGACCGTTGGCGGCATGCTGGCGTGTGGACTGTCGGGCCCGCGGCGGCAGGCGATGGGCGCCGTGCGCGACTTCGTCCTCGGTGTCCGCTTGCTCGACGGGCGCGGCGAGATGCTTTCATTCGGTGGCCAGGTGATGAAGAATGTTGCCGGCTACGATGTGCCGCGCCTGCTCGCTGGCAGCCTGGGCACCCTCGGCGTCATCCTCGAGGTGTCGCTGAAGGTGCTGCCGCGGCCGGTCGCCGAGTGCAGCCTCCGCCTGGCCATCGACGAGGCGGCGGCGCTGCGGGAGCTCAATCGGTGGGGTGGCCGACCGTTGCCGATTTCCGCTTCGGCCTGGCACGATGGCGTCCTGACGCTGCGTCTTTCGGGCGCGGCGGCGGCGGTCGCGGCGGCGCAGCGGACGCTGGGCGGCGAGCCGCTCGACGATTCCGTCGCAGTTGCCTTCTGGCAGTCGCTGCGCGAGCAGGAGCACGCCTTTTTCGCCGGCGAGGGGCCGCTGTGGCGTCTCGGCCTGCCGTCGGTGGCACCGCCGCAGGGACTGGGGCCAACGCTGATCGAATGGGGTGGCGCGCAACGCTGGCTGCGCGGCGGCGAAGCCGCCGCCATCCGGGCGGCAGCCGCGAGTGCCGGGGGGCATGCCACCCTGTTCCGTGGTGACGCGACGCTGAAGGCCGCCGTCGGAGTGTTCCAGCCGCTGTCCGAACCGCTGGCGAGGATTCATCGCAACCTGAAGCAGGCCTTCGATCCGCTGGCGATCTTCAATCCCGGACGGATGTATCCGGACTTTTGAGAGTTCGCCCATCATGCAGACCAATCTAGCCGATTTCATCCGCGACACACCGGCTGGCCGTGAGGCCGATGCCATTCTGCGCAGTTGCGTTCATTGCGGCTTCTGCACGGCGACCTGCCCGACCTTCCAGTTGCTGGGCGACGAACTCGACGGGCCGCGCGGCCGCATCTATCTGATCAAGCAGATGCTCGAGGGTGAGCCGGTCAGCAAGACGACGCAGGTGCACCTCGACCGCTGCCTCAGCTGTCGTTCCTGCGAGACCACCTGTCCGTCGGGCGTCCGCTATCACCGACTGCTCGAGATCGGGCGCGAAGTCGTCGAGCAGAAGGTGCCGCGTTCGCTGGCGGCGCGGGCGACGCGCTTCCTGCTCTGCGAGGCGCTGCCGCGCAACTGGATCTTCCGGCCGGCGGTGCGTGTTGGCCAGATGATGCGGCCGCTGCTGCCGCGCGTGTTGGCCGAAAAGGTGCCGCCGGCCGCCCCCGGCGGTGCCCGACCATGGCCGCGAGCGGCTGGGCACCGGCGACGGATGATCGCGCTGGCCGGCTGCGTGCAGCCGACGCTGACTCCCAACACCAATGCCGCGACGGCACGCGTTCTCGACCGCCTTGGCATCGAGCTGGTCGAGATGCCCGCTGCCGCCTGCTGTGGCGCCTTGCGCTACCACCTGCATGCCCAGGAGAAGGCGCTTGACGACATGCGGCAGGTCATCGATGCCTGGTGGCCGGAGGTCGAAAGCGGCCGCGTCGAGGCCTTCGTGATGACCGCGTCGGGCTGCGGCGAGCACGTACGCGCCTACGGCGAGCTGCTGCAGCACGACCCGGCCTATGCGGCGAAAGCGGCGCGTATCGCGCGGATGACGCGTGACGCCTCGGAGGTCCTTGCCGGCGAGCGCGAACGCCTCGTCGAGTTGCTGCGCGCGGCCGGTGGCGGCGGCGATCAGCGGGTCGCCTTCCATTCGCCGTGCACGCTGCAGCACGCACAGAAGATCCGCGGCGTCGTCGAGAGCCTGCTCGCCGCCGCCGGTTTCCAGTTGTCAGCGGTGGCCGATCCGCACCTGTGCTGCGGTTCAGCGGGCACCTATTCGATCAGCCAGCCGGTACTGGCGACACAGCTGCGGGACAACAAGCTGGCGGCGATGAACGCCGGTGGGCCGGCATTTCTGGTGACTGCCAACATCGGCTGTCAGACGCACCTGCAGAGTGGCAGCGCGCTGCCGGTACGGCACTGGATCGAACTCATCGACGAATGCCTGGGCACGGCTTCCTGAGAGCCGGTGCGAGGCGCCGAAGGGCGAACGGCTGATGGCGAGCGACAACGAGACCGACGATTACCACGAGCTCTGCCGGAGCTTTCGCTGGCGGCTTCCCGAGTACTTCAACATTGCCGGCGACGTCTGCGGTCGCTGGGCGGGCGATCGCCGCCGTTTCGCGCTGTACTACGAGGATGCGAGCGGCTTCACCTCGGCACACAGCTTCTGGGACATCCAGCGCGAGGCCAATCGCCTGTCCAACGTCCTCGCGGCACTGGCGACGGTCGCCGGCGACCGCGTTGCCATCGTCCTGCCGCAACGCCCGGAAGCTGCCATCGCTCTGGTCGCCATCCTGCAGATGGGCGCCATTGCGGTGCCGCTCGCGCATCGGCTGGGGCCCGATGCGCTTGCACACCGTTTGGGCGATTCCGCAGCATACCTCGCCATCGTCGATGAGACGATGCTGCCGATCCTGGCGCAGATCCGCCACCGGCTGCCGGCATTGCGGCATGTGGTCGGCGTCGGCGCCGCCGTCGGCAAGGCAGTCAAACCCTGGGGCGAAGTGGTCGAGCACGCTTCACCGCGCTACACGCCGGCGATCACGGCAGCCGGCGACGCGGCGCTGATCCTCTACTCAGGCACCTCTTCCGGCAGGGCGCCGGGGGTCGTCATGGCGCACCGGACGCTGCTGGGCAACCTGGATGCCTACGTCAGCGCGCACGAGGGCTTCCCGCAGGCGGGTGATCTCTTCTGGTCAGCCCTCGACTGGGCCGACAGCGGCGGTCTCTGGCAGGGCCTTCTGGCGACTTGGCATTTTGGCCAGCCACTGCTGGCCTACAACGGGCCTTTCGACGCCGGCAAGGCTTTTGTCCTGCTGCAACGCTACGCGGTGCAGAACTGCCTGCTCGCGCCGTTGGCGTTGCAGATCATGCAGCAGACACTGCCCGAGCCGCGGGCGACCTGCGACCTCGACCTGCGCACGCTGGCGAGCAGTGGCCCGCCGCTGGCCGAGTCGGTCCGCAACTGGTCGCAGGAGAAGCTCGGCGTGACGATCAGCGAGCCCTGGTGTGGCAGCGGGACGAGCGGCATTCTGGGCCACTGTGCCGCGCGCTGGCCGAGCAGCGCGGGTTCGCTCGGGCGGCCGTATCCCGGTCACCGGGTGGCGATCGTTGACCGTCAGGGCCGGGTACTCGGGTCGGATGAGGTCGGCGAGCTGGCGGTGAACCGGCAGTGCAACGGCGAGGACGATCCGGCGCTGCTGCTCGGCTTCTGGCGGAGTCCCGCAGAGACCGCCGCCAGCCTGGTCGGCGATGGCTGGGTGTTGACCGGCGATCTGGCGACAGTTGACGCAAAGGGCGATTTCTGGCACCGCGGTCGCGCCGGTGATCTCTGACTCCGGACCCACTTCGCCGCCCCTGCCGTTCGCCGAAAGCGATAGAATTCGTTGTCACGATGACGGCAGGGCACGATCGCCGCGATCTTGCGGCGGGCGCCGCGTGAGCGGCTGCATCGGCGGGGCCGGCGGCCCGGGAGGAGCACGCGAATGGACGAAGCAGAGGCTGGATCGCCAGCCCGAAAAGGCGACGAGCGGCGGCACAGGCTGCGCCTGCGCCTATTGTTCGATGGGGCCTACGCGATGATCGAGCCGTTCTTCGATCCCGACCAGGGCTGGGCTGGCCAGCCACTCGAGCACCTCGCGTATCGCATCGTGCGTGAGAACTTCCCCGAGCTGAACGCCGAGGAGGTGCATCTGCTCGTCGTCGCTGCGCATCGCGTGTACATCGAGCGCAATCCGGATCGCAGTGGCCATCTGCCACGGCCGGAGGAACTGCGACGGGTGGTGTTCCGCTGCTAGCGGGGCAGGTCGGCAAGAAGCCCTGCGTCCAGACCGCTGCGGGATGGGTACCCGTGGTGCGGATCGCGCAGCGGTTGTCAGGATCAGCAAGAGACGAGGGACATGGGGATTTCAGTTGATGCCTGCGTTGCCCAGCATCAGGGTGATCGCCGCGAACAGCAGGACCGCGCCGCCATCGTGCCGCATCCGCGTGGTGGCGGGGTCGTCCTCGCGGTGGTGGCGGACGGCATGGGCGGCCACACCGGCGGGGTGATCGCTGCCAAGCAGGTGATCCACACCGCACGCAACAACCTCGAGGGCTTTTCGGCACGTACCGATTCGGCCCGGGTGCTGCTCGAGTCGAGCTTCAACGAGGCGCACATGCTGATCAAGGCATCGCGTTTCATCAACGAGAAGGACCCGCACAGCACGGCGGTCATGCTGCTCCTGCAGCCGGGCAAGGTGAGCTGGGCGCACTGCGGCGACAGCCGTCTCTACCACTTCCGCGGCGACAGCCTGGTCTTTCGCAGCACCGATCATTCCTATGTCGAGCAACTCGTGGTGCAGGGTCGCCTGACACCGGAACAGGCGCTGGTGCATCCCAACCGCAACATCCTGCTGACTTCACTCGGTGGCATCGAGCTGCCGAAGATCGCCTTTGGCGAAAGCGCGAGCCTGCAGGCCGGAGACACCTTCCTGCTCTGCTCCGACGGCCTCTGGGCCCATTTCAGCGATCAGGAGCTCGGGTGGGTGATCAACGGCTCCGCGTCGGCGCGTGAGGCGTCGGAGCTGCTGATCGGGCGCGCGCGCTCTCTCGGCAATGGCGACGGCGACAACATCTCGCTGGCCATCCTGAAAGTCTTCGATGCGGCGACAGCAGAGCAGGCAGTCAGGCCGGCAGCCGAACTGGCGTCACTTGCGGCCCAGTCCGCCCAGTAGGGCAGCGACCGGACGGCGGGTCTTGTGCGGGTGTTCGCCGTGTGCCGGGAGCCTGGCGCCTTCACCGGCAGCGGTGGTCGCGACCGGATGCGGTACGGCGCTCTCGTAGGGCTTGCTGAAGTCGAAATCGTCGGTGGCGACTGGTTGCGGACGCGCGCCGCCGCGCCCGTCACGTCCGTCACGTCCATCGCGACGCTCGCTGGCGCGGCCTGACGAGCGCTGCTCGTCGCGTACGCCTGCCGTGGCCGCGGCCGGCGGCGGCGACGCCGGCCGCCGCGGGTGCCCGCGCTTGCCGGTCGGTGGATAGCAGTAATCGTACTCCGGCTCGAATCCGGGAACGACCACCTGCTCCACCTGCAGCCGGATCAGCTTCTCGATGTCGGCAAGGTACTGCACTTC
Organism: Candidatus Accumulibacter similis; assembly: GCA_013347225.1. Classification (NCBI taxonomy): domain Bacteria; kingdom Pseudomonadati; phylum Pseudomonadota; class Betaproteobacteria; genus Candidatus Accumulibacter; species Candidatus Accumulibacter similis. The sequence continues at coordinate 4,200,027 of CP054595.1, read as the reverse complement.
GCTGGCCGAGACCAGCGAGACCGCGGTTCCCGGCTTGCCGGCCCGGCCGGTGCGGCCAATACGATGGATGTAGTCCTCGGGCGTGTGCGGCAGCTCGTAGTTGATCACGTGCGGCAGTTCGTCGATATCGAGTCCGCGGGCGGCAACGTCGGTCGCGACGAGGACGAGAATCGATCCATCCTTGAACGCCTCGAGCGCCTTCAGCCGGTCCTGCTGGCTCTTGTCGCCATGGATCGAGTCGGCGGCGATGCCGGCCCGTTGCAGGTCGCGCGCCAGCCGGTTGGTCTCGATCTTGGTGCGGGTGAACACCAGCACCTGATTGAAATCGGCCGACTTCAGCAGTTTCACCAGCAGCGCCCGCTTCGCCACCGCAGCAACCGGGTGCACACGGTGGGTGATGGTTTCCGATACCGTGTTGCGCCTGGCGACCTCGATCAGCACCGGTGACTTCAGCATGCGGTCGGCGAGTTTCTTGATCTCCTCGGAGAAGGTTGCCGAGAAGAGCAGGCTCTGCCGTTGTGTCGGCAGCAGGTTGATGATGCGCGTGACGTCAGGGATGAAGCCCATGTCGAGCATGCGGTCGGCTTCGTCGAGCACGAGGGCCTGGACGCTGCCAAAATTGAGGCATTTCTGCTCGAAGAGGTCGAGCAGGCGGCCTGGGGTCGCCACCAGAACCTCGACGCCGCAGCGGATCTCGGCGAGCTGCGGCTTGATGTCTACGCCGCCATAAACGCAGGCGCTGCGGATCGCAACGTACCGGCTGTAGGTTCTGACCGATTCGTGCACCTGGATCGCCAGCTCTCGCGTCGGTGCCAGCATCAGCACCCGCACCGGATGGCGAGCCGGCGACGGGCTCGCGCTGGCAAAGCCCAGGATGCGCTGCAACAGTGGCAGGGTGAAGGCTGCCGTCTTGCCGGTGCCGGTTTGTGCACCGCCCATCAGATCGCGGCCGGCGAGGACGAGCGGAATGGCTTGCGCCTGAATCGGCGTTGGTTCGGCGTAGCCCTGATCGGCAACCGCTCGCAACAGATCAGGGTGCAATCCGAGTTCATCGAAACGCATGGGCGAAGCCTCTGAAGTGGGTCATAATCAGTCTCATATAAGACTGATTATACATGGCCGGCCGCCGTGTACCCGGCTCCGTGGCGCTGACTGCGGGGCGGGGGTCCGGCTCAACCACCACTCAGACGGCGAAGGGCTCGTTCGGCGGCAGCGTCAAAGAGGCCGATGCGTGACACGATTCGCGCCTCGCCGGTGGCCATCTGCCGGGCGACGACCGAGCGATGCGTTGCCACTGCCCAGCTCCAGTCCGGGTTGAACAGCAGGACCGTCGCCCCGGCCGGGTCCTGCCAGCAACACAGGCCGCACAGTGGCCCGGCGTCCGGCAGGCTGAAGCGCAGCCATTCCCCGACCTGCCAGCTCGCCGCGGCGGCCTTCTGTGCGGTGCGCTCGCCGACCGTGTTGCCAAGGTAGCGTACCTGCCGTCCATCGCTCGCGAGCAGTTGCGATCCGTTGCCGGTGCCGTCGGCGAGCCTGTTGGCGAACGTGTTCGCTGACGGCGCAGCGGGCGTCTCCGCTGTTGCCGGAGTGGCCGCCGGCTGATTGCGCAGCGCGGCTGTCTGCAGGTCGAAAAGCCGGTCGAGGAAGGGCTTGCGCTCGGCCGTCGCGACGCCGATCTCGTCGAGTCCCTCGCCGATCCGCCTGAGCAGCGACGAGGCCATCCCGGCCAGCCTCTTGCGCTCGTCGGGACCCTGCTTCGGCAACACGCTCCAGATCAGATCGTCGGCGGTCCGGCTGTGCCGCTGCCAGCGCTCGCCGTGTGGGCTTTCGCCGGCGGCAGCGGAGATCATCACTTGCAGCCAGTAGGTTTCGAGAAAGGCGGCGATGTCGGCCGAGCGCGTCCGCGCCAGGCTCGTTCGCAGCCAGGTCGACGCGAGCTGGCTGGCGTAGCGGCGGTTATCGTGCGTGCGCACCATCTGCACGTACGGTTCGGCCGCCACCCGGATCGTCCGTTCGCGCTCATCGATCAGCTCTGCCAGATCGGCGAGTGGGGCATCGAGATCGACAGGCTGCCGTCCGAGCGCTGTGCGCGCCGTTACTGCCAGCCGGGACAACCGTTCGCACAGCGGGTGCGACGATGGAGCGCTGCGTGCCAGTCCGAGTGCCGCGTGGCCGAGTCGGTTGAGCAGCACGCGGGCAGGGTGTGCCTCGTCGGCGAGCAGCGCCGGATCGATGATCGCCACTTTCAGCATCGGAATCTGCAGGCTGCCGAGCGCCGCCCGGATGGCATCCGGCAGCTCATCCGACTCGAAGATCGCATCGAAGATCAGCGCCATGGTGTCGATTACGATCGCTTCCGGTCGTCCTGCCGGCAGATCGAGGTCCTGCGATCGCGGCGCGGAACTGTTGGCGGCATGGGCCGCCAGGGGGTCTGCTGCGGGCGTGCGTGCCTCGAGCGCAGCCAGGCGGGCGAGCAGGTGGTTGAGCATCACGAGCGCTGCCGTGTCGAGCGTCGGGCTGCCGGCCTGCGGGCTGCCATCGCCGGTCAGCGGGGCGGAGCCTGCCGTCGGTGTGCCGGCAGTGCGCTGGCGGATGATCTCCTGCAGTGCCGAGCTCGACGTGCCGCCATTGCTGGCCGTGTTCCGTGGCGGCGGTGCCGTCGCCATGCCCGTGTCGGCCTTTTGCCGTCTCTCCGCCGGCGCCGCGTCGACTCCCTGGCTGGCGAGGAAGTCGTCGATCTCGCCATAGATCAGGGGAAGTTGCTGCAGCAGCCGCTGTTCGATCCGATCGAGCAGGGTCAGCGCCTCCTCGAGGCCGCGGGCAGCCTCGCGACAGAGTGCCCAGAGCCCAAGGCAGATCACCTCGGGACCCAGTGGCTCGTCGCCCTCGTTGATTGCCGACCAGCCGAGCAGCGTCAGGTAGCGCGACTGGCAGCGAGACAGGGCACGCCCGCCCACTTCGCGCAGGCGGCCGCCGAGGCTGCGCATGCGGATGTCGAGTTCGAGATCGTCGTCGCCCATCAGGGTGAGGCGCGAGGCCGTCAACTCGCTGGCTTGCCCGAAGTCGTCGTCGGAGTGGGTTGACAGGAGTTCGTCATGCGCTTCGCCGACCTCGCGCTCGAAAGCTGCCGCCGCTGCCGGCGAATGTGCCGCGCAGATCCGGACGACATCGCCCAGCCGGCGTTGAAGGATCTCCCTGCTGGCGCGGGTCAGCGCGAGCTGCCGCTCTCCGGCGCGATTGGTTGGCGGTTCGTATGGAAGCATCGGCCAAGCCTTCGGGTTGCTCCCGCATATCGCGGGTGGTCTCGATTGGTGTATCGTGATGCGGCGCGTCTGTCGGCTGCAGCCTGCGTTGCTGCGGTTTCGGAATCGTGGCACCGATTATAGACGACGATATCCGTCGTCATGCATGGGCGTCGGTCGATGGCGCCGAGCTTGAATTCCTTGCGCGCAGGGGGCGCCGAGGATCGTGATGGTCGTCGCTGTGCGACAAGCGGGAGAAGACATGAAACGGACATGCCTTGGCAACAGTGACCTGCAGGTGTCCGAGCTTTGCCTCGGAACGATGACCTTTGGCCAACAGAACAGCGAAGCGGAAGCGCATGCGCAGCTCGACCGGGCGCTGGCTGCCGGCATCAACTTCATCGACACCGCCGAGATGTACCCGGTGCCACCGCGGGCGGCAACCTGCGGCCGGACCGAGGAGATCGTCGGCCGCTGGCTGCGCGGCCAGGCGCGCGACCGCCTGGTTGTCGCCAGCAAGGCCGCCGGGCCGTCGCGTGGCCTGAACTGGATACGCGGCGGCCATCTCGGGTTCGACTACGGCAGCCTGCGCAGCGCGGTCGAAGGCTCGCTGCGACGGCTGCAGAGCGACTGCATCGACCTCTATCAACTGCACTGGCCGGCGCGCAACCAGCCGATGTTCGGCCAGTGGCAGTTCGATCCGGCCAGGGAGCATGCCGCGACCCCGATTCTGGAAACCATCGAGGCGCTGGCGAGGCTGATGCAGGACGGCAAGATCCGACAGTACGGCCTGTCGAACGAGCATCCGTGGGGCGTCATGGAGTTCGTTCGCCTGGCGCGCGAGAACGGTCTGCCACGGCCGGTTTCGCTGCAGAATGCCTACAACCTGCTCAACCGGGTCTACGAGAGCGGTCTCGCCGAGGTCTGTCACCGCGAGCACATCAGCCTGCTGCCGTACTCGCCGCTCGCCTTCGGTACCCTGACCGGCAAGTACCTGCGCGACCCCGGGTCAGCAGGTCGCATCAACGAGTTTCCCGGCTTCGGCCAGCGCTACGGCAAGGCCGGCGTCGCGCCGGCGGTGCAAGCCTACGTCGAACTGGCGGCCAGGCACGGGCTGGCGCCGGCGCAACTGGCGCTGGCCTTTGTATACTCGCGCTGGTTCGTCGCCAGCACGATCATCGGTGCCACCAGCGTCGCGCAGTTCGACGAGAACCTCGGTGCGCTTGCGCTGCACCTGTCGCCGACGATCGTGGCGGAGATCGACGAAATTCACCTGCGCTGCGGCAACCCGGCTCCTTGAGCGGCGGCAGTGCCCAGCCGCCGGCAGGCACAGGCCGTTGCAGCGGACTCGCCGGCGAGGAGATCCCTGGTGCAGTTCGCCAGCGAACCGGTGCCGGTGCCGTGCCGGGCGTCCGCGCGACGACGCGCGCCAGCTCCTATTCCCTGGTTGCAGCCTTCGGCGCCGGCCTGCCTTCAGCATCGGCTTGTTCGGCGGCCTTCTTCTTCTTGCTGCCGGGCGGTTGCGGCGGTGGCAGTTGTGGCTCGACGGTTTCCAGCTTGTTTTCGCGCATGTAGATGTCCATGTCGCGCCAGCCTTCGTAGACCGAGGCCTTCGGCAGCCACGAGTAGATCGAATAGCAGTCCTCGATCGCCCGTCCGGATTGCCGGCACGCACCGCCGACTGCCTTGCCCTCGGCATCGAGACGCGCGAGCTTTGCTCCTGCTGGCTCGATGCCGACAGCCTGCTGCACCGAGTCACAGGCGCTCAGGCCAGGCAGCAGCCAGCAGGCGATCAGGAGGGTACGAATTGGCAGGCGCGCACGATGGAACACGGTGCTTCCCGAGAAGCTGAAGGTCAGTCCCGCATTTTAACCACAAACGAAGGCTTGCCACGCCGCTTTCGCTGCCGGTGGTGACGCTTTGTGGCTGCCGCTGGGCGGCATCGCTTGCCAGTACTTTGCCTCCTGCCGCTATAATCGCACTCTTTTTCTCGCTACCAAAGGACTGCCATGCTCTTGCGCAAATTCCTTCCGACGGCACTGGCTCTTGCCCTTGCCGCTTCCATGCCCAGCCTGACGGCGGCCGCGCCGGCAGAGATCCTGCTGTCGCACCAGCTCGACGAGGAGCGTGCCGAGCGCGTCGAGAAGGTGGTGGAGCGCTTCAACGGAGGCCAGAAGGACTACCAAGTCAAACTGGTGCGCCGCGTGCAGGGCGAACCGGCGACGGATCTCAACCTCGTGACGCGTGAGGAGCAGGGGCATTACGTCGCCGCCAAGGCGACCTTCAAACCGATCCAGCAGATCATGACCGAAGCCGGCATTCCCTTCGACGGCAGCAGGATCGCTCCCGAAATGCGCGTTGGCCTGACCGATGCGAAAGGCGGCTTGGCGGCTCTGCCGCTCGGCCTGTCCACACCGATCCTGTTCATCAACAAGAGCGCCTTCCGCAAGGCCGGCCTCGACCCTGAGAAGCCGCCCAAGACCTGGGCCGAAGTGCAGCAGGCAGCGGACAAGCTCTTCGACGCCGGCAGCAAGTGCCCGTATGCCACTTCCTGGCCGGCGTGGGTGCATATCGACAACCTCAGCGCCTGGAATGGCGTCGAAGTCGCCGATGCCAAGGGCCGGCTGATCTTCAACGGCCTGCCGCAGGTCAAGCACACGGCGCTGCTGACGACTTGGGCGAAGGCGCGCTTCTTCATCTACTTCGGCCGCCGCGACGAGGCCGACAGGCGCTTCGCGGAAGGCGAGTGTGGGATGCTGACCAGTTCGTCGGCGCTCTTCGGCGCGCTGCATGAGAGCCGCAGGGTCGACACCGGCGTCTCGCCTTTGCCCTATCACGACGATGTGCAGGGAGCGCCGCAGCAGACCCTGGCCGGTGGTGCGTCGCTGTGGGCTGCCGCCGGCCGGAAGCCGGCCGAGTACAAGGGAATCGCGCAGCTCGTCCGCTTCCTGATGGAACCAGATATGCAGGTCCAGCTCACCGCTGCCTCGGGCTTCCTGCCGATGACCGCCGCCGGGCGCGCCGCCGCCGGCAGCAAGCTGCTGCAGCCTGACGTTGCCGGTCTCAACATCGCCTATCGCCAGTTGCAGGGTCCGGCGGCGCTGCGCACGATTCGTGTCTCGGAGATCGAGAAGGTGCGCATCATCGTCGAGGAGGAACTCGAGGCCGCCTGGTCCGGCAAGACGCCGGCCAAGGAGGCGCTCGACATCGCCGTGCAGCGCGGCAATCTGGTCATGAACCAGGCGCCGGCGGCAGCGGCCAAGGCGCCAGCCAGGAAGAAGTGATCACGGCGCGGCTCGGCTGGCGCCTGCCGCGCGTTTTCGCACACCGCTGCGGTGGTGCGCTGGCCCCCGAGAACACGCTCTCCGGCCTGCGCATCGCTGCCTGTCTCGGCATCACGGCGGTCGAATTCGACGTCATGCTGTCGGCCGACGGGTCGCCCTGGCTGTTGCATGACGAGACCCTCGAACGGACCACCGATGGCGCAGGCCGCGTGTGTGACGCGAGCGACGCGCGGCTGCGTCGCCTCGATGCCGGCGTCAGTCGGCACCCGGCTTTCGCCGGCGAAGGTGTGCCGACCCTGGCCGCGGCTGCGGCCGCGTGTCGTCAGCTTGGCCTGCACGCCAATGTCGAGATCAAGCCGGCGGCCGGCTGCGAAGAACTGACCGGCAGAGTCGTCGGGCGGCTGGTGGAGGAATTGTGGAGCGGCACCGGGCAACTGCCGCCACTCGTCTCGTCGTTCTCCGAAGCCGCGCTTCGGGCGGCGCGCACGGTGGCGCCGACCCTGCCGGTCGGCTGCCTCTTCGAGCGCGTCCCCGCCGACTGGCGCATGCGCCTGCGCCGGCTCGGGGCGCTGACGCTGCACTGCGACGCCGCGCTGCTGGACGATCGCGTGCTCGCGGAAGCACGCGCCGGCGAAATACCGGTGCTCTGCTATACGGTCAATGATCCGCTGCTGGCGTCGGACCTGTTCGCACGTGGCGTCGCGGCGGTGTTCACCGATCGCATCGACCTCATCGCCGACGGCGAGTCGGCAGCCGGGCGCGCGGCGGATCATGCCGGCAGCGGCAGGGTCGCGTGATCCCAGACGCCGCCCATCGCCCGTGCGAGGTCGATGAGCGCGATGCGGACAGGTGCGGCCGAGACCGGGGTGGCGTGTCTGCTGCTCTGCCGGCGCGGTGGCCGTGCGCCAGGCGGTTGACGCAGGCGTTGCTGGTTGGCAGCTTGACTCGCAGCCACCGCTGCTTCATCTTTCCCACTTGCTGCGGCGCCTTGGAAACGAGGCAGCAAGGATGTGACAGGGGGGAGGCATGGGAATTCTCGACTGGCTTTTCGGCGGCAATGACGTGGCGACCGGGACGGTCGTCGATCCGGCGGTCATCGAAACGCGCATCGAGCAGGTGGTGGGGATCGTCAATCCGCGCCTGAAGCTCGTTCCCGGTTATCGTCGCAGGCTGGCTCCGGCTGTCGAGCAGGCAGTCCTGTACTGCCGGAAGATCGAGGCGCAGATTCCCCGGGCGATCGAGGCCAGTGCGGCGCTGTGGGCAGACAATCCGGTCCTGCGCGCGGTTTTTGCCAGCGCTCGCGATGTCCCGGCGGTCTTCAGTCGCAGCCGGGCGGTCCAGGATTTTTTCGACCAGGCGGCGGACGCCGACCATGTGTGGGCGGCTCTGCGTTTCATTCGTTGCGAGGAGCAACGCGTCGTGGTGGCGACGAGCGGCGACGTGGTGCAGCGCGACGTCGTGCGAACGGCCGTTTCGTGTGGCGACAAGAAGGTCGTCCTGCCGAGCGGCTGCGAGGAGGAGGCGCGGCTCGAGATTCGCCGCCGTGCATTCAGGTTCCTGGCGAACGAAGCGCTGCGGCAGATCGCTTCGGCCGCGGTGATCAGCAATGACCTCGCGACACAGCGCTCGATCCTGCTCGACCGGCTGATGATCCTCAAGGGACAGCGAGCCGGCCTCGAAACGGTGGTTGGTCATGGCGGGCGGCGGGAAGTGCAGATCGAGGAGGTCGAAGCCAGCCTGTCGCGGAACGAACAGGCGCTGGCAGCGTGTTCGATTGCCGGCAACGCGCTCGAACATGCCATCGAGCGCATCCAGCACGTGCTGATGCACGGCGCCGACCATCTTCACATCGAAACGGCCAGGTTGCGACTGGATCAGATGAATCTCGTCGTCCCGGAAGGATCGGACGAGGCAGCCGTCGACATCGCGCTGCCGCTGGTGGTGGTCAGGAGCGCTCCGGTCATCAGCCTGCTGCCGTGCCGCTTTCCTCGCCGCGAACTCATCCGGCGCCGAACCCTGCTCAGCGATGCGCAGCGATGGGTCTGCTGAGCGGGGCAGCGAGCTCCATCTCGCCGCAGCGCGGCATCCGTATCTTCATCGCAGCCTGCCGAGCTACTCAACGCTTCGAGGAGACGGGGGGCCGCCGCGGGAGCACTCGAGTCCGCTTCCGTTGGCCTGCTCACAGCCCCATTGCGATCGTCCTGAAGCGCGATGCTACTCGCCTCGGGAGACGTCCAATGTGAAAGTTTCTGTGGGTAGCTCGCCGGTCCCTGAAGCCGGAGTCTCACCTGCTTTACCCCCCGTCTCCCCCGCCTCCTTCCGCCGCGCGGCCGGCTTCCGGTTCGGCGGCCTGCGCCTCGAAGAAGCCACGACGGGTGTGCGTCCAGCACTGGGCATGCGTGATCCCGGTCTTCGCCGCATAGTGGGCATAGGCGTGGTAGCCATCCGACAGCAGCACCGCTCGCTCGGCAGGCGTCAGCCCCAGCGCCGCCTCGACGTGCTTGATCTCGCGGCTCTCGAGTGCTCGCCTTGGACCAGTCGGAAATGAAACGGCCAGCCTCGAGACGCTTGGCCCAGACGCAGAAACCACCGCGGTCCCAGTAGAGCACCTTGACCAGCGTCGAGCGCCGGTTGAAGAAGACGAAGAGTTGTCCGCTCACGGGGTCCTCGCGCAGCGCGTGGCGCGTCAGCGCAATCAGCCCGTCGAAGGATTGACGCAGATCGACCGGGCAACCATAGACCTGCACGCGAATTCGCGCTTCCGGGAAGAACATCAGCCGCGAACGAGGAACAGCTGCAGACCTCCGCCGAGGTCGAGGGTCAGTTCAAGACGCGCAGCTGACGAGCTCTCGCGACGCAGCACGCCGACATCGAGAAAGGCTGCCGGCGCCGCACGCTCGGGTTTGCTGCTGCCGCCGGCCCGCAGGCGGCTCCGCCAGCGATGGAAGCTGGTGTCGCTGATTCCTTCGCGCGCGCAGAATTCAGCGACGCTCAAACCGCTGCCGTCAAAGCGCGACAGCAGGACCCGCCACTGCTCCGCGCCACGCTTCACCCGCAACCTCCTGGTCGTCTTCTCCATCCCTGACCTCCATTCCGTGAGCCAAGGAAGGCATTCTCGTCAGGACGGCGAGCGCGGGGAAGAACGCCGGCTGGTTATCGGTTACGTACCGACGACTGGGTCGATCGCGCGGGCGGCGAGATGATCGTCGGGTTGGCGCATCGCGCTCCGGCAAGCGCGGGCAGCGCCAACCCGATGCCCGCCAGGCAGGAGGTCACGGGCGAAACGAAATGAGAGATCACGGGCGAACGACGGTGAGACTGCGAGTCGATTGCCAAACGCCCGATCCGGCCGGACCCTTTCGCGCAAGCGGCGGGGACGGCGGCAGGCGGCCATTTCTGACACGATGGGAGCGTCGAAAACCCGATCGCGCGTACCGCGAGCAACGATAGCACAGCTTGCCGGAAGCTGGCTCGGTGCGTCGAACAGGACAGGCATCGCCTGTCTCTGGTCCCGCTGCGCTTGCCGGGAAGCCGCACGTGGCGGCCACGCCGGCCGTCGTTGCTACCGCGGGACGATGGGCAACGACTGCGGCGTCTGGCCCTGGAGAGGAGCCGGCGCCGGCGCCGGCGCGGGAAACAGTGCTGCCGCTCCCGCTGGCGCCGCCAGTCCGGGTGCTGGCGGCACGGTGTTGCTGCCCTGCGCCACGCCGGCCGGTGCGCTGCCTCTCGCCGGTGCCGCCGGCAGGACGGCAAAGACCCACTCGGAGTATCGCTCCTTGCCTTCGAACAACTGGTTCTCGGGATCGAACCCGGCGATCTTGATGGCGCGCGCGTCGGAGAGGCTGTGCACGCCCATGATGCCGCCGCCCGGTGCGGCGATCAGGCCCCACTCGGGCTTGCCGGTGATCGGGTCGGGATAGAGCTGCCGCAGGTGACGGCGGATGCCCGGGTAGCGCGGGTCCTTGAGCAGGTCGGCGAGGGCAGGGGGATAGCTGCGCCGACCGCCCGGGCTGCTGTTGAGGTAGCTGGCGATCGCCTGGCGATAGGCGGTGCCCACCTCGAGCAGTCGCTGCTCGGCCTCACGACGCTGGGCGATGCTGCCCAGGGTCAGCGTCGCGCTCGTCGCCAGCGCGAGCGTGGCGACGAGGATCAGCAGTGCTAGGTAGGTGAAGCCGCACTGGTGGCGGTGACGGTGTCGCCTGCAGGGGCGGGCGCGCGGCATCGTCAGAGGTCCGCAAAGGGCTTGCCGTCCCTGGTCGTACCCGGGGCGCCGCTCCTGATGTCGTAGACCTTGCCCTGCGCGTCCGGCGCCTGCGGCGGTATGATCGTCCAGGTGCTCGTGCTGCCGGTGACCGGGTCATGCGGCAGTGCCCGCAGGTACCTCTCGGCGACCAGTTCCTCGAGGTTCTCCGGGTAGCGTCCCTTGTCGCCGTAGAACCGGTCGATCGTCTCGCGAACGATGCGCAGATTCTCGCCGAGAACCGCTTCCTTCGAACTGTCGATGCTGTGGAAGTAGCGCGGAACGGCAATCGTCAGCAGCAGGGCGATGATCGACAGCACGACGAGCAGTTCGATCAGCGTGAATCCCTTGCCGACCGGCTCGACCCGGTTGCCGGAGCGGCCGGTGCGATGGCGGGGTTGCCGCGGTTTGCCGTGTTTCACCATTGGCGGTAGGGGACGCCGTTGAGACCAACACCGGCGGATCTCGAATGGACGTCGTAGACGTCGTCGCCTTCCTGTGGGTTGTCGGGTTCGCTCGCGTAGGCTCTCCTGGCCCAGGTGTCTGCGGCCGGCACGCTGGTATCCGGATGCATCGGGTCGCGCGGGATGCGGCGCAGGAAGTAGATCTTGCGGTGCTTGGGATCGCGCACATCCTCCTCACCCTCGACGAGGATGGTGAGTGTCTTCGGGTAGCCGGTCTCGCCGGCCACTTTACGGATCCGCCCTTCGTCGTGGGCCTTCTTGTAGAGGTCGATCGCGTGGCGCAGCTCGCGCAACGCGAGCCGCAGATCGTGCTCCTTGCTGCGCTGGATCGACGTCTGGGCAACCGGAACGACGACCGTGGCGAGAACGGCGACCACGGCGAGGGTGATCATCAGCTCGATCAGCGAGAAGCCACGTCCCTGGCGTTCTCCAGGCTGCCGCCATGGAGCCGTCTGGGCACGCGGCCGGAAGGTGATGGGCGGCGTCATCGATCAGGGGTTGATGGTCAGGGTGTGCGGTGCCGGTGGGGCGGCGGTGATCGACGCACCACCGGCAGCGATCGGGGCGATGGTGATCAGCTCGATGCGCGAGGCGCCCGCCGCCAGCGCGCGGAACGTCAGCGTGGCGAGGACATCCGGAGCGCTGGCGCCGCCGGCGCCGGATCGCGTCGTCGTCAACAACACCTGGCCACCGGGATCAACGCGGTAGTTGAAGGTCGTCGTTGCACCACCCTGGCGCAGGAAGCCGCCTTCGCTGACGTTGGCGACCTGCAGCGCCCGCGGATCGAAGGCGACCGCCAATGGTACGCTGACCACCGGCTGGTCGGCCTGCATCACCAGTTGCACCGTTGCCGTCTCGCCGGTCCGCAGTGCGGTCGGACCCTGCCAGAGCAGTTGCGCCGTCCCGCCGGGAACGGCGCCGGCCAGGCCACCGCTGCCCGACAGGAGCGATCCGGCGGATGCCGCGGAACCCTCCGCCGACGGCGTGACCGGGCTTCCCAGCGGATCGGCCGTGGTTCCCTGCTGCAGCGAGGCGGCCGCAGGCGAGGCGAAGGGGTTGGCTGTTGCACCGCCGGCGCCAGCTCCGGGCGCGGCAGCCGGTGCCGCCTGGCTGTTCGGACGGATGCCCGGTACGGGCGTGACCGGCAATTGCGCGCCTGTGCCGCCGCTCTCCGGCCGCGAGCGGAAGCTGGTCTCGGTGCCGCCGTCGAACTCGGCCAAGTAGGCGTCGACCCGCTGGATGTTGCGCAGGATTCGCGGCGTGATCGACAGCACGATCTCGGTCTTCTTCCCCTCGTCGCTGTGGCTGCCGAAGAGCCGGCCGAGGACCGGGATCTCGCCGAGGAACGGCAGCTTGCTGGCGGTGCGCCGGTCTTCGTCGCTGATCAGTCCGGCCATCAACTGGTTTTCCCCGTCCTTCAGGCGCAGCACGCTGGTTGCCGTGCGCGTGCCGATGCGGTACGCCACCGTGCCGGTCTTGGTGGTTTCCTTGTCGAGAATGTTGCTGACTTCGAGGGTCACCTTGAGGGCGACCTCGTTGTCGAGATAGATCGTCGGTTCGATATCGAGCTTGAGGCCGACGTCGATGTACGTCACCGACTCGGAGGAGAAGCCGGTCGCGGTGATCGTCGAGGTGATGTTCGGCACGCGCTCGCCGATCAGGATCTTCGCCTTTTCCCGGTTGCGGGCGCGGATTCGCGGGTTGGCCAGCAGGTTTACGTCGGCATCGAGCTGGTTCGCCCGGATGACCGCCGGTCCAATGGTGACGCCGGTCGTCGATGAGTTGATGTTGCCGAGTTGCTTCAGCGTCAGTGTGTCGACGGGCAGCGCGCGCAGGAACATGCTGTCGGGCCAGTTCACTCCGAGAGTCTGCAGACGATTGCGACTCACTTCGAGGATCTCGACTTCCAGCATCACTTCGGGCTCGGGAACGTCCTGCACGGCCACCAGCTTGTCGGCGACCCGGATGGCTTCGGCACTGTCGCGGATCATCACCATGTTCAGTTTTTCGTCGACAACGATGTCCTTCGTCTTGAGCATCGTCTTCAGCGTCGTGCCAACAGTCTTGGCGTCCGAATTCGCCAGGTAGTACGTCTTCACGACCAGCGCCTGGTAATCCTTGTGCTTTGCCGGTGTGCCGGGGTAGATGAGGATCGAGTTGCCGTCAAGGATCCGCTGTTCGAGCTGGTTGGTGAGCAGGAGGACGTTGATCGCGGCTTCGATCGTGCTGTTGCGCAGAAAGATGGTTGTCTTCTGGTCGGCGCGCAGATCCTTGTCGAAGACGAAGTTGAGCCCAGATGTCCGCGAGATGACCTCGAAGACCGTCTTCAGCGGCGTGTCCCTGAACTCGATGGTGATCGGCTTCCTGAACGCCGCCGCCAGGGTGGACTCCCTGGCGCCCTTGGCGGACTTTTCCTCGATCAGGCGCTGCAAGGCGAGGGCGCGCTCGTGCTTCGGGTAGGCGACGAGGACCACCCGCAGGTGAGCCAGCGCCAGCTCCGGATCCTTCTTCGCCCAAGCTGCTTCGGCTTCCTGAAACAGGACTTCGTGCCGGCGGGCGCCATCGATCTGGCGCAACCCGGCGGTCGCACGCTCATTGCCCGGTTGCAGCGTCAGGGCGCGGCGATAGGCTGCCTCGGCCTCGTCGTAGCGGCCTTCGACGAAGGCGCGTTCCGCGCGTGCCAGGCTCGCATTGAGATGACGGTCCTGGGCGCGGATGTAGCCGATGCGATACTCGACGGCGCTGGGGTCGAGGAGCATCGCTTCCTGGATCTTCGCCAAGCCGGCGTCGACCTTGTCTTCGGCGAGCAGCGTCTGGCCTTCGCGGTAGGCCTCCTGTGCCGCGCATCCGGCGAGCAACAGGGCTGCTGCCGCGCTCAGGCAGCGGCGGCGCCAGCCAGCGGGTCCGGATTGACGGGAGTTGGCCTCGCTCACTATTGCGATCCTCCGATGGGGATGGTTTGCAGTTGTTTCAGGGGCAGGTACAGCAGCGTCAGTGTCGGTGGCTTGATGCTCTTGACCCGGTAGGTGCCGGCAAAGTCCATGCCTTCGCGAACGATCAGGACTTCGTCGCCGCGCCCGAGATAGACCTCCCACTGTTCGCCTTCCAGTTTCTTGCCGAGATAGGCGAAGGGGATCGGCGGCGCCACCGGTTTCGCCTTCCGCAGCGGCACTTCCTTTGGCGGTGGCGGCGTCCAGCTCAGCGAGGGGAAGAGGTCACGGGTGGCCTTGTCATCGCCGGACGCCGGAATCAGCTGGTCGCGCGGAATCAATGTCGCGACCTCGGTCGTCGCGGGGCTCTTGCCGGCACCGGGTCGCGCAAGCAGTGAAAGGTTCGCCGCCGGCGCTGTTGCGCTCGCACCGGAAGGGCTCCTGTCTCGTCCCGGCGTCGGCTGGACGACACCGTCAGCAGGTTCGCCCGGCGGCGTCCTGTCGCCAAACAGCGCCAAGTAGACTGCCAGCAGAAGCAGCAACAGCAACAGCAGGTGACGGCGGGTCATGGGTCTGTGGTGTCCATGTCAGGCAGGCGGCGGTGTTCGCCCGGGAGCGGCGGCCGGTGCCAGATGGTCAGGCGCACCTTGGCCTCGACCTGGCTCAGAGCGATTTCCTCGCGTTTGAACGCGAGTTCATTGAGTGCCACCGCCGCCTGCGTGCGCAGGATCTCCTCGACCCAGCTCCTGATGTCCGCGTAGCGGCCCTTGACGGGCACCGTCATCTGCAGCCGCGCTGCTTGCGCATGGGCATCGGCGGCACGCAGGTACTCGGCACGGGTGGTGGTCAGGTGATGCCTTGCCGCCGCGTCGAGCACCGTCTTGATGGTCGGCAGGACCTCGTCATCCAGAGCCAGCGCGTCGCTGAACGCCTGGTAGTTCGATGCCGAAGCAGGGGCGGCCGCCGCTGTCGGGGCGGCGGACTCCTGGCGGTTCGCCAGCCGTGCCTGCACTCCGTCGAGGACCAGGAGTTTCGCGGCCAGCTCCGCATCCAGCCGCGGCAGGACGATCACGGCGCAGCCCAGCAACCCCGCCAGGGCGCCGGCGAGCAGCAGCCACCAGGGGCCGTGCCGATGAAGCCAGAGGTCGGCGAGCAGGCGCAGGCGATCGGCGATCCGTTTCACCTCGTTCACTCGCTGTTCCCTTCATGCTCGCTCGGGGTGGCAGCACCCGCTGTCGCGTCGGCGAGCAGCGCCTCGAACATGAAGCGCAGCGGTCGATTGGGATCACGCTCGTTGACCTCGTGCCGGGTGACCATGGCGCCGTTGAATGGTGCGACGGAGCCGAGCTGTTCGAGGTAGTCGAGCATCCGCTGATGATCCTTGGCCTCGGCGACGCCCTTGACGACGTGCCGACGATGATCCGGCTCGAGCTGCAGCAGGGCGACGTCGGCGCCGGCGACGCGTTCGAAGCCATCCAGCAGGGCCGGCCAGGGCGTATTCAGTTGTTCGACGATGCGATTGATGGCGACGACCTGCTGCTCGGAGAGCAGCAATGGCGGCGGTGGCGGCGGGCTGCGGGCGACGATCTCCTGACGGGCCAGGGCGATCGCCTGCGTCGTCTCGGCGAGCCGCTGCTCGAGCAGCTGCCACCACCAGAGGACGGCGGTCCAGGCGAGCGCCGTCACCACGCCAACGGCAGCCAGAATCCGGCGCTGGCGTGTGGCCGGGAGGCGCCATAAGGGACGCTCCGCGAAGTCGATCTGCAGGGCTTTCATCGCTGGCTTCCGGCGAGCGCCAATTGACCGGCGACCCGGCAGTCGTCGGGCAGGCTGGCGAAGTGGCTCGTGCGGCTGTCGTGGGCGCCCGTGCGCGAGGCCAGTCCGGCCACTGTGGCCGTTTCCGGCAGCCAGTCGGCTGCTCCCGTCCATGACAGCCGTTGGCGGGCGTGCGCGTCTGTCGGCAACGGCGTTCGCAGGCGCTCCTGTTCCAACAGCGTGGCGAGTTCGGCCAGTCCCGGGGCCGCCGGCAGGCGCTCGGTGCGCAGCGCGACGGGTTGGGCGTTGCAGGTGTGGGCGAGGGTCAGCGTCAGCCCGAAACCGACGATCAGCCAACCGTCGTCGGGGACCGCGAGGGGGTCGCGATTCCAGCTGCGGACCAGTGCCGGACACACCGATCCGAGTTGCCAGCGATTCGTCCGGGCGAGGCTGTCCAGTTCCCGACAGAGCTGTCGCGGCAGTGCGCTGGCGATGAACGGTGCGCTCGCCTGCCAGTCGGCGGCGAGCAGCCATGGTTCCGCAGATTCGCCGTAGAGCACGGCAAAGCGCGCGGCGGCGGCGGCCCGCAGCTCCTGCAGACCGCGTGCGCCGTTCGGTGGCGTGACGACGAAGCTGCGCACCAGGCCGTCATCGACGGTGACGTGCAACTCGGTGCGACGTGCACCCGCGGTGGGTCGTGCCGGTTTCAGCTCGCCCAGTGCCGCACACAATGCGGCCACCGACGCAGTTGGTGGTGGCTCGACGGTCGTCTGCGCCACCACTTGGCAGGCGGCTGAAGCATCGCCGGCAAGGACGACGGCGCTCGCCGCCGTGCAGCCGAGCAGGAGGCGCTCAGCCTGAAAGCGTGACACGGCGCATCTCGTCGAGCGTTGTTTCACCTTTCGCGACCAGTCGCAGCGCGGCTTCGGTCAGGCTGCGGGTACCGCTGCGGAACGCCGCTTCCTTGAGTTGCCGGATCGGCCGCTTCTCGATGATCAGTTCGCGCAACTCGTCGTTCAGGTTGAGGATTTCGGCAACTGCCTTGCGCCCGCGGTAGCCGGTGCCGCGACAGTCGCCGCAGCCACTGCCGCGACGGAAGTCGAAGCGCGCCAGGTCGTCGGCGGCGATCACGAAGCGTTCGAGTTCGGCATCGCTGGGTACGAAGGACTCGCTGCAGCGGGGGCAATTGACGCGCAGCAGGCGCTGCGCCCAGATGCCGTTCAGTGCCGAGGCGAAGGCGTAGGGGTCGATCCCCATGTGGGTGAAGCGACCGAAGACGTCGAAGACGTTGTTGGCATGCACGGTGGTCAGCACCAAGTGCCCCGTCAGCGCCGACTGGACGGCAATCTCGGCGGTCTCGCGGTCGCGGATTTCGCCGACCATGATCTTGTCCGGGTCGTGTCGCAGGATCGATCGCAGGCCGCGGGCGAAGGTCAGGCCCTTGCGGTCGTTGACGGGAATCTGCAGGACGCCGGGCAACTGGTATTCAACCGGGTCTTCGATGGTGATGATCTTGTCGCGACCGTTGTTGATCTCGGAAATCGCTCCGTACAGCGTCGTCGTCTTTCCGGAACCGGTCGGGCCGGTGACCAGAAGCATCCCGTAGGGCTCCCCGGCCAGGCGCCGCAGGGCTTTCAGCGCATGCTCGTCGAAACCCAGCGAAGCCAGCGTCAGCGAACCGTGCGCCTCGATGACGCCGCGCTTGTCGAGGATGCGCACGACGGCATCCTCACCATGAATGCTGGGCATGATCGAGACGCGCAGGTCGATGTCGCGGCCACTGACCTCGACGCGGAAACTGCCGTCCTGCGGGGTCCGCCGTTCGGCGATGTCCAGTTCGGCCATCACTTTCAGGCGCGAGATCACCTGCTCGGCCAGCGCCACGCCGCTGATCTGGGCGACCGTATCGAGTACGCCGTCGATGCGGTACTTGATCGTGATGCCGGTCGGCGTGCTCTCGAGGTGGATGTCGCTCGCCGCGGCCTTCACCGCATCGTAGACGGTCGAGTTGACGAGCTTGACGGCCGGGCTGGCGGCTTCGCTGAGCGACGCGAAACTCAGGACCTCAGCCGGCCGGTAACGCTCTGGTGCGCCGCTGCCCGTGTCGAGCAGCGAGTGGACCGCATGCACGGACTCTTCGTGTTTCGACAGGTAGGCCTGGATGTCCGCCGCCAGTGCCAGGCAGAAGTGAACCGGTGCACCGGCGAGGCTGCTCAGCCAGACCATGCAGTCGGTATCGAAGGGATCCGGTGTCACGCCGATGATCCGGCTGCCGGCAAGCGCTTCCGGCGAGCGCAGCAGCACGCAGCCGCGCGTCTGTGCCCTGGCCAGGGGCAGGATGTCGAATGCCGGCGCATGGTTCAGCATCTCGGTCGTCTCCATCACCGCCAGGTGGAAGCGCCGGGCAAGCTGGTCGACCAGTTGCCGCGGCGGAGTTCCGGTCAGCGCCTCGAGTTCCGTCACCAGCGACCGTCCGGAGCTGCGCGCCAGGCTTCGCGCGTGCTGCAGGACCTGGTCGCCGAGTTCGGCATCGACGTTCGCGGTCGGCGCGTTCATTGCAGCGTGCCCGCAAGGTCGAAGATGGGCATGTAGAGGAGGATGACGATCAAGCCGACGAGGAGGCCGATGGCGGTCATCAGGACCGGCTCGAAAACTTTCGTGAAACGCTCGATCCAGCGGGCGCTCTCACCTTCGTAGAACAGCGCCGAGCGCGTCAGCATGGCGCCCATCTGCCCCGAGCGCTCGCCGACCCGCAGCATGCGCAGGGCGATCGGTGTCGCCAGCCGGCTGCTCTCGAATGCCTGCGACAGGGTGCCACCGTCGGAGATGATGCGGCGGGCTTCGAGGACTGCGGCACGAGTCGTGGGTGAGACGGCATTGCCGACGATGTCCAGCGCGGTGACGATCGGGATGCCGCCCTCGAGCAACATCCCGGTCGTCAGGTAGAGGCGGGAGAGCTCGATGATCCGGACGCGCTCACCGAGCCCGGGCAAACGGGTCAGGAAGACGATCCAGCGACCGCTGCGGACGAAACGCCGCAGCCAGTAGCCAGCGGCGAGCAGCCCGGCCAGCAGGCATCCGAAGACGGCGCCGGAGTGCTGGCCGACGAACTGTCCCCAGTCGAGGAGCAGTTGTGACAGCCACGGCAAGGCGCGGCCGCTCCCCTGGTACACCCCGGCGAAGCGGGGAACGACATAGCCCATCAGGAAGAAGGTGACGCCACCGCCAACGATGAGCAGTATGGCCGGGTAAATGGCGGCGCTGAGCATCCGGTTGCGGACCGTGTCGAGCCGCGTCTGGTAGTCGATGTAGCGCGACAGCGCCCGTGGCAGGTCGCTGGTTCCCTCTGCAGCCCGGACGATGCCGACATAAAGCGCCGGGAAGACGGCCGGCTGGCGGGCCAGCGCAGCGGAAAAGCGCAGACCCTCGCGCAGGTCTGCGGTCAGACGTTCGAGCACGCCCCGCGAAACCGGCGAAGCTTCCTTCTCGAGCAGTGCCTCGAAGGCCTCGACCAGGCTCAGGCCGGCCTCGAGCAGGGCGAGCAATTCGGCGCTGAACAGCAGCAGGGAAAAGGTGCTGCGGCCCGGCAAGCCGGCGGACTCCGCAGCGACTCCGCCCGCTGCCTTGATCGACAGCGGTTGCAGCCGCTGCTGCAGCAACAGCCTGCCGGCTTCGCCGGCGTCTGCGGCGTCAACGGTGTGCGTCTCGATCAGATTGTCGGGAGATAAGGCACGAACCTGAAAGCGCATCCTTGCTCCGCGGCATCCTCATTGATTGGTGACGTCGGCTGCGTCGCCGGCCCCACCCGGTTGGCCATCCTTGCCGTAGGAGATGATGTCGAAGTCGCCGGCCGCTCCCGGAGCCCGGTAGAGGTAGGGGCGCCCCCAGGGATCCAGTGGCACCGCTTTCTGGAGATAGGGCCCGTTCCACTTGGCAACGGTGCCGGGCCGGGTCAACAGCGCATTCAGCCCCTCCTCGGTCGTCGGATACTGGCCGACGTCGAGCCGATAGGTGTCGAGCGCACGGACGAAGGCTTCGACCTGCGCCTTGGCGACTCCCTGTTCGGACTTGCCAAGCTGTGAGAAGTACTTCGGGCCGACGTAGGCCGCCAGCAGACCGATGATCGTGACCACCACCAGCAATTCGAGCAGGGTGAAGCCAGCGCTGGTGCCGACCTGACTGCTTGGCCTGGAGCGACTTGCATTCACGTACTGCAGGCGTTCGGGCAGTCGCTGGCCGACGATCGCCGTGTGTCTGATCATTGCCGGGTTCCCCGTGTCGCTTCGGCAAGTACCGCCGGCACATAGAGCATCGTTTCCCGATACGGCGGAATTCGCCCGCCATGCCTGGCCACCGCTCCCTGACCGGCGTTGTAGGCCGCCAGCGCCAGCGCGACATTGCCCTGATGCTGGAGGAGCAACTCCTTGAGGTGGCGTACGCCGGCATCGATGTTCTGTGCCGCATCCACTGGATCGGTGACCCCATAGCGCGCGGCGGTTGCTGGCATCAATTGCATGGCGCCGGTCGCACCCTTCGGCGAGACGGCCCGCATGTTGAACCCCGATTCCACTCTCACCACCGCCGCGACCAGTGCTGGCTGCACGTCATGGAGGCGCGCGTAATGCTCGATCAGCGGAGCGAGTTGCAGCCTGCCCTGGTGCTGGTCGTCTGTGTTCGCTCGCGGCGCGGCACGGCTGCGAGCGTCGGGACGCTTCTCGCCGCGGATGAACAGCCGATAGCTGGCATCCCGGCGGTGGCTGGCGTAGCTCGGCACGCCGTCGGCGGAATAGGAGACGAAGACATCGCCGACGGTCGCTGATGTCGCCGGACATGCGAGCAGGCCAGCCAGGAGCAGCGCCAGGAGCGGAAACGTCCGAAGACTCCCTACTCGCGCACGAAGCGGATCGGCGGCTGCGGTCGTGCGCATGATGTTCAAAGGGTCAGAAACCGTTGGCACGACACCGCCGCCTTCCCGACGCCGAGCAAGATTGTGCTTGACACCACGTGTCCCTCCCGAGGGTGTGCGCTTGCGAGTGGGTGACCGGAAGCTGATGGCGAAGGATAACATGATGCGTGGCCGGAGTATTGTGGTCCATGCGTGACGGCAGCGAGCTCACGATGACGAGCCTGGGAGACGGCAGACGGCGGCGTCGTGCCGGGAGGGGCGATGCGCAACCCCTCTCCGGGGACCTCATGGCCAGCAGCGTCGAGCCGGTCCGCAGCGACAGGATTCAGCGACCATCGCCAATCGACCCAGGCAGATCCGATCAAACAGTAGTCCGGCGGTTGACGGGTGTCGCCCACGGCTTGCCTGGATGACCGCGGTTGACATAGCATAACCATGTTGCCGGCCATGATGCGACTCCCTCGGGGCTGGTGACGCGCCGATGTGCCAGCTTATTTCACGCCAACGCGTTCTTGCTGGCGGCGCATCTCATGGGGAGGTGCAGTCCAACAACGGCTCACTTTACGGATGATCGGAGTATCCATGAACACACGGAAGATCCTGCTTGCTGCTGGCCTCGTGGCGATCGCCATCTCGCAACCCACCGCCTTGGCAGGGCCGAAAGACGTGCCCTTCAAGGCCAGCCTGGCTGCTCAGGAAACGCTTAATGCTCCCGGGGGCCCATGCCCCGTGCCGGAGTACTTTGCCAAGGGCACCACTGCGGTGGTTGGGCGAGCCTCGCATCTCGGTCGGGTAGCGGGAGTGGGGAGCGATTGTATCAAGTTCACCGACTTTGGCCCCCCGCCGTCATACGCTTTCGATAATGGGGAGCTCACGCTCACCGCGGCCAACGGGGACCAACTCACTCTGAAGTACAGGGGGACGTTCATACCGACGGCACAACTTCCCGTCTACGCGATCAGCGGGCTCTTTGACATCAGTGGAGGGACGGGCCGATTTGCCAATGCCACGGGCTCGGGCTTGCTTGAAGGCACGGAGAACACTCAGACCTTCCAAGGGCAACTGGAGTTCAGCGGACGGATCTCGTACTGAGCACCGTGAACCCCGATGCGGGTCCGATCATCGGAAGGTAATGCACTCGTGCACTCCGAGATTGGAGCCCTTCTGCGAGCGGAGGAGGCTGATTGCAGAACCGGCAGTACGCCCGTGTTCTGAAGACAGTTCCGGTTCGCCGGCAGAGCAGTGGAAATGCAGTAGGTGGAGGTGCTCGTCGTTTCTCGACTGGACGAGTTGCGCCGCTTCCCGCTGCGTGATCAGGTCTGCCGCCCGGTCGACTGAGTCAGTGCCAGCGGCCCGGCTTACCTTCTGTCGGTCGAGCGTCTTTCGGTCCATGTCCTGGTCTCGCCCCGCCCCGCCCCTGGAAGCCGTGATTCCGGCGGCACCACGCAATCCTGCTCGAGTTCGACCGCGCCAAGGCGACTGTCGACGGCGCCCGGGTCGCGCCTCAGTCGACCCGCAGCAGCACGACGCGATCGTTGTAGGTATCGATGACCCAGACGTAGGGCGCGCGGGCAAGAACTGCCTCGGGCTTGTGGAAGGCATCGGCGGCGCGGCCGCGTCGGCTGCTGCCGAGTACACCGAGGAGTCGATGGCTGCGATCGAGGAGCAGGATGCGATGGTTGTACTCGTCCGCCAGCCAGAGGCGATCGCCGTCGATGGCGAGGTACTTCGGCCCGCTCAGGCCAAGCGCAGCGCCGAAGCTGGCCCGATGCCGCAAGGCGGCGTCGAAGACCTGGACGCGGTTGTTGCCCGAATCGACGACATACACCGTGCCGTCGCTCGCGACTTCGACGTCATGCGGATTGCGCAGTTCGCCGTCGCTGCTGCCCGGGTCGCCGGCCGTTTGCACCAGCCTGCCGTCGCGAAACATGCTCAGCGTCGCGCTGCGCGTGTTGCTGACGAGGACCCGTCCGTCCGGCATGATCGCCACCCCTTCCGGGCCGGCGAGACCCGTCAGCTCGCCGACCAGCCTGGCTTGCGCGCCCTTGATCTCGTAGATCGCCACGCGGTCGTTGCCGGTGTCGGCGACGAGCAGTCGTCCGGATCGGTCGAACTCGGCATCGTGCGGATGGGACAACTCACCGGTACCGAAGCTGCCGACCGGTTTCAGCGTCATGGCTTCGAGAACCTGGATGCGGCTGTTGCGCATGTCGGTCAGGTAGATCAGTCTGCCGTCCGGAGAAAGGGCCGCATCGTGCGGTTGCGCCAGTCCGTCCGCGAACTCGGCGAGCTGCGTTGCGCGCAGGGCGGTTTGCGCCAAGGTTGGCAAAGACAAGAGAAGCAAAGCGGCCAATACGAAAATGCGCATGCCCATGAACCGCGCGGCCGTGCGTCGAGGCAACGGCGCCAAGGGCTGCGGCAGGCCCCGGCCTGCCCGACACCCGCCTGTGGCAGCCATTGCCGGTGCACCCTCGGCCCGGTTCACGAGTCCTCCGGCGACATGCGGTAGAGGTGGCCCGACTCGGGTGCCCCAGACTGATGGTGGCCAACCAGCATCGGCATCACCCAGACCAACTTGCGCAGCGACCTGCCGGGACCATGCGCCTGATTGCGCCAGTGCCTCCGGCGCCGGTGCGTAACCGGATGCCCCGCGCCGGGGCTGGCCGAGGCACGGACGCGCTGCCGCTGCCTTTCGACCTGCTGGCCGCACAGCAGAACGGGAACGTAGCCGCGCGCCGCCAACTGCGATCGCGCGCGCCTGACATCCTTGCCCTGGCCAGTGCTCGCTTTCGTCTGCAGCGCTTCCGGTGTACCGGTCGGCCAGACCGTCGCGATGTCGTCCGGATGGGCGGTGACCGTGAAGCAGACATCGCCGGCGTCGCCACCCGTTTCGACATGGGCGCCATCAACCAGCCAGCCCGGCTCGCGCTCAAGATCGGGCTGTGGTCCGAAATGGAGGTGCCGGGCGGAGCAGGGCATCCTGATGGAGTCATCTCGTTGAGCAGGTCGATGGCCGGCATGCCCGAGCGGGCGTCCACCTTGTGGCGACAGATCTTGCCGATCTGTTCAGCGCAGCAGCCTCCCCAACACACGATCCTTCATCGCCTGTCCGTATCTCGCCAGTCGCATCCTCTCCCTTTCGCCCCCTCGTCTCAGATCCTGTCGAGGCGACAACTAGTCTGACGCAGAGGGGGGTGAACGGTCACGATAGAAGACAGCGCCTCGGCACGGTGCATGCCCGTTTAAGACTCTCTTAATCTTTCGCTTTGATGATGATGACGATGACGCCTCGAATATGGGCATGCGACTCGATCAACGGAGTCGGCAGCGCCTATTGGCCATGGTTCGGGCGGCGCCAGAGCAGCGTATCGCTAGCTTGCTTCTTGACCGCTCTGAGCGGTTCAGACAATGACAGTCCTGGGCTCTTTGCCGCGGACTCGTCACTCTTGGAGGATACGCAATGCAATTGAAGACGATTTCGCCACGCTACCTGATCCTTTGCGGTCTGGCGCTGGCTTCCCACCATGGCGCGCAGGCGGCTCCACCCCCAGGACAGCTTCTGGCCTCCCAATGTGCACAATGTCACGGCACCAATGGCAACGGTCCAGGGTTTGACGAAGTGGCGGGCAAGAGCGCCAGCGAACTGCTAAAAGACCTCCTGGAAATGAAGCGCCGACCGGTCGAGGGCATCATGGACCGACAGGCTCGTGGCTACACCGATGCCCAGATCAAACTCATTGCCGACTACCTTGCGGCACACAGCGGTGTAGCGGCCGCGACGACTGACCATTGAGAGGAGACGTCGGCATGATGCACACCTTCAGCAGAAGACGATTCCTACAACTGGCGGGCGCGGCCTCAGCGGTTGTGGTCTTGCCCCAAACAGCTGCTGCAGCTGCCTCTACCGCTGCGCGTGTGGTTGTCGTTGGCGGTGGCTTCGGAGGCGCCACTGTTGCCAAGTACCTCAGCATTTGGGGCGGCGGCCAGGTGGCGGTTACGCTCGTGGACCCCAATCCGAGCCACATAGCGTGCATTCTTTCGAACCTCGTGGTCACCGGTGCGTTGTCCATGGACCGAATCACATTGGGTTACAGCGCGCTGAAAGGCAAGCCTGGTGTTACGGTGAAGCAGGGTCTTGTGACGGCGATCGACTACATGCGCGGCGCCGTCAGCCTTGGTGACGGAACGACTTTGCCATACGACCACTTGGTCCTTTCGCCCGGCATTGACTTCATTCCTCCACCGGACGGGGCCTGGGATCCAAACCTCACCCCGCATGCCTGGCAGGCCGGCGCACAGACCCTCTTGCTGAAACAGCAGCTGGCAAGCATGCGGGATGGTGACACCTTTGTCATGACCGTACCCAAGTCTCCGTACCGCTGTCCGCCTGGCCCCTATGAGCGCGCCTGCATGGTTGCCGACTACCTCAAGAGAAAACGCCTCGTTTTTGCCAAAGTCGTCGTTCTTGACGCGAACCCCGGCATTCAGGCCGAGCCTCTGGCCTTTGGCGAAGCCTTCAACTTCATATACAAGGGGATGATAGAGTACGTTCCCAATGCCACGGTGCTGGCCGTGAATTCAAAGTCGCGAAGCATTGACACCACGGCTGGCGACTGGTCAGGCGTCCGCGTTCTGAACTACATTCCCAACCAGAGGGCTGCAGCCATGGGCCCGGCCGACAGCCCTAATCGCGGATGGCCGGTGCTAAACGCACAGGGCTTTGTGCCCGTCGACCCGCTGACCTATGGTATCAGTGGCTACGCGAATGTACACGTGATCGGGGACGCATGCGCAGTACCCGCCAGTGAGGGCAAGGCTGTGCCCAAGTCCGGTCACATGGCCAATGCGGAAGCGAAGGTCTGCGCCGACGCCATCCTGCGCACCTTGAACAACCAGCCACTCGACCAGAACATCACAACCAACTCGGCCTGCTTCAGCCCGATTACCGCCACCACGGCGTCTTGGCTTTCGGCAAACTTCAACTACGGTGACATCTACGACGGCGCTGGCAAGGTAAAGGGCAAGGGCATGCACCGCGTGGATCTTGGCGAGGCCCCCAAAACCAACGGCGACAACTATCGGGACATGTTCACCTGGGCACAAGGACTATTCGCGGATAGCTTCGTTTGAGAAAAGGGGGCCGGCAGAGTGCGCCCGACCAAAAGTCGTCGCCGGCTCCGCGCCCAAGCCTCGAACGTTAGCTGGTTGTCATTGTTACTGCTAAGCGTGAGAGAGGGGCGGTTTCGGCTGCGGTCTGGAGTTGCGATAGTCACTGGCGGCGTATTGTGACCCGCGATCCGAGTGATGCATCAGACTCAGCCAGAATCCAGGCAATAAAACAGGACAACTCACGATGTCAAGACGATGGCCTGGCCAGTCATTGCCTGAGGTTGCCGAACCTGCGGCTATTCCCACTCGATCATCAACGAGCCTTCTAAGCTGTTGATTTGCAATGTACGCGACTCTGCCTCGCAGACTTTTACCGTCATTTTTACCGTCAACCTGTGAGGGACCAGCATTGGCGCGGGATTCCGGGCAGTTCGGCGAAAGCTGACCTTTCGAGATCTATCGACATCCATCGACTCCCACGACGATCGCGGAAAGCATCGCAGACACCAATGACGCATGTCCGTGGCGGTCACGGCAACGCCGAAGAAGGGCCGGCATCGATCGACCTAAGCTATTGTCCTGTCGCATTTTTCCGCCCATTTTTTTACCGTCACGGTCCCGTATGGCGGTGAAGTTGAGAGTCTTCATCTAGATCAATCGACACGAATAACTCTCGGCGAACGATCGGGCGGAGTCAGATCGCTCCCTAGCATTCTGGCAGAGCGCTTCACCAGCGGATACGCCCCCGAAGACCCCGGCCGCGCTCGGCTAGTGCGAATGCGAGTGCCGGTGATGGATGTCAGGGTAGTGAGGGTGCTTGTGCGTCAGCACCTCGTGTCGATGGGGATGCACATGCGGTTCGTCGCTGTTCCAGTCGAACGCGTGCGCATGCTGATGATGCGCGTCGTGACGATGCGGGTGAGAGTGCTCGAGCGGCTGGTGCGTGTGCTCGTGCAGATGTCGTTCCCGCACGTGAAGCCAGACACCTAGCGTCATCAAGGCTGCGGCCACCCAGAACAATGGCCCCGGCACGCTTGGCCAGATGGTCAGTGAGATGACGACGCCGAACAGTGGCGCCACCGAGAAGTAGGCGCCGGTGCGAGCGGTGCCGAGCGCCCGAAGGCCGACCACGAACAGTGTCAAGCTCAGGCCGTAACCGAAGAACCCCACCAAGAGGCTGGCCCCAACTGCAGGCGGCGCCGGCCAGTTCGCCCCGCCGAGCAGCGCCAAGGCCGTGTTGCAGGTGCCCGCCACAAGGCCCTTGAGGCAGGCAACGAGCATCGCGTCATTGGTCGACACCTTGCGCGTCAAGTTGTTGTCGATGGCCCAGCAAAGGCAGGCGCCGAGGATGAGCAAGGCTCCGGTCGAAAACGTCGCGCCACCAGGTTCCCAGGAAAGCAGCACCCCGCCGGCAACGATGGCCGCCATACCGAGGACGATCTGCCGGTCGGCGTTCTCCTTGAACACGAGCCAGGCGATGACCGCGGTCAGGACACCCTCGACGTTCAGCAGGAGTGACGCCGCCGCGCCGCTGGTCTGGGTCAGCCCCAGCATCAGCAGCGCCGGTCCGAGGATGCCGCCGAATGCGATTGCACCCAGGAGCCATGGAACCTCCCCGCGCGGAATTGCAAGGTGCGTGGCTGCCTGCCCCGAGGCGCACTCGCGCGCACATCGCAAGGCAAGAAGAGCGCCCAGACCCAGACCACTGCCGAGATAGAGCAACCCCGCCAGCAGTAGCGCGGGCACGCCACCCACGAGCAGCTTGGCCAACGGCGTACTCGCGCCGAACAGTAGTGCCGCCGCGAGCGCAGGGAGTGCAGTGCGAAGAGCCATGGCGCAAGTTGAGCACAAACGCACCAAGGATGTAGCACGGCGCACGTACTTGTAGCATTCATCGCTTTGTGCGATATTTGCTACATGACGGATTGGCTCATCCTTACCGCAACGCTCCCAACGAACCCAAGCGCGCTGCGCGTGCGCGTCTGGCGGGCACTCAAGGCCACCGGGGCCGGAACCCTGCGCGAAGGCGTCTACGTGCTGCCCAACGGCGCTCCGACTGCGCAGTCCCTCTGGGACATCGAGCGGACCATCGCCGAGGCGGGTGCCGACGCGCACATGCTGGTCGTCACTGCCCGAGACGAAGCCCAGGAACGGGTGTTTCGAGACCTGTTCGACCGGTCCGACCTCTATGCGGAGTTGCTGCAATCCATCAAGGATGCGCGCGGCACGATCAGGAAGGTCACCGAGGCGGAACTGCACAAGCAGCTGCGGTCGCTCGAGCAACAACTCCAGACCATCCAGGCCAGCGACTTCTTCCCCGGCAAGGCCCACGAGAAGGCTGCCAGTGCCCTCGCCGCGCTTCGACGCGAGGTGGAACTGCACCTTTCGCCCGGCGAGCCTGCGTCGACCCAGGCACACATTCAACGCCAGTCAGCCGAGGGCTTCCAGGGTCGGACCTGGGCGACACGCAAGCGACCCTGGATCGACCGCCTGGCCACCGCATGGCTGGTGCACCGCTTCGTAGACAAGGCACCAAAGTTCATCTGGCTGGACGGCCCGAAGAAGTGCCCGGCGAGAGCCGTCGGGTATGACTTCGACGGCGCACGGTTCTCGCACGTAGGCGACAAGGTGACCTTCGAGGTCGTAGCGGCGACGTTCTCCCTCGACGAAGACCCCGCCATCCGCGCCATGGGTCAGCTGGTCCATTACATCGACATCGGGGGCATCCCGATCGACGAGGCGCCTGGGTTTGAACTGCTCGTTCGCGGCCTTCAGGCGCAATACCGCTCCGACGACGCGCTGCTGGCGGCCGCGCTGCCCGTGTTCGACACGCTCTACGCAGCTCTGCAAGCACGCACATGAACGACGAAACGATGGCCGATCCGCCTCAAGGCCCAACCTTCGGCCAGGCCCTTTCGTATTGGCTGAAGCTCGGCTTCATCAGCTTCGGCGGCCCTGCAGGGCAGATCGCCATCATGCACGCGGAGCTCGTGGAGAGACGTCGGTGGATCTCGGAAAACCGATTCCTGCATGCGCTCAACTACTGCATGGTCCTGCCCGGTCCCGAAGCACAGCAGCTGGCTACCTACATCGGCTGGCTCATGCACCGGACCTGGGGCGGCATCGTTGCGGGCGGCTTGTTCGTGTTGCCATCGCTGTTCATCCTCATCGCCCTGTCCTGGGTATACATGGCCTTCGGCAACATGCCGGTCATCGCCGGGATCTTCTATGGCATCAAGCCGGCCGTGACGGCGCTGGTGGTCCACGCGGCCTGGCGCATCGGCTCGCGAGCTCTGAAGAACGCCTGGCTCTGGGGTATCGCCGCCGTCGCGTTCGTCGCCATCTTCGTGCTCGATGCGCCGTTCCCGCTCATCGTGCTGGCGGCGGGGCTCATCGGTCACTTCGGCGGCCGTTACGTCCCCGACAAGTTCAGGACCGGCAGCGGGCACGGCAAAGCTGCAAAGGAGTTCGGCACCGCGCTCATCGACGACCACACGCCGACACCCGAGCACGCCCTGTTCACCTGGGGCCGGTTCCGGAGCGTGCTGTTGGTGTGCCTGGGCCTCTGGGGAGTTGCCATCGGTGCACTCACGGCCATCTACGGTTGGGACGCGGTACTGACGCAGATGGCGTGGTTCTTTACCAAGGCGGCCCTGCTGACCTTCGGCGGCGCCTACGCGGTGCTGCCCTACGTGTACCAGGGCGCCGTGGATCACTACCAGTGGCTGACGGCCCTGCAAATGATCGACGGGCTGGCTTTGGGCGAGACGACGCCCGGCCCGCTCATCATGGTCGTGTCGTTCGTCGGTTTCGTCGGCGGCTGGACCAAGGCCATCTTTGGCAGCGACTCTCTGTTCCTGTCCGGAGCAGTGGCTGCGGGCGTGGTCACCTTCTTCACCTTCCTGCCGTCGTTCTTCTTCATCCTGCTCGGCGCGCCGTTCATCGAGTCGACGCACGGTAAGCTGAAGTTCACCGCGCCGCTGACCGCCATCACCGCCGCCGTGGTCGGGGTCATCGTGAACCTGGCCATGTTCTTCGCGTACCACGTGCTGTGGCCGCAAGGCCTGGGCGGGCACTTCGAGTGGCCCTCTGCGGTCATCGGCCTTGCCGCTGCGGTTGCACTGTTCCGCTTCAAGCTTGGCGTGATACCGGTCGTAGTGGGCTCCGGCATCGCCGGTCTGACGTACCAGCTCGCCCATGCCGCGCTCTACGCACACGTTTGAGGAGACCCTATGGACGCTCGAATCCTGGACCTGCCGTCCGAAGCTGCAACGGTGAAGGGTCTGTCGGAAAAGCTGCTGCGCAGCCACCATCAGAACAACTACAGCGGTGCGGTCAAGCGATTGAATGCCATCCGCGCCCAGTTGCGCGAGTTGCCTTTCGCATCAGCGCCGGGCTTCCAGCTCAACGGGTTGAAGCGCGAGGAACTCGTTGCGACGAATTCGATGCTCCTGCACGAGCTGTACTTTGACTGTCTGGGTGCGAGTGCCCCCATGGTGCCTGCCATGGAGCTGGCGCTGCGAGCCAACTTCGGCAGCGTGGTGCGGTGGCGTGAGGAGTTCGTGGCGATGGGCAAGGCACTCGGCGGAGGCTCGGGGTGGGTGCTGCTCGTCTTCCAGCCTCGCGAGGGAACGCTGGTGAACCAATGGTCCGCGGAACATACATACGCCATCGCCGGAGGCGTACCCATCCTGACGCTCGACATGTATGAGCACGCGTACCACATGGACTTCGGGGCTGCGGCCGGGCATTACGTCGATGCCTTCATGGAGAACGTTCGGTGGGAGCGTGTCTACGAGCGCTACCAGCAGGCCGTCGAGAACGCGAGCGATGCGTTCGGCGCGGGCCAAGAAGAGGTCCAAGGTGCAGTCCTCCTCGATGTTCGGCGCTCAGCCATCTACGAACAGTCGGACGCGGTCATCCCCGGCGCCCAGTGGCGTGACCCGGGCGACGTCAGCACCTGGTCAGGGCAGCTGCCCAGTGACCGCGATGTCGTCGTGTACTGCGTCTTTGGGCATGAGGTCGGCCGCGCGACGGCCATGAGGCTGCGCGCCGCAGGCATCCGCGCCCGCTACCTCCGTGGCGGCATCGATGCCTGGAAGGCGGCGGGCAAACCACTCCAATCGAAAGGAGCCACGTCATGAAGTGGGTCACGCGTGAACGGCCGAAGATCGACCGCATTGCTTGTCCCTGGCTAATTGCGAGGTTCATCGACAAGGAGCCGGAGTTCCTCTATGTGCCCGCGGCACAGGTACTGGTCGTGGCGGAGAAGACGGGCGCCGTGCCCTACGACATTCCGGGCGTGGAGATGTCGCACGTCGGCGATCTCTGCAGCTTCGACGCCTTTCTTTCAAAGCACAAGTTGAGTGACCCGGCGCTGCAACAGCTCGCTGCCATCGTGCGCGGTGCCGACACGTCGCGGCTCGACCTGACCCCGCAGTCCGCCGGGCTCTACGCAATCTCGCTGGGTCTGTCTCAAACGTACCTCGACGACCACGAGATGCTCAGGCACGGCATGGTCATGTACGACGCGCTCTATGCGTGGTGCGTGAGCTGCCAAGCCGAGACGCACCAGTGGCCGCCCAGGATGGCTTGAGGATTCCGAATGCGGGTGGTTATGAGTCAGCGCGACAGATCCCCGACGACGTCACCTCATCGTGATCACGTCGCGCGACGTCAATACAATCCGTAGGCTGCGCAATGCGTTCACCGGCATCGGCAATTCAGTCAGTGAGAGACGATCATGGAGTCGTCGACTCTTCTTTGCCGGGCTTCTCGAAGTTGGCGGGCACGCGCTGGAAGTACTTCTTCAGTGCCCAGCCAGTGCGATGCTCTTGGTAGAGCCAGTGGTAGTACTCGAACTCGATCCACTTGCCGCGGTCCGAGATCGGCCGGACCACCTCTCGTGGCAGCAACTTGCCCTGAACGGCCGACCCGTGCTCCGGCTTGGACCGAACGATGGCCACGCGATCCAAAACGACGAATCGCTCCTCCTGCCGTTTGGCTTCTTGCGCCAAGGCCCTCTCCACCACCTTCGTGAGGGCATGGATCGTCTTTCGCTGCGCCTCCAGATTGGTGCCAAGCGCCTCGATCCTCTCGGTCTGCCCTGCGAGTGTTCTATCGGTCGCTGCCTGCCAGCGTGAAGAGCTGAGCTCTTGGTAGAGCGGGATCAGTACTGCCAGGATGAAACCCAACAGTGCCATCAACTCCAAGGTCTTGCGGCTGAGACCGAGGCCGTCTTCTTGCTGAACGAACTGGACGTTGACTGACCCATCGGGGTTGATGCCCATCGCCGCGAGCTGCGCCTTGATGCCCTCCGGCCCCAGCACCTTGGCAAGCGTGGCAGCAGACGATGCATCGATCACAGGCAACGACAGCCTGCCCATTTGCTCCTGCAGCGCCTGCAACGCGCCAATCGAGTCGAGCAAGGGCTGAGGAACGATCCAGCGTTTGTTGGCCTCCTCGAAGCTCTTCATGAGCTGCCCGATACCACTACTGACCGAGGCATCCGCAAGAATCTTCCGGGCGCTCTCGATCGAGCTCTCGATGTCCGAGTGCATGCCCTTCAGAACTGCGCTGGATCCCGTGGCCTGTTCGACGAGCTTGGCCAACTGCTCCGAGGCGGCAAGTGGCTTCGCGAGGTCCTCCAGCATCTGCTGGATCGCACTGTCCTTCAAAAGCGAACTGCGAATGTCCTGAAGGGGTTCGAGCATTCTTCTGATGCTCTCTTGTTCGGCCCTTTGGACTTCCTGCCATCGCTTTGCCATCTGGACAGCCAGCGAATTCTCAGGAATGAGCAGCTTCATCTGTTCTGGCAAGGAGTAGGCCCGCAGCTCCTTTGCCTGCTTACTCAGCTGGGCCGCAAGAGACGTGTCTCCCACCACCTTCTTCATCTGCTCTGCGATGCTGTGGCTCTGGGCCATGGCCGCCATCCAAGAGGCGCGCTCCAGTTCGAGCCTGCGCAGTTCACCGGCCACACCGCTGGTCAGCAAGCCACCAATCTTGTCGAGTTCCAAGCTCTTCAGGGCGTCGCTCTGCACGATTTCAGACCACGATGGCAACCTTGTTGGCAATGACGGCGTACAGGTCCACTTCGGTCTGCTCGGTGTGGATCGACACGACGAGGCTGTATCTCGCAGGGAGGGCGTACCGCTCGAGCGCAGGTCGCGAACGCCACCAGCCAGCCGATGGATACACCGCGATGAATCCCCTGCTGGCCAAGTCCGCCGCGGTGCCTTGCCAGACATCGCGATGAAGCGACCCACGGTGACGCTGCCGCTCCCCCAAGTACCAATCCGTGTCCTTCGGGTTCGCCGCATCGCCTTCGTCTTCGCGCTGGGCGGCGGCGTTCACTCGTGCGATGAAGTCCTCCGTTGAAGCGTCGAGCGGCCGCTGGACGTCGAACCGGAGGCGGTGCGACGGATAGTGGAACTTCGACGACACGCCTCTCGCCGAAGGGTTGGGCTCGATGAAGTACGACAGCGTGACGTGCAACTGCACCTCGGCATCGCCGAGGGCCTCCAACTCTTCCTTCGGCCAAGGAAGTGCATGCAAATTCATGTCGCGACTGACGACACCCCGCTTGTCATCCTTGCCATAGGGATGAACCAGGTCTTCGACCACCAACGTCAGCGAGTTGCCCGCGCTCCAGAGTGCCCGGTCGAGATCTGGCATCCCCCAGCCGCAGTGCCGGATGAGATTGACATAGTCCTTCTTGGTCGGCTTGGCATTGGCGGGCAGATACATCTGCCGCATTGCCGGTGTCCACCTGGCCGAGTGAACGATCAGTGCACGAACTGTCTCGGCGCGTAGCTGCGGATAGGCAGCCATGATCTGTGCAGCCATGCGCGCACACTGCGCCGAGGCGGCGCTGGTGGCGTTGGTCGTCGTGAACAGCCGTTCGTTGGGTCGGTGGTTTGTCGTGAGCAGGTTCAGGCTCGACATCCCCGTCGCCCCTTGCTGGTCCTTGGCGACGTTCCCGCCTTCAAATACAACGTCGGGCTTAAGCGGCCACGCGGGATCCCAGGTCATGGACGTGGTGGTGTAAGGGCTCAAGCCGCCATCGGGAGCGATTGCTACGAGCGAATCATGTTCAGTGTCGATCTTGTTCGTGCAGGCGCCCACGGTTATCGCATTCCATGCCTGCCCCGGGTCGTGAACGAGGTTGGTCGAGAGGCTGTCTGGATACGTCATCCAGGCCCCGTGATCCCGCGTGTTCCCGGCCGCGAGTACGAACAGCCGGGGATACTGGCCGGCGTCGTCGACGTCTGCTGCCATCCGATCGACCATGGAAGACCATGACGACGGGCGACCGCGGTCGCGGTAGTCAGAGGCGGTGACGGCGGATGCGAACACCCGTCGTCGATCTGCAGCAGTGACCTCCGGTCGGCTGACAGCCTCGGCGAACAGATAGGCGTGGTGTTTGCTGTCGCCTTCGTTCGACCCCTCGTCTGGCGTCAGCTTGACCGATTCGAGCCGGTGCGCGACCTGCACCACACCGGTCTCGCCCAAGACGTGCGTCAGGTCTCCATAGGCGGCAAGACCCGCCAAGCCAGTGCCATGGTTCGCCGTGTCGTCGACTCCCCACGCGGGATTAACCGAGTGCAGATCTGGCTCGGCGAGCAAGGGCTCAAGTAGCGGGTGGCCTCGATTGACGCCCGTATCGAGGAAGCAGACATGCGGCGCGTCCGTCCCCGCTGGGGCAAACTGCGCTTTCGCCAGCATGTCGTTCATCCACAGTCCCTGCTCTTCGACACCCATCGCATCGAAGAACTCGGCGGTGTCCTTGGCGCGGCGCAGTTCGGCAACACAGTTCAGCAGCATCACAGACTGTGTGAATTGACCCTGCGACCCGTACATCAGCAGGACGGTCCGTTCGGGGAACTCGGCTTGGTGTTCGCTAACGACACAGCCCGCACGCTCGGCGAGTTTTCTGAAATCTGAGACCACGGCCTGCCGCGCTGATCGCACCGGCAACCAGACCTCCCACCAGAACGCCTCATCTGGATTCTCCGGCAGTAGACCTGGATCGTCGGTCCAGAGAGCACGCAGCTCAGCGACGCGGATCGACGCGATCGTGTTCAGCAGGGCCTTGTGATCCAGCGCCTGCCCCTTCTTGCCCTTCTTTTCCTCCAGGTAGTCCGCGACGTAGCGCTCGAAATGATCGAGCCCCCCATCCGGCACGAAGACGTTGGCGTAGGTGACGTCACCCTCTCTCCGCACGCTCAGCAGTTCGATCTTCTTCCGATCGTCAGCGAGGCTCTGGAAAGCCAATTCCACGTCGGGCTGACCGACAAACTCAATCTGTAGGCCGAGTCCGCTCTCGAGCGCAAGCTCACGCTGAGACGCAGCCGCGGTTTCCGCTGCCGCTTCCAGCTCTTGCAGCTGCCCCCGCAGGGCCTGCCCGTGCGCCTGGCGATCGCGCTCAGGCAGCTTCTTCTTTCCGCCGCCCGGACTGTGCGCAGTGAAGGCGTGCGGTTGCGACGTGCCGTGAAGGAGAAGGTGCGCGCGCTTATCGGCTGCTGGATCCGGCATGGTTCACTGGCTTGTTGTTCTTCTCCAGCTTCTCACTCAACCTGCGACGCTCCAGGAGCGCCCGGCCAAGAGCATCCGCATCCACTCGCCCTCCTTCATGCATGACGACCTCCTTGATGGACTCGTCGACAGCACGGCGAATCTCAGCAAAGCTCAGACCAACGGTCTTCGCCGCCAATGCTTTGGCCGGCAATGGCTTGGGCGCGTAGGTGCCGAGACGAGACCGGATGAGAGCCATGGCCTGCGCTGGCGTCGGCAGGTGGTACTCGATGACATCGTCGAAACGACGGAACAACGCGTAGTCGAGGATCTCTGGGTGATTCGTAGCCGCCAGGATCAGGCTGGTCGACTGGTCGCGCTCGATCATCTGCAGAAAACTGTTGAGCACGCGCCGAATCTCTCCAACGTCGTTGGCCAAGCCGCGTTGTGACCCGATGGCATCGAACTCATCGAAGAAATAGACCCCGCGCACGTCCGTGACGGCATCGAAGACCTGTCGCAGCTTCGCGGCTGTCTCGCCCATGAACTTGGTGATCAATGAATCCAAACGCACAAGGAACAGCGGAACGCCGAGTTCGCCGGCAAGTACGGCTGCAGTCATCGTCTTGCCTGTGCCAGGTGGACCCACGAGCAGAAGTTTGCGTCGAGGCGACAAGCCGTGCTCGCGAATGCGGGCATGGAGGCGCTGTTCCTTCATGATTCGCTGCAACTGCTCGAGGACGACCGGATCGAGCACCATGTCGGCCAAGCGATTCTTGGGATAACTGACGTCAAGCAGGTTGGCCAGTTCGCCGCGCGGCCGCGCCAGGGGGACGAGCTTTCCGGGCTCGCCTGAGACGCTGCGCGTCTTGGCGGCATCAATCATGTCGCGCAACTCTTCGGCGAGCTTGCCGTGTCCGGCCTTCGCCTCATGCGCAGCGACCTGCATGGCGACGGAATAGAATTGGTTGTCGTCCCGACTGATGTGGGACTTGACCAGTGCCTTCAGTTGATCCGCGCTAGCCATCTCTATCCTCCGCTCCCGCGATACCGATGGCCGAAAGACCCCTCAGCCACGGACCGCCCCCGCGTCGTTCGCCGACAGAATCGATGACATGGCCGCGCGCTGCAGTCTCCCGGCCAGCCGACTATCGATGTTCCCCAGCTCCTTCTCTTCGGATGCCATCACGAAGAGCGCTCCAACAGGCACATGAAGCGCCTCGGCGATTTTCGTAATCATCGACAACGTCGGGTCGCGCTTGTTGTTCTCCAGCATCGACAGGTACGACACCGAGCAATCGGCGCGCATCGCGACATCGGTCTGAGACACGCCGCGCCGCTTCCGACAGAGGCGAATAGCATTTCCCACGTCCATTGCGCACTACCCCCCGCTGAATCGCCCAGGACACGGTGCTCCAACAGCCCGCCTTAGCCTTCCGAAATTTTACCAGCAGTGAAATCGCCGAGGAAGCTCTGTTTGCTGAGAAGCGCCGTCGACGAAAGCGCGAGGAGCCGGACCACACTACATGTGCTTCTTGTAGTACGCCCACTGCACACTCGCCAAGCCGCCGGTCAGCAGCGCGCCCAGCACCACGCACAGCTCCCACTGCACCGGCCCTGGCCACATCAAGAGGGCAACCCCGCCCAGCCCCAGCACCGCCAACTGCAGGTACTTCGCCCGGTGGTACAGGCTGGCCGACTCGCGTCCCCCACAAGCCCGCCGGATCGCGCGCTGGGTGAAGCCATCGGCGGCGCCGATCGCATACAGAAGAAGGAGCAGCGGCGCGAACCGCGCCAGGATTGCCGCGCGCACGCCGAGCAGCTGCGTGCCGACCATCGCCGCCTCGATGCCCTCTCGGTGCGAGACATAGCTGCGCCGCATGATCGTGTCCGGGATCGACAGGGCTGACCCGTTGGCGAACTGCGTGCCCATGTCGTGGATGCCGGTGGCCTCGAAGACGATCGAGTACAGGGCATTCGCCGGCGCAGTGATGACGCCGGCATCAGCGCCCTGCCGAGCGGCGAGCGCGATACCGCCCCCAAGATCGTGAGCCAGGAGCTCGCGCAGTCGCACGATCCCCTGCGGCCAGACCTTGAACACGAACACCCAGTCGACGATCCAGGCGCACAGCAGGAGCGCGACCAGACCCAGGGCCAGCGAGAAGGCCAGCTTCAGTGGGCTGAGCAGCACGCCCGCCAGCGCTCCGTCGTGAAAGGCCGCATTCCTAGACGTCACGCCGATCCTCCGGTTCGGAATCGTTCTCCGGCTGATTCCAGGGCCCGTCGAGGCGGGCGCGCAACGTCTCGCCAATTGCAGCGAGGCTCGTAGGCATCAGCGCATCGCTCGACGCCGATGGCAGCGGCATGCGGATCTTGTGCAGCTGGCCGCCGTGAATGAGCGCGAAGGCCTCGCCCTTGGGCAGTTGAACGAGATCGGTCGGCTCGAGCATCCGGACGGTTTCCGGGGCGATGCGGTCCTCGTTGCGGCTGGCGAAGTCCGCGAAGTCGACCGGGTCGTTGGTGTCCGAGACCGACGACGACACGACGGTCGAGACCACATGCACTTCGGGCAGCTGGCTCGTCAGCAGCTCGGCGGTGGCCACCTCCTTCACCCGCAGCATGATCAGGGTGTTGAAGTTGCCGGCGATCTGTCCGGCCTTGGCCGGCGAACCGATGCGCGCTTCGACGTCCGACCAGGTCTGCGTGTACGCCGTCACCTGAAACCCCGCGCCGCCCGCCTTGTTGAGCAGCGGAATGAACTCGTCGCCGATCAGCTCGTTGAACTCGTCGGCGTGGATCGCGATCCGCCGGGGCGTCACCTCGCCCGGCAGGCCGCGACCGGCGCCGAACTTGTAGAGGCTGCCGGCCACGCTGGTCAGGTCGGCGAACATCGAATTGCCGACCGCGGCGGCCACCTCGTAGTCGGAGAGCGCATCGAGTCCGACGTAGACGATGCCGCCCAGGTGGATCACCGAGGTCCAATCGAACACTGGCCTCCAATCGGTCGGATCGTCGAGCTCCGGCGACAGCAGCGACGCGGTGCGACCGGTGGTGAGCTTCTCCATCAAGGGCAGCAGCGACGCCACCAGCTTGTCGAAGTGGCTCTTCTCGTAGTTGAGCGTCGATGCGAGCGCGTGGGCGATCGGGTCGTAGAGCTTCTTGCGCCGCGCGTATTCCACGAGGCTGACCGCACGCGCGCCGCGCGACTGCAGGCCCTTGTCGAGATTCTTCTTGTCGATGGCCAGCGATCGCAGCTCCTCACGCCAGCCCGCGGCGGCGGGCTCCCGGTCGAGCCAGTACTCGAAGTAGTCGATCAGCAGCGGCTCGACATCGGACGCGTAGCGGTTGATCTCCTGGTAATCGGGCTTGCGACCGAGCGCCACGAGCGCGCGGGCCATCACGTTCACGAAGCGCCAGACGAACTCCTTGAAGGCGGCGGACTGGCCTTCCGAGGGCAACTGGCCCGCGATGCGCGTGGCGACCTCGGTGATGCGCGAGAAGCTGCCCACCGGGTTGTAGCGGGCGGAGATCTCCGGATGCCCGAGGTGGAACATGAAGAACTCCCCTGCCCGTCCCGCCCGCTCGGCTTCCGCAAACACGCGGCGCAGCAGATCGACGTCGCCCTTCGGATCGAAAACGATCACGACCTCGCCGCGACGGATGTCCTGGGCGATCAGCAGTTCGGCCAGCCGTGTCTTGCCGACGCGCGTGGTGCCCAGCACCAGCGTGTGCCCGACTCGATCCTCCAGGTCCATCCAGATCTCGGTCTCGTCGGGCTCGACACCGT
Organism: Candidatus Accumulibacter similis; assembly: GCA_013347225.1. NCBI lineage: Bacteria > Pseudomonadati > Pseudomonadota > Betaproteobacteria > Candidatus Accumulibacter > Candidatus Accumulibacter similis. The sequence continues at coordinate 4,160,797 of CP054595.1, read as the reverse complement.
GGATCGCGGGATCCCCGCCAACGCCCCCGAATTCATCCGCTGGGGGCGTGAACACCGCCAACGCACCCGTGAAAGGTCCGCCCTGGAGCAGCGGTCGGTTCACCGGGAGCCGCGCCTCGAACAAGCGCTGGGTGTGGCGCTGGTCCCACCGAAACCCGCGCCCCAGAAAGAGCCGATCCGCCGACCAGGGAATGTCGGCGGGGCCCAACTCATAGCGCCGCCGGCGGCGCAGGTTGGCGCGATAGCGCAGCGTGCTCAGTCCGGCCGCGCCGCGCCACGCCGCGTGGCACAGCAGCAGGCCGGCAAGCGCCAGGTGCCAAGGAGGAGAGATCAGAAAGAGCCCTGGGCTGCTCAGAATCAGGGCCGCGCCCAGTGCCGACACCGAGGCCGCGCCGAGTTCGTGCGCCGGCCGCAGCCGGGCTTCCAGCGGATAGCCCATCACTCCGCGGCCGCCGTGGCGTCACCGACGCGCACGAGCGCCAGGTTGATCGGCGGTACCGGATCGACGAACCGCTGTGGCGCAAGGATCACGACGCCGTGGATGCGAACGGCCGCGCGCCCGTCCTGCTTCCACGCATAGCCATGCAGGTTCACGCCGCCATCGGCCCGCAGGTGCCATCCGGCCCGAAGGACCTCGCGCTGCAACCGCTTCGCGGCGTCGCCGGGCTCAGCCTGGCCGGCGCCATCGCGCCGGATGAACGCCCGAAAGATGCCCGGTGATGCGAGCAACAGGCCGTCCTCGACCCCGTGCACGAGCGCGCCGCGCACGTTCACCGGCAAGGTTCCGTCGGCGATCCCCTGCCGCACCCACTCCATGAAGCGTCGCGGTCGCTCGGCACCCGCCGCGTCGACGCCGTCGAGGAATTCGGGTCCGTCAGCCTCGGGCGCGATTGGCGCCGTCTCAACGCTCGCCTTCACCGCGCCGGCGATCGACGTCGTCTGCGCAGGAGGCAGGGTCGCCTCAACGCCCGAGCGCGTGCCGGTCACGGCGCGCTCCACCAGTTCGGCAATCGCGCTGGATGCCTCCGCGCTGCCCGCTAGCACGGCGCGCAGTTCCTCCATCAGCGGAGGATGTTCGGCCAACCAAGCCTGGACGATCGGCGGTACCCAGCGCTCGAACATTCGCACCGAATCGTCTGACTGAGCTCTGCCGGCATCGCGCAGCAGCGCTGCCGCGAACACCGCATAGGTCCATCGATGCGTGAGCGCGCCCAAGATCTCGGGTGGCGCACTGCGCGGCAGGATCTGGCCGCGCCGGTGATCGAGCGCGCGCAGAGCGGTCACGAGCCCGCGCTGCAGTTGTCCGCCCGGACCGCCATATCGACTGGAGCCCGGTATCGGCCGCAGCTGCACGAACTTCGCATAGCCGTCGATCAGCGGCCGCGCCGCCAGCGCGAAGCTCTCCGCGGGAAACCCCATCCTGACGCGAAGCAGGACGATCAGGTTCGTCGCTCCGCTGCGATCGACGATCGCCTGCGCGGACAGCGCCGGCCACTCGGACTCGATTGGCGACCCGATTGCTCGCGGCGACCCAGACCCGGAGGGCGTGTCGTTGAAGGTCATTCGACCAGTATTCCGGGCGGCTTGACGGCCATCAGCTTCGATCGAAGCCTCGACCAGGACCCGATGTCCTCTTGACGAGTTCGACCGAGCTTCGTCGTGAGCCACGCCGCAGCGTCGGCTCCTCGCATCGGCCGCTCGTCGCACATCGGCGGCAGAGATTCCGCGCCGATGCAAGCCGGATTCGGGGCTTCATCGAAGTCCCGATGGAGCCTGATTCACACGTGCTCGCTACCTAGGATGGCAACGCAATGCGGCTCGCTCGATGCGCCGCACTTCCGCGCCAACGTGAAGGGGGTTCCGATTGCGCAAGACAGCGAGCTGGGCACCGACGGCAGCACTGATCACCGCGATCGTCACGCTCGCGGCCCTGCCCGCCCACGCTTGCTGGGACGAGGCGGCCGCGCGCTACCGCGTCAGCAGCGAGCTGCTCTACGCGATCGCGCGCACCGAATCGGCACTCGACCCGCAGGCCGTTGGACGCAACCGCAACGGCACGCGTGACATCGGGCTCATGCAGATCAACTCGGCGTGGCTGCCCACGCTGGCCGCCCACGGCATCGGCGAGCGAGATCTCTTCGACCCCTGCACCAGCATCCACGTCGGCGCCTGGATCCTCGCCGGCAACGTCCAGCGCCTGGGCTACACGTGGGATGCGGTCGGTGCCTACAACGCCGCCAATCCCGCCTTGCGCCGCGCCTACGTCGACAAGGTTCGCCGCCACCTGCGCAGCGCCCACGACGGCGCATATCGCGCTCGCCACGGCGCCACCCGTACCGCCATCACCCGAGGCGACCACCGAGCACCGGTGGTCGCAACCCTGCCCTGACCGCTCGCCCGAGCACTTCCTCTCCACCCAACCTCGAGACACCACACCATGACTCTGATTCGCCGCAGCAGCACCGCCATTCCGATTGCCCTCGTCCTGACGCTCGCCGCCGGCTCGGCCCTGGCCGGCACCACCGGGACCGAGTTCCAGACGATGTACACGACGCTGCTCAACTGGGCGACCGGCTTCCTGGGCAAGTCGATCGCGATTGCCGCCTTCATCCTCGGTGCGGGCATCGGCATCGCGCGCTCCTCGCCGATCCCGGCGCTCGCCGGCGTCGTCTTCGCGCTCTTCATGGTCTACGTGCCGACCATCATCGACTCGATCATGACCGCCGTGATCTGACGGGGCGTGTGCCGTGATCGACGCGTCCCTCGACATCCCCCGCCGTCTCAATGACCCGCCGCGCATGTTCTGGTGGGACATCGACGTCGCCCTGCTGGTGCTGGGGGCCGCGCTGGCGGGCATGGTCGCGGGCTTCTTCGTGAGCGGCTGTGCCGTCGGCCTGCTGCTCGCCTCGGCCTACGGTCGCGCGAAGGCGGGCAAGCACCCCGCCTTCGCGCTGCACCTGCTTTACTGGCACCTACCGGCCTTCATGACGGGCCTGAAGCGCACCCCGCCTTCCTACCTGCGCGAGCTGGCCGGATGAAGCTCGACTGGCTGCGCGCCGACATCGCCAGCGCGCGCCGCGCGAGCGCCCTGCTCGTGCTGCTGCTCGCCTGCTCGATGCTCGCCAACGTGACGCTGGCGGCCTTCGCGATGCACATGGCCGGCCGCGAGCGCGTGGTGGTGGTGCCGCCCAGCATCAACAAGACCTTCTGGGTCGAGTCCGAGCGCGTGAGCGCCGAGTACCTCGAACAGATGGCCTATTTCCTCCTGCAACTCACGCTGAACGTCACGCCGCAGAGCATCGACCACCAGTCCCGGGTGCTGCTCCAGTACGCAGCGCCCGCTTCCTACGGGGAGCTGCGCAGCGTGCTGGCCACCGCCGCCGAGCGCGTCAAGCGCGACGGCGCCTCCACCGTGTTCAGCGCGCAGGACCTCGCCGTCGACGAGCGCACCCAGCGTGTCGGCGTGCGCGGCCTGCTCACCACATTCATCAGCGACCGCCGCGTGTCCGAGGTCTCGAAGGGCTACGCCATCGAGCTCCAGTACGCCGGCGGCCGGATCTTTCTGAAGGCGTTCCGGGAGACCAGTCCCAATGACCCGCTCGAAATCCAAGCTCAGTCTCAGCTTCGCCTGGCTCCTGCTGCTGGCACTGGCCGGTAGCCAGCCCGCGCTGGCGCTGCAGGTCGTCGATGCGCGCGACGGCGAGACCGTGCTCGCCAAGGTCTCGCGCAAGGAGGTGACGCGCATCTCTGTCGATCGTGGCCGCATCCGCAAGGTGACGGGCAACGCCGGCGAATTCGTGCTGGAGAAGGACGACGAGAAGGGCCAGGTCTTCATCCGGCCGGTCTCGCCGGACAGCACCAAGCCCATCAACCTCTTCGTCAGCACGGAGCGCTCGACGATCGGGCTGCTGCTGCAGCCGGTGGACACCCCGAGCGACGCCATCGTGATCCGCGAGGCCCGCGACGCCGCGACCGGACCCGCACGCATCGAGCGCAGCGGCCGTCACGTGCGCACGATGAAGAACCTCCTGCTCGCGATGGCCGAGGACGCGCTGCCCGACGACATGGAGGTGCGCGAGCCCGGGCGCGAGCTGACCCTGTGGCCCGGCGCGAGGCTCACGTTGCAGCGCCAGTGGCTGGGTAGCGGCGTGGTCGGCGAGAAGTACCAGCTCGTCAACACCGGCGCGTCCGCGCTCGAACTGGCCGAGCGCGATCTCTTCAAGCGCGGGGTGATGGCCGTGAGCGTCGAGCAGGCGGCCCTGCGCCCGGGCGAGACCACGCAGCTGTTCGTGATCCGGGAGCGCCGCGCCGATGACTGATCCCGTCCTGCCGCCCGGCATGTCGCCGACCGGCGCGTCTCACCCGTCGGGGCAAGGGTCCCCGTCGGCCCCGGCGGAGCCAACGGCTGCAGCCATCAAGCGCCGTCAGGTCCTGCTGCTCGCCGGCATCGCCGGCACGATCGTGGCCGGCACGCTGCTGTCGGTCTCGTTGACCGGCACGAAAGGCAACGACGCGCAGCCGGCGAAGCCGCAGTCCACCAACATCCTTGCGCCGGGTGCGCAGATTGATCCCCGCGACGCGTGGCGTGGCCAGGCCGATGCGCAGCTGAAGGCGATCGAGCAGCGCTCTCGCGACCTCGCGCAGCGCAACGCCGAGCTCGAAGGCCAGGGCAAGGAAATGCTCGAGCGCCTGAAGAAGCTCGAAGGCGGCGGACTCACGCCGCTGCCGCCTCCGCCCGTCACCGCCCCCGCGGCACGGCCGAGTTTCGGGCCGGATCGCCCGGGGAGTGCGCTGCCGGATTCCGGTCCGCAGCGCTTCCCGCCGCCACCGATGCCGCAAGGCGCCGTGCAGGGCGCCGGCCTGCCACCGCCGCCCGGCGGGGTTTCGAGCACGCCGACGCACACGGGCATCGTCAGCATCGTGCTGGGGGACGTCGCAGCGGGCAAGGGCGCCAAGCCGGTCGCGGACGCGGCGGCCGCCGCCGCACCAGCCAGTCGCGACACCCGCCGCTACCTGCCCAGCGGCGCCTTCACCCGTGCGGTGCTTCTCGGCGGCCTGGATGCACCCACCGGCGGCCAGGCGCAGCGCAACCCTCAACCGGTGCTGCTGCGCCTCGCCGACAACGCGATCCTGCCCAACCAGTTCCGCGCCCGCGTGAAGGAGTGCTTCATCGTGGGCGCCGGCTACGGCGACGTGAGTTCCGAGCGCGCCTACATCCGCACCGAGTCGCTGTCGTGCGTCACCCGCGACGGCACGGCCATCGACGTGCCGGTGAAGGGCTACGTGGCGGGCGAGGACGGCAAGGCCGGCATGCGCGGACGCCTGGTCTCCAAGCAGGGGCAGATCCTCGCCAACGCACTGCTCGCCGGCGTGGCCAGCGGCATCGGTCACGCCTTCACGCAGAGCTCCACCACGCTGTCGGTCTCGCCGCTGGGCACCACCAGCACCGTCGACCCCGGCAAGCAGCTCGAAGCCGGTCTGGGCACGGGCGTGGGCAAGGCGCTCGACCGGCTCGCCCAGTACTACATCAGCCTCGCCGAGAAAGTCTTCCCGGTGATCGAGGTCGACGCGGGCCGCAGCGTCGACGTGGTCCTCACGCAGGGCGTCGCCCTGCCCGGGACGCTGGACGCCGCCGGCACCGATCCCGACAACCTCGCGCAACTCGCCGAGCGCGCCCGCACCCTCCGGAGGAACGACGATGAAGACGACTGACGCGCGCCTCACGCTGCGCGCACTCGCTGCCAAGGCCGCGTTGGCCGCGGCACTGACCACCTGCCTGAGCGTCACGGCACTTGCGCAGCGCAGCCAACCGCCAACCACGCCCGAACTGACCAGCCTCATCGGGCGCCTGCAGGCGCTCTACCCCTCGACCCGCTTCGGCGAGATCCGTCCGACGCCGTGGCCGGGTGTCTTCGAAGTGGCGATGGGCGCCAACCTCGCCTACGTGGACGCGAGCGGCCAGTACTTCCTGTTCGGCCACCTGTACGACATGAAGGCACAGCACGACCTCACCGCCGAGCGCAAGGACACGCTGGCCCGCATCGACTTCAACGCGCTGCCGCTGGCCGACGCGATCAAGGACGTTCGCGGCCGCGGCTCCCGTGCGCTCGCGATCTTTAGCGATCCGGACTGCCCGCACTGCCGCCGGCTTGAAGCCGAGTTGAAGGGCCTGTCCGACGTGACGATCCACACCTTCCTGATGCCGATCGCCTCCCTGCACCCGCAGGCGCGCGCGAAGGCCATCGCCGTGTGGTGCGCAAAGGATCGCCTCGGCGCCTGGCAGGCACTGATGACCCGCGACCAGGTGCCGCCCAGCGCGGACTGCGCACACCCGGTCGATCGCAACGTCGCGCTGGCCGAGCACCTCGGCGTGACCGGCACCCCGACGCTGGTCGCTGCCGACGGTCGCGTGCTGCCCGGCGCCGCAAGCGCCGAGCAGATCAGCGCCTGGCTGTCGCGCTCGACCACGAGCGCCGAGGGCCCCGCACCGAGCAACCCGGCGGCCCAGGCGACGGGCAAGGCGCCATGACGGACCTGCGACGGACCGTCGCCCTCCTCGTCGGCGCGACCGCCACGCTGTTGGGCGGCTGCGCGTCCACGATGAGCGGCCTCGGCGGCGAGGGCAGCTACGCCTGCAAGGCCCCGGTTGGTTCGCAGTGCACCTCGGTCTCGGGCGTGTACGCGAATTCGATCCACGGCCAGCCGCCCGCCTCCGCGCTGCCGAAGCCCGCCAAGGAGCCCACGAGCACGGCAGCCGCCGCGACGGTCGCCTCGGCATCCACAGCCGCTCCGGGGCTTGGCGCACCGCCATCGGCACTGCGCTCCCAACCACGCGTGCTGCGCCTATGGATCGCGCCCTGGGAGGACGCCGACGGCGACCTGCACGAGGCCTCGGTGGTGCACGTGCTGGTGGACACCGGCCGCTGGCTGATCGAACGCGTCCTCCCGGCGAATCGACAGCGCGTCGATGCCGTGCGGCCTCCGATCCCGTTCACGTCGCCCGCATCCAGCCCGGCATCGGCGAGCGAGCCCGCGTCGTCCACAGAGACAGCGCCCGATCGCTTTCCCCCGCGCATGGGACTGCTGCCCGGCAATGGTGCGACCCAGGAGCCCTGAGCGATGTGGCGCAGCCTGCTGACCGATCTGGAGTCCGTGCTGAAGGGCGCGAAGCCCGCGGACCTGATCCGCGTTCCCAAGTCCGGCGCCGCATCGCGCGGCGAGGACGCCGCCGCGTTCTCCGAGTGGCTGCCGTACCGCGCCTGGATCGCGGACCGCCAGGTCTTCGTCAATCTCGACGCGCTCGGCTTCTGCCTCGAGGTGCGACCGCAATCCGGCGCCGACGAGGAGATGGCGCGCGTGCTGACCGCGCTCTACGCGGCCTCTCCGCCCGGCACGGGCATCCAGTTCCACCTCTACGCGAGCCCCGCGATTCGCGCGCCGCTGGCGCGCTACGCGAACCTGCGCGTCACCGACGAGGTCGTCCCGGAGCTCGACACGCTCGGCCGCGCCGGCAGGCACACCAACATCCACCGCACCATGGCCCGGCGCCGCGCCGGACACTACCTGCAGGGCAGCCGGACGTCGCTGCTGTCGGCGCAGAGCTACCTGTTCCGCGACTACCGGCTGGTGGTCAGCGTCTCGCTTCCCGGCAGCCCGGAGAATCTCTCGCGCCTGGAGGAGTTGCTGCTGCTGCGCGACGGGATCCGGGCCACGCTGCACGCCGCCGGCTTCCCGTCCCGTTCGTGGACGGCGGAGGACCTGATCAACTGGGTCTCCGCGCTGCTCGACCCGCACCGGCAAACCGGCGACGCCGTCCCGCTCACCTACGACGACGGGCGCGAGCTGCGCGACCAGGTGATCGACCGGGCCACGCGCCTGCGCATCGACCGCCAGGGCATCGGCCTCGCCAATCCGGCCGCCGACCTGCAAACCGAGCTTCGCCTGATGTCGGTGCGCGCCTTCCCGCCGCGCTTCGCGCTGTGGAACGCCGGTAGCCTGATCGGCGACCTCTACCAGGGCACGCTGCAGTACCCCTGCCCGTTCCTCCTCACGCTGGGCGTGCACGTGCTCGACGCCGAGGCCACCCGCAACTGGGCATTCCTCAAGGCCGCCCGCGCCACCACGAACGCCACCAGCTACATGGCGCGCTTCCTGCCCGACCTGCAGGAGCGCAAGGCCGACTGGGACATCGTGCTCAAGGCGATGGACGACGGCCAGCAGCTCGTCGATCTCAACCTGCAGCTCGCGCTCTTCGCCGAGCCGCACGCGGTGACCCGGGCCGAACAGGCGGCGCGCGCCATCTTCCGTGCGCGCGGCTTCGAACTCTCCAGCGACACGATGATGATGACGCAGGCCCTCATCGGCTCGCTGCCGATGACGCTCTCGGCGCCGTTCCACGCCGATCTGCAGCGCATGAAGCGCGTCACCACCAAGACCTCGGCGAACGCGGTGCACCTGGCGCCGCTCGTCGCCGAGTGGCAGGGCACGGGCACGCCGGTGCTCCTGTTCGGCGGCCGGCGTGGCCAGATCATGCAGATCGATGTCTACGACAACCCGGCGGGCAACTACAACGTGGCGATCGCCGGCACGTCGGGCTCGGGCAAGTCGCTGCTCTTGAACGAGATCGCCGCCGCCTACCTCGGCACCGGCGCGCGCGTCTGGATCATCGACGTCGGCCGCTCCTACGAGAAGGCGTGCCGCAACTTCGGCGGCAGCTTCATCGAGTTCACCGAGGACGCCGCACTCTCGCTCAACCCGTTCCCCCTGGTCGAGGACATCGACGAGGACATGGAACTCCTGCAGCCGCTGCTCGCGCAGATGGTGTCCCCGCGCGAGTCGCTCGACGGCTTTCAGTACTCAACGCTGGGTGCGGCGATCAAGAAGGTCTGGAAAGCCAAGGGCCGCGCCATGACCGTCACCGACATTCACGACCTGCTCGCGACCGGACGCCTCGACGACGACGGCGCGCCCTCCGCCGGCGAAGGCGACCGGCGGCTGAAAGACCTCGCCGCGATGCTGCACCCCTACACGCGCGACGGCGCCTACGGGAAGTACTTCGATTCCGAGGCCAGCATCGACTTCGGCGCCGACCTCATCGTCCTGGAGCTCGAGGAGCTCAAGTCCAAGAAGGACCTGCAGACCGTGGTGCTGCTGATCGTCATGTACCGCATCACGCGCGAGATGTACTTCTCTCGCGACCGCAAGAAGATCGTGATCATCGACGAGGCCTGGGACCTGCTCTCCGGCGGCGCCACCGCCGAGTTCATCGAGGCCGGCTACCGCCGCGCGCGCAAGTACAAGGGCGCCTTCATGTCGGCCACCCAGGGCGTGGACGACTACTACCGCAACCCGGCGGCGAAGGCGGCACTGGACAACTCCGACTGGATGTTCCTGCTGCGTCAGAAGCCCGAGTCGATCGAGATGATGGACAAGCTCGGTCAACTCACGATGGACGATGCGATGAAGCGGCTGCTGCTGTCGCTGCGCACCGAGCACGGCGCCTACTCCGAGGTCTTCATCCACTCGCCGGCCGGCAACGGCATCGCCCGGCTGATCGTCGATCCGTACAGCCTCCTGCTCTTCAGCAGCCGGGCCGAGGACTTCAACGCCATCAACGCCAAGCGCGCGGCGGGCCTGGACGTCTCCGCCGCCATCGACGCGGTCTTGCGCGAACGGGGGCTCGCGTGAACGCACGGGCCGCCGCACTGCTCGTGGGCGTCAACGCGCTGGTGAGCGCCGCGCTGATCGCGCTCGTTCACCTGTGGCTCGTGCCCGAACGCCTGCCGGCGCTGGCCGTGCTCGACGTAGCGGAGCTCTATCGCTTGAAGGAGTTGCAGGTCGCCGCGGTGCTGGTCAAGCGCGACACCAGCGACGAGGAGCGCGCCGGCGCACTGCGTCGCGCCGCGGGCTTCGGCACGGAGGTGAGCACGCTGCTCCAGGCGCTACCGGGAGAGTGCCGCTGCATCGTGCTGGCGCGTGGCGCCGTGATGGGCTCCGAACCCCTGCTGCAAGACCTGACGCCGGACGTGCGGCGCCGGCTCGGCCTGTAGCTGCATCGGGAGTCCGCATGCGCACCCTGTTCTTGCATCGAAGCTGGCGCGACCGATTCGCATCGAGCGGACGACTTCGGCTGCACACGTTCGCCGAGCGCTCGGTCGAACACCTGAAGCGCTGGGCCCTCGTCTACGTCGCGGTCGGCGCGATCGCGCTCTGGTTTCACGCGCACTATGGCTTCGGGCTGAACGCCTCGCCGAGCCTGCCGCACCGGCTCTTCCTCATCCACAAGGGCGAGATGCCGAGCCGAGGCGACTTCGTCGCCTTCCGCTGGGCCGGCGGCGGACCATACCCGGCGGGCGTCACCTTCATCAAGGTGCTCGCCGGCATGCCCGGCGACGAAGTCACCCGCGATGCGCAGGGCTTCCACCTCAACGGCGTTCCGGTGGGCGTCCCCAAGCCAGTGAGCCGGCAAGGTCAGCCGCTCGAACCCGGCCCCACCGGCCGGATTCCGGAGGGCCGCTACTACGTGCAAGCCGGACACCCCGACAGCCTCGACTCCCGGTACCAGCTGACCGGCTGGATCCACACATCCCAGATCATCGGGCGGGCCGATGCGCTCTTCTGATCCGACGATCGCAAACGGCACGGCCCGCGGCTGGCCGCTGCGCCTCGCGGCGGCCGTCTTCGCCGCGATGGTCGCGACGGTGCCCGCCCACGCGCAGGACCTCGGCGTCATCGGCCCGGTCTACCCGATCGCCGAGCCAAACCTGCTGGAGGTGATCCTCGGGAAACTTCGCGCGGCAGGCGAAGACGGCACGCTCGCCCGTCTGCAACGCGAATCGCTGGAAAGGGTCAGGCGAGGCGTCGATTACCCGGCGCCGGTGGCGGGGCTCTCGCGCACCCGTCAACCGCGGCACTTCCACCACGACCCGAGCATCGTCGTGCAGGAGGCGATCCGCGACGCCGACGGCCGGGTCATCGTGCCGCCCGGCACGGTGGTCAATCCGCTCGACACCGTGAGCTTGAGCCAGGCGCTGCTCTTTATCGACGCGCGCGATCGCGAGCAGGTCGCGCGTGCACGCAAGCTCATCGACGAGCGCCAAGGCAAGGTGAAGGTGATCCTCACCGGCGGGTCCTACCTGGACCTGATGCGCCGCTGGCAACGGCCGGTGTTCTACGACCAGCAGGGCAACCTCACGACGAAGCTCGGCATCCGCCAGGTGCCCGCACTCGTCACCCAGGACGGCAGAAGGCTGCGCATCGATGAGCTCCTATAGCCCCGTCCACCGGCAGCTAGGTCGCCCACGCGCGGCGCTGTGGCTCGCGCTCGCCCTGTGGCTGCTCGCGCTGGTGCCCGGACCCGCCGCGGCCGGCCCCACCTGCCACGGCCGCTTCATGAACCCGATCACCGACATCTGCTGGAGTTGCCTGTTCCCGCTGACCATCGGCTCGGCATCGATCCTCTCCGACGGTCAGCCCGACATCGGCAATCCGTCGTCGCCCGTCTGCTACTGCAGCAACCCGCCCCGCATCGGCGTGTCGATCGGCTTCTGGGAGCCGGTGCGCATGGTGGACGTGACGCGAACGCCCTTCTGCATGGTCGGCCTGGGCGGCATCGCGCTGGACCCCGGACTCGACGTGCCGCGCGGCGCGCACGTCGGACACGACAGCCAGACGCGCAACAGCTTCTATCACGCGCACTGGTACGCCAACCCGATCCTCACCTGGCTGGAGGTGCTGCTCGACTTTCCGTGCCTGGAGAAGGGCTCGCTCGACCTGGCCTATCTCACTGAGGTGGATCCGCTGTGGGCCGACGACGAACTGACCGCCATCCTGAACCCCGAAGCGGTGCTGTTCGCCAACGCGCCCGCGAAAGCCGCGTGCGCCGCCGACTGTGTGGCCGCAACCGCCGGCATGCCGATCGCGAGCCTGTTCTGGTGCGCCGGCTGCCAGGGCTCGATCTACCCGATGGGTGGCCACGTCGCCACCCACATCGGCGGCGTGCAGGCCTCGACGCTGATCACCCAGCGCATGACCGCGAAGATGCACCGGCAGCTGGTGACGTTCACCGGCGCCGGGTCGGCGGGGCTGTGCGGCTACTACCCGCTGCCGATCATGGACAAGACGCACTACAAGCTGCAAATGGTCTACCCGGTGCCGGCCACCGCGAAGGAAGCCGGCCAGTGCTGCCAGCCCTACGGCCGCACGACGATGATCTGGGGCGCGGGCAAGTCCTACCCCGTCTCGGGCGAAGACTTCGCGTACCAGATCTTCCGCAAGAGGAACTGCTGTGCCGGCGCGTACTGAGATCCGCGCCATCGCCGCGGCCGCCTGCGCGCTCGGCTTGCTCGCGGCCAGCATCGCGCTCGCCCAGGCCCCGCGCTGGCCCGATGCCGATGACATCGAGCGGGCACGGAAAGCCCACCCCTTCCCGCAAGCCGATCGTCTCGGCGCTCAACCGGTGCCCGCGCCGCCGCGCGTGAACCTGCCGTCGACTGCGGCGCCCACCGACATCGAAGCACTCGCCCGGGCTGGCGCGCGCCTCGGGAGCCCAGCCGCACAGACCCCGGCCGCGAGCCCGCTTCGCATCTTCATCACGCTGGAGATGCCCCGCGCGAGCCTGCAACTGTTGACCGATCAAGCCGCGCGCAGCGGCGCGGTCCTCGTGCTGCGGGGCCTGAAGGCCAACTCGATGCGCGAGACCCTCGCGGCCGTCTCCAGCCTGATCGGCGAGCGTCAGGTGGCGTGGGTCATCGACCCCGAAGCCTTCACACGCCATCGCATCGAACGCGCGCCGACCTTCGTGCTGAGTCTCGACTATCGCGCCGACACGGCGACGAGCTGCGGCACAGACTGCCGCACGCCGCCGGCCTTCGTCAGCGTGTCCGGAGACGTGAGCGTCGACCACGCGCTGGACACGCTGGCCAGGCAGCGCCCCGAGGCGCGACCGCTGGTGGCGCCGCTGCTCGCGCGGCTGAAAGGGCCCTGAGCATGCGGCGCGCAAGGCGACTCACTGGCCAGCTCGTCGCGTTCGCGGCCGTGCTGCTCGCGACGCTTCCGGCCGCCTTCGCGCAATCGCCGCCAACGCAGGGTGAGGCCTTCGAGCAGGGCAAGACACTCGGCCGGACCGGCAACGCCGCGGCCCGCGGCACCATCAGCGGCAGCACGGCGCAGTCCACCGTTCCGAGCTACACCACCAATCCCCCGGAGGCGAGCTACTTCGGCAGCCCGGGGCTTGGCACCCAGGCTGCGGCGCGAGCCAGCGCCTGCGCGAGCGGCCCCGCCGCCGATCCCTCCTGCACGGCAGTGCAGTTCTCGCAGACCAATCCGAGCCAACGGCCGAGCTTCAACATCGCGCCGACCGACCCCCTGCTCACCCGCGGTCGCGCGATCACCGCCGATCCGCAGGCCATCGCCGGAAACATCGCCGGCACCTACAGCGGCTGCGCCGTCCAGACCGTCACCACGCCCGACCGTTTCGAGACGGCGATCTGCCACCAGTACCGCACGCTGGAGACCCTCACCTGCGACAAGGTGCTGATCGTCACGCCGATCCAGACGCCAGGCTGCTCCGCGGGCCAGTTCCTCACCCGCGTCACCGCCGACCCCTGCCCCGCCTGCATCGACTACCTTGCCTTCGACTTCAGCTGCGGGACCAACAGCTACACGATGCACGTCGTCACCATCGACAAGGGCAGTGGTCAGGTCTACATGGACCTCGGCTCGCAAGACGTGCCCGGCAGCCTGAACACGCAGATCCCGCAGACCCCTGGCCCCTCGCGGATCGACGGCTTCTTCTGCTACCAGACCTACTACAGCCAGAGCTGCGCCGGCCCCAACTGCACCATCGGCGCGTGGTTCTACAACCCCTGCCAGGGGACGAGCTACTACGGCGCCAACACCTTCGCGATGCCGACCACGGTGAGCTTCAGCGACACCTGGGACAACCAGTGCGCGACGCTGGAGGCGCGCTCGCAATGAGAGCCGCGCGGCGCTTCGCCTGGATCGCCGCCGGCGCGCTGGTGCTCTGTCTGTTCACCTCCGCGCCCACGTGGGCCGCCGACTGCTACCAGACCGCGGAGACCTGCGTCGAGGGCCCCGAGACCCGCAATATCGGCGGCTACCCGGTGCAACGGGACTGCTGGCGTTACCGCGCGTCCTACACCTGCGTCTCGCAGAACAGCACCGACGACTGCCAGCCCCTGCGCGACCGCGGCTGCAGCCAGGTCGATTCGCGCTGCATGGACATGAACCCCCAGGGCGCCTGCATGCTCTACGAGCAGACCTGGCAGTGCCGCGTCGCCACGGGCACCACCTCGACGGTGACCAACTGCGGCGGGCAGCAGTTCTGCCTGGACGGGCGCTGCTTCGACACCGGATACGCGCCGGACGCCGACTTCGCGCGTGCCGTTGCCGGACTGGAAGCGCAGCGCGAAGCCGGTCGCTACCTGGACCCGAACACGCTGGAGGTATTCAAGGGCTACGACAACCGCTGCCGCAAGAAGCTCTTCGGTCTGGTCAACTGCTGCAAGGGCGGCGGCACCGACGGGTCGCTCTTCTCCACCTTCAGCCTGATCACCGGCGCCGGCGGCCAGGCCATCGGCGCCATCGGCTCGAGCTACACCTACGACGCCCTCTTCACGGCGGATGCACCCGACCTGGTGATCGCCGGCTTCGAGGCGCTCTTCGGCGCCGGCGGCGGCTCCTCGGCGCTCGCCGGGCTGATCGCCGGCGACCTGTCGGTGGGCTCCTTCGTGACCTCGCTGGTGCCGGGCCCGTGGACGCTCGCGATGCTCGCGATCCAGCTCTCGGGGCTGCTGTCCTGCGAGGACGCCGAGCAGGTCCTCGCGATGAAGCGCGACAACCGCCTCTGCCACGGCGTCGGCAGCTACTGCTCGGCGCGGCTGCCCATCATCCGCACCTGCATCGAGACCACCGAGACCTACTGCTGCTTCAACTCGCGCCTGTCGCGCATCATCAACGAGCAGGGCCGCGCGCAACTCGGTCGCGGCTGGGGCGGCGCCCAGGGCCCCGACTGCAGCGGATTCGCGCTCGCGCAGCTCCAGGCGCTGGACTTCTCGCGCATGGACCTCAGCGAGTTCTACGCGGAAATCGCGCCCACGCTGCCGAACCTCGGCGACCTGCAGCAGCGCGCGCAGCAGAAGGTCAACAGCTACTTCGGCCCATGACCTTCATCACTGCCATCCTGTCCGTCCCAAGGCGTCGCCACGCACTCGGCGCGGTCCTGCTCGGCGCGCTGCTCGCCGTGCCGGGCCAGGCACAGACGACGCAGCGCATCCCGGTCTCGGAGATCAAGCCCCTGTTGGCGCTCGCCGCCGAGCGCGGCGCGGCGTACGGCGTGCTCACCGGTCCCGGCGCCGACTACATGCGTCGCCGCTTCGATGCCACCACGCCCATCGAGATCGACGTGGCCACCTTGCACGCCCTGCCCCAGCCCGGCTGCGCGCGGCTCGAGGTCACCACGCGCCAGCGCGACGTGCTGGAACAAGGCCAGCGCGGCGATCAGGAACTGCGTTGGGAGATCAGCTTCTGCCGGAACGGCAGTTTTCCGGAGAAGCGGTAGATGAGCGGGAGGGTACGCACGACTCGCAGGGCAGCGCGCACCCGCGCTGTGCTGCTGGCTTTCGCGATAGCGCTGTCCACGACGACGGCATGGGCGCAGAGCGCGAGCACCGACACGCAGCAGATCGAACCCGACCCGCAGAGCGCCGCGTACTGGCTGCGCAACCGCGAAGGCTGGTTTTGGTACCGCGACCCGCCCGTCGCAGCCCCGAGGCCGGCGCCGCCGGCGAGCAAGCCACCGCGCGAGCTGGCCGACTTCGAAGCGATGCAGAAGCGGCTGGAAGACCTGAAGCGTGTTGCCGTCATGAACCCCACCGACGCCAACCTCACGGCCTACATGCGCTACCAGCGCATGGTGATGGACAAGTCCGAGCACTTCGCCGAACGCTGGCAGCGCCTGGTGTGGACGGTGCCCGATCTCGACTACGGTCTGAGCGGACGGCCCACCAACGCGATGGCGATCAACGTCTTCGACGAGCAGCAGCGTGAGCGGCAGGCACAGACCATCAAGAGCCTGGCCGCCACCCACGGGCTCATCTTCGTGTTCCGCGGCGACTGCCCGCATTGCCACCGCTTCGCGCCGATCCTCAAGCGCTTCGAGCAGGAGTTCGGGTTCACCGTGCTCGCGATCAGCATGGACGGCCGCGCCATCCCCGAGTACCCCAACGCCCGGCCCGACAACGGCATGGCCGCGCGCCTGAATGCGACGGCGGTGCCGGCGCTCTACCTCACCGCGCCCGCCACCCGCCAGATCGTCCCGGTGGGCTTCGGCGTGATGTCGATGACCGACCTGGTCGAGCGCATCGCCGCACTCGCGCAAGACGCCCCCGCCGGCAACCGTCAGCCCTGAGGAACCGACCATGGCACGTCGCCCGAACGCCCGCCCGGCCCGACACCTCGGCAAGCGCCTGATCGCCAGCCTGCTCGCCGTGACGCTGGCCACCACACCGCTGGTGAGTCACCCCGCCGACCTGAACGCCGAGATGCAGGCCATGTTCAACGACCTGGGCGCGCTGGGCAACGTCACCACGCCGGGCGCGTTCCGCGGCCAGGCGATGAACCTCTACACCGGCGGCAGCCTGATGATGCGCGCCCCGGGCCGCAACTACCCGCTGGCCACGGTGCAGCTGCCCAGCCTGCGGGCCGGCTGCGGCGGTATCGACATCTACGGCGGTGCGTTCTCCTTCATCAACAAGCAGCAGTTCATCGCACTCTTGCAGAACATCGGTGCCAACGCCGTCGGTTACGCCTTCAAGCTGGCGCTCCAGTCGATCTCGCCCGACATCGACAAACTGCTGACCGAGCTGCAGGACCAGATCAACAAGATCAACGCGATGAACATCAACTCCTGCGAAGCCGCGCAGGCGCTGGTGAACGGTGTGGTGGGCGAGTACGACAACTCGGTGATGAGCGGCTGCGCGAACATCTCCCAGTACCTCGGCAGCGTCTCCGACCGGGCCGAAGCCCGGCTCACCTGCGCCAGCAACGCGCCGGCCGTCGTGAAGACCGCCGCCAACAGCGCCGACCCCAACGTGCGCAACGCCACCTTCGTCAAGGGCAACGTCACCTGGATCGCGCTCAACCAGGTGGGCGGCAGCATCAGCCAGCAGGAGAAGGAGCTGATCATGAGCGTGATCGGCACCGTGATCCTGTATCCGCCCGCCGACGACGGCAGCGGCGCGACACCGCGCTACGCCGAACCCACCATCGTGGGTCTGCGCGACCTGCTGCTCGGCCGCGGCGCCTCGGCCACGGAGGGCAACGTCGACATCGAGGTGTATGTCTGCGACGAGCCCGCCGAGTGCCTGAACCCGACGCGTACCACCGTGTCGGCCAAGCCTTTCACCCGACTGGTGTCGGAGCGGCTGCGCCGCATGTCGGACAACATCGCCACGCGCAGCCCGCAGACGCCCGCAGACATCGGATTCGTCAACAACACCACCGAGCCGGTCTACAAGATGCTTTCGGTGGCCAACGCCGTGCCGGGATCGAGCACCGCCGAGACGCTGATCGAGACCTACAAGGACGTGATCGCGCTCGACTACGCGGAGACCTTCCTCAACCGCGCCATCCGCCAGGCCATGAGCGCCCTGTCGCAGGCGCTCAAGCGCACCGGCATCGAGCAGCAGTACATCGACGCGATTCGAGAGAACGCCCAGGAGGCCCAGCGCCAGCTCCTCACCGAGAAGCAGGCCGCCTACGCCAAGGTGCGCTCGGTCTCCTCGATGACCCAAGATCTGCAGACGCTGGAGCGCCAGCTCTGGAGCTCGATGCCCTCGTCGGTGAAGTCGATGCTCGACTTCAGCGCCAGCAGCGGCGCCCGCGGCTCCTGAGTTCGGGCACGAGCCGCTCGCGCCCGCATGTTCGAGATCTACGCTTACGGCAACGTCGACACCCTGACGGGGGTCTTCAACGCCATCGCCGCCATCATGGGCGGCGCCGACTACTTCGGTCTCATCAAGGCCATCGCCATCACCGGCGTGCTGGTGGCGGCGTTCGCCGGGCTCTTCACGCCGGGCAAGTTCCACGGCTGGGGCTGGCTGATGGGCTTCCTGCTCGTCTACTACGCGCTCTTCCTGCCCAAGTCGACCGTGGTGATAGTCGACAAGCTCGGCAGCCAGCCGCCGGTGGCCGTGGGCAACGTGCCGATCGGCGTGGCCTTCTTCGGGCACGCCACCAGTAAGGTGGGTGACGTGATGACGCGATTCTTCGAGACCGCCTTCCAGGTCATCCCGGCCACCAACGCGCAGCTCCCCGGCGAGCTCGCGTACCAGAAGAACGGCGTGATGTTCGGCAACCGCCTGATCCAGGCCTCCCGCGCAGCGAACGTTGCCGATCCGCAGTTGCGCACCGACCTCATCGCCTTCATTCACAACTGCACCGTCTACGACCTGCAGGACGGCACGATCGACCCCGCCGCCTTTGCGCGCAGCACCGACATCTGGTCGCTGATGGGCACGCCCAACCCGGCGCGGTTCACCACGTACGGCAACCCCGTGCAAGTCGACGCCTGCCCGAACGCCTACACCTACCTCGCCGCCCGCCTGCCGGCCGAAGTGGCGCACGCGCGATCGATCCTCGCCTTCCAGCTCAATCCCACACTGGAACCGGCCGCCGCCCTGACGGTCATCGACGCGCAGATCGAGCAGGCCTACTACAAGACGAAGATCGCCACCGCGGCCCAGGGTGCGGCCGACCTGCTACGCCAGAACATCATGATCAATCTGGTGCAGGACAGCCGCAGCCTTGCCGGCCAGAAGCTCAACGACCCGGCCGCACTGATGATCGCCACCGCGCGCGCCAACGCCACGGCGTCGGTGAACTCCGCGTTCCTCACCATGGGCAAGATCGCCGAGCAGGCGCTGCCGCTGGTCAGGAACGTGATCGAGGCCGTCATCTACGCGGTGTTCCCGTTCGTGTTCCTGCTGTTCTTGCTGGCACAGGGCCGCGGCCTCGCGATGGCCATCAAGAGCTTCGCGATGAGCCTGGTGTGGATCCAGCTCTGGCCCCCGCTCTACGCCATCCTCAACTACGTTGCCACGCTGGCCAGCGCGCGCAACCTCGAAGCCGCGGCGAAGATGGGCACGGTTGCCCAGGGCTTGGCCCTGGAAACCGCCGCCAGTATCTACAGCGGCGCCGTCTCCGACCAGGCGATCGCCGGCTACATGGTGATTTCGATCCCGATCATCGCCACCGCCATCATCAAGGGCGGCGAAGTGGCGTTCCAGGCGGTGACCGGCGTCGGCGCCGTCCAGTCGGCGGCATCCAGCGAAGCGACAGCCACCTCAAAGGGCAGCATCACCCAGAACGCGGTCTCGATGGATCAGCAGCAGCTGGCTCCGACACGATCGTCCGCCTTCATGTCGACGACCAGCGACGCCTACGGCACCACCATCCAGGGCAGCGGCCCCGATGCCGGCGTCTTCCGATACCAGGCAAACCTGAGCCGGCTGGCCAGCACTTTCACCTTCACCGAACGGCAGGCGAACGCCCTGGGCGAAAGCGCACGCGAAGCCGAGACCCTTGCGCGCACCGAGCGCGAGGCCATGCAGCGCAGCCAGGCCACGGCGCTGACCCGCGCGCTCGCCATCCAGGAAGGGTACGAGCGCTCGCAGCAGCGATCGGGTGCGACCAGTGCCTCGGACGGCGGGTCAACCTCGACCCAGCTGCAGACGCTGAGCTCAGTGGCGAAGGACGTGAACCGCAAACTGGGGCTGAGCGAGGACTCGACGGTCGGCAAGAGCATCGCTGCTGCAGCGTCCGCCGGCGCGAAGATCCCGCTGACCGAGATCGGCGGCCAGCTCTCGTTCGAAGGCCGCAAGGTAGATCAGCAGCGGCTGCAGAGCGCCTACGACTACGCCCGCAAAGCGGTCGAGAGCTCGCAGCTCACCGAAGCCAGCGCCTTGATCAAGGACTTCAGGACTTCCGACGCCTACCAGTGGGCCCGCAGCAACCGCACGGCATCCACCGCCGGCTACGACTCGTCAGCCCGTGAGTCCATGGAGCGGCAAACCTCCAGCGATAGCGCCTACGGCCAGGCCCGAGAGCTGGCCCGCACCGCGCAGTTCATGCGCGAGTGGAGCAGTGGTACGCAGACCGACTTCACCAACTACGCGGCGCGGCGTCTCTCCGAGCGCGGACTCTTACGCGAGGAAGATCCAATCAAACTGCAGCGCGCTGTGACCGACATCGCCCACTCCTATGCGCGCGGCGGAAGCTCGGCAACGGGCTACGTCCCCAGTGACAGCCCGCTCGTTCCATCTCGGCCCCTGGCGGAAACCATGGGCTGGCCCGAATCGTCGCTTCGCGAGCAGTACGACGCCGGTGCACGGACGGGGAACGCCAGCACAGTTCGCGAACAGACTGCGACCAACGAAGCCGAGATCCGCGCGCGCCTGACTCGCCAGCGCGCCGTACCCGGCCAACCGGTGGGCAATGACCTCTCCGGTCGCGTCGGCGCCAGCGAGACCGAAGCGAGGAACAAGATCGACAAGGGCCGCAGCCAGCTATCTCAGAACGCCGGAACCCTCAGCGAGTACTACAAGGCCTCGGTGCGCATCGGCAAGGTCAGCCCCAACCACGGCGGGAACCAGGCCGTGTGGGACACGGTCGGCGCCAACGCGAGTCAGCCCGACCTCGGCACTCCGCCCAAGGTCGAGCCTATCGGCGAATGGCACTTCGACAAGGACGGCGTCCCTATGGCCGGCCCGAAACCGACGGCGCCAGAAACGGACGGCAAGCCACCATCGTCGAGCGCGGATGACAGCGTTGGTCGGTCGACTACCGGGAAGCGTGAGACCAAGAAACCGTGAGCGACCGCGCGGATTAGTCGTCGGCGGCGCCGATCTCCAAGCTGCCGAGCCCGTTGCGTGTCAAGTAGCCCGGCGCATCCTGACCGAACCGGCTGCCCCGGATCCGCGTCCCCATTCGTTCGTTGCCCGGCCCCGCATCAATCGCGGAATCCGCCTCCTGCTCGGCGGCGTCCTCCTTCGGGAAGCCCACCGACAACGCCGCCCGCACTTCGGCGGCGCGGCCATTTAGCCACGTCGCCAAGAAATCCCGCAGTCGCGCCCCAACTTCACTCACTTGCTTCACCTTCAGCAGGCAATGCGCATCTAGTCACAGCGATGGCTCTCGACAGACTACGCCGCGTAAGCAATGCTCGCAACGGACGGCATTGGACAGGCGAACGTTCGAGCTCCTGCCTCCTACCCTGCAGACCACAGCGCCTTCAGTCGAAGGAAGTGTGGCTCGGAGAAGCGAATGTTCTTCTCCTCCCCAACGATCCGCACGCGAATTGTGCGATCCCGCTCGTTGCCCCCCTCGACCGCCGGACGAAACGCCTTGATCTTTGCTTCAAGGTCGTCGACCCACTCGAATGAGCCGTAGAGAAACCGGGCCGCCATGTCGGCACTCAGGCAAAAAAGATTGCCGGGGTGATTGAGGTAGTCGGTCCCTTGGTAGGGAACGAGCGCGACTGCGACAAAGTAGTTCGAGCCGTCGGCCTTGGCGAACGTCTGTCCTGCAACCTGGCACGCCCCCTTGTACTGCTGATACAGAAACTGCCGCGCCTCCTTGTTGTCGTCTCGTTCCCGAACGACTACGAACCGAGGCGTGCGCACTGGGGGCGCGTTGGTCTTCTGATCATCAATCTCTTCGCGAAGCTTCGTTTCGTAACGGTGTGGGTTCCGGACATCGTTGGGGCGATCATCATCGCGCTCGTCCTGCGTCTTCTGGCGCCGATAGATCGCCCGAACTGCATCCCGAAAGCTCGGAGGCGGCTTCGCCGTTTCCGCCTTCGGCAGCAACTTCTCCATCCGGTCCAGGACATCGTCGGGGAGATCACCTCGCGCCAGCGTCTCAATCAGGCGTCTCTTTCGCTCGTCTCCGGCAGCGAGGGCATCGATTGCCTTCACCGTCTCTGGCTGCTTCATGCCCAAGGCCTCAGCCAGGCGCTTAGCCTGGGCAGACTCCCGATCAAACTCGACCGGCAGATCAACGAGCATCAATTGCGACGGCTTGTGAAGAACTCCCTCGAGGTCCGGAAGCCAGGCGGTGTCGCGCAGAAACTCGCCAGTCCCAGACCACTCCTCCCTCTTCCGGGAAGATTCGAAAGTTTGCCTGGATGACGATTCCACCTGCCCGCGAATGAGATGTGCATGTGGAACTGCTATTCGGTTCCACACGAATGCCGAGACCTGTGCGGTGGCCACAGCGAGCGCGGACTGCAACCCGTCAACCGACCAGCTCGGATCGAATCCCGCCAATCCGCGCTTATGATGTCCCCAGCTGTTGGCGAGAGTGACGTGTCCCTCGTACGAAGGGGGCCGGACCTTGATCCTGGGAGCGCGCGCCACGCCAAGCGCAACCAACGTTTCTACCTGCTCGTCCGTGTAGTAGCCCTCCGCGAGAAATCGCGCCTCAGCGTTGACTCTGAAGTACAGCTTCAGTTCGTCGCTTGGTACGTACGCATGGTCAGGCCCCACAAGATAGAGGGCGTCAGCTTCAGCGGCTTGCACCAGGATCCAGTTTGGCCCCTTCAGTTTCTCCGACAGCCGATATCGCTTTGCCAGGTCCGCGCCTTCAAGGGCGCCGAGGATCTTTCGGAAGTCGCTCTGCCAGACCTTGATCTCCACGCTCTTGCCGCCCGCATACCGAGGCAACACCGTCTCGATGACTTCATCGACGATATCCGGTGTCGATAGACCGAGCTCCTTGAGGAACTCGACAACCTGCTTGTCCTTGCAGAGCGTGCGCTTGACTGTTGGCAGTTCAGAGTCCGCCCCGGTGGGCAGATAGGCGTTCGGTGCGGTACGGTTGCCGGAGAAGGGCGGCACGTGCTTCCCGCTCTCGAGCCGAATCAGAGGGCGTGATGTGAAGTTTGTGTACAGCTGCCCGCGGCCTTCCTGAAGGAATCGGTACAGACTCAGGACCCATGCATCCGACTGGTCATCCATGAACTTCGCCGTGAGCTTCTCGGCGAAGTCCTCAACGCGGACCTCCATGCCACGGGCGAGCGGCTTGACGAGCCAATCCTTGCCCCACGCGTATTGCTTCGCCCCGACGAAGTAGCGGTAGAGCACTGGGTAGTTGTCGGCCGTGATGCCGGCATCCAGCCATTCGAGCTCTTCTTCTCCGAAGAGCGCGCCCAACTGCTTCGACGTCAGAAGTTCGGTCAACTTCTGACCCCGCGCAAGCTTGGCACGCACGGCGGGAACGTGCTTTCCCTTGGCGGTTGGTAGCAGTGCATCTTCCTTAAGAGCTGTCCGCACAGCTTCATACAGCGGCCTGAAGAAGCTGCCCTTCTCGAACTTCGACTCGTCCAAGGGGAGTCGAGACAACAAGTCTGCGTCCACCACGCCCAGTGGGCGCATGGCGTTCAGGCTATGGCGCAGCAGCGTTGCGGTCTCTGCCACGAGGTGCCGGTTGAACTCGTCATCGGCTGGGACGTTGTCGCGAGCGGGCGTGGTGCGGTAAGGCCCCTGAATGATCCATCCGACATGCGTTTCCTTGTCGGTTGGAAAAAACACCCACAGC
This sequence comes from Candidatus Accumulibacter similis, assembly GCA_013347225.1. Lineage (NCBI taxonomy): Bacteria > Pseudomonadati > Pseudomonadota > Betaproteobacteria > Candidatus Accumulibacter > Candidatus Accumulibacter similis. The sequence continues at coordinate 4,137,181 of CP054595.1, read as the reverse complement.
TTGCGGGCGTCAGGCCCGTGCACGCGACCGCCGCTCTTGTACGACTTGTTGAGCTCTACCGCCACTGCGATGGGGCGACGCTCAGAATCGACCCCGTCGTCGTCGGGCCACGCGATCGCCCTTTCGTACACGAGGAAGTACTGGTCGCCGGCGTCTCCTGAAACGATCAACGTTTCACGCCCCCCTCCCCGGAGTGGGGTGTCCTCCCGCAGGTACTGACCGCTGCTCCGGCCATCCGACCACTGAATCTCCCTGAGCGTCTTGGTGAAGAGCAGCGTGGCACCCCCTAGGGCCTTGAGCTTGCTTCCGATTTCCGCGCGCGCCTTGTCGGCGCGCTTGAGCTTCGACACCTCGATATAGACGGGCCGCCGCTGAACGTGATCGAACGGCAGTATGAATCGCGTTCGTCCCTTCGGCAGATCCCGGGGGCGATCCACCGATCGCAGCGTGTATAGGTCGACCAGTTCGAAGTCGTCTTCGGTCGAATGAATCCTCGGTGATGCGGTGTAGGCGAAGACCGACTTGAATCCCAATCCGAAGTGTCCGATAGCGGTCACCTCGGTCTTCCCCTTTCCAAAGTAGCTGATCGCCCGAACGTCTTCCTCGTCGAACGGCTTCCCGTTGTGCTCAACCACGAGTCCATCGCTGCCGAGGACGAAGCTGATCTCTGTCGCTCCAGCGTCGTCCGCGTTCTGAAGCAACTCGTACACGAAGTGCGCGGTATCCGCGTACATCGCCACCTGCGACATTCGCGACTTCCGATCTTTCCCGAGCTGCTCCTCGTTGTATCGGGAGATCGCGTCATAGTCTCGCGGCATGATCTGTTCCCGCTGAAGGAATGATGTTCCGGGATCGCTTGTCAACCTGCCGCGGTGACTGGCTCGACCACGAGCACGCCGAAGGCAATCGGTTCAGCGACAACATCCGCACGCGCCGGCGCGTCGGCTAATTCGGCTGAGCGCCTTTCAAAATCGAGACCCGCGGTGTCGATCTGCGACTCGCGCATCCGCCGAATCCGCTCGTCGTTCGCCTGATCCCGCTGCTCCTCCAGCAGGGCAATGCGCGCTTCATGCGTTAGCCGGAGCGATGCGAGCCGTGCCGCTGACATCTGAGTGACCTGCTCGATGTGATCGGCGCGTGCCTGGCTCCACGCGGCGTAGTGCGCGGACTCCAGCTGCTTCTCCTGCTCTCGCGTATGCCCGTCGCCCTCCGCCGCGCTGGCAGTGCCGAGCAGATCCAGAAGTCGGGACGCGACGTGCGGGTCGCTACAGACCGTTTGAAACGCGAAGTCTTCCTTGAGGCCGAGCTTCCGCCACCGGTAGACCGCAAAGGGGTAACGGCCCTCCGTCACCTCATTGGTTCGCACAGCGATCACCGACCCGACTGCTCCGGTTGGACCGAAGCGCTTCGCCGCTTGTCTGACCAGTGGGTGCGTCGGCGTGATAAACGCGATGTCGCGCCGCTCGTCGGCGGTGGCCGGATCAAAGGTCAGCGTGAAGTACGGGTCGCTACTCTTAAGCCAGCGCTCCCACGCCCTTGCTGTGGCTCCACTCTGCGCGATATCTCGGAAATCCGTGAGCAGTGCTTCGCGCACCTCCCGCGCCAGCCGAAGGGTTGCGATCTTCTTGTCCCTGATGCCAGGCACTTCCCTCCCACCGGCAAGCGCTTCGAGGTAGTTCGCTACGAGATTCGCAAGCATCAACGGCGTCAGCCAGTAGCTTGATGCCTCGCGCACCATGTCCTCGAATGACCGCGACGGCACGGCGATGCCAAAGAGCTTCGACTGTTCATCCTCCAGTCGAGCTTGTTCCTGCACCGCCCTGACTTCGTTATCTGCAAGCTGCTGAAGTCTTGCGACCCGCTCCTCCGCCGTCAGCGTCAGGTTCTCCACGACGTCCCGAATCTCTCGGGTCAGTCTGCCGAGTATCTCCTCGCTGCCACCTAGCGCTTCCCGGAAGACGCCGATCCGCAAAAGACAGCGTTCGTAGATGTCAGCGTCAACCGTTCCTGGCGTCACGAAGTTGTAGACCGCCACGGTTTCGCTGCGCTGTCCGTAGCGATCGATGCGGCCAATCCTCTGCTCGACCCGCATCGGATTCCACGGCAGGTCGTAGTTCACAAGGCCGTCGCAGAACTGGTAGTCGAGACCTTCACACCCGACCTCGGAGGACATCAGAAGATCGATGGCCTCGGGGTTCGCGCGCGCAAGCCCAAACCGGTTGCGCAGCACCCGGCGCTCGTCCTCCGCGATGTCACCGTGGATCAGTCCAATCCTGATGCCTTCCACCGCTAGGCTGTCGAGCAGGTAGGCCAAGGTGTGCCGGAAAGTGCTGAACAACAAGAGCTTGTTGTTGGGCAGTTTCTGCTTGTCGCGAACGACTTGTCGTAGCGCTTCAAGCTTCGGGTCGACACGTGAGAGATTGCGCGAGCGCTTAATCAATGCCTCGATCTCAACACGGAAGTCCGCCAGCTCATCTCCAATCTGATCCGGCGTGGTTTCGTCGCCTGCCTCACTGAGCTCGAGCGCCGACAGGTGCCTCGACAAGATCGCCTCGAGCATCGGAGCCAGTCCGAAGATGCAGCTCGCCGCTTGCCGGCGGATAGTTGTCAGCAGGAACTGCAGGTTCGCATTGCCATGCCGGCGCTCCATGATCCGAGCGATCAACGCAAGCAGATCGTCATGCAAAGCCCGCTGCTCAACCGTGAACTCGACCGAGACTGTCTCTGGCTTACGCGTGGTAAAGCTGCCGATGTCGCGACGACGCGTGCGATTGATGTAGCTGGAGAACGTGTACGTCTCTTCGAGATTTCGAACGAACTGGAGACGTCTAGCCGCCTCGTCGCCCAATGAACCCAAGCTGTCGAAGGTCTCCTGAACCTTGGGGTTAGGCGCCAACACGGTCCTCCCCCAGGGCGTCGCGAACGCCGCCTGAAGGCAGGCGCGCGCTTCGCCCTCCCATCCTGGCTGTACCCGCCGCGCGAGTTCGATCGCACGGTTCAGATGCGGATTGGGTTCGGCCATGCGGTCGAAGTCGCGTCGTGAGGGAAGCACATCCGGCCGCAGGAGATGCAGAAGGTTGAATAGGTCGTTATCGCTGAGTTGTATCGGCGTTGCCGACATCAGAACGGCGGCCTCAGCGTTGTCACAGAAAAAACGGACGGTCCGATATGCCCATGTCTCCGTGTTGCGGATGTGATGCGCCTCGTCGACGATGACCAGGTCGAAGGTCGGGGGAGGATCGAGGTCGAGGAGCCCCCTCTGCGTCTTGTTGCCTTTCTGTCGGCCGCCTAGCAGCACTTCGTCGAACAATGAGTAAGGGACTATGGCCTTGGAGTACTGCTGCGGCCACAAACCGTCCAGATGAGTCTCTTCGATGCAATAGCGAAGGGCGTCGCCATCGAGGTGCACGAACTGTTCATCGAAGCGCTTCAGCTCCTCCAGCCACTTTCGCTCTGCGACGAGCGGTTTGGGGCATATGACGAGGACCGAGCGCACCTCCCGGCGGGCCTGCAACTCCTTCAAGATCAACCCGGCTTCAATCGTCTTGCCGACACCGACTTCATCCGCGATGAGCAAGCGCGGGCGATCGGACTGAATAAGCTTTAGGACCGGTCGAAACTGGTAGGGGACGAAGTTGATGCGGGCTGCATAGAGGGAATAGAGATTCGCAGTGCTGGGATGCAGCAGCTGACAGGCCGTCAGTGTTGCGTTCAGCTCCGGAAGCTGGACCCCGCGTGCTATAGAACGTGGCACCTCGACTGGTTCCAGTTGTGAGGCGTAGTACGTGGTGGTCGTACCGTCGTGAAAGACCACGTAGCGATCTTCAGGCGCGCCGGGTACGTGATCGACGACGGCCCCGGTGACCGCTGGCCTTGCCTTCAGTCGAACAAGGGTGCCGCGCCGCAAAGCCCCCTCGCTGTTCGACGCCTGAGGCTCTCCTGTTGGGGGCCGCCCGGCGCTGCCCAGCTTCTGCAATAGCGCGGCCTTCTCCTTGCGTATCTCGTCGAGACTGCTGGAGCTACCGCCAATAGCGGTCAGAAGCCGCTCCATGGTGTCCAGGTCCCGGTAGGTCTCGTCCGGTGGAAGACCGCTTGCGGGGGCATGGGCCCAGCGGTTGCGAATGGTCTGCGTCTCCTTCAGCCAAGTCCGCGCGATCGGCGGCAGATTGCGCAGCGGCGCAATCTCATGCCAGTTCTGGTCAAGCACGCGCATCAGGGCCGCCACATCGAGCCCGTCGAGAGTTGCGGTTCCACTCGAGCGAACGAAGCTTTGCTGCTGGAACGTGAGGCGGTCTAGTACGCGCCGTGTCCACCAATCGGTCTCGATGCGCGGAAGCGTTTCTCCCAGCAGTCGGCAGATCGCGTCACCGAACGCGTCAAGGTACCTTCGAACCATTTGCTTCCCCCTCTCTGGCGCAACGCGTGTGGCTTGTGGCTACGCACAACTTCGCTACTCGAGCCGCATCCCCTTCTTGATCCCGACCAGGATCTTGTTCATCTGTTCCACCACGTCGTCTGGCGGCGCCTTGTCGGTTCCCACCTGGATCTGAATCGAGAACTTCAGCTCGTGACCCGCGGCAGCCTTCGTCAGCTCGCCGAGCTGGTCGGCGAGGTCCTGGATCTCGTTCGGGCGCAGTTCGGCTGTGACCTGCTTTGCGCCGTAGCCCTTCTTCGGCGGCGGCTCCTTGACTTCGGTCCGAACAACCATCTTCACGCCGGCCGCGCCGCCGAAGTCGGTGGGCCAGTCACGGGAGTCGGCCGTCCGTTCGAGCACTCCCAATCGGAAGGCTTCGTCGAGCGCCTGCCGAACCGGTGCCCAGGGCAGGGGCTTGCCGCGCTTGTTCGACAGCGAGGCGTGGATCAGATGCGCGGTTGTGACCTTCTCCGTCCAAGCCGCCGGCAGATTCGCAGGCAGGAGATCGGCTGTCGACAACGGCGCTGGCGGCGGCAGCAGCTGCGCTTCGTCTGTCAGAAAGCCGGCAGGAACCTCATCACCGCAGACGCTGATCGTCCCGTTCAGCAGCCACACCCGCCCCGACTTGACGGAACCCGACACCGCAGCCTTGATCGCGTCCGTTGATGCGCCAGGGATCGACAGCGGCTCCGTGTAGCCTCCCTTGTCGATCTGCACGTAGTGCTTTCCGGAGAAGTACGCCGCGACATCGCTGAGCTTGATTGCATCCGTCTTCCACAGCTCCGGGAGAGCTCCAGGCGCAACCAAGGCGGGTTCGAGGTCAACCAACGTTGCAGCATCCGACAGCACCACTTCGAGCGACGGATCGCGCAGCGCCACGTCATCCGGCCGCGCCTTCCAGAACGTACGGACCGACTTGTCGGCCCGGGATACCTGCAGCACGAACTCGCCGGCCTCGCAACCGAGCAGCAGTGTGTCGAGGATCGCGCCCCGATTCAGCATCTTCGGCAACTTCGCGGTGGAAGCAAACGCGCCGACCAGGTCCTTCACGTAGCGTGACTTCTCGCCCGCCTGCCACAGGTCGTACGGCCCACCCGGCAGGAGCGCCTCGGCATTAACTGCGGTGCTCTCGATGCGGGCGCGCTTGTCGTTGACGATTTTGGTGAACAGCGGCTCGTTGTCGATGGCCAGGCGAAACGCCGCGACGTCGTTCGCCTCGTTCACGGTCACGACGATGCAGTAGGCCATGATCACCTGTGACGTCATCTCGCTGCGTGCCGCCTTCAGGTTGGCCTCAAGCTGTGCGAAGCGGACGGTGTCGACATCGTCGCGGCTCTTGAGCAGCTCCCGGACCTTCTCCCAGCCGAGCGCATCGCGCACCTTCTCGCGGGCGAGCTCGATGCCATCCTTGGACGGCACCGCGAGCACGACGGCGTTCCGGTTGGTGGCGCGGGGACGATCGGCCGCCGTGGTCTCGTCGATGAACCGCTTGGCCTCCGCACTCGGCTTGCCCGACTCGGACGCGGCCTTGGGGCCCAGCACCGCGTAGTGAAACTCGCCGTCGTCTTCGATATCCGAGGGCTTGGACGGCAGCATGTGGACCGCAGCGCCCATAGTGCGCGCGCCCTCGGTCAAACGCTTGGTCTGGCCGATCTCCTTCTCCAGCACCTCGTCCAGCACCGTCTCAGAGATGTGCTGCCGGGCGTCGTGGTGCATCTGCTTGAGGTTCGGCTTGGAGCCAAGCCGCCACACCTTCGGCAGGTTGCCTTCCTTCTCCGCCGTGAAGGTGTCATCCAGGTACCACGACACGTCAGCCCAGCGCGCAAGGCCTTTGCTCAGATCGATCTTGTCCGAGCCGTTGGCGCCGAGCATCACCATCAGTTCCCGCGTCTGCGCCTTCTGGCCGATCGGCTGGGAGTGCAGGAAAGTCGCGACCACGGCCTGCTCGATCTCGCGGAATTTGAGCCCAAAGCCCTCCTCCTGGATCTCGCGCGCCTTCTTGATCTCGCCTTCCAGGATCGCCTGCCAGTCCTGCCGCTTGCCCTCGTACTGCTCGGTGCGGGCGATCGTGGCCAATTCGCGCGTGGCATCGGTCAGCGCGACATCCGAAGGCGCGGACAAGAAAGCTGCTGGACCAACGTTGGGTGAAGGATCGCCCCACCTCTCCGCGTCCCGCAGGGCCATCGCGAAGGTCCGCAGTACGCCACGAGTGCGCTGGAAGCCCTCCAACTGCGTCCACTTCTCGAAGAACGCATCGGTCAGGTTCGGGTGGAACGGGAATGCCGCCAGGAAACGCTCTTCCTCGTGTGAGCGGTTCTTTTTCGTCTGGTCGTCGAGATCACAGATGCCGTTGAGCGCGCTCACCACCTGCTGCTTCCACTCGCCGCGGTTCGTGTAGCTGGCCGGAGTCAGCAGTCGCCGCCGCAGCACTTCGGCGACGTCCTGCCGTTCCACCGGCTGCACGCCAGCATCCGACACGCGCTGGAAGATCTCGTACAGCGCCTTTTCGATCTTCTTGCCGAGCTCGTCGCTCTTGGCTGGGTCAGAGGCCAGCAGCGAGGCCACCAGCGCGCAGCCCGGGACGCGCCCTGCCGCCTGGGTCAGGCACTGAAAGAAGTACTCCGCCTTGCCGAGCCAGGCCGCGTCGACGCCGACGACCTGCCGCGCCCACATCAGCACCTCGTCGAGCAGGATCAAGGTCGAGAGACCGTCCTTAGCCGGCAGCGCGAGCAGCTCTTCCAGGACGTTCGTCGCGGGCGCCGTGTCGCGCTCGCCGTCCTCTTTGCCCAGGACCTTCAACCCGGTCTTGCCGCCCAACTGCCAGGCCAATGCGCTCCACGGCATCTTGAACCGGCGCACCGTCCCGTCAGGGGCTTTGACGTCCATGCCCGTTTCGAGATCGAGCTGGTCGAAGGCCAGCGCGGCAATGCGCGCCTTGGGGGGCACGGTGCCAATGTGAGTGGTGAACTCCTCTACTGCCGGCAGCTTGGGCAGCTTGTCCGGTGCGGCGGTCAGGTGCACCAGCGTGATCAGCGCGTGCGTCTTGCCCCCGCCATAGGTCAGCTGGAGCTGCCGGACAGCCTTCTCCGACTTCCCGGCAAGCCTGAGGACCACGTCGCGCGCCAGATCGCGCAGCTTGGTCGTCGGATAGGTCAGCGCGAAGAACTCCTTCGGATCGTGGTAGACGGAGCGGTTGCGTTCCAACATCACGTCGTAGAGGTCCGCGGCGAACTCCTTCTGTGAAAGTTCGCCGCTGCGGATGTCCGGCCTCAAGTCGACCACCTTGTGCCAGGGCTTCGTGCTGATCTTGGCCATGTGCAAGTCCTTCTTCTGTATGTCGCGTCGCCGCTGCGCTCTCAAACGGGCAACGCACCTTGGGCTGCAGCGCCCAGACTGCGGACGTGATTCGAAAGGCTTTCAAGGATCGACCGCTCCTCGTCTCCATGCGGTGCAAGTTCGATCAAGGCCTGCAGCAGCTGCGCAAAGATGGGGCTCCGGCGCAGTCCACGCGAGTCGAGGTATTCGTTGACCTTGTTGACGTCGCCGCCCTTCCACAGGTGCATCAGCTTGTGCACCTGGTCGATCAGCGGCGCCGCGCGACCACCTTCGGTGTCCAGCCCCAGCATCCGATGTTTGCGATGCGACCATGCACGTAGCCGGAACGTGCCGCCCCCCCCGGTGGTCTCGACCTCCTCCGCGCCCTCCTCAGCCTCCGCATCCTCGTCTTCCTCTTCTGCGGCCGCGCCCTTGCCACGGCTGAGGATCTCGTACTGATCGGCCAACTGACCCTCCGAGAGGTTGCAGGAGACCGAGTACAGAATGCAGGCGCCTGCGGGCGCGTCCTTCAGACCGAAGTCGTTGCGGTGCAGGAGGTAGTACGTGGTCACGTCGTCGAGGCCAGCGCTGTCGGTCGCAACCGCGTCGCCCCGCGTCAGCACGCGGCCAACCACGAAGTCGACGACGATGCGGCGCACGTGGCGCAAGAACTCCGTCACCGTCATCAGCGCACCGGGTTCGGACGCCTTCTTGACTGCGGGATACTGGCTATACGCCTCAAGCGCCGGGCCAGTAGCCGCCCAAACAAAGTCTGGACCACGAATCCCTGAATCCCAAAAATCGCGAAGGCGCGCCGAGATCCGTGCCTCCATCTCCTTGATGACGGCGCTATCCCATCCTGCTCTGGCAGAGAGCTCTCGCTTGCGACAGACCAACCAGACCGAAGAGGCCAATGCCGCGGCCGACAGTGCGTTGCTGCGACTGGCACGCTCCGTTTGAATCGGCCACGACCCGTCAACGACAAAGCCGGCACGTATCAGCGCAGCAACCAATGTTTCCCATGCATTTGGCTGCTTGTTTGCAAACACAACAACAAGCCGTCCGTCTTGCGTCAGTGCGTCGTGGCAACGCGTGAACACGGCCGCCATGCCCGTCTCATATGCACGCCGCGACTGCGCACCGTCAAAACCGAATCGCGACGGCTGGTCGACAAGCTCACCAGAGGACGACGTCTTATCCCACTTCGGCCCAAGTGAGTCATGAAACGCTGTCGAATGCTCAGCAAGCACGTCCTTCACTGCACGCCTCAGCCAGACGTGATAGAAGTCCATGAGATCCGAATACGGGATCGCATCGTAGTAAGGGGGGTCCGTCAGGATGACATCTACGCTGGCAGCGCGCAGATCTGTGGCAGACGTTCGAAGGCACTGTGCATCGTGCGAGGTCCGTCCGGCTTCAAGAGCAAAGGCAACAGCCTCCGCGACCCAATCCATCGAATTCTCATAGCCCCCGGCGAGAGCAGATAGCGGGTTTATCTCTGTAAAGTCCCACACCATCGGGAGCGCAAATCTTCCGAACGTATGTCGGATACTGGTGGTGTTGCAGTTCCAGGAACAAATGGTGGTTGAGTTCGTCAGTAACTTGTCAAAGGATGCGAATAGGTACGCGATGAGGGCCTCGTGCCAGCCACCCAGTGAGTTTGCTTGGCGTATTGCATTCCAGGCGTCGTTGCGAGTCTTTCGGAGCACGGTTGAAAGCGCTAGCAGCTGCCGAGACGAGAAGATGGCCCCCCAGTTGTCGAAGCCGTAGCGAGTCAGGCCAGACGCCCCGCGCGTGTTCGGCGAGGGGCGATCTGGCGAAATTGGTTCGTTTGGAGCGCCGTAAGGGATCTGCTCAAACGCATCGGTTAAGGCGTCTCCAGGCGGCTGGCTTGCGGTCAATTCGTCTTGGGTTGGAGTTCGGAACTCCTTCCCGCCTGGCGAATCGACCACGACCGCGGTCAACACCTCGGATAGGCGGCCTGCACGACCCTCCAGCTGTATGTCCTCCATGGTCATGATCGCGGAACAACACGGACAGGTGGCACCCGATCGAGTCATGGTCCCGGAACCAAGTCGCTTGTCATGCTCGCGCCGCTGGGCGGCATTGCCGCCCTGGACTTTCGCTTCAGGATCGATACCGAACACCACGCCCGTGCGTTCGGCGTTCGGTTCCATCGTCAGCACGACCCGCTTGTTGTCCTTCTTAGCGAGCCAGCGGGTCTTCAATAACGGCACCGTGGCACGGCAGGCTTTGCACTTGACGGTACGGGCCCACAGGTAGGCGACTGTCGGCTTGGCCACCCAGCGCGGGTTCTTGTCATTGTCGAGGTACGTCTTCTTGTCGAAGCCGGCATTCAGCAGGTCGATCTGTGGCTCCCCTGCCTCATTGGTCGGCACCAACTTGAGCTGCTCTTCGGCTTCGCGAGCGAGCGGCACGCGCCGGTAGGGGTCAAGCGAGCAGAACTCGGCGTACGTTGGATAGAACCGTGCGAGTTCACGACGCGCCTCCCGCAGCACCCACCGTCCCCAGGCCCGAACATGCCAGGCGAGATCGGCCTCCAAGAGCGAGGGATCGAGCTGCAAATGCTCGAACATCTCTCCCTGGGTCTCCTTGGATGCGTGCCTGGCCAGCAGGTCGAGCTGCGTCCGGATGGCCGCAGGCTTGAGCCCCAGGGCCTTCAGGTAGGCCTCCATGAACTCGCGGTCAGCAAGCGCGAAGTCGGGCAAGCGCCGCTTCTGCCCGGCGAGCTTTTGGGGGTACTCCAGCGTGCACTTCAGGATGAACCACGCCACGGGGTTGATGTCGACCGCCGTCACGTCGCAGCCCAGGCGCATCGCCTCCAGCGGGATCGCGCCGCCACCGGCGAATGGATCCAGCACCTTCGGCGCACGCCCACCGTAAGCCTTGCGGATCTCCGCGCGGAACCAGTCCAAGTCCGGTCCGGACTCGCGCCCCCAGTGCAGGATGCCGCCCTGCGTTTCCTCGGAGACCACGTCTTCGACCTTGCCGGAGGGCAGCTTCTTTCGCTTGACCGACTGGACGACCGTGCCGCCGAGCCGCCTGAGCATCTCGTCGCGTTTCTCCTTGTCCCCCGGGTCGGGAAGAAGAGTCGCGATCAGTGCTGCGCGGGACGCCGCCAGCGGCCGCCGCGCGGGCCAGATGTGCAGCGTAGAGATGTGCCCGTGCCGAACGTTCTTCTCGTGGACGGAATCGATCGACGCCTGCTTCAGCGGGAAGGCGACTTCGATCAGCCGCTTGCCGTTCGGACCACTCATACTTTCTTCTCCGATGGTTGTTCTCTGGTCGGCAGCTGAAGGAACTGCACGAACAGCTCGCGCGCCTGGTGCTTTCCGAAGCGGTGCATGCGTGCGAGCGCAAGGCCGATTGCCACGCCCAAGCCGCCCACTACAGCCCAGTCGGCGGGCGTCGCGATCAATGCCATGACAAGCACCACGGCAAGGGCGGCGACTAGGCCCCGATTCAGGCCGTAGTTGCCATTGAGGGTCTGGATACGTGACCCACGGCCGGCCGCGTCGACGGCGGCGCTTATCTGGCGGGTGATCGAATACCACTGCTCGCGGCTCGTTGCTCGCAGGTCAACGTCTGGAAGCTTCAGTTGCTCGGCGATGGCCTTGGGCAGCACGGCTGCCTGCGACTCGGCCAAGAGGCACGTGGGGTTCTTGCGCACCCAGTCGGTAGGCATGCCCCCCCAAGCCTTCCACCAGAGCCATTCCGCGAGGTTGCCGACCGCCTGGACCAGGTGGCCCGCGACATAGGCAAGCACCACCAGCAGGCCGAAGCCACCGATGCTGAAATCCTTCACCGCAGACACCGGCATGAGACCCGGTACCAACATCAGCACGCCAGCCAGGGCGGCCGCTCCTGGTACGAGGATGCCGGTGAACTCGTAGAAGTCGAACTGGCGCATGCGCTTACCTGCGGCTGATCCAGACGAACCCCATCCCGGGGCCGTGCTGCGAGAGGCGAATGGCGCCGTTGTTTCGCGTCGTCAGGACGTAGCGCGTCTCACTGTCGAAGAAACGGACCCCTGCGGCATGCTGTCGGTACAAGGCGGCGGTCTTCTGGGTTTCATGTGCGACGCCCTTGTCGGAGAAGATCACGATCTCTGGCGTGCAGTATTCGAACACCTCCGGGCAGTAGCCACCCTCCCGACCGTGGTGTGACGCGACGAACACGTTGACGCCGCGGAGCGCAGCACGGAAATCGACGCGCGCCAGCAGTCGATACCAACCGGCACGCTCGAGGTCCCCCGGAAAGATGACACCCAGGTTGTGGTAGCGGAGGATCGTTACCAGGCTGAGGTTGTTTTCGTCGTCGAGCGCGGGGTAGGTGTTCCAGAAGTGCGCGATCTGCAGTGCACCGTAGTCCTGCGGGCCGACGACCGGCGCCGTGTAATGGTTGCCGGCCATGTAGGCGAGCGTGCCGATGCCGCGGCCGACCCCGTTCTCCGCCTTCAGCGCGTACAGATCGGCTGGACGGACCGAGGGATTGCGGACGAGCACCGGCACGTGCACGTTGCGCAGAAGGTCCGGCAGGTCGCTTACATGGTCCTCGTCATAGTTGGACACGACGAGGCTGTCGACTCGCGTGATCCCACGGGCAGGCAACGAACTCGACGGCCGCCAGTCAGTGCTGGAGTTGTGACCGCAGTCGAACAGCAATCGCTTGCCGTTGTCCGTGGTGACCAGGGCGCACGCCCCGTGCTCGACGTCAAAAATCTCGATCTCCATCCGTCACCCCAACCTGGCACAAGCACACCGCAAAGCACCAGCGCTGCGACAAGCGACTCGTGCGCAGCCGTTGGCCACTCGTTTCGCCGTCACGCCACCACCTCCGCCACTTCTCGGATCGCCGCCGCGGATAGAACAACCGAACCTTTGGCGCGTGCAAGGAGCCGACCGAAGGGGTCCTGCACACGGAACAACCTCGGGGACGACGAACCGCAGTTCATGACGACGTACAACCAATACCTGCCGCGGAGATTGATCGCTTTCGCCCATTCGTTCTCTGTCAGCTCGACATCGCCGGTTTCGACGCGTCCTTTCACCTCGATGGCTCGCTCGTGGTCGGAGCGCCTGGAGAAGACGTCGAATCCTGGGTAGTCGGTCAATCCCGCAAGCCGAGCCTTCTCGGGGGTGGATACATCGCGCGCGTCGGCGCCTGCTGCCGCCTCGAATGCCATGGAGATCTCCATGGCGATGCGCTCGACCTCGAAGTCGCGGGCCTTGACGTCCTCCGGGTTGGTCGACGGCTGCACGAGGGCGGTGGCAATCAGTTCGACCTGGCCTGGCTGGATCAGCTCGGCCTCGCGCCGGGCCTGCGCAATCGCGACATCGCGGCGCTCGTACAGCCCGCGCTGCTGCTGCTTAATGCGTTCGAGCTCGGCCAGGGCACGCTTATCGCCTTCCCGGGCACGTTCGGTGAAGCGCTTGCGTGCCGACGCCAGCTCGGATTCCTGGTAGTCGTAGGCGCGCCGCAGGTACTCCTCCGTGTAGCGCAGCCGGTCCATCGCTTGCAGGCGACGCACATCGCTCATTCGATGGAGCAAGGTGCCCGAGACGAACTCCTCAGCGGCGAGCCGGTAGGTGTTGCCTTGGGCAACGAAGCCGACGCTGGCCGCGTCCACCTTGGCGGCCGGTCGCAGGAGCAGCATCTGCTCAACGGAGGTCTCCTCGATGCGGTTGTCCGCGAACTGCTTGACGGCAACCAGGCACTGCTCAAGCACCTCTTCCTGGTGCAGGGCCGGAAACGCCTCGTCCACTCGCCGCACGACGCTCACGCGCATGACGTGAAGCAGATATGGCGCCGAAGCGGAGACATCGACAAAGACGGCGCCGCGCCGGCCAGCCAGGCCGCAGCGTTCCACCGCAAGGGCGGACATGCGCTCGAAGACCGGTTCACCCGGATGCAGAAACACCGCATCGCGGCTGTCGGCGGGGCGATACACGGTAAGTCGCGCGCGGGCAGGCTCGGGGTAGGTCTCCAGCAGTGGAATGACGCTGTCGAGCGCGCCCTTCCTCCGAGCACGAAGGAAGAAGGTGCTGTCGAGGTCGCCAACGAGATCGACGTCGATGGTCGGCGCGGCGTGCTCCAGGTAGCGGCGGACGTAACCGGGCAGCAGGCGGCGCATCTCCTCGATGTGCATCGCCTCCTGCAGCTTGGGCAGGTCCTTCGCCACCTCGCCGCCACGGCCGAATATCGCTTCCTCGCGCGCCGCGATCGCCCGGATCTGCTCCACCGTCAAGTGCCCGGCCAGATCGAGCGCTTCGCGATCGGCCGCGTCCTCGGAAACGATCGCACGCTGGATGTAGTCGTTGAGGGAAAGGCCCTCGAAGATGCGCCCGATGACGTCGAACACCTTGTCGGATCCCAGTTCCTTGCGGATCTCCTCCATCTTGTTGAGCAGGGTCTGCACGACACGACCTTCACGGGTCTTGCCAGCAACGAGGTTGAGGATCGCGACCCGATCCTTCTTCTGGCCGTAACGGTGGATCCGGCCCATGCGTTGCTCAAGACGCGCCGGGTTCCATGGCACGTCGTAGTTGACGAGCACCCAGCAGAACTGAAGGTTGATGCCCTCGGCCGCGGCATCGGTGCCGACGAAGAAACGGGCGCCTGATCCGTCAGGTCCGGCCTTGGCACCGTGCGGGCGGCGAAACAGCTCCACCTGTGCGTCGCGTGCCTCGAAATCCAGACCACCGTGGATGTATGCCACCTGCCCGGCGTACCCCATCGCTTCGAGCCGTCGCATCAGGAAGTCCAGCGTGTCGCGGTGCTCGGTATAGATGATCACCTTCTCCTGCTCGAACTCCGGGCTGCGCAGAAGCTCGCGCAACTTCTCGAACTTGCTTTCGAGGCCGCGCGCGTAGACAGCCTCCGCGAGACCAACAAGTTCCCTGACCTTCTCACGCTCGGCGACCAGCTCGGCCAGATTGGTGGCGACGAACGCGGCAAGTGCCTGTGCCTCGTCCTTCTCGTGCTCTTCGATGCCGCCCTCGGCGCCCTCCTCGTCGGCGGTTTTCTCGTCCAGCGTGTCGCGGACCTGGCGATCGAGCCGCCGCTGCTGCTCCCGCAACTGCTCCTCCGGAATGCGACCGGACTGGATGTCGTCAATGAGCGTTTCGAGTTTCTCCAGGCGGTTCCGCAGCGAGCGCAACAGCGCCCAGGTGCTGCTGGCAAGGCGGCGCTGGAAGATGGTCATCGCGAAGCGCGCCGCGGAGCGGTTGAGCAGCCGAGCCTGGTTGTAGAAGTGACGGATGTAGGCCGTGGTCTTGTCGTACAGCTCCTGCTCACTCAGCGGCCCCTGGCTCAGCTCGTAACTGTGCGTGTCGCACACGCGCAGCGGGTACAGCGGTGCGCCGCGCAGATTCACCATTTCTTCCTTGACCCGCCGGGCGAAGTACTTCTTGCGGTCATCTGCTGGAAACGAACCGAACGCCGTCTCGGTCGAGAAGATCTCCGGCTCGAGCAGTCTCCACAGGCAGTAGTACGGGAACGGCTTGCCCATGTGAGGCGTCGCGGTCAGAAGCAGGAGGTGATGAGCGCTCCACCCGAGGCGCCACTCGTCTGGGATATCGCGCACCCCAGCCAGCGCCTCGGCAAGCCGATAGCGGTCGGTTGGCCTGAAGGTGCCGTCGGGATCGCGGTTGGCGCTGAGCTTGTGCGCCTCGTCGAACACGACAAGCTCATACGGGGTCACGGACGGGTCGCTCAGACATCCGAACAAGGCCTGACCCCGGAGGCTGTCGACGCTGACGATCACGAGGTCGCTGTCCGCGCCCGTGAAGGGGTTGCCTTTCCGCGCGTCGCTGCCGGTGACGATACGGAAAGACAGTTGGAACAATGTCCGCATCTCGCGGTACCAGTTGCCCACCAGCCCGGCCGGAACGACGACCAGGACGCGGCGCAGCGTGCGTCGTGACAGGCTCTCGCGGATGTAGAGCCCCGTCATGATCGTCTTGCCGGCGCCGGCATCGTCGAACAGGCCGAACCGCAGACGCGGCTGAGGCAGCATCCGCTCGTACACGGCGATCCGCTGGTGTGGCAGCGGATCCACTTGGCTGATCTCGGTTGCGAAGGCCGGGTTGAACAGATGGCCGTAGCTGAGCCGCTCGCCCTCGACGAGCGTCCGCACTTGATTCGGGTCGCCGAGGAAGTCCAGCTTCTGGGCTTCTAGTTCTGCCGCGTCCACGGCAGCCGAGGGGGACGGCGCGGACGCCGACGGAGACTCCGCGCCCTCCAGTGCGCGCAACCGGCCCACCGCAAGCGCAGACGGACGGCTGCGCCCCAGTTCCCAGCGGGAAAGGGTCACGAAGTTGACCCCGAGCTGCGCGGCCATGGCCGCCTGGGTCAGCCCAAGCCTCTCTCGCAGCCTTCTGATCTCGGTCGCTTCCATCCAGCGATGTCCCTAACAAACTAAACAGCCGTTGCGTTCAATTCTGTACGCCACGCATCTTACATTTGTGATCGTGTGCTGTCAATGATAGTACTAGTCGCCTGCATAGTTTCGCGCTTGACCTGGCACATGATCGCCTGTCCCAACCCCGAACACCATCGGCGAGCCGCATCTCAGCAAGTCAAATCTTGTTTTTATGCCAGTTTCACTGTATTGTATCACTGTCATGCAAGACCAGAAGACCTTCACCCTCGACGAGATCGCCGCGCTGGCCGAGTTGCCACGCCGCACGGTCCGGTACTACATCCAGTCCGGACTGATCGATCGCCCGCAGGGCGTCGGCAAGGGCGCCTACTACACGCAGCGCCACGTCGAGCAGCTTCTCCTGGTGCGGAAGTGGCAGCTGGCGGGGTTGTCTCTGGAACGGATCGGCGAGTTGCTCAAGCAGCAGGCCACCGGCCCCCTGCCCCCGACGCCACGGCGCGCCGGGACGGTCGAGGTCTGGAGCCACCTGGTCGTCGCCGACGGCGTCGAGCTCACCCTGGAGCCCGGCCGCGCCGGCCTGACACCGGAGCAGGTGCGGGCCTTCTTTCGCGCGGTGACGCAGGCGTACGCGCAGATTCATGAAAGCGAGGAAAAGGAATGAACAAGCTGGCATCGGCCCTGACCGGCCTGGGGGGCGAACGCGTCGCCCTGTGCGACGTCTCGGTCTCTGCAGTCCTGCAGGATCTGCTTGCGGAGGTCGCGGTCTCGCAGACCTACCGCAACGACGAGCGCGTGAACATCGAGGCGGTCTACACGTTCCCTCTGCCCCTCGATGCGGTGCTTCTCGAGCTTGAGGTCGAAATCGGCGGGCGCCTGCTGAAAGGCGTCGTCGTCGAGAAGAAGGCGGCGGAGGGGAAGTACGAGGACGCGGTCGAAGCCGGGGATGCGGCCGTGATGCTGGAAGCGATCGAGCCGGGCCTCTTCACGATGAACGTCGGCAATCTGCTCCCGCAGGAGACGGCGAAGATCACCTTCCGCTACGCCATCCTCTATCGATGGGCAGGCGATCGGCTGCGGTTCTTCCTGCCGACCACGATCGCGCCGCGCTTCGGCGAATCGCCCCACCTGCCCCACCAGGCGCCGAAACCGTCACTCACGGTCGAGAACCAGTTCTCGCTGCGCGTCGAGGTACGCGGTGCGCTGCGCGACGCCCAATTCGTCTGCCCATCGCACGCCATCGAGCTCGTGAAGTCGCCGGAGGGCGTCGTGCTCTCGCTGAGCCAGCCCAATGCGGTCATGGACCGCGACTTCGTCTTGAACGTGAAGGCTCCGCAGGCGACGCGCAGCTTCGTCCTCTGCGGCCAGGACGGCGTCGGGCTGGCTGCCGTCGCGAGCTTCCAGCCGTTCTTTCCAGGACTGCAGCAGCCGCGGCCGTTGAACCTCGCCATCGTCATCGATTGCTCCGGCTCCATGCAGGGAGACTCGATGGAGCAGGCGAAGCAGGCGCTCGAAGGCATCCTCGATGGGCTGCAGCCGCACGATCGAATCGCGCTGATCGCGTTCGGCAACTCGACCAACGTGTTGTCCGATCGGCCGCTTCCATGCAACAAGACCAACCTCGCCAAGGCCAAGCGGTTTGCCAAGGCGCTCGACGCGAACATGGGCGGCACCGAGATCGGCAACGCTCTGCGCGAGGCCTATGCGGTGGCCGGCCGCTCGGAATCGGCCGACGTCTTTCTGATGACGGACGGCGAAGTCTCCGATTGGGAGACCGTCGTCGACGATGCGAAGAAGTCGGGCCACCGGATCTTCACGGTGGGCGTCGGCAGTGCAGTCTCGGAGGCTTTCGTTCGCGAACTCGCGGCAGTCACCGGTGGCGTGTGCGAGCTCGTCTCGCCCCGCGAGGGCATGGCGGACCGCGTCGTCCGTCACTTCGAACGTATGCGCGCGCCGCGGGCGAAGCGGGTGGCAGTTCGCTGGCCCGATGGCGCCGCGAACATCACTCCGGCCCGGATCGGCGCGGTCTTCGAGGGTGACACGGTCGTCGCCTGTGCACGCTTCGATCGCGCGCCGGCGCAAGGCGCCGCGATCCTAGAAGTCGAGACGGACAAGGGCGAGACTGTCCGACAGGAGTTGGCGTTTCCAGCGACAACACCTACCCCGGACGGCTTGTCTACGGTGGCTCGCGTGGCGGCTGCCGCCCGCTTGAAGGAACTGGATGATGGCGTGGGCTTGGAAACGGCGCTCCGTTACCGGCTCGTGAGCCCTTGGACCAACTGGCTGGTCATTGCACCCAGGACCGACGAAGAAAAGGCCCAGGACCTTCCGGCCCTGCGCAAGGTCCCGCAGACGTTGGCGGCGGGCTGGGGTGGCGTGGGCAGCGTGGCGATGTCCCTCAGCATGGATGCGTTGGCGGCCCCGCGTGCGATGTATTCGCGCAGCGTCGATTTCGCGGCCATGGAGGACTTCGACCTCTCCGAAATCGAGACGCCGCGGCGTTCACTGCCTCTCGACCTGCCAGAGCCCTATCGCCGACTGCTCGAACTTGTCGATGCGAATGCTTCCCGGCTCGACGTTGCAGGCGCGCTCGATCTACTGACGGAATCCGGCCTTGCAGCCGAGTTCGACGACCTCTTCCGGCACACGGCCGACCTCGGCCTCAGTGTCGACGTCGTTGCCGCGATCGTCCTTGCCCGCCTCCTGGGCGGTCCTCTCGGCGAGCCTCTTTCCGGCGACGCGCAAGTGGCGTTGGCATCTCTGCAGGAGCGGGCCCGGGAAGCTACGGACGCGCTTCAGCAGATGGGACGTCACGGCGTCGCCCTGGCTCGCCTGACGCAGGAGCCGGCTGCACGCGAGGTACTTCGGCGGCGTTCCGACGGCGAAGACCTGGAGCGCTTCGCGCGGATGCGAGAACTGCTCGACCATCTCGACGAAGCAGTGCGCAGGTCGGGAGAGCGCTTGCAGCACGAACGAGCCCGTCATGCACACCGCGAGGGAGGCGCGATCGCGTAGCACGCCGGTCGGGAAGGCTTGAGACCGCACCGGTGAATTGGCCCATTCGCTTCACTACCCAGAATCGCGCTCTCCTACTGAAATCCAATCAGATGAAGCTGCAATGGCAAATCGAAGACAAGGACGTTGTTCGCGTGAAGGAGCTCGTCGCCGGTCAGGCGGGTAATGCACTGATCCGTGCACGCCAAGAGCACAACTTGGCAAAGACGAAGCCGGCCGTCACCAAGGAGCGCTTCTGGCGGGCCATGGTCTCCATGCGGCTAACCACCCGGCAGAAGTCTGGACCCGAGAGCCACGTGGCACGGTTCATCCGCTTGAATTCGTTTCCCCTTACGTACCCGACCGTCCACCAGGCACGCGATGCCGGCGTCCTGATCGCGAAGGTCCTCAGGAAAGCGGGAGGAATCCGGTTCGCCGACAAGATCGCGAGCGAGCTCGCCCAGAACCTGGAGATTCTCGAAGATGGCTTGTGGACCGACACGCTCGCCCAGTGCAATCGGCTGACGCAGTTGGTGTCAAGAGATGTCGAAATCGAGGTGGCGCGGCACATTCAGGATCACTTCCTCGGCTTCGGACCGAAGCAGTCCCGCAACCTGCTGCAGTCCTTGGGACTGACCCGCTACGAGATCCCGATCGACAGTCGCCTGACCGACTGGCTGAACGAGTTCGGGTTCCCAGTGCGCCTGACGGCTACAGCGCTGGGGGACGACAACTACTACCGTTTCATCTCGGATGGCATTCAAGCTCTCTGCGAGCGCAGCGGTGTACTGCCCTGTATCTTCGACGCGGCGGTGTTCGCGTCGCGAGATTCCGTGGCGTGGACCGATGACAACGTAATCTTCTGAACGCCCGTGCGCATCACCAAGAACGGCCAACTCATTCAGTCCGTCGAAGATTGGTTTCGATACGCGCCGCCGAAGGGCGGTGCCGACCAATGGCGTGACGGCCGCAGTGCGAAGGAGTTCGCCCGGGCGTGGGTCGAGTCCGGTTCTGTTTCAGTGCCAGATGAACTTGTGGCATTGCTCTCATCACACCCGGATACGCAGTCCGCAGTGCTGGAGAATGGTGAGCCCGAGGCGCGACTTGCATTCGATAGGCGCGTCGGCGAAGTACGCAATGCGGACTTGGCAGTACGGGCGGTTGCAGGCAGTGCGCCACTCGCCCTGACCATCGAAGCGAAGGCCGATGAGCCATTCGATCAACTGGTTGCTGACACCCTCGCAGATGCGCTCGATCGCATTCTCGAGCGTGGCCGCGGCGGTGGCGTTGACCGGGTGCGTGATCTCGCGACCTCTCTACTGAATCCTCCCGCGCGAGGGTTACCTCCGCTTCGTTTGCTGCGATACCAGCTATTGACGGCAGTCGCCGGCAGTCTTGCATGGGCGCGACAGCTTGAGGCGCCGCGTGCGGTACTCGTCATTCACGAGTTTCAGACGAGCCAAACTTCTACTCGCGAGCTCCAGAGGAATGCTCAGGACCTCGACCTCTTCGTCACGAGGCTCACGGCTGGCACACTGCGCGGGCTTGCCGTCGGGTCGCTCGTGGGTCCCATCCGCGTGCCGGGCGATCCGCTGTTCGACAAACCTGCCGATTTGTACCTTGGCAAGATCGTCAGGCGCGTTTCGCCACCCGGTCCTTAGCCGCGTCCCACAACGCTCGGAAGGGAGAGGCTTATCCACGGCCGCGCGATCGGCGCCTCACACGCAAGACTCGCGCGGCGGTGGGTAAGTCGCCTGCACGGACCGAGGGCTGTCCCGGCCGTCCGCAGTGCTGACGATGTTGTCGAATGCTTGGACGACGTATGCCTGCCGCAGTCGACCACTGCGGTTGCGCTCCGGAAGGCGTTGGCGCAGGATCGTTGCCGCTTACGCTGGCTGAGTCAGCCCGGTTGATGCCCGACACCGCATCGCCCCTGCCCGCATCCGTGGGCGCATACGCCGGCCTCATCTCCTGAAACCCGGCGGCCAAAAGGCTTGGAGATACGCGTCAGGCTTCGGAGACGAAGCGTCTGCCCTGCCCCAATCGAGCATGCGGGACCGTAGCGGCATCAGCCGAGACGCCACTGCTGCAATCACGCCCGCACTCTGCCCCAGCCCCCTGCGCCAACCGCGTCGTCACTACGCGGTGCCAGCCAGTAGTGACGACGCGCACGCTGCCCCAGCGCACGAGCGTTTTGCCGGGGCTGTCGCAAGTGATGACCCCACGTGACGGGCTCCCTGGCGCGTCAAAACCTCGGACCGTGCAACGCGGTCTGCACCCGCCCGCTCCCCGCGGGCCATGTCAGCCATGGCGCCAACCGGCGCACCCAGGGCCTTGGGGCAATGGCTCACCCGATGGATCACCTTCCCGCAGGAAGCGCCATCGACGCCAATGCCGCGTGCCGCGGCGGCCAGCAGTAACTCGGCACGAAACGGGAGTGGTGTCCCGTGTCCCTCGTGGTTCCCGCAACGCCCAGGCGTTCGGGACGGACAGAAACACTGACCTGACCGATCACACACCAGCGACAACGAAGCATCTCGCCCCAGGGGCAACCGACAGGAACGAGGACGGCAACCGACAGCAGCAATCGAATGCGTAACCTGAACTACGAGCTGAAGCAGCTGTGCCGGCGCAACCGCGACGGCAGCTTCGCGACCCAGCGCGACCGCGAGCGCGTGCTGGACCTGGTGGCAAGTCAGCTTCACGAACTGGGCTATCGACACATGGCTGCAGCAAGCCTCAAGCCCAAGCACGTCGAGGGCTTGGTGGAGCGATGGCAGGCGGAAGGCCTCGCCGTGGGCACGATCAAGAACCGGATGGCGGAGCTGCGATGGTGGGCCGAGAAGATCGGCAAACAGAACGTCATCGCCCGCGAGAACGACCACTACGGCATCGGCAACCGGCAGTACGTCACCAATGTCAGCAAGGCGCGGCAACTGACCGGCGGCGATCTCGCCAGGATCACGGATCCTTACACGGCGATGTCGCTGCGGCTGCAGACGGCCTTCGGCCTGCGGCGCGGCGAGTCGATCAAGATCCGTCCCGAGTGGGCCGACCGTGGCGACCGGCTGGCGCTCAAGGACACCTGGACCAAGGGTGGGCGGCCGCGCGAGATCCCGATCCGCAACGCGGAGCAGCGCCAGGTCCTCGACGAGGCCAAGGCGCTGGCCGGCAGGGGGAGCCTCATCCCGGCCGAGCGAAGCTACGTCGAGCAGATGCGCCGCTTCGAGTATCAGTGCGCGGCGGCCGGCGCGCACCGCATCCACGGCCATCGCCACCAGTACGCGCAGACCCGCTACCGCGAGCTGACCGGATGGCCGGCGCCGGCGGCCGGCGGGCCGCGGTCGAGAGACCTCACACCCTCGCAGCGCGAGGCCG
Source organism: Candidatus Accumulibacter similis (assembly GCA_013347225.1). Lineage (NCBI taxonomy): Bacteria > Pseudomonadati > Pseudomonadota > Betaproteobacteria > Candidatus Accumulibacter > Candidatus Accumulibacter similis. The sequence goes on along the minus strand of CP054595.1, from coordinate 4,114,679 downwards.
ACCGCGAAGCGCGACTCACGATCAGCGAAGAGCTGGGGCACGAGCGCGAGCAGATCACGGCGGTCTATCTCGGCAGATGAGTTTCTCGTTCGCTCGACCGACCGACAGCCGGGGCAGCCGTCAGCACTGCTGACAGACGAAAAAATGCCCGGGCAACCGTGAGGCTGCGCCGGGCGAGGGGGGAGGACTTCAATCAGGGGCAGGAGTCCCGAAGCACCGCCGGTAGCGGTGCTTCGGGGGTTCTCAGGCGGCGTGGGCCAATTCCTTCCAGTCGCCAGGGGCCAGCTCGATGAGCTTGCCGCCCAGCGCCTCAAACTCGGTGGCACGGTCGTAGTCCTCGACGTCCTGCGAGAAGTGCGTGACGGCGTTGACCAGCCCATAGGCACTGAGATCGCCTTCGACGATCAGGTGCCGCAGCACGCCGGCCCGCTCGGTGTCGTTGAGCGTGTAGCGGTTGGCCAGCACCTCGACGGACTTCACCGGGTCGCCGGTCAGACGGATGTCGCGCGTCTTCTGCAGCTTCTGTGCGACCTGGCGGAACGTGGCTTCGGACACCGCAGCCTCGACCACATCCCGCACCTTCAGGAAGAAGGCCCGGTCGTCTGCGGCCAGGGTGTCGTCCCTGAACACATTGACCGACTCCGCTTCCGTGGTCAGCGAGCGCCCGACGTGCGTCTTTCGCAGCGCATGGTCCGATGCGATCAGACCGTTCTTGCACACCAGCCGGTAGATCAGCGGCTGCACCGAAAGCGTGCCGCAGCCGACTTCCGAGTTGGTGATGACGATGCCGGCCTGCACGATGTCGCCGGGGGCGACCTCGAACTCGACGCGAGGCGTGATGACCTTCAGGTACATCTTCGTCTCGGTCAGTTCGACCGATTCGAAGCGGGCACCCTCCAGCCGCTGCAGGATCGGCAGGACGTTCTCCGCAAGATCGAAGTTGTCCAGTCGGCGATAGCGGTCCGACAGCACCGCCCTCACCTGCCCGTCCAGCGTGCGGATCATCCGGCGGTCGCCGTCCGATTGCAGCCAGGTGTTGACGTTGCGATCGAGCAGTTGCGGCTGCTCGGTACGCATGCGCTCGAAGTAGGCGAACGGGATCTTGAGCTTGTCGGCGAGCTGCCGACGCGCCAGACCCGTGACGCCGTATTCGCCGTCTCCCTGGCAGGAGTCGACGATCAGCTTGAGGCTGCCATCCTCATCGGTACGGCACTGCAGGAAGGACGAAGGCACGACCAGGTCGCGCTTGGAGGAGATCTGGCGCTCGAGTTCACGGGCCAGATCGACGAGAGAACGTCCGCTCTTCATGGTGAGACTCCAGAGAAGTTGCAGGAACGGCCCCCCGCCATGCGGGGATGCACATCCCCGCTGGGGTGAAGAACCAGACCGGGAAGTCCCGATCCGGATGGGATGCGCGACGGGCGTCGCGCAGGGTTCACGGGCTACAACAGGCCGCGTTCGGCGAACGACGTGGCGTTGCTGCCTGCGATCACGATGTGGTCGAGCACGCGGATGTCGACCAGGGCCAGTGCGGAACGCAGCGACTGGGTCAGGAACTCGTCGGCCCGGCTGGGCTCGGCGACGCCTGATGGGTGGTTGTGCGCCAGGATCACTGCCGCAGCGTTCAGCGACAGCGCCCGCTTGACCACTTCACGCGGGTACACGCTGGTCTGCGTGAGCGTCCCTCGAAACATTTCCTCGGGCGCGATGACCCGGTTCTGTGCATCGAGAAACAGCACCATGAAGACTTCGTGGTCGCGCTGGGCCAGCATGATCCGCAAGTAGTCCCGCACCGCGGCCGGTGAGGCCAGCATGTCCCGCTCGCGCATCGTCTCGGCAAGGGCACGACGGACCAGTTCCCTGGCCGCCATCAGCTTCGCTCCGACGGAGGACGACGGGACTTGCTGCGCTACGTCTGCGTTCAGCAGCCGCGACAGGCTGCCGCTCGCGTCTTTCAACAGGTTCGCTGCCGTTCGGGGCCCGACAAGTGTGCTGAGCAGGGCCGCGTCCGACATCGACTCGATCGGTCGACACATGGAGTTCTCCTTCGTATGACGAATGGGGAACTCCTCCCCCAGGGAGCGAGCTCCCCGGGGGATGGATTGAGACTGACGGTGCCGGCGGTCAGAACGGAACGCTCTCGTGTTCCTCCGCGCGCGCCGGTTGCGGCACATCGATGGGTTCGCCGTTGACCTTGGCGAACTTGATGCGCAGCAGTCGACCCTTGATGCTGACGCCCGGCTGTCCTTTCCTGTCGCCCTTCTCGAAGGTGAACATTTCGGGATAGATGTCGGCGATCCGGAAGCCGATGATCACGGACTTGTCGGCCGCGACATCGTTTTCCAGGCGCTTGACGATCGCCTGAGCGTCAGCACCGCTGACACGGCAGTCGAACTTCGTGTAGCTGACGTCACTGTCGCTGCCGCGGAGGGCAGCCACGGTGCAGGCCAGGAACTCCTGGCCCTTCTTCGGCTTCACGGTGCGAACACGATTGAGATAGCCGACGCCTTCGACGTGCAGGTTGAAGTACGACGGCTGGCTGCTGGCTTGGGATGACTCGGACATGATGGCCTCCTATGACATGGAAAACATGAAAATGGGGAGACCATCCCAGTACGGGGATGGGACTCCCCGGCTGGGTAGAAGCACTGACGAAATCTCCGGACCTTGCGGCCACCGGTTCTCAGGAGATCTGACCGGTTTCGGGCGATGCGTAACGGGCATCAACCGGGCTGACACAGCCAGCGAGAGACTCGGAGTGACGCGCAGCGATTGCCGGCGCACGCGAGTGATCGATGCGGCATGCTGATCCCGGGTCCGATCGGAATGCAACTGCAATGCGGACACTGTCGAGCGGCTCGCCGCCGCGATTGCCAGCCAGCGTGATCTCGACGAATGCGCCATCCGTCCCGGCGGTGCAGAGGCGCGTGGCAGCGACGCGATAGCCGCGGAATGACAGCTGCGCGGCACCGTGTAACGTGGCGTCGGCGAGTGCCTCGCGCGCAAGCACGCGAAGCATCGCCCACTCCTGCGCACTGGGGTGCCGTGCCGGCGGGCATATCCCCGTCGTCACAGGAGCTGCCCTTCCGATGGTGGCGGCGGCCCGGCGTCCGCGCCGAGCGAGACCTGCTGCATCAACCGCAGTTCCGCCGCGGTCGGGGTGACGCGCCGCTGCGAGTGCCGTGGCGCCTCCTCGCCGGTAAACACTTTGCGCGGAAGTTCGCCGAACAACGCCACCGCGGCCCGCACGCGCTGCCGAGCCGCTTCGTCGGCGCCCGGCAGGAAGTCGCGCCGGCTCAGCGGGAGCATTTCCTCGCGCAATAGGTTGCGCTCCCAGCGGATCGGCTCGAGGAAGAGCGCGCGCAGGCCGCGGCCGATGGCGCGGATCTCGGCCCTGCCCGTCTCGTCGCTCATGCGGTCCTTGAGGACGAGGGTCTTGACCATGCGCACGTGGTAGTCGAACTCGACGATCGCCTCGGCCGTGGCGTAGCCATACGGACTGCGAAACCCCAGCTCCACCGTGACCGGGCTGCGCGACGCGAGCACCGACAGCGCAAGCCCTCGGCGGCGAAGGCGCTCGAACTCGGCCTCGCGCTCTTCGATGACCTGACCCATCTGCGAGCGGATGCCGGACAGCGACTGGTAGACACGGATCAAGATCCAGTCGGCGTAGGGGTTGTCGTTCGCCGACAGGTACCAGATCGCCTTGAGCACCGCCGCGAAGCGCCGGCCGCCTGGAATGGCCGGCGCGTTGCTCGCCGGATCGGCGGCGCGGCCGGTGAACATGCGGTACGCGTCCTGCGTGTGCAGGGTCATCGCATCGGGTGTCTCGTCGACGAGCTGGCCCAGCGACGATCCTGCGGGCCGTGCTGGCGCCGCAGGCGCGGAGATGGCTGGCGCGGGGTCGGGCACCGGACCGAGTGAGGACGGCGCGTCTTGTGCTGTCATGGCGGACTCCGTGTTGGCGTGTTCTGGCATCGACGGGGCGGGGGCGCGCGGTGTGCTCATGGTTGCCTTCCGGTGCTCATGCGCGTCTTGAGCTCGCCGAGCATCTGCCTGACCTTCTCGCGCTGCGCGCGAGCCCTGGCCTGGTACTCGGGCGTGGCGCGTTCGGCCGCGAGACGCCGTTCCTCGGCTTCGCGTTCGCGACGCAGAGCGGCCTCCTTCTGGCGCTGCGCACGCGCGGCCGCCACGCGGAGACCGAGCTCCGGTACGAAGCTGCCGGCGCCAGCGCGCGCGATGAGCCCGCGCAAGTACGCGACCGAACTGCTGCGCACGCCGCCCATCTGCAGGCGGCCGGCCAGCTCGTCGAGCAGAGCCTGGGCGTGATCGCCGCAGGGGCGAAGCAGCACGCGTGCTGCCTGGCGCTCGTCCGGCAGCATCTGCTCAGGAAAGATCAACTCCCCACCACCATCCACGGCGGCCGGCGCAGGCGTCGGCGAGCTAGTGTTCTGTGGTTGTAGTGATTCACCTGTACTGTGATTCATAAGAAGAGCGGCGCTTTCGGGTGAACCGTGTTCGCGGGTCGGGCCGAACTGTGGTGGCGGATTCGGCGTGGCAAGGCTGCGGGGATGCCACAGTCTTGAATCGCTCTTCGGTGAATCGTTGGCTGCGCCAAGGTCACGCTCTGGATCGACGCCGCGCAGGTCGGTGGCCCGTGCCGGCGAGACGTCTTCGGTCAGCAATGTCAGCAGGCAGTCGAGCCTGATGCGTGCCACCAGGCTCGGCGGAATGCCCCGCAGGCACTCCTCCCAGAGCCCGGCACGCACGAGATCGCGCCGCGCCGTTTCCTGTTCGCGCCGCGTGAGACCGAGCTCCTCGAACCAGCGCGCGGCCGAGCTGACGATCCACTGGTCCAGACGACGTCGAACCTGCAGCCGCGTGAGGTGCAGCGCGCGCGACAGCATCAGCCCGCCGTGCACGCCACCCGCGACCTCGACGAGCGTCCGGTGGAAGGCCACCGACGGACCGAGCAGTTCCGCGAGCACGAGTCGGTCGCTCCAGTCGACCGCTTGCGGATCGCCGGCAATCCGATCGGCGAGCCGCGCGCCGAGCTCGTCCAGCCTCAACCTGAAGTGCAGCCGCGCGGGAATACCGATGCGCTGGTCGTCCAGGAGCGCGAGATTGCGAAGCACCTCGCGCGCGCTGGCCTGTTCCTTCGGCGACAGTCCGGTCTCGATCGCCCACTGCTCCGTCGTCTTGTGGAACCAGCCGCCGTTCCGGGCGATGTCCCGACCGTGGCGCGTCCAGTAGATCGACTGCGACAGCAGGAGCGCCGCCTTGACGCTGGACGTGAGATCCACCAGCCGCCGATGGAAGGCGATGTGACGGCCCAGCAGCGGCCAGATGACGGCGAGCGGCGCGGCGTCGCCAGGCGCCGCTTGTGATTCCTCGTGCTCCCGGCGCGCGTCTTCATTCACGACGGCTGCCTCCTCCGGCGCTCACCGGTCAGCCGCCCCGGCATGGGCCTGCAACGCGCGCCAGACCGCATCCGCGCGGACCCGGAACCAGAGCTTCGCCGGCATGCCAACGCGACGTTCTTCGAGCAGGCCCGAGCGGCGCAACGCGCGGCGCGCGGTCTCCTGCTCCCAGCGCGAGAGCCCCGTCTCCTGTGTCCACTGTTCCTGGGAGCGGAGGAACCAGCCGTCGGCAGAAGGCTCCAGCGCCTGACTGGTCCAGATCGCCTGCGACAGCATCAATGCCGATGTGACGCCGCCGGTGATCGGCACCAGGCAGCGATGAAAGCTCACCGGAATGTCGAAGACTTCGAGCAACAACTGCGGCGTGATGCCGAGGCTCTCCATGCGCGCGTTCATTCGTCGGCCTCGAACTCGCGGACGACCGCCTCCAGCACGGCGATCGGGATGTGCTGGAACTCCTGGTGCAGCCGGTAGTAGCGAGCGCGGGGCGACGGATCGGCGATAGCCCGCCACGCCTGGTAGATGCGCTCGCGCGTCGCGTAGTCGGGCAGCGGCACGCGACCGGCCGGACGCCGGGCACCGATGTCTCGTCGGCGCTTGAGCGTCAGCTTGCGGCGGAGCTTGAAGAGCGCGGTCATCAGGTGCGTGGACGCACCGTGCCGGATGAAGTACGTCTCCAGCGCCTTGGCCTCGTTGACCAGGGCCACCGCGCGCAGCCCGGCCCTGAGGGCCGCACCGTCGAAGGTCACGCCGATGGTCAGGCTGCGCATCGCGGCGAGGCGACTGAGGTCGACCGCCGAGAGTTGCCGAAGGTGCGCCAGCTGCTCCATCTCGATGCCAGCCGCGTGGAGCTCGTCCTGCGCGGCGTCGGCCAGACGCACCGTGACGTGGTTGAGGAGGACGAGCCGCACCTGGGCGTCCTGCAGCGGGAGCATCACGCTGCCTCCGAGGCAGAAGCCGCCTCGCCCGCGACGCCGGGTTGCCGGCGAAGGCCGCCCGATCGCCTGGCGCAAGCCAGCAGCTCCCAAAACGCCGTTGACGACGGGTCGTCGGGATCGACGAGCCATTGCAGGAACGCCGGCTCCGGCGCGTTCGACGACGCCGCGTTCGGCTCGAGCTGGCCGAGGAGCGTCGCGAGCAGGCACCAGGCGCGGTGGCGCGCAGGATCCTCCGCGTCGCCGCCGGTGAGCGTCGCGACGCGCAAGCCGGCGGGGGACTGCTGTTCCGGCTGAATCACGCCGGAGATGCCGACGGCGTCGGCAAAGCGCCTGGCATGCATCAGCAGTTCGTCCACATCTGCGCCATCGGCGGAGGAGCGGGCCACCGGCGTCGACGGGTCCGCCTGGGACTCGCGCTCGCCCTTCGACCTCAGTGCCAAACGTAGCGACTCCACGGGTTCGCCAAGGTGATGAGCCAGGCCGACTTCGCAGGCCTCGCAGGTGGCGGAGACGCTGAACGTGCCGGTGTGCGGGCACTGCTGCGCGATGCGTCGAAAGACGGGTTCGAACACCTGCGCGTAGAGGTCGTCTTCGGAGATCGAGCTCCGCGTCTGGGCGTAGCGCTTCAGCGCATTCAGCCGCGGCTGCATCGTCTTGACGTCGAGGCCGGAGAGATCCGTCACTGCTTCGCCGAGGGTTCGCAACCGCTCGGTGGCGAAGAGATGGAGACCGAGAGTCGCGGTGTTGACCGCCAGGCCCAACGCGTGGAGCGCGTCCTCCAGCGGCCGCAGCGTCAGGGTGCGGCCCTGCTCCGCTTCCAGGCGGGACTTGAGCGCGACGATGCCGCACGCCTTGTCCCAGAAGGTCATCTCGCCGCGCTGTTCGTTCTCGATCAGGTGCGCAGTTAGGACGTGGCTCTCTGATCGCCACGGCCGAAACAGCGCCACCAGCTTGCGGAAGCGCGGATCGCGCGTCTCGGCCCACAGTTGCCGCAGCGCGAGCAGCCGCGTGTTGCCGCCCGCCTCGACGATGAAGTGCGATTCGCCGGGGCGGCGGGTCACGGTGAGTGGGCTTCTCAGGCCGCTGGTGCGGATCGACTCCTTGATGTCATCGAACTTCGCGTTCGTCGCGCGCCGCGGGTTGTGCTCGTAGGGGTGGATCTCGTCGACCGCGAGCTCGATCTGCGATTCAGTTCGCGGGTCGACCTGGCCGGCGAGATCGCGGGCGTTGTTGCCTGGGTTTCCGACGCGCAACGACTCGGCGACCAGTCGCCGCCGCTCGTCGACCGACACCTTGCCGCTCATGCCGATCGTTCCTCGGCAGCGGAGTCGCCGGCGTGAACGCCCTGGAGGCTGGGGATCAGCTCCCAAGCGAGCTGGTGCATCACCGTGGACGCGCTCGGCATGACGCCGTCCCTCCGAGGCTCGTGCCGGTGCACCGGGATCCGCAGAGTGGCCGCCTCCTTGTAGGCCTTGGCGTGCGGCACGACGGTGTCGAGCACCGACACCCTGCCCTTCAGGCGGATGAAGTCCTCGCGGATGCCGCTCGCGATGAGACGGGCGTCGGCCGTGCGGTCCTGCCGGTAGATCACCGCCTTCACCGGCCCGAGCGTGGCGCCCAGGGCGCTGCCCGGCTCCAGCCGATCCAGCAGCTCCATCGTGCCGTCCTTGAACTCGCGCGCGGAGAGAACCTCCGGCGTGATCGGCGAGACGAGCATGTCGGCAGCCATGAGGGCCGCGTCCTGCAGAGGGCCGATAGCACCCTGCGTGTCGATCAGGACGCAGTCATAGGCGTTCGCCACGACGGCAGCCTGCAGTGCGAAACGCAGCCGGAATCCGCGGTCGATCCGGTTGAGCAGCCAGTTGGGGAGATGGCCTTCGGGGTCGTCCGACACGACGATGTCGAGGTTCGGGAAGACCGTGGCCGTGATGCACGCCGCGGTCACCTCGCCGCGCAGGATCACCTCGGTGAGGCCGGCTGCCGGCTGCGCCTCCGCGAGCGGGAAGTACTTCGACAGCGAGGGCTGGACGTCGGCGTCGACCAGAAGGACGCGCAGCCCCATGTCGGCCAGCAGGGCGCCGAGGTTGGCCGTGAGCGTCGTCTTGCCGACGCCGCCCTTGGTGCTGGTGATGGTGAACTTGATCATCGATTCCGTGCCGATTCAGGTCGGTCCTCAGGCATACGGAATCGCGTCGAAAAGTGTCGGGCTACTCCTTCAGATAGTCGCCAAGCCCCTGATCTGCGAACACCCGACGGATGCGCTTGATCTCCTCGTACAGGGTGCCGCGGGGGATTCGGAGCCGCTCGGATGCCTCTTTGATCGTCAGCCCCTCCTCGCCGAGCATCCGGCACAGCTGCCGCTGGACCGGCGTCAGCCGAGCCAGGGCGCGGCCGATGTCGATGCGCGCGTGGTGGCGATCGACGGCACCAGCCTCGTCCTGCTGGGCCGACTCCTCTTCGGCCAGCAGGTCGGCCAGCGTCAGGCCATCGTCCGAGCCGTCGAGCGCAGCATCGAGCGACAGCGCCTCCCGCTCTCCGGCGCGCTTGTCGGCCGCCTTCTCCCGGATCAGATCCGTGAGCTTGTTGCGGATGACCTGCGCCATGTAGCCCACGGGTGGCGCATCGGGATCGGGCGCGAGCTTCCGTCGCACCACGATCCAGTGCGCCAGGCACTCCTGCATCAGATCGTCGAACTCCTCCCGCTCGAGGCTTCGAGACCGCCTCCTGAACTCGCCCACCAGTTTCTTCGTAACCGCGATCTCCCATCGCTGGAGACCCTCTCCCGCCTTGAGCGCCATGACTCTCCCCGTCGGTTGCCGGACGGGGAGGAGATCGAGCGGGGGTCAGCGGAAGGAAAAGAGCGACAGGTGACCTAATTCGTAGGGCCGACAACGGCAGTGGTGGTCGATGTGTCCCGACACTTCTGCGCCGGATTCCGTAACCGGAAGCCAAGGGCCTCGCGATAGCTGGCGAATGCCGGCGATCCATGGCGGAAGGCGCCAGGACGCCACGTCGGAGCCCCGAGGCTCGCGAGCCGCCGAGTCGGTGGCGGCGCGCGAGGTCGACGGTTCGGAGAGTCGGTCGGGGACGCTGCGGTGGCCCCTGGACCGACGACGGAGGTGCGGATGAAACGTGGGAATCAGTTCGTCAATGTGGCGCGCGCGGCCGGCGCCGGGAGGGCGCAGGCGATGCCAGCTGCACTCGACGGGGACGTCTCCGACGATCGTGATGCCGGGCGAGATGGCGACTCGGCGCTTCGCCAGACGGTGCGAGAGACGGAGCCGACGGGCGCGTTCGACGCGCGCGCGATCCGGGATCTGTACAAGGCGGCGCCGACGGATCCCAAGGGATTGCGGCGCACGATTCGACGCAGCGAGCTACGTCAGATCGTCCCGCTGGCGGACTCGACGATCTACGAGTTGGAGCGCCGCGGGGAATTTCCGCAGCGGTTCTATCTCACGGCGCGCTGCGTGGTGTGGGACCTGGCCGAGGTGATGGCCTGGCTACAAAGCCGGCGGCAGGCTGGGAGCAACGGGGTGAAGAAGGCGCCGATGCCGGACTTTCGACGAAGGGCGCATCGGAGACCCGGTTAGTCGAGAGCGCGCCCGCCAAGGAAGCGATCGAGCTGCTGGACCAACCTTTGGCCAGGGGCGTGGTTCTGCCTAGTTATTGAGCAGTGACGGCCGAAGCAGCTAAACTGCGTCACCAATAGTCGAAATCCACCCACGAGCTTGGTCGGCTTGTGGCGTGAAGTGGCCTACCTGCCAAGAAAAGGAGTCGACCATGTCTACCTCCCCCTATCGGGGCGGGTCGAGCGTATCTGCTCGCTCCGTCACCCCCTCCCTCCAGCTTGCGAAGCTGGCTGAACTTCTCGCCAATGCGTTGCCCCCGACGCAGGATGCGCCGCAGACGGCCCTTCCGTTGGTGAGCGTTCGTGACGGGCAAGTTGTCGTCAACACCCGCGGCGTACTTGCCCGCCTGTTTCGCAACCCTGAGTTCGCCAAGCAGTTCGAGCCTGGCGACGGCAGTGGCTTCATTCGCGACATGGAACCCCCTCCGCGTGGGACCACAGCGCGCGTGGGCGGCCGCCTGCAGCATGGAACCGAAGCCGCAGCCGCGAAGAGTCTGGAGAAGTTCTACTCGGTCGTTTCCGACCTGGTGGATGAGGCGCTGAAGGGCGTTGCACCGGGGAGCTTGGCAATGGCCTCGATGGACGAGGCTTTGCAGCGAATGGCTGACTCGGTGAATGAACGCAAGCCTTCCGCCCCGTCGACTGCTTCGCTGGTTCCGGTGGTGTTCGCTTCGAACGACCGACGAGCGGACGAACGTCTCAAGGACATCGGCAAGGTCCTCACGGCCATCGAGACGGTGGAGGGCCCCGACCGCCTAGAACTGCTCTGCCAGGGCATTGCCAACAAGCTCCGCAAGGAGGGCATGGAGGACGACGAGGTCGACGAGACGCTGGACGCCATCCGAGCTCAGCGCAACCGACCAGGCAGCCAGATTCGCGACTTCCTGGACTTTCTCGACGACGAAGCGCTGGCGCGCGTCCGGCTCCAGGTGACGATGGGCTTGATGGACGCCCTCAGCAGCCAGAGTACGAAATCGGGGTTCAAGGCCTACGTGCGGCACGTCAAGGACTGCTTCGCCCGGTTTGCTGGCGTCAAGGGCGCGGCCCTCTTGCTGGACCCGAGCCTCATCTACGGGCAGCAGAACGTGTCGGACCTTGCAGAGCACCTCCGCAAGGCGTTGTTCTACTCGTGCCTGCCCGTGTGGGCCGAAGGCTCAGCGCAGCTATTCGAGACGCGCACCGAGCCCGCACAGGGCGTGGCCACGCTTCGTGAGGTCTCCTACCGGTTCCGCGTCAATGGCAACAACCCACAGACTGGGAAATCGGCGTTCGAGTCGCGGCTCGACCGCCTTCGGGAACGCCTGTTCGAGGGCGAGGAGAAAGACCTCTTCGTCCGACGCGACGTCGCCGAGCTCGTCTTCCTCTACCTGGTCATACCGGACACGATCGACCAGGTCGCTGGCCTGGATGTTGCGGAAGCGGCAAAGCGCATCGCCGAGCAGCTCAAGAAGGACCCCGCAGCAACGTTACGGCACCTGCACAAGACGTTGGTTGCCAGAGCAAGCGTCGTGGAGGCAATTGCCAGCGAGCTCATTGAACTGCTTCGCAGCAAGGTCAACAAGGTCGTCGCACGTGCCAGCGACAACGCCGAGCGCTTCACGGTGTCCTTGCACCGCGGCATCGTGAGCTGGGAAGCCGTCGACTCCATTGGTCAGAAGGCCGACATCCTCGTCAAGGCTGAGCGCGGCGACGACTCCATTGCGTGGTTCGAGCACCTGACCATCTCGCAGGAGCCGGTCGTGGCTGGCAGCATCGCCTCCTACACGGTCAAGACGGAGCTGATGGAGCGTTCGCTGGCAGTTGCAGGCGACGCGCACGACGTCGTGATGAAGCGCGACATGGCGTATCCGGTCCTGCCGATTCGCTTCGTACCGTACCGGTGGCTGCGACAGGAACAGGAGTGGGTTGCCGACTTACCCCACGAGGAGTACTTCAAGACCGATGCGGGTATCGAGGTCCAGTACGACCTCGACATGCTCAAACTCAGCCGCGACCGGGACGAGAAGGAAAAAGCCCGGTCCGAGCAGCTGCGCTCCGCGAGCATCGTAGCCTTCGCAATGACGGTGTACGTCGTGCTCTGGGAGCTTCAGCGACGGGTCCGGGCCGAGAAGCCTGATGTCGCGCTGAGCATCGTGCGCCTGCAGCACACCGGACGAAAGCTGAAGCGAGAGGACGACGCCAAGGACCCGAACACGGCGGTCTATGCCGTGAGTCAGGCACTCGAAAGAGCGCTTGCCCGCGAAGGGGCTGTGAAGTTGCAGGGCCTGACGACTCAGGCCGACGCCGGCGGCAGCACCCGGAACCTGGAGTGGAAGCGCAAGGGCGCGCTGCACGCCTTGCTGGGCGGGCAGCCGTTGCAGTTCGCCCTAGAAGGGTCGCTCGACAAGGTGGCGTTGCTGACCTACGTCACCCGGCCGTGCGACTCCCACCCCGCGTATGCGGACGCCGACGGCTATCTCTTCGTGAGTCGAACCTATACGGCCGAACGGCAGGGGGACACGAGCATTCTGCGAGCGCAGCGGATGCGCTCACGTCTGGTAGAGAGCCGGCAGGAGTTCAAGAACCCCCAGCCCATCCTGGAAGAGATTGCCCGGCTGCGAGCCGACGGCTTCAAGCACGTCATGCTGCTGTCCCATCACTTCGGCAGTCGCCACATCGGTCGTGCGGCCGAGCGGCACGCACCGCACGGGACTCTCGAGTTTCTGGATGCGGCGATGAAGCGCTTCGATGACCTGCACCTCTACACCCTGCGTCGGGATGTATTTCCTGCGACACGACTGCGCAAGCGCGAAGCCACCGAGAGCGGCTTCGAGGTCGTGAACTTCAAGGACCACCAAGCGATGTACGCCTCGCTGTCGCAGGAAGTCCTGCGAAGCGTCGTACCCGTTTACACCTTTGCGACGCTCACCGTTGTCGGCGAGGAGAAGGAACGGCCGCAGTCCGGCTTCTGCACCTACTTCTACGAAGTCGAGCAGCGCATCTCGAACATCGAGGCGGCCAAGACCGCAGAGATGAACATCCTTGGCATCGGCCAGGCATCCGACGTCCGAAAGTCGCTCGTCAGCGTCCTGCGTGCCATTCACTTCATGGAGAGCGAGAAGCCGGCTGCGAAGTCGATGCTGCTGCCGGTCCTCGACCCCTTCGACTGGGCGAACCCGACCAAGACGACGCAAAGCGGCGAGATTGAAGTCATGAACCGCCGAGGCAGCCGTTCGGTGCTGCTGTCACTGCCGGCGGTATTGGCTCTTGTCACCAAGGTGCTCCACAAAGAGGTCTCGTGATGGAGGCCGTCACCGAACTCGGCTTCCGGCAGCAGGCCGTGCTCTGGGGGCAAGCCTACGAGGTACTCGTCAAGCGCGGCGTCTTGGCCTGCCTGATTGAACAAGGCCTGGTGCCGCGCGACCGTCCCGGGCTGCGCCGCTGGAATGACACGAAGCTGCTCGAGGTTTCCCGACAGCTGTCCCGCGAGCTGGACATCATCGACCCGGCGGGTCGCGATGTCGTCAATGCCGCCGTGCGCCACCTGGCGATGACAGCGTATGGGGTCGGCTACACGGCGACGCGCGCCTACTTGAAGCAGGTCAAGTCGCACTTCAAGAATCCGGCCGACCTCAAGGTCCGGGCTCTCTGGTGTCCGCTGACCTTGCCGGGGGAATCGACACTCGAGCAATCTGCGCGCGCCGAGACAAGACAGGCTTTCTACGAGGAATTCGGGCTGAGCGGCCTCGTGGACTCCGACTGGTCACGCAAGGGGCAGCCCGCCAACTCGGACTTCACCCTGTGGCTCACCGGCCCGGACTCGCGAGACGACTACCTACTCGTCCAAGAGTACTCGTACAGCATGCCCCCGCAGCTGCAAGACTTCCGCGAGCAAGGTGCCCATCTGGACGAGCTACTGCGGCATCGGCGCATCGTCGACTCGCGCAGCGTCTTCGCCCGCTTGACGGCCGAGGTCGACGGCGAGTCGTTCGAGCTGTCCGGCGACATCAAGAACTACCTCGGGGCGCTGACCTCGCACGACAAGCCTCTCTACAAGCTGTGCCAGGCCAGTTCCTACGCGGAGGCGACGGTTCAACTGTTGCAGAAGCGGGGACTGCTGAACAAAGCATGCACTGCGCGCGCGCTGGCCGTCACCCCCAACGGGCTCGAAAGCCTGGCAGCCCGCTTTGTCCCGGGGACCGAGCCAGAGCCGCGCGGCAAGCTGATGTCCCAGTTGGGGCAGGCGTATCGCGAAACCGCCAAGCTGGCCGAAGACGACGCAGCGGCCTTGGAAGCCCAAGTCGAAGCGGTGTTCAAGGGCATGGTCGCCAAGCTTCCGCCTCGGCTACGCAAGGCCTTTAAGGGCCTACCGGAAGCAGCGCTCCGGCCCGGCGAGGACTTCACCTTCAACCTGGACGAAGCTGTCCCGAAGTTCTCGAACCCGGCGCAGGAGTTCACGCTGGACGCAGCGATGTCGATGGTCGATGAGACCGAGCCGCTGCAGGAGTATTTTGGTGCGTCACCACGCGAAGCCGTGGGTGCTGTGATGCGCGAGTTTGCGCAAGGCAGGACGGCCCTCTCGCTGCGCGACATGCACGCGGCAGCCATCGTCGCGGGGCTGAAGCGTTCCGAACGTGGCGCGCTGAACGTGCTGGCCCTTGAGGGCAACCCAGGTATCGGCAAGACCACCGCCATCCGCAGTCACCTCAGCCAGAAGTCGGACGGGTACCTCTTCCTGTACGTGAGCCCGCGGGTTGTCATCAACCGCGACGTGACGGAAAGCTTGGCGCGCGGCGAGGACGGCCAGCCGACCGGCATCCTGACACTCACCACGAACGCCCAAATCATCGCCTCCGCGGAACGCTGGCATGCCAAGCAGGTCGAGTTGGGCCGGGCTACGAAACACAAGGTCTCGTGCGCTGTGGTGGCCGACGGGGTCCGAGACCTCGTCAAGCCCGTGAACTCGCCGCTGCTGGTGTTGGACCCCAAGGAAGAGGAGGACATTGACGCCGAGCACGCAGCCGCCAAGGTGCGCAAGGACCAGCTGTCAGAACACGAAGACTTGGTCCAGGATCGCCCGCTCATGGGCGTGCTCAAGGGCATGGCGCTCACAGCCAAGGAGCTTTTGCAGCTCAACCCTGAAGTCACCCGCATGGTCTTGACCGCGGCTCTTCAAGGCTTCCGAGAGCGGGCCAACCGCACGACGACCATTGAAGCGCTGTCGAGTCTCTTCGTGAACCCTGCGTCCAAGGCTGCTGGCCGAGAAGAGCGTCGGTTGTTTGCGAAGAAGATGCCGACCATCGTGGTGATGGTGGACGAACTGGCGGGCGACGGTGCCGGAGCACTCTTCGTCCACGCGGTCGCCGAGTGGCTAAACAACGAGTTCCTGGCCTGTTTCGAGGACGCCGGCGAGCACAGCCCGTTCAGCGTGACCCTGGTCGTCTCCGATGCTTCACTGGGCAACGAGGTGGTTCTCGAACGCTACTTGAACGCCGGCGACAGCACACCCGACAAGGTGCTGGTGTCCAAGTCCCCGGGCGAGCGGCCATTTCGCATCGCGGTCACCGATGTGCGCATCGCCCGACGCAAGCGCAAGACGCTTCACGTCATGACGAACAGCTTCCCGGCCAGCGAGCTACACATCCACTACCGGGTGAAGATGACGGCACTGCGGCTGGAGGCATCGAAGCGCACCCCGGGAGAGATGCAGTCCCCGCGCGAAGCCATCCGCGATCAGGCGGGCGACGCGATGAAGCGCAGCGCGGCGGACGAGGTACTGAAGGCATTGGCCGCAGGTGCTCGACAGGTCATCTACTTCGCCCAGGACAAGCTGTTCCTGCGAGACCTGCGCGCGATGCTGCTCGAGGAAGCGCCGGAGGAATTGCACCCCGACAGTATCCACGTGCTCGACGCGTCGGTCCCCGGTTGGCGGCGCAAGAAGCTCGTCAGCCCAAAGACGCGCGACGCCACCCGTGTGTTTCTCATGACGTCGTCCGGCGCGCGAGGAGTGTCGTTTCCGCTGACCGACTGGATCATTGCCAGCGTGCCGCGCTTCAACATCGAAGCCGCACTCATGGAGATTGCCCAGCTCATCTACCGGGGGCGAGGTCGGTACAAGAACAGCGCAGGCGAGACTGTGTCTGGCGACAACGTGCCGCGGCACTTGGTGATGACCGTGGACGACTACATCGTCTTCGAGAACGCGATGGACAAGCGCCAGTGGTTGGCGCAGGCCATCGACCTCGTGACATTGCTGGTGATGCTTCGCTCGACCATTCTGACCCGCATCACGGGCGATTCTGACCTGCGCCAGAAGGTTGCGCTGGTTCCTGTTGGAGCGGTCGGGCTTGATGAGATCATCAGCTTGATGTCGCAGTACGTCTCGCAGTTCATGAGAGAGGCCGAGCTCTTCAAGAAGCACGGCAAGAGCAAGGAGCTCCAGGCTCTTGCCGGCCGCGCCCAAGCCAACGTCGACGAGATCTTCTCGTTGGCGAAGCTTCACGGAGTTGCAAAGCGCGGAACGGACGGGCGAACGTTGGTCAAGAACGAGTGCATGCGCGATCTCGTTGAGCTCGTCGCGACCCCGATTACCTCTCTGCTTGTGGCTGTTGACGAGGGGACAAGCCTCCCTGACCACGTGAGCTTTTCTGGCCCGGTTGTCGTGGAGAACTGGGCCGGCTTCGAGAAGCAGGAAGTCTTCGCGTTCGAGGGCCACGAGACGCAGTTGAACCGCGCGAGCCGCGCACTCATGGGCCAACTAAAGGCCATGGACGAGAACAGGGAGTTTCCGCCGGCGCTGCGCATCCCCGCGGCCAACCTGCGCAAGCTGCTCCAGCGAGAGCAACACGACGCCGCCAACGAGTTCCGCACCCTCAAAGAGCTGAAATCCCCGAACACCTGGGTGGCGGTGCCGGCCGGGCACTACCAGTTCATGTTCTCCGAGACCGCCGAGGACGGGAAGCCCTTTCGGCTCGACGACCAGCCGCTGTGGCAAGAGGCACTCGGGAGGACGCTGAACGCTGGCTCGGCCGTGATGCCCCCGCTGCCGAAGTACGAGTCGTTCCCGTGGGCCGCAACAGTCGGCGAGGTCAGTCCGTTGAAGCTGGACCTGGTGTTCGACGACCGGTACTTCATGGCGTCGAACGAGCTGAACCTGCTGAACACCTTACTGCTCAGCAGCAGCGAAGGTGTCGATTGAACGGCGTCGGACCCCTACCCGGCCTGCGTCACTGATTCAGAGCCACAGTGGTCATCTTCTGGATAACACCTCCGGCCAATCAACTGCCCGGCCGTAGCGGGGTCAACTG
This sequence comes from Candidatus Accumulibacter similis, assembly GCA_013347225.1. Lineage (NCBI taxonomy): Bacteria > Pseudomonadati > Pseudomonadota > Betaproteobacteria > Candidatus Accumulibacter > Candidatus Accumulibacter similis. The sequence goes on along the minus strand of CP054595.1, from coordinate 4,097,404 downwards.
GTGTTCGCAGAACAGCATCTGCATTGGCAAGCCTTCGTCGTCTTCCGATGGAATACCAACGAGGCGCCGGAGCTCCGCTTCGACCGTGCGTCCAGTGACATGAGCCACAAGGGCGTCGAGTACGTCATCAGCTAGGACGTCTTGACGACGGGTCTCGCGAAGAACTCTTTGCAGAAGATGGTCCGCCGCGGGCAGCCGAACCGAGAGCGTGGCAAGGCGCTCCCTGACGCCCTCCGGTTTGCTCTTCCGATGCCGCATCGGCTTGCCGCCGTTCAGCCCCCAGAAGCAGACCTCCGGATGGACCTCAAAGACCTTCCGGTTCGCGCTCGTGTCTTCGAGCAGCACGCGATCGACCTCCACGATCTTCTTGCAGATTCCCCAGGCCTGAGCGGACAGGCTGCGACCAACTTCATCGAGGTTCCACGCGCGAGCCTGTCCAACGTTCGCGGCCCTCGAGGCGCGACGCGAAGGTGGCGAGAACACGCTCGAGGCTCGCGGCCCAAGCAATGCACGGGCCTGCCGATCGCAGGGACGCGACGGACAATCTCTCCAAGGTAGACCGATCGGAATGTCGACGAGGATCCTCTGGGCTGTACTCCACGACGCGAGGAGCTCTGCGAAGCTCGCGTGCAATCGATATGTCAGCCCGCCGCCCACGTCAGCGACTGCGATCCATCCTGCACGGCATCCATCCACGCCGACGCACAGCGGCGCTTCAGGCTTGTGGATCGCGTCCAACTCCAGCCCTCAAATCGGCGCCGCCGTCGTTGCCACCTTCATCGTCGGCGGCAGCAGCGTCGGCGTGTGGGTCTTCCCCGCCACCCAGGCATCGATCATGTCGGCCCACTCCTGCAGCATGTGACGCCGCTGCTCTGCGTACTCCGCCTTGTTGTAGACGCCGCGCGATGAGCGCCCGTCTTCGTGGGCCAGGCACTTCTCGATCCAGTCGCTGTTGAAGCCGAGTTCGTTCAGGATGGTCGAGCCGGTGCGGCGCAGGTCGTGCACGGTGAACGGTTCCAGCGGCAGCTTCGCTTCCTTGGCTCGCTCCGCGACGATCTGGGTGACCCGGTTCAGGGTCGCCTTCGACATGCAGCGGTCAGCGTCGTAGCGCGAGGGCAGCAGGAACTTGGACCCGCTGGCACAGGTGCGCAGCGCCACCATGATGTCGAGTGCCTGCTGCGACAGATACACGTTGTGGGGCTTGCCGGCCTTCATGCGGCTTTTCGGGATCGTCCAGACGGCGTTCTCGAAGTCGACCTCGTCCCAGGTGGCCTCGATCAGTTCGCTCTTGCGCACGAGCGTCAGCAGGATCAGGCGTAGCGCCAGGCGGATGGTCGGCAGGGTCGCCGTGGCGTCCAGCACCCGGTGCATGACGCGGATCTCGGACGGCGACAGCGCGCGGTCCTTGGCCACGAAGGTGGCGATCGACGAGGGGCCGACTTCGTCCGCCGGATTCGGCGCCTTCTCGCCGTGCAGGGCTGCGAAGCCGAAGACCTGCTTGACGATGTCGCGCACGTGCACGGCGGTGGCCGGCGCGCCGCGCGCCTTGACCTTGGCGCACAGGTTGCGCAGGTCTTCCGGCCCGATCTCGGCCATCAGCCGATTGCGGAACACAGGCAGGATGTCCCGGTCAATGATGCTCTTGCGCATCGACTTCGTGCTCTCGGCCATCCTGGCTTCTTCCAGCCAGCGCTTCGTGAACTCTTCGAAGGTCTTGGCCTCGGCCGCCCTGCGCTTCTCGCGCTGCTTCTCTTGGGACGGAGACCGGCCTTCGGCGATCGCCTTGCGCGCTTCCACGCAGCGCTCGCGCGCCATCAGCAGCGAGATCCCGTCCTTCGACCCGTAGCGACCGATCGTGAGCGTTTCACGCCGGCCGTTGAGCCGGTAGTCGAGACGAAAGGTGATCGTGCCCCTGGGGGAGACGGTCACGTACATGCCGTCCCGGTCGGCGATCTTGTAGGTGGTGGCCTGGGGCTTGATGCCCCTGAGCGTGCCATCGGACAGCATCGGCAGTCCCTCCTCTCGGAGGAATTTTACCGTCACGCCAAAACGGCCGCTACAACTTCACTAAGTGCTTGATTTATATGAATTTCATGCCATCTTTTTTACCGTCAGTGCTCGCTTTGAGCTGACGGTAAAAACTTTGGAGACATCCGGTCGAAGATTTTTACCGTCAGATTTACCGTCAGATCGAAAGGCATCTCACCGATAGATGCCGATAGATCTCAACAGACATTTCTTATGTAGGACAAAGACTTAGATGAACTTTCCGACAGGCCTCGATAGACCCTGAAAGACGCCGAATCATTCCCACTCGATCGTCGCCGGCGGCTTGCTCGAGATGTCGTAGACGACACGGTTGATGCCGCGCACTTCGTTGATGATCCGGTTCGCGACCTTGCCGAGCAGGCTGTGCGGCAGTTCGGCCCAGTGCGCGGTCATGAAATCCTGTGTCTCGACCGCGCGCAGGGCGACGACGTACTCGTAGGTCCGGCCATCGCCCATGACGCCGACCGAGCGCACCGGCAGGAAGACGGCGAAGGCCTGGCTGGTCTTGTCGTACCAGCCGCTGGCACGCAGTTCGTCGATGAAGATCGCGTCGGCGCGGCGCAGAAGTTCGGCGTATTCGGGTCTGACCTCGCCGAGGATACGGACACCGAGGCCGGGACCGGGGAAGGGGTGGCGGTAGACCATCTCGCGCGGCAATCCGAGCGCGATCCCGAGTTCGCGCACCTCGTCCTTGAACAGCTCGCGCAGCGGCTCGAGCAGCGTCAGGTTGAGACTCTCGGGAAGGCCGCCGACGTTGTGGTGGCTCTTGATGGTATGTGCCTTCTTCGTCTTCGCTCCCGCGGACTCGATGACGTCGGGGTAAATCGTTCCCTGCGCCAGCCAGCGCGCATTGGGGAGCCGGGCGGCCTCGCTCTGGAAGACCTCGACGAATTCGCGGCCGATGATCTTGCGTTTCTGCTCGGGGTCGGTGACGCCCTGCAACTGTTGCATGAAGCGCGCCGCGGCATCGACGTGCACGACGCGCACGCCGAGGTTGCTGGCAAAGGTGCGCAGAACCTGCTCGGCCTCGTTGAGGCGCAACAGGCCGTTGTCGACGAAGACGCAGGTCAGCTGGTCGCCGATCGCACGGTGGATCAGCGCTGCCGCCACCGATGAGTCGACGCCGCCCGACAGCCCGAGGACGACTTCGTCGCCGCCCACCTGCGCGCGAATCCTGGACACGGCCTCGACAACGTAGTCGGGCATGTTCCAGTCATGGCCGCAGCCGCAGATGTCGCGCACGAAGCGGCCGATGATCTGGCCACCCTTGAGCGTGTGCGTCACCTCGGGGTGGAACTGCACGGCGTAGAAGCGGCGCTTCTCGTCGGCCATGGCCGCGATCGGCGTCGATTCGTTGCTGCCGATGACGGTGAATCCGGGCGGCAGTTCGGTCACCTTGTCGCCGTGGCTCATCCAGACGTCGAGGAGACCGTGACCCTGCTCGTTGCGGCGGTCCTCGATGCCGCTGAACAGCGCCGAGTGGCCGCGGGCGCGCATCTCGGCGTAGCCGAACTCGCGCCGCTTCGAACTCTCGACGCGGCCTCCGAGCTGTGCCGCCATCGTCTGCATGCCGTAACAGATGCCGAAAACCGGCACGCCGAGCTCGAAGACAACGGGCGGCGCGCGGAAGTCCTCGACTTCATACACCGAGTTCGGGCCACCGGAGAGGATGATTCCCTGGGCGCCGAAGTCGCGGATGAAATTCTCGCCGACGTCGTACGGATGCAGCTCGCAATAGACCTGCTGTTCGCGCACGCGGCGGGCAATCAGCTGTGCCACCTGCGAGCCGAAATCGAGGATGAGGATTTTCTGATGGGACATGGCACGGCCTCAAATGAAGCGGGCGGCTCGTCGCCGCCCGTCGGTCGTCGATCGCGGTTCAATCGACGTGGTAGTTTGGCGCTTCCTTGGTGATCTGGACGTCGTGGACATGTGACTCGCGCACGCCCGAAGAGGTGATCTCGACGAAGCTCGCGCGCTCGTGCATCTCGCCGATGCTGCGGCAGCCGAGGTAACCCATCGACGCCCGCAGGCCACCCATCAACTGATGAATCACGGCCAGCACCGAACCCTTGTACGGAACGCGGCCCTCGATGCCTTCGGGCACCAGCTTGTCGAGATTGGCCGTGTCCTGGAAGTAGCGGTCGGCGGCGCCCGCAGCCATGGCACCGATCGAGCCCATGCCGCGGTAGGATTTGTAGGAACGGCCCTGATAGAGTTCGACGTCGCCCGGCGCTTCCTCGGTGCCGGCGAACAGACCGCCGAGCATCACCGCGTCGCCGCCGGCGGCGATCGCCTTCGAGATGTCGCCCGAATAGCGGATGCCGCCGTCGGCGATCATCGGCACGTCGCTGTCCCTGATCGCCTCGTGCACCATCTGGATGGCGGTGATCTGCGGCACGCCGACGCCGGCGACGATGCGTGTGGTGCAGATCGACCCCGGCCCGATGCCGACCTTGACGCCGTCCGCGCCGTGGTCGAGCATGGCGCGCGCGGCATCGGCGGTGGCGATGTTGCCGCCGATCACCTCGACGGTGGGAAAGGTCCTCTTGACCCAGCGGACGCGGTCGAGGACCCCTTGCGAGTGGCCGTGCGCCGTGTCGACGACAAGGACGTCAACGCCTGCTTCGGCGAGAAGCTCGGCGCGTTCCTCGGTGCCCGGGCCGACGCCGATGGCGGCGCCGACGCGCAGGCGGCCAGCCGCATCCTTGCTTGCATCCGGATGTTCGGTGGTCTTGATGATGTCCTTGACGGTGATCAGGCCACGCAGTTCAAAGGCGTCGTTGACCACCAGGACGCGCTCCAGGCGGTGCTTGTGGATCAGCGCCTTGCCCTCTTCGACGGTCGCTCCCTCATGAACGGTCACCAGTCGCGGGCGTGGGGTCATGATGTTGCTCACCGGTTGGTCGAGCAGCGTTTCGAAGCGCAGGTCGCGGTTGGTGACGATGCCGACGACGACCTGGCCATCGACCACCGGTACTCCGGAGATCCGGTGCAGACGGGTCAGGCTGAGAACGTCGCGTACCGACATGGTCGGCGGGACGGTGATCGGATCCTTGAGGATGCCGGACTCGAAACGCTTGACGCGCGCCACTTCGGCCGCCTGCGCCTTCGGCTTCAGGTTCTTGTGCACGATGCCGATGCCGCCTTCCTGCGCCAGGGCGATCGCCAGACGGCTTTCGGTGACCGTGTCCATCGCCGCGGAAACGAGCGGCAGGTTGAGGCTGATGTTGCGCGTCAGGCGCGTTCTCAGAGTGACATCGCGTGGCATGATCGTCGAGTGGGCGGGAAGGAGGAGAACGTCGTCGAACGTCAGCGCCCTTTGGATTACACGCATGGCCTTTGATCCGCGGTCACAAAAACGTATTATACAGCGTGCTCTCACACGGCTGAATGACCATGAAACGCCCTGCTCTTGTCGCCGTCATCCTGGCCACCGCGATCGCTGCCGAGGCGCAGGTCTATCAATGGCAGGATGAGAACAACAAGACGGTGATCTCGGATCGCCCGCCGTCGGGTCCGGTGCGACAGCTGCGCCGGATCGACACCGCGGCGCCGTCGCCGGCGAGCGAGCCGGCTGCGGCGCCGGCGAGGACCCTCGCCGACCGTGACATGGAGTTCCGCAAGCGGCAGCAGGAGTCGCGTGATGCGGCCGAGAAGCGTGAAGACGAGCAACGGGCGAACGCGAGGAAGCGCGAGGATTGCGAAGCATTGCGTCGATACCTGCGCAGTCTCGAGTCGGGCGAACGGATCCAGCTGAGCGACGGCAAGGGCGAGCGCTATTACCTCGACGACAGCGAGCGTGCGCAGGCGATCGCGCGGACGCGCGACGACGTGCAGCGCAACTGCAAGTAGCCACGTCCCGTCATTCGCCTTCGCCGGCTCCCTTCTTCATCACCTTGCCGGCGGCCGCCCGCTGCTTGCGCACCTCCTTCGGATCGGCGATCAGCGGCCGGTAGATCTCCACCCGGTCGTGATCGTGCAGCACTGCGTCCGGCTTGCTGAGCTTGGCGAAGACGCCGATCTTGTTCGTCTTCACGTCGATCTCCGGGAACTTCTGCAGCAGCCCCGAGGCGTCGATGGCCTGCTGGACGGTGCTGCCCGGTGGCAGCCTGAGGGTGACCAGATGCTGCTTCGTCGGCAGCGCGTAGATGACCTCGATCGTCAGCATCTCAGGCATGCGGCGCACCGTGGATCTCGTCGGCACGCTTGACGAAAGCCTCGACGAAGGTGTTGGCGATCTGGCTGAAGACGGGACCGATGACTTTCTCGAACATCCGGCTGGAGAACTCGTAGGAGAGCTGGAACTCGATCTTGCACGCTTCGGCGGTCAGCGGCTTGAATCGCCAGAGGCCGTCGAGGCGGCGAAACGGTCCATCGACCAGCGTGATCTTCATCCACAGCGGCGACTCCTTGTCGTTCGCCGTCGTGAAGTGCGACCTGACGCTGCGGTAGTTGATGTGCAACGTGGCGACCGTCCGCCGCTCGTCACGGAACTCGCAGTGGGTCTGGCTGCACCAGGGCAGGAACTGCGGATAGTCTTCGACGCGATCGACGAGATCGAACATCTGCTGCGACGAATGCTCGATCAGCACCGACTTCTTGACCATGGCCATCGTCTGCCACACCTCGCGAATCCTGTAGAATCGCGGATTCTAGCACTCCGGAACCCGACCAACCGAGATACGGCCGCATGAGCATCGTCGCCAACAAGAAGGCCTTTCATGACTACTTCATCGAATCGAAGCTGGAGGCGGGCATCGTTCTCGATGGCTGGGAGGTCAAGGCGATCCGCGCTGGCCGGGCGAGCATCAAGGAAGCCTACGTCGTCGTTCGTGATGGCGAGGTCTTTCTTTTCGGCATGCACATCACGCCGCTGCTGGCGGCATCGTCGCATGTGCGGCCGGACCCGGTGCGGACGCGCAAGCTGCTGCTGCACGGCAGGCAGGTCAGCAAGCTGATCGGCCAGGTCGAGCGTGCCGGCTACACGCTGCTGCCGCTCGACCTGCATCTGCAGCGCGGCCGCATCAAGGTCGAGATCGGCCTCGCCAAGGGCAAGAAGCAGCATGACAAGCGCGAGGCTGAGAAGGAGCGCGACTGGGTGCGCGAAAAGGCGCGCCTGATGCGCGTCAAGGTCTAGCCCGCTCGCGGGCTGGCGGTCAGCTCAGGTGGCGCAGCGATCGCTGCCGCCTCTGCTCGGATTGCGTGGCGTCGAGCAGCCGTTGCCGGACATGTCTGATGTGCGCGTCGGATGCCAGCCGGGCGGCCTCGGCCTGGCGGCCGACAATCGCGTCGCGGATTGCCGCGTGCTGCTGCATCAGTTGCCGGCCGGTTTGCGGGCTGACCGACATTTCCTGCAGGGTGTGGCGCACGTGTTCGTGCAGCAGGCGCAGGATGCTCGCCAGCAGGTGGGCGAAGACGGCGTTGTGCGCCGACTCGGCAATCGTCAGATGGAAAGCAACGTCGGCGGCGACCTGTGCGCTGCGGTCACTGCCGGCATAAGCCGCGTCGAGGCGCTGGTACGCCTGTTCGAGACGTTCCAGATCTCTGTCCGTCGCCCTTTGTGCTGCCAGAGAGGCGGCCGAGGCTTCCAGCAGGTGGCGGAATTCGAGTACGTCGTCGTGCAGGAACGGGTGTTCTGCGAGCAACTGCTGCCAGGGATCGCTGAAGCTCGTCGTCAGCCGGTCGGTGACGAAGGTGCCGCCGCCATGGCGACTCAGCAGCAGCCCGCGTGAGACGAGCTGCTTGATCGCTTCGCGCAGTGAGGGGCGCGAGACGCCGAGTTCGAGCGCCAGTTCCCGTTCGGCCGGCAGACGATCGCCGGGCTTCAGTGAGCCTTCGATGATCCGCGTCTCGAGCTGATGCGCGACGGCATCGGGAATTCGCGGCAATTTGAGTTTGCTGTAGGTCATGCGCTCGCGCTGGCGTCCTCTGGGCATCGGCGTCGGATTATTGCAGGAAGAATCTGGTCTGACCAGTTGCCATGAGGGCTGAGCGGTCACCGGGTGGCCCCATGCCCGGGTGTGCGGGAGTCCCGGGAATGCCTTCAGGCCAACCGTCCTGGAGGACGATTGGCACAGGTGTGGCAAGGATTGACAAAAGATCGCGGCAAACGTAAGTTAACCTGAAGTGGTCTTACCACTCTGGTTTCGGTTTTCCCGCAGGAGTGTGCCATGGATGGAACAGAGCGCCGCCGGTATCCCGAGAAGCCGGCCCGGGTGTACCTTTTCGGAACCTGCCTGATCGATCTCTTCTGCCCGCAGGCCGGGCTGGACGCTGTCCGGCTGCTCGAGCGGGAAGGAATCGAGGTGATCTTTCCCGCTGATCAGACGTGCTGCGGACAACCGGCGCACAGCAGCGGCTTCCCCGATCAGGCACGCGCGGTGGCGCTCGCCCAGTTGCGGCTGTTCCCCGAGCCGTGGCCGGTGGTCGTTCCGTCGGGCTCCTGCGCCGGCATGATGCGCCACCACTACCCGAAGATCTTCGCCGATGACGCGCTCCTGCAGGCTGAAGCGCAGGCGCTTGCCGATCGCGTGTTCGAGCTGTCGGAGTTCCTGCTCGAGGTGGCGCGGGTACGCTTGACCGACCGCGGGCCGCGCGAGCGGGTTGCCCTGCACACCTCGTGTGCCGCTCGCCGCGAAATGGGCACGCACGTGCACGCCCGCGCGCTGCTCGATCAGTTGCCGGCGGTCGATGTCGTGGTGCATGCCCACGAAGCGGAATGCTGCGGCTTCGGTGGCACGTTTTCGCTGAAGCATCCGGCAATCTCGGGGGCAATGGCCGGCGACAAGGCGGATGCGCTGCAGGAGACGGGAGCGACGACCTTCGTTTCCGCCGACTGTGGCTGCATGCTCAATCTCAACCACACGCTGCAGAAGGGGGGTGGCAGCCTGCAGGGGCAGCATCTGGCCAGCTTTCTCTGGCAGCGCTGCGGCGCCGATTCCGGAGAAGCGCGGTGAGCGCGCGTGACAACATCCTGCAGCGATTGCGGCAGGCACCACGGGGACCGCTGCCGTTGCCACCCGACGTGTGGAGCCACCAGGCGGCGCTCACCGCTGCGGCAGGAGCCGGCGATCGCGGCGAACGGATCCGGCTGTTCTGCGAGAAGATGGCTTTCTGGCACGGCGAGGTCGTCCGGGCCAGCCGCGGAGACTGGCCGAAGCAACTGCGCGACCTGTGCCTGGCGAAGGGGGTGCGCTCGCTGCTGCATGGCGAGCGGCACGCCGCGGCGCTCGCCGGCAGCGGGATCGCTGGCCTGCGCGCCTACGACCGGCCGGTCGAGGACTGGAAGGCCGAACTCTTCTGCGACGTCGACGCCAGCCTGACCTCGACCCGCGGCGGCATCGCCGAGACCGGCACGCTGATCATCTGGCCGGACGCCAGCGAGCCACGTCTGATGTCGCTGGTGCCGCCCATCCATTTCGCGCTCCTCGATGCCGATCAGATCCATGCCGACCTATTGGCGGCGATCAGCGCCCAGGACTGGAGCGGCAACCTGCCGACCAATGCGCTGCTCGTCTCGGGGCCGTCGAAAACCGCCGACATCCAGGTGACGCTGGCTTACGGTGCGCACGGACCGAAGGAGCTGATCGTCCTGCTGCTCGACGAGGAGGAACTGCCATGAGCGTACAGCCACTCGGCTTCGTTCCCGCCAGCGAGTTCCGCGAGCGCGCGGCCGAGGCGGTTGCCGACGAGCACCTGCGCCGCAGCTTTCGCGGCGCGATGGACTTCCTGATCGGCAAGCGGGCGGCGCAGTTTCCCGATCTGGCTGCCTTCGAGCGTCAGCGCGCGCTCGCCGAACAGATCCGCAAGTACAGTCTGGCGCGCCTGCCGGAACTGCTCGAGTTGCTCGAGCGCCGGCTGACCGAGAACGGCATCCGCGTGCACTGGGCCGAAACCCCGGACGAGGCGAACCGGATCATCATCGACATCGCCCGTCGGCACGCGACGAAACTGATGGTCAAGGGCAAGTCGATGGTCAGCGAGGAGATCGAGCTCAATCATGCGATGGCCGATGCCGGCATGCAGGCGCTCGAGAGTGACATGGGCGAGTACATCGTCCAGCTCGATGGCGAGAAGCCGTCGCACATCATCATGCCGGCGATCCACAAGACGAAGGAGGAGATCGCCCGCCTGTTCGCCGACAAGGTGCCGGGTGCCAGCTACACCGAATCGGTCGACGAGCTGATCGGCATCGGCCGCGCGGTGCTGCGTGAGAAGTTCATGGCAGCCGAGATCGGTCTCTCGGGAGTCAACTTCGCCGTTGCCGAGACCGGCACGCTGTGCCTGGTCGAGAACGAGGGCAACGGTCGCATGTGCACGACGGTGCCGGACGTGCACATTGCGATCACCGGCATCGAGAAGGTCGTCGAGAAGCTCGAGCACGTGCCACCGCTCTTCGCGCTGCTCACCCGCTCGGCGACCGGACAGGCGATCACCACCTACTTCAACCTGATCAGCGGGCCGCGCAAGCCGGGCGAGAAGGATGGGCCGCGCGAGGTGCATCTGGTCCTGGTCGACAATGGGCGCACCCAGGCCTACGCCGATGAGCAGCTGCGCGCCACCCTGCAGTGCATCCGCTGCGGCGCCTGCATGAACCATTGCCCGGTGTATACGCGCATCGGCGGCCATGCCTATGGCGCGACCTATCCCGGCCCGATTGGGGAGATCATCTCGCCGCACCTGCTCGGCCTGGCGGCGACACACGTTCTGCCGACCGCCTCCAGCCTCTGTGGCGCCTGTGGCGAGGTCTGTCCGGTGCGCATCCCGATTCCCGACCTGCTGATCCGGTTGCGGGGCGAAGCGCAGCACGAAACCCGCGTCGGGCAACAGCCGCTGCTCGGCCAGGGGGCGGCGCGCAGTCTGGTCATGGACGCCGTCTGGGCAGGCTGGGCAGCGCTGTACACCCGTCCGCTGCTCTACCGTGCCTTCGGCTGGCTGGCGACCCGCCTGCGGCTGCTGACGCCGCCGCGGCAATCGGGATGGACGCAGAGCCGAACCCCGCTGCGGCCGGCGAGGCGGACGCTGCACGAAGAGATGGCGGCCAGGAAACGGCGCTGAGCGGTCGTCAATTCACCCACGGCGCGACGCCGCGGCGGCGTGGACCGCTCGCGACTGCGGCACGACGCCGGCTTCGGGATCAATCGGCCGCAGTGAGCAGGAAGTCGATCGCCTGGCGCCACCAGTTCGCGTCGAGCCGATAGATCCAGTCGTTGTGATCGGCGCCCTCGATCAGCGCCAGGCGCTTGGGTTGCGGCAGGCCATCGTACAGCGCCCGTCCGAAGCGGGCGGGGACGATCCGGTCGTCCGCCGCGATGGCGACCAGCACAGGCCGCTGCAGGCCGGCGAGATGGCTCGTGCTGTCGTAGCGGTCGCGCAGCAGCAGCCTGACCGGCAGCAGCGGGTAGTGGTGGCTGGCGACGTTCTCCAGCCTGTCCCACGGTGTGATCAGGAGCAGGCCATTGATCGCTGCGCGCTGGCGCACACTGGCTGCCGCTGCCACGCCAGCCCCGAGCGATTCGCCAATGATCAACAGCGGTCCGCCGTAGCGGCTGTGCGCGAGCGCGATCGTCCGTTCGGCGTCGGCCACCAGGCTCGCCTCACCGAGATCACCGGTGCGCGGGCCGTAGGCCGGATACTCGGCGAGGATGACGCGCAGGCCGAGTGGCGCGAGTGCGTCACTGTAGAACTGGCGGTGACCGGCATGCCCGGCATTGCCGTGGAAGACGATCGCCGTCGCGCGCGCCAGAGTGGCCGGCTCGGCAAGCAGGCCGCGGAAGTCGTTGGCGCTCGGCCAGGGAGCGAGCCCGCCGGCGGTCATTTCGCCAACGCTGGCGCGCTGCGGGAAGTAGAGCAGATGGTTCTGGAACATGGCGATTCCCGTGCACGCGAGCAGATAGGAAACGATGCAGAGGGCTGCGACGCGCAGCGCTGCGGCGGCCGCAGCGCGCGCGTCCGGCCAGGGCCTGGCGCCGGCAGCGGCGGGGCGGTTGCTACTTGCGCCGGAAATAGCGGGCGTCTTCAAACAATGACGAGATTTCAACCTTGCAGATCTCCGGGTTGTCCGGTATCAGGTAGAGGATCGGCGTGATCAGTTCCTCGAAGATGCCACGCAGGCTGCGCGCGCCGGTCTTGTACTCGAGCGCGAGCTCGGCGATCTGCTCGAAAACGCGCGGGCCGATGCTCAGTTCGACCCCTTCATCACGGAAGATCTCGATGTACTGGCGGTAGATCGAATTCTTCGCCGTACTCATGATGCGCACCAGCATCGGCTTGCTCAGCTCGTGCAGCCTGGCGATCACCGGCAGGCGACCGGTGAACTCGGGGATCAGCCCGAACTCGAAGAGGTCGGTCGGCTTGACGCGTTTGTTGAGCCGGTCGAGGATGTTCTGGTTGTCGTCGGCTGAGGTGGCAATGAAGCCGAAGCCGTGCGTCCGCGCCATGATGTTCTCGAGACCGACGAAAGCGCCGCCGCAGATGAACAGGATGTTGGCCGTGTCGATGTAGCGGTTGTCGTTCAGCTTGACCGGCGATCCCTCCATGATCTTCAGCAGCGCATGCTGCACGCTCTCGCCCGAACTGCTCCCGGCGGCCGCGTTCGAGCTTCGCAGCTTGTCGATCTCGTCGATGAAGACGATCCCCTGCTGCGCGTGTTCGATGTTGCCATCGGCCTTGTCGAGCAGCCGTTGCAGTGCCGCCTCGATCTCCTCGTTGGCGTACTTGGTCTGCGCCAGCGAGGTTGCGTCGGCGGTGACGAACGGCACCTTCAGCATCCGCGACAGCGTGTCGCAGAGCAGCGTCTTGCCGGTGCCCGAGGGTCCAACGAGGAGCACGTTGCTCTTGGCGATCGCCCCCTGGTCGTTGCGCAGCGTGGCGATCTTGCGGTAGTGCGAATAGACCGCGACGGCGAGGACCTTCTTGGCCTCATCCTGGCCGATGACGTACTCATCGAGGTACCTGACGATGGTACTGGGTGTCGTTTCTCTGGCGAGCAAGCTGTTCTACCCCGGATCCAAATGATGGTCGTTCGACGATTCGCGGCCGGCGGGCGGTGCCTCGCGGGCACGATTCGCCATCCCCAGGCTATCTTACGGTGAAACGGCCGTGGGCGGGCATCCGCAGCGAGCAACCGGCTCCCGCCTTGTGTTGCCGTCGCCACGAAGCGACGTTTCGCGCTGTCATGCGAATCGCAATGGCGGCGACAGTGCAGGAAACTCATCTTTTCAGACCGCTGCCGATAGTGACAAGGCGAATTCCAGGCATTGCCATCGCAAACCGTCCAGGAGTGTTGTCATCCGCGCTCTCGCGGGGATGGCTGCACGCTCGCTGCAAACCACATATGCTGGCTGGCCGGAAATGCAGGGCGCCCGGGCCGGGCGGTGCTGCGCGCAACCCCAATTGACCGCTCGCGAGCGGGCCACCTATACTCGTCAGGGTTGCCCATGGCCGTTCGTTTCACCCAATGAGCGCCGATGCCGCAGTCTCGCAGCACTCCACCGTAGACGCCAAGATCGCCCTGTTCCGGTCGCTCTTCCGGGGGCGGGACGACCTCTATGCGCGCCGTTTCGCAAGTCTGCGTACCGGCAAGACGGGTTACAGTCCCGCCTGTGCCAACGAGTGGGCGCGGGGTCTGTGCGACAAACGGGTGGTCAGGTGCCAGGACTGCCCGAGTCGGCGATTCCTGCCACTGAGCGACGAAACCATTCGCCAGCATCTGACGGGCCACGACGACCGTGGTCGCGAGTTCGTCGTCGGCGTTTACCCGATGCTTCTCGACGAGACCTGCTTCTTTCTCGCCATCGACTTCGACAAGGAGGGCTGGCGTGCGGACATCGGCGCCGTTCGCGAGACCTGCCGACAACTCGGGCTGCCGGCAGCGGTCGAGCGATCGCGCTCGGGCAACGGTGGCCACCTGTGGTTGTTCTTCGCCGAGGCCCTGCCGGCTGTTCTGGCGAGGAAGCTGGGTGCGCACATCCTCACCGAGACGATGGAACGACGACCGGAAATCGGGCTGGATTCGTACGACCGGTTGTTCCCGAACCAGGACACCCTGCCCAAGGGCGGTTTCGGCAACCTGATCGCATTGCCGCTGCAGAAGCGTCCGCGGGAGAGCGACGACAGCGTGTTCCTCGACGAACGGTTGCTTCCCTGGCCGGATCAGTGGGCGTTTCTGTCGACCATGCAAAGGATCACCCATGCGCAAGCAGAGTCCATCGTCCGCGCCGCCGAGCAGCGCGGCCGTGTCGTCGGGGTTCGCTTGCCCGTCCTCGATGAAGACCAGGAAGGCGACGCAGAACCATGGAACGTGCCGCCGTCGCGCCGCCGAGCCGAATCGCCGATCGTCGGGCCTTTGCCCGAACGACTGGAACTGATCCTCGGCAACGAGATATACGTTGCCCGGGAGGGGTTGCCAGCCGCCTTGCGCAATCGCATGCTGCGGCTGGCGGCGTTCCAGAATCCCGAGTTCTACCGCGCGCAGGCGATGCGCCTGCCGACCTTCGGCAAGCCACGGGTGATCTCCTGCGCCGCGGAGCATCCGCTGCATATCGGTCTGCCACGCGGCTGCCTGGACGAAGTCCAGGGTCTGCTGGGCAGCCTCGGCATCGAATGCATCGTGCGCGACGAGCGCCACCCCGGCGTGCCGCTGGGCGTCACGTTCCACGGCAGCTTGCGGCCGCAGCAGTTGGTCGCCGCCCAGGCCCTGGCCGGCCACGACCAGGGAGTTCTCGCGGCGACCACCGCTTTCGGCAAGACCGTCGTCGCGGCGTGGCTGATCGCCAGGCGCGGCGTCAGCACCCTGGTGCTCGTGCACCGCCAGCAACTGTTGGAGCAGTGGGTCGAACGACTGGCAAGCTTCCTGGGCTTGCCGGCCAAGGCCATCGGCCGCATCGGCGGCGGCCGCAACAGGCCGAACGGCACGCTCGACGTGGCGCTGATCCAGAGTCTCGTCCGCGCGGGCGTGGTCGATGACCGCGTCGGGGAATACGGGCACCTGGTTGTGGACGAATGCCATCACCTGCCGGCGTCGAACTTCGAGCAGTTGGTCCGGCGGGCGAAGGGCCGGTATGTCCTTGGCCTGTCGGCGACCGTGACCCGCAAGGACGGGCACCACCCGATGGTCTTCATGCAGTGCGGACCGGTCCGCCATCGAGTCAGTGCGCGCGAACAGGCAGCAGAGCGACCTTTCACCCACAACGTCTGGGTGCGTCCGACGGCTTTCCGTCCGGACTCCGGCGGGGACCCCGACCTGCGTGTCCAGTTTCATGATCTATACGAGGCGCTGATCGCCGACGACAGGCGGAATCGACTGATCGTCGATGACGTCGCGGCGGCAGTTCGCGAGGGACGTTCGCCGGTCGTGCTGACCGAACGAACCGGTCATCTCGAACGACTGGCCGAGCGACTGTCGCCGATCGCGCGCCACCTCGTGGTCCTGCGCGGCGGCATGGGCAGGAGGCAATTGCAGGATGCGCGCGCGCGACTGGCGGCCATCCCGGAGGGCGAGGAACGGGTCGTCCTGGCGACCGGCGGCTACCTCGGCGAGGGATTTGACGACGCCCGTCTCGACACCCTGTTCCTGACGCTGCCGGTTTCGTGGCGCGGAACGATTGCCCAGTATGCCGGCCGTCTGCATCGCCTGCACGACAGCAAGCGGGAGGTCCGCATCTACGATTACGCCGACCTCAATGTGCCGATGCTGGCGCGGATGTTCGACCGGCGCTGCAAGGGCTACGAAGCGGTCGGGTACACCAGTCTGCTGCCGGCGAGCGCGGCGCCGGGCTGGCCGCCGGAGGTGCCGCTGCCGGTCGAAGGGGAATGGAAGCGCGATTACGCCGCGAGCGTCCAGCGCCTGCTGCGCGACGGGGTGGACGCGCCGCTCGGCGAGCTGTTCGTGGACGTCGCTTGCACGTTCAAGCCCGGGGCGACCGGTACCGAGCGGGCGCGCAGTGCCAGCGAAGCCTTCCTCTACCGGCGCCTGCAGACGCTTCCCGACACCGCCGGGAAGTTTCGTCTCAATGTCGAATTGCCGATTCCCTTCGACGGGCGTGGCGGAATGGAGGTCGATCTGCTGGCGGCTGAGGCGCGGGTGGCGGTGGAAATCGATGGTCCGCAACACCTGGCCGACCGCGAAGCCTACCGCCGCGACCGGCGCAAGGATGCGTTGCTGCAGGAGAACGGCTACGTCGTGCTGCGCTTTCTCGCCGAGGATGTCGGCAAACATCTCGACGATGTCCTCGACACGCTGCTGCGCACCCTGGCGCGTCGGCAGCGCGATCCGGGCCCGGGCCGGGGATGAGGTGGAAAGCGCTGCCCAGGTTCCTGACCGCCTGCTGGAAGTCGAGGGCTTCGATTCCTTCAGGCAGTGCCTTGCTGGGCCGTCGCCCAGGCGCACTGGCTGGCGAAACGGCGGTTCTTTCCCCTCGAGGCAAGAGCGGCCGGATCGACGAGTTGGATCCGGTGGTTTACGGCGTTGGGTTGCCGCCCAGATCGGCAAAGGTACTGATCTTCACGGCGCCGTCCGGAAAACGCGCCACCAGATCCCGTTCGCCGCCCATCGCCTCGATATGGCCGCGCAAGGTGGAGAGATAGATGTCCGTACGCTTCTCGACCCGTCTTGTTGTCGCCGATGGGCAGGATGAATGCTCCTCGGGGATCGACGTGGGGTCAACGGCCACGGCGCAGCAGCAGGTACCACGAAACGGGGGCGAGCAGGGTGCAGATCGCCACCGCTGTCGCCAGTGCTGCGCCACCGCCCGACAACCCGTGGCCGACGGCGATTCCCACCAGTGCGGCGACCGTCATCTGGACGAAGCCCATCAGCGCCGACGCCGCGCCCGCCATGTCGGGGTAGGGGGCGAGCGCGCGGGCGATCGCGTTCGGCATCACGAGGCCGGTTGCCATGGTGCAGAAGAACATCGGCACCAGGATGGCGGCCAGCGTGTGCACGCCGGCGAACTCGAGCAGCGCCATGACGAGGCCGGCGACGGCACCGATCCAGGCGCCGAACAGAAGCAGGTGGTCGCTGCCCAGCCGTCGTACCAGCCGTCCGGAAGTCAGCGAACCGAGCAGGTAGCCGGCGATGACGCTGCCGAAGCAGATGCCGTAGATCTGCGGCGTCAGCCCGTGCCGCTCGGCGAGGACGAATGACGACGCCGAAATGAACGCGAAGAGCGCGCTGTAGGAGAAGGAGAAGGTGAGCAGGTAGCCGAGGTAGGCGCGGTTGGCCAGCAGTTTGGCGAAGTTGGCGAACATCTGCCGTGGGCTGGTGGCTGCCGGGTCACGCCGCAGATTGCTTTCGCCGAGCGTGCGCGCGACCATCAGCAGTTGTCCGCCGGCGATCAGCAGAAGGAGCACGAAGTTCGACTGCCAGCCGCAGAGGACGGTCAGGAAGCCGCCCAGGGTTGGCCCGACCAGCGGTGCGATGGCCATCGCGCTGCCCATGTAGGCGATGATGCGGGCCGACTCGCTGCCGCCCCATATGTCGCGCACGATGGCGCGTCCGATCACCGGCCCGGCGCAGGCGCCGAGCGCCTGCACGAAGCGTGCGCCGATCAGCGTCGCGATGTCGGGGGCGAAGATGCAGCCGAGCGAGCCGAGACAGTAGAGCGCCAGTCCGCCGAGCAGCGCTGGGCGGCGCCCGCAACGGTCGGACAGCGGGCCGTAGAAGATCTGCCCGCAGGCGAAGCCGGCGAGAAACACCGACAGCGTCAGCTGCACCCCGGCTGCATCGCTGGCGAAAACCTTGGCGAGCGTCGGCAGAGCCGGCAGGTAGAGATCGGTCGATAGCGGCCCGAGCGCCACCAGCGTCGTCAGCAGCAGCGCCAGGCCGGCGGATGGGCGTGGGGTGCCTAGCACGGCAGCCGCCAGCGCGACGAGAGACCGGTCGTCGCCGGCAGGCCGGAGTCGGTCGGGCGGCGATGCCGGCGCGATCCGACGCCTGCTGCGCGTCGCTCGGCAACCGGTGCAGGCACGCCTAGGGGTGCCGGAAGTCGAGGAACATCTTGAAGCAACGGGCGAAGGCGAGCGGCGTCTCGCAGTGTTCCGCCCAGAGTTCGGCCGTGACCGAGAACGATACCTCGCCGTCGGCTTCGCGATCCTTGACCCAGACCAGGCGGCGATCGCTGTAGACGCCGGTCGGCAGATGCTTGCCGATGAACTCCCAAACGCCCTCCAGACTGTCGAAGCTGGCAAGATCACCGGAGCCGTCGGCCCCTTCCTCTTCTTCCATGAAAACCTGATAGCGCATGACAGGACTCGCTGTAGTAGAGCGCCGCCGGCACGCCACCGGTGGCACGTTGCTCAAGGTTTGGCGCGGCTGATCGCTGCATCCGCGCCGTCGCAATGGCGGACCCGGTACCGGGCCCGCAACACCTATCCGGCCTGCAGGGCCGCCAGCTCCCGCTCGTCGAAGCCGGCGGCGCGCCGGGCGTCCAGGTTGAAGGGGCCGCGCGGGCGCGGTGCCCGAAAACGTCGCGCGAGTTCGGCCTGGCAGGCCAGCGCGTCGCGGCCGTGGCGATCGCAAAGCCAGTGATACCAGCGGTTGCCGATGCGCACATGCGCCACCTCGTCGCGCAGGATGATGTCGAGCAGCGCTGCACCCTGCTCGTCACCTGCACGCCGGAGCTTGTCACGAATCAGCGGCGCGGCGTCGAGGCCGCGCGCTTCGAGGACTCGCGGCACGAGCGCGAGTCGCGCCAGCAGGTCGTCGCGGGTTCTCTCGGCCATTTCCCAGAGCCCGTCGTGCGCCGGGAAGTCGCCGTAGCGAAAGCCCATCGTCTGCAGGTGGCCGTGCAGCAACTGGAAATGCTGCGACTCCTCGCGCGCGACGCCGATCCAGTCGCGGTAGAAGTCGCCGGGCAGGCCGCCGAAGCGCCAGACGGCATCAAGCGCCAGATTGACCGCGTTCAGTTCGATGTGCGCCAGCGAATGAAACAGGGCTGCGCGTCCCTGGCGCGTGCTGACCGGCCGCTGTGCGAGTTGCGCCGGCGCGACCAGCACCGGCCGCGCGCTGCGGCCGGGAAGGGTCTCGGAGAGCAGCCGGCTGCTGTCCGGGTCGGCCGGCGCCTGCTCGCCGGCAGGCGGCGGGATGGCGTCGACGGCGGCGCACTTCGCCGCCGGGTCAGCGAGCAGCAGGGCGTCGAGCGCGAGTTGCCGCGGGTTCAACGCCGCTCCTCGATTGCCGCCGGCTTCGGCGAGGCGACGAAGCCATAATGTCGCGCGACATCGGCACGGCGGAGCGAGCGCACCGGCACCCGTGTTCCTCGCCACGACAGCGTCAGCGGGCTGGCCTCGCCATCGACCGGGCGCATGGCGGCGAGCACGCTGGCGTCATCGGCCGGCATGCCGTTTTCCAGCAGCAGGCAGCCGTGCAGCGCAGGGAGATCGTGGTCGCAGAGCAGCGCGATGCCTTCGGGGATCTCGAGCAGGAGGTTCCCCTGTTCGTCGATGGCGGCGCCGCGAATCCCGTCGACCGGCGTGCCGACGTGCGTCTCGAGTTCGCCCGTGGCACCAAGACGCACCACCCAGGGGGTGTACTCGAGCTCGACATAGACGCGCTGCGGGCCATTCTGGACGAAATGGTTGCCGTCCTGATCGCAGCCGTACTGCCGGTCGAGGAAGGCGATGAGGCCCGCATGCGTGAGCGTCTCGCCGCGCAGACGCCAGCGGCCGCGGCGATCGAGCGCCAGCCAGCCGTAGCAGGCGGGCACGTTCGGCCAGCGCAGCAGGGCGCTGAGGTCGGGAGTGGGCATTGGCGCCGCTCCGCGTGTCGCCTCAGCGATGCATCGGCGCTGCGTCGTCGGCCGCTGCCGCGGCGCGGGCCAGCGGCTGTTGCCGGGCGTTGCCATGAACCGGCCGGCGGCAGCGGCTCACAGCAGTTCCTCGATGTCGCGCGCGATGCTGTCCGGGGCGGTTGCCGGGGCGTAGCGCTGCACGACTTCGCCCGCCCGGTCGACGAGGAACTTGGTGAAGTTCCACTTGATCGCCTCGCTGCCGAGCAGGCCCGGTGCGGCTTGCTTCAGATACTGGTAGAGCGGGTGCGCGTGGTCGCCATTGACCTCGATCCGCGCGAACATCGGGAAGCTGACGCCGTAGTTCTTCTGGCAGAAGCTGGCGATTTCCTCGGCATCGCCCGGCTCCTGGACGCCGAACTGGTTGCAGGGAAAACCGAGAACGACCAGACCGCGCTCCCGGTAATGCTCGTAGAGCGCTTCGAGGCCGGCGTACTGGGGCGTGAAGCCGCATTGGCTGGCGGTGTTGACGATCAACAGGACTTTCCCGGCATAGTCGGCCAGCGACTGCTCACCGCCGCCGAGCCGCTCGGCGCTGAACTGGTGGATGCTTGCGCTCATGTGCTTGCCCTCACTGTGTGGTGGATCGGTTAGAACTCCCCGGGTTCGTCGGACTCGTCGACCGGCACGCAGGAGCAGAACAGGTGGCGGTCGCCGTAGACGTCGTCGACGCGATTGACGCTCGGCCAGAACTTGTTCTCCGCCACCCAGGGCAGCGGAAAGGCCGCCTGCTGACGGCTGTACGGTCGCTGCCACTGTTCGTCGACGATGTCGGCCTGCGTGTGCGGCGCGCGCTTCAGCGGGTTGTCGTCCGCCGGCCAGTGGCCGGCCTCGATCTGGCGGATCTCGTTGCGGATGCTGATCATCGCCGCGATGAAGCGATCGAGTTCGTCCTTCGCTTCGGACTCGGTCGGTTCGACCATCATCGTTCCGGCCACCGGGAAACTGACCGTCGGCGCGTGAAAGCCGTAGTCCATCAGACGCTTGGCGATGTCGATCTCGGAAACGCCGGTGGCCGCCTTGAGCGGGCGGATGTCGAGGATGCACTCGTGCGCGACGCGGCCGTTGCTGCCGGTGTACAGCACCGGGTAATGCTGCTGCAGTCGCGCGCCGATGTAATTGGCGTTGAGGATCGCCACTTCGGTGGCCCGCGTCAGTCCGCTGCCGCCCATCATCGCGATGTACATCCAGGAGATCGGCAGGATCGAGGCAGAGCCCCACGGCGCCGCGGCAACCGCCCCCTGGCCGCGGTGCGGACCGGCGACCGGCTGCACGCAGTGGTTGGCCATGAACGGCGCGAGATGCGCCTTGAGACCGATCGGACCCATGCCCGGGCCGCCGCCGCCATGCGGGATGCAGAAGGTCTTGTGCAGGTTCATGTGGCTGACGTCGGCGCCGATCAGCGCCGGCGAGGTCAGTCCGACCTGCGCGTTGAGGTTGGCGCCATCCATGTAGACCTGGCCACCATGCTGGTGCACGACGGCGCAGATGTCGCTGATCGCTGCCTCGAAGACGCCGTGCGTCGACGGATAGGTGATCATCAGGCAGGCGAGGTTGGCGGCATGTTGCGCCGCCTTCGCCGCCAGGTCGGCGACATCGATGTTGCCGGAGTCGTCGCAGTCCACCACCACCACCCGCATGCCGCACATCTGGGCCGTCGCGGGATTGGTGCCATGCGCCGATTTCGGGATGAGGCAGACGTTGCGCCGGCCTTCGCCGCGGCTGGCGTGATAGCGGGCAATCGCGACCAGACCGGCGTACTCGCCCTGCGCGCCCGAGTTCGGCTGCAGGCAGATGGCGTCGAAACCGGTGATCGCCCGCAGCCAGGCTTCCAGGTCGGCGATCATCTGCAGGTAGCCCTGCGCCTGATCGAGCGGCGCGAAGGGGTGCATGTCGCTGAACTCCGGCCAGGTGATCGGGATCATCTCGCTGCTGGCGTTGAGCTTCATGGTGCACGAGCCGAGCGAGATCATCGAATGGTCGAGCGCCAGGTCGCGGTTCTGCAGCTTCTTCAGATAGCGCAGCATCTGGTGCTCGGTATGGTGGGTGTTGAACACCGGGTGCGTCAGGATGGCGTCCTGGCGCAGCAGCGACGCCGGCAGGAACGGGTCGGCACGGCGCAGTTGCTCGTCGATCACGGCGAGGTCGGCATCGACGCCGGCGATCAGCCGGATCAGCGCGCCGATGTCGGCCCGCGTCGTCTTCTCGTTGATGGCGATCGCCACTGCGTCGGCCGACAGCAATCGCAGGTTGTAGCCGGCGTCGGCGGCGGCCGTGACGACGGCGGCCGCGCGGCCGGCAAGGCGCAGGCGCACGGTGTCGAAGAAGTGCCTGCTGTCGAGCTCGATCCCCGCCTGCCGCAAGCCTTCCGCGAGCAGCGCGGCGAGGCGGTGGATGCGGCCGGCGATGCTGCGCAGTCCCTGTGGGCCGTGGTAGACGGCGTACATGCCGGCGATGTTGGCGAGCAGGACCTGCGAGGTGCAGATGTTCGAATTGGCCTTTTCGCGCCGGATGTGCTGTTCGCGGGTCTGCAGCGCCATGCGCAGCGCCCGCTTGCCGCGCGCATCGACCGAGACGCCGATGATGCGGCCGGGGACGGCGCGCTTGTACTCGTCACGGGTGGCAAAGAACGCCGCATGCGGGCCGCCAAAGCCGAGCGGGACGCCAAAGCGCTGCGCCGAACCGAGCGCGATGTCGGCGCCCATCTCGCCGGGCGAGCGGAGCAGCACCAGCGCCATCAGGTCGGAGGCGACGGCGACGACGCCGCCACGTGCCTTGACGGCGGCGATGTGCGGAGCGAGGTCGGCGACCTCGCCAGCATCGTCCGGATACTGGAACAGGGCGCCGAAGACCTCCATCTGCGCTGCTTCGGAGGCAGTGCCGAAGACCAGTTCGAAGCCGAACCAGGTGGCGCGCGTCCGCAGCACGTCGGCGGTCTGCGGGAAGCACGCTGTGTCCACGAAGAAGCGTTGCGATGCCGACTTGCTGACGCGGCGCGCCATGCTCATCGCTTCGGCGGCCGCGGTCGCCTCGTCGAGCAGCGAAGCATTGGCGAGTTCGAGGCCGGTGAGGTCGATCACCATCTGCTGGTAATTGAGCAGCGCCTCCAGCCGTCCCTGCGCGAGTTCAGCCTGGTAGGGCGTATAGGCGGTGTACCAGCCGGGGTTCTCGAGTACGTTGCGCAGCACGACCGCTGGCGTCACGCTGTCGGCGTAGCCCATGCCGATCAGCGAATGCCGCCGGTGGTTGCGGCCGGCGATTGCCTTCAGCGCGGCGAGCGCCTCGATCTCGCTGCGCGGGCCGGCAAGCGGCAGCGGCGCCGCCAGCCGGATCGCCGCCGGCACCGTCTGGGCGATCAGTTCGCTGAGGCTGGCAAGGCCGATGGTCTCCAGCATGCTGGCGATCTCGCCGGCGTTGGGGCCGATGTGGCGGCCGGCAAAGTCGTCGCGCTGTTCGAGGGCCGCCAGCGGCGGCGAGGGAGGCGTGGCATCCATTTTCTCTTCCGGTGGTTCTGGCGGTGCCTAGGCGGCGGCAACGATCTCTTGGTAGGCGGCAGCGTCGAGCAGCCCGTCGAGGTCGTTGACGGCGGCTGGCCGCATGCGGAACAGCCAAGCCCCATAGGCGTCCTGGTTGACCAGTTCGGGTGCATCGGCGAGTGCCTGATTGCTTTCGATGACGCTGCCCGCCAGCGGCGCGTAGACGTCGGCCGCCGCCTTGACCGATTCGACGACGGCGGCTTCCTGTTCGGCCGCGAGTTCGCGCCCAGGCTCGGGCAGCTCGATGAAGACGAGGTCACCGAGCAGTTCCTGCGCATGATCGGTGATGCCGATGCTGATCGTGCCGTCGGTTTCCAGGCGGACCCATTCGTGGCTGCGGGTGTACTTGAGGTCGGTCGGGATGTTCACTTTCTCTCCTGATGAGTTGACGCGGGGCTGGCCGATGGCCAGGTCGGGATCAAACGAGGATGCTGCCGTTGCGGACGAAGCAGGGCTTGACGACGCGTGCCGCCAGCAACTTGTCGCGGACGCCGACCTGCACGCTGTCGCCGACCGCCGCGGCCAGCGGCAGGCGGGCGAGAGCGATCGCCCGCTGCAGCGTCGGCGAGAAGCTGCCGCTAGTGATTTCTCCCCGGCCGTGCGCGCTGTCGACCGCTTGATGGGCACGCAACACGCCGCGCTCGAGGAGCAGCAGGCCAAGGAAGCGGTACTGCTGCGGCCTCGCCAACAAGGCTGCCTTGCCGACGAAGTCGCGCGGCGAAGCGAGGTCGACGGTCCATGCCAGGCCGGCGTCGAGCGGCGAGACGCTTTCGTCCATATCCTGGCCATAGAGATTCATCCCCGCCTCGAGGCGCAGCGTATCGCGCGCAGCGAGACCGCAGGGCCGTGCTCCGGCGTCGGCCAGACGGTTCCAGAGGCTGGCGGCCTGCGCCGCCGGCAGCGTGATTTCATAGCCGTCCTCGCCCGTATAGCCGGTACTGGCGATCAACTGATCACCGACGGCGGCGGCGAAGAAGGGTTTCAGGCTGGCACTGGCCGGCCGGCACTCGGGCAGCGCCAGCCAGACCTTCTGCCGTGCCTGCGGACCCTGCACGGCGATCATCGCCAGCGCGCCTTCACCTTCCCTGCGGGCGGTGATCGTCACCGCCAGGCCCCACTCGTCGCGGCGGGCAGTCATCCAGCGCAGATCGTTGGCGGCCGTCGCGGCGTTGATGACGACGCGGAAGTCATTCTCGGCGAGGTGGTAGACGATGAGGTCGTCGATGACGCCGCCAGCCTCGTTGAGCATCGTGCTGTAGAGGGCCCGGCCATGCTGTTGCAGGCGGTCGACGTTGTTGGCGAGCAGCCGCCGCAGGAAGGCGCGCGCATCGCTGCCCTGGACATCGACCGCGCACATGTGCGAGACGTCGAACATGCCGGCATCGCGGCGCACGGCATGGTGCTCCTCGATTTGCGAACCATAGTGCAGAGGCATCTCCCAGCCAGCAAAATCGACCATTCGCGCGCCGCGTCGCCGGTGCTCTTCGTTCAGGACGGTTTTCTGCATCGTATCAATCCGTAACAGGATGGTGTTGAGGTGGATTCCAGAAGCGGAAAAGGGGCGAACTCGCGTCGAGTCCACCCCTCTGTCCATGTACCTGAGAGATTGTCTGGGCGACGCGCAGCAGCACGGTCGTCCTGGCCCCATCGGTGGGCGCCTCGCAGAAGCGGACGCCGCTCTCCAGAGTTCATTGCACGAACGGTCCCTTTGCCTGAGCGTTTCCGGGTGGATTGCGCCTTCGGCGACGGCAGTGCCGCGCTCTCCCATTCGCGGCGAGACTATAGCGCGCGGCGAACCCCGCCTGCAAGCGATTGCCGGCCGCGACCACCGACGTCGACCGGCGCGACCGATGCCGAGGCCGTTGCCCGCGACCGCTGACCACTCTGGTGCTGCGGCTCCCCTCCATCATGGTGCTCGCGACCGGCGCGCGCCCCAATCTGGTGCGGCGGCGCATGTGCAGGCTGCTGCGAGCCTCGCCAGACAGGCGCAGGAGGCTGTTCTCACGGTGTTTCCGCTAATTTTGGCAAAAGTGGCACGGACCTTGCTCTGTCCCTCGTCGAGGAAGAATTCTTCCCGATCCCACAACACTCGAGGAGCTGACAGATGGTACGTCGCAATTTCATGAAGACGATTTCGGCGGTCGCGGTGACCGCTGCCTTCGGACTCAACTCGTTCGCCGCAATGGCCGCCGAGACGATCAAGGTCGGGGTCCTGCATTCGCTGTCGGGCACCATGGCGATCTCGGAGACCGCGCTCAAGGAGACCGTCCTGATGGCGATCTCCGAGATCAACAGCAAGGGCGGCGTGCTCGGCAAGAAGCTCGAGCCGGTGGTCGTCGATCCGGCGTCGAACTGGCCGCTGTTCGCCGAGAAGGCACGCCAGTTGCTGAGCAAGGACAAGGTGGCGGTGACCTTCGGCTGCTGGACTTCGGTGTCGCGCAAGTCGGTGCTGCCGGTGTTCAAGGAACTCAACGGCCTGCTCTTCTATCCGGTGCAGTACGAGGGCGAGGAACTCGAGTACAACGTCTTCTACACCGGCGCGGCGCCAAACCAGCAGGCGATCCCGGCGGTCGAGTACCTGATGAGCAAGGACGGAGGTGAGGCCAAGCGCTTCGTTCTGCTCGGCACCGACTACGTGTATCCCCGGACGACCAACAAGATCCTGCGTGCCTTCCTGAAGTCGAAGGGGGTCGCCGACGCCGACATCATGGAGGAATACACGCCGTTCGGGCACAGCGACTACCAGACGATCATCGCCAAGATCAAGAAGTTCTCCAGCGAAGGCAAGAAGACGGCGGTCGTGTCGACCATCAACGGCGATTCGAACGTGCCGTTCTACAAGGAACTCGGCAACGCCGGCATCAAGGCGACCGATGTACCGGTAGTCGCCTTCTCGGTCGGCGAGGAAGAGCTGCGCGGCGTCGACACCAAGCCGCTGGTCGGCCACCTGGCGTCATGGAACTACTTCATGTCGCTGAAGAACCCGGAGAACGAGAAGTTCACCAAGTTGTACCGCGCCTGGGCGGTCAAGCAGAAGCTGCCGAACGCCGACAAGGCGGTCACCAACGATCCGATGGAAGCGACCTACATCGGCGTCTACATGTGGAAGCAGGCGGTCGAGAAGGCGAAATCGACCGACGTCGACAAGGTGATCGCGGCGATGGCGGGGCAGACTTTCAAGGCGCCGTCCGGATTCACGATCAAGATGGACGAGACGAACCACCACCTGCACAAGCCGGTGTTCATCGGCGAGATCAAGGCCGACGGGCAGTTCAACGTCGTCTGGAAGACGCCGGGACCAGTGCGGGCGCAGCCGTGGAGTCCGTTCATTCCGGGTAACGAGCAGCGGAAGGATCGGCCGGAAGGCAAGTAAGCCGGCATCGGCATGGCGCGCGCCGCCGCGGCGGCGCGCGGGCCGCCCCGCGGCGGGCATTTGCGGGCGGGGTGTGGCACGAGGGAAAAGGAATGCACAAGTTGCGATTACTGCTGGCAATCTGCCTGCTCGGCATCTCCTGCGCGCAGGCCGCGATCGATCCGGAGTTGCTCAAGCCGCTCGCCGACGACGACTCGGATCGACGCATTGCCGCCATCCTGGCGCTGGTCGAGGCTGCGCCGGACGAGGCGCAGCCGGTGCTCAAGGCGATGGCCGAGGACTCGCTGGCGCTCGCCGGCGAGCGCGTGGTGGTAGTGGGCGAAGGTGGTCGCGTCTTCGACGCGGCCAGCAAGCGCGAGCTGACACCGCCGCCGGTCGGCGTCGAGACGATCGGCATCAACAACCGGGTGCGGCGCGAACTGGCGTCGGCCCTGGCGGCACTGCGGCTGTTCTCGGCCGAGCGCGCGGTGCGCTGGCAGGCGGCGCTGGAAGTCAACCAGAGCGCTGACGCGAAGATGCTGCCGCTGCTCGAGCGCGCACTGGCGACGGAACAGGATGCCGCGATCCGCGCCCGGCTGCAGCTCGCGCGGGCGCAGGCGAGCCTCGGCTCGAGCGACGCCGACGTCCGCCTGGACGCGGTGCGCACGCTCGGCGAGAGCAGCGATCCGCGCGTCCGCCAGCTCCTGCTGCCGCTGACCGAGAAGCGCGGCGAAACCTGGGTCGAACCCGACAGCGCCGTGCGCGCCGCCGCCGGCACCTCGATCCGCTCGATCGAGGAGCGGCTGGCCTGGGCCGACAACCTCGGGCGCGCCTTCACCGGTCTGTCGCTCGGTTCGATCCTGCTGCTGGCGGCACTCGGGCTGGCGATCACCTACGGCGTCATGGGCGTGATCAACATGGCGCATGGCGAACTGCTGATGGTCGGCGCCTATGCGGCCTGGGCGATGCAGAGCGTCTTTCGCGCCCACCTGCCGGGGGCGCTCGACTGGTATCTGCTGGCGGCCATCCCGGTCGGCTTTCTCAGCGCGGCGCTGGTCGGCGTGCTGATGGAGCGGATCGTCATCCGCCACCTCTATGGCCGGCCGCTGGAGACGCTGCTCGCCACCTGGGGAATCTCTCTCTTCCTGATGCAGGTGGCGCGCACGCTGTTCGGCGCGCAGAACGTCGAGGTCGCCAACCCGAGCTGGATGGCTGGCGGCATCGAGTTGCTGCCGAACCTGATGCTGCCGTGGAACCGGATCATCATCGTCGCCTTCTCGATCGCCGTGCTGGTCGCCATGTGGGCCATTCTCAACCTCTCGCGGCTCGGCATGTTCGTCCGGGCGGTGACGCAGAACCGGCCGATGGCCGGCTGCGTCGGCGTCCCCACCGGCCGCATCGACACCCTGGCCTTCGGCCTTGGCGCCGGTATCGCCGGCCTCGGCGGCGTCGCGCTGTCGCAGATCGCCAACGTCGGCCCGGACATGGGGCAGGGCTACATCGTCGACTCGTTCATGGTCGTCGTCCTCGGTGGCGTCGGTCAGCTTGCCGGTGCCGTCTGGGCCGCGCTCGGTCTCGGCGTGTTCACCAAGTTCCTCGAAGGCTGGACGGGCGCCGTCGTCGCCAAGATCGTCGTCCTCGTCCTCATCATCGTCTTCATCCAGAAGCGTCCGCAGGGCCTGTTCGCCCTCAAGGGCCGTTTCGTCGAATCCTGACCGGGGAACGAAGGATCAAATGAACTCCTTGCCTGCACGCACTCCCTTCATCGTCCGCCTCGGGCACAGCTTCGACGCCCGCAGCTGGCGGCTGGTCGGCCTGTTTGCCGCATTCGCACTGATCGCCGTGCCGATCATGCACTTGATGCTGCCCGCCGACCATCCGCTGCACCTGTCGACCTGGTTCATCACGCTGGTCGGCAAGATCCTCTGCTACGCGATCGTCGCCGTCGCCATGGACCTGATCTGGGGCTATGGCGGGATTCTCTCGCTCGGACACGGCCTCTTCTTCGCCCTCGGCGGTTACGGTTTCGGCATGTACCTGATGCGGCAGATCGGCCGCGACGGCAGTTACCAATCCGACCTGCCCGACTTCATGGTCTTTCTCGACTGGAAGGAACTGCCCTGGTTCTGGATCGGCAGTGACAGCTTCCTCTGGGCGGTGCTGCTGGTGCTCGTCGTGCCGGCGCTGATCGCCTTCGTCTTCGGCTACTTCGCCTTCCGCTCGCGCATCAAGGGGGTCTACTTCTCGATCATCACGCAGGCGCTGACCTACGCCGCGATGCTGCTCTTCTTCCGCAACGAAACCGGCTTCGGCGGCAACAATGGCTTTACCGACTTCAAGCGCATCCTCGGCCATCCGATCACCGCTCCGGAAACACGTGTCGTCCTCTTCGCATTGTCGGCGCTGGCGCTGATAGGCACCCTGTTGCTGGCGCGCTACCTCGTGTGCTCGAAGTTCGGCCGCGTCCTGACGGCGATCCGCGATGCCGAGTCGCGGGTCATGTTCATCGGCTACAACCCGCTGTGGTACAAGCTCTTCGTGTGGACCCTGTCGGCGATGCTCTGTGCCGTCGCCGGGGCGCTCTACGTGCCGCAGGTGGGGATCATCAACCCGTCGGAAATGTCGGTAGGCAATTCGATCGAAATCGCCATCTGGGTTGCCGTCGGTGGTCGCGGCACGCTGATCGGGCCGGTGATCGGCGCCTTCCTGGTCAATCTGGCGAAGAGCTGGTTTACCGTCAGCTTCCCCGAGTACTGGCTGTTCTTTCTCGGTACGCTGTTCATCGTCGCCACGCTCTACCTGCCACAGGGCGTGGTCGGCCTCTGGTTGCGGCTGCGCGCCCGCGGGCGGGGCGCTGGCGGCACGCCGGCGGCAGCGGTGGCGAGGGGAGCGGGGGCATGAACGCCGCCGACCTGCCGCCGACGAACGGCGACAATCCGGACTGGGACAGCGGCACCGCCGAACTCGGCCACATCCTCAAGCCGGGACAACTCGACCTCTCGCACAAGGTCATCCTCTATCTCGAGGACATCACGGTCAGCTTCGATGGCTTTCGTGCGCTCAACAAGCTGTCGCTGACTATCGACGCCGGCGAGCTGCGCTGCATCATCGGCCCCAACGGCGCCGGCAAGACGACGATGATGGACGTCATCACCGGCAAGACGCGACCCGACGAGGGGACGGTGTTCTTCGGCCAGACGATCGACCTGACACGGCTTTCCGAACCCGAAATCGCCCACCTGGGTATCGGCCGCAAGTTCCAGAAGCCGACGATCTTCGAGAACCACACGGTGTTCGAGAATCTTGAACTGGCGATGAAGACAGACAAGCGGGTCTGGCGCAGCCTGTTCGCGACGCTCGACTCGGCGGCCGGCGACCGCATCGCCGAGACACTGGAGTTGATCCGCCTCGCGGCCGACGCCGACCGGCTGGCCGGCCTGCTCTCGCATGGGCAGAAGCAGTGGCTGGAGATCGGCATGCTGCTGATGCAGGAGCCGAAGCTGCTGCTGCTCGACGAGCCGGTCGCCGGCATGACCGACGAGGAGACCGAACGGACCGGCGAGTTGTTCCTGTCGCTGGCTGGCCGGCATTCGCTGGTCGTCGTCGAGCACGACATGGCTTTCGTCAAGCAGCTTGGCGGCAAGGTGACGGTGCTGCACGAAGGCAGTGTGCTGGCCGAAGGCGGCCTGGAGGAAGTCCAGGCCGACCAGCGGGTGATCGAAGTCTACCTGGGACGTTGACGCGACGATGTTGCAGATCAGCAATCTGAACCAGTACTACGGCGGCAGCCATATCCTGCGCAACCTCAGCTTCAGCGCCGAGGCCGGCAAGGTGACGGCGATCCTCGGGCGCAACGGCGTCGGCAAGTCGACCCTGCTGAAGTCGCTGATGGGCCTGCTGCCGACGAAAGGCGGCACGATCGAGTTCGCCGGCCGCGACCTGACGCGTGCGCCGTCGCACCAGCGTGTCCGGGCCGGAATCGGTTACGTGCCGCAGGGGCGGGAGATCTTTCCCCGCCTGACGGTGCAGGAGAACCTGCTCATGGGGCTGGCGACCTGCCCCGGCGGCACGCGCGTTCCCGAGCGCATCTTCGAGATGTTCCCGGTCCTGCGCCAGATGCTGCGCCGGCGTGGCGGCGACCTGTCGGGCGGCCAGCAGCAGCAACTGGCGATCGGCCGGGCGCTGGCGATGGGGCCGAAGCTCCTGATCCTCGACGAACCGACCGAGGGCATCCAGCCGTCGATCATCAAGGACATCGAGCGCGCGATCCGCTCGCTGGCGGCCAGTGGCGAAATGGCCATCCTGCTGGTCGAACAGTATTATGACTTCGCGCGTTCGCTCGCCGACCAGTACCTGGTCATGGAGCGCGGCGAGATCATCATGCGCGGGCGGGGTGAAGACATGGAAAAGGACGGGGTGCTGGCGGCGCTGGCTGTCTGACGGCGCGAGAGGTGGTCGCCGGCGGGCTCGCGGCACGCCGCCGTTGGCCGCCGCACCCGAATCGCAGAAGGCGCCATGCCGGTCGTACCGCCCGCGGAACCATCCCGGCAGCGATGTGCCGTTCGCCCAGCCGGCCAGACTGGCGCGAGCCGAGGCAGGGCGGACGCGTGCAGCGATGGATCCGGAAGGAGGATCGGGACTGTCGAAGAGCGAGCAGATGTCCCCGAGCGAAGCCGGGCGGCGCTGGCTGCCGTGGTTTGGCAGGACGGGGAAGATCGCGATGCCCCGGGCCGTTCCGGCGTCAGGAAGGATCCGCCAGGCCGGCCGGGTATGAGCTGCGCGGTGGCAGGAGTCGTGCTCGGCTTCACCCGTCACCGGGAGTTCGCATGCGCCATCTCTTGCTGAACTTCATTGCTCGCCTCAGCGTTGCGCGCAATGAGATCGTCGGTAACGACTACATCGGCGCGCTGCGCACAGCCACGCTCGGCGCCCTTCGAGAGCGACTACGCCGAAGCCTTGGCGGCCGGAAGCGCGGAACTCGGGGTCGCGCTGCAGCCGACACGGCAGAGACTGCTGGCGGCGGTGGAAGCGTTGCGCGCCAGCGCCCGACGACTGGCCATCGACCAGGATGGCAGCCGACGCGGTGCCGACCACGATCGGCTGGCGCTCGCCAGCTGGCGGCAGCTCGACGCCGCGTGGACGGCGGCCGGTAGTGCCCTCGGCGGCTTGCTGCAGCAGCGGATCGACGACCTGTTCCAGCGCATGTGGCTGCACCTGGGTACCGCTGCTGCCCTGTTGCTGCTCCTGCTCAGCGTCGTGTATTTCGTGGCGCGCCAGATCGCGCTGCCGATTCGGCGTCTCGCCGACGTTGCCGATCATGTGCGCCGTTCGGGCGATTACACGCTGCGTGCGAAGTGGCCTTCCTCCGACGAGATCGGCCGCCTGATCAACGCCTTCAACGACATGCTGGAGCAGCTCGACCGCAGCCGCCGCCTCGAACAGGAACTCGCTGCCCAGGCGCGCGCCGCGCGAAGCGCAGCGGCAGCTGCTGGATGCCGTCCCGATTCCGCTGCTGGTGACGGCGACGCCACAGCATGAGGTGCTGCACACCAACGCGCAGGCGAACGCCTGGCTCGACAACCGCCGCAGTGACCCCTGGGCGGGCGGTCTGCCAGCCGAGGTGCGGGTGCAGTTCTTCCAGATGCTGGCCGACCGCGGCGCGGTGGACGAGTTCGAAGTCCTCTGGCACGGTGCCAACCGGCGCGAGTGGGCCTTGATCTCGGCACGACGCCTGCGCTATCAGGATCGTGATGCCGTGCTCACCGCCTTCACGCCGATCGGCCGGAGCAAGCAGATGCAGTCACGTCTGGAACTGTGGGCCAGGGTGTTCGAAGCGTCCTCGGAAAGCATCCTGATCACCGACGCCAGGCGCATCATTCTGACCGCCAACCGGGCCTTCAGTCGCAGCACGGGGTACGAGTGCCTCGAGGTGGTCGACGACACGCCCGAATTCCTGCGTTCCGATCGCCATCCGGATGGCTTCTACGAGGAAGTCCGGCAGATGGCAGTCGCTCGTGGCCACTGGCAGGGCGAGATGTGGATCCGGCGCAAGAGCGGGGAGGCCCTGCCGGTATGGGCGGCGCTGAATGCCGTACGCGACGGATCCGCACGGATCACCCACTACATCGCCACCTGGTTCGACATCAGCGCGCGCAAGGCGGACGAGCAGCGCATCAGCCACCTCGCACAGCATGACGTCCGCACCGATCTGCCCAACCGGGCGCTTTGCGTCGAACGCTTGCGCCTGGCGCTGCAGCAGGCAGACCGGCACAAGCGGCGGCTGGCAGTGCTGTTCATCGACCTCGACCGCTTCAAGAACATCAACGATTCGCTTGGTCATCATATCGGCGACGCAGTCCTGCGCTCGGTCTCGAGCCAGCTGCAGCGTGGGGTGCGCAGCGGCGACACGGTAAGCCGCATGGGCGGTGACGAATTCGTCGTCATCCTCAACCAGCCATGAGTCGAGTGCCGCAGCGGCAGGCTGCTCGGCGCCGAAGCGCTGGTGCGCTGGCGGCACCCGCAACACGGACTGATCACACCGGCACGATTCATTCCGGTGGCCGAAGACAGCGGTTTGATCGTCCCGATCGGCGCCTGGGTGCTCGCCGAAGCGTGTCGTCAGCTGGCGACCTGGCGCGCGACCAGCCAGGAACTGGCAATCTCGGTCAACCTCTCGGCGGCACAGCTGCACGATCCCGATCTGCTGGTGACGCTACGGCGGGCGATCGCCGAGCATGGCGTCAACCCGGCGATGATCGAGCTGGAACTGACCGAGTCGCTGCTGATGGAAGACGTCACTCTGACCATCGACCTGCTGCAGGCGATCAAGGCGCTGGGCATCTCGCTCTCGGTCGATGACTTCGGCACCGGCTACTCGAGCCTGAACTACCTGCACCGATTCCCGATCGACAAGCTGAAGATCGATCAGTCCTTCGTCAGGAACATGCTCGACGATCCCGACGACCTGGCGATCACCAAGGCGGTGATCGGCCTCGGCCACACGCTGGGACTGCGCGTGGTTGCCGAAGGAGTCGAACAGACCGAGGAAATGCGCGTGCTTGCTGCAGCCGGCTGTGACGAACTGCAGGGTTACCTGTTCGGCAAGCCGATGCCGGCGGATGACTTCGGGCGCTGGCGGCAGTCGTTCGACGACGGCAACGCGGGCTGAGGTCTGGTGTCGCGGTCGATCCGGCCGACCCCATCAGCAGTTGATGAAGCCCCATGGCAGAGTCGTTGAGACGCAAGGCTCCTTCGTTGTATTCTCGGGCGTTGCCCGCTTTCCCTCGCGGGTTCCGCCGAGTCATGGAGGACACGAAATGCTGCAACGCGCCGAGACACTCGAAGACCTCTACAAGGCGCTGTCGCCGCAACCGCTGATTGCTCCCGCCGACTTTGCCGCCTTCTACCGCCAGGAAATCAATGCCGTGCGCGGCGGACAGGTCGTCGAACGGATGCGCCTCGGCTTGCGGCGGGCGCACGGCACCATGCCGTACAAGGCGCTGCTGATGGGGCACGCCGGCGTCGGCAAGTCGACCGAACTGACACGCCTGACGCGCGAGGTGGAGGACAAGTACCGGGTCATCCGGCTGAGCGCGAGCGAGAGCCTCGACCCGACCAGCTTCCAGCCCTTCGACGTCGTTCTCCTGATGATGATCGAAGTCGCCCGGCGCACGGCGGAGGACCAACCCGCCGGTGCCGGTCGGCGACCCGACGATGCTTACCTGAAGGACATCGAGGACTGGTTCGCCAGCGAGAAGGATATGGTGAGCAGCAGGACGGAGACGACCGCGCAGGCATCTGCCGGCGCCGGCGTCACGGGCGACACCGTGTGGGCCCGGCTCACGGGTCTGTTCGCCAGCGTCAAGGGCGAGATCAAGTATGCCAGCGTGCGCGACCGGCAGAAGGTGAATTACCGCTTGAGCCGCCTCGACGAACTGATCGGCGCGGCCAACCGCCTGCTCTTGCACTGCAACCAGCTCTTGCGTGCGGCGACCGGACACGAGTGGCTGTTCATCTTCGAGGATTTCGACAAGGCCGGGATTTCGCCGAAGCAGACCGAGGATCTCTTCGTCACCTACGCCAACGCCATCCGCGAACTCGACGCCCACCTGCTCTTCACCATTCCGATCACGCTCGGTTACTCGCCGCGAGCCGGTTCCTTGCCGGTTGCGCAGAGCGCACTCTTCGTCCTCCCCGACACGATGGTCTTCGATCAGGCGCATCATCCGTATGCGCCCGGGCGGGCGGCCATCGGCGCCGTCCTGGAAGCCCGCATGCGGACGGAGCTCTTTGCCGCCGGCGAGAGGGAACGGCTGATCGAGGCGTCCGGCGGCAATCTCCGCAACCTCTTCGCGATGACCGCCAGCGCCGGCGATACGGCGCTGCTGCGCGGCGGCCAGCGGATCGAGGCGGACGACGTGAGCGGCGCCATCCGGCAACTGCGGACCGACTACGAGCGCCAGCTCGGCGAAAGCCAGTACGACCAGGAAACCGGAAGCGACGGCAAGGCGCGGCCGATTGCCTACGAAGCGAAGGCGGAACGGATGTTGCGCATCTACGAAGGCGATCCGGAAGCCAAGATTCCCGCGCCAGTGCTCTATTCGCTGCTGCGGTCGCGCGCCGTGCAGGAGTTCAACGGCGAGCGCTGGTTCGGCGTGCATCCGCTGGTGGTGGACCTGCTCGTTCGCCAGAACAGGATTGCCCGCCCGGCCAGCGGTCGGGTGCCCGGTGGGACCGAATAGATCGCCCTCTCCGGGCAGCATCGACGACGTCCGCCGGCGGCTCGTCCTCTGGTGCGAGCGCAGCGAGTCGGGTCTGGCGCGCGTCGAATTCAGCAGCGAAGGCGCCCGCCGCCGCGTCGTCGCCGGCTTGCGCGAGGACCTGGCGGCGCGTGGCATTCCGCTGCACGAGATCACCCTGCAGGCGGTCGCCGAGCCCTCGGCGCTGGCCACCGATCTGCTGGCGCGCTTGGCGACGCTCGCCCCGGGCGTCGTCTCGATCGACGGATTCGCCGGCGCTCTGCCGCTCGATAGCGCGCAACTCAGGGAAGCGCTCTACCGCTTCAACCTCAAGCGCGAGCCGCTCGGCGAGCAGCCGCAGCGCCAGATCTGGTGGCTGCCGCCGCACCTCGCCGAGGACTTCATTCGCGTCGTCCCCGACCTCGATTCGTGGTTTCTCGTCAAGCTGCAGCTCAGCGAGATCGCTGAAATCACCGGAGTCGTCGAAGTCGCCGAAGTGGGCGCCGGCGACCGGCTTGGCACGCGCGAACGCGGGGCCATGGACACGCGCCTCGACCCGGCGGAACTGCGCGCGCTGGCCGCGGCAACGATCGAGCGGCTGCAGCGCGGTCGGCAGCAGGGACTGACACAAGCCGAAGCGCAGGACCTGCTGTGGCGCGCGCTCGGCTTCCTGCGCCAGGGCGGCCTCGAGCAGGAGGCGAGTCTGCTCGCGGCGCGTTTCCCCGATCTGCGCAACGAGATCCTCGCCCGCGCCGGCGTCGCGAAGCGGCCGGCCAACTTGCCGTTCGCCAGCCTGGGCACGCTCTTCAAGGGCCGCGACGCGGCGCTCGAGGAACTCGCGGCGAGTCTCGGCGCTGTCCCGACGAGCGCCACTGCCGTCGTCGCGCGCGTCATCAACGGCATCGGCGGCGTCGGCAAGACGCGCCTGGCGCTCGAATACGCGTGGCAGCGCGGCGAGGACTACAGCGCACGGCTCTTCGTCGGCGCCGAGTCGCCCGCCGCGCTGCAGCGCAACCTCGCCGCGCTGTGCCACGCCAGCGTCCTCGATCTCCCCGAGCAGCACGAGACCGACCAGGGCGGTCAGTACGACGCCGTGCGGGCCTGGCTGTGCGGCCACCCCGGCTGGCTGCTGATCGTCGACAACGTCGATTCCGAAGACGCGGCGGCGGCGGCCGAGGCGCTGCTGCCGCAACTTGCCGGCGGCCACGTCGTCCTAGGCAGCCGGCTCGCCAACTGGCGCGGCGGCCTCGCGCTGCCCGCGCTCGACGTGCTCGCGCGCGAAGCCGCCGCCGACTTCCTGCTCGAGCGCAGCCGCGAGCGGCGACGCCCGCTGGCCAACGACACCGCGCTGGCGCGCCAGCTCGCCGACGAACTCGGCGGCCTGGCGCTGGCGCTCGAGCAGGCCGCCGCCTACATCGCCCAGCGCCGGCTGAACTTCGCGGAGTACCTGGACGAATGGCAAAGCCAGCGCGCGAAGGTGCTCGCCTGGTACGACGCGCGCCTGATGTCGTACCCGAAGAGCGTCGCGGTCACCTGGCAGACCAGCTTCGACCGACTCGGCGAGCCGGCGCGGCGGCTGTTGCAGCGTCTCGCCTGGCTGGCGCCGGAACCGATACCCGAATCGCTGCTCGCCGTGGCGCTGCCGGAAGACGCCGGCGAAGCGCGCGCGCCGGCCGACGCGCCGGCCGACAGCCTCGCCGCGCTGCGGGAACTCGAGTCGTACTCGCTGGTCCGGCGCGCCAGCGACGCGCCGAGCTTCACGATCCACCGGCTGCTGCAGGAGGTGAGCCGCCGCCGGCACGACGACGCGGCGCCGGCCACCGCCGCGCTGCGTGCCGCGCTAGCCTGGGTCGATGCGGCTTTCGTTGGCGATCCCGGCGACGTCCGCCACTGGCCGCGGCTCGACCCGCTGGCGCCACACGCGCTGGCCGTCGCCAGGTACGCCGACGCGGCTGGAATCGCCGATCCGACGGCGCGGCTGCTCAATGGCCTTGGCGTGTTGTTGTGGGCAAAGGCACGCTACGCCGAAGCCGAGCCGCTGCTGCGCCGCGCGCTGGCGATCGACGAGGCGAGCTTCGGCGACGCGCACCCCGAGGTCGCGATCCGCCTCAACAACTTGGCCGCACTGCTGCAGGCGACCAACCGCCTGGCCGAAGCCGAGCCGCTGCTGCGCCGCGCGCTGGCGATCGACGAGGCGAGCTTCGGCGACGCGCATCCCAGGGTCGCGATCGGCCTCAACAACCTGGCTCAACTGCTGCAGGACACCAAGCGCTTGGCCGAAGCCGAGCCGCTGATGCGCCGCGCGCTGGCGATCGACGAGGCGAGCTTCGGCGACGCGCACCCCAACGTCGCGATCCGCCTCAACAACCTGGCCCTACTGCTGCAGGCGACCAACCGCCTGGCCGAAGCCGATCCGCTGCTGCGCCGGGCGCTGGCGATCGACGAGGCGAGCTTCGGCGACGCGCACCCCAACGTCGCGATCCGCCTCAACAACCTGGCCCTACTGCTGCAGGCGACCAACCGCCTGGCCGAAGCCGAGCCGCTGCTGCGCCGCGCGCTGGCAATCGACGAGGCGAGCTTCGGCGACGCGCACCCCAGGGTCGCGATCGACCTCAACAACCTTGCCCACCTGCTGCAGGCGACCAACCGCCTAACCGAAGCCGAGCCACTGATGCGCCGCGCGCTGGCGATCGACGAGGCGAGCCTCGGCGACGCGCATCCTAACGTCGCGCGCGACCTCAACAACCTGGCCCGACTGCTGCAGGACACCAACCGCCAGGTCGAAGCCGAGCCGCTGCTGCGCCGGGCGCGGCGCATCGTCGTCGCCAGCCTCGGCGGCGAGCACCCCAACGCACAGATAGTGGAAGCAAACACCTTCGCCCTGCTGCAGGCGATGGGCCGGAGCGACGACGAGATCGCCGATTGTCTGGCGCGCGACCTCGGCGCCAGGGGCGACGGCGACGCGTGACGGTGGCGAGTCGTTCGCCGGCGACCTCGCCGGCGACCACCCACGCCCTGCCGGCCGACGGTAGCCAGACTCCAGCCCCCGGACGCCGGAGCCGCGGCGCGGCCTGACGCCCGGCCGGAACGCTCTTGATGACCCTTTCGCAAGCGTGCGATACTGCCGGCGTCGCGTTCCCGACCCACACGTGGAGAGCCCTGCCATGAGCCAGAACCTGGTATCCGTTTCGCTGAGCAACGAAGATCTCGCCGCCCTCGACGCGGCGCTGAGCACCGTCGAGCAGAAGCTCGCCGGCCTGATCGAGCTGTCGGTCGAGCAGCGGCGCAATCTGAGCAAGATGGGCGACAAGTCCGAAGCCTTCTGCCGCCAGGCGCTGATCGTGCTTGCCGAGAACCGTCAGATGCTGCCGCCGGGACTCGATCTCGCCGAGGCGGAACACGATCTGCGCAGTCTCGATCAGTTGCGTCCGCGCTTCGCCCGCCTGCGGCGCCTGGTCGCCAACGCCGACGACACCGAGATGGCGCTCGGCAGCGATATCCTGAATTTCGCGCTTGACGGCTACGCCGTCGCCAAGGTGATCGGCAAGGGCGCCGCGCTGGCAACGATGAAGGAAGCGATGTCGGCGCGCTACAGCCGCCGCCGCAGCGAGCCGCCGCAACCCTGAGCCGCCGCCGTCGCTGCCCCGCAGCACCGCCGGCAAGCCGCGGAGTCCTGCGGGCAAGCTGCGGAAGGCCGCGGGCAAGGCCCGCAGTCCGGCGCACGGGCCGCGGCAGCTCGCGCGCACGCCGCGGCGGCTTGCCGGCGAGCGAAGGAGCCAGCGCCGTGCAGCTCGCCGGCCGGCGCGCCAGTCCGCGACGCTCGCGCGCCAGCCCCGGCGCCGTTCGCGCAACGAGGAAAGCCTTGCATGACGAGGCGCGCACGGCTGCGCGCAAGCGCCTGCAGCGGCAACGCAGGCGCCGCAGGCTTGCGGGCAAGCCGCGCCGGCTTGCGGTCGGGGCGCCGCAGCTTGCGGGCGCCGGCGGAGACGAGGACAGCCGGCCGAGCGGTTGAATTCGTCGTCGGAAATGACCGGTTCGCGCCTGACAAGGTGGCGACAACGGTATGATCCAGTTTTCGTCCCGTGCTCAGGAAGCGTCACCATGAACAACACGCTCACCCTTGCCGAAATCAGGCGTCGTGGCATGGCGGCGATCGAAGAGGGTTTGCAACATGGTCCGGTACATCTCGTCAAGGGTAACAAGCTGGCGGCGGTGGTGCTGCTGTCGGAGGATCAGTACCGGCGTCTGACCCACGGCCAAGCGGCGACGATCGGGGACATGAGCGCCGTGCAGTGGCTGCTCGCGCAGTCGACGACCGGGCAGCGCAGCAAGGCGCAGATCGATGCCGACCTCAAGGCCGAGCGCGACTGGTGATTGCTTTCTTCGACGCCTGCGCGCTGATCTACCTGGTCGAGGGCAGCGAGCCGTTCGCCGCCAAGGTCCGCCGCGAACTGGCGGCCGCGGCAGCAAGACATCCCGAGCTGGCTGTGGCGGTCGTCGCAGGCTTGCCGACACGGCCGCGATTCATCGGCAGCCGGTCCCCCGCGCTATGCCGCGGGGTGGGTCGCATCGAGCACCAGCGCAACGATCCGGGAGGTCTCGTCCGACACTCGGCGGGCCTGGCTTTCGAGCGCTGACTGGAGAGCCGCCGCGCTTTGGGCGTGGCGCAGGCACGCCCTTTTTTGCTTGCAGTCCACCCAGAAGTCGCAGCCGAACCAGCCGACCAGGTAGATCCCGTGCGCGGTGCCATGCGCTTGCAGGTAGCGTTTCTTCAACTGGCCTTCCAGGTCGCTCATCAGCCCACGGTTCCAGCAACCTTTGGTCTCGATGATCACCACCAGAGGAGATCCGTCGGCCGCCCGTGTCTCGACCTTCAGGTCGGTGCGCTCGCCGATCCCGCTCTCCCGCAGATTCCGCACCTGCACCTCGCGATCGATGACCGAGCCGGGTAGATCGCGTCGCAGATGATGCAGCACGAAATCCGACAGCCGGTCCTCGCCCTTCGGCGTTCCGGAGCGTTCGTCGTGTTCTACATTCCACAGGAACGGCGCCAGGGGCGTGTCTCCCTGCAACAGTCTCTGTAGCCGCGCGAGCGAGGCCAGGACCGCGTCGCCCAGTTCCGCCTCGTTGCGCACCAGGCGGGCGTCGGTACGTTCGAGGAACTGCAGCAGCGTCGATGGGCGGATCGGGCACCAATTGCTGTCGCGCAGCGCCGAGCGGGCAGACAGCAGGCTCGCGACCAACCAGTTCCGCCCGGGCAATCGATCGCACAAATCCTGGAGGGCAGCGACCGACTGGACCGTCGCGGCCGACGACAGGTGTCCGACACAGGCGTCGCGCAGCTCTGCGACCTCGTCGCGGCTGGTGATCGAATAGACCTGCATGGTCGGTCGCACAGGATCGCCAGCGGCCGGGAAATGCTCCTCCAGCCAGAGATGGAGTTCCGCCCATTGCGATGGCTGCAGCGCGGCCAGCCAGTCGCGTCTCGGCGCCAGTTTGGTCCACAGGGCTTCTCCGTACGCCGGGTCCTGCTGGCTCCTCGCCCAAAGCACCGGCCAGGCTTCACTTGGCGCATGTTCCATCAGCATTGCGGCGAGTTCGAGAGAACGACTGGTCGCGTCGCCCGCTGCCGCGAACTCGGTCAAGGCCAGACGGACCGCCGCTGCGCCTTGCCGGCGGAGCAGCACGTGCAGGAAAGCCTTGCGTTGATCGGGGTCGGTCAGCCGCTGCAGGTACGCATGGACCATTGCCGCTGCCTGCGGCGACCAGACTGCCTGCAGGTCACCGAGGCCGGTGAACTGGCGACTTTCCGCGGCGACCTCCTTGTCGAGTTGCTGGCCGATTTCGGCGAGCACGCGATCCGGAAACCTCTCACTGGCCAGGCGAAGCAGCATGCCCCGGGCAGGGTCGCTGCGTTCAAAGGGATACGACAGGATGGCGGGAAGCCACACTGACCATCGCTCTTCAGTGGCTGCGCCAAGCCAGCCGGCCCGCTCACGGCGCAGCAGCGCGAGGGCCAACCAGGTGGCGACGTGTGAACGCGAAAATTGCCCGTTCGGCAAGTCAATCTGCAGCTTGGAAGGCGAAATGGCCGTCACCCACGACTGGGCGCAATCGACGATCAGCATTCGCTGCGCCTCGTTGGCGCGCTGCCAGCCAGGCGTCTTGAGGATCGGCGTAGACGGCCAAACGCGGTATCCCGGAGCGTTGTCTTCGAGGCTCAACTCCTGCCATAGCTTCATCCAGATGCCGGTATTGCCGCTCGCAAAGTCGTCGAGGGCGTTCTGCACCCGCTGTGCAGCTGGAGGATCCAGCCGGCGCCTAGCCTGCGACATTTGCTGCATGAATTCAAGCTGACGCGCGTGCTTTTCCCGGGCTTCTTTTTCGGCTTCCGTACCGAGCCAGATCGGCTCGACCAAGCGGGCCATGGCATCAGCCAGCGGCGAGAAGGGATGGGCAGCGTCCCGACAAGCTGCTTCAACCAGACGGTTCGTCCAGTCGCGATCGGCATCCGGTGAATACAGTGCCTGCATGCAGGAGGCCAGTCGCGTCCGCTGCTGCCCGTCGGCGGCCGCTTCGTACTGCTCCAGAAGCCAGGGCAGGTCGTCGGGGAGCAGCAAGGGATTCTCTGCGTAGACGAGTGGTCCGATATGCTCTGCCGGGTCGTTGACCAGAGGGAGGATCGCGAGCACCAGCGTTCTGCGCTTCCCGGAGTCGGCCGCAAAGGGGTGCGCGCCCTCGGCCGTTTCGTCACCCCGGATGAAGAGTTTGTCGTAACGCTGCAGACACCCCCATGCGACCGGTGCGAAGGCCCGGCAAATGGCGGGGTCGTTCATGCATTGCCAGGCTCTGGCGATGATGGCGCTTGCCAGATCGTCAACATCGTACGCAGAAGGGGAATGCTTGCTTGCCTGCAGCCAATCGAGCGCAACGACGAGGTCGGTTGGGCCGAAGCGATCGACCAGTTCGCCGGGAGAATGGCGGTAGGTGCCCAGACATTGCCAGTCGCCCGCGCTCGTGAAGCCCGCGAACACTTCCTGCGTGTTGACCTGATGCGGCCACAGCCGGGTCAGGAGGAGCGACCGCAACTCGGGGTTCGTCGCTGCCGTGCCGATCGCCAGCGGACGCAGGCGCGCCAGGACCGTGCAATCGCCGCGTTCGACCGCCAGTTGCGCCGCGGCGTGGCGGATGCGCGGCGCTTCGGCCTCATCCAGCGCGAGGTCGGCCGCCAATTGCGCCAGTCCGTCTGCCCTGCAGGCGAAGGCAATCTGCAGTGCGGCAGCGCGCACGTCTTCGGGCAAGCTGCGGTCTGCCAGCCAGCGCCGCAATGGTTCGCTGATTCCGGCATGTGCCAGCTTGCGGAAGTGCGGGCGCGTCTGCGAATCCCACAGATTGACCTGGTTTTCCAGGAAGGCGTGCAGCAATCGATCCAGCAGCCTGTCTTTCCGCTCCGCGTCTAACGCCCGGAGGTCGCCGCGCAGCAGCAGCGCCGGATCGGTCTCCGCCACGATGTCGAACACGGGAGGCGACAGGCTCGCCAACCAGGCCGTCAACTCGGACAGTCGCGGCGGGATGCGCTGGTCTTCGCCCGAGATCAGCGTGAGCAGTCGTGCCGGGTCTGCTGTACGTTCGGCAAGATAGGCGGCGGCCAGGTACTCGGTCCAGCTCTGGTGTCCGAAGCCCAGTCGCTGATCGCCACGGGCGGTGAACAGGGCTGTGTTCAACACTTCCTGCACCGCATGGTCATCGACCCGGAACACCAACTCGCCGGCACCTTCGTTGTCGCCGAAAACTTCCGCCGGCGACAGATCGTCCGCCCCAAGTTCCAGTGCTTGCCCCAGCCACATCGACTGCCTGCTTGCCAACAGCAGCATGGCGGCGATTCGTCCGGCGACTGCGAGGCGCTCTGCGGAGCTCAGGCGGCCTCGGAAACCCGCCTGAATCCGACTCTGGCTCAGTTCGTCCGCCAACAGGATGCAGCCCTGGCGGAAGATCTCCTGCTTCGTCGCGGGCAGGCGCTGGTCGTGCTTCTGGATCTTCAGCAGCATGCGCAGGGTGTTGGGCAAGGCGGCGAAGGCCGCGATCTCCAGGTCACCAACCTGATGCAGGAAGTTTGCCGGATCGATCGCGTAGTCCCGCGCCGCTTGTTCCACGTCGCGCCGCCGCAGCGGTACGAGTTCGTAGGCGCGGGATGCCGCGCGGCTCTCATTTGCCGTGGTCGGGCGATTTTCGTCTGGTTGTCGCTCATCGTCGGCTTCGCCGCAGGGCCAGAGCGCATCGAGTTCGTCTGCAAGACCGGGCGGCCATTCGGCGGTGCGACAGCTCAGACGCAGGGACAACCGCTCCCGCGGCAGTTTCTCGAGTTCGCGCAGCAGCAGGCGGGCGACGTTGGGAATGGTCAGGCGACCCTCGTCCAGACCATCGAGGAGCAGGTAGAGCCGGTCCGTTCCCTGCTGCCACGTAGTCATGCTTGGCGAGCGGAACACTTCGTGAGCCAGATCGGCCGCGGTGTACTCATTGAGCCGCAGCCAGTGGACGGTCTGACCGGCCTCCTCGAGCGCTTTGGCCTCGTCTTGCAGCACGGTGGATTTTCCTGCGCCGGGTTCGCCCAGCAGGATCAAAAATGGAACGGCACGCAAGGCCTCCAGCGGGCGCAACCCGGGGTTGTAGTGGCGGCCGAACCGGCACTCGGGATCGGGCAGGAAGCCATCCGCGTCGAGGTTCAGGGTGGCGCCCATCGGCAGCCAGTAGCGCTGCCAGCGATGGTGAA
Organism: Candidatus Accumulibacter similis; assembly: GCA_013347225.1. NCBI lineage: Bacteria > Pseudomonadati > Pseudomonadota > Betaproteobacteria > Candidatus Accumulibacter > Candidatus Accumulibacter similis. The sequence goes on along the minus strand of CP054595.1, from coordinate 4,053,170 downwards.
TGTTCGCGCTCATGCGATGACGAGCGGGGCAGGCGAGAGCGGCAGCACCCCGGTGCTGGCCGATGCGCCAGGGTCCGGTCGGCCGCGGCTGATCATTGAGGTGTCCTTGCGGTGAGTGGCACACATCATCGGCGTTTTGACGAGCAGCGACAAGACCACTGGCAGGGGCTGCGGGAAGCCTCCCGGCGCCTGTGATGCCGGATGGCTGCTGGACTCGTCGCTCACCGAGGACAGCGATTCGCCCGCCACACGCTCGCGCGGCGGCGCGGCGATCCGGCTCGCTGCTGTTTGTCGGGGCAGGCGATCCGCGCTAGACTTGGCTCGGTCGATGATCGGAAACCGCCATGGGTCTGCCGCAAGAGAAACCCTCTGTCTACGAAGATCTTTTCGCTCTGCCGGAATACGTCGTCGGCGAGATCATCGACGGCCGTCTGCTCACCCATCCGCGGCCGGCCCCCCGGCATGCCCGGGCGTGTTCTTCGCTTGGCTTCGAGCTGGGCGGTCCGTTCGACCTGGCGCGCAATGGTCCCGGCGGCTGGTGGATTCTCGACGAACCCGAGCTTCATCTCGCGCAGCACATCCTCGTCCCAGATGTGGCCGGCTGGCGGCGCGAACGCCTGCCGCGGTTGCCCGAGACCGACTGGTTCGATCTCGCTCCCGACTGGGTATGCGAGATCCTGTCGCCGGCGACCGCACGCGTCGACCGGGCGGAAAAGTTGCCGATCTACGCCGCGCACGGGGTGAGACACGCGTGGCTCGTCGATCCCGATCTGCGCATCCTGGAGGTTTTCGAGAACCGCGACGGCCAGTGGCTGTTGCTTGCCGTTCTGGAGGACGACGCGGCCGTTGCGCAGCCGCCGTTCGCCGCCATCAGCTTCCCGTTGGGGGGGCTTTGGGCGGATTGAGCGAGCGCACCCGGTTCGCATCGTCCAGCGCCGCGCCGGCGGTCGGCGATGTCCCCCGGCCGGGTTGGCAGGCTCGCCTGACGCTTGGCTTCGAACGGCGTGGCGAGCGGACGCTGCTGGCCGACTGTGCCCACCTTGGGCCGCTGCGTGTGCAGAAGGCGCTCTACCCGGAAGGGCTGGCGGTCTGCCAGGCGATAGTTCTGCATCCGCCGGGCGGTATCGCCGGTGGCGACAGCCTGGAAATCGTTGTCGCCGCGGCGGCGGCTGCGCACGCGCAGTTGACGACACCGGGCGCCGGCAAGTGGTATCGTTCAGGGGGGCGGCGCGCGCGGCAATCGTTGCACGTGCGCGTGGACGGACAGGCCATCGTCGAGTGGTTGCCACAGGAGACGATCGTCTTCGACGGCGCCGAGGCGCAGATGCGGACGCGGGTCGATCTGGCCGCTGGCGCCGTTTACTGTGGCTGGGAAATCCTCTGCCTTGGGCGAACGGCCGCTGGCGAGCGTTTCAGCCAGGGTCGGCTCGAATTGTCGACGCGCATCGAGCAGGCCGGGCGGCCGTTGTGGATCGAACGAGGCTGCCTGCGCGGCGGTTCGCCGTGGCTCGCTGCCGCCGCTGGCCTCGGCGGCCTGCCGGTGAGCGGCACGCTGCTGCTCGCCGGCCGGCCGGTCGAAGCGGAATGGCTGGCTGCCTGCCGCGCGGTGCCGCCGGCGGTCGGCCTGCGGGTCGGTGTGACGGCGCTGCCCGGCGTGCTCGTGGCGCGCTGTCTTGGGCCGGCCAGCGAGCCGGCAAAGGCGTGGCTGACCGAGGTCTGGCGGCGGTTGCGGCCGCTGGCGCTGGCCAGGGAGGCGGTGCCGCCGCGCATCTGGAGTACCTGATCTTGTTGAGAGGAAGCAATGGAACTGACGCCGAGAGAGAAGGACAAGCTGCTGCTGTTCACCGCCGCGCTGCTTGCCGAGCGGCGCCGCGCACGCGGCCTGCGGCTCAATTATCCGGAAGCGGTGGCGCTGATCAGCTCGGCGATCATCGAGGGAGCGCGTGACGGACGGACGGTGGCCGAACTGATGCACCACGGCACGACCCTTCTTTCGCGCGACGAGGTCATGGAGGGCGTTCCCGAAATGATCCACGACATCCAGGTCGAAGCCACCTTTCCCGACGGGACCAAGCTGGTCACCGTCCATCACCCGATCGTCTGAGGAGGTCCGGCATGATTCCCGGAGAGATGCACATCGAGCCCGGCGAGATCGAGCTCAACGCCGGTCGCGAGACGATCCGGCTGGCCGTTGCCAACACCGGTGACCGACCGATCCAGGTCGGTTCGCACTACCACTTCGCCGAGACCAACGCCGCGCTGCACTTCGATCGCGTCGCCGCGCGCGGCTTCCGGCTCGATATCGCCGCCGGTACGGCGGTGCGTTTCGAGCCGGGGCAGACGCGCAGCGTGCAACTCGTCGCGCTCGCCGGCGAGCGGCGGGTCTACGGTTTCACCGCCGGCGTCATGGGAGCCCTCGAATGAGCGTCCGCATCTCGCGCCAGGCCTATGCCGAAATGTTCGGGCCAACGGTCGGTGACCGCGTCCGCCTCGCCGACACCGAACTGTGGATCGAGGTCGAACAGGATCTCACCGTCCATGGCGACGAGGTCAAGTTCGGCGGTGGCAAGGTGATCCGCGACGGCATGGGCCAGGGCCAGAAGCCGGCGGCGGAAGTCGCCGACACGGTGATCACCAACGCGCTGATCGTCGACCACTGGGGAATCGTCAAGGCCGACATCGCCCTCAAGGACGGCCGCATCGCCGCCATCGGCAAGGCCGGCAACCCGGACATCCAGCCCGGCGTGACGATCAACATCGGTGGCGGCACCGAGATCATCGCCGGCGAAGGGATGATCGTCACCGCCGGCGGCATCGACAGCCACATCCACTTCATCTGCCCGCAGCAGATCGAGGAAGCGCTGATGTCGGGCGTGACGACGATGCTCGGCGGCGGCACCGGGCCCGCCACCGGCACCTATGCGACGACCTGCACGCCGGGACCCTGGCACATCCAGCGCATGCTGCAGGCCGCCGAGGCGTTCCCGATGAACCTCGGCTTCTTCGGCAAGGGCAACGTCTCGCTGCCCGAACCGCTGCGCGAGCAGGTGCGCGCCGGGGCGATCGGCCTCAAGCTGCACGAGGACTGGGGAACGACGCCGGCGGCGATCGACAACTGCCTGTCGGTCGCCGACGAGATGGACGTGCAGGTGGCGATCCACACCGACACGCTCAACGAATCGGGTTTCGTCGAAACGACCCTGGCTGCCTTCAGAGGGCGGACGATCCACACCTTCCATACCGAAGGGGCCGGCGGCGGGCACGCACCGGACATCCTGCGCGCCGTCGGCGAAGCCAACGTCCTGCCGTCGTCGACCAACCCGACGCGGCCGTACACAGTGAATACCGTCGACGAGCACCTCGACATGTTGATGGTCTGTCACCACCTGGACCCGGCAATCGCCGAGGATGTCGCCTTTGCCGAGAGCCGCATCCGGCGCGAGACGATCGCTGCCGAGGACATCCTGCACGACCTCGGGGCGCTGTCGATGATGTCGTCCGACTCGCAGGCGATGGGGCGGGTGGGCGAGGTGATCATCCGCACCTGGCAGACGGCGCACAAGATGAAGCTGCAGCGCGGTCCGCTGCCGACTCCCGGCGCTGGCCCGCAGCGGCACGACAACTTCCGCGTCAAGCGCTACCTGGCCAAGTACACGATCAATCCGGCGATCACGCACGGCATCAGTCATCTCGTCGGCTCGATCGAAGTCGGCAAGCTCGCCGACCTGGTGCTCTGGAAGCCGGCTTTCTTCGGCGTCAAGCCGTCGCTGATCCTCAAGGGCGGCATGATCGCCGCCGCCGCCATGGGCGACGCCAATGCCTCGATCCCGACCCCGCAACCGGTGCACTACCGGTCGATGTTCGGCTCCTTCGGCAATGCGCTGCAGACTTCGGTGATCTTCGTCTCGCAGGCGGCGCTGGCCAGCCCGGCGATCGCCGCGCTGCAGCTGCGCAAGCCGCTGGTCGCGGTGTGCCGGACGCGGGCAATAGGCAAGGCGGACATGGTGCACAACGGCGCGACGCCGAAGATCGAGGTCGATCCGGAGACCTACGCTGTCCGCGCCGACGGCGAGCTGCTGGTGTGCGAGCCGGCGAGCGTGCTGCCGCTGGCGCAGCGCTACTTCCTGTTCTGAGCGGCACATGCTTTTCGCCGAATCCTTTGCTGCCGCCGACGCGCCGGTCAGCGATCATCTGGTGCTGCCCTACGATGCCCGTTGCCGGAGCCGGCAGCGCGTCAGGCTGGTCGGCGGCGAGGAGATGGGCTATGTCCTTCCGGCGGGCACCGTGCTGCGGCATGGCGACCGGCTGCTGGCCGGCGATGGACGGGTCGTCGAGGTCGCCGCGGCGCCCGAAGAGCTGCTCGAAGTTCGTGCCCGTGACAGCTTGCAGTTGACCCGTGCCGCCTATCACCTGGGCAACCGACACGTGCCGGTGCAGCTCGGCGACGGGTTCCTGCGCCTGCAGCCTGACCACGTGCTGGGCGACATGCTGCGGCGTCTGGCCTGTTCCGTCAGCGAGGTGGTCGCGCCGTTCGATCCGGAGGGTGGCGCCTACGGCGCGGCGCACGGCCATGGCGAGGCGCCTGCGCATGGGCACGACTACCGGCCGACCAAAGGTCGGCGGGTGGTCGATGCACACGACCCGGGGCAGGGTCCGCATCGCTCGCCGGCGAAGATCCACGAGTTCAAGTGAGCCTTGCGCTGGCGCGGCTGCTGCAACTGGCCAGCCCGGCGTTGCCGGTCGGGGCCTACACCTATTCGCAGGGTCTCGAGTGGGCGGTCGAGTCGCGGCTGGTGCATGACCAGGCGACTGCCGGGGAGTGGATCGGCGGCTTGCTCGAGGAGGGCATCGGCTGCTTCGAAGCACCGCTGACTGCCTGCCTGCAGCGCGCGTGGATCGCCGCGGACCTGGGCGAGGTGAGGCGTCTGAACGACGAGTTCCTGGCCAGTCGCGAGTCGTCCGAGCTGCGTGCCGAGACGCTGCAGATGGGCTACTCGCTGCGCCGCCTGCTGCGCGACCTGGATGATTTCACCGTGCCGACCGCTCTCGATGCGCTGCCGGAGACGGCTTTTCCGACCGGCTGGGCGCTCGCCGCGGCAGCCTGGCAGATCCCGCTGGCCGACTCGCTGGCGGCCTATCTCTGGTCGTGGTGCGAGAACCAGGTGCTGGCGGCAGTGAAGGCCGTACCCCTCGGCCAGACCGCCGGGCAGCGGGCGCTGCTGCAGCTCGGTGGCCGCATTCCGGTCATCGTGCAACGGGCGCTGCTACTCCCCGAGGCGGAATGGAGCAACTTCGCCCCCGGGCTCGCGCTGGCGTCGAGCCTGCACGAAACGCAGTATTCACGACTCTTTCGCTCATGATGGAAGGCAAACCGCGGATGAACAGACGACCCGCCCTGCGCATCGGCATCGGTGGTCCGGTCGGCTCCGGCAAGACCGCACTCACCCTGGCGCTGTGTCTCGCCCTGCGCGAGAAGCACAGCCTCGGCGTCGTCACCAACGACATCTACACTGCCGAGGACGCGAAGTTCCTGGTGCAGCACGCCGCGTTGCCGCGGGAACGGATTCTCGGCGTCGAGACCGGCGGCTGCCCGCACACCGCGATCCGCGAGGACGCCTCGATCAACCTGGAAGCCGTCGCGCGGCTGACGACCGCGTTTCCGGACATCGAGATCGTCCTGGTCGAGTCGGGGGGCGACAACCTCGCCGCGACCTTCAGCCCCGAACTCTCAGACCTGACGCTCTACGTCATCGACGTCGCCGCCGGCGACAAGATACCGCGCAAGGGTGGTCCGGGGATCACCCGTTCCGACCTGCTGGTGATCAACAAGACCGACCTCGCGCCGCTGGTCGGCGCCTCGCTCGAGGTGATGGCGCGCGACAGCCGCATGATGCGCGGCGAGCGGCCCTTCGTCTTCAGCAACATGAAGACCGGGGAGGGGCTGGTGGAGATCATTGCCTTCATCGAGGAGCGCGGTCTGTTCGGCTGAACGAGCGGTGACTGGCGATCCGTGGTGGCCGCGCGGGACTCCCGCCCGGGATCAGCAAGCGCGGCCATTGGGCAGGCGGGTGAAGCCGAAGCCACCGGCGCGGCCCGGCTGGATACAGATCGTCACGCCGAGCGAGCGCGCGGCGCGGTCGATGTCCGGCGGAAAGGCGGCGAACGGGATCGACCGTTCGACCACCGATCGGATGAACGCAATTTCGTCCTGCTGATCGCCGGCGTTGAGGACGGCGAACGATTTCAGGCTGCCGTTGGGGTTGATCCGGAACTGGACCGCCGCCGACCTCACCCCCCGACTGCGCGGGTCGTTGCGGACGAAGGCGGCACTCCGGTTGAGTCGCTTGACGACACCATCGAGGTAGAGGTCGAGGCTGAACGGGTCGGGGGGCGGGCTGTCGGGCCGACGTTCGAGCATCAGCAGTCCCTGTTCGTCCCGCTGCGCCTGCAGCCGGCCGAGCTCTGCCGCCTGCGCCAGTGAGCGTTGCGCCAGCGACGGCTTGGGAGCCGTCCTCGCTTGCGCTTCCAGTTCGTCGAGGAAACGTTGCATCTCCTGCTTTTCCCTCGCGGTCCAGTGGGGAGCGGCATGGCGTGTGACTGGCCGGGCAGGGGCCGGCACGCTGAGCGGTCGCGGCGGCTTGCTTGCCGGCCGCGCGGTGGCACGCGCTGGCGGCTTGGCCGGCGGCGGCGGGCGCGGCAGGGTGGCCGGCACTGCCGCTGGCGGGATGGACGACAGACGGGCCTCGAAGCGTGTCGAGGCGATCGGTCGTTGCACCGCCTCCTCGTCCGGATGGAAGAGGACGATGGCGTGCAGCAGCAGCGATGCTGCGAATGCACCTGCCAGCGAGCGCGAATTCGGGGTCTGTTCTACGGCAACCTCGTCATCTGCCTGAAAGGCCGCAAGCGAGACGTCGCCAGAAGGCCGCGCCGCGTGGCACGCAGGAGCGAGCGACGAAACATGGCAAGAATGGCCCAGTGGGTGGCCTGCGAGCGGGCGATGCGGCAGGGTGGCCGCGCGGCTGCTTCCGGTGGATCACGGCGTTGACGGCGGCGGCCCGGCCTCCCGGCCTGGGGTGCTCTTCGACCAGGTTCGGTGGTGCCGTGTTCGCCGGGCGTCATCGAAGGCCATGCCGGCAGGATAGCGGGCCTGCCGGTGGTCGTCAATCGGCGGGGGCAAGCTGCGTCGGGTGTGAGCGTTCGGCGGTTGGGGCACACCGCTGGCGCAGACGCGACTTCCGGCAGGCGCCGTCAACTGCCGTGCCCTTGGCGCGGAGCCGCTGCCCGGGAGGGCTGACGACCGTCGCTGCTGCTACACTGGCGCCGTCCCTTCGCGCAGCGTCGGCTGGCTGCAAGCGCTGACGCCTTGCATGAGATCTATCTGATAGCTGCGGGCGTTGGCGGGCCGGGAAGAAGTGTCGGAATTTCTTACAGTACCTCGGTCCGAAAGCAGTGTGAAATTTCTAACACTCTGCTTCAGAAAGGAGTTTTTTTTCGGGCATGAATATTGCTTGGTAAGTTCCAGGTTTTGCTGAGGGGCGGGGGTGGACTTTCACAGCCCCTTGAAGCCAAGACTTGTGAAGCCCACATAAACCCTCATCCACCGGTTTTCTGAGCAGGGGGCTGGTGACCGAAGTGAAGGAGTTAACGATGAGTGTATTTCGTAGCAGGACCAAAATAGCCCTGGCCGTCATGGCGCTGGCGGCGTCGACCGGCGCTTCGGCGGCCCAGGTCGGCATGTCGATCGGTAGCATCACCGGCTCGTACGACGTGTATCTCGGAACGTTCACGAGTGTTCCAAACCCGCCGGCGTGGCCGCTCACCAAGGTGAGCTCGACCCTCGCCAATGCGCAGGCTGCGCTCGACGACGCGAGTGGCAATGCCAACTTCACCGGCGCGGCGAACACCGGTCCGGGCGGTAACGTGGAACTCGGCAAGTTCGGTTCGCCAACCACCATGAACGGCACCGTCGCAGGCAAGCCGATCGAACTCAGGAGCCTGCAATACGGTGACTGGGCAGCCGATGGCAAGGCACTCGGCTACGAGTACGTCGGGGGTTTTGCGGCCGCGTACAACCTTGGCCTCACCCAGGCCCAGCTCAAGGCCTTCGTTGACGTCCTGGTGCCGGACGTCGCGACCCAGCCAGCCGGCTGGCAGCGCTTGAGCGATCCGAACATCTCGTACGTCTACATCGACGGGCATCAGGTGAATATCGGGCTCGCCGGCTTCATTGACGTCGAGCAACTCCTGGAGGCAGCACTCGGAACGCAGTTGCCCCCCAGCACGACGCCCTATCAGGCGAGCGAGGTCGTCCATGTTTGTCTGGGCAGCGTGTGCGACTACCTCTACAGCTTCGTTGGCACGGCGAGCGGCGTCGTTGCTCCTGCCCGTTTCCCCTATACGGCGAACTACAACGTGACGATCCCCGAACCCGAGTCGCTGGCGCTGCTGGGCCTTGGCTTGGTCGGCCTGTTCGTCGGTCGCCGTCGCCGCGCCTGACGCGCGCTGCGAGAGAGCTTCACGGCGCGCAAGCGCCGCTTGGGGGTGTGCCCGCAGAGCCCGAAAGGGCTCTGCGCGCGATGAGTCCCGGGGAGTGGGACAGTCGGCCATGGGGCAGGGTCTGAAGCCTTGAACTGCTCACCGCGGAGGTGGCCTTTGGAATACGCTGCACTGTTTGGACTCTGTGCCGTCTTGTCGGGCGTGGTGGTACGTTTCAGCATTGCGCTCGCTGGCCGGTTCGGGGCGATGGATCGTCCCGGCGGCCACAAGCAGCATGCGGTGAGCACGCCGTTCGTAGGCGGCTTCGGCCTCATCGCTGTGCTCGCGCTTGCGTTCACTCTCCGCGACTTTCTTCCCGGCGGCACGACGCCGGTTTCCCTGCAGGCCTTGCTGGCCGGGGCGCTGGGCATGTTCCTGACGGGCCTGGCGGATGATCTCTGGCACCTGGGTTTCAAGATCAGGTTTGCCATGCAGGCCCTCGTCGCGCTGTCGATGGTGTTCATCGGCGGCGTGGAGGTGGCTTCGCTCGGCGAACTGCTGCCGGGAATTGAAGTCGATCTCGGTTGGCTCGTCGTGCCGATCACCGTCTTCGCGACCGTCGGTCTGATCAATGCGGTCAACATGATCGACGGGATCGACGGGCTGTCGGGTTCGGTGAGTCTCGTCAGCCTGGCGTTCATTGCCGTCGTCGCCCAAGGTGGCGGCAATTCTGCCTACCTTCTGGTGGCGGTGGCCTTGATGGGTGGAGTCGTGGGCTTTCTGGTCTACAACCTGCGCTACCCGGGAAATGCGCGCGCGCGCGTCTTTCTCGGCGACAACGGCAGCATGCTCCTCGGTTTTGTCTTTGCCTGGCTGCTGATTGCCCTGTCGCAGGGTGGCGAGGAGGCGGTGATGGCTCCCGTCACTGCCCTTTGGCTGTTCGCCTTGCCCCTGATGGACACCGTCGGCGTCATGCTGCGGCGCATCTGGCTTGGCAAGTCGCCTTTCCGGGCCGACCGCCACCATCTGCATCACCTCCTGGTCCGGGCAGGATTCCGCGTCTGCGATGTCGTTGCCGTGGCAGTGCTGATGCAGTTCGTCTTTGCACTGGTCGGTGTCGTGGGCCTGTGGCTACGGGTTCCCGAGTACCTGATGTTCTGGTTGTTCCTCGGCGTCTTCGCGGTCTACTTCCTGGTCATCGCGCGGCCGTGGCGGCTGGTTCCGTGGCTGCAGTGGCTGAATCGGCGGCTCGGCCTGCCGTCGGCGCAGGTGCGTGGCATCTTCGTCGGCTACGTGCGCCGGGATGCGTGCCCGCAGTTGCTGGGCCTCATCGCGCAGGGGCTCAGCGGCCGCTACGACTACCAGTTGAGCGTCTTCGAAAGCGACAGGGAGGATGCGCAAGGCCGCACGGTGTACTGCATGGTGCACGTGCCGACCATGGGCGACGAGCATCTGATTGGCGCTGTCCGGCGGGATCTGGTGCAGATGCGCCGGCGGCTGGCCAGCAAGCATGGGCTCGACATTCGCCTGCTGCTGTCGCGCGATGACGACAGCGGGTTGCAGTCGGTCTTCGACACGGCCACAACCGCCGGCAGGCGGAGCGGCGGGGACGAACGTCGACACTTGCGGAGCACGCTGATCTACTCGATCGAACGAGGGCGGCACAGCGTTCGCAGCGACCATGGCGGCTTTGAACTCAGCCTGCCCCCTCCGTGCAGGTAGGCATCATGTTCAGTCGCATCCTCACCGTGTGCACCGGCAACATCTGCCGCAGCCCGGCCGCGGAGTACCTCCTGCGGCAGCGGGTGGCAGGCTCCGGACGCCGGATCGAAGCACGCTCGGCCGGGATTGGCGCACTCGTCAATCATCCGGCCGAAGAAGCCACGCGTGAGCTGATGAGTGCGCGTGGCGTCGATCTCAGCAGTCACCGGGCGAGTCAACTGACTCCGGAGCGTTTGCGCTGGGCGGAGTTGGTCCTGGTGATGGAGAAGCACCATCGCGATGCCGTTGTGGCGATGGACCCGACCGCTCGCGGCAAGACCTTTCTCATCGGGCACTGGACACGGACGGAAATTCCCGACCCCTACAGGCGTGGCGACGAGGCACATGCCGAGGCGCTGCAACTGATCGAGGAGGCGCTGGATCCCTGGGTCAGCAAGCTCTCCTGAACAGTCGATCGGCTGGCCGGTCTTTCGTGCGGCGGCGTGAGATTTCGCACCGGGCGGCGCCTTGCGGCGGACTATCCTTTCATCGTGGCTGGCCACCGCTTCGACCTGCCTGTGAACGTCGATGACGGTGCAGCTCGGATGGGTTGCCGACCTGAACTCCCGACGTGTCGACCCACAGGACGCGCAGTCCCTGCTACAGTCTTTGCGCGATGCGCCGGCTGACGGTACACTGCACCGCTTCGCCAGCAGCGGGTCGGCCGAGACGGCGAAGAGGCAATCAAATGAGGATATTGGCATGAACCTGTTGCGACATCGGTGGCCAGCCTGGCGCGGAGTGCTGCTGTGCCTCATTCTGGGCACGCTGACGGGGTGCACGATCATCCCAGGCAACCAGAGTTACGCCAGCCGCGAGGAGTCCGACGTCAGGCTGCCGGTGCAACAGGGCGACCAACTGCAGCCGGCGAACGTCCGGATCCGGCCGATCACTGCCGAGCTGATCATCGATCTCTTCAAGTCGGCGTTGCCGCCAGTCGGTGACGGCACCAGTTCGGCACAGGCGGCGACGGCGAACGATCCTCGCTACCGCGGCAAGGAGCCCGGCGCGGTGCCCAATTACCGCCTGGGACCGGGCGACATCATTTCGATCATCGTCTGGGACCATCCCGAACTGACGATCCCGGCCGGCAGTTTCCGGACGGCCGAGCAGGCCGGTACCGTCATCGCCGAGGATGGCACGATCTTCTACCCCTACATCGGCGTGGTCAAGGCGGCCGGCAGGACGACCAGCGAGTTGCGCGAGGTTCTGTCGACGCGACTGGCGAAGTTCATCGAGCGCGTGCAACTCGACGTGCGCATGGTGGCTTTCCGCAGCCAGCAGGTCTATGTCGTCGGCGAGGTGGCGAAGCCGGGAATCCAGCCCGTCAACGATGTGCCGATGACGGTTCTCGATGCGGTCAACCGTGCCGGCGGCTTCACTCCGGAAGCCGACTTCAGCCGCGTTCTGCTGACCCGCCGCGGGACGACCTACCTGGTCGACGTCCAGTCGATGTACGACTACGGTCGTACCGAGAGCAATCCTCTGCTCGAGCACGGCGACATCGTCAACGTCTCCGACCGCAGCTACAACAAGATCTTCGTCCTTGGCGAGATCGCCAGGCCCGGTTCGCTGGTGATGAACAAGAAGCGCTCGACGCTGGCGGAAGCCCTCAGCGATGCCGGCTACATTAATCAGGCGACTTCCGATCCGCGCTGGATCTACGTCATGCGCGGCAACAGCAAGGATTCGCCGGAGTTGTTTCACCTCGACGCGCGCCTGCCGGACGCGATGCTGCTGGCCGATCGTTTCCCTTTGCGACCGCGTGACATCATCTATGTCGACGCGGCTCCGGTCGTTCGCTGGCAGCGCGTGATTGCCAACATCCTGCCGACGGCGACGATGCTCAACCAAACCAGCCAGACGCAATGGCCGCTCTTCGGGGCGAGGCAGACGCCCTTCAACTGAGTTCGCGCTGGTGAGCGCCGCGACCGACCAGGCTGGTAGGCGTGGATGATCCAGGTGCATTGGTGCGTGCCCCTTATGGCAATCAGGCCTGGCAACGGGCACGAGAACATTCGGACAAGACATGGAACATGATCAGCTGAGACCCCCTTACACTGCTTCCGGGTCACCCGGGATGAGCGCCGGTGGGATCCAGCAGTCGCAAGTGGCGTCGCTTGAGGAAGAGCAGGGTCTGGCACTCGGCGAGATCATTGCCGTTCTGATCGATTATCGCTGGCTGATCGCCGCGACCTGCCTGTTCGCCGTCCTCGTTGGACTCGCCTGGGTTCTCGTCGCCAGTCCGACCTATCGGGCAGATGGCTTGCTGCAGATCGAAGAGAAGAAAGGTGCGGACGGCGTGCTCAAGGCGCTGGAGCCGCTGCTCGGCGACACGACGACAGCGCCGGCAGAAGTGGAGATCCTCAGTTCACGGATGGTCCTCGGTCGGGTGGTGTCGAAACTCAGACTGGACATCCTTGCCCGACCGCAGACTTTTCCCCTGATTGGCAGTGCGATTGCGCGTCGCTACGAGGGCGATCAGCCGAGTTCGGCATGGCTCGGCCTGTCCGGATATGCCTGGGGAGGCGAGCGCATTCAGGTCGACTCGTTTGATGTTCCGCAGCAGGCGCTCGACAAGGAGCACACCCTGGTTGCTGGTGTTGGGGGCAGCTTCGAGATCTTCGACGACGACGATCAACTGGTGCTGTCGGGGAAGGCCGGAACACGAGCGAGCAACAATGGCTACTCGATCTTCATCGCACAGCTGCAGGCACGGCCGGATACGCGGTTCACGCTTGCGAGACTTTCTGCCGAGACCGCCATCGAGAACCTCCGCAAGTTCTATTCGGTCAAGGAGCGAGGCAAGAAGACGGGCGTTCTGGAACTGAGCCTGGTTGGCAAGCGCGCGGACGAGATCGTCCTGGTCCTCGACGACATCATGAACACCTACGTCCGCCAGAACGTCGAGCGCCGCTCGGCGGAAGCCGAGAAGACGCTGAAGTTCCTCGAGACGCAGCTGCCGGCGCTGAAGACCCAGGTCGACAGCGCCGAAGGCGCGTACAACAGCTATCGCCAGAGCCGCGGCTCGCTCGACCTCAGCCTCGAGACGCAGGGCATCCTGAAATCGCTGGTCGAGGTCGAGAACGCCGCCGTTCTTCTGAAGCAGGAGCGCGACGAGTTGCGGCAGCATTTCACTCCCGAACATCCGCGCATCCAGGCGGTGGATAGCAAGCTGGCGCGCCTCAACGAACGCCGCAAGCAGTTTGACGCGGATGTCTCACGCCTTCCGGACACGCAACAGACGGTGCTGCGCCTGGCGCGCGACGTCGAGGTCTCGAACCGGCTGTATACGGAGTTGCTGAACACCGCGCAGCAGTTGCGCGTGTCGAAGGCCGGGACCGTCGGTGACGTGCGCGTCATCGACACGGCGGCAGTGGGTCGCGAGCCGGTCGGCGCCAAACCGGTCGCCATTCTCGGCATCGCCCTGCTGCTCGGCATGCTGGCGAGTCTGGTCGTGATCTGGGTCTTGCGCTCGCTGCGCGTGGTGGTCGAGGATCCGGAGGTCATCGAGTCGCAACTCGGTCTGCCGGTCTATGCCACGGTGCCGCACAGCAAGCTCGAGGTCGACCTGCATCGCAGGGCGCAGGCAGGTGGTGCCGGTGAGCTGCTGGCGGTGGCCCATCCGCAGGAAGACGCGGTCGAGAGCCTGCGCGGGTTGCGGACGACCCTGCATTTCGCTTTGCTCGATGCGCAGGGCAACTCGCTGCTGATCACCGGCCCCAGCCCGGGGCTCGGCAAGAGTTTCATTTCGAAGAACCTCGGTGCCGTCCTGGCACAGGTGGACAGGCGCGTCGTCATCGTCGACGCCGACCTGCGCCGTGGACACCTGCACAAGGAGTTCGGCATCGAGCGTGCGGTCGGGATTTCCGAGTACGTTGCCGGACAGGCTTCGCTCGACGACGTGCTCAAGAGCACCGCCGTCACCGGGCTGACCGTCGTCACCACCGGACAAATCCCGCCCAATCCGTCCGAGTTGCTGATGCACCCGCGCTTCGAGAAGCTGCTCGGCGAGCTGGCGGCGAAATTCGACACCGTCATCGTCGATGCGCCGCCGGTACTCGCAGTCTCGGACGCGGCGATCATCGGCCGCCACGTCGGGGCGACGCTGATGATCGCGCGCGCTGGCAAGCACCCGATTCGCGAGCTTGAGCAGGCGGTGAAACGACTCAGCCAGGCTGGCGTGCAGGTGAAGGGATTCGTGTTCAACGACCTCAACGTCAGCCGCCAGAGCTACCGTTACGGCTACAAGGGCTACGTCTACCGCTACTCTTACCGGACCTGACGCCTTGCCGGCGCGCTGGCTTCAAGCGGCCGGGTCGGTCCCGCTTCCGACCGCCTCGCGGGCACGCCGCCGCGCCTCGTAAAGGCAGATGCCGGTGGCGACCGAGACGTTCAGGCTGGCGACCGACCCGAACATCGGAATGCTGACCAGCTGGTCGCAGGTCTCGCGCGTCAGGCGGCGCAAGCCTTGCCCCTCGGCACCGAGGACCCAGGCGCAGGAGATGGGCCAGCTGGCGCTGTACAGATCCTGCGGCGCTTCGGCATCGGCACCGACGACCCAGATTCCACGTTCCTTGATTTCGCGCAGGCTGCGGGCGAGGTTGGTGACGGTGATGTAGGGTACCGTCTCGGCCGCACCACTGGCCACCTTGACGGCCGTCTGGGTCAGCCCGACGGCGCGGTCCTTGGGCGCGATCACCGCGTGCGCGCCGACGGCATCGGCAACCCGCAGGCAGGCACCGAGATTGTGCGGATCCTGGACGCCGTCGAGGACCAGCAGGAAGGCGGGTTCGTCGAGCGGATCGAGGACATCGTCCAGGGCCAGGTGGCGCTGCGTGGCATCGACGATGGCGATCACCCCCTGATGGCGGGTGCCGGGCGCCATCGCCTCGAGGCGGGCAGCGGCGACCGGCAGCAGGCGAATCCCGGCGAACTCGGCGTGCTTGCGCAGATCGCGGAAGCGGGCATCGTCGCGCGCCGCGTCGACGTGCAGCTCGCGGACCGCGCCGGCATCATGACGCAATTTGGCGAGGACCGCGTGGAAACCGAAGATCAGGCGTGTGGAGGAGGGCATCGGCGTGACTGGCAGGAGTAGCGGGGGGGCGTGCCGCGAACGGCCCGAACGGCGTTCTGGCGAGCGGCGACGCCGCTGCCGGGCGACGACCGGCGGCGGCCACGGTGGCGGGGCGAAGGCACCCGACCGCGTTCAGTCGCCAACGCTGATCGCCTCGAGTGCCCTCGAGCGCCAGTCGAGAACGGCCGTGCGGATGCTCATCTGCTCGCCGAGGCGGGGAAACTCGGCGCGGATGACACTCGCGGCAAAGTTCGACAGGAAGCGCGACTTCAGCTCGGCACGCGCGCGATCGACCCCGAGTTCGTCGTAGGGTACCGAGGCGAGGAGCAGGAAGCCATCGTCCGGAATGCGGCCCGCCTGCATGTTGGCCTCGATGATTCCCGCCGCCTTGCGGATCGGCACGTCGAGGTTCGGACTGTAGGGGCCGATGATCAGCGCCACGTTGGGGGTATGCAGGAAGTCGAAGCCGCGCCCGAGGCAGATCATCCATTCACGATGCTCGATGTCGAGCAGGCGCTCGTTGCGACGAATCTGCGCGCGAACGTTTTCGATGTGTTCGAGATTGCCATGCAGCAGCGGCAGAAGGTCGGCGCGCATGCGCGCCGGCATGTCCGGCAGCAGGGCGGCGAGGCGGAGTTCGAGCGTCGCCCGGTCGGCCGAGGTCATGGTCGCGAGATCGAGCCGGTCGCCCGCCGTGCCGTGGATCACCAGTGCGTCCTCGTCGGTCTCGAACCCGCAGACCAGCGGATAGACGGTGCTGTGATCGGTGCCGAAGATGTGCTCGACCTGGCGGCGGATCTCGTAGGTATGGGCGATCGCCGCGTCGGTATCGTACTGGAATCCGGCACAACCGCGGCGCGGATCGCCCTGCGAATAATGGTAGGTGACGAGGAAGACGACGTTGCGGCCGGCGCTGACGACGCGCTGCACGTGATGCGCCAGGACCTCGCCGAGGTGCGGCCAGCCGAGGTCGAAGATGCCGCCGAGGTTGCGGAAGGGCATCAGCAGACCGACCGGCGTGTTCGTCGCGACGGGGATGTTGATGCGCCCGTCCATGCACTTGAGGACGGCGATCGCCGTCGGGTGCTCGGCGAGGTAGCGTTCACGTGCCAGCCATGCTTCCGGACTGCGAAAGATCGCGCTGTGGCGGTCGGCGAGGCCGAACAGCCAGTCGATTCGTTCCTCGATGGGCTTGCCGTGGATGTCCATGGCCAAAGGAACCTCCCGCCTGAAAACCCGGCCTGCCAGTGGCCGGCTGCTGGCTGCCGCCGGATGCGGTCGCCTCGCCGCCAGTATCCACGTGGCCGCCCTTCAGGTCAAACGCGGCGACGCCGCAACCGTCAGCGCAGCCCGGAACTCACAGGATCATGCCGGCCGCGACGGTGTTGTTCGTCGATTCGTCGATGATGATGAAGGCACCGGTGCCGCGGCTCTCGGCGTACGGGTCGGCGAAGATCGGCTGCGCCAGCCGGAAGCTGACGCGGGCAATGTCGTTCATCAGCAGTCGCTCGGCAGGCTGCTGCTGCATGCTGTTGATGTCGACGCGGAAGGAGATGGCGGCGAGCATCGCCTTGCTGTCGCGCGTCGTGTGCCGCAAGAGGTACTTGCGGCGGGGGTCGAGCGGCGACTCCGACAGCCAGCACAGCATGGCATCGATGTTCCTGCCAACCTGCGGCAGTTCTCCGCTGCGGACGATCATGTCGCCGCGCGAGATGTCGATCTCGTCCTCGAGCAGGATGCTGACCGATTGCTCGGCAACCGCGCGCGGCAGCGATTCGCCGAGCACCTGGATGTCGCGGACGCGGCTCTCGAGACCAGAGGGCAGGACCGTCACCCGATCGCCGACATGCACCTCGCCGGACTCGACGCGGCCCATGAAGCCGCGATAATCGTGCAGTTCCGGGTTCGCCGAGTCCTGCGGGCGGCAGACGTACTGCACCGGAAAGCGGAATTTCTCGTCGTGTTCGCTGTGGATTGCCGGCGCGCCCTCGAGCATCGCGAACAGCGTCGGCCCGTCATACCATGGCAGGCGCTCGCCGCGCTCGACGATCATGTCGCCGTGCAGTGCCGACAGCGGGATGAAGCGCACGTCGGCGATGCCGAGCCCCTTGGCGAAGTCGAGATAGTCGCTGCGGATGCGGTCGAACGTTGCCTGCGCGTAGTCGACCAGATCCATCTTGTTCACCGCGACGACGATGTGCGGGATGCCGAGCAGGTGGGCGACGTACGAATGGCGGCGGGTCTGCGTCAGGACGCCCTTGCGCGCGTCGATGAGGATGATCGCCAGGTCGGCCGTGGATGCCGCGGTCACCATGTTGCGCGTGTACTGCTCGTGGCCCGGCGCGTCGGCGATGATGTACTTGCGTGTGCCGGTGGTGAAGTAGCGGTAGGCGACGTCGATCGTGATTCCCTGTTCGCGTTCGGCCTGCAGGCCATCGGTGAGCAGCGACAGGTCGACGATGTCGAGGCCACGGCGGGCCGAACTGCGCTGGATGGCGTGCAGGGTATCGGCGAGGATCGTCTTGCTGTCGTAGAGCAGGCGGCCGATCAGCGTGCTCTTGCCGTCGTCGACGCTGCCGCAGGTGAGGAAGCGCAGCAGGCCATTGTCGGGAATGTCCCCGGCGGGGAGTTTCTCGATCGCTGACATCAGAAATAACCCTCTTTCTTGCGTTGCTCCATCGATGCTTCCGAGGTCTGGTCGTCGAGGCGCGTCGCGCCGCGCTCGGTGATCGTCGTCACCGCCGTCTCGGCGATGATGCTGGCGACGTCCGCTGCGTCCGACTCGACCGGCGCCGTGCAGGTGATGTCGCCAACGGTGCGGAAGCGGACCTGCAGCGTCTCGACCGCTTCGCCGGGGCGTGCCGGCGTCACTTCGGTCACGGGCAGGAGGCCGCCGCCGCGACGAACGATCGGTCGCTGGTGGGCAAAGTAGATCGACGGCAACGCCAGCCTCTCGCGCTCGATGTACTGCCAGACGTCGATCTCGGTCCAGTTGGAGATCGGGAAGACGCGGATGTTCTCGCCCTTGAAGCTGCGCGCGTTGTACAGGTCCCACAGTTCCGGGCGCTGGTTCTTCGGATCCCACTGGCCGAACTCGTCGCGGAACGAGAAGATGCGCTCCTTCGCCCGCGCCTTTTCCTCGTCGCGGCGGGCGCCGCCGATGCAGGCGTCGAAGCCGAACTCCTCGATGGCTTCGAGGAGGGTCACCGACTGGTGCTTGTTGCGCGGTTCGTCGGCCGACTTGAGAACGACGGTGCCGCGTGCCATCGAATCCTCGACCGAACGAACGATCAGGCGCTCGCCGAGTTCGGCTGCGCGACGGTCGCGGAAATCGGTGACCTCGCGATAGTTGTGGCCGGTATCGATGTGCAGCAGCGGAAAGGGAAAGCGGCCTGGGCGGAAGGCTTTCTCGGCGACGCGCAGCATGCAGATCGAATCCTTGCCGCCGGAGAAGAGGAGGACCGGGTTGCTGCACTGGCCGGCGACCTCGCGCATGATGTGGATGGCCTCCGACTCGAGCCAGTCGAGGTGCGAGAGGGTGACTCTGGCGAGCTTTGCAGTACTCATTGCTGATCTGTTCCTGCCTGTTTCAGACGCGCCTGACGTGCAGGCCACACTCCTTCGATTCCGGATTTTCCCACCACCAGCGACCGGCACGGACGTCCTCGCCCGCGGCCACCGCGCGCGTGCACGGCGCGCAGCCGATGCTCGGGTAGAAGCGGTCGTGCAGCGCGTTGTACGGCACCCCATGCTGCCTGATGTAGGCCCACACCTCGCCTTCGCTCCACTCGGCGAGCGGGTTGAACTTCTCCAGACCGCCGTTGGCGGTGTCGACGCTGCGCAGCGGCAGGCCGTCGCGCGTGCTCGCCTGCTGCGCCCGCATGCCGGTGATCCAGGCACGCTGGCCGGCGAGCGCGCGTTGCAGCGGTTCGACCTTGCGCACGTGGCAGCAGCCCTTGCGCAGTTCGACCGACTCGTAGAAGGCGTTGATGCCGTTCTCGCTCGTCCATGCTTCGACGAGATCGTGGCGCGGGTAGTAGAGGCGCAGCGTCAGACCGTAGTGGCGGCGAACCGTCGCGATCAGGTCATGGGTCTCAGCCGGCAGGCGGCCGGTGTCGAGCGAGAAGATACCGATCGGCAGGCCCTCGCGGACGATCAGGTCGGTGAGCACCATGTCCTCGGCACCGAGGCTGCTGGCGAACACTGCCGGCGAGAAGTCGGTGGCGATCGCCCGCAGCAACTCGCGCGCGGCCGCGCTGCGCCGGGCGACGGCTGCCTGCAGCGATTGCTCGTCGGTGAGTGGCAGGTTGCTCATGCCGCGTGCTCCGCCTGGCGCCGGCGAAACAGCGGCAGCGGCTGGTCGGCCGCCCCCTGATAGTTCTCGCTGAACGCCCGCAGTCCGGCCAGCGCCTGCTCGATGTCCTTGTCGGCGCGCACCGCGTAGGCGTCGATGCCGCAGCGTTGCATGAGGAAGAGCTGATCCTGCAGCACGTCGCCGATCGCCCGGATCTCGCCCGCGTAATGGTAGCGCTCGCGCAGCAGGCGCGCGCTCGAGTAGCCGCGGCCATCGGTGAACTTGGGAAAGTTGATGCCGATGACGGCGAAGCGCCCGCAATCGTCGGCCAGCGCTTCGGGGCCCTCGTCACTGTCGAGCCAGACGCCCGGTTGCTCGTGGCGGCGCAGCACCTCGTCACGCCGCGCCAGCCAGACGGCCAGCGGCAGCAGCACCGGTCCCGCGGGCAGCACGACCGTTTCCACGCTCTCGCCTGCAGCCAGGCGGAGCACCTGCCAGGGGTCGTCGACGATCTCCCGTTTGCGGATGATTCTCTCAGACATTGACGACCTCCACGTCTTCCTGCCTGGCGCCGCGCCGCCGGTCGCGGCCGGCGTAGGCGCGTGCCTTGAACGGCTCGATGCCGACCCGCTGCAGGGTGTCGATGAAGCGCTCGCTCGGCAGGCGCTGTTCGATATAGACGGTGACGAGAGCCTCGATCACCAGCGGCACCTCGTGCGCGTGGAACGAGGGGCCGATGACCCTGCCGATCGCCGCCGCGTTGCCCTGCTGGCCGCCGACGGTGATCTGATACCACTCCTCGTTGTTCTTGTCGACGCCAAGGATGCCGATGTTGGCGACGTGATGGTGGCCGCAGGAGTTCATGCAGCCGGAGATGTTGAGCGAAATGTCGCCGATGTCGTAGAGGTAGTCGAGGTCGTCGAACTTCTCGTTGACGGCGTCGGCGATCGGCACCGAGCGCGCGTTGGCGAGCGCGCAGAGATCACCGCCGGGGCAGCAGATGATGTCGGTGAGCAGGCCGATGTTGGCGGTCGCCAGACGGTGGCGTCGGGCGATCTGCCAGAGCTCGTGCAGATCGCGCTGCCGTACGTCGGCGAGGACGACATTCTGCTCGTGCGTGACGCGCAGCTCGCCGAAGCTGAAGCGATCGGCGAGGTCGGCGACGACGAGCATCTGCGTGTCGCTGATGTCGCCCGGGGCAGTTCCCGGCGCCTTCAGCGACAGGGAGACGGCGGCGTAACCCGGCGCCCGGTGCGGATGGACGCAGCGTCGCACCCAGTTGGCGAAGGCGAGGTCTCCGGCGACGCGCGCCGCGTGCAGCTCGTCGACCGCCGGCAGATCCTCCCAGGCTGGCGGCGCGAAATGCGCCGCGATGCGCGCGAACTCGGCGTCCGGTACCGTCGTCGGACCATCCTTCAGGTGTGCCCACTCGGCCTCGACCTGGCGCCTGAACTCGTCGATGCCGAGGGCCTGCACGAGAATCTTGATGCGCGCCTTGTACATGTTGTCGCGGCGGCCATAGCGGTTGTAGAGGCGCAGGATCGCTTCCAGGTAGGAGAGCAGGTGCCGCCGCGGCAGGAACTCGCGGATCACCTTGCCGAGGATCGGTGTCCGTCCGAGTCCGCCGCCGACGAAGATGCGCACGCCAATCTCGCCGCGCTCGTCGCGCAGCAGTTCCAGGCCGATGTCGTGCGCGCGGATGACCGCCCGGTCAGTCGCCGCCGCGTTGACGGCGATCTTGAACTTGCGCGGCAGGAAGGCGAACTCGGGGTGGAAGGTCGACCACTGCCGCAGCAGTTCGCAGTAGGGGCGCGGATCGGTCAGTTCGTCCGGCGCGACGCCGGCAAACTGGTCCGTGGTGATGTTGCGGATGCAGTTGCCCGAGGTCTGCACGGCATGCATCTCGACACTCGCCAGTTCGCCGAGGATCGCTGGCGTCTGCTCGAGTTGTGGCCAGTTGAGCTGCATGTTCTGGCGCGTCGTGAAGTGGCCGACGCCGCGGTCGTAACGCTGCGAGATCTCGGCCAGCTTGCGCAGTTGCGCCGCCGAGAGCATGCCGTAGGGGATGGCGATGCGCAGCATCGGCCCGTGTCGCTGGATGTAGAGGCCATTCTGCAGGCGCAGCGGGCGCAGTTCGTCGGTCGACAGGTCGCCGGCCAGATGGCGCGCGATCTGGTCTCGATACTGCGCCACGCGCTCATCGATGATCTGCTGGTCAATGCTGTCGTAGCGATACATCGCTCGTTCCTCGCGTGTATGAAGGCTGGTGGGTGCTCATTCGCTGGCAATCGCCTAGTGGGCGATCAGCTTGCCGCCGATCAGTACCAGCATGCCGGCCAGTATCGGCCGCAGGATGCGGTCCGGAACGCGCGCCGAAGCGTTGCTGCCAAGCCAGATCCCGGGCAGCGAGCCGAGCAGCAGGCTGCCGAGCAGCGACCAGTCGACACTGCCGATCAACCAGTGACCGAGGCCGGCGACCAGCGTCAGCGGTACCGCGTGCGCGACGTCGCTGCCGATGATGCGGATCGCCGGCAGACGTGGGTAGAGGTAGAACAGCACGGCGGCGCCAAGGGCACCGGCGCCGACCGACGAAACCGTCACCAGCACGCCGAGCAGCACGCCAAAGGCGACCGTCACCGGCGCCCGGAACTGCGTGTGGGCGGCATCGTCGACGTGCGCCAGCGCCTGCCGCTGCAACTGCTGGCGGAAGATGATCGCCCCTGCCGTCAGCAGCAGGGCGACACCGAGCGATACCGACATCAGTTGCGAGACCGCCGCGCTCTGCCGCGGCAGATGCGACAGCGCCAAGATCGTCAGCCCGGCCGCCGGAATGCTGCCGGCCGCCAGCAGGCGGGTGACCTGCCAGTCGACATGCCCCTTGCGGGCATGCACGACGGTGCCGCCGGCCTTGGTGATGGCGGCGTACAGCAGGTCGGTACCGACCGCGGTTGCCGGGTGCACGCCGAACAGGAGCACCAGCAGCGGCGTCATCAGCGAGCCGCCGCCAACGCCGGTGAGACCGACGATCGCGCCGACGACAAAGCCCGACAAGGTGTACATCCAGTCCATGGCGCGCCGCAGCAAGTTCAGGGAGGGCGAATGTTAGCAGCGTCGGATTTGATCGAAAAAGAATATTCGGTTAGATTGTTATAACCAAACAGCGTTGACCGAGCCATGAAACTGCAGCAACTGCGTTACATCGTCGAAGTCGAGCGCCGCGGCCTCAACGTGTCCGAGGCCGCCGAGGCGCTTTACACCTCGCAGCCGGGAATCTCGAAGCAGATCCGGCTGCTCGAGGACGAACTCGGAGTGAGTATCTTCGAGCGCGGTGGCAAGCGCCTGACGGCGATCACCGAGCCGGGCCGGGCAATCCTCGAGATGGCGCGGCGCATGCTGCGCGAAGCCGAGAATATCCGTCGCGTCGGCGAGGAACATGCCGGCGGCGAGTCGGGCAGCCTGGTCATCGCCACCACCCATACGCAGGCACGCTATGCCTTGCCGGCGGTGGTCAAGAAGTTTGTCGAACGTCATCCGCAGGTGCGGCTGTCGCTGCACCAGGGCCACCCGGCGCAGATCGCCGAGTGGGCGCTGCAGGGCGAGGCCGACATCGCCATCGCCACCGAGGCCCTCGACCAGTATCCGCAGCTGGTGATGCTGCCCTGCTACCAGTGGGTGCACTGCGTCATCGCCCCCGACGGCCACCCGATCCTCGACGAGAAATCGCTCTCGCTCGCGGTGCTGGCGCGCTGGCCGCTGATCACCTATGACCCCGCCTTTGCCGGTCGTTCGCGCATCAACAGGGCCTTCGAGCTGGCACAGGTGGAACCGAACGTGGTGCTCACCGCGATCGACGCCGATGTCATCAAGACCTACGTCAGCCTCGGCCTCGGCCTCGGCATCATTGCCCGCATGGCCTACGACCCGCAGCGCGACAGCGGCCTGCAGGCGCTGTCGGCGGAGCATCTGTTCGGAAGCAACACGACCCGCATCGGTCTGCGGCGCGGCACCCACGTGCGGCGCTGCGCATACGATTTCATCGAGCTCTTCGCCCCGCAGCTGACGCGCAGGGCGGTCGACATGGCTCTCGCCGGCGCCCGGCCGGACGAGGAGTATCAGCTCTGAGGCGGTCCTTGGTGCCGTCGCTGGCGGCTGCGTTGCCGCTGGCCAGCGCTGCCGGCCTGATGTCGGGCATCAGCTTCGCCGTGCTGGTGCTGCTCTTCGGCAACCTGTTGCGGCGCTCCCGGCTGCAGCAGCCCAACTCGGTGCCAGCGGACGGGGGCGACCTGCTGGGTGGCGAGGACACCGACACCAAGGCTGCCGGACGCAAGCGGGAAGGCACCCGGGGGTGGCTGCTGCGCGGCGCCCATCCGTGGCCAACGATCGGCTGGCGGTTCGAAGGCCTTGCTCCAGTAGCGGATCTCGCACCGTAACCGCCGATCTGCTGCGTCCCGGACCGGTTCTCGCCGGAGCGACCCGCCCCGCCGCCGATGTTCCCGCGGCGGTTCTGATGACCTGTTGCCGCCAACCAATGGCTGGAGCCGCGCGGGTTTGCCGCGCTGCGCCTCGTTACCTTCGTCCCGCGCGGGTGAGCCGACTGGCCATGCGGAGGCAAGTGGGTAAAGACCTCCGGCACCGGGCCGACGACATCGTCCGGCAGGTCCGGTTCGGTGGCGACCGGGTTTCTGTTCCTGCTGCTGTATTGGCAACACACGGTGGCTGTTGCCGCAAGCGGTTCCCGGTTGTGGCAGGAGTGTAGCCGGCCTGTCGGCAGGCGCACGACCGACCCAGGGCCGCTGCCGCCAGAACGCTGCGCTCGGCAAGCCGCTACCGCAACTGGCTGTGGCGGCAGCGCTCCCGATCGGCACGGAAAAGCGTCCCAGTTCCCAAGCCCCGACGGGGATCTCATGGCGGCTTGCCGACAGAACACAGGTGACAGCCATTCTTGAACGCAAGCCCTGCTGGGACAAGCGGCGGGACAGGGTTCGGGGGAACCGATTCTTGCTGTCCGCGGCAGATCAAAGCTTCGCTACAATAGTCCGGGTCTGCTGTCGTCGTCGTGGTTGTGATCGGGATACACCCACTTGAGCTCGAGCTCCAGTTCATCCAGCACGCAGAGTTTGGATCAGCCTTCACGCTGCGGCAGCCAGCCCGGTTGGACAGCTTCCGCTGACCACTGGTCCGCCTTCGCCTCTGCCGCCACCGCCGCCGACTTCTGCAGCAGCTGGCTGGCGCTGCAATGCCTGCAGATCGAAGAGGTGCGCGCGGCGCTGCTGCTGCTCGAACAGGGTGGCGGCACCTTCGTCCCGGCCGCCGTCTGGCCTTCGGCGCAGACCGACGTCGGCTACCTCGCACCGGCTGCCGAACGATGCCTCGGCGAACGCCAGGGCAAGGTGCTGTACGGACAGCCCGGCGCGCTCGTCGTCGTCGCCTACCCGGTCGAACTCGAAGGGCGCCTGCACGGTGCCGTCATCCTCGACCTCGCCGAGCGCCCCGACGACGCACTGCAACACGTTCTGCGACAGTTGCACTGGGGCATCGGCTGGATCGAGACGCTCTTCCTGCGCCGGCAGAGCGTCGCCGACGCCGAAGGCGTCGAGCGCGCGCGCAGCGCACTCGACGTCCTCGCCGTCGCCGCCGAACACGAACGCCTGCCGGACCTGGCGCTGGCGGTGGTCAACGACCTCGCCAGCCGCTTCGCCTGCGACCGCGTCGCGCTCGGCATCGACCGTCGCGGCCAGGCGCGCCTGCTTGCCCTCTCGCACTCCGCCTTCTTCGAAAGGAAGAGCCAGTTCGTCACCGCCCTCGAAAACGCCATGGATGAGGCGCTCGACCAGCGCCGCAGCATCGTCCAGCCGCCGCTCGACGAAGCGGACGGCGGCATCGCCATCGCCCACCGCGACCTCGCCGGCGCGCGCGCCGTCTGCTCGGTCGTCCTCGAACACCGGGGTCTCGGCATCGGCGTCCTCAGCTTCGCGCGCGCGAACCCCTTCACCAGCGACGAAGTGCGCAGCTGCGAGGCCGTCGGCACGCTGCTCGCGCCGCTCCTCGCCAGCCGCATCGAACTGCACCGCTGGTTCGCCGGGCGCCTCGCGTACCGCCTGCGCGACACCTGGCGCCACCTCCGGGACCGCCGCCGGCCGGGCCTGCGCGTCGGGCTCGCCGCCGCCGCCCTCGTCCTCCTCGGCATCCTCTTCCTCGACGGCGACTACCGCGTCAACGCCCGCGCCGTCGTCGAAGGCGAAGTGCAGCGCGCCGCCGTCGCCCCCTTCGACGGCTTCCTGCGCGAGGCACCCGTGCGCGCCGGCTTCATCGTCCGCCAGGGGCAGGTGCTGGCGACGCTCGACGAGCGCGACCTCCTCGTCGAACGGCAGCGCTGGCGCTCCGAACGCGGCCAGCACGAAGGCCGCTACCGCGACGCCCTGGCCCGGCACGAGCGCGCCAACGCCAACGTCGCGCTGGCGCAGATGCAGCAGGCCGAGTCGCAACTCGCGCTGGTCGAGGAGAAGCTCGCACGCGCCAGCATCGTCGCCCCGTTCGACGGCGTCGTCGTCTCCGGCGACCTCAGCCAGCTCCTCGGCTCGCCGGTCGAGCAGGGCAAGCTGCTCTTCGAGATCGCCCCGCTCGACGCCTGGCGGGTCATTCTCAAGGTCGAGGATCGCGACATCCGCGACGTCCGTCCCGGCCAGAGCGGCCGCCTCGTCCTCGCCGGCATGGCCGGCGAAGCCCTCGACTTCGAGGTGCAGAACATCGCCACCGCCGAAGCCGAGGACGGCAGGAACGTCTTTCGCGTCGAAGCGCGGCTGGCGCGCAGCGACCTCAAGCTGCGCCCGGGAATGGAAGGCGTCGGCAAGATCGACGCCGGCGCGCAGAGCTACGCCTGGATCTGGACGCACCGCCTGAGCGACTGGCTGCGCCTGCAGGCCTGGACCTGGCTGCCGTAGGCGCGGCATGGCGGGCCCCTTCCTCAGCGCCTCGTGGTACCGCGTCGCCGCCCTGCGGCCGGCGCTGCGCGCGCACGCCCGCATCCAGCGGCAGCGCTTCCGCGGCCAGTTGTGGTACGTCCTGCACGACAGCGCCGCCGGCAAGCTGCACCGCTTCAGCCCCGGCGCCCATCGCGTCGTCCGCCTGCTCGACGGCGAGCGGACGATCGACGCCATCTGGCACCAGGTCGCCGCCGAAGCCGGCGCCGACGCACCGACGCAGGACGAAGTGATCCGCCTGCTCGCGCAACTGCACGCCGGCGACCTGCTGCAGGCCGACCTGCCGCCCGACATCGACGAACTCGGCGAACGCGGCCGCCAGCAGAAACGCCAGAAACTCCTGCAGAGCGTCATCAACCCGATGTCGATCCGCATCCCGCTGTGGGATCCCGACGCCTTCCTGGCGCGCAGCTGGCCGCTGCTGCAGCCGCTCGCCGGCCGTCCCGGCGTCGCCCTCTGGCTCCTCGTCGTCCTGCCGGCGGCCGTCCTCGCCGGCGTCCATTGGTCCGAACTGACCGCCAACCTCAGCGACCAGCTGCTGGCCACCGACAACCTGCTGCTGCTCTGGCTGATCTACCCGCTCCTCAAGGGCCTGCACGAACTCGGGCATGGCTACGCAGTCAAGGCCGGCGGCGGCGAAGTGCACGAGATGGGCATCATGCTGCTGGTGCTGGCGCCGATCCCCTACGTCGAGGCCAGCGCCGCCGGCGCCTTCCGCAGCAAGTGGCGGCGCGCGCTGGTCGGCGCCGCCGGCATCCTCGTCGAACTCTTCATCGCCGGCATCGCGATGCTCCTCTGGGTCGCCGTCGAACCCGGCCTGCTGCGCTCGATCGCCTTCAACGTCGTCGTCGTCGCCGGCGCCTCGACGCTGCTCTTCAACGGCAACCCGCTGCTGCGCTACGACGGCTACTACGTCCTCGCCGACCTGATCGAGATTCCCAACCTCGGCAACCGCTCGAACCAGTACTGGCAGTGGCTCGCCAAGCGATACCTCCTCGGCGTCACGCACCTCGAACCGCCGCTGGCAAGCCCCGGCGAGCGCCGCTGGTTCCTCTTCTACGGTGCCGCCTCGTTCGTCTACCGCACGCTGGTGATGATCGCCATCATCCTCTTCATCGCCGGCGAATTCTTCTTCATCGGCGTCGTCCTGGCGATCTGGGCGGCGATCACGATGTTCCTGCGGCCGCTCGCCAAGGGGCTGTCGTACGTCGTGTCGAGCCCGGAACTGCAGCACACGCGCAGCCGTGCCCGCATCGTCACCTTCGGCGGCCTGGCACTGCTCGTGCTCTTCGTCTTCGCCGTGCCGCTGCCGCTGCGCACCCATGCCGAAGGCGTCGTCTGGGTGCCCGAGAACGCCGAAGTGCGCGCCGCCGCCAACGGCTTCGTCGAGCATCTCTTCGCCAGCCCCGAGGCGATCCTCACCAGCGGCGAGGTGCTGCTGGCGATGCGCGACCCGGCGCTCGCCGCGCAGGCCGACGAGAGCCGCGCGCGCGTCCGCCAGTACGCGGTGCAGTACGCGGCGCTGATGTTCGACGACCGCGCGCAGGCGGCGGCGATCCAGGAAGACCTGCAGCGCGAGCGGGTGACGCTGGCGCGTGCCGAGGAGAAACTCGACGCCCTGCTCGTCGTCGCCGGCCTGCCGGGGCGACTGAAGCTGGCGCGCGCCGCGGATCTGCCGGGGCGCTACGTCCGCCAGGGAGAGCTCCTCGGCTACATCGACAGCGGCCCGCCGCGACTCGTGCGCGTCGTCGTCGGCCAGGACGACATCGCGCTCGTCCGCGAACGGCGCACCCAGGTCGAGGTCAAGCTCGCCGACCGCCTCGACCGGACCTACGCCGCACACCTGCTGCGCGAAGTTCCCGGCGGCCACGAGCGGTTGCCGGGCAAGGCGCTGGCGCTCGCCGGCGGCGGCCCGCACGCCACCGACCCGCGTGACCCGGAGGGTCTCAGGACGCTGCAGCGGCTGTTCCAGTTCGACCTCGAACTGCCGCCGGAGGTCGGCAGCCCGGAGATCGGCACGCGCGTCTTCGTCCGCTTCCACCACCACGCCGAGCCGCTCGCAACGCAGTGGGGACGCCGGCTGCGGCAACTCTTCCTCGCCCGCTTCGATGTCTAGGGCGCTGCTCGCCGGCTGGCAGGTGCATGCCTTTGCGCCCGGACTCTACCCCGAGCGCGGCGACCTGCGCGACAGTCGCTTCGACCGCCTGCTCGGTCGCCTCGGCGGGCGCTGGGCAAAGCGCGGCGCGCCGCTGCGCCGGCAGCGCGGGCGGCGCTTCGTGGCAGAGGTCGAAGCGCTGGCCGATGTGCTCGCCGGGCTCGACGAGAGCGAACTTGGCCGCCGCGCCGCAGCCGTCCGCCTGCAGCTGGCGAGCGATGGGCTCGCCGCGGCGCCGGTCGTCGAGTGTTTCGCGCTCGTCCGCGAGGTGTGCACGCGGCTGCTCGGCCTGCGTCACTACCCGGTACAGCTTCTCGGCGGGCACGCGCTCCTGCACGGCAGGCTGGCCGAGATGCAGACCGGCGAGGGCAAGACGCTGACCGCCGTGCTGCCGGCGGTGACCGTCGCCCTCGCCGGCGCGCCGGTGCATGTGATCACCGTCAACGACTACCTGGCGCGGCGCGATGCCGAACTGCTGGCGCCGGTCTACGCCTTCTTCGGGTTGCGCGTCGGCCTCGTCGTCCCCGGCCAGGAGCGCGACGAGCGCGTCGCCGCCTACGCCTGTGAAGTCGGCTATTGCGTCAACAAGGACCTGGTCTTCGATTACCTGCGCGACCGCATCAGCCAGAAGCGCAGCCGCAGCGCCCACCGCGCCCTCGTCGACGGCTGGCTGGCCGGCACGCCGCAGCGCGCCGCCGCACCGGCGCTGCTGCGCGGACTCTTCTACGCCATCGTCGACGAAGCCGACAGCGTGCTGATCGACGAGGCGCGCACGCCGTTGATCATCTCCAGCGACACCGAAGACCCGCAGGGGCGGGCACTCTATGAGCAGGCGCTGGCGCTGGCCGCCGGCCTGGCGGCGAAGGAGCACTACCGGCTGCGACGCCACGAGCGCAGCATCGAACTGACCGACGCCGGACGCGGCGCCGTCGGCGAGTTCGCCCGCGGCCTGCCCGGCCTGTGGGGAATCGCACGCGCGCGCGAGGAACTCGTCGAGCAGGCGCTGTCGGCGCTGCAACTGTTCCAGCTCGACCGGCACTACCTGGTCGTCGACGGCAAGCTGCAGATCGTCGATGAATACACCGGGCGCGTGCTGCCCGACCGCTCATGGGAGCGTGGCCTGCACCAGATGCTCGAGGTCAAGGAGGGAATCGACCTCTCGAAACGGCGCGACACCATCTCGCGCATCACCTACCAGCGCTTCTTCCGCCGCTACCTCTGTCTCGCCGGGATGACCGGCACCGCCACCGAGGTGGCGCCGGAAATGCGTTCGGTGTATGCGCTCGACGTCGTCGCCATCCCGACCAACGAGCCGATGATCCGCCGCGATCTCGGAGAGCGCGTGTATCGCGACAGCGAGCGGCGCTGGGCCGCGGTCGTCGAACGCGCCGGCGAGATGCGCGCCGGCGGGCGGGCGGTGCTGATCGGCACGCGTTCGGTGGCGGCCTCCGAGGTCGCCAGTCAGCGGCTGCTGGCGGCCGGGCTGCCGCACGAGGTGCTCAATGCGCGCCAGGATGCGCACGAGGCCGAGATCATCAAGCAGGCGGGAACGCCCGGGCGGATCACGGTGGCGACCAACATGGCGGGGCGGGGCACCGACATCGTCCTCAGCGATGCCGTGCGCGCGGCCGGCGGGCTGCACGTCATCCTGTCGGAGTTCCATGACGCCGCGCGCATCGACCGGCAGCTCTTCGGTCGCGCCGGGCGGCAGGGCGACCCGGGCTCCTGCGAGGCGATCGTCGCGCTCGACGACGAGCTCTTCGTCGCCCATGCCGGACCGTGGCTCGGCTGGCTGCGGGCGCGCGAGGCGGCCGATGGCCTGCTGCCGCCGCTGCTCGGGCGGCTGCTGCGGTGGCTGGCGCAGGGTGCTGCCGAGCGGCAGAATGCGCGCATCCGGCGGCAGACGATGGAACAGGAGCAGCGGGTCGAGAAGTCTCTGGCCTTTGCCGGAAGAGGGGAGTAGACGATGAACGGGGCGATGCGGACCGGCGGCGGCGTGCTGCTGGCGTTGCTGGGCGGGCCGGCGCTGACCGGCGAATTCGACTGCATCATCGAGCCGAGCCGGACGGTCGAGGTGCGGGCGGCGAGCGAGGGGCTGATCGAGAAGATCTGGGTCGACCGCGGCGACATGGTGAAGGCCGGGCAGGTGCTGGTGACGCTCGATTCGGGCGCCGAACGGGCGTCGACCGAGGCGGCGCGTTACCGCTCGACGATGCAGGGGCGCGTGCGGACCGGCGAGAGCCGGGTCGAGTTCGCGACCGCCAAGTACAACCGGCGCGAGAAGCTCGCCGGCCAGTCGTTCATTTCGCTGCACGACCGC
The DNA here is from genome assembly GCA_013347225.1 of Candidatus Accumulibacter similis. Taxonomy (NCBI): domain Bacteria; kingdom Pseudomonadati; phylum Pseudomonadota; class Betaproteobacteria; genus Candidatus Accumulibacter; species Candidatus Accumulibacter similis. The sequence goes on along the minus strand of CP054595.1, from coordinate 4,022,108 downwards.
GACGAGGCGCTGACCGAGAAGCGGCTGGCCGAGTCCGAGCTGGTCGAGGCGCGCGACGATCGCCGGCTGGCCGAGATCGAGTACCGCCGCCTGTCCGAGCTGTTGCGCCTGCGGACAATCAGGAGCCCGGTCGACGGCGTCGTCGTCGATCGTCTGCTGAGCGCCGGCGAACTGGCCGACAACCGCGACCTGCGCAAGCCGATCCTGCGCCTGGCCGACATCGGCACGCTGTTCGTCGAGGTGCTGATGCCGATCGAGGCCTTCGGCAAGCTGGCGCTCGAGCAGAACGTCGAGGTATTGCCCGAGCCGCCGGTCGGCGGCCGCCATGTCGCGAAGGTGAAGGTCATCGACCGCGTCCACGATGCCGCCAGCGGCACCTTCGGCGTCCGCCTCGAAATGGCCAACCCGGGATTGAAACTGCCGGCGGGGATCAAGTGCAAGGCGAGCATCGCCGGCGTCGGTGGCAGCCCGGCGGGTGCTGCGACTGGTGCCGCGGGCGTGGCGCGCCAGCCGGCGGCGGCTCCGCCGAGGGCGTTCTAGCTTGCCGCAGCGCTGTCGCTTGCCCCTGCTGCCTCGCCGCCTGTACTGTAGCGGTTGTCGATGTGCCAGATGCCGGCACTGCTTCCAGCCCCCCTCAGGAGAGGATCACCATGAGTACCCCGCCCTCATCATCAGGAAGGCGCAAGCCAGCAGCCGGCGGCAGCCGGAGCAAAAGCAGGAAGACGGTGCCGGCGGAGGCGGCACCTGCCAACCCGCCCGCGAGCGAACCGGGAATCGTCGACCAGGTGCGGGCGATGGCCGGCAGGTTCCTCGACCTCAGTTCGGCGACGGTGGTCGCCGGGCGGGCGCTGCAGACTGCCGGCAAGGTCGGCCGGGCGCTGCAGGAGGGGCACCCGATCGACGCCGCGAGCGAGGTGGTGCGCGCCGTTCTGCCCGGCGTCGGCGATACGGCGGCGTGGGCGAAGACCGGTGCCGCATTGCGTGCCGTGCGCGAGACGGCCGGGCTGACGATCGCCGAAGTTGGCCAGGCGATCGACCTCAAGGATCCGACCCTGATCGAGGCGATCGAGAACGGGCGCCTGGCCCTGTCCTTCGAACTGATCCTGCGCCTGGCGGCGGTCTTTGGCCGCAACGATCCGGTCGGTTTCGTCATGCGCTTCACGCGGGCGTCGAACCCCGAGCTGTGGCAGACCCTCGAGGCTCTGGGCGTCGGCAGGCTGGTGCTGCAGACCGTGCGCGAACATCAGTTCGTCAATGTCTATCGCAGCAATGATGAGGCGCGCGCGCTGAGCGACGAGGAGTTCGCCGAGATCCTGAGCTTCACGCAAGCCGCTTTCGAGATGGCGATGGCTTGGCGCGCGCGGCATGCGCGGCGCGCCGGCAAGCCGGAAGACCAGGGCGCGGGGTGACGCAGGGGCGTCGACGGAGCCGGTCGGGCCACGGCCGCCCGGCGGCGCGATCGATGCCGGTCGCCCCTGCACAGCATTTTTCGGCTACCATGCCGCGCGGGGGGATTTGCCTCTCGCACGCGGTACTCGCACAGGCTGTTGGCCGGGGCGCCGCGTGACAACCTGACAAGGAGGGTTACGATGCTACGCAAGAAACTGGCCATGCTTTCTGCCGCCGCATTTCTGGGTTTAGCCGGCAATGCCCTGGCGGCAGAGTACGGAACGCCCGCCGAGGCGAAAGCCATGCTCGAGAAGGCCGCCGCTGCCGTCAAGGCCGACAAGGCGAAGGCGCTGGTGATGTTCACCAAGGGTGAGGGTGGCTTCAAGGATCGTGATCTGTACCCCTACTGCGGCGGTCCCGATGGCAACTTCACGGCGCATCCGACGCTCGTCGGCCAGAGCCTGAAGGCGCTCAAGGACAAGGCCGGCAAACCGCTCGGCGAGGAGGTGTACGCTGCCGCCAAGGAGGGGACGATCGGCGAGGTGACCTACATGTGGCCGCGTCCGGGTCAGACCGATCCGGTGGTCAAGGTCGCTTACGTCACCCGCATCGGTGATCAGGTGTGCGCTGTCGGTTATTACAAGTAGCGCAGTCGAGCGGGGCAGCGGCACCTCCGGATGCCGCGTGTTGCGCAGCAAAGGCAAGGAAAACCCCGCTTCGGCGGGGTTTGTTCTTGGACCTGGCGGCGCGATGCACGCCGTTGCACGGCCTCCCTCAGTAGATTTCGGGAATGAAGGTCTGGTCGGAGATCGGCGGGCGCACGTAGCCACCCTCTTCCTGGCGTGGCGGCAGGACGATCGGCTGGGGCGTCAGGTCCTCGTAATCGATCATGTTCAACAGATGCGTGATGACGTTCAGGCGGGCGCGCATCTTGTCGTCACCGTTGACCACGTACCACGGCGCCTGCTTGATGTCGGTGTGCGCAAACATCGCATCCTTCGCCTTCGAGTACTCGACCCAGCGGGCGCGCGACTGCAGGTCCATCGGGCTCAGCTTCCAGTGCTTTTCGGGATGGAAGATGCGCTTCTGGAAGCGGCGCTCCTGCTCCTCGTTGCTGACCGAGAACCAGTACTTGATCAGGATGATGCCGCTGCGCACCAGCATTCTCTCGAATTCCGGGCAGGTGCGGAGGAACTCGCGGTACTCCTCTTCAGTGCAGAAGCCCATCACGCGCTCGACACCGGCCCGGTTGTACCAGCTGCGGTCGAAGAGGACCATTTCGCCGCCGGCCGGAAGGTGCTGCACGTAACGCTGGAAATACCATTGAGTCGACTCGCGGTCGGTCGGCGCCGGCAGAGCAGCTACGCGCGTGACGCGCGGGCTGAGGCTCTCGGTGATGCGCTTGATGCAGCCCCCCTTGCCGGCGGCATCGCGGCCCTCGAAGATGACGACCACCTTGAGCTTCTTGAACTTGATCCACTCCTGGAGCTTGACGAGCTCGATCTGCAGCTTGGAGAGTGCCTTTTCGTAGTTCTTGGTGTCCATCTTCGGCTTGCGCACGGGTGCGACCTCTCCCAGGCCGATGGCGGGCGTCGTCGTGGCGGCTGCAGCGGTGCCTTTCGCCTTGGCGACCTTCTGGGCCTTCGCCTTCGCCGGCTTGGCCTCTGTCTGTTGCTCCGCAGCCTTGGCAGCTCGTGTCGAAGCCTTGCTCGCGGCCTTGGCCGGCACAGCCACTGCTGCCGGCGCCGCCGGCGCTTCGCCGACGCTCACGCTCGCCGCCGGACTCGCTGTGCCCGTCACGGTTTCTTCGTTGGTGGGTTGCAGTTCACTCATTGACACCTCCTCCATGTTGCTGACTGCAATCGTGCAGTGCGGGCACAGTTGCCCGCATCCCTGCGCTCGAAAGCATCAGGCTGGCAATTATCGTACATTCTGCCGCAGAAATGAATGATTTTCTGCACAAAACGTGCAATCGTCCCTTGGCTCGGCCGGGCTCGTGGCGGCGACGACTACGTTCCACGGGCCACGGCGGAGTCGTGCGCAGCGCTGGTGAGCGGGACAACGGCGGGTGCACAGGACGTCGCCGGCACCGTCGATGCCTCGCGCGCGTGCCGCCACACGGAGACTAGACTGGTGGCGCGCCAGGGCCGGTGGGATTGGCTGGCCCGTGCTCGAGTCGTGCCGCGCCGTCTGCCTCGCGGTCGAGAAAGCGATCGACAACGTCGCGGAAGTGGCGCACGTCCAGTGGTTTGGTCAGGCAGGCGGCAAAACCGCGGTTCCGGTAGTCATCGATGTCGCCGCGCATGCCGTTGGCGGTGATGGCGATCACCGGTATCGACGCGGCTGACGGGTGCGCCTGCAACCGGCCCAAGGTGGCGAACCCATCCTGGCCCGCAGGTTGAGGTCGAGCAGGATGAGGTCCGGGGTGGTTGCCCGGGCCAGTGCGACGCCGAGCTCGCCACTGCCGGCGTCGGCCAGTTCGACGTCGGGGCGTTCGCCGAGCAGTCTGCGCACCAGTTTCAGGTTGGCCGCGTTGTCCTCGACGTGCAGGATGCGGCGCCACCGTCGCTGCCTGTCGGCTGCCGGCGGCGCGGTGTCGACAACCGCGGCCACTGGCGTAGCCATGCTCCGGGTTGCGCCCGTCGCCGTTTCGGCGGGTGATGGTGCGAGCGGCAGATCGAAGCGAAAGGTGCTGCCGACGCCGACCTGGCTGTCGACGGCGATGCTCCCGGCCATCATTTCGAGCAGACGCCTGGTCAGGGCGAGCCCGACACCGCTGCCTTCGATCCCGTCATAGGATGATTCGAGGCGCTCGAAGGGCTGGAACAGTCGCGGCAGGTGTTCGCTGGCGATGCCACGTCCAGTGTCGCTGACGGTGCAGCACAGCCGATCGCCGGCGCCGGTGCTGCCGAGGCGGACCGTGCCGTGTGCGCGGTTGTACTTGATGGCGTTCGAGAGCAGGTTGACGATCACCTGCTTCAGTCGTGCAGGGTCCCCCTGGCGACGACGACCGTCCCGGGCCTGTCGATATCCGCGCATGCCTGGGTGCGGCGATTGGTCCTCGTCGTGATGGCGTAGATGTCGCTGCTGAGATGCGGTTGCGCGAGGCGGAGCTTCTCCTGCCGTTGCGGCGTGATGCTGATGGCGACCATGGCGATGTCGCAGCGGTCGCTGCAGACATCGGCGATCAGGCGGGCGAACGAACCATCGAAGAACTGCAGTCCGACGTTGAAATCGCGGGCGAGTTCGCGCGCGTTGTCGATATCGACGCCGCTGAGTTCCTGCGTCTTCGGGTTGCGGAACGTCATCCCGTAGTAGTCCGGCCAGATGCAGACGCGCAGTTGGCCGCTGGCCGCGTGCGCGCCAGGCGATCGGGCGCGCACGCAGCCACGGCGGGCTGCACCAGGCAGAGCACGAGGAGGGTGCGGCAAAGCGTGTCTTTCATCGGTGGCCCCGGTTGCGGTCAATCGAGCGGTTCCTGATGCTGATCGCGAATGGCGAGGATCTCCGGCAGGTGTTGCCGGAAGCAATCCACCACCTCGGGATCGAAATGGCTGCCGGCGTTGTCGATGACGTAGGCCACCGCTTCGTCGACCGTCCAGGCTTTCTTGTATGGCCGGTTCGAGGTCAGTGCGTCGAAGACATCGGCGACGGCGACGATCCGCCCGGCCTGCGGGATCGCGAGGCCGCGCAGGCCAGCGGGGTAGCCGCTGCCATCCCACTTCTCGTGGTGGGTGAGGGCGATGGTCCGGGCAAGGCGGAGAAGCTCGGAGTCGTCGCCGGCGAGGATATTGGCACCGATCTCGGGATGTGTGCGGATGATCGCCGTTTCGTCCGCATCGAGACGGCCGGGCTTGAGCAGGACGGCGTCGGGGATGCCGATCTTGCCGATGTCGTGCATCGGGCTGGCGTTGAGCATCAGATCGCTGGCTCCGTCGCTCCAGCCGAGGTGGCTGGCAAGCAGGGCCGAGTACTCGCTCATGCGCAGGATGTGGTAGCCGGTCTCGTTGTCACGGTACTCCGCCGCGCGACCGAGGCGCCGCACGACCTGCAGGCGGGTCTGGTTCAGTTCGTCGGTGCGCATGCGCACCATTTCTTCGAGAATGCCCTTCTGATCATGCAGCATGCGGTGCGCGAGGTGGGCGTCGAGCAGGTTCTTGACCCGCATCAGGAGTTCGGCCATGTCGAATGGCTTGCCGATGAAATCGCGCGCGCCGGCAGCGAGTGCCTTGAGCAGGGTCTCGCGTCCGTGCTGGGCGGTGAGGATGACGATCGGTGGCAGCAGCGGGTCTTGGAGCGCCTTGAGCTGGGCCATCACCTGATAGCCGTCGAGATGCGGCATGTTGATGTCGAGCAGGATCAGGTCGGGGCGCCTGGCCTGATAGCGATCGAGGACTTGGCGCGGATCCTGGATTGCCACGAGGTCTTGATAGTTCCGGCTGGCGAGCATCTTGCCTAACAGCTTCAGATTCGCTGCTTCGTCGTCGACGATGAAGATGCGGGCCTGGTAGCGCAGTTGGTCGTTCATTCTTCCTCCATTCGGTCGGTGGCGAGCGTCTGAGGCAGCCCCGAAGAAGTGCGCGTGTCCGGACTGGCCCCCACTCCGTGCGCCGTCGCCTCGGCAGCCTCGTGGGCGAGGTTCGCCAGCGGCAGGTCGCACCGGAATGTGCTGCCGACCCCGACCTGACTGTCAATGCGGATCATGCCACCCATCGCTTCGACCAGCCGTTGCGTCAGCGCCAGCCCGACACCGCTGCCCTCGATTCCGTCGTACGACGACGCCAGTCGCTCGAAAGGTTGGAACAGGCGCTGCAACTGTTCGCTGGCGATGCCGCGGCCAGTATCGCTGACGGCGAGTTGCAGCCGCCCGTCGCTGCGTGTGCCGGCAATGTGGATCGCGCCCTGCTCGCGATTGAACTTGATGGCATTGGAGAGCAGGTTGAGGATCACTTGCTTCAGGCGTGTGGCGTCAGCCAGCAGCGCCACGTCGTCGATGTCGGCCGCGATGCGGATGCCGCGCGCCTCGGCGAGCGGGCGGACGAGTGCCACGCACTCGGCGACGACGGGCGCCAAGGGCACGGCTGCGAGGGTCAGCTCGATGCGCCCGCTCTCGACGCGCGCCAGGTCGAGTACTTCGTTGACCTGCTCGAGCAGGTGGCGGCCGGCGCGAAGGATCTCCTGCACGCTGTCGGCCTGCTCGGCCGACAGCGGGGCGTCGCCAGGCATGGCGAGCAACTGGCCGAAGCCGAGGATGGCGTTGAGCGGCGTTCGCAGTTCATGGCTCATGCGCGAGAGAAACTCGGTCTTGGCGACGTTGGCGGCTTCCGCCGCTTCCTTGGCACTGGCGAGCGCCGCCGTTCGCGCCGCGACCAGAGTTTCGAGATGGTGGCGGTGCTGCTCGAGTTCGTCTGTCGCCCGTTTGCGCTCGGAAATGTCCTGGCAGAAGTCGATATAGCCGATGAACTCGCCCGCTCGGTCGAAGCGTGGATTGCCGGCATCCTCGATCCAGCGGTACTCGCCGTCGCTGGCACGTAGGCGATACTCCAGGCGAAACGGTTGGCGGCGCTCGAAGTGGCTGTCGTAGCTGCGCCGACAGCCATCGAGATCCTCCGGATGAACGCCTGCGGCCCAGCCGGCAGCGATCTGTTCTTGCAGTGACCGGCCGGTGAAGCGCAGCCATGGCTCGTTGAAGTAGGTTGCCAGCCGATCCGTCCCGGCGCTCCAGATCAGCGCCGAACCGCCGTCGGCCAGCGTGCGGTAGTGCTGCTCGCTTTCCTGCAGGGCCGCCTCGCGCTGCGCCAGCGACTCGAGGAGCAGGTTGAAGCTGCGAATCAATTGCCCGACCTCGTCCGCAGTTGCCGACGGCAGCGGTTGCAACACCGGGCCGGTGGTCTGCGACAGGTCGGCGAGCAGCGCCGAAGCGGCGAGCATGGGCGCGAACTGCTGCCGCAGCATGCGGCTGAGGAACCACCAGCCGACCGTGCCAACCAGCATGCTGAGAACCAGCGCTGCCAGCAACACCCGCGCCTGCAGCGCGACGATGGGTTCGAAGGCCTCGCTCGTCGGCAGTACGCTGACGAGGAACCAGCCGGCGACCGCGATCCGCTTTGCCGCCGCCAGTTCTTCGACACCACGCGAATTGCGCGCGACTCCATAACCCTCGTAGCCGCCAACAAAACGGTCGTGGTTGCGGTTGGCACCGGCCACGGGCATCGGCGACACCGCGCGCGACCGGTCGGTTGCGGTAACGATCAGGGCATGCTGCGGAGCGATGATCAGGTAGCCGCCGGTCCTGCCGTAGCGCTGGTCGACGATGCGATCGAAAAAGTTCGGCCGGCCGAGATCGATGACCCCGGTTAGCGCCCCGATGACCTTTCCGTTCGGGTCGCGGATGGGCGCCGCCAGAGCGATCGCTGGCGAGTTGAGCGTCCGGCTGATGACCGGTCGGCCGATGCTGGTCCGGCCTTCCTTGAGGGCGGCGACCATGTAGTCGCGGTCGGCATAGCTGCTGCCGATCTGCTGTGGCAGGTAGGGAACGCTGGCGAGCGTCAGGGCATTGCCATCGCGGACTCGTGTGCCGCCGTTGAACAGGCTCTGGAACGTCGTGCGCTGTTCGAGGAAACGCTGCAGTTCCGCCCGTTTGCCGAGCAGGGCAGGAGGAATCTCGCCGGCAACCCGTGTCAGAGCCTGCAGCCGCGTGTCGAGTTCGGCGTTGAGCTGGGCGGCGATGATCGTGGTCGTCGAGAACTGCTGCTCACCGAGCAGGTGCGTCATGTCCTGGCGCAGGCTGCGCGTCGCGTACAGGGTCATCGACCAGATCGCGAGCAGGAACAGCGCCAGCGTCAGGGCGGTGATGCGCGTCTTCAACGACCAGACGACGGGCCGCGTTGCAGTCGTATCGCTGTTCACCGGTGCAGTCCCGGGCTCACTGCGGCCGTGCCGATCGTTGCTTCTCCAGCGCCTGGTCGACGACGTTCAGGAAGGCGGCGACGTCGATCGGTTTCGTGATGTAGTCGAGAAAGCCTGCCGCGCGGCCGCGTTCAACGTCGCGGGCGAGGGCATTGGCCGTGATGGCGATGACCGGCGTGCGGCGGGTCGCCGGATTGCGCTGGAGCACCGCGAGAACCTCGTAGCCGTCCATGCCGGGCATGTTGATGTCGAGCAGGACGAGATGCGGCTGGTGCGCCAGCGCCAGCTCGATTCCCAGTTGCGGAGCATGCGCGGTGAGCAGGCGAAGGTTGCCGTGACGGCCGAGGATCTGCGTCATCAGCTTGAGGTTCGACGGATTGTCGTCGATGCACAGGACGCGCCGTTCATCGCTGGCCGCCGGTATCACCGCCTGCGCGTAGTGGCCCTGATCGGTGGTGCTGCCCTGGCGATCAAGGGTGGCGGCCGGGATGTCGATCCAGAAGCGACTGCCGACTCCGGGCTCGCTCTCGGCGCCAATTTCACCATCCATCAGTTCAACCAGGCGCTTGGTGATCGTCAGTCCGATGCCGGTGCCCTCGATCTCGCTGTTTTCACCCTGCAGGCGGGTGAAGGGCTGAAAGACCTCGCCAAGGCGCCCGACAGCGATGCCGATGCCGCTGTCGGTGACGCGGAAGCGCTGACGCAGCCCGGCAGCCGTGCGCTGCTGTTCGACGCCCAGGTGAACGCTGCCTCCCTCGCGGTTGTACTTGATGGCATTCGACAGCAGGTTGAGGAGCGCCTGCTTGAGACGGATCCGGTCGGCGTACACCGCTGCACCGGTAGGGACATCGATCGTCAGCGTAATCCCGCGGGCCAGCGCCAACGGCTCGACAAGGTGCCGACAGTCGTCGACGACGGCAGCGATCTCGGTCGTCTCGAGCGACAGTTGGATGCGTCCGGATTCGATCCGGGCGAGGTCGAGGACTTCGTTGATCAGCTCGAGCAGGTGGCGGCTCGCCTGGAGGATCTCATGTACGCTGTCCTGCTGGTCGGTGCTGAGCTCGCCTTCGTACTCGAGCATCTGGGCGAAGCCGATGATGGCGTTCATCGGTGTTCGCAGTTCGTGGCTCATGCTCGAAAGGAACTCCGATTTTGCCCGGTTGGCACTTTCCGCGGCATCCTTGGCCAGCGACAGCTCGGCAGTCCGTTGGGCGACCAGGGTTTCGAGATGCGCACGATGTCGATCGAGTTCGGCCTCGACTTCCTTGCGCTCGCCAATGTCGGCACCGGAGCTCAGCGTGCCGACGATGCGCCCGGCATCGTCGGTCAGTGGGCCGGTCTTCCAGCCGATCAGGCGTTGCGAACCGTCGCGGCAAAGGACGCTGTCTTCACTCGACCGGTTGGCATCGAGTTCGCCGGCGATGATCCGCCGGAAGAACGGCAGGCTCTGCTCTCGTCCTTTCGGTTGCGGCAGACAGGTGCTGAACCAGCACCTGCCGAGCAGCTCGCCTTCGCCGTAGCCCAGCAGTTCGCGACCGGCGCGGTTGATCATCGTGATCCGACCCTCGGAGTCGAGCGCCAGCATCAGGCTTTGTACCGTGTCGAGGTAGCTTTGCGCGAGGTCGCGCTGCTGCCGCACGAGTTGTTCGGCGGCCTTCCTCGCGCTGACATCGCGCAGCACCAGCAGCAGGTGTACGCCGCCGGAAGGCGGCGTGACGAAGGTCGTGTGCACCTGCAGCGTCCGCCGCTCGCCGTCACGGCGGCGGATCGTCCACTCCTCGCCGCGCAGGTGGTCGCCGCGGCGCATGCGCCTGGCACGCCGCAAAGCCTCATCCTGCCGTTCGTCGTCGACCTGCAGCACCCGTTGCCAGCCAGCCTGATTGACTTCATTCTGGCTGTAGCCGGTCAGCTGCTGCATCGCAGGGTTCCAGACCGTGAAACGGACCAGCGGTGGCGCCGCGATTTCGTGGCAGACGGCGACCCCATCGCCCATCGCCTCGATGATGGCGTCGGTGAACGCTGCCTGTTGCTGCAGAGCACGTTCCATCCGCATGCGTTCGCTGACGTCGAGCATGATGCCGACCAGTCCGCCCAGGCTGCCGTCGGACCGGTTGAACGTCGCCTTGTTGAAGACGACGTCGTGCAGCGTGCCGTCCGCGTAACGCACCTGCGCCTGGTACGACTGCGTTCCGCGCTGCTCGAACAGCGCCCGGTCGGCGGCCAGATACCGGTCGGCGAGGGCGGCGGGGGCGATGTCGTGCATCGTGCGACCGATCAGGTTGCGGCGCTCGATCCCTACGTACTTCTCGAAGGCGGTGTTGCAGCCCAGGTAGCGACCGTTCTCGTCCTTGAAGAAGACCGGATTGGGAATCGTGTTGAGCAGTCGGGCGGTGAAACGAAGCTGGTCCGCCAGGCGCTGACGCTCCTCCGCCAGTTGTTTCTCAGCCTGTTTGCGCTCGCTGACGTCTCGGGCGGAATAGAACAGCAGTCGTTGCCCCTCGATCGTCACCGGCACGCCGCTGACATCGACGTCGATCAGGCTGCCATCCCGGTGGCGGTAGCGGGTGTGCAGTACTCGCCGTTGTGGACTGTCGAGCTCCTGGCGCAGCCTGCTCAATCCGTCTCCGTCGGCGAAGCGTACGTCACGGGACGCCATGTTGCTGCCGACGAGTTCTTCGCGTGCGCAGCCGAGCATGGCGCAGAAGGAGTTGCTGACCTCAATGATGTTGCCCACCGCGTCGAGGACATGGACGCCATCGCTGGCGGCGCGCAGCAAGGCCCGATTCTTCTCGCTCTCGTGCTGCAGTTCGGCCTGCGTTTGCCGCAGTTCGGCCAGTTCGGACATCAGGTGCAGGGCGTTGGTGGCTGGTGTCGCATTGATCGACAGGACGATGTCGGCCAGCGTCCGCACACCCTGCGCCATTTCCGCGCTGGCGTGCCGTTGCGCCGCTTCGCGTGACAGGCCGGTGCGCAGCGCCGCGACGGTGCAGGCCATGTAACGGTCGCTCTCGAGGATATGAGAGATCAGCCAGCGTGTCAGGAAAGCCAGGGTCTCTTCGGCAGCCCGCGCCGTCTGGCACGCATCCTGCTGGGCGCGCAGTCGTGACACTTCCTGCACGAAGCTGGCGTGGGTCACCCGGTGATCGCGTTCGGACTGATCGCCGGCAAGGTACTCATGCCAAATCGCCTCCTCGGTCTGGAAGTGGTAGACGGCGTAGTTGACGAGCTCATCGAACATCTCGCCGAGTTGCGGGATGTTCGTCCTGAAGGCGACATGGCTGGCGAGGGCGTTGATGAGTGTGACCAGTCGCCGGTGCTGGCCGTCAACCTCCGGCAGGCTGGTGTCGAAACTGTCATCCCAAGGCAGAAAATCGATCCTGTTCATTGGCTCAGTGTGCTGGGGAGTGTCTGCTGGCGAGGACAACCGTGATGCTTAGACCAACGGCCGCAGGCAGGAGGACTTGAGGGAAATCGTCCGCTGCACGCCGGCAGCGCCTACGCAGCCGCTGTCCCGGGCTTGTCGCCAGCGAGCCGCGGCAGTGACGGCAAGGCCGCCCGGCTGACGGCTGAGCCCGTTGGGGGCGTCGTCGCCTGCGGCGTCACCTCCGCCTGTGGCCGCGTCAGTGGCAACTCAGGCCGGCGCGCGCAAGCAGTGGATCGTTGCGGCGTGGCTTGGGTTTGCGGATTCTCCGGCGGCGCAAAAGACCGGACGCTGCCGCCGGTGCGCAGGGGGCGCCGCAATCGCGGCGCCGGCTGATGTCGCGGGCAGCCGGCAGTGCCCGGGGCGGGACTGCCGGTTGCTCATGGTGGTCAGGCGATGCGGGCGAAAGCCTCGACGACCTCGGGTGGTGCCTGCACCAGTTCGATCAGCACGCCCTCGCCGGCGATCGGGAATTCGGCACTGGCTTTCGGGTGCAGGAAGGTGATGTCGAAGCCGGCGGCTCCCTTGCGGATTCCGCCCGGTGCGAAGCGAACGCCGTTGGCCGTCAGCCATTCAACCGCTTGCGGCAGATCGTCGATCCACAGGCCGACGTGATTGAGCGGCGTGGCATGTACGGCGGGCTTCTTCTCCGGGTCGACCGGCTGCATCAGGTCGACCTCGACCTTGAACGGGCCCTTGCCCATGGCGGCGATGTCTTCATCGACGTTCTCGCGCTCGCTGACGAAGTTGCCGGTGATTTCGAGGCCGAGCATGTCGACCCAGAGTTGACGCAGTTTCATCTTGTCCGGACCGCCGATGGCGATCTGCTGGATTCCGAGGACCTTGAATGGACGTTGACTCATGTGCAGTGCTTTCTCTAAAGAGGAACAGGAGACGCTCCGGCCGGACGGACTCAGTCACGGGCAGAGCGACGGATGGCTGCAGCGGCGGCAATCTCGCCGCTGCGCGAAAACGCTTCGACATTGGATTCGATGGTATCAGGGTCGTAGAGATAATTCACCATCAGGCCGTAGGACTGCTTCTGGCCGCGGGCCGAGGTGTCAGCCAGATAGTTGAGGCGCTCGATGCGGGCGCCGTTGCCGAGGTGGAAGCGGGCGACCGGATCGTAGGGGCGGCCGCCCTTGGCCGTCGTCATCAGGTAGCGCGCCGCCAGGCGCAGCAGCCCGTGCTGCAGCGCGCGCGTCAGGCGCGGATCCTGGCTCCAGCGGCTGTCGGCAAGCACGCCCTGCAGGTCGCTGGCGCTTGCCGGTGGCAGCGTGTCGGCCGGCAGGTGGCGTCCGATCCGTTCGAGGTCGGCCGGAGTGAACGCTTTCCGCCAGGCCTCGGGGTTCTTCTCTGCCCAGCGGCAGAAAGTCGGCAGCGGCGACAGGGTGGCGAAGCTGACCAGCCGCGGATAATCGCGTTTGAGGTCGTCGACCACGCGCTTGAGCAGGAAGTTGCCGAAGGAAACGCCGCGCAGTCCGGCCTGGGTATTGGAGATCGAGTAGAAGATCGCCGTCGTGGCGCGTTGGGCGTCGAACACCGGCGCGTGCTCGTCGAGCAGCGCCTGCACGTTGTCGGCGAGGCGGTCGACGAGCGCCACCTCGACGAAGATCAGCGGCTCCATCGGCATGCGCGGATGGAAGAAAGCGTAACAGCGCCGGTCGGAATCGAGCCGGTTCTTGAGATCGTTCCACGAACGGATCTCATGCACCGCCTCGTATTCGATCAGCTTCTCCAGCAGTGTTGCCGGCGAGTTCCAGGTGATTCGCTGCAGTTCCAGGAAGCCGACATCGAACCAGGCGCCCAGCCGCGATTCGAGTTCCCGATCGAGCGAGCGCAGCGCCGGATCCTGCGTCGCGTAGCGCAGCAGGTCCGCGCGCAGGTCGACGAGGAACTTGACGCCCTGCGGCAGGGCGTTGAACTGCGTCAGGATGCGCAGGCGCGTCGAGCGCATGGCATTCCGCAGCGCCGATTCGGCAGCCCACTGCTGGTCGCTGCCGATGGCCTCCTGGTAGCCTGCGTGCGCTTCGGCTACCCGCTGCGGATCGGGCCCGAATTCGGTGGCGACGAGTCGCAGGAAGGTGGCCCGCCCCTCGTCGTCGAGATGCTGGTAGGCGCCGGCGAGACGGGCGGCGCGTTGCCGGGCCGAGATCTCGCCGCCGACACCGCCGGCGCATTCGTGCAGGAGCGCGCGTACCTGCAGCAGTTGTTTGCCCGTGAGGCCACGCGACGCGCTCCCTTCGGCGAGCAGCGTCCGCACACGGCGCAGCCCGCGCACCACCATACCTTCTGCCATCTGGTTCTCCTTGGCCGCGGCCCTGCAACAGGGCAGCTCAGGCGCGCTGGCGGCCCGCGGCGACGATCAACATGATGCCGGCAGCGATCATCGGCAGTGACAGCCACTGCCCCATGCTGACGGTGTGGGAAAGGCCGAAAATCCCTGCGTCGGGCGAGCGAAAATACTCGGCCACCCAGCGCAGGATTCCGTAGCCGACGAGAAAGGCACCCGAGACGGCGCCGCGCGGCCGCTCCCGGCGCGCGTAGAGCCAGAGCACGACGAACAGCAGCAGGCCTTCGAGCCCGGCCTGATAGAGCTGCGACGGGTGGCGCGGCAATTCGTCCACCGCCGGGAAGATCATCGCCCAGGGCAGCGACGGATCCGCCGCACGGCCCCACAGTTCGCCGTTGATGAAGTTGCCGACACGCCCGGCAGCCAGGCCGAGCGGCACCAGCGGCGCGATGAAGTCGGTGATTTCGAGCCACTGGCGAGCCGTCTTGCGGGCGTACAATGCCATCGCCAGCAGGACGCCCAGCAGGCCGCCGTGGAAGGACATGCCACCGCGCCAGACCGCGAGAATCTGCAGCGGCTCGCGCAGGTAGTAGCCGGGCTCGTAGAACAGGACCTGTCCGAGACGGCCGCCGGTGATCACGCCGAGAACCCCGTAAAACAGCAGATCGTCGAGCTGTTGCACGGTCCAGCCCGAGCGGGCGAACTGTGGCTGATGCAGCAGCCGGTACTTGCCGAGCCACCAGAATTGGACGAACGCGACGAGATACATCAGCCCGTACCAGTGTACACTCAGCGGGCCGAGTGAGACGGCGACTGGGTCGAACTGCGGATGGATCAACACGGTGCCAATACCCCGGGGGCTTTCGGATAGAATCGACATTATAGCCCGTCGCTTCGAGGCGGGTTTTCGAATGGAGATCAGCGATGCCGCACTATCGTTCACGCACCTCGACCCATGGCCGCAACATGGCCGGCGCGCGCGCCCTCTGGCGTGCCACCGGCATGGCCGATGGTGATTTCGGAAAGCCGATCATCGCCGTCGTCAATTCCTTCACCCAGTTCGTTCCCGGGCATGTGCATCTCAAGGATCTCGGGCAACTGGTCGCGCGCGAGATCGAGGCCGCCGGCGGCGTGGCCAAGGAGTTCAACACGATAGCGATCGACGACGGCATCGCCATGGGGCACGACGGCATGCTCTACTCGCTGCCCTCGCGCGACCTGATTGCCGACTCGGTCGAGTACATGGTCAATGCCCATTGTGCCGACGCCATGGTGTGCATCTCGAATTGCGACAAGATCACTCCCGGCATGCTGATGGCGGCGATGCGCGTGAACATCCCGACGATCTTCGTCTCCGGTGGCCCGATGGAGGCCGGCAAGGTGCAATGGGGCGGCAAGGTGGTGGCGATCGACCTGGTGGATGCGATGGTCAAGGGCGGCGACAGCAACTGCTCCGACGCCGAGGTCGAGGCCTTCGAGCGCTCGGCATGTCCCACCTGCGGCTCCTGTTCGGGCATGTTCACCGCCAATTCGATGAACTGCCTGACCGAGGCGCTCGGGTTTTCGCTGCCGGGCAACGGCAGCCTGCTGGCCACCCATGCCGATCGCCGCGGGTTGTTTCTCCAGGCCGGCCGCCAGATCGTCGACCTCTGCCGGCGCTACTACGAGCACGACGACGCCGCGGTGCTGCCCCGTTCGATCGGCAGTCTGGCCGCCTTCGAGAACGCCATGGCGCTCGACGTGTCGATGGGCGGTTCGACGAACACGGTGCTGCACATCCTGGCGGCGGCACAGGAGGGCGGCGTCGATTTCACGATGGACGACATCGACCGCATCTCGCGTCGCGTACCCTGCCTGGCGAAGGTCGCTCCGGCAACGCCGGACTACCACATGGAGGACGTGCACCGAGCCGGTGGCATTTTCGCCATCCTCGGCGAGCTCGACCGCGCCGGCCTGATCCATCGCGACGTGCCGACGGTACATGCGGCGACGCTTGGCGAAGCGATCGATCGCTGGGACGTGCTGCGCGCGCCGGAGGCGGCGGTGGGCGAGTTCTACCGGGCGGCGCCGGGTGGCATTCCGACGCAGACGGCGTTCTCGCAGAACCGTCGTTACGCCGACCTCGATCTCGACCGCGCCGGCGGCTGCATCCGCAACATTGCCAACGCGTATTCGCAGGATGGTGGCCTCGCCGTTCTCTACGGCAACATCGCCAGCGATGGCTGCATCGTCAAGACTGCCGGCGTCGATGCCAGCATCTGGGTGTTCAGCGGGCGGGCACGGGTCTTCGAGAGCCAGGACGACGCGGTGCAGGCGATTCTCGGCGATCAGGTGCACGCGGGCGAGGTGGTGGTGATTCGCTACGAAGGACCGAAGGGCGGTCCGGGCATGCAGGAGATGCTCTATCCGACCTCCTACCTCAAATCGAAGGGGCTGGGCAAGGCCTGCGCCCTGCTGACCGATGGGCGCTTCTCGGGTGGCACCTCGGGTCTGTCGATCGGTCACGTCTCGCCGGAGGCAGCCGAAGGCGGGGCGATCGGCCTCGTCGAGGAAGGCGACCTGATCGAGATCGACATACCCGCCCGTCGCATCCATCTCGCCGTCGCTGATGCCGAACTGGCGCGGCGGCGGGCAGCGATGGATGCGCGCGGCGAGTCCGCCTGGCGACCGGCAGCGGCACGCGCGCGCGTCGTTTCGCGGGCCCTGCAGGCCTACGCGCTGATGGCGACCTCGGCGGCAACCGGCGCCGTGCGCGACCTCGGCCGGCTGCGCGGCGCCTGACGACGGGCAGCCGGGGGCCGTGGTCGGGCATCTACGCCGGGTGATCGCTCGCGCCGGCGCGGTCAACGCGAGGCAGCGGCGCGCGTTGCATGGTATGCGCCCGCTGCGCGCTGCCCTGGCATCGGCGGCGGCCGGTTCGCGATGCTTTGCAAGCGGGCCAAACTGAAATAATATCGGGGCGTTTCAATCCCTTTACCTGAACGGAGTGTGAGCATGAAAGCGATCTACGCGTGCCTGCTGGCGGCTGCCGGCGTGATGTCTGCCGGTGCTGTGCAGGCTGACGAGGCCCTTGCCAAGTCGAAGAACTGCCTGTCTTGTCACGCGGTGGACAAGAAGGTTGTCGGTCCGGCGTACAAGGATGTGGCCAAGAAATACACGGCCAAGGATGAAGCCATGCTCGCCGAGAAGGTGATCAAGGGTGGCAAGGGTGTCTGGGGGCCGGTGCCGATGCCGCCGAATCCCTCGGTCACTCCCGACGAAGCCAACAAGCTCGTGAAGTGGATTCTCAGCCAGAAGTGAGGGCTGAGGCTGCAGAGAGACCGGCCAACCGCCGGTTTTTCTTTTTTTGCAGCACCAATGACACGCGCAGCGGCATTTCCGGCAGCGAGGCAACGACATCGTGGTTGACAAGTTCCTGATGGCCTCGGACAATCGCGCGTTTGCTGGCCCCGTAAGACGACAATATTGGAGATGAACCCATGAGAAAAGAACACATTCCTGGTGTACTGATCGTACTCGCCGCCTCGGTGGCGCTGATCGGCTGCGGGAAGAAGGAGGAACCCAAGGCCGCTGCTCCTGCACCCGCCGCTGCACCGGCGCCGGCGCCGAAGCCGGAGATTGTGGTCAAGATCGGTCACGTCGCCCCGCTGACCGGGCCGATCGCCCACTTGGGCAAGGACAACGAGAACGGTGCCCGTCTGGCCGTCGAAGATGCCAACGCCAAGAAGCTGGAGATCGACGGCAAGGTCGTCAAGTTCGAACTGCTCGGCGAGGATGATCAGGCCGATCCGAAGACCGGCACGGTGGTTGCCCAGAAACTGGTCGACGCCAAGGTCGCGGGCGTCGTCGGGCACCTCAACTCGGGAACGACGATTCCGGCGTCGGCAATCTACAATCAGGCGGGTCTGCCGCAGATTTCACCTTCGGCGACCAATCCAAAATATACGCAACAGGGCTTCAACACGACCTTCCGCGTCATGGCCAACGACATCCAGCAGGGTTCGGTGGTCGGTACCTACGCCGTCAAGGACATGGGTGCGAAGAAGGTCGCGATCATCGACGACCGCACCGCCTACGGCCAGGGTCTCGCCGACGAGGTCGAGAAGGCTGCCAAGGCAGCCGGTGCGAACATCGTCGCGCGCGAGTTCACCACCGACAAGGCGACCGATTTCAAGGCCATCCTGACCAAGATCAAGGCCAAGAATCCGGACGTGATCTTCCTTGGCGGAATGGACGCGATCGGCGGCCCGATGCTCAAGCAGATCAAGGAACTCGGTATCAAGGCGAAGTTCACCACCGGTGACGGTGGCTGCTCGCCGGAACTGATCAAGCTTGCCGGTGCCGCTTCGGAAGGAGTCATCTGCTCACAGGCGGGACTGCCGGTCGACAAGCTGCCGAATGGCCAGAAGTTCGTCGAGGACTTCACCAGGAAGTATGGCCAGATCCAGATCTATTCGCCGTACAGCTACGATGCGGTGATGGTCCTGGTTGACGCGATGAAGCGGGCCAATTCCGCCGATCCGGTCAAGTATCTGCCGGAAGTCGGCAAGACCTCGTACGATGGCGTGACCGGCAAGATCGAGTTCGACGAGAAGGGTGACATCAAGAACGGCGCGATCACCGTCTTCGAGATCAAGGACGGCAAGCTGGTCACGCTGAAGACCGAGGGTGGCACGGCGCCTGCCGCAGCCCCCGCCGCCGCAGCGCCCGCTGCAGCTCCCGAAGCCAAGAAGTAAGGGCTTGCCGGGCAGACCGGCACGGAGGGAATGGCGCATGCCATTTCCTCCGTTTGGCTGTGTCCGCGGTTGCTCGGTCGTCTCGGGACGTGTTCCCGGGCTGCCAAGCGCTGCTTCCACGAGTCGAGTACTCTGGTTCGCCCATGGCGCCCCGTTGCGGAAAGCCTGACCATGGACACTCTCCTGCAGCAACTGATCAACGGCCTCACCCTCGGTGCCGTCTATGCGCTCGTCGCGCTCGGTTACACGATGGTGTACGGCATCATCGGGCTGATCAACTTTGCCCATGGTGAGGTCGTCATGATCGGCACGATGGTGGCGTTCACGGTCATCGTCTCGCTCGCCGGCAGCGGCATGCCGCCGCTGCTCATTCTCGGCATCGGCCTGCTGATCGCGGTCGTCGCCTGCATGGTGCTCGGTTGGGGTCTCGAGCGCGTGGCCTACCGGCCGTTGCGGCATGCGCCGCGACTGACGCCGCTGATCACGGCGATCGGCATGTCGATCGTCCTGCAGAACGTTGCGATGATCATCTGGGGTCGCAACTACATCACCTTCCCGCCGATGATCGACAAGCAGATCTACGAGTTCGGTGGCGCCAGCTTCACCAACGTGCAGGTCGCGATCGTCGTCCTCGCGGCGCTGGTGATGGTCGGACTGACCTATCTCGTGCACCGCACACGCATGGGCATGGCGATGCGGGCGACGGCGCAGAACCAGCACGTCGCACTCCTGATGGGTGTCGACATCGATCGCGTGATTGCCATGGCGTTCATCATCGGCTCGGCTCTGGGTGCGCTGGCAGGCTGCATGGTCGGCTCGTACTACGAGATCGCGCATTACCAGATGGGCTTCATGCTCGGCCTGAAGGCGTTCACGGCGGCAGTTCTCGGCGGCATCGGCAACATGGCGGGTGCGATGGCCGGCGGCCTGCTGCTGGGAATCATCGAGGCCCTCGGTGCCGGCTACATCGGCGACCTTACCGGCAACTTCCTCGGTAGCCACTACCAGGACATCTTCGCCTTCATGGTGCTCATCATCGTGCTGATGTTCCGTCCTTCGGGATTGTTCGGCGAGCGGACAGGAGACCGCGCATGAACGGCCCGACAACGAAGCATCCATACTGGCGGCAGCACTGGCTGGGACTGCTGCTGGTCGTCGGTGTCCTGCTCGCCGTTCCCTTTGTCGCCGCCCTCGGCGGGCAGGCCTGGGTGCGCATCGCCAACTTCGCGATCCTCTACGTTTTCCTGGCGTTGGGTCTGAACATCGTCGTCGGCTATGCCGGTCTGCTGGATCTCGGTTATGTTGCCTTCTACGCGGTCGGGGCCTACTGCTACGCGCTCCTGGCCTCACCACACTTCGGCATCCACCTGCCATTCTGGGTCATTCTCCCGTGCGGCGCGGCGCTGGCCTGTCTTTTCGGTGTCCTGCTGGGGGCGCCGACGCTCAAGCTGCGTGGTGACTACCTGGCGATCGTCACGCTGGGTTTCGGCGAGATCATCCGCATCTTCATGAACAACCTCAACGCCCCGATCAACATCACGAACGGTGCGCAGGGCATCACCCTGATCGACCCGGTCCGGATCGGGGATTTTTCCTTCGCCCGGAGCAGTACCTTCTTCGGCGTTTCCATTTCGGGTCCGCAGAAGTATTACTTCCTGCTGGTCGCGCTGGCGGCACTGGTCATTGTCGTCAACATCCGCCTGCAGAACTCGCGTATCGGCAGGGCCTGGCAGGCGATTCGCGAGGATGAAGTGGCCGCCAAGGCCTGCGGCATCAACACCCGCAACATCAAGTTGCTGGCCTTTGCCATGGGTGCTTCATTCGGCGGTATCGCTGGCGGCGTCTTTGCCGCGATGCAGGGTTTCGTCAGCCCGGAGAGCTTCTCGCTGATGGAATCGATCACGATTCTCGCGATGGTGGTCCTCGGTGGCATGGGACACATTCCGGGCGTGATTCTCGGCGCCATTCTGCTGACGGGGTTGCCGGAGGCGCTGCGCTACGGTATCGAGCCGCTGCAGCAGGCAGTCTTCGGACGCATGATCATCGATCCCGAGAGCCTGCGCATGCTGGTTTTCGGGCTGGCTCTGGTACTGGTCATGCGTTTCCGTCCGGCGGGCCTGTGGCCGTCGTCGCTGCGCCGGCGCGAACTCGCCGAGGCGACGGACTGAGCATGGCTGAGCGGCAGACACTTCTCGCGGCACAGGAAGTTGCCAAGCATTTCGGCGGCGTCAAGGCGCTGCACGATGTTTCCCTGACCATCCTGCGCGGCGAGATCTACGGGCTGATCGGACCGAACGGTGCCGGCAAGACGACCTTCTTCAATTGCCTGACCGGTCTCTACCGCAACGAGAGCGGCCATTTTCTCTTCGATGGCGTCAGGCTCGAGGCCGACGCGCCGCACAAGGCTGCCGAGGTCGGCATTGCACGGACGTTCCAGAACATCCGCCTGTTCGGCAACATGACGGCGATGGAGAATGTCATGGTCGGGCGTCACCTGCGGACGCGCGCCGGCGTCTTCGGCGCGATCAGCCGCAACCCGGCGACCCGCGCCGAAGAGGCGGCGATCGCGCGGCGCGCCGACGAACTCCTGCACTACGTGGGCATCCACGAGCGGGCGCATGACTATGCGCGGCACCTGTCCTACGGCGATCAGAGACGGCTCGAGATCGCGCGTGCTCTCGCCACCGAACCCAAACTGCTGGCGCTCGACGAGCCGGCGGCGGGGATGAACGGTACCGAGACGGAAGCATTGCGCGTACTCGTGGAGGGCATTCGCCGCGACGGCGTGACAGTCCTCCTCATCGAGCATGATGTCAAGCTGGTGATGGGATTGTGCGACCGGGTCGCGGTTCTCGACTATGGCGAGAAGATCTGCGAGGACGTGCCGGCCGTGGTGCAGAAGGATCCGCGCGTCATCGAGGCCTACCTCGGTGGCTAGGCGACGCGAAAGAAACGGATGAACATGCTCGACGTCAATGGCTTGCGGGTTTCCTACGGCGGCATTCAGGCGGTTCGCGGCATCAGCTTTCATGTCAGCGAGGGCGAGATGGTGGCCCTCATCGGTGCCAACGGCGCCGGCAAGAGCAGCACCCTGCGTGCGCTGGCGCGCCTGCTCGAGCCGGCGGGTGGCAACGTGCGCTACCGTGGCAAGGAACTTCTGCAGGTGCCGCCGCATGCCCTGGTAACCGAGGGCATTGCGCTGGTGCCGGAGGGCAGGGGGGTCTTCCCGCGCATGACGACGCTCGAGAACCTGTACATGGGCGCCTACGCCCGCAACGACAGGACGGCGGTGGCACGCGATCTGGAACATGTGCTTGGGCTCTTCCCCCGACTCAAGGAGAGGGCACAGCAGGTCGCGGGAACGCTTTCTGGTGGTGAACAGCAGATGCTGGCCATCGGCCGCGCGTTGATGAGCAAGCCGCGCCTGTTGCTCCTTGACGAGCCGTCGATGGGACTCGCACCGATCATGGTGCAGAAGATCTTCGAGGTGATCCGTGCCGTCGCCAGCGAGGGAATGACCATCCTCCTCGTCGAGCAGAACGCCAAGCTGGCGCTGGAAATAAGCCAGCGCGGCTATGTCATGGAAAGCGGCGAGATCACTGTGACGGACGAGTCCCCCCGGTTGTTGGCTGACCCGAAGGTGCGTGCGGCGTATCTGGGCGAATGACGGGCTGTGGGTCGCCGCGGGTTCACTGCCGGCGCTTCCAGTGGCAATCGGCTAGCTGTAGAGTAGCCCAGCGCGCGTCGCCGTAGCACCCGGGTCGCGGTCTGCGGCGCTGGGAGCGGCCAGCAGTCGATAGCTGATCAGAACTCCATCGCGTCGGCAAATGCCAGTGCCTGCAACTGCGCGCTGTTGAACTGCGCTGCCGTCAGCCCGAGCATTGCCGCCTGCTCGGCGATGGCGCGTCCGTCACCGGCCTCGCTGGCCAGCGCCAAGTCAAGAAAAGGCCGGTAACGGCCGCCATTGCCGAGCAGCGCGTCGGAAATCGGCTCGGGCAGCCGCATGGCGTCGAGAATCTTCTCCATGCCGAGACCCAGCAGCGCGTCAAGCAGCGAAAAGGCGCCGGTGATGAACAGGTTGTCGTACTCTGACTTGTCGACCAGGCCGGCGGCCAGAAGCTCCATCAGGCGCGCTCTGACAAGCGCCGTGTGCATCAGCGCGGGTGCCATCGGATCCTTGCTGGCCGTGGTCAGCAGCAGCGACAGCCAGCGATTTAGCTTGTCGTAGCCAAGCATCGTCACCGCGTGGCGAAACGACTGGATCTCGCAGGACAGACCGAAGCCGGCCGAATTGATGTAGCGCAACAGCCGGTAGGAGATCGCCACGTCCTGCTTCAGCGCTGCCTCGATCTCCCGGATCTCGGCGTTGTTGCGCACCAGGTTGAGCACGCGCATGATGTTCGCTTGGCTGGCGCTGAGTGTCTTGGCCGGGATGCCACTGGGCGTGGTGAAGAACCAGCCGGCAGCGGCAGTCACACCGGCGTCCATGCTGGCGCGAAAGTCGGCTGTCGTCGTTACCTGGAAGGCGATGCCCATGCCGTAGCTCTTGGTGCGTGCAGCGAGGAGCTTGAGCTGGGCGTTGCTCAGCGATTGCGCGTCGAAGCCGATGAAGCGGTACTGCAGCCCGATCGACAGTGCCTGCGTCGCCTGCGGGTCGAACTGCAGGCAGATCGTCGGCTGCCAGGTCTGGATCGCGGCGATCAGGTCCGGACCGTGCTCGCCGAGCAGGCAGGCCGCCGGCAACTCGATCGTTGCGTTCTCGGGTGCCAACCAGTCGAGCAGGCGGGCGTCGATCGTGGCGGCCGGGCAACTGACGAACAGTGGTTTGCCGCCGGTAGGCCAGACGCCGGCGAGCGAGTCGAGCGCCATCACCGCTGCCGGCATGCCACCTTCGGCGGCGAGGTGCAGCAGCAGTCGCGTGGCGATGATCCGGCTCTGCCGGTTGACCAGTGGCTGGCGCGACAGGTAGACCTCAGTCATGCGGTGGTACCTTCATCTCCGACAGAGTGCCGGTGGCGATCGCCTGCTGCGTGTCGGGCGCGTAATCGAAGGAGTCGGCGAAGAACTCGTCAGCCGGCAACCGGCAGTGGTCAAGAAAGTCCCGGCGGGCCGCAGCAACCATGGCCGGTGCGCCGCAGACATAGGCCTGGTGGCGCGACAGGTCGGGGTGGTCGTGCATCGCCGCCACGTGCACCAGGCCCGTGCGGCCATGCCAGCCGTCGGCGGGCGGCGAGTCGGACAGGACCGGGACGAAACGAATCCAGCGATGCTGCGCCGCCCATTGCTGCGCCAGTTGCAGGAGGTAGAGGTCGGCCTGCTGGCGCGCACCCCAATAGATGTCCATCGGTCGCGTGCTGCGCTGCGCCAGGGCGTGCTCGACGATCGCCTTGATTGGCGCGAAGCCGGTGCCACCGGCGACCAGCAGCGCCGGCTTCGTCGAGTCGTCGCGCAGAAAGAAGCTGCCCATCGGACCGCGCAGGCGCAGCAGGTCGCGCTCCCGCATGCTGCTGAAGACGTGTTCGGTGAACTGGCCACCCGCTATGCGCCGGACGTGCAACTGCAACAGGCTGTCGTCGTGCGGAGCATTGGCGAGCGAGAACGACCGTCGCTTGCCGTCCTTGAGCAGGATGTCGACGTACTGGCCGGCGAGAAACTGCAGACGCTCGCTGCTCGGCAATCGCAGTTCAACGATCATCACGTCCGCAGCCGCGCGCAGGAGCCGGTGCACGCGCGCCGGCAGGGTACGGATGGGTACGTCGCCTAGCGAGCTGACTTCCCGGGTCTCGATGCAGAGATCGGTTCTCGCGGTGGCGCAGCAGAGGAGGGCGAAGCCGGCAAGCCGGTCGGCTTCGCCCAGAACGGCAGTCGACGCGTTGCCATGCGCCACCTCGCCGCTGAGAATCCGACCGCGACAGGTGCCGCAGACGCCATCGCGGCAGCCGTAGGGAAGGTTCAATCCCTGCCGGAGTGCGGCAGCGAGGATGCTCTCGTCCGCGGCGACGGAGAAGGCATGCCCGCTCGGCTTTACAACCACCTGGTGATCCATTGTCTCTCCGTCAGAGTCCCGATCCGGTAGAATCATGTGGTGCGAAGACTATTGATCGTTGGTTGCGGTGACGTGGCGCGCCGCATGCTGCCCCATCTGCTCGGCCATTACCGCGTTCTGGCGCTGGTACGCGAGCGCGAGCAGTGCGCCTTCTGGCGCGAAAGGGGTGCCAGGCCGCTTCTCGCCGACCTCGATCAGCCACAAAGCCTGCGGCGACTCGCCGGTCTGGCCGATCTCGTGGTGCATCTGGCGCCACCTCCGACGCATGACGGCAAGCGCACGGCAGGCGACAGCCGCGATCCCCGGACACGCTCGCTGCTGGCAGCGCTGGCACGGGGCAGGAGTCTACCACAGCGAATCGTGTATATAAGCACCAGCGGTGTTTACGGCGACTGTGACGGCGAACTGGTCGACGAGACACGCCCTCTGCGGCCGGCTACCGCCCGCGCTGGCCGCCGTGTCGACGCCGAGCGGCGCTTGCGCCTGCTTGGCCGGCGCGGCGTCGTCGTCAGCATCCTGCGGGCGCCCGGCATTTACGCCGCCGACCGCCTGCCGATCGAGCGGCTGCGCAAGGGCAGCCCCGCGTTGTGTGACGCCGATGACGTGTATACCAACCACATCCATGCCGAGGATCTGGCGCTGCTGGCCCGTGCCGCGCTGCGCCACGGACGGAGCAACCGGACGTACAACGCGAGCGACGATTCGCGCATCAAGATGGGCGAGTATTTCGACCTCGTGGCGGATCACTTCGAGTTGCCGCGAGTCCCGCGCGTTTCGCGGCGCGAGGCAGAGGAACTGCTGTCGCCGCTGCAGCTGTCGTTCATGACTGAGTCACGCCGTCTGCTCAACCGGCGTGCCCGCGAGGAACTGCGTTGGCGCCTGCGCTATCCGCAGGTCGCTGATGGCGTTGCCGCTGCCGTGCGAGAAAGGAACGGCCGATGCTGACGGTCAAGGTGCTGCACCTGTGGATGGTGGTGAGCTGGTTCGCGGGCCTGTTCTACCTGCCGCGGATCTTCGTGAACCTGGCGATGGTGCCGCCAGGCAGCGAGGCTGAGCGGCAGCGCCTGCTGTTGATGGCCGGCAAGCTGTATCGCTTCATGACGCCGATCGGTGTACTTGCCGTCGCCCTTGGTCTCTGGCTATGGTTCGGCTTTGGCTTCGGCGGCGGCTGGCTGCACGCGAAGACGGCGCTGGTGCTGTTGCTGGTCGCCTATCATGCCTATTGCGGGCGTTTGCTGCGCGACTTCGCGGCACAGCGCAGTCGGCGCGGCCACGTCTGGTATCGCTGGTTCAACGAGTTGCCGGTGCTGCTGTTGCTGGCAGTGACCTATCTCGCAGTGTTCAAGCCGTTCTAGCCAGGAGCAGCGAACGACAATGGAAGAATTCTTTGCCAGCTGCCCACGCGGCCTGGAACATCTGCTGGCCGAGGACCTGGCGGCGGCCGGTGCCGGCGAGCTCGCGGCGATCGCTGGCGGTGTGCATTTCCGTGGCGAGTGGCCTGTCTGTTACCGGGCCAATCTCGACTCGCGGATTGCCACCCGCATCCTCTGGCGGGTGGCACGGGCGCCCTACGGCAGCGAAGACGACGTCTATCGTCTGGCACTGGAGACGCCCTGGCCACGCTGGTTCCTGACGCGGCAGACGATCCGCGTCGATGTCACGGCGCAGAAGAGTCCGCTGAAAAGCATCGAGTTCGTCACGCTGCGCATCAAGGACGCTGTCTGCGACCGATTCCGACGCGAGTCGGGCAGTCGGCCGAGCGTCGATACGCGCCAGCCGGACGTCAGGATTCAGGCTTTTCTCAGCCCCAACGAATGCACCCTCTATGTCGATACCTCGGGGGCGCCGTTGCATCAGCGCGGCTTCCGGCAGAAGACCGTCGACGCGCCGCTGAAGGAGAACCTTGCCGCCGGCATCCTTCGTCTCAGCGGCTGGCAGCCGGGTGTGCCGTTGCTCGACCCGATGTGTGGCAGTGGCACCTTCCTTCTCGAGGCGGCACAGATGGCGCTCGGCCGGGCGCCGGGCGCGCGGCGCGAATTCGCCTTTCAGCGCCTGCGGCATTTTCAGCCGGAGTTCTGGCAGGGTCTTCTCGAGCGGGCACGGGCCGGGGAGCGCACGGCGACCGAGATGGCCATATTCGGCAGCGACATTTCGCCTGTGGCGGTACGCGCAAGCCTCGCCAATCTCGATCGTGCCGGTCTGCTGCCGGCGGTCCGTCTCGCAACCGGCAACCTGCTCGAAATCGAGGCGCCGGCTGCGAGCGGCATCATGGTCAGCAACCCGCCCTACGGCGAGCGGGTTTCCGACGACGATGAACTGGCACGTTTCTACCCCTTGCTCGGCAGTGCGCTGAAGCGTCGGTTCGCCGGCTGGACGATTTGCCTGATCAGCGCCGATACCCGTCTGCCGAGGATGGTGCGGTTGACACCGAGCCGAAGGACGCCCTTGTTCAACGGCGCGCTGGAGTGCCGGCTTTACGAGTTCCGCATGGTCGCCGGCAGCAATCGCCGCTGAGGGATCTTCCAGGCACCATTGCCCGCGGGCTTCACTCGACGATGCCGAGGTGACCCAGCCCGGCGGTGAGATCGCGGTCCTTCGACTCCTTGCCATGCAGCTTGATCTGCAGCCGCAGGTCGTTGAGCGAGTCGGCGTTGCGCAGGGCGTCCGTATAGGTGATCAGCCCGGCCTCGTAGAGGTCGAAGAGAGCCTGGTCGAAGGTCTGCATGCCGAGCTCGCGCGACCGCTTCATGACGTCCTTGATCTCCTGTACCTGACCCTTGAAGATGAGGTCGGAAATGAGCGGCGAATTGAGCATGATCTCGATCGCTGGCACACGTCCCTTGCCATCCCTCTTCGGCAGCAGGCGCTGTGAGACCAGGGCACGCAGGTTGAGCGACAGGTCCATCAGCAACTGGTGCCGGCGCTCCTCGGGAAAGAAGTTGATCACCCGGTCGATGGCCTGGTTGGCGCTGTTGGCGTGCAGGGTCGCCAGGCAGAGGTGGCCGGTCTCGGCGAAGGCGATCGCATAGTCCATGGTCGCCCGATCGCGAATCTCGCCCATCATGATGACGTTCGGTGCCTGGCGCAGGGTGTTCTTGAGTGCCACTTCCCAACTGTCTGTATCGACGCCGATCTCGCGCTGGGTGACGATCGATTTCTTGTGGTCATGCACGAACTCGATCGGATCCTCGATGGTGATGATGTGCCCCTGGCTGTTCTGGTTGCGGTGGTCGACCAGTGCCGCGAGCGAGGTCGTCTTGCCGGTTCCGGTGCCGCCGACGAAGACGACCAGACCGCGCAGGGTCATCGCGATATCCTTGAGAACCGGCGGCAGCCCCAGTTCGTCCAGCGTCGGTACGGTCAGATTGATCGTCCGGCAGACCACTGCGACGCGTCCCTGCTGCACCAGTGCGTTGACGCGAAAGCGACCGATGCCGGCGGGCGAGATGGCGAAGTTGCATTCCTTGGTGGCCTCGAACTCGGATGCCTGACGGTCGTTCATCAGCGCGCGCGCCAGTTCCGCCGAGTGCTGCGGCAGCAGCGGCTGGCTCGACACCGGGATCACCTTGCCATCGACCTTGATCGCCGGCGGAAAGTTGGCGGTGATGAAAAGGTCGGAGCCATGCTTCTGGACCATCAGGCGCAGCAGTTCGTGCATGAACTTCAAAGCCTGATCGTTTTCCATGCGGATCCTCCTGATTGAACGGCTGGTTATGCGCCAGGGATGGCATCCTTGTTGGCCGCCTTCAGTCGCGCCTCGGGTGCCGATACGATGTTGCGCCTGACGAGTTCGATCAGTGCCTGGTCAAGCGTCTGCATGCCGAACTGCTGCCCCGTCTGCAACGCGGAATACATCTGCGCCACCTTGTTCTCGCGGATCAGGTTGCGGATCGCCGGCGTGCCGATCAGGATTTCGTGTGCCGCGACCCGCCCCTGTCCGTCCTTGGTCTTCATCAGGGTCTGCGAGATGACCGCACGCAGCGACTCGGAGAGCATCGAGCGGACCATTTCCTTCTCGGCTGCCGGAAAGACGTCAATGATGCGGTCGATCGTCTTGGCCGCGCTCGAGGTATGCAGCGTGGCAAAAACCAGGTGACCGGTCTCGGCGCCGGTCAGTGCGAGGCGAATGGTTTCGAGGTCGCGCATCTCGCCGACGAGAATGACGTCCGGGTCCTCGCGCAGCGCCGATCGCAGTGCGTTCTGGAACGACAGCGTATGCGGGCCGACCTCGCGCTGGTTGATCAGGCATCGTTTCGGCTGGTGCACGAACTCGATCGGATCCTCGACGGTGAGGATGTGATGGTAGGCGTTCTCGTTGACGTGGTTGATCATCGCCGCCAGGGTGGTCGATTTGCCGGAGCCGGTCGGACCGGTGACGAGGACGATGCCGCGTGGATACTCCGAGATATCCTTGAAGATGCGTGGGCAGTTGAGATCCTCGAGCGTCAGGACCTTCGACGGAATCGTCCGGAAGACCGCGCCGGCGCCCCGGTTGTGCACGAAGGCGTTGACGCGAAAACGGGCGAGGTTGGGAATTTCGAACGAGAAGTCGCACTCGCGGGTATCCTCGTATTGCTTGCGCTGCGCGTCGCTCATGATGTCGTACACCATGCCGTGCACGAGCTTGTGCTCCATCGCCGGCAGGTTGATTCGCCGGACATCGCCGTTGACACGGATGATCGGCGGCAGACCGGACGAGAGGTGGAGGTCGGAAGCCTTGTTCTTGACGCTGAAAGCCAGCAGTTCGGTGATGTCCATCCGGTTCGGTCCTCGGGCGGTGGGCAGGGCGCGGTGTTATACTGGCAACAACCTGCGCGACGCCCGATTATGACCACACTTCCTGCCAAGCTGCAAGCCGTACGCGCGCGAATCGCCGACGCCGCGCGCCTTTACGGTCGCGACCCGGCTGCCATCCAGCTGCTCGCCGTGAGCAAGGGTTGGCCGGCGGCGGCGCTGCGCGAACTGGCTGCCGCCGGCCAGGGAGCCTTCGGCGAGAGCTATGTGCAGGAAGCGGTTGGCAAGATCGATGAATTGCGCGACTGCGGCATCGAGTGGCATTTCATCGGAGCGCTGCAGGCCAACAAGACCCGCCTGGTGGCAGAGTCCTTCGACTGGGTACACTCCGTCGACGAACTGCGGATTGCCCAGCGGCTCGCCGCCCAACGGCCGGCGACGAAGCCTGATCTGTCGGTCTGCCTGCAGGTCAACATCAGTGCCGAGGCGAGCAAGGGAGGCGTTTCGCCGGCCGCCCTGCTGCCGCTGGCGCGGGCGGTCGCAGCGCTGCCCGGACTCCGCCTGCGTGGCCTGATGGCGATTCCGGCGGCAAGCGACGATTTCGCCGCGCAGCGCGACGCATTCCGTCGCCTGCGGGAACTTTGTCAGCGTTTGCGAGCCGATGGATTGTCGCTCGATTGCCTGTCGATGGGCATGTCGCACGATTTCGAGGCGGCCATTGCAGAGGGCGCGACCCTGCTGCGGGTGGGTACGGCAATTTTTGGTGAGAGACGATGAAGATCACGTTCCTTGGTGGTGGCAACATGGCGAATGCACTGATTGGCGGGCTGGTGAAAACCGGCTTTGCGGCGTCGGACATCGCGGTCATCGAGCTTGGGGCGCAGGGGCGCGCCAAGCTGCGCCTGGCCTACGGCGTGCGCTGCTATGAGGCAGCGAGTGCGGTCGCCCTCGATTGCGACGCCGTTCTGCTGTCGGTCAAGCCGCAACAGATGCGGGAAGCCTGTTCGCCGCTGCTGCCGTTCCTCAAGCAGCAACTGGTCATCAGCATCGCTGCCGGCCTGCGACTGGCCGATGTGTCGCGCTGGCTCGGTGGCTACGGCAAGATCGTCCGCGCAATGCCCAACACGCCAGCCCTGATTGGCGCCGGAGTGACCGGCCTCTGTGCCATGGCCGCCGTCTCGATGGCCGAGAGGCTGGGCGCCGAGCGGATCCTGCAGGCGGTCGGCAGCACGCTCTGGATTGCCGACGAGGAGAAGATGGACGCGGTGACGGCGATCTCCGGGAGTGGTCCGGCCTACGTCTTCCTCTTCATCGAGGCGCTGCAGCAGGCGGCCGGCGACCTCGGCCTGACGCCCGCGCAGGCACGGCAGCTGTCGATCGATACGGTTCTCGGTGCCGCCAGGCTCGCCGCGCAGTCGGACGAAGCGGCCTGTGTGCTGCGCGAGCGAGTGACTTCGAAAGGCGGCACGACGGAAGCGGCGCTGCGGACGATGGAGCAGCGCTGTGTCAAGGAAGGGTTCATCGCTGGGGTGCTGGCTGCCAACTCGCGCGGTCGCGAACTCGGTGAGCTGCTGGGTCAGGATGGCTGATGATCGCCGCGGCCGGTCTCTTCCTGCTTGATGCGCTGCTGTCCTTCCTGACCGTCGCGCTGCTGCTGCGCTTCTTCATGCAGGCTTGCCGGGTGTCCTTCAACAACCAGCTCGGCACCTTTGTCGTCGAGCTGAGCAACTGGCTCGTCAGGCCGCTGCGCAGGGCACTGCCCGGGTTCTATGGACTCGACTTGGCCAGCCTGCTGCCCGCTTACCTGTTGCAGGTTGTGCTCGCATTGGCGGTGCTCCTCGTGCGCCTGGGCATTGACGGCGCAACCCCCGGGGTATGGCTGCCACTCGTCTTCTGGTCTGGTCTCCTCGCCACGCTGCGCCTTGCCATCTACCTGCTGATCGTGGCGCTGCTGCTGCAGGCCGTGCTGTCCTGGATCAGCCCGTATTCCCCGCTCGGACAGCCGCTATCGCAACTCACCCGGCCGGTCCTGCGGCCGATTCAGCGCCTGCTGCCGACCATTGGCGGCATCGACCTGTCACCGCTGATCGCCATCGTCTTCGCGCAACTGTTGCTGATGTTCCTGTAAGCCGTGGGCCATTGGGCGCGGCTGGCGGCGGGGATGCTGAGCCTGACGGTGCATGTCCAGCCGGGGGCGAAACGCAGCGAGGTGGCTGGCGAGCATGGTGATGCCCTGAAGATTCGCCTCGCGGCAGCGGCCGTCGATGGCCGCGCCAATGCGGCCCTGGTCGAGCTGATCGCGCAGCTGCTCGACGTGCCGCGAGCGGCGGTGGCCATCCGCTCTGGTGAGAGGTCGCGGCGCAAGCTGCTGCTGGTCAGCGATCCGCCAGCCGATGCCGTACTGCGCCTGCTCGGAGGATGAGAGCGCTGCTGTGGGCGCGTCAGCCTTCGAAGACGACCCTGCCGCCGACGAGCGTCAGGTGGACGCGGCCGCTGAGCTCGTAGCCGAGGTAGGGCGTGTGCTTGCCCTGGCTGCGCAAGGCCTCGGGCGTGACACGCCAGGATTCGTCGGGATCGAAGATGCACAGGTCGGCAGCCTCGCCGACGCCAAGAGAACCCGCTGCGATGCCGAGGATCGCCGCCGGATCGGCAGTGATGCGGGCGAGGGCCGAGAGCAGGGGCAGCCGGGACTGCGCCGCCCAGAGCAGCGTCAACGGCAGCAGCAACTCAAGCGCGGAGGCGCCGGGCAGGGCCTCGGCAAACGGCAGCTGCTTGCCGTCTGCATCAACCGGAGTGTGGTCGGAACAGATCGCCGCCACGCCGTCGGCGACCGCGCTGCGCAGCGCGTCGCGGTCGCTGGCGGAGCGCAGCGGCGGGTCGAAGCGCGCATTGCTGTCGAAGAAGCCGATGTCCATCTCGGACAGGTGCAGGTGGTGCACCGCGACGTCGCAACTGACCGGCATGCCGCCGTCCCTGGCCGCGCGCACGAGAGCGATCGCCGCCGCCGACGAGAGGCGTGACAGGTGCAGTCGCACGCCGGTGTGCACCGCCAGTTGCAGGGCGGTTGCGGTGGCGATGCCTTCGGCGACCACCGGAATGCCGGTCAGGCCCAGCCGCGACGCGACTTCACCATCGTGCGCGACGCCGTCACGGGCGAGAAAGTCATCCTGCGGCCGCAGGCGGACGGCATAGCCAAAGGTCGCCGCATACTGCATCGCGCGCAGCAGGAGCTGTGTGTCTACGATCGCCCGCTTGGCCTGCGAGAAAGCGATGCAGCCGGCACGTGCCAAGCCGTTCATTTCGGCGAGGCGCTCGCCGGCGAGTTGCTCGGTGAGGGCGCCGATCGGATAGACGCGTGCCAGACCGACGGTATCGCTGCGTCTGACCAGTCGCTCGACCAGACCGGGTTCGTCGAGCGGCGGCTTGCTGTCGGGTGGGCAGGCCAGCGAGGTGACGCCGCCGGCGACGGCTGCCGCCAGTTCGGGCTCGATGGCACCCAGACGTGCCGACAGATCGACCAGGCCCGGGCAGACGATCATGCCGGCCGCGTCGATGACGCGCTGCGCCGTGAAGCCTGGCGGAGGCTGGCCGATCGCGGCGACGCGACCACCGGCAACGAACAGGTCGAGCCGTCCGTCCACCCGGTTGGCCGGATCGACGAGACGGCCGTTGCGGATCTGCAGCGTTTCCTCGCCCATGCCTCAGTTCCCCGCCAGAATGCCCATCACCGCCATGCGCACGGCGATGCCGAAGGTCACCTGTGGCAGGATCACTGCCTGTGGTCCGTCGGCGACGTCGGAGTCGATCTCGACGCCGCGATTCATCGGTCCCGGATGCATCACGATCGCATCCGGCCGTGCGAGCGCCAGGACCGCTGGCGTCAGACCGTAACAGCGGAAGTACTCGCGCGCCGACGGCAGCAGGGCACCGTTCATGCGCTCGTTCTGCAGGCGGAGCATGATCACCACATCGCAATCGCGGACCGCGCTGCACAGGTCGTGACAGACGCGTACCCCCATCTTCTCGATGGCCGTCGGCAGCAGCGTCTGCGGACCGACGGCGCGCACCTCGGCGGCGCCGAGCGTGGTCAGGGCGTGGATGTCCGAGCGGGCGACGCGCGAGTGCAGGATGTCGCCGACGATCGCCACCACGAGGTTGGCGAATTCCTTCTTGTAATGGCGGATGGTGTACATGTCGAGAAGGCCTTGCGTCGGGTGGGCATGACGCCCGTCGCCAGCATTGACGACATGTACATCCTCGCGCCCGAGGCGGCGGAGGTGGTCGGCGATCAGGTGCGGCGCGCCACTGGCGGCATGCCGGACGACGAACATGTCGGCGTGCATGGCCACCAGATTGTCGACCGTGTCGAGCAGGGTCTCGCCCTTGGCGGTCGATGAACGGGTGACGTCGAGATTGATGACGTCTGCCGACAGGCGCTTGGCAGCGATCTCGAAGGTGGTGCGCGTGCGCGTCGAGTTCTCGAAGAAGACGTTGAAGACGCTCTTGCCGCGCAACAAAGGAACCTTCTTGACGTCCCGGTGGGACACCTTGAGGAAGCTTGACGCGGTGTCGAGGATCTGCGTGATCACCTCGCGCGGCAGACCCTCGATCGACAGCAGGTGGGTCAGCTCACCGTTGGCGTTGAGTTGGGGATTACGCATGCTCGTCCAGGCTCCACTGCAGTCGGCCGCTGTCATCCAGCGAGAGGACCAGTTCCGAGGACGGATCGAGATCGACTCGCCACGCGCAGAAGTCTGCGCAGATGGGGAGCTGGCGCCTGCCGCGATCGGCGAGGACGGCGAGCTGAATCCTCGCCGGACGGCCATAATCGAAGAGCTCGTTGATCGCTGCGCGCGTCGTGCGGCCGGTGTACAGCACGTCGTCTACCAGGATCAGCGTGCGGCCCTCGACGTCGAAAGGAATCGAGCTCGGCTTCACCCGCGGATGCAGACCGCGCGCGCGGTAGTCGTCGCGGTGGAAGGAAACGTCGATCAGGCCGATCTCGCTGTCCAGCCCGAGCAGCTTGTGCAGGCGCTGGGCAACCCAGGCGCCGCCGCTGTGGATGCCGACGACGACCGTTTCCGGCTGCAGGTCGGGCCGGATCAGTTCGGCCAGTTGCACGCACAGCGCTTCGGCATCGGGCAATGCGACGCCATGGGTTGTCTTCTGGGCGTTCATCCGAGTTCCCGGGTTGTCTCAGCGGGCGGCATCGGCTGGCTGTCCGCAGCTGCGTCGAAGTGGCCCTGCAGGATCAGTTGGGCGGCGACGGCATCGAGGTGCCGGCGTGTCTGGTGGGCGCCGTGCCCGGCTGCGCGCAGTTGTGCGGCGGCGTCCGCCGATGTCAGCCGCTCGTCGGCGGGTTCGACGATGAGACCGAAGCGGCCGCGCAACTGGTTGGCGAAACGTGTGCAGCGCGCAGTCATTGCATGCGGTGTGCCATCGAGCGCGAGCGGCTGGCCGACGACGAGACTGTCCGGCTGCCATTCGGCAATCAGCGCGGCGATGGCGGCAAAGCGAGCGGCGCTCGCGGCGGCGTCGATCGTCGTCAGCGCATGCGCCTGCCGCAGTTGCCAGTCGCCAACCGCAACCCCGATGCGCTTTTCGCCAAAATCGAAGGCGAGGACGGTTCCCCGCGGTCTCACAGCCGCTTCAGGCATGCCCGGCTTCGTCGACGAGATTGGTCAGGCTGACGCCGAGCAGTTCGAGTGCCGACGGCAGTCGTTCCTCGTAGGGCAGTTCGAACAGGATGCGCAACTGGGCAGGTACCGTCAGCCAGGCATTCTGTGCCAGTTCGTGCTCGATCTGGCCGGCGGACCAGCCGGCGTAGCCAAGCGTGACCATAAGGTCACGCGGCTGGCCGCGCTGGGCCACCGCCTGCAGGATGTCGCGTGAGCTGGTCAGACCGACGTGCTCATTGACCACCAGAGTGGACTGCCATTGGCCAACCGGGCGGTGCAGCACGAAGCCGCGGTCGGTCTGTACCGGGCCGCCGAAAAAAACCGGCAGATTGGCGATTCCGTCTGCCTGCAGCGGCACGTCGATCCGCTCGAGCAGGCTGCCGAGACTCATGTCGATTGGTCGGTTGACGATCAGCCCGAGGGCGCCGCGGGGGTTGTGCTCGGCAACATAAACGAGCGACTTGGCGAAAAACGAGTCCACCATCGCCGGCATGGCAATGAGAAAATGATCCGTCAGATCGATGCTTTGCATGTTGGTATTCTAATCGGCGCTGGCGGCCGACACAAAGGTAATCGGCGGTGGACTCCATTCTTGTCTGGTTTCGGCGTGACCTGCGGGATTACGATCAGGCGGCCCTGTGTGAGGCGCTGCGACGTGCCAGGCGGGTTCATTGTGCCTTCGTCTTCGATCGCCAGATCATCGATCCGCTGCGCCACACTGCCGATCGGCGCCTCGAGTTCATCTGCGAGTCATTGCTCGAACTCGACCACGCGCTGCGGGCGCGCGGCGGCGCGCTGGTTGTCCGGCATGGCTGGGCGCGCGACGAGATTCCTCTGCTGGCGCGCGAACTGGCTGTGACGGCGGTGTTTGCCAACCGGGATTACGAGCCGCAGGCGAAGCAGCGTGACGCGGCGGTAGCGGCGGCGTTGCGTCTGCACGGCATCGGTTTCGAGTTGTTCAAGGATCAGGCGCTGTTCGACGGCGAAGAGGTCCTGACCCAGGCCGGGAGGCCCTTCACCGTCTTCACCCCGTACCGGAATGCCTGGCTGAAACGGCTGACCGAGGACGACTGGCAGCCGCACGGCGGACACGGCGGTCGCCTGGTCGCATCGCCGATGGCGCTTGGTGTGCCTTCGCTGGCCGACCTCGGCTTCGCCGAAGCCGGGCTGCGAGCTCTGGGCATCGTCCCCGGCATGGCCGGCGGCCGGCAGCGGCTGCTGGACTTCGCCGGACGCGTGTCACTCTACCGGCAGCAGCGCGACTTTCCGGCGGTCAAGGGCGTTTCCTATCTCTCGGTGCACCTGCGCTTCGGCACCGTCTCGGTGCGGCAGGTGGTGGCGCTGGCGATCGCCGCCGGCGCCTTGCGGCCAGGGGCCGAAGGCGCGGCGACCTGGTTGTCCGAGCTCATTTGGCGCGACTTCTACTTCATGATTCTCGACCGCTTTCCGCATGTCGTCGAGCGCTCCTTCCGGCCTGAGTACGATGCCATCGCCTGGGAGCAGGGCGCTGCCGCCGAGCAGGCGTTCGCCGACTGGTGCGCCGGGCGGACGGGCTATCCGCTGGTCGACGCCGCCATGCGGCAGATCAACGGCACCGGCTACATGCACAACCGGCTGCGCATGCTGGTGGCTTCGTTCCTGACGAAGGATCTGGGCATCGACTGGCGCCGCGGCGAAGCCTACTTCGCCCGCCAATTGAACGATTTCGACCTTGCGGCCAACAACGGCGGCTGGCAGTGGGCGGCCTCGACTGGCTGCGATGCGCAGCCGTACTTCCGCGTCTTCAATCCGGTCACGCAATCCGAGCGTTTCGATCCCGGCGGCAGGTTCATCCGCCGCTACCTGCCGGAACTGGCGGCCGTTCCTGACCGATTCATCCATGCCCCATGGCGCATGAGCGCTGCCGAGCAGGCCGCATGCGCCGTCCGCGTCGGTCGCGAGACGCCGGCGCCGATGGTTGACCACGATGAGGCGAGGCGCTGCACGCTGCAGCGCTACGCCGTCGTCAAGCGTGGCGCAGTTCCCGGACGTGGCCGCTGACCAGCCGCAGCAGTTCGTCCTCCTGGAAGGGTTTGCCGAGATAATGATTGACACCGAGTTCGAGCGCGTACTGCCGGTGCTTGTCCGCCGTCCGTGAGGTGATCATGATGATCGGCACGGCTCCCAGTCGCTTGTCCGCGCGAACGTTTCGCGTCAGCTCGAAACCATCCATGCGCGGCATCTCGATATCGACCAGCATCACGTCCGGAACGACGGCAACCATCTGCTCGAGCGCTTCGACGCCGTCCTTGGCGGTCAGCACCTGGTAACCCTCGCGTGCCAGCAGCCGGCTGGTGATCTTGCGCACGGTCAGAGAGTCATCGACGATGATGATCGTCGGCACCGTTGCCGTGCTGCGATCGCCAGCCAGGGGCTGTCGTACCGTCGGTACCGGCGACACCGCTGGCGGCAGGCGGTCGCGGCTGGCGAGGGCGATCGGGTTGAGGATCAGCACGACCTGTCCGTTGCCGAGGACGGTGGCGCCGTCGATGCCAATCACCCGCGCCAGCTGGGCGCCGATGTTCTTGACGACGATTTCCTGGTTGCCGAGCAGCTCGTCGACCTGCAGCGCCACTCGCTTGCTGCCGCTGCGCAACAGCAGAACCCAGTACTGCACGTGCTTCTCGGGCAGCGCCTGCGGCTCGCCGAGAAGATGTGGCAGGTAGCTGAATGGGTAGTGGTTGCCGGTCCAGACCGCCTCGCGAGCATCGCGGATTCGCGCCAGACTCTTTTCCTTGAGGTCGAGCGCCTGCTCGATCATGGCGGCCGGGATGGCGTAATGGCGGTTGCCGGAGCGCACCAGCAGGGCCTTGGTTACGGCCAGCGTGAGCGGCAGGTAGAGCCGGAAGGTCGTTCCCTGGCCGGCGCTGGAAAGGACTTCGATGCGACCACCGAGGCTCGTCACCTCGCTCTTCAGGACGTCCATGCCGATGCCGCGGCCGGCCAGCTGGGAAACCTGCGAGGCTGTCGAGATGCCGGGGGCAAAGATCAGGTCGATCACCCGCTCCGCGTTGTCGGCATCCTCGCTGCGCAACAGGCCGGAGCGGAGGCCTCTTTCGCGCAGCCGTTCGAGGTCGAGACCGGTACCGTCATCGGCGATCGACAGGATGACTTCGTTCCCTTCCTGAACCAGCGTCAGTGTGATCTCGCCGATATCCGCCTTGCCCCTCGCCCGACGCACCGGCGCATCCTCGAGGCCGTGCGCAACAGCGTTGCGCAGCACGTGTTCCAGTGGCGCCAGCATCTTGTCGAGGACGCTGCGGTCGAGTTCGAGCTGCGCGCCGCGGATCTCCAGGTTGGCCCGCTTGCCGGTGTCCTTGCTGGCCTGGCGAACGATGCGGTACAGGCGATCGGCAATGCTGGCGAACGGGACCATGCGCACCGACATCAGTTCCTGCTGCACCTCGCGATTCAGACGGGCCTGGGCGATGATCGCCGCGTTCGCGTCGTCGAGGTTCTTCAGCAGGTTCTGCTGCACGGTGGCGACGTCGTTCACCGATTCGGCCATCATCCGGGTCAGTTCCTGGAAGCGCGTGAAGCGGTCGAACTCGAGCGGATCGAAGTCCGCGTGCTGCTCGTCGGTGACAGCGGTGCGCGACTGCATCTGCAACTCGGCCTGAATCTCGATCTCGCGCAACTGCCGGCGCAGGCGAATCACGTTCTCGGTCAGGTCGAGCAGCGAAGCCTTGATCCCTCGCATTTCGCCTTCGATGCGCAAACGGGCGATCGACAGTTCGCCGGCTTCGTTGACCAGCCGGTCGATGAGGTCGGCGCGCACGCGCAGGTTCGTCCGCTGCGCGGCAGTCTCGGCTTCCGCTTCCGGCCCCTCGGCGCGAGGAACGGCGCTGACCGCTTGCTCGGCCGCGTCTGCAGCGGCATCGGTGGCGGCGTCGCCGACCAGTTCGCTGGCTGCCGCGTCGGAAATCTCGAGCGGCGTATCGGCCATTTCGCCGCGCTGCAGACGTTCGACAAGCTGGATGATGACGTCGAAAGCATTGTCGATGTCGTCGATCAGCTCGATCGGTGCGGCGCCGGCGTCCTGCGCTTCCTTCATGCGTGTTTCGATGGCATGCGTCAGGTTGCCGAGATTCATCGCGCCAGCCATGCGCGCGCTGCCCTTGAGACTGTGGAACAGGCGTGCCAGCCGCCGTACCGGCTCGGGATCGGCGGGGTTGCTGCGCCAGGCGCGCAACTGTGCCGCGATGTTCTGGTTGAGGTCAATCGCCTC
Organism: Candidatus Accumulibacter similis; assembly: GCA_013347225.1. Taxonomy (NCBI): domain Bacteria; kingdom Pseudomonadati; phylum Pseudomonadota; class Betaproteobacteria; genus Candidatus Accumulibacter; species Candidatus Accumulibacter similis. The sequence goes on along the minus strand of CP054595.1, from coordinate 3,982,635 downwards.
CTCGATGAACAGTGGCAGCAGCTGTTCGTCGAACTCGTCCTGGACGAGCGGCACTTCCGCCGGGGCGGCGGCGATCGCCGGGGCGATCGGCGGTGCCGGCACGACGATCGGCGCCGCCTGGGCGAGATCGGCGGCCACCTGTTCCTCGTCCGCGGCCGCCGCCGCCTCGAGGCGCTCGTCGACGGCCAGCTCCGGGTACAGCGAATCGAGGGCCGCGAGCAGGCTGGGGATCGCCTCGGGCTCATGTTCCCGGGACACGTCGGCGAGCATCAGTGCCAGTTCGGCGATCGCCTGCCGGACGGTCTCGATGGCCTCGAGACTGTCGCGACCGGCGGCATGGTTCCGTCGCACGAGTGCCAGCTCCAGTGCGTGGCCGAGATGCTTGATGACTGCCAGGCCGACCGTTCCCGCGATGCCGGCGAGGGTGTGCGCGGCGCGGTACATTTCATGGCTCGACGGTGCCGTCAGGTCGCCTTCGAGCAGAGCGAACTCGCGCTGCAGGGTGGCGAGGTGGGTCGCTGCCTCATCGCGGAAGATGCCGACCAATGCCGGTGCGATCGACAGGCGCGTACGCTCCGGCGTGGCCGCAGGCTCCATCGCGACGGCGGCTGTCGTCGGCGCCGCCTCGCCTGCGGGTGCTTCGGCGACACCCGGCGTGGCGACGGTGCCACCGGCAACGCCCAGTACGGCATCGTCGCGTTCGCGCAGGGCTGTCGCCAGTGCACACATGCGGCGGATGTCGGGCACTTCTCCGAGCCCGGTCTTGAGATGCTCGACCCAGGCGGAGAATGCTGCATAGGCCTGCCCGAGGAGGTCGAGGAGTTGCGTTGTCACCTCCAGCTCCTGTCGCAACCAGAGGTTGAGGACCTGCTCAACCGACCACGCCGCCTCTCCCAGCTCCTTGAGGCCGACCATCCGCCCGCTGCCCTTGAGGGTGTGGACCGAGCGCCGGAGAGCGGTCAGAACCTCGACGTCGTGCGGCTTCTGCTCGAGCAGCTGCAGGTTGTCGTGGATGCTGCCGAGGACCTCGTCCGCCTCCTCGAGGAAGATCCCCAGCAACTCGGCGTCTACTTCCTCCGCCGTCGCCTGCGAGAGCTGGATGGTTTCTGCGGAGGGTGGTGGCGCGAGCGGCACTTCGGGCTTGAGGGTCGCCATCGCCGCGTCGATCTGTGGTGCGGCATCGCCACCGGCAGCCAGCGCCGAGAGCACATGCTTCGCCTGTTGTCCCAGTTCCTTGTCGGCAACCAGATCGGCATCCTTCTGCAGTGCCGTCAGGTTCTGCGCCACCTCCTGCCGCAGCGCCGCATCGCTCGGCTGTTCCTTGAGTGCGACGAGCAAGGCGTGTGCTTCACGCTTCTGCTGCTCGACCTCCTGCTCGACCGTTGCCACTTCGGCTTCGGTCTCCTCTGGCTCACCACTCGCCCGCATGCGGCTGACGAAAGCCTCGAAGTCCGCGGCGCCCGTCTGCATGGCGTCGACGAAGAAACCGATCAGCGACAGCTGCTCGGCCAAACGTTCGAAGTCGGCCTGTTGTGGTTCGTAACCGGGATCCGAGAAGCGTGCGACTTCCGTCGTGCAGTGACGCAGGACGGCGACCGCGCCCTCATGGCGCATCATCGTCAGGGCACCGATGACCTGCCGCAACGGTGCATCGAGCTGTACCAGATCACCTCGCCTGTCGGCGTCGCGGAAGAAGCCGTCGAGCACCTGCTCGATCTGCGCGAGGTTGTTCGTGATCTCACGCGCGACCTGGCCGACGAGCATCTTTTCCTGCGCCTGGCGCGACATTTCGTCGAGAGCCGGCAGTTCCGACTCGGGCGGCAGCGGTGTGCCGGCGATGCAGTCGTGGATCCTGGCGGCCATCACGTCGACCTGGTGCGTGAAGCTGCTGTCCAGGTACTGGAGGTTCTCCTGTGCATTCTGGGCAAGGAGGATGGCCGTCGCGCTCTCCATCGCCAGCGCTTCGCTGTGGCGCACAGGCGACTGCCCGAGGAAGCTGGCGACCTCGGCGATCGCCCGGGTCAGGCGCAGGAAGTCGGGTTGTCCGGCCTCCTCGGCGACGGCCACAAGCGTTGCCGCGTTGGCACGGAAGACGGGCAGCGCCTGCGTGGTACCTGCCGCGAAGCGGTTCCACGCCTCTTCGGTGGCGGTGATCGCGTCGCGCAGACGGCGCCGGACCGCATCCTCGGCGACCGGTGCCAGGGCGACCTCAGCTGCGATCAGGGCCGGCAGCCGGTAGGCCTGCTTGACCTTCTGCACCGTTCGATGGTTGCTTCGGGCGATGCCGACCAGATACAGCGCGTCGCGCATCAGGCGTTCGGCGACGTTGCTCGAACCCTCCAGCAGGCGCCGGGTCTGCAGGTCGATGCGAGTGCACAGCTGCTTGGCATCGGCATCCGCGGGTAGGGCGCCTTCGCCGAGGGCGGTCAGGAAAGCCGTCGCGACCCACCAGAACGCGCGCGCCGATGGCATCTCCTGGATGGCCTCGATACGCTTGACGGCACTCAGCATCTCGGCTACGCCGGCACGCTCCCCTGGCGCACGCAACCAAGCCAGCAGGCCGCGCTGGAAATGCGCCCGCTGCTGTCGCAGACGGTGCTCGAACTCGCCGCGTTCGAGCTGCTGTGCTGTGGCGCCGCGCGCCGGGGGGCGCACGCGCAGGTCGGGAAAGAAGAGATCGCTCGCTATCACCCGGCTCTGACCGCGCGCCACCTGCAACTCGCGATAGAGCGGCAGGAGGCGCAGGGGCTGATTGGGCTGGCCGCTGATCAGGTCGTCGAGATAATGTCGGAGAGCCGTCAGGGAGCGATCGACGAGGCTGACCGCTGCGGCATCGACCGGCTGTTCCTGCTTCTCCAGCGCTTCGAGGAGGAACTCCATCGCCTCTGCCACCTGCGTGACGCCGTCGAGGCCGACGATCGTCAGCGCGCCTTGCACCTGGTGCAGGTGGGTTCGGCAGAACCTGATCTGCTGGCGGTCTCCCTGATCGTCAGCGATTTCGGCAGGGAAACCCTGCAGCGCCTGCTCGGCACGTTCGAGTGCGAGGTCAATCTCGCTCTTGACCCAGGTCAGCGGGCCGATGTCGAAATCAGTCGGGGCATTCATCGGCGGCAGTCTCTCCAATCAGGCACTCAGGAGACCTTGAAGCCGGCCACCGAGCCCTTGAGTTCGGTCGCCAGGCCGGCCAGTTCGCCGATTGCCGTCGCCGTCTTCTGCGTTCCGGCAGTCGTCTGCCCGGTGACCAGGAGGATTTCCTGCATCTTGCGCGCGACCCTGGTTGCCGAATCGGCGGCCTGGCGGGTGGCCCCCGAAATGTTCTCGATCAAGTCGGTCAGTGTTCTCGTCACCGCGCCGATCTCTGCCAGCGCCTGACCAGCGGCATCGGACAGGCGGGCGCCTTCGACGACGCCGCGGGTCGACTCTTCCATCGCCGAAACCGTGTCCTGGGTATCGGTCTGGATCGTCCTGACGATCGCCCCGATCTGCTTCGTCGCCTCGGCGGAGCGTTCGGCGAGCCTCTGCACCTCCTCGGCGACGACCGTGAAACCGCGTCCGGCTTCGCCGGCAGAGGCCGCCTGGATGGCTGCGTTCAGCGCCAGGACGTTGGTCTGCTCGGTGATGTCCGAGATCAGCTCGACGATCTCGCCAATCTCCTGCGACGACTCGCCGAGACGCTTGATGCGCTTGGAGGTCTCCTGGATCTGCTCGCGGATGCGGTTCATGCCGGTGATCGAGTCCTCGACCGCCTGCGCCCCCTTGCCCGCGGCCGCCAGCGACTGGCGCGCCACCTTGGCCGACTGCTTGGCGTCGCCGGAGACACCGGTCATCGTCGACGCCACGCCGAGGACCGACTGACCGGCCGACTTGATCTCCGCTGCCTGGCGCTCGGCGGCGGCGAGCAGTTCGCTCGACGTCTGCTGCGCCAGTTCGGTTGCCTGCGTGACGCGGCCGGCGGCATCGTTGATGCGGCCCACCAAGAGACGCAGTTCTTCGATCGTGTAGTTGATCGAGTCGGCGATGGCACCGGTGATGTCTTCGGAGACCGTCGCGGTCACCGTCAGATCACCGTCGGCGAGATCACCCAGTTCATTCATCAGGCGCAGGATCGCGTCCTGGTTCTGGCGGTTGATGGCTTCGGTCTCGCGCCTGCCGCGCTCGGCTTCCTCAGCCTGCCGCTTGCTTTCGGCGAGGTAGGTTCTCGCCAGCAGCACGGCCAGTCCAATCGCCAGTCCGATCAGCACGACCATCAGCAGGCCGTAGAGGGCGCGGTTCAGTCCCCGATCCTGGTATGCCTGTGCCAGCTGGTCGGTCACCTGCAGCAGTTCCTCACTGTCGCGAAAGATCTGCGAGCCAGCCTGCTTGGCGATGATCAGGCGCTGCATGTTGCCCAGGATGCCACCCACCGCCGTCCGGTAATCGGCAAAGCTGGCATCGAGTTCGGCCAGCTTGACCTTGGCTTCGGGGTCGGTCGTAGCGGCAATGCGCAGCGACTCGCTGCCCTTGCCGAGGGCGTGCACGATATCGCGAAAGGTATTGGTGTCCTTGCCGAGGAGGAAGGCGACTTCCGGGTCGATCGCATCGCCGAGCAGGAGCGCGTTCGCATTCTTGGCGATCCGTTGCGTGAGCATCACGAGTTGGTTGGCTGCAGCGATGTCACGCGTGCCGGCGTTGCCCTGCAGCTTGACTGCGGCGAGCTGTTCCGCCAGGTCGAGCAGTTGCGGATTGCGGTCGTTGATCGAGGCGACCTCCTTGCCCAGTGAAACCAGATTCTTCTCCATTTCGAGCAGGCGGGTGGCATTGCGGTCGGTCTTCTCCCACACCGCCGCCAGTTCCTGGAGTTGTGGCTGCACCCGGCCCGGTGATGGCGGCACCCAGCCCGCCGCCAGCTCACCGCCCTTGCTCAGACTTTCGATGTTGCCGGCGAAGCTGTCACGCGACTCGCGCAGCTGCCTGAAAGCCGCCGGATCGCCGAGCAGGGCCAGGCTCGATGCCTTGGCCAGCCGCTGCGAAAGCATGCGCATGTCACCGGCCGTCGCGATATAGGCGGCGCTGTAGCCCGCCTGCCGATTGTCGCGGTAGACGACGACGGCGATCACCAGCATGACGAGAACGAGGGCGCCGCCAAGTAGCTGCAGCCGCTTGGCAACCGGCAGGTGAGACAGGTGCAGCGCCGCCGGCGGCCAGGGAATCGGCCGCTTCTTTTTCGCCGGCACGCCCGTATCGAGAATCGTGCGGGTCGGCAGCGTTTCACCCGCAGCGTCCTGCAGGCGCGACAGGAAGGCCGGCAGCTTGAGTTTGAACGTCATCTTCCTCCTCCGGTTACGTTCCCACGACGAAGAACAGACTCGTCGTCACGTGCCCCGTGATCTGCAGCCGGCTCAAGCGGCTATGTCCATGAAGTTCTCGTCGGCCAGCAGTTCGCGTACCTTGAGCTTCCTCCAGCGCCGGCCCTCGTTGTCAGAATACAACTCCGGCGCCCAGGCCGGGGCGTCGTCGGTTGCGGGTTCCGGAGTCAGCGCGTCGACATTGCGCAGGCCGATCATGCGGTTCACCAGCAGGGCGGCGTTGCTGCCGTGTCGGGTGCCGATCAGGAGCAGCCGCGAGCTGCTGTTGCGCGGCGTGACTTCCTTGCCGACGAAGGCTGCCAGGTCTACCACCGAGTAAAGGTTGCCGCGTATGTTGGCGAGGCCGGCGAACCAGGGTCGGGTCAGCGGCACCGTGGTCAGCGTCGTCAGCGGCACGATCTCGCCCGAGTCCGCCAGGTCGAGCAGCCAGTGGTCCGCACCCGCCTGTACCCCCAGCAGCCCTGCCGCCGTCTGCGTGCTCGTGCCGGCGAGACGTGCCGCCAGGTAGGACTGAAACTCATGCAGTCGAATCTTCTTGGTCATTCGTCGGCCACCATTTCACAAGGCTGCGATCTTCGCCAGCAACTCCTGACCATTCACCGGCTTGACCATGTAGTCGTGGGCGCCCTGTCGCAAACCCCAGATCTTGTCGGTCTCCTGACCTTTGGTCGTGCACACGATGACCGGAATGCTGCGTGTCGTCGGATCGCGTGTCAGCGTCCGTGTCGCCTGGTAGCCATTGAGGCCCGGCATGACGACGTCCATCAATATCAGGTCGGGCAGTTCGCTGCGCGCCTTGGCGATTCCTTCCTCCCCGTTTTCGGCGGTGATGACCTGATAACCATTGCTGGTCAGCAGCTCATTGAGGACATAGCGTTCGGTTGGTGAATCATCAACGACGAGGATCTTCCTGATGGTCATCGCGGCTGGCCTCTGCAGGTTCCCGTATCGATGGACACGCTGCCCTTCGTTCAGAACGCTGCCGGCGCAAAGGCGGCGACGGTCTGCAGCAGGCTGTCCTTGGTGAACGGCTTCGTCAGATAATGGTCCGATCCGACCATGCGTCCACGGGCGCGGTCGAAGAGACCGTCGCGCGACGACAGCATGATCACCGGGGTCGAGCGGAAACGCTGATTCTTCTTGATCAGGGCGCAGGTCTGATAGCCATCGAGTCGTGGCATGACGATATCGCAGAAAATCACGTCCGGCTGGTGATCGGCCACCTTCGCCAGCGCGTCGAAACCATCTTCGGCGAGCAATACCTGGCAGCCTGCCTGCACGAGAAAAATCTCGGCGCTGCGCCGGATCGTGTTGCTGTCGTCGATGACCATCACCTTGACACCGCGCAGCTTGTCCGCTTCAGCCAACTCTCTCCTCCAGTACGTTCCGGGTGATCGTCACCAGCTGTCCAAGCCCCGGAATCCTCGTCATTTCCTGCCGCCGGTACTATACCGCATTGTGCTCAGATTTCGACCATCTCGAAGTCTTCCTTGCGCGCTCCGCATTCCGGACAAGTCCAGTTGATCGGCAAATCGCGCCAGCGGGTGCCGGCCGGAATGCCTTCATCCGGCAGACCGGCCGCTTCATCGTAAATGAAGCCGCAGGTGAGACACATCCACGTCTGATACTGCTGGTCACTGTCGCTGTGCATGGCGTGTATGGAATTTCGAGTAAAATCGTCGGGGAAACGCATCGATTCTAGCCAATCCCCGGCGTTGATGCCAAGAGTTTCTCCTCCGATACCGGCAGCCGAGGCCATCGTCCCGTCATGAATCCACGCCATGCGACGCCGTCGCCACCGATCGTTCTCACCTTTTCCGCCAGCGATCCATCCGGCGGGGCGGGGATGCAGGCCGACCTGATGACGCTGTCGGCGTTGGGCTGCCATCCGTTGTCGGTGATGACGGCACTGACGGTCCAGGATACGCTTGGCGTCAGCAGTGTGGTCGCCGTCGACGCCGATTGCGTCGAGGAGCAGGCGCGCACGCTGCTCGGGGACATGCCGGTGGCGGCGTTCAAGATCGGTCTTCTCGGCAGCATCGAGAACATCGCCGTCGTCGCCGGCATCGTCGCCGACCATCCTGCCTTGCCGCTGGTCGTCGATCCCGTTCTCGCCTCCGGCAGGGGTGACGAGCTTGCCGACGACGAGATGATTGGCGGCCTGTGCAAGCTGTTGCTGCCGGTGACGACGATCCTCACCCCCAACTCGCTCGAGGCTCATCGTCTGGTGCATGGAACAGGCGGCTTCGACGAGGCTGGCGAAGGTGACGACAGGCTGCAGCCGACCCTTGCCGACTGCGCGCAGCAACTGCTCGATCTGGGATGTCTGCACGTGCTGCTCACCGGCACGCACGCCAACACCGAGCGCGTGATCAACACGCTCTATCGGCGGGGCGTCGGATTGGTGCGCAGCGATGCCTGGGACCGCCTGCCCGGCAGCTATCATGGCTCGGGTTGCACGCTGGCCTCGGCGATCGCCGCCCAGTTGGCTTGCGGTCTGCCGGTAGACGATGCGGTCGTGGCTGCGCAGGATTACACGTGGCGGGCGCTGGCGGCCGGCTTTCGGCCCGGCATGGGGCAGTTCATTCCCGATCGCTTCTTTGCCAGCCGTCCGCGGCGTGCGTTGCTCGATGACTGAACGGCAGCCGCTGCGCGGCCTCTACGCGATCACCCCCGATGGGCTCGCAGCCGACGGCGACCTCGCAGCGGTCGCAGCGGCACTGCGCGGTGGTGCGCGCCTCGTGCAGTATCGCGACAAGGATGCCGATGCCGCCAGCCGGCTGGCGACTGCGCGCGCCCTGCGCCGGCTGTGCCGCCAGTCTGGCGCTCGTCTGCTGATCAACGACGATCTGGCGCTGGCGCTGGCGGTCGCGGCCGACGGCGTGCACCTCGGGGCCAGCGACGGCGACCTCGCTGCCGCCCGCCAGGTGCTGCCCGCCGGCTGCCTGCTCGGCGCTTCATGTTACGGCGATTTCGCGCGTGCGCGGGCCGCGGTGGCGGCCGGAGCCGACTACGTGGCCTTCGGCGCGGTGTATCCGTCGCCGACCAAGCCGCTGGCGGCGCAGGCCGAGCTGTCGCTGTTTGCCCGCTGCCGCGCCGAACTCGGCGTGCCGAGCTGTGCCATCGGCGGCATCGCGCTCGGCAACGCGCCACCGCTGCTGGCTGCGGGAGCCGACATGCTGGCGGTGATCAGCGATCTTTTCGCGGCTGCCGACGTGCAGGCGCGTGCCGCCGCCTACCAATCCCTGTTCGAGGACAAGCGACGTGAATTCACGAAACCAGCAACTGTTTGAGCGTGCGCAGGAGCACATCCCGGGTGGGGTCAATTCGCCGGTGCGGGCGTTTCGCTCGGTCGGCGGCACGCCGCGCTTCTTCGTCGCCGGCGCCGGCGCACGCGTCACCGACGCCGACGGTGCCAGCTACATCGACTATGTCGGCTCGTGGGGACCGCTGATCCTCGGTCATGCCCATCCCGAGGTCGTCGCTGCGGTCCGCGATGCGGCGCTCGGCGGTCTGTCGTTCGGCGCGCCGACCGAGAGCGAGGTCGACATGGCGGAACTGCTGTGCCAACTGCTGCCGTCACTCGAAATGGTGCGCCTGGTCAGCTCCGGCACCGAGGCGACGATGAGCGCCATCCGTCTCGCGCGCGGCTTCACCGGCCGCGACCTGCTGCTCAAGTTCGAGGGCTGCTACCACGGCCACTCCGACAGTCTGCTGGTGAAGGCCGGGTCGGGCCTGCTCACCCTCGGCAACCCGAGTTCGGCCGGTGTTCCCGCCGACCTGGCGCAGCACACGATGGTCCTCGACTACAACGACAGCGAGCAGGTCGCCGCGGCCTTCGACGCCCATGGCGGCAGCATCGCGGCGGTGATCGTCGAGCCGGTCGCCGGCAACATGAACCTGATCGCACCGCGTCCGGCGTTCCTGCAGACCTTGCGCGAACGGTGCAGTCGGCACGGAGCCGTGTTGATCTTCGACGAGGTGATGACCGGCTTTCGCGTCGGCCCGCAGGGCGCGCAGGGCCTCTACGGCATCACTCCCGACCTGACGACGCTTGGCAAGGTGATCGGCGGCGGCATGCCGGTCGGCGCCTTCGGCGGCCGGCGCGACATCATGGCCAGCATCGCGCCGCTCGGCCCCGTGTATCAGGCGGGCACCCTGTCGGGCAACCCGGTGGCGGTGGCTGCCGGCCTGGCGACGTTGCGGCTGTTGCAGACGGAGGGCTTCCACGAGCAACTGGCGGCACGCACGCGCAGCCTCTGCGACGGCCTGGCTGCCGCGGCCGCCCGGCACGGCGTGCCCTTTTCAGCGCAGTCGATCGGCGGCATGTTCGGCATCTACTTCCGTTCCACCTGCCCACACACCTACGCCGAAGTGATGCAGTCGGCGCAGCAGGACTTCAGGCGCTTCTTCCACGCCATGCTGGCTGCCGGCCACTACTTCGCTCCGTCGGCTTTCGAAGCCGGGTTCGTCTCGGCGGCGCACTCGGCCGACGACGTCGCGGCAACAGTGGCTGCCGCCGCGGAGGTCTTCCGCGCTTGGTGAGGCCTGCCGCGCGGCCGCTCAGTCGGCGTGGTGCTGTATCAGTTGCTGGGCGGCAGTGCTGCGGCGCCGTTCGAAGTGGCGCAGGCCGTAGTAGGTGAGGGCGCCGATCGCCACCATCGAGCAGGCGAAGGCGGTGTAGGCGATCGGCCAGGGGATGCCCTCGGTCATCATCGAGAACTCCGACATGCCGCCCATGCCGGCGATGACGTTGATCGGCATGAAGATGACGCTGAGCACGGTCAGCCGCTTGATGTCCTTGTTCTGGTTGATGTTGATCGCGCTGTCGGTGGCGTCCATCAGGAAGTTGATCTTGTTGAAGAGGAATGCCGTGTGGCCGTCGAGCGATTCGATGTCGCGCAGGATTTCGCGCACATCGGCATGCTGCGCTTCGGCCAGGAACTTGCCGCGCAGCAGGAACGACAGGCCGCGGCGGGCGTCGAGGACGCTGCGGCGGGTGCGGGCATTGAGGTCCTCGGCTTCCGAGATCGCGACCAGGATTCTCGACGCCTCCTGGTCGCTGGTATGCGAGCGCAGCACCTGCCGGCCGATGCGATCGAGTTCGCCGTACATGTCCTCGAGCGCACTCGCCGAGTATTCGACGTCGGCCGCGTAGAGGTCGATCAGCACGTCGGTGCCGTTGCTGACGTAGCCGGGGCGGGTGCGGGCGCGTGCCCGCTGCAAACGGAACACCGGCAGTTCCTCGCTGCGCACGGTGAACAGCACCTGCTCGTGGAGGATCATCGCCACTGGAACGTTGCGTGACTCTTCCCGGGTATCGAGCAGGAAGTCCGAGTGCAGGTGGGTATGCCCTTCATCGTCGACGTAGAAACGGGCGCTCGCCTCGAGGTCGGTCAGGTTGCCGGGATCGGGCACATCGATGTCGAACATCTGGCCCACCCAGCCACGGACCTTCTTGGTCGGGGCAATCAGGTCGACCCAGATGGGTTTGACGTTCGCCAGATCGTCCGGGCCGTTGACGGCAATCTGGCGCAGGCGGCCGTCGCGCAGCTCGAAGGCGGTGATCGCCATCTTCTCGTTGCGATAGTGGCTGTCGTCGATCAACTCCTCGAGGACGTCGTCGGGCAGCAGGGCGAGGATCGCGTCGGCGCCTTCCTTGACTTCTTCCCAGACGACGAGGCGCTCGGCGGCATCGAGCGACTCGATGATGTAGGCGACTTCGCGCGCCGGCATCAGCTTCAGCTTGTGTCGCAGCTCCCGTCGATACTGCTGCTCGAGCTCGCTGTCGACGCCTTCTTCATCGCCCGCGCCCTGTTCGTGCACCAGGTCCTCGACCAGCTTCTGCAGCGAGAGCAACGAGCGCACCTCGGTGAGGTGCACCTCCGCGAGTCGCTGCTGCAGGGTATCCGGTTCGGCCGGCCTCGTATGTTCCTGGTTCATGGCGGTGCTCCCGAAGCGACTGGGCAAGGCGAGAAAAAGCCGCTATTGTACGCCTCGGCAAAGAGCCCCGGAGCGTTGCGCCTGCGCTCGCGGCGATCGACGAGGTGGCGGCCCGTGGGCGACAGCGAACCGCGGTTGGATGTGCGTCATGAGGACCAGCGTGAGAACCGAATCGGCGGCAGAAGCAGCATCCGGCAGCGGCCAGCGATCGGCTCTGGCAACCACTGCCGTGGCCGCGATGGGAGTCGTCTTTGGCGACATCGGCACCAGCCCGCTGTACACGATGAAGGAGGTATTCGGCGGCCATCATCCGCTGCCGCTGAACGAGGGCACCGTCCTCGGAATCCTGTCGCTGGTCTTCTGGGCGCTGACGATCACCGTCTCGCTGAAGTACGTCCTCTTCATCATGCGCGCCGACAACCGGGGCGAGGGCGGCATCATGGCGCTGACGGCGCTGGCGCTGCGTACGGCGAACGCGACGCCGCGGGTTCTCTGGCTGATGTCGGCGCTCGGCATCTTCGGTGCCGCCCTGTTCTACGGCGATGCCGTCATCACACCCGCGATGTCGGTGCTGTCGGCGGTCGAGGGGCTGGAAGTGGTGACGCCATTGCTCAGCCCGTGGGTGCTGCCGATCACCGTCGCCATTCTCGTCCTGCTCTTCGTCTTCCAGCGCCATGGCACCGCCGCCGTCGGCGCCCTCTTCGGCCCGGTGATGATGTTCTGGTTCGCGACGCTCGGTCTGCTCGGACTGTGGAACGTGCTGCGCAACCCGTCGGTTCTGGCGGCGATCAATCCGTGGTACGCGCTTTCCTTTTGCCTCGGGCAGCCGGGGATGGCTTTCCTCGCACTGGGCTCGGTGGTCCTGGCAATCACCGGTGGCGAAGCGCTCTACGCCGACATGGGGCACTTCGGCCGGCGGGCGATCAAGTGGGCGTGGTTTGCCTTCGTCTTTCCGCTGCTCTACCTGAATTACCTCGGCCAGGGCGCGCTGATCCTCGCCGATCCGCAGGCGATCAGCAGTCCCTTCTTTCGCCTCGTCCCCGACGAAAGGCTGGTCCTGCCACTGGTCGTCCTCGCCACGACGGCGACGGTGATCGCCTCGCAGGCGGTGATCTCGGGAGCCTTCTCGCTCACCAGCCAGGCCATGCAGCTGGGCTACTGTCCGCGGATCCAGGTGCGCTTCACCTCGGAGCGCGAGAGGGGCCAGATCTACGTGCCGAACATCAACTGGCTGCTCCTGCTGACGGTCATCGTCGTCGTCCTGGGCTTCCGCTCGTCGTCCAACCTGGCCTCGGCGTATGGCATTGCAGTCACCCTGACGATGATGATCGACACCCTGCTCGCCTTCGTCGTCGTGCGGGCGCTATGGCAGTGGAGCTGGCCACGCGCGGCCCTCTTCCTCGTCTTTTTCGTCGTCGTCGATTTCGCCTTCTTCTCCGCCAACGTGATCAAGATCGTCGATGGCGGCTGGTTCCCGCTGGCCGTCGGTGCGGGCGTCTTCGTCCTCCTGTCGACCTGGCGGCTGGGTCGCCGGCTGCTCGGCGAAAGGCAGCGGCAGCAGTCGATACCGCTCGCCGACTTCATCGCCGGCATCGCCGTCGGGGGGCCGCAGCGGGTGAGGGGTTGCGGCGTCTTTCTCACCGCCCATCCCGAGGGAGTGCCGCGAGCCCTGCTGCACAACCTCAACCACAACCAGGTGCTGCACGAGCGGGTGGTGGTACTCAACGTGGCGGCTGCCGATGTGCCACACGTCCCGGAGGCGGAGCGTGTGCGGGTCGAAGCGCTCGGGCAGGGCTTCCATCGCCTGCATGTCGCCTACGGCTTCAAGGACGAGCCCGACCTGCCGCGTGCGCTCGCACTCTGCGCCGCGCACGGACTGAGCTTCGACCTGATGTCCACCTCCTTCTTCCTCGGTCGCGACACGGTCGTCCGGCTGCCGCCCGGACACCCAGCGCGTATGGCAAACTGGCGGCAGACGCTGTTCAACTGGATGTTCCGCAATGCCGATACCGCAACCGAATTCTTCAAGCTGCCGCCCAACCGCGTCGTCGAACTGGGGGCGCAGGTCGAGCTGTGCTGACGACCAGCCGGCAGGCAACGTGGCAGCGAGCGGCGCCGCATCGGCCGGGCGCGCCGTCGCCCTCCGTCGCGTCGGCACGGCGCCGCGAATGAGTCGGCGACTGCTCGTCGCTGCCGCGCTTGCACTGGCGACGCTCGCCGGCCCGCTGGCGGCCGACAACCTGCCGCCGGCACCGACCGAGCTCGGCACCATTCGCCGCAACGAGCAGGGAAAGCTGGAGGTCGTGCGGCCGCCACCCGCCAGTCCGGCGACCGCCCCGATCCCTGCCGATGCTGCCGCCGGCGGGCGGGCGGTCAATCAGCGTCCGGTCGCCGACAGCAAACCGGCAGGTGGCGGCCGGACGATCGTCGTCGGCGAGCGGGAACAGGTGCGCAGCATCAGCGAAGCGGCACGGCTGGCACGCGATGGGGACACGATCGAGATTCGTCCCGGGGAGTACCGGCGGCAGGCAGTCGTGTGGACCCAGGAGCGGTTGACGATTCGCGGGGTCGGCAAGCGGCCGGTCCTCATCGCCGACGGTGACAATGCCGAGGGCAAGGCGCTGTGGGTGGTGCGCAGCGCGCAGATGACGATCGACAACCTCGAGTTTCGCGGCGCGCGCGTCGCCGCCGGCAACGGCGCCGGCATCCGTTTCGAGACCGGGCACCTGAAGGTCGTCCGCTGCGCCTTCTTCGACAACGAAATGGGCATCCTGACGAGCAACGCCGCCGATGCCGTGCTCGAAGTCGAAGACAGCGAGTTCGGCGCCGCTCCCCGCCATGCCGGCGCGCTGCACCACCTGCTCTATGCTGGAACGATTGCCCGCCTGAAGGTCAGCGGCAGCCGTTTTCAGCAGGGCCATCTCGGACACCTGATCAAGTCGCGGGCGCGCACGAGTTCGATCCTCTACAACCTGCTCGTCGACGGCGCCACCGGCAGCGCCTCGTACGAACTCGAGTTTCCCAACGGTGGTGTCGCCTGGGTGATCGGCAACATCATCGGGCAGAGCGCCACAACCGACAATCCGGTCGTGGTTTCCTACGGTGCCGAAGGCGAACGCTGGCCGGACAACGCGCTCTATCTGGTGCACAACACCCTGGTCGACGACACGCCCGGCGGGCGTTTCCTGCAGGTCTGGAGCGATCGCCTGCCGGCAGGGACCGAAGTCTGGACGATCAACAACCTGCTCGTCGGGCGCGGCATCCTTGCACCGCAGGGAGCGGGGCGCCATGACGGCAACCAGTCCGTCGAGGTCGCGACCCTGGTCGACGTCGACGGTCTGCCTTTCGTGTTGCCGCAGGCGTCGCCGCTGCGCGGCAGGGCGAAGGCGCCGGGCTTCGTCCGCGGCCAGAGCCTGACGCCGACGGCGGAATTCCGGCTGCCAGCGACGACGCTGGCGTTGCCGCCGGGCAAGCCACTGTCGCCCGGCGCACTGCAGTAGGAGGGCGCTAGTCGACGCGCGCCAGCAGGCCGAGGAAGTCCTCGGCACTCTGGAAGCCAACGACACGGATGCCGCTGATCTCGCGCCCCTGCCGGTCGAAGAAGATGATTCCCGGCGGGCCGTAAAGCTGGAAGCGTTGCAGCAGGGCCTGATCGGCCGCCGAGTTGGCGGTGACGTCGGCCTGCAGCAGGGTCCAGCCCGCCAGCCTCGCCTGCACGCGCGGATCGGCGAAGGTGAAGCGCTCCATTTCCTTGCACGAGACGCACCAGTCGGCATAGAAATCGAGCAGCACGGGCCGTCCGGCAGCGGCCAGCCGGCTGTCGAGTTCCGCCACCGTGTGCACGCGGACGAAGGGCAGGGGCCTCGCCTCGTTGCTCGCGGCACTGCTGCGCAATACCGAGAGCGGCTGCAGTGGGTCGCGTGAACCGGCGAGCGTGCCGAGGAGCATCGCCGCCCCGAAGAGCAGCATGACGATGCCGACTCCCTTCCAGAAGTGCTGCCAGCCTCTCGCGTGTGGCGGCAGCGGGTCGAGCGCGTGCAGGTAGATTGCCGGCACGATCAGCAGCAGTGCCCAGGCGAGCATCTGCACGACCACCGGGATCACCGGCGACACCAGCCAGACGGCAGTCGCCAGCAGGATGACGCCGAAGGCCCTCTTGACCGCTTCCATCCACGGTCCGGACTTCGGCAGCAGCGTGGCGGCGCTGGCGCCGACGACGAGCAGCGGCGTACCCATGCCGAGCGCCATAGTGAACAGCGCCGCGCCGCCGAGGAGCGCATCGCCACTCTGGCCGATGTAGAGCAGGGCGCCGGCGAGTGGTGCGGCGACGCAGGGACCGACGATCAACGCCGACAACGCCCCCATCGCCGCGACGCCGGGCAGCGAGCCACCACGGATGTGGCTCGCTTCCTCCGACACCCTGGTCTGCAGGAAGGTCGGCAACTGCAGTTCGTAGAAGCCGAACATCGACAGCGACAGGAGAACGAAGACGCCGGCGAAGGTGCCGAGAACCCAGGGATTCTGCAGCGTCGTCGCCAGCAGCGTGCCGGTGAGGCCGGCGGCGACCCCGGCAGCGGCGTAGGTTGCCGCCATCCCCAGCACGTAGGCCAGCGACAGCAGGAAGCCGCGCGCATGCGAGACGCCTTGCCCGGCGCGGCCGGCGCCGACGATGATGCCCGACAGGATCGGAATCATCGGAAAGACGCAGGGCGTCAGCGACAGCAGCAGACCGAAGCCGAAGAAGCTGCCGAGCAGCAGCCAGAAGCCGGCATGGCGGAAGAGCTGCGCAATGCGGCCGGACTCGTCGCCGCTGGCGACTGCCGATGCCGGTGCGGCGATCGCCGCCACCGCCGCCGGGTCGGGCAGTTCGACGGCGAGCGACTGCTGCTGCGGTGGGTAACAGATGCCGGCATCGGCACAGCCCTGTGAGCTGACGCGCAGGGTCAGCGGCAGCGGCCCGGAGCTGTTGCGTTCGACCGGCAGCCGGATGAGCACCTGATCGTAGTACACCTCGACGCGGCCGAAGGTCTCGTCGTGCTTCTCCTTGCCCGGCGGCAGCAGCGGCGTGCCGAGGCGGATCGTCGCCGCATCGGCGGCAAAACGGAACTTGTCGCGGTACAGGTAATATCCCTTGGCGATGCTGAAGCGGACCTCGAGCGTCTGCCCGTCGAGCGCGCGCACGCTCGGCTTGAAGGCCACCGCCGGGTCGAGGAACTCCTCCGCCTGGGTCAGCGTCGCCAGCAGTAGCAGCAGCAGCGGGAGCAGGCAGCGGAGCATCGGCGCCTCCGGCCTGCTCAGGCCGATGGCGCGGTTTCGGCCGTCACCCAGGCGAGATACTCGGGGAGGCCGGCGGCAATGTCGAGCGCGACCACCTCCGGCAGCGCGTACGGATGGCTGGCGCGGATCGCCTCCGCCAGCTCGGCGAAACGCTCGGAACTCGTCTTGATCAGCAGCGGCACCTCGTCGGCCGTCTCGACCTTCCCCTGCCAGCGGTACACAGAGCGGCAGGGCGCCAGGATATTGACGCAGGCAGCGAGGCGCGCCGCGACGAGCTGTTCGGCCAGCGACCGTGCCGCCGCCTGGTCGGGCAGATTGGTGAGGACGAGGAGGGTGTTCACGCCGCGCATTCTACCGCATCGGCGGCTGCGGCTGCCGGCCAGCCGGCAGCGTGGGTCGGCGCCCCCCGTCAGTCGGGCCGGCAACTGTCCGGGCCAGCCGCTGGCCGCGCCGGTCGGCGTCGCCGCCGACGCCTCGCTTCAGGCATCATGGCCCGGATTGCTGCGCTCCAGCCGGCGCAGCAGCGCCGGCCACGCCAGACCACCGCCGGCACCGCGCGTCACCTGCTCCCACTGCGTCTGGGCGCCGTCGATGATCGGCTGCGCGATGTGACGCAGCGGCAGGCCACCGCTCATTGCCTTGACCTGCATGCGGCAGCTCGTCTCGAAGAAGTACATCGCGACGAAGGCTTCAGCCACCGATCGGCCGACCGTCAGCAGGCCGTGATTGCGCAGCATCAGGAAACGCCGGTCGCCGAGGTCGTGCACCAGGCGGGGCTTCTCGTCGTCGACGAGAGCCACTCCTTCGTAGTCATGGTAGGCGAGCGACGACAGAACGAAGATCGAGTGCTGCGACAGCGGCAGCACACCGGCCTCCTGCGCCGAGACGGCGACACCGTTGACGCTGTGCAGGTGGAGGACGCAGATCGCGTCTGCACGCGCTGTGTGCACCGCGCTGTGGATGGTGAAGCCGGCGGGGTTGATGTCGTATGGCGTGTCGTCGAGCTTGTTGCCCTGCACATCTACCTTGACCAGGCTCGATGCGGTGATCTCGTCGAACATGAAGCCGTAGG
Source organism: Candidatus Accumulibacter similis (assembly GCA_013347225.1). Taxonomy (NCBI): domain Bacteria; kingdom Pseudomonadati; phylum Pseudomonadota; class Betaproteobacteria; genus Candidatus Accumulibacter; species Candidatus Accumulibacter similis. Next base: position 3,964,998 of record CP054595.1, on the reverse strand, counting down.
GATTGATCAGGAAATGGTGCTCTGGGCCGGGAACACGGGCCGAGATATGGGTGAAGATGAGGTCGTCCCAGCCAAACATCGCCACCAGGCGGTAGCAGGCGGCGAGATCGACCCGCTGCCTCCATTCGGCATCGCTGATGCCGGAGCGGAGGCTGCTCGCAGAAAGGCTCATGGTTTTCTCCTCAAGTGGTTGCCGCACTGCAGTAGCCGGAGCTGCCCGGGCGGACCGCGGTCCTGCAGCGGCGACCGCTGCCCGCCGACTGGCAGCCTTGACCGGGGCCGCCACCGCGCCGGCGGCACGCACACTGCTGCCTGCCGTCATTTGCCGGAACATCTTGCCTCGATTTCCTGCTTGCGCTGCTGGATCAGGGCCGTCCGTTCCTTGTCGCCGAGATAGACACGCTCGCCCCTGTCGTCGTATCGCGCAACGGCGTTTGCGTTCTGCAGGTTCTCGAGCGACTTCCTGGCCAGCATGCAGTCGCGCTGCAGGCGCTTCGCTGCCGCTTCCTGTTCCTCCTGCTTGCGTGCGGCGGCGTCACGATCGATCTGTCGCTGGCGAAACTCGGTTTCCTTCTGCTGCCAGCTCTTGCCAGCCGGCTGGCCGCCATCACTGGCGGCCGGCACCGCCTGGTCCTGGGGGGCCGGCGCGTTCGCCGGCTTCCGTGCAGGTTGCCCCGGCGGTGGTAGTTCCGAAAAGTGGGTGACCCCCTTCTCGTCGACCCATTTGTAAACCCCGGCGCCCGACGCCGCCGTGGTGACGACGAGCAGCGCGAAGAACAGGGCTCGTGAACGCATGCTTTCCCTCCGTCGTGGCCATTGGAATCAGCATAGAACCGCTGTCGGGTGGCGTCAATCGCCCGCCGTTCCCGGGGCACGGCGGCGCTCACGCCTGCGTCTGCGCGACCACCCGACGAAAGCGCAGCAGCGCCACGGTGAAGCAGCTGGCGCCGACGCCGGTCATCGCCGGCAGGTCATGCCAGATGAGGTCGAAGCCCGCGCCGCGTTGGAGGATCGCTTGCGCAAGGCGGACGAAATGTTGGAGCCGGGGAAGCCGACGATCTCGCGGCGCTCGATCCTCGAACTGAAGCGGTCGACCGCCCGGAAGTCGCCAGGATGTCGCGACAGTCCGTCGGCCTCGACCGCGAAGCCGTCATCACCGCCGCCGCGGGGGGATGGCAGTGGCTGACCGCGGCCAGCCTGGCGACCGGCACGCCGTCCACGGCGAACCACTTGCCGTCGGTCCGCAGACTGTCGCGCGCCGGCGCACGGCGGTCGAGGCGCACGCAAGCTGTTCCCGGCATGTCGCTCCTGGCGGCATCGGCATGCGCCGCCAGCCAGATGGCGGCGGGCTTGCGCCTGACGCGGAACAGCAGCTTCTCGCGTCGACCCAAGCCGCAGCAGGACTCCGACGCTGCCTTGCCTACAGCGTGCCGTGCCGCCGATTCCGTCGCGACCAGCCGAGCCCGGCAAGCGACAGGCCGACGAGCAGTGCCGAAGCGGGCTCCGGCGCGTCGTTCTGCTCCGCGGTGACGCGCACGTTGTCGAGCGCTGCGCCGTAGCAGCAGGTGCCGTTGAGCGCCGAGAAGCTCAGTGTCGTGTGTGCGGTGTCGGCCGTGAACTGGAAGCTGTGGTCTACCCAGCCCATGTTCGTTCGCGACCTGCCGCTCTGGTCGAAGGAGAACTGGGCCTGCTCGTTGCCGGCGACGACCTGCAGCAGCTTCGTTGCCGGGCCGCCGTCGGTGTTGCCGGCCATCGCGAACTCGACCGTATACAGCCAGCCAATCTGGGTGTCGAAGGTCTGGCTGATCGTACCCAGCGTGTTGCCGGCGAGGTCGATGCTGCGGCTGCCCTGGGCTGCCTGCCAGTAACTCCCGATGTAGTCGACGTTGCCGCCGCTGATCGTCCAGCCGGCGATCTGGCTGTTGTTGAGGCCAAGCGTGGTGAAGGTGCCCGGGTTGACGGCGGCGGTCTCGAAACTGCCGTTCTGGAAGGGCGTGGCATTCGCCAGAGCGGTTGCCGAAAGGGCGCCGACGAACGTCAGCAGGCGGGCGGTTGTACCTATGGTCATCGTGAATTTTCCTGGGTGGTGAAATGGAGAACTGGTGGCCTGTGCCGCTCCCGGCATGCCGGGGAGTTGGCAGCAGCAACGCTCGCTGCCCTGTTCGCCTGCCGCTTCGCTCCGGGCGCCATGCGGGGTCGGTAGCGAGCACGCAGCGCGCGGCGGAAGTGTCGCCGGGCCGCCTGCCACTCAGGACCGGAGCAGCGCGACGTTGCGGTGGGGCAATCAGGGCTCGCGGGAATTGCCGCGCGAGGCCATGGCTGAAGCATCCCGCATCGCGTGCTCGATCGCCGTGCGAAAGCGCACAGGCCGAGCGCATTCGCGGCGATGGCCGCGGTCAGTCGATCGCGCCGACGCCGGCTGCCAGGAAGTCCATCAGCACGCGGACGCGGTGCGGCACATGGCGGTTGCTCGGCAGGATCGCGTAGATGCCGAGTCCGGGAGCGGGAAAGGCGGTCAGGATGGGCTCGAGGCGGCCGGCGGCGAGCAAGTCTTCGACGATGAAGTCGGGCTGCAGGCTGATTCCGAGGCCCTGCGCCGCTGCTTCGCCCAGCACCTCGCCATTGTTTGCCTGGATGCGGCTGCGCACGGCAAAGCTCGCGAGTTTCCCGTCGACGAGGAACTGCCAGCCAGGCACGGCGCCGCCCGTGGTATAGCCCAGGCACTCGTGATGGATCAGTTCCGATGGATGTTGCGGCTGCCCGTGGCGGGCGAGGTAGGCGGGGGCCGCGACCACCAGCATGCGACCCGAGCCGATCCGTCGTGCCACGTCACCGCCAGCGAGCCGGCGCGTGATGCGGATCGACAGGTCGAAGCCTTCCTCGATCAGGTGCACCCGGCGGTCGCTGTAGTCCATGTCGAGCCCGACTTCCGGATAGAGGCGCGAGAACTCGAGCAACAGCGGAGCCAGCCGTTTGAGTCCGAAGCTCAGCGGCAGGCTCAGCCGGATGGTGCCGCGCGGCGTGGCGCGCTCCGCCGCGACATCCGTCTCGGCGGCATCGACGAGATGCAGGATCAGCCGGCACTTTTCCAGGTAGGCGGCGCCGGCCGAGGTCAGCGAGAGGTGGCGCGTGCTGCGCTCCATCAGCCTGACGCCGAGATGAGTCTCGAGCGCCGCCACCTGCCGCGTGACGACCGAGCGTGCGACGCCGAGCTGCTGCGCCACGGCAGCAAAGCTGCCGAGCTCGGCGACGCGCAGGAAGAGTCTCATGGCCTCGAGTCGATCCATTGTTGCTCCATGAGCAATGATGATTTGCAGATTGTCGTCTATTTCGATCGTGAAGGAAGGTCTACAGTTCGCCCATCGCATCCGGACCCTGCCAAATGAAAACAAGCCAGACGCAACCCGCACTGTTCGTACCGCACGGCGCACCGACCTTCGCGCTGCGACCAGGCGCTGCCGGCGCAGCCATCGCCGACCTCGCCCGCACGTTGCCGCCAGCGCGCGCGATCGTCATCGTCAGCGCGCACTGGGATACCGCCGTGCCGACGGTCGGCTTCGCCGACCGGCCGCGGACCATCCACGATTTTCACGGCTTTCCGCCGGCGCTGTACGCGATCAGCTATCCGGCAACCGGTTGCCGCGAGGTGGCAGAAGAGGTGTTCACGGCAATCCGCGCTGCCGGGCTGGGGGCCGAACGGGCGCCAGCGCGCGGCCTCGACCATGGTGCCTGGGTACCGTTGCGGTTCATGTTTCCGCAGGCGGACGTACCGGTCATTCCGCTTTCGCTGCAGAGCCTTGGCGGCCCGCCACAGGCGTGGCTGCTCGGCAGGGCGCTGGCACCGCTGTTGCGCCGTGGCGTTCTCGTCATCGCTTCCGGCAACGTCACGCACAACCTGCGTGACTACCAGCGGGCGGCAAGCTGCGGCGGCGCGATCCCCGCCTATGTCCGCCAGTTCCCGGCCTGGCTGGCGGAGCGCCTGCAGGCGGGCGACACGGCGGCCGTGCTCGACTACCGCCGCCAGGCGCCGGGCGCAGTCGCCGCGCATCCGAGCGAGGAGCACCTGCTGCCGCTCTTCGTCGCCCTCGGGGCGGCCGGCGATTTGCCCCGGGTCGAGCGCATCCATGCCGGTGTTGACGATTTCGCCATCGCCATGGATGCCTATTCCTTTGCCCCCGTCAGCGCCTTGCGGCGCGTGCAACGGGCGGCAGGCGCGACGGATGCGATCGGCACACACGCCATCACGAGGGGCGTGCGCACTGGCTGCGGCGGCAGCGACGCGTCAACCCCGGTTGGGGTGCCGGGCGCCGACGCCGCCATGGCACTCGGCACGACCATCGATCGATGAGCAGCGCCTTGCCGCTGCCACCACAGGAGAAGTACATGTTGCAGATCAGGAAAGCGGAAGACCGCGGCCATGCCGACCACGGCTGGTTGAAAAGCCATCACTCCTTCTCGTTTGCCGACTATCACGACCCGGCGCACATGCGCTGGGGCAACCTGCGGGTCATCAACGACGACCTGATCGCGGTCGGTGGCGGCTTTGCCACGCACGGCCATCGCGACATGGAGATCGTCACCTATGTCACCGCCGGATTGCTCGGGCACCGGGACAGCCTCGGCAACGGCACCGACATCCCGCCCGGTGACGTGCAGCGGATGAGCGCCGGACGCGGGGTCCGCCACAGCGAGTTCAACCACGCGCCCGACCAGCCTACCCATCTGCTGCAGATCTGGATCGAGCCACGCTGCAAGGGAATCGAACCGGGCTACGAACAGCGGCACTTCGCCGCCCTCGAAAAGCGCGGCCGGCTGCGACTGATCGCTTCGCCCGACGGCGCCGCCGGGTCGCTGACCATCCATGCCGATGCCGCGATCCACGCCGGGCTGTTCGACGGCGCGGAATCGGCGAGCCTGCCGCTCGACCCGGCGCGCAAGGCCTACGTGCATCTCGTCCGCGGCCGCCTGGTCGTCAATGGCCACCTCCTGCGTGCCGGCGATGGCGCATTGGTGGCCGATGAAGAGCACCTCGAACTCGGCGACGGGGTCGACGCCGAAGTCCTCGTTTTCGATCTCGCCCCCTGATCTGCCAACCCCCACAAGGAGATTCACCATGAGCAAGATTGCCGTTGTCTTCCATTCCGGTTACGGCCACACCCAGCGCATGGCGCAGGCCGTGGCCGAAGGTGCCGGCGCCGAACTGGTTGCCATCGACGCCGAGGGCAACCTGCCCGCCGGCGGCTGGGAATGCCTCGCCGCTGCCGACGCCATCATCATGGGCAGCCCGACGTACATGGGCAGCGTCAGCTGGCAGTTCAAGAAGTTTGCCGATGCCTCGAGCAAGCCCTGGTTCGCCCAGGAGTGGAAGGACAAGCTCTTTGCCGGCTTCACCAACAGCGCGACGATGAACGGCGACAAGCTGTCCACCCTGCACTACCTGTTCACGCTCGCCATGCAGCACGGCGGCGTCTGGGTCGGCACCGGCATGATGCCCGCCAACACCAAGGCCGCGCAGCGCAACGACCTCAACTACGTCGGCTCGTTCTGCGGTGCCATGGCCACCTCGCCCGCCGACGGTGGCGCGGACGAGATGCTGCCGGGAGATCTCGAGACCGCGCGCCTGTTCGGGCAGCGCGTGGCGGATCTGACCGTCCGCTACCGGCGCTGAGCTGTCGTGACGGCTGCCGGAGCCGTCGGGGCCGACCACGGTTCCCTTGCGGACTCCACCTGTTGCGCCGGGTGCGCAACGCCACGCAGCCGACGACCGACCGAGATTGCCCTGGGGAGCACCTGGGTGCGCGCGTCGACGGTCCGCAGCGCGGCAAAGCGCCGGGCAAAGTCGTGGTCGTCGCCGTGGCGACGTGACCCGGTGACGAGAAAAATGTCACGGTCTGTCCCGTGGCATCTGTCGGAACGCTTTACACCGCGACCCAAGCCGCGCCGGGGCCCGCAGCCAATGCCCTGATTCATTGTGCCTAATTCACCAGGTCAATGGCTGGCCCGGATTTTGCTTCAGAGAATGCCGTTACCTCTTCGGCGGTGTTCATCCTGACTCGGCCGGACAGAGGTCTTGTTTCTTGAGGAGTCGGAATCCGTGAAATCCAAGCTTCTTTTCGCCGCTGTCGTTGCCGCGGCAGTTTCCGGCGGCGCGCATGCGGCGCCGTTCTTCAGCGATGACTTCCAGTCGAGCACCGAGGGTGGCAATACCGTCCCGAGTGGTTGGACGGTATCGGCTGGCACCGTCGAGGTTCTCGGTCAGAGTTTCTTTGGTGGGCTGTGCAACGGCAGCGTCAGTGAGAAGTGCGTCGACCTCGACGGCAGCAGCGGCAACGCGGGAATCCTGTCACGGGTGTTCTCGCTGACTGCCGGCAACACCTACACCCTGAGCTTCGATCTCGCCGGGAACCGTCGTGGCGCTGGCACCGAGACAGGTACGGTCAGCTTCGGTACGTCGGTACTGAACTTCAGCGTGCCGCAGACGCAGACGGCGTACCTCTCCCTGTCGCTGCTGTTCTCGCCAGGATCCGACGGTGCCTACACCTTGTCGTTCGCGAACGACGGTGGTGACAACATGGGCGCAATCCTCGACAACGTGGTGATCACGGTTGACTCGAATGGCGTGCCGGTGCCCGGAACGCTTGGCTTGCTGGCCGCCGGGATGCTTGCTGGACTGGCAGCGAAGCGTCGGCGCAGCTGACCGCATGCCGTAACCGTCCGACGGCACGGCCGCTCAGTGCTGTCGGTTTGCGACCGCCCATGCACCGTTGCCTGGCTGCGAGCCTGGTCGCGGGTGGCGCTATCGCGCAGCTCCGAGCCAGAACAGCAGCGCCCAAGCCAGGACGACGGCTTCCGCGGCCGTGCAGGCAAGCAGGACATGGCGGCAGCGGCGCAGTGGCGACAGGAGGGCAGCCAGCAGGGTCGCGAGGGCAAACAGCGGCGCCAGCACAAGGCGCAGCGGCGCCAGGAGCGACCACGCACCTGGCGGGGCAGCGGCCGAGTGCGAGGTCAGCAGCGCGTACAGCGCCGCCATCCCGGTCACGCTGCCGGCGAGCGCCAGCAACGAAGCGATCTGCCAGAAAAGCGGCCGGCCACGCAGGAAGACCAGCGCGGCGACAGTCGCCGGGACGGCGGCGGTGCCGAACACTCCCAGGAAGCAAAGCGCGTCGCCAAAGGCCGTCATGCCGCCGGAGGCGCTGCCGTCCTCGTCCGGCTGCAGCAGTACGCGTGCGGTAACGGCTGCGACCGCGACGACGAGGGCAGCCGCGTAGCCCCCGCCGACGAGCAGAAGCTTGGTCCACCACCTGCCCGGTGTCGCGCACGGACCGCCCGACCCGGCGCGCGCGGACCGCCTGCTCATGGCCATGCTCGAGCGCCGGGCCGCATCCGCAGCGCTTGCCCGGATCGTTCATCGGCCGCTCTCGCGCCCGGCATCCTGCCGCAGTGGCATCGACCAGCAGCATGCAGCTGCCGATGGTACGTCGGCACCTCGCCGCACTGCGACGCTCCTGCCGACGATCTCCGGGTTGACGAAACGCCGCGCCAGTCCGAGGATCTGGTGCAGGCCGCCGTGCGTGTCGACCTCGCGGCGCTGCAACGCGCCTGCGACAACGCCTGAACAGGCAACTGAAAGGAGATCGCCATGAACAATGAAAACCCCGTCCGCTGGTTCGAGATATACGTGCAGGACATGCCGCGCGCCAAGTCATTCTACGCCACCGTCCTCGGCGTCGAGTTCACGCAGCTCGAGGGTCCGGGGGGCGAGATGTGGGCCTTTCCGATGCAGATGGATGCCGGCGGCGCGTCGGGATCGCTGGTGAAGATGGAGGGCATGCCGTCGGGTGGCAGCGGCACGCTCGTCTACTTCGGCTGCGAGGACTGCGCGGTCGAGGTCGGACGTGTCGTCAAGGCTGGTGGCCAGGTCTGCAAGGACAAGTTCTCGATCGGCCAGTACGGTTTCTGTGCGCTGGCCAGGGATACCGAAGGCAACATGTTCGGCCTGCACTCGATGGTCTAGGCGCTCGGCCCGGGCAGTCGTCGCCGGTGGCTCAGAACGGCGACAGCACGGCGACCACGCGGCCGGGTTCGATGCGCACCGACTTCAGCAGCCAGCGCGCGGTCGCTTCCGGCAGGCTGCCGTTCTCGCGCAGGACGTAAACGGGTTTCGCCCGGAAGGACGAGAGCAACTGCGAGGCCGCCTGGCGAACGACCGGGTTGGCCTCCTTCCGCCGCGCGGGAATGGTCACCGAATCGACGACCGGGTGCTCGAGAAAGAAGGCCTTCTGCTGGTCGTCGTAGCGGACGCCCGCCCGGCCGGCGACATCGACACGGAGCGGCCGCCCGCCCGGCATCTCGACGTCCAGCGCGCTGGCGATGCCGGCGCGCCCGTCGTCGCCGTCGAGCCGGATTGTCGGCGGCTCGTTCAGGGCGACCGAAATCAGCCTGCCGTAGGACAGTTGCAGCGGCTTCGCCCTGGCCAGCGCCGCCTCGATGTCCGCCTGCGAAAAGATGACTTCCCTCTCGAACAGGCCGGCACCAAGACTCAGGCCGCTGGCCAGCAGGATGGCGAAAAGAAACAGTGCGCGTGCAGGTTGCATGAGGTTCCCGGTTCGCTTCAGGCAATGCGCCATCGTCCGCCGATCAGCCGATCAGCGCAAGCGACGTCGTGCCGTTGGCGGCGACCGCCCGTCCGCTCGCCGCTGTCGACAGGCATGCCCCGGATCCTGCCCGGGACGGCGGGCGCTCGGGGACCCGGGATCGGACAGGTGCACGGCCAAGAGGTGTTCGACCACCGATCCGGCCACGCCGCAGGAGTTCCATCGCCTGCCGATGCGATGGTGCACGGAAATTCAGCAAGAATCGGATTGCGCGCCCGGCTGCAGCTGCCGCACACTCAGGCATCATTTCTCTTCCTGGTGGTGATGGAGCCATGAACAACGCCAGCCTGCTTCGCCTTCTCGTGCTCTCCGCCATCTGGGGCGCCTCGTTTCTGTTCATGCGCGTCGGGGCGCCGGCGATCGGCCCGGCGGCGCTCATCTTCCTGCGCGTTGCGCTGGCGGCGGCCTTTCTCTGGTGCGTCGCCCTTGGCCTCCGGAAGGCGCTGGCTGCCGGCGTCCGCTGGCGGCACTATCTCGTTCTCGGGATGTTCAACTCGGCGCTCCCGTTCCTGTTGTTCGCCCATGCGGCAGAGACCGTTTCGGCGTCGCTGCTGTCGATCCTGAATGCGACGGCGCCGATCTGGGCCGCCGTGATCGGCGCCGTCTGGTGGCGCAAGCCGCTGTCGTCACGGCAGTCGATCGGGCTGTCGTGTGGCGTTGCCGGGGTCGCCGTGCTCGGCGGCATCGAGGTCGCGCAACTGCCGCCGGGCGGCGGCCCGGCCATCGCTGCCGCCCTGCTCGCGGCCTTCTCTTACGGCGTGGCCACGACCTACACCAGAGCCGCCAGCGCCGTCGACCCCTTCGCCAACGCGCACGGCAGCATGTGGGCAGCCACCCTGCTGCTGGTGCCGACGCTGTTCGTGCTGCCGTTGCCGGCCGCCACGCCGACGACCGGCGTCATCGCCGCGGTGATTGCACTCGGCGTGCTCTGCAGCGGTGTCGCGTACCTGCTCTACTTCCGCCTGATCGCGGACATCGGCGCCACAGCGGCGCTGACGGTCACCTTCCTGATTCCGGCCTTCGGCGTGCTGTGGGGCCACCTCTTCCTCGGCGAGGCGGTCGGCTGGCATACGCTGCTTGGCGCCACGCTGGTGCTGGCGGGCACCGGGCTGACGACGGGATTCTCTCCGGCATCGGTGCTGGCTTTGTGGAGGGCGAGGCATGCGCACTTCTGAACTCGACGAGCAGTCGCGCAACTTCGCCGTCGTCGCGCGCGCCATCGAATACATCCGCTCGAACGCACGCGGGCAGCCGACGCTGGAGGAGATTGCCGCGGCTGTCTACCTGAGCCCATTCCACCTGCAGCGGCTGTTCTCCGCCTGGGCCGGCATCTCGCCGAAGCGTTTCCTGCAGTACCTGACCAAGGAACACGCCCGGCGCGAGCTGGCCCGGGCACGCGACGTCCTGGCGGTGGCGGCCGACAGCGGCCTGAGCAGCGGCAGCCGCCTGCACGAGCTGATGGTCAGTTGCGAGGCGCTGTCGCCCGGCGAGATCCGCTCCGGCGGCCGCGGCATCACGATCTCCTGCGGCTTCGCGCCGTCGCCCTTCGGCGACGCCCTGATTGCCTGGAGCGGGCGCGGCGTCTGCCATCTCGCCTTCTGCTCGACGGTTGCGCCGGCGATGATCGCCGAACTCGTCGCGCGCTGGCCGGCGGCGACGATCTGCCGCGACGATGCGCAGGCGCGGGCCTTGCTGGCCACCATCTTCCCGGCGACACCGACGCGCGGCAGGCTGCACCTGCTGTTGCGCGGAACGAATTTCCAGATCAAGGTCTGGGAAGCGTTGCTGCGCGTCGAACCCGGCACCCTGATCTCCTATGGCGAACTGGCGCGGCGGATGGCGGCGCCGAATGCCCAGCGGGCGGTGGGCAGCGCACTGGCCGCCAACAGCATCGCCTACCTCATTCCCTGCCACCGCGTCATTCGCGAGTCGGGGGAGATCGGCAACTACCGCTGGGGCAGCAGCCGCAAGCTGGCGATGATCGGCCGCGAGGCTGCCCTCGGCTCCTGCATGGGCAACGGCGTGGACGGCGGCGGCCGGCGAACTGGCTGATCGCCGTCGCCGGCAGCGGTGCGGTCTGCCCGCGCGGCCGCGTCCCGCTACTCCCGGCCCACCGACAACACCGGATGGGTTTCGCTTTCCGAGACCAGCACGGTCATCAGGTTGGTGACCAGCTTGACGCGGTCTTCCGAAGACAGCTTGACGACCCCTTCGGCTTCCAGCTGTTCGATGCCCAGCTTGACCATGCCGACCGCACCATCGACGATGCGGGCGCGGGCGGCGACGACCGCTTCCGCCTGCTGCCGGCGCAGCATGGCGCTGGCGATCTCCGGTGCGTAGGCGAGGTGCGAGATGCGCGCCTCGACGACCTCGAGTCCGGCGAGGGCGACGTGCTCCTGGATCCGCGTCGCCAGCAGTTCGGCGACGGCATCCATGTCGCCGCGCAGCGAGTTCCGGCCGTCCGCGTCGCCGTCGTACCAGCGCGCGCTGACCACCGAGCGCACCGCCGACTCGCTCTGGATGACGATATAGGTGCCGTAGTCCTCGACATCGAAGGCGGCGCGGGCCGTATCGGCGACGCGCCAGACGACGACCGCCGCCACCTCCACGGGATTGCCGGCCCGGTCATTGACCTTCAGCGTCGGCGTGTTCAGGTTGTTCGCGCGCAGCGACATCTTCTGCCGCTGGAACAAGGGATTCACCCAGTAGAAGCCGTCCCGGCGCAGGGTGCCGGCGTAGCGGCCAAAGAAGGTGAAGATGCCGGCGATGTTCGGCTGCAGGATGCCGAAACCCTTGCCGAGAAAGGCCAGCAGCGGAATGGCGAGGATACGGATCAGCGAGATCTGGGTCGGGAAGGGCAGGGCGATGCCGAGCGCGCTCCATGCCGCGAGACCGATGAACGGCCAGACGGTCCAGATCAGCAGGGCGAACCACAGGGGCAGGGCGAGCCAGCCGGAAAGGCTGACAACCGCCCTTTCTTCAGCGATTTGACGCATCGCGCACTCCTCGTCAGCGTTGCATGTGCTGCCATTGTAGACCTTCAGCGCCAGGCCGGGCGGCATCGGCCCGCCGCAGGACGACGCGGTCGGCAGCCCGTTGCCGTCTGCGCGCCAACCGATGTCGGCGCTGATCACCGGCGGCCGTCTGGCGCGGACACGCGCCGCCAGGTTGAGCCATCTCGCTGCGGGCGCGCGCAGTCGGTGAACCGCCATCGCCAGCCCGTGCCCGCGGCACCGGGTCGCCTCGGCGCGAGCCTTCTGTCGACACGCCACCGGGCTTCCCGGCCAGAGCGGTCTGCCTCGAGCAGCGCCAGCTCGGCTGATGGAAGTGTCGGCATTTTTTACAGGGTGCCACGCCAGGACGCCGATCAGAAGCAGGAAAAGTCAATGATAACAGATACATCTGAAACATGGCCCGAATATTCCTTTTATCGGTTGGAGTGCGGGCAAGGGTGGTCCTGCCGAACGAAAGCACTTGGCTCGAAAGAGGCTATCCCTTAACAAGAAGGAGACCCAATCATGAAACTCTTGCAAAAACTCGTTGGAGTGGCGCTGCTCGCGGCCTCGACCGCATCGATGGCCGACCCGATCGGTGTCGATGCCGGCTGGTATGGCTTCTGCTTCGGTGGCGCGGGTTCTCCCGCGACGAACGGCTGCCCGAACCTGGGCGTGGGTTCCGCCGGCAACCCCTTCACCTTCTCGCTCAGCGGACCCGGTCTTCTCAAGGTGACCGACGCGTTCGTTGTCGGTGATACCTTCGACGTGTGGGTGAACTCGGTGCTGGCCTTCACGACCTCGGTCCCGGGCTCCGGCGCCTCGACCAGCGATCCGGACGTCGCGTTCGCCAGCGGTTACTACAGCTCGGGCAGCCTGCTGCTGGCGGCTGGCAACTACAGCATCGACATCTTCGCCAACCAGTCGCCCTTGGGGGGCGGCGGCGCCTATGTCGAGGTCGAGTCGGCGATTCCGTTGCCGGGTACGCTGGCGCTCGTCGGTCTCGGCCTGGCCGGACTCGGCTTGCGTCGCCGGGCAGCCTGAGCTTGACGTTCTGGCGGCGGTTCGTTGCGGGCCGTCGCCCAGAGATCCATGCCGGCTTTGCCGGCATTTCTTTTCAGTGACTTGCGGAGGACACTTCGATTCTCCTATCCTTGGCGTGCCGAGCGAGTCTTGCGCCGGCGAACGGACCGGGGTGATACCAAGGGCAGGTGCGGCAAGGAGTTCGCGAGATGGCACTGGCGCTGCGTGATGACCAAGTGCATACCTATGCGGAATACCTTGCCTGGCCGGAGGAAGCGCGTTACGAGCTGATCGATGGCCTTGCCTATGCCATGGACCCTGCGCCCTTGCGGCAGCATCAGCGAATCGTTCTGGAAATGGCCAGGCAGATCGCCGCCGCGGTCGACGGCGGGCCTTGCGAGGTCAACATCGCGCCCTTCGATGTCCGGCTACCGCGTGCCCATGAGGGCGACGAGCTGATCGACACGGTCGTGCAGCCCGATATCGTCGTGGTTTGCGATCGCTCGAAGCTGGACGACCGAGGCTGCCGCGGCGCCCCCGACTGGCTGGTCGAGGTGCTGTCGCCGGGCAGCGCGGCACACGACCAGGTGCGCAAGTTGTTTCTCTACGAGCGTCATGGGGTGCGCGAGTACTGGTTGGTGCACCCCGCAGACGAAATCGTCACCGTTTACCGGCTTGAGAACGGCGTTTACGGGCGACCACTGGTGCAGGAACTTCTTGGTACGCTCTCGTCGAGCGCCTGTCCGCGTGTGGAAATCGACTGGGAGGTCATCGTCCGCGGCCTGCGCTGACTCGCGGAGTCGCTGTCGCATTCTGGCATCGGATGGCCATCCGCCCGCAACCTGCCCCGGGAACCAGGCCAGGCGCTCCTCGTTCCGGTCGCGGCAGCGAGCCGAGAGCAATCGTCGGCGCACAACCCGATCTCAGCCCAGATGCTGGCGAAAGAAGGCCAGCAGCAGCCAGGCCGACGAGAAGAAGATCGTCGTGAAGGTCAGCGCCATGCCGGTGACGCGGAAGCTGAAATTCTCCGCCGTGTGGCTGACGCCGTAGGCATGGGCGATCCGGCCCAGCAGCAGGCACAGGCACAGGCCGTGCAGCAGCAGCGGCTGCGCCCCCTGCGCCTCGACGAAATGGAGCAGGATCAGCCCGAGTGGCACATATTCGGCGAAATTCGCATGCACGCGCATGGCCCGCAGCATTGCCGGATTGCCGCCGTCGCCGACGGCGATGCGGAGCTGGCGCCGCAGGCGCAGGGTGCGGATGCTGAGGGCGACGTAGAAGAGCGCCAGCAGCGCGGCGTAGGCCGGAACGATGTTCGTGTTCAATGAGTCCTCCGGAAACGACTGACAGTCCGATCGCGCAGTCCGCCGCCGCTCACGTCGTCACCGCGCGCGCCGGCCGCTCCCTGGCCACCCACGACTGCACGCTAGGCCGCTGCCACTGGCGCGTGGCGTAGCGTGCCAGCGCATCGGGTACGGCGTCGCCGTTCAGCAGCAGCCGGTTGAGCATCAGCGCCAGGTCGACGTCGGCGATGCACCAGGCGTCGCCGCACAGGTGGTCGTCGCCGTGCGCCAGCAACTCCCCGGCAGCGGCGAACAGCCTCGCCGCCGAGTGCGCGGCAGCGGCCGAGAGCGGCTGCGGCGTCGGGCCATAGAAGATCACCTCGGTCGAGCGTTCCTGCCGGAGCGGCAGGAAATCGCTGCGCAACCACGCCTGCACCTGCCGCGCGCGGGCGCGCGCCCGTGGCGCAGCAGGATACAGCACCGGTCCCGGATGGGCCTCGTCCAGGTACTCGGCGATCGCCGACGACTCCGACAGGGCGAAGTCGCCGTCGACGAGCGTCGGCACGCGGGCGCTGATCGACAGCCGGGCGAAATCCGGTCGCTGCTGGTCGCCGGCGGCGAGGTCGAGGGTCTCGATGGTAAACGGCAGTCCCTTCTCCTGCAGGGCGACGAACGCCGACAGGGCATAGGGCGAGGCAAACTGGACATCGACGTAGAGGAGCATGGTCTGGGATTCCGGTCAGGAGGTGGGGGTTCGAGCGCTGCCGCCGGCAGCGGCCGCCGACGCCGGCGGGGCGCCGCGCGGGTTCGCCCGCAGCCAGGCGAGCACGTCGTCCGCATTGCGGTCCGGCGGAAAGACCGGATAGAACACCGTGCTGACGCGTCCGTCGTCGATCACCAGCGTCAGCCGCCGGTAGAGTTCCATGCCGGCAACGCGGAAGGTGGGCAGCCGCAGCGCCGATTTCAAGCGCAGCCCGCTGTCGCTCAGCAGCTCGAAAGGCAGGTGCAGCCGGTCGCGCGCCTCGCGCTGGTACTCGCTGTCCTGCGCGCTGAGGCCGTAGACGCCGGTGTGCAGCGCCTGCAACTCGGCGAAGTGGTCGCGGAAGCCGCAGGACTGCGGCGTGCAGCCGCGCGCACCGGGGATCGCGTCCCAGCCATCGGGCAGCGCGACGCCCGGTCGACCGGTCATCGGGTAGACGTAGAGCACCCAGCGCCCCGCCCGTTGCGCCAGGTTGAGCAGCGCGCCGTCGGTGGCGGTCAGACTGAGCTCGGGCAGCGGCGAACCCGCGAGATGAACCGCCGCACCGTCGTCAGTGGGCACCGGCAGGTTGTCGGGCAGGGGAAACGGATTCGTGTTCATCGGGCATCTCCTTGGTGCCGGTTCCTCATCGTTCGCTGGACGCCGCGCGCGCGTCGGCCGGCGCTGCGACGAGCGGGGAAAACCGCGAGCGCGTCCGCGTGGCCGTCGGTCGGACCCCAGCCCAAGTTTAACACGCCAAGAAAAACATCTATCTGAATCAACTGGTTGCGTGCCATAAAAATATCAAGTGGCACTACAGGCCCGTAACCTCTGATTCAGCTGATCAGTTTCCTGGTTCCTCCGGGTGCGGCGCTGATGCCCAACGCGCGATAGATCGCCAGCAGGTCGGGTTCGGCGACGGTTGCTTTGCGCACATGCAGGGAGCGGCCGTCACGCTGATTGAAAGTCGCGGTCACCCGGCGTTGTACGGAGAGGGTGTCCCGCAGGGTCGCCCAGCTGTCGGTGATTCCCGCGGCCTTGAGTTTCACGCGCAGGAACTGGACACACTGGTAGGCGATTACCGTGATGAACAGGTGTCCGTCCGAGCGAATCTCCTTGTGGTGATGGATGGGTCGCAAGCCGAGTTCGCTTTTCAGACTGCGAAACACACTCTCCAAGTCGGTCAGCATCGTGTAGGTACGCCAGAGTTTCTCTTCGTCCCAGGCGAGTTCGTTGGTCCGCAGGCAATAGACGCCGGGATGCGTGGCCATCGTGCCGGGAACCGGCACCTTCTGCCAGGTGATCGCCGTCACCGTTTTGCCACTCTCCTCGGTGACGAGATGGACCTGGTAGTGCTGGCTGGCGCCGCGGCTCTTCTGCTTGAGTCGGCCGAGACGTTCCAGCAGCTTGTCGTGGTTCTTTTCACTCCTGGGCTTTTGCAGGCCGGCACTCATTTGCTGCAGGCCCGCTTCGAAACGCCCACAGGATTGCGCGAGCATCGCCTCTTCCTTGAGTTGCCGACTCGGTGAGTGGCAATACAGGCAAAGCTCCTGGCCATCCGGGCTCAGTTCCTTCTGCAGATGCAGCCACTCCTCGCCAGCGGTCTCGATGGTCACGGCGCGGGTCTCATCAAACTGGCGCACCCCCCCGCGACGCACGACCAGATAGCGATAGCCGTGCTCGACCAGCCAGGCGACGTTGGTCTCGGTGGCAACGCCGGCATCCATCACCACCAGCGCGCCCGCCGGGGTCCCCAGTCCGGCGAGCATGGACGCCAGCGTGCCGGGCTCGGACACGTTGCCGGCGAAGGTCTGTGAGCGCCGCACGAAGCCGCTGCCGTCCAGCACCAATCCGAGCGTCACCAACGGGCAGTCGCTGCGCCTCTCCTTCGAACGCCCCCGCCTGGCCTTGTCATTCCCCTTGGCTTCGCCTTCGAAATAGGTGTTGCTCAAGTCGTACAGCGTGACCGTCTCCTGCAGGTCAAAGAGCGTCCGGGCGGTACTGAACAAACGCGTCTCGATCACCTCCCGATGTTTCATCAAGACGTCCGAGGCGCGATACAGGCTCATGTGCGACATCGACAAGAAGTCGACGTCAATCAACTCGCCCAGCGCGCTCTGCCGCTGCAGCCAGCTCCAGGTCGCCAGTTCCGACCCCGGCTCCCCCATTCTCCCGATCAGACTGCCCAGGATCGATGCCCGCATCACCCCATTGACGCCCAGTTCATTCAGCGTCTCGATCAAACCCAGTTCGTTTGCCGCATGCAGACCGACGTGTTCGACGCCCACCGACCGCGGTTGCGTCATCTGCAGCGAGTCCACGTCGACTTCCTGGAAGTCCGCAGGCGAGCAAGGTTCGCCGGCCAATCCGGCCGTACCCCCCTCCGTCGCCGACGCGACAACCGGTGCGCGCGCAACCAGCTGCGCATGGTAACGCTGCGCTGCACGTTCGACATGCTCCGAGCACTGCAGCGGCAGGAGCCACGCCTGCGGATTCAGCAACTGCTCGATGCGGCTGCACAGGATCGGCCAGTCTTCCTGCTTGAGCGGAAAGTGGCGGCCGAGGTTCAACACCGTGATCTGACGGACCTTGCCCCCAATGCGCTCGGTGCGCACCAGCCGGTAGGTGATGTAGCTTTCGCCAGTCGCCTTGTTGCCGGTTCGCGTTTGTCGGATGAACATGCACCTGATCGTACCGCAAAAGCAAGAGGTTGAACCACCCAGCGATAACTATTATGGCACTACACAACGCAAGAAAAATTCACCCTACGCAAAATCAACGGATTACGATTGAGCCCTGCCCAGAAAGCTCACAATATGCGTATGGGATGTTAAAGACGGGCCAGGAGGGTGGCCGACCCACCGCGGCAGGATACCGCATTGTCGCCGGCGCGGGGCGGAGTACCGGATCGCTGCCGACAGCGGGCGTCGTGACGGCCCTTGCGCCGAGCCGACCACGGCGCCGCGCGAGGGGCGCAGCCGCGACCGCTGGAACAGGGAGATGCTGTATTCGAGACACGCGGGCGAAATCGAGGGCATGGTGGAAGCCGACGAAGGGATCGAGTCCCGATCCGTGGAGGGCGAGAAAGGCTCCGAGGCATGATTGTGCGAGCGAGCGTCGCCGCTTGGGCTGGGGGAAACGTGCCATTTTGCAGATTGTCAATTGATTTGACAATCTGCAAGTCCGCATCTAAGCTAACCGCATGATTCGCCGTCTTGCCGCGCCGCGCCTCATCGACCTGGCAGGCTACTATCCCATCGTCGCCATTACCGGGCCGCGTCAGTCCGGCAAGACCACGCTTGCTCGTGCGACATTTCCGGACAAGCCTTACGCCAGCCTGGAAGACCCCGACGTGCGCGCACTCGCCGCCACCGACCCGCGCGGCTTTCTCGCCCAGTATCCCGACGGCGCCGTGATCGACGAAGCCCAGCGCGCCCCCGACCTGTTCTCCTACCTGCAGACCCGCGTCGACGGGGACCGGCGGACCGGGCTGTTCGTCCTCACCGGCTCGCAGCAGTTCGGCATGATGGAGCGGATTACTCAATCGCTCGCCGGGCGAGTCGGCCTGTTGCACCTGCTGCCCTTCGCTTTCGACGAGGTCGCCGGCGTGCGGCCGACCGATGGTCTCGAGGATTGGCTCTGGCGCGGCTTTTATCCACCGCTGCACGACCGCGTCATCCCACCGCACGTCTGGTTTTCCGACTACCTCGCCACCTATGTCGAACGCGACGTGCGCAGTCTGTTGCACGTGCGCGACCTTGACCACTTTCACCGCTTCGTGCTCATGTGCGCCGCGCGCAGCGGCCAGCTGCTCAACCTCTCCGCGCTTGCCGCCGACTGCGGCATCACGCATAACACCGCACATGCCTGGATCGGCGTGCTGGAAGCGAGCTACATCGTGACCCGGCTCACACCCTTTCATCGCAATCTCGGCAAGCGTCTGACCAAGACGCCAAAACTCTATCTCCTCGACCCGGGTCTGGCCGCCTGGCTGGCGGGTGTGCGCGGCGCCCCGGAACTGGCGGTCGGCAGCCTGCGCGGGCCGCTCTTCGAAACCTGGGTAGTGAGCGAATTCCTCAAGCGTCGCCGCAACGGGCTGCACCCGGAGGAGCTTCACTTCTGGCGGGATTCAGCCGGCAACGAGGTCGATCTGCTGGTCACGCGCGGCGAGGAAGTCGTCGCTGCCATCGAATGCAAGTCCGGGCGCACCGTCGCGGGAGACTGGTTCGCCCCGCTGGAACGTTTCGTCGCCCTGTCTGGCGCGTTGCGTCGCCTGCTGATTTACGGCGGTGACACCGATCAGCCGCGCACCGACGTTCCGGTGTTCGGCTGGCGCGCCATCGGCCGCGCCATCGATCTCGCGTTCGCCTGACCATGCCATTCTCATGGCATGGGGGAAGAGGGCAGAAAGCAAGAAAGGGGTCTGGCCCCTGACCACCCGACCTCCTTCACTCCCGGCGCCAATTGCAGCTCCAGCGGAATGCGCACCGCTTGCGAATTCCCGCTTCTGACCACCCGTGCCCGCATTCGTCGCTCCTGTATATACCGTGCGCACATGGCACTTCTTTGCCGGGATGGGTACTCCTGCGATTGAAAAGTTGAGTCATCCCGTACCCAGGGCATAAGACAAAGCGGCGACAGCGGCAACTGCGCCAATGAACCACATCATGCGCTTGACGGCGCGCGGGCCAGCACACACTGCCGCTTGACGCGGTCTCAGCGGCCGGCGGCGGTCAGTTGCTCGAGCAGCAGGACGATTTCGGCGGCGAGGCTGTAGTGAAGTCCAGGCGTCTCGGCGAGCGTCGCGCTGCGCTCGCCGGCGACGACGCGTTGCAGCGCGGCGAGGAAAGCCGGCAGCGAGGCGGGTGCGTCGGGCATGGCGGCGGTTTGTTGCACGAGTTGCTCGAGCAGCGCGCCGGCACTGCTCGTGTCGCCGGCGAGCAGCAGGCGAGCGATCTCGGCGGCGAGGCGCCCGCTGTCGCTGTGGTTCTCGCCGCCGTCGCGGCGGTACGCGAGGAAAGCTTCGCGTGCCTGCGCGCTCGCTTGGCGCGCCTCGCTGGCGCGACCGTCGTCGTGCTCGATGTCGGCGAGGATGCCCCAGGTCGTCCACGGCAGGGCGGCGTGGCCGAGGCCGCGCTTGCACACAAGCGCACGCTCGATCTCGCGGCGCGCTTCGTCGCGGCGACCGAGGCGGCGCAGCGTGTCGGCGAGGATGCTGCGCGCGCCGCCTTCGCCAGCCGCGTCGCCCAGCGCGGTGTAACACTCTGCCGCCTGTCGGGTATGCGTGACCGCGACTGCGGGACGGGCGAGAACGTTGGCGTAGAGGTCGCCCAGCTGGTTCAAGTTGCTCGCCTGCCCGGCGACGTTGTTGCACTGTACCGAGATCGCCAACGACTGGCGGTACGCGTCTTCGGCGGCTTCGCCGTTGCCGGCGTCCTTGTAGACCATGCCGATCTGGCCCCAGGCGACGGCCTCCATCATCGCCTCGCCGAGCGACGCGAAAAGCTTCCGCGTTTCACGGAACGCCGCGAGCGCTTCCGGGAAGTTGCGTTGCCGCCGGCGAACGGTTCCGAGTTGGCCCTTGCCGACGGCGACCTGCCGTTCGTCGTGGGCTTGTTGGGCGAGCGAAATCGCCTCTTCGTACGCCTGCGCGGCTTCGTCGAGGCGTTCGAGGTCGGCAAGGCAGTCGCCCCGCTCGGTAATGCACATCGCCGCCATGCGCGCAGCGCCGCAGCCTGGCGCGTGCCCTTCGACGGCTTCGAAGCGCCGTTGCGCTTCTGCGAGCAGCGGCAACGCGGCGTCCGCCTGCCGGGCAAAGCGCAGCGCGCGCCCGAGGAGCTGGCACGCCTCCCCGAGGTCGTAGTCGGCGCCGGTGTACGCCGCTTCACCGGACGCCTGAGCGCGCGCGTGCAGACGCTGCGCCGCTGCCAGCGCTTCGCCGACGGCCCCGGCGGCGCGCAGTTCCTCGATGCGCGTGCATTCGGCCTCGAACTGCGCGTGGCCCCACGCCGCTTCGCCGAGCGCGCCGCTCGCCGCGTCGCGCGCCTGCGCGACGCGCGCCAGCAAGCGCGGCCGGTTGAGGTTTTGCAGCAGGGCGTGCAGCGTCGTCGTCAGCCGGATCGTCGCTTCGCCGTCATTGATCTTGGCGCTGTAAAACCGTTCGAGCAGCGCCATCAGGTTCGGCAGCTCCATTCGCGTCAGCGCGGCGGCCATTTCGCTGCGCTGCAAGGACTCGCGGCGCAGAAACTCAGCGTAGTGCCACATCGCGTCTGTCCAAGTGTCCGTGAGCACGGCGCGCTCGGACGGACTCAATTGCGCCGCGAGGTACGGACACAGTGCCGGGTTCAGGCGCAGATGGTTGTACGGCTCGGCGCTTGCCAGCCCGCTGGCGACCAGCGCCTCGCCGAGCGCCTGCACTTCCGGCGGCGGCCAGCCCATCATCGCTCGCAGCAGATTGAGATCGACCGCGCCGTGGAAAACGCCGAGGACCTGCGCGCGTTCGCGCAGTTCCGGCGGCAGGCGGCGCAGCGACAGTTCGACGCTGGCGAGCAGCGAGTGCTCGCGTTGCCCGGGGAAGCGCCGCTCGAGCGCGGCGATCAGTTCGACGAGATCGGCCTGCGTCGCCGCCGGCCCGCGTTCGCGCAGCGCCGGCGCGAGCAGCGTCAGCGTGCGTGCGTGGCCATGCACCGCGTCGACCAGCGACTCGATCTCGGCGCGCTGCGCTTCGGCGGCGTCCCCCATGCCGGCGGCGTCGAGGCCGAGCGCACGTTCGACGAGCTGCACCGCGTCGGCGCGGCTGAGCCGGTCGAGCTCGAGGCGCTGCTTCTCGCCGGCGAACGGCGCCGGCAGCGCTTCGCGGCTGGTGAACACGATTCGCGTCTCGCCACACGCCAGCAGCGCGGCGGCGCCACGCAGGATCTCTTCGGCGTGCTCGCGTTCGTCGGCGGCGAGCGCATCGCCGGCGTCGCTTGCCGGGTCAAACGCGAACGGTGGCGCGAGCACGCTTTCGAGGTTGTCGAAGACGAGCAGCGTCCCGCGCTCGTCTTCGCGCAGTTCGCGTTGCACCGCGGCCAGCGCAGCGTCGAGCGACGCATGCGCGGCGACGCTGTAGTCTTGGCCGACGAGCTGGCGGCCGAGCGCGTCGAGCGCCGCCGGCCAATGGCTGTGCGTTTCGAGCGAAACGAACGCCGCGCGCTGCACCTGCCGCGCGCGCACGCGCCAGCGCGCGAATTCAGAGGCCAGCGCGGTCTTGCCTTCGCCGCCCTGGCCGCGCAGGACCGCGTAGCGTTCGCCGGTGAGCAGGCGTTCGAGTTCGAGCAACTCGCGGCTGCGCCCGACGAAGCCGTGCGCCGGGGGATCCGGCAGTTCGCCGAGGCGCTGCTCGAGCCGCGTGCGCCAGTCTTCGAGCGTCTGCCGGCTCGGCGTGGCGCGGAAGAGCTGCGGGTCGTCGCGGTCCTGGTAGAGCACCGGGACGAACCAGTCGTGCAGGCAGAATTCGCCGACGCCGAAGACGCAGCCGCGTACCGGGTTGTCTTTCAGCTCGCGCTGGCCGGCGAGCATCGCCGAACCGACGCGCTCGCCACGGCTGAGCGCGCGGTAGAACGCTTCGACGAAGCGCCGCGACGTTTCGACGAGCACGCTGTGGCTCATCGCGACGACCGAGCCGACGCCGGTCTTTAGCAAGGCGCTGGCGACCGACTCGTTGGCGCTTTCGGCCTGCGCGCTCTGGCACGCTTCGAGGAAGACGAGCGGGATGCCGTACGCGCGCAGCAAGGCACCGAGTTCGGGCGAGGGGACGTTCCAGTGCCGGCGACGTCCGCGCGCGCGCTGCGCGTCTTCGGGGTGTTCGAAGCACAGCGCGCCGAGGCCGGCGTGGCGATCATAGACGCCGTGGCCGTCGAAGTGCAGCACGTGGTACGGCTGCCCGGCGCGCTGGGCGCGCTCGAGTTCGTCGCGCAACGCGGGCAGCGTCGGCGGTACCAGCAGCCGCAGTTCGACCTGCCCGGCGAGCGCTTCGATCGCCTCGACCATCGGCCCGGCGCTGGCGCGGTGGTCGAGGTAGGAACACGCGTCGTCTTCCGGCCGCGGGCTGGCGAGCAGGACGCGGATCGGCGTCGCGAGGACGGCGACCGGCACGGGCTGCTCGCCCGGCAGCCGCCGGCGAACGCGCACCGGATCTGCTCCCTGGAAGAGGAAGCTGCGGCCGTCGTGCAGCAGTTCCCACGGCAGCCCGAGCAGCAGCGTCGCGGCTTCGCGCGCCGACCGCACTTCGCTCTCGGGCGTTCCCACGTCACACGCGCTATCGACTTCGACCGAGAAGCGGCGCACGACGCGCCCGGCGCCGATCGCCGCCCACGACTTGTGCACTTCGCCGACCGCCTGCGCCGGCAGCGCGGCGTCGTGCAGCAGGCGGCCCCACTCGGCGAGCTGCGCTTCGATGCGCTGCGCGCGTTCGGCGAGCAGCGGGCTCGGCCAGACGGCGTAGTCTTCGAGGTACCAGCGCAGATCGTCGGCTTCGACCACGCCGAGCGGCGCCTCGAGCGCAAAGCGCGCGCTGTACACCGCGCGCTGCGCCGGCGTCGCTGGCTGATGCACCAGCCGCGCCCGCGCACAAGCGCGCCGGCGCCCGTCGGCGTGCGTGACGAGGCGCGGGTCGCTGAGTTCGAGCAGCAGCTCTTCGACCGGCTCGGCCAATGGCTGCGCCTGCGGCTCGATGTCGTCCGGCAGCCGCAGGCGCAGCGCGACGAGGATCGCGTGCGGCGCCGCGTCGAGCGCCGAACAGGTGATCGCCGCGTACAATGGTTGCTCGTCGAACAGAGCTTCCAAAGCACCGAGCGGCGTGCCGTCGAGCAGCAGCGGCACCACCGGAAACTGAGCCGCGCCGCCGCGCTGCTGCTGTACGGCAAGCGCGTACTTCAGCTCCTTGCCGACCCACGCCGAAGCCTGCGCGCGCGGCGAGACGAGGACGAGTACGCCGGATGAGCGGTCGATCGCCGCGTGGATCGTCGTTTCGAGTGGATCGCCGCCGTAAAACTCGCGCGAGTCGATCGCCAGGTGCGTATCGAGCTCGGCGAGCGCGCGGCGCAACTGGCGGACGACGCCGTCGTCGCCGCTGCTGTGCGAGACGAAGTAGGTCGCGGAACGGGACAGAGATTCGCTGGTGCCGGCGCTCGTGCGCGTGCTTCCGCTCGTGCCTGCGCTTGCGCTCGTGCGCGCGGGATCGTCCGTGGTCATCGTTGCCCCCCAGTGGCGCGGCAACTCTTGCCTTGGGCAACGCTGGCCGTCGGCTGGCGCGGCCGATGGCCAGCGGCCTCAGCCGCCGCGCCCGTTCTCGCCGCCGCGGCCAGCGAGGTAGGCCTGCGCTTCCTCGCGGCGCTCGAAGACGTGCGGGGCGATGCTGCGCGCCGAGAAGGCCTCGCCGAGCTTGGCGCGCAGGAAGGCGCTGGTGGCGTAGCGGGTGATCTGGCTGAAGTAGTTGGCGAGGAAGTAGCGGTCCATTTCGGCGTAGGCGTCGTACATGTCCTGGTTGATGCGGAAGCGGTCGTAGTTGATGATGACGCCGACGCGCTTGCCGGCGGCCCGGCAGCGCAGTTCGCAGATGTCCCAGATCGCCTGCACGTCCTCGAGGACGCGCACGTACATGCCCTCGAAGTTGAGGAAGAGGATGTTGCGCTCGGCGTCGTAGATGACGCGTTCGGGCATCGACAGGTTGAGCAGTTCGGCTTCGAGGCCCATCGGGTTGTTGTTGAAGATGCGCGCGTCCATCTCGGCGTATTCGCCGATGATCGGTTCGAAGTCCATGTGCGGCAGGATGTCGCGCGCGACGTCGATGCCGGGAGCGACCTCGATCAGCGCCAGTCCGCGCCGCACGCGCCGGAAGACGCAGCGCTCGGTGACGTAGTAGACCGGCTTGCCGCGATCGTAGGCGTACTGGCCGTTGAAGGTGATCTGCTCGACCTGCCTGACGAACTTGCGCTGTTGGCCCTCGTGCAGGATGCGCAGCTTGCCGTCGACGACGTCGACCTTGAGGCCCTTGCCGGTGAAGGTGCCGACGAAGACGACGAGGCGGGCATTCTGGCTGATGTTGATGAAGCCGCCGGCACCGGTCAGGCGGCCACCGTAGCGGCTGACGTCGACGTTGCCGGCGGCGTCGCACTCGGCCATGCCGAGGCAGGCCATGTCGAGGCCGCCGCCGTCGTAGAAGTCGAACTGCTGGTTCTCGTCGATCACCGCGTCCATGTTCACGCCGGTGCCGAAGTTGCCACCGCTCGACGGGATGCCGCCGATGAGTCCGGATTCGACGGTCAGCG
The DNA here is from genome assembly GCA_013347225.1 of Candidatus Accumulibacter similis. Taxonomy (NCBI): domain Bacteria; kingdom Pseudomonadati; phylum Pseudomonadota; class Betaproteobacteria; genus Candidatus Accumulibacter; species Candidatus Accumulibacter similis. Next base: position 3,939,996 of record CP054595.1, on the reverse strand, counting down.
TCAGCAGGTGCGAGATGCGCTCCTCGTTGGCGACCGCCGCGACGCCTTCCGGCATGCCGACGCCGAGGTTGATGATGCCGTTCGGCGGCAGTTCGAAGGCGGCGCGGCGGGCGATGATCTTGCGCTCGCTCAGCGGCGTCGACACCAGGCTCGCCGCCGGTACGCGGAACTCGCCGGCGTAGGCGGCGCTGTACTGCGTCGCCAGGGTCTGCATGTGCTGCGCCGGCTCGGCGATGACGACGCAGTCGACGAGGATACCGGGGATCTTGACCTGGCGTGGCGGCAGGCCGTTGCGCTCGGCGATCCGCTCGACCTGCGCGATGACGATGCCGTTGCTGTTCTTGGCGGCCATCGCCATCGCCAGGTTGTTGAGAGTGAGCGCTTCCCGTTCCATGGTGATGTTGCCGAAGGTGTCGGCGGTGGTGCCACGCACGAAGGCGACATTGACCCTGCCGACCTTGTAGAACAGCCACTCCTCGTCGTCGACCTCGACCAGCTTGACGATGTCGCGCGTCGTGGTGTCGTTGATCCGGCCACCGCCGTAACGCGGATCGACGAAGGTGTGCAGGCCGACCTTGGAGAAGGAGCCGGGTTTGCCGGCGGCGAGGTCGCGGAAGAGCTGGCAGATGATTCCCTGCGGCAGGTTGTAGGCCTGGATGCGGTTGTCGAGGGCGAGCTGAGCGACTTTCGGCATGCGGCCCCAGTGGCCGGCGACGACGCGGCGCAGCAGTCCCTGGTGGCCGAGGTGGTTGAGGCCGAGCGAGATGCCGTCACCCTGGCCGGCGGCGGCGAACAGCGTCAGGTTCTTCGGGCTGCCGCTGGCGAGGAAGCGGCGTTCGAGCGCCGACAGCAGCGCCTCGGCGAAGCCGGTCTGGACGAAGCCGGTACTGGCCAGGGTGTCGCCGTCGCGGATCAGGGCGATCGCTTCGTCGGCGGTGACGATCTTGCTGCGCATGCTGCTCTCCTCGCCATCGGGTGGGTTGGCTGTGGTCGGCCGCCGCAGCACCGGACACGCGCGGCATGGTGGCGTGCCGGCCGGTCCCTGGCGCTGCCTGCGGCAGGTGGCGCGTCCTGACGCAGCGTCGTGCAGTGTACATCGATTGCCTGTCGTCCGCTGGCTGCGCGCTGTGCCGTCGAGCGCGGCTCGCCGCGAAGAGTCGTCAGCGTTGGCGGTACCGCTGCGCTCAGGCGAGCAGCAACGGCAACAGCAACGGCAGCAGCACCGCGGTCAGCAGGCCATTGAGGCCCATCGCCAGGGCGGCAAAGGCGCCCATCTGTTCGCTCTCCTGGAAGGCGCGCGCCGTGCCGATGCCGTGCGCGGCGACGCCGAGCGCGAAGCCGCGCTGCGCATCGTCGTCGATGTGCAGGGCGCGATGGATGTAGCGGGCGAGAATCGCTCCGAGCACGCCGGTGAGGATCACCAGCACGGCGGTCAGCGAGGGCAGGCCGCCGATCCGCTCGGCGATGCCCATGGCGATTGGCGTCGTCACCGACTTCGGCGCCAGCGACAGCAGCGTCGCCCGGCTAGCTCCCAGCAGGGCGCCGATGGCGACGGCCGAGAGCGCGGCGGTGAGCGAACCGACCAGCAGTGCCAGGAGCAGTGGCAGTGCCATCCGCCGCAGGCGGGGAAGCTGGGCGTGCAGCGGGATCGCCAGCGCCACGGTGGCCGGTCCGAGCAGGAAGTGGACGAACTGGGCGCCGTCAAAATAGGTGTGCCAAGGGGTGTCGGTGAGCCAGAGGAGGCCGACCAGCGCGGCCACTGCCAACAGCACCGGGTTGGCCAGCGGGTGGCCGCCGCAGCGCTGGTGCACGGCGCTGGCACCGAGATAGGCGAGCAGGGTGAGCGTCAGGCCGAGCAGTGGCGAGGCGGCCAGGTAGACCCAGATGGCGCTCGCGCTCATGGCGTCCCTGCCTGCCTGTCGCTGCGGCGGGCGAGGAAGCGCAGGACGAGTGCCGTCACGGCGATCGTGACGACGGTGCTGACGAGCAGCGAGGCGAGCAGCGGCAGCAGCTCGTCGGACATGCGCTGCAAGTGCAGCATGATGCCGGTGCCAGCCGGGATGAAGAGCAGCGAGAGATGCTGCAGCATGCCCTGGGCGGTGCCGCGCAGCTCGGCCGAAGGCCCGCCGCGCGCGCAGAGCGCGACGAAGAGCAGGGCCATGCCGATGACCGGGCCGGGAACCGGCAATGCCAGTCCGCGGGCGATCACCTCGCCGACGAGCTGGAAGACAAGCAGCAGGGTGATGGCGCCGATCATCGTCCTGCCCGTCGGTGCCGGCCGCAACGCGCGAGCGGCGGCCGCAGGTGGCTGTCAGCGCAGCGAGGCGTTGATCTTCTCCAGTGCCTTCGCGCCCGGGCAGAGTTCGGCGGCGCCGAGCGTGTTCAGCGGCTGCTCGACGGTGCCGAGCTGTCGGTGCAGGTCGGCGGCCTCGGGATCGACGTAGAGGAGGCCGGTGACGACCTCGCCGCGGGCGGCGTGCTCCTGGATGTACGACATGGCGCGGATGCGGTCGGTCGGGTCGTAGTCGGCGTGCAGCTTGCGCAGGTGGACGACCGAGCCGTCGTGCTGGCGGACGGCCACGAGTTCGCCGGCAGCGTAGTCGGCGGTGATTTCCTCGCGCAGCGGGATGAAGTCGAGACGGTTCACCGCCTCGTTGTGCTCGCGCACGTAATCGTAGCTCTTGGTGCTGCCGGCGTGGTTGTTGAAGGTGATGCACGGCGACAGGATGTCGATCACCGCCGCGCCCTGGTGGGCGAGGGCGGCGCGGAGCAGCGGCACGAGCTGTGTCTTGTCACCGGAGAAGCCGCGGGCGACGAAGGTGGCGCCCATGACCAGCGCCAGGGTCACGAGGTCGATCGGCGCGTCGTTGTTGCTCTGGCCCTTCTTCGAGCGCGAGCCCTTGTCGGCGGTGGCCGAGAACTGGCCCTTGGTCAGTCCGTAGACGCCGTTGTTCTCGACCAGGTAGGTCATGTTGACGCCGCGGCGCATGACGTGCGCGAACTGGCCGAGGCCGATCGACGCCGAGTCGCCGTCACCGGAGACGCCGAGGTAGATCAGATCGCGGTTGGCGAGGTAGGCGCCGGTGAGCACCGAGGGCATGCGGCCGTGCACCGTGTTGAAGCCGTGCGAGTTGCCGAGGAAGTAGTCGGGGGTCTTCGACGAGCAGCCGATTCCCGACAGCTTGGCGACGCGGTGCGGTTCGATGTCGAGTTCCCAGCATGCCTGGATGATCGATGCCGAGATCGAGTCGTGGCCGCAACCGGCGCAGAGGGTCGAGATCTTGCCCTCGTAGTCGCGCCGCGTGAAGCCGACACGGTTCTTCGCCAGGCTCGGGTGGTGCAGGCGGGGTTTGGCAATGTAGGTCATCTCAGGCCACCATGTTCTCGCGGAGCGGCCGCACGTTGAGCCGGGCGACCCGTTCGGCGATCTCCTGGGTGATGAAGCGGGCAGTGATCGGCGTGCCGTCGTAGTGCAGCACCGGGATCAGGCTGGCCGGGTTGACGTTTGCCTCGTTGATCAGCAGCGTCGTCAGTTGTCCGTCGAAGTTCTGCTCGAAGACGAAGACCTTCGAGTGCGCGGCGATGAAGTCGGCGATCTCGTTCTGGAACGGGAAGGCGCGCACGCGCAGGGCGTTGATGTAGATCCCCTGTTCGGCGAGTGCGTCGAGCGCTTCCTGCATCGCCGGGCCGGTCGAACCGTAGAAGATGGCGGCGAAGCGCGCCGGGTAGCGGGCCGCGGTCAGCACCGGCAGCGGCAGCAGCGACTTGGCGGTCTCGAACTTCTGCCGCAGCCGCTGCATGTTGTAGATGTAGTCGGCGCCGGCCTCGGAGTAGACGGCGTAGGCGTTCTTCGTCGTGCCGCGGGTGAAGTAGCCGCCCTTGGTCGGGTGCGTTCCGGGATAGGTGCGGTAGGGGATGCCGTCGCCATCGACGTCGAGGTAGCGACCGAAATCCGCACCGGCATCGAGGGCTTCGCGCGTCATCACCTTGCCGCGGTCGTACTCGCGGCTGTCGTCCCAGGCGAAGGGGCGGCACAGGCGCTGGTTCATGCCGATGTCGAGGTCGCTCATGACGAAGACCGGCGTCTGCAGGCGTTCGGCGAGGTCGAGCGCCTGCGCCGACATCTCGAAGCACTCGTAGGGGTCTTCGGGAAACAACAGGACATGCTTGGTGTCGCCGTGCGAGGCGTAGGCGCAGGCGAGCACGTCGGCCTGCTGCGTGCGCGTCGGCATGCCGGTCGACGGGCCGCCGCGCTGGACGTTGATCAACACCGCCGGGATCTCGGCGAAGTAGGCGAGGCCGATGAATTCGGCCATCAGCGAGATGCCGGGGCCGGAGGTGGCGGTGAACGCGCGCGCGCCGTTCCAGCCGGCGCCGATGACCATGCCGATCGACGCCAGCTCGTCTTCGGCCTGGACGATGCTGTAACGCTTCTCGCCGCTGACCGGGTCGGTGCGCAGTTTCATTGCGTAGCGCTCGAAGGCTTCGGGAACCGACGATGAGGGGGTGATCGGGTACCACGCGCAGACCGTCGCGCCACCGTAGATGCAGCCGAGCGCCGCGGCGCTGTTGCCGTCGGTGAAGATCATGTCGCCGACGCGGTCGCGGCGCTCGACCTTGAGCGCGATCGGCTTCAGGTGCTGGCGGGCGTACTCGCGGCCGAGATTGAGTGCCTGCAGGTTGGAGTCGAAGAGCTTTTCCTTGCCCTTGTACTGCTCGCCGAAGAGCTTCTCGATTTCCTGTGGGTCGATGTCGAGCAGCGTCGTCAGGGCGCCGACGTAGATGATGTTCTTGAACAGCTGGCGCTCGCGCGAGTCGCTGTAGGTATCGTTGCAGATCTCGGTCAGCGGCATGCCGAGGACGTGGATGTCGCTGCGCAGGCGCGCGCGCGGCACGGGTTTCGAGCTGTCGTAGAAGAGGTAGCCGCCGGGATCGATCTCGCGCACGTCCTGTTCCCAGCTCTGCGGATTCATCGCCACCATCAGGTCGACGCCACCGCGGCGACCGAGGTAGCCGTGCTCGGTGACGCGCACCTCGAACCAGGTCGGCAGTCCCTGGATGTTCGACGGAAAGATGTTGCGCGGTGACACCGGCACCCCCATGCGCAGGATCGCGCGGGCAAACAGTTCGTTTGCCGACGCCGAGCCGGAGCCGTTGATGTTGGCGAACTTGACGACGAAATCGTTGACTGCTTCGATCTTCTGCATTCCTCGCTCCTCAGGTGATCGCTGCCTGCGCTTCGCTGGCGCCCGTCCGCGCGCAACCGGCGTGCGTCATGACCAGCAGGTACTTCTGCATGTCCCAGGCGCCGGTCGGGCAGCGCTCGGCGCACAGACCGCAGTGCAGGCAGACGTCCTCATCCTTGACCATCACCCGCCCGGTCTTCAGCGTCCCCGAGACGTAGAGGTCCTGGCTGCGGTTGAGCGCCGGCGCCTGCAGGCGTGTCCGCAGGTCGTCCTCGTCGCCGTTGTGCGTGAAACTGATGCAGTCCATCGGGCAGATGTCCATGCAGGCGTCGCACTCGATGCACAGGCGCGTGCTGAACACCGTCTGCACGTCGCAGTTCAGGCAGCGCTGCGCCTCCTTTAAGGCGAGCTGCGGATCGAAGCCGAGTTCCACCTCGATCCGGATGTTCTTCAGCGCCGCCGAGACGTCGCGCAGCGGCACCCGCAGCCGCCGGTCGTTCGAGATGGCGTTGTCGTAGCGCCAGGCATGGATTCCCATCTTCTGCGACACCAGGCTGGTCGTCGGTGCCGGTCGTGCGGCGATGTCCTCGCCGTTCAGCAGGCGGTCGATCGAGACCGCCGCCTCGTGCCCGTGCGCCACCGCCCAGATGATGTTCTTCGGCCCGAAGGCGGCGTCGCCTCCGAAGAAGACGTTGGGCAGCGTCGACTGCATCGTCTTCTCGTCGAGCTTCGGCAGTCCCCACTTGTCGAATTCGATGCCGATGTCGCGTTCGATCCACGGGAAGGCGTTCTCCTGTCCGACGGCAACGAGCACCGTGTCGCACTCGAAGTGCGGGTCGGGCTCGCCGGTCGGGACGAGCGTGCGACGCCCGTTCTCGTCATAGACCGAGCGCACCTTCTGGAAGGTGACGCCGGTCAGGCGGCCGCCGTTGTGGGTGAAGGCCTTCGGTACGAGGTTGTTGAGGATCGGGATGCCTTCGTGCATCGCGTCCTCCTTCTCCCACGGGCTGGCCTTCATCTGCTCGAAGCCGGAACGGACGATGACCTTGACGTCCTCGCCGCCAAGGCGTCGCGCCGAGCGGCAGCAGTCCATGGCGGTGTTGCCGCCGCCGAGCACGACCACCCGCTTGCTGATCGAGGTGACATGGCCAAAGGCGACATTCGCCAGCCAGTCGATGCCGAGGTGGATGTGTCTGGCTGCCGCCTTGCGCCCGGGTATGTCGAGATCCTGCCCGCGTGGCGCGCCGCAGCCGACGAAGACGGCGTCGTAGCCCTCGTCGAGCACCGCCTTGAGCGAATGGATGTATTGGCCGCCGCGGAAGTCGACACCGAGGTCGAGGATATAGCCGGTTTCCTCGTCGATGACTCCCTCGGGCAGGCGGAACTTGGGAATCTGCGTGCGCATCATGCCGCCGGCGAGCTTGTCGCCGTCGTAGACCACCACCTCGTAGCCGAGCGGCGCGAGATCGCGGGCGACGGTCAGCGACGCCGGGCCGGCACCGATGCAGGCGACGCGGCGGCCGTTCTTCTGTGCCGCCGGTTGCGGCAGCAGGCCGCGAATGTCTTCCTTGTAGTCGGCGGCGACGCGCTTCAGGCGGCAGATGGCGACCGGCTCCCGGCGCTCGCGGCCGTCGGCGGTTTCGTCCTCGACGCGGCTGCGGCGGCAGGCGGGTTCGCAGGGGCGGTCACAGGTACGACCGAGAATGCCGGGGAAGACGTTCGACACCCAGTTGACCATGTAGGCCTCGCTGTAACGCCCGGCGGCGATCAGGCGGATGTACTCGGGAACGGGCGTGTGGGCCGGGCAGGCCCACTGGCAGTCGACGACCTTGTGGAAGTAGTCGGGAGCGCTGATGTCGGTAGGCTTCAAGACTGGAGTATCCTTTCGTCGCTGGGCAATTGGGACAAGGACCGCTGACCGCAGAGGCGTTCATGGTAGCGCGCCGCTGCGATGCTGAAAAGGTCTATCTTGCGGCCCTGCGACGGGCCGCGCGAGGTTGCCGCACGGCCTGTTTACCGGCGCTCCTGGGCGATGTGAAGCCCTGACGCCGGATTGGCGATGTTTGATGGCGATGTCCTGGCCGGCCGGCAGTTGCCCGCCCGCCGGGCGAGCCGACGCGGCAGGTCGGGGCAGCAGCCGGGCAACCGGCGGCGCCGGCGTGCACGATGATGTGGTGTGCCTTGCTGGAGGATCGATCATGCGCGGCAAACTTCCCTTGACTTTTCTGGTGCTGGCCTTTCCGTCGCTGTTGCGCGCCGAGGTGGTGGACATCGGCAACGCCGAACTCGCGCGCCTGCTGGCTGCCGGGGTGCCGGTGATCGACATCCGCACTGCGGGCGAGTGGCAGGAGACCGGGGTCGTGCCGAACAGCCGGCTACTGACCCTCTTCGACGAGCGCGGCCGCGCCGACCCGCCGGCCTGGCTGCAGCAGGTGCAGGGGGTGGCGAAGGCCAACGAACCGGTGATCGTCATCTGTCGCAGCGGCAACCGGACACGGACGGCGAGCCAGTTGCTGTCGCAGCAGGCCGGTTACCGGACGGTCTACAACGTTCGCGACGGGATTCGGGCCTGGGCGGCGGAGGGCCGGCCGCTGGCGCCGGTGAGCGCTGAAGTGGCCGCCGCCTGTTCCGCCGGTGCCAGGTGCTGACCCTGGGCACGCTCGTCGGGTGTCCGCGCTGCCGGTGTCGATGGCAGCAAGTGGCGCGCGAAGACGGCGAGTAGCACGACGAGGACCGCGGTCGTCAGCCACGCCGTCCACAGCGTGTGCGTCAGGAAATGCTGGCCGCGCATCTGCTGTACCCAGCCGAGCAGCATGCCGACCCCGGTGCCGCCCGCGTAGGCCAGCAGCGCCTTGCGCGGCGAGTGGGGCAACCAGAGTACGGCCGCCGCCGCCAGCCACATGCCGGCGCTGGCGTGGCCAGCCGGGAAGCAGTGGCCGGCCTGCCAGTCGGCCGGTACGGCATCGAGCAGGCGGAGGAAGGGATGGCTGCCGTCGTAGCGGTCGATTCCCCACGGGCAATGCATCGCCGACCGCGCCTTCAGGCTGCGCACCAACGCCGGCGCCAGGGTTGCGGCCAGCGCCAGCAATCGCAAGCGGGCGCGCCCGACCTCGCTCAGTCGCTGCAGCGGGCGGACGAAGTCGAGCACGGTCGCGGCGACGAGCAGGAAACCGCTCCAGATGAGGACGTTCTTCACCCAGATGTGCATGAAGATGCGGCCGAACCAGGTCTGGTCCCAAGGGAACAGACCCTTCTGCGGGTCGAAGTGCATGTCGGCCAGCCACAGGTCGATGTCCGTGTACTGGCCGATGACGAGCAGCACGGCGGCGCTGACGGCGAGGAAAAGCAGGGGCTGACGGAGGCTTTCGCGGTTCTGGTGGAGGCCGCTGGCGGCATGCGGGGTGGCGAACATCGAGGGCGTCCTGGAACGGTGAGGACGGCATCGTTGCCCGTCGTGCTTAAGAAGGCATTAAGCGGACACGTCGGCAAGCCACCGCGCGAGCGCTTGTCCTGCCGGTCCGGATGCCTACGCGCCCGTACTTGTTGGCGGACAAACACAATTCACAAGTCATTGAACACACGCGTTTACCGACTGCCGGAGAGGTGCTTTTGCCCTCTTGCCGGCTGTTTTGCGGGTTGCTTGCGATGCCAATGTAATAGTACAATCAGTCTCCTGCCGGGGGTGCAGGCGCAGAACGGGGCGAGCAAACCGGCATTCGTCGCGGTTTCGTGCTGTTGCCGCAACCGTTCGTTTTTCTTGTTCACAGGGGGTAGTGATGGCGGAGCAGAAGCTGGGGAATCCCGCGGTGGTTGGCCTGGCCGGTTTTGGGTTGACGACGATGGTATTGCAGTTCCACAACGTCGGCTGGATGGGGCTGGGCCCCGTCGTCTGGCTGGGGCTGATCTTTGGCGGGTTGGCACAGATGATTGCCGGTTTGCAGGAGATGAAGACCGGCAACAACTTCGGCTATTGCGCGTTCACCGCGTATGGTTGTTTCTGGATCGCTCTGGCGCTCCTGCTGATCGGCAACCACTACGACCTCTATACTTCGAGCAAGACCGATGTCGGCTGGTTCCTGATCGCCTGGACGCTGTTCACTTTCGTCCTCTGGATCGGCTCGCTGCGCATTCACGGCGCTCTGGCGCTGACGTTCACGCTGTTGCTGATCGGTTTCATCCTGCTCGATCTGGCGCACTTCGGCTTTCCTGAACTGACCGTCGTCGCCGGCTACGAGTTGATGGTGACGGCGGCAATGGCCTGGTACATCATGGCCCACATAATCTATGCCGACGTCTTCGGTCGGGACATCCTGCCGGTTGGCCGGCCATGGATCGCCTAGGGTGCGTGCGTCGGCAGCCGGAACGCGACGATCGTCGGCGAGAGCCGGTCCTGCCAGCACCAGTGAGAAAGTTCTGAAGGAGCAAGATGCTATGAAAAAAGGGAAAGTGATGGCTTTGATCGCGGCGTTCGCCGCATGTGGTCTCCTGCCTTCGGCGATGGCTGCGGACGCGGATGCCGCAACGGCCGAAGAGGCCGTCAACAACGTTCGGGCGGCCGCCAGATTCCTGCACGACAAGGGCTCTGCGGGCTATGCGGAGTTCAACAACAAGGATGGCAAGTGGGTGTGGAAGGACAGCTACGTGTTTGTCTATGACTGCCGCCGGAACAGGATGATGGCCCATCCCCTGCGGCCCGATCTGGTCGGTCAGCCGATCATGCAGATCACCGACAATTCCGGCAAGTTCATCTTCCGCGAGCTCTGCAAGGTGGGCAGCGAACCGCGTGGCGGCTGGGTCGAATACGCATGGCAGAAGCCGGGGGCCGGCAAGCTGTCACGCAAGCTCTCCTATGCCCTGGCGGCGGACATGTCCTTCACCACCGGCATCCAGGTGAGCGCCGGCATCTACGACGAGAAGCTGAGCGTACCGGAACTCGGCAAGGCGCTCGAGAAGCTGTTCGATCCGGCCAAGTACCCGGCTCTCTGACGGGCCGTGCGGGTTACGGGGCGAAGCGTCGTTGCTCGCTCGCCCCGCCCGTCGACCTCGCCGGCAGCACTGGGCTTCATGCAGGCCGCAAGGGGCCGAAGAACGACTCGACCAGCTCGGCGAGCCTCTCCGGCCGGTCGTGCTGGACATTGTGGCCGCAGTCGTCGATGTGCGCCTGCTCGCCGTTGACGAAGCAGTCCATTCGTCGCCGGAGCTCGGCGGGCTGCCTGCCGAAGCGCTGCAGCACGTAGCCTTCGTCGGCAGTCACCAGCAGTACCGGGGCAGTCATCGCGCGCCAGCAGGCCATCACGTCCTCGGCGTGGTAGAGGTAGGGCGAAGGAACCTTGTGCCACGGGTCGCAGGCGACCACCAGCCGGCCATCGGGCCGTGCGCTCGTGCAGTGCGTGGCGAGGAACAGCGCCCGTTCGGGCAGCAGCCGGCGGTTGAACTGCAACAGGCGCGCCGCCAGTTGCTCGGGGCTGACGTAGGTGCGCATCGCCGGTGGTGCGCGCCGGTGGTCGAGCCATTGGCGGATGCGGCCCGGTGCCTCGTCCGCTTCGTTGGTCGGCAGGCCGAGAAAATCGACCATCAGCAGGCCGGCGATTCGTTCCGGACGGACGCCACCGTAGATGCTCGCCACCGCGCCACCCATGCTGTGGCCAACGATGCGCACGGGCGCGTCGGGGCTGTAGTGGTCGAGCAACGCTTCGAGGTCGGCGTAGTAGTCGGCGAACCAGTAGCGCCGCTGCAGCCACTCGCTTTGCCCGTAGCCGCGCCAGTCCGGCGCCAGCACGTGCCACGACTGCCGGAGCGCATCGACGGTGAACTGGAAGCTGGGCGACGAATCCATCCAGCCGTGCAACATCAGCAGCAGCGGTGCGTCGGCTGGTCCCCAGTGGCGGATGTTGTAGGCGAGGCCGTTGATCGGCAGCCGCTCGCAGCGGCAGGGAGTGCGCATCGCGCTGCGGCGCTCAGTCTCGCCAGTCCATGCCAGTGGTCACTTGCGGGCCACCATGAGGAAGATCGGGAAGTCGGTCTGGCCTGGACTGTCGGGCTTCACGACGTGGAAGACGGTGCTGAAGCCGATGTCGTGAAAGCCGGCCTCCTGCGCTTCGCGGGCCAGGGCGGCGCGTGCGAAACCGCGGTGACCGGTGAAGCCCGGTCCGTGGAACGAACCATCCTCGGCGTCGAGGTCGGCGATGCAGAGATGACCGGGCGAGTCGAGCAGGGTATACAGGTCGCGCAACAGCCTGGCGGTGTCGGCGATGTGGTGGAAGGTCATCAGCGAACAGATGAGGTCGAAGCGTTCGGCCGGCAACGGATCGCTGACGAGGTCCAGTCGCAGCGCCTGCAGGTTGCTCGCGCCGGACGCCGCGATCTTGCCCTGCAGCGTGGCGAGCATGCCGGGCGAACTGTCGGCCAGCGTGATGCAGTCGCAGTGCGGCTGCAGGGCGAAGCCCAGCAGGCCCGTGCCACAGCCATACTCGAGAACGCGCACGGCTCGCTCGATCGGCACCTGGCTGCGGATCGCCGCTGCGACGGCGAGCGCGCGGGCGACTTTCGCCGGGTCCGCATCCCAAGTGGCTGCGCGCTCGTCGAAGGGTGTCGCGGCAGTGGCTGGCGACGCGGCCGCCGTCTCGCCCGGGCGGCTCATCGATCGGTCCATGCTGCGTCAGCGCAGCACGCCGGCTGCCTGCCGCGGCAGCGGATGCCGGCAGCGAACGCCAGGAGCGCTCGCCGATCCGGGCTGGTGGCGGTGGCCGCGCTGCCCGTGCCGCTTTCAAATTGGCTGTCTGGTCTCATCCTGCTGTGCTCCCCACTCATTTGCTGCTGACTCCGGCGGCAACCGTGCTCGAGCCTTGCCCGAAGAACGGTCGATCGTGATGACCGCGGCCCTGTCGGCCGTCCTGACGGGTTTGCCGCATGCCCGTCACTGCTTGGGGTGATCGATCAGGCAGCGGTCACGTTGCCATTGTGGTGCGCGGTCGCTCACCTTGGCAAGCTGCGCGTGCGGAGCCGGGATGCCGGGGGGACAACTGGGCGGCTGGCGGGTGGCCTGCTTTCAGGCGCTGGTGTCGGCGAGCAGGGCCTGGTAGACGGCGAGGTCGCCCGCCGAGAAGCAGCAGAAGATCACCTCGCGCAGCGGGGTGTCAGCGCGGAGGGCTGCCTGCACCGTGCTCACCGCAATGCGGGCCGCTTCGGCGATCGGGTAACCGTAGATGCCGGTGCTGATGCTCGGAATCGCCAGGCTTCCTACCTCGTGTGCCGCCGCGAGTTCGAGCAGGCGCCAGTAGCATGAAGCGAGCAGCTCGGCCTCGCCACTGCCGCCGCCGCGCCAGATCGGCCCGACGGCATGGATGACGTAGCGGGCCGGCAGGCGATAGGCGCTGGTGAGGCGCGCGTCGCCGGTCGGACAGCCGCCGAGCAGACTGCATGCCTGCAGCAGCTCTGGTCCGGCGGCACGGTGGATGGCGCCGTCGACCCCGCCGCCGCCGCGCAGCGACGTGTTGGCGGCGTTGACGACGGCGTCGACCTGCAGGGTGGTGATGTCGGCGCGGATCGCGCGCAGCAGGGCGGGCATGGCGGCAGCGCGGTCGGCTAGGCCAGATCCTGGCAGTGCGGGTTGACAGACTGGAGGTGGAGTGCCGCCAGAGCCTGCTCGATCGTCTCTGCGGCCGCTGGCCGCACCAGGCGCATGATTTCCTTCCCATGGTGGAGGAAGACCAGGGTCGGCCACAGGCGGACCGCGAACGAACGGCCGAGCGGGCGGCCCGGACCGTCCTCGATCTGCAGATGGTGGATCGCCGGGTACGCTGCCAGCGCTGCGGCGAGCGGCGCCTGCACGGCCTGGCAGTGTCCGCACCAGCGGGCACCGAATTCGATCAGCAACGGTTCCGGGCAGGCGTCGATTTCGCTGCGCGACGGTTCGCGCGTGGCTTCGGGGCGGCTGCTTGCCATGATGTCTCCCTTCCGATGGTGCGTCGGGTCGCCGACGTGCGGGCGCGAAAGTGCTTGATTTCTGCCCGACAGCAACCATGTTGGGTATGGTAAGGGCGGTCGGGTTGCGGCGCAATTCGTGTCGCCCCACCGCGCGCCACGAGGGTGATGATGTTCTGGTTGGATGCTTCGCGGCTTTGTCGGCGGCGTCGGCGCACTGGCTGTCAGCCGCTGGCGACGGCCACGCTGAAGCACATTCTGTCAAGGAGAGAGTCATGAACGACAAGGCAGCCGGATCAGAGGTCCGGGAAGAGCAGGACGGCAAGTCGGTGGCCGTCCAACGCGGTGGTATGACGCCGTTCAGGGGTCTGGAAGAGCGTTTCGAGCAGATGGAGCGGATGATGGACCGCATGTTCTCCGGCTTTTCGCCTGGCCGCTGGATGCGGCCGTTCGAGCGCGAATGGCCGAGCTGGCTGGAGGGTCCGAGCTTTCGTGCGCCGGCAGTTGACCTGATCGAGCGTGAGAACGAGGTTCTGCTGCGGGCCGAACTGCCCGGGGTGAGCAAGGACGGGATTTCGATTTCGCTGACTGCCGACGCGATAACGATCCAGGCGCAGAGCAGGCAGGAGGATGTCGATGAGAAGGGCGACTATCGTCGTCGCGAGATCCGCTCGAACTCGTTCTCGCGTTCGCTGTCTCTGCCCGCCGAGGTCGATACCGAGGCGGCCAAGGCAGCCTTCAAGGACGGCGTGCTCGAGATCACCCTGCCGAAGGCGGCTGCGGGCAAGGGCCGGCAGGTGCCGATCGAGTAGGATCGTAGCGCCGCCAGGGCGCTCGGGTTGTGGTCACCGACGGAGAAGTCCATGTTGCCTAGGCTGACGGTTGCCGTCCTGCTGGCCGTTCTCGCCGCGTCGCCTGCGGCTGCGGGCGATGGGGAGAGGGCGCCGGCACGCGGCGAACTGCTGTATGCGACGCATTGCATCGCCTGCCACGATCGCGAGGTGCACTGGCGCGACCGGCGGCTGGTCACCGACTGGCGCAGCCTGCGCGCCGAGGTTCGCCGCTGGCAGGCGATGGCGGCGCTGCGCTGGACCGACGAGGAGATCGACGAGGTCGCCCAGTTCCTGCATTTGCGTCACTACCGCGACCTGGCTCCGGAGTGATCGCTGGCGCCGCAGCGCGCCTGGCTGGCGGGTCGTCGTCTCCTGCCGGGCGTCGCGGATGCGGGTCCGTGTCGTCGCTGCTGGCGGGAGGCGGTGCCGCCATGATGTCCGGGGCATCATCGAGCGTATTCTCCCGGCGGCATCGGGAGTAGAATCCAGCCTGCTCTGGGTGACCGGCCCAGCAATCTGCCTGGGGAGACGAGGATGTCGGCGCAAGATGATGAGGACGAAGTGGCGGGTGTGGTGGCGGGGGTGGTTGGCGGCATCGCGCTCTGTGTCGCGGCCGTTTACTTCAGCGCCGGTCCATCGCCGGCCTTGCCGCAGGCGACTGCCGCAGTGAGCGAGATCGCGCCGGTCGGTGAGGCACTGGTGAAGGTCTACTTCGCCGTCGATCGGGCGGTGTTCGTCGATGAGGACAACATTGTCGTCATACGGACGAAGCAGGTTCTCGCGGAGAAGCCGGCGGCGATCGTCCTCCTCTCGGGTTTCCACGATGCTTCGGGTGACCCGAAACACAACGCCGAGCTGGCGCGGGCGCGGGCCGCTTCGGTGCGCGACGTGCTGGTGGCGGGTGGTATTCCGGCGCTGCGGGTGAAATTCCGTCGCCCCGAGTCGACCATTGGCAGTGGCGGCCCCGAGGAAGGTCGGCGGGTCGAGATCCGCGTTCAGTAGCCGCCGCAGTGCGGCAGTGACGAGCCCCATCGGGGCTCTCTTTCCATTGCCTGTCGACTCTCCGCCGCGTGCGCAGCGCCCTGGCCGCCGTGCACGCATCGCCTGGCCCCTGCGGGGGTTGTCATTCGCCGGGCGCTTGCTACACTGAAGGCCGTAATCCCCGATAAATCATAAATTCGCAGGAGGCAGTCATGACCAAACGCGCGCTTTGCGTCGGCGTCAACAACTATCCCGGTACGCACATGGATCTGAGCGGCTGCGTCAACGACGCCAACGACTGGGCGGGCGAACTGGCGACACGCGGTTTCGCCGTCAGCAAACTGCTCGACAGCCAGGCCACCAAGGCAGCGCTGTTCAGCGGCATCCAGTCGTTGATCGGTGCGGCCGTCAGTGGCGACGTCGTCGTGATCACCTTCTCGGGGCACGGGACCTATGTCCCCGATCTCAATGGCGACGAGGTTGACGGGCTCGACGAAGCGCTGTGTCCGTACGACCTGCAGACCGGTGGTGGCGCCCTGATCGACGACGAGATCAACACCCTGTTCGCGGCGCGCAAGGCGGGCGTGCGGTTGGTGCTGATTTCCGACAGCTGCCATTCGGGGACGGTGACGCGGGCCGCGCTGGGCGATCCCGACGCCGAGGACGCGCCGCGGCCGCGTTTCATGCCGATGGGCAACTGGCTGCCGGCCGACCAGTTGCCGCGTGGTTTCAGTGGCCAGCCGCTGACGACGGTGCAGGTGACCTCGGGCCTGTCGCCTTTTGCCGGTGCGTTGTCGCGGATGGCCGGCGACCTCCTGCTCGCCGGCTGCAAGGAAGGACCGAACAACTTCAGTTACGACGCACGAATCGCTGGCCGTCCCTGTGGCGCCTTCAGCTATTACGCGTTGAAGACGCTGCGTACGCTGCCTGCCGGTGCCACCTACGCCGACTGGCATGCCCGCATCACGCCGGCCTGCCTGCCTTCGGCTTCGTACCCGCAGACGCCGCAGATCTTCGGCAGCGCCGACGCGCGCCGGCGCAAGATCTTCACCTGATCTGCCGCCCAGACGGTGCGGGCGTCAAGCGCTCGCACCGTTCCCGCACGCCGGCGTTGCGGCGCCCCGGGCGGCGGCCGCGTGCCGCCGGGTTGATCCGTCTCGCGCGGCCAGCCTGAAGGAGAGCAAGATGTCGCCGACCACCACGATTCTCGATCTGACTGCCACACCGCAGGATCAGGCACCCTTGCCGGGGCTGCTGCGCAACGTCCGGCGTGCCGTCGATGCCGGTGACGATCCCTTCATGCCGGCTGGCTACCTGCAGCCGCGGGCCTGCTTCGAGCTCGGCGCGACGGCCCGCGGTGGCACCGCCGTCAGCCAGCAGTACGTGGCGCAGGCGGATGAAGTGCTGGTCATCGAGCTGGCCGACGGCGGGGTGCTGATCACCAGTGCCACCGAGTTGCAGACGTCGCTGACGCGAAGTCGTCCCGATCTCCTCGGCAGCCACGGCGAGATCCTGTTCGATCGCCTGCGCAGCGACGGCGCGGCGACGCGTGGCCTCGCCGGCGATCTCGTCGGCGGCCTGATCAGCCGGGTTTTCGCGCTGGCGGTCGGCGCCAGCGAAGACGCGATCATCACCGACGCCAGGCAGAGGCTCGGCGAGCTGACCAAGGGCAGGGGGTCCGAGGCCGTCGAGCTGGGCGTTTCCTGGCTCGGCACCAAGGCGCTGATGTGGGCAATCGAGAAGCGACTGGAGCGGCAGCCGGGACTCTACTGCTGGCCGCCTCTGCGTGGCGCTGCGCCGGCCGCGGAGTCGGACGAGCAGGCGCGGGCGCGGGCGCAGCAGGAGCTTCTGGCGGCCGCTGCCGCGGCCGAGCCGGTCCTCGTCTTCATCCACGGCACGGGATCGAGCACGCGCGGCAGCTTCGGCGACCTGCAGCTCGACGAGCGCGAGCTGTGGAGCGTTCTCGAGCGGCAGTTCAACGGCCGTATCTACGCCTTCGAACACCGGACGCTGTCCGAGAGCCCGATCGAGAACGCGCGGCAGTTGCTGGCGGCGCTGCCGGATGGCCTGCAGCTCAGCCTGGTTTCGCACTCGCGTGGCGGCCTGGTCGGTGATCTCATCTGCCTCGGGAATTTCGACCACCTGATCGAGCACTACCGCAGTGACCTGCCGGCCACCGGCGAGACCGACACCGCTGCCGCGCAGGTCGTGCAGCGCGAGATCGGCGACGCGCATGGCGAACAACGGCGACTCTTGCGCGCCCTGGCCAGCGAGCTGGCAGCGAAGAAGCTCGTCGTCCAGCGCTACGTGCGGGTTGCCAGCCCGGCGCAGGGAACACGGCTGGCCAGCGGCAACCTCGATGTCTTCCTCTCCGGGTTGTTGACGCTGCTCGGACAGATCCCGTTCTTCTTCGGCAACCCGCTCTATTCGGCCTTCAAGCGTGTGGTGCTCGAGATCGCCCGGCGACGGACGAGCGCCCATCTGGTGCCGGGCCTCGAGGCGATGCTGCCCGAATCACCGATGGCGCGCCTGCTGCGCGAGGCGCCGGTGCGCGCGGGAATCGAGATGGCGGTGATCGCCGGCGACATCGAGGGCGGCGGCCTGCTGCAGCGCCTGGGGGTGCTGCTGACCGACTTCCTGCTCTTCGACAACCTCGACAACGACCTGGTCGTCGATACCGATTCGATGTACGCCGGCATCGCGCCGCAGGCGCGCGCGCGGGCGTTGTTCGACCGTGGCACCGCGGTATCGCACTTCGCCTACTTCAGCAACATCGACACGCGGGCAGCCCTGCGTGACTGGCTGGTGAGCAGCGACGTCGGCTCGCTGGCGGCTTTCCAGCCCTTGCCGGGGCCTTTCGCCGATGCCGTCATGCCCGGCGCCCGGCTGCGGCGCGCTGGCGAAACGGCGGTCGCCGATCTGCCGGTGGTCGTCGTCCTGCCCGGTGTGATGGGCTCACACCTGCAGGTAGGGCGCCGCGACCGTGTCTGGTTCGATCCGCTCGACATTGCCAGTGGTGGTCTCGACAAGATCGCCTGGGGGCAGCCGGAAGTCGAGGCGGAGGAACTGTTCGGCATGTTCTATGGTGATCTCTGCAGTTTTCTCGCCGCCAGCCACCGTGTCGAGTGCTTTGCCTACGACTGGCGGCAGCCGCTCGACGTGCTTGGCGAACGCCTGGCGGCGTTGCTCGATCGCTTGTTGCAGGAGACGCAACAGCCGATCAGGTTGCTGGCTCACAGCATGGGCGGGCTCGTCGTGCGCGCCTGCATCCATCGGCGGCGACCAGTGATGGATGCGCTGATGGCGCGGCCGGGCGCCCGTCTGGTGATGCTCGGCACGCCGAACCAGGGCGCCTACTCGATGGTCGAGAACCTGCTCGGCAAGGGCGATACGCTGCGCTCACTGGTGCGACTCGATGTCCGGCACGACATGCGCGAAGTGCTGCAGATCGTCTCCGGCTTCCGTGGCGCCCTGCAGTTGTTGCCCAAGCCGGGCTTCGTCGACTGCTTTCAGGGGCAGCCGGAAGGTGGCCTGGGCGGCCAGATCTTCCAGCGGGCAGCGATTTGGCAGGACTACCGGCAGAAGGTTAAGGATTTCTGGTTTGGCGACGGCCAGTCGGCGACGCCGAGCCAGGCGGAGCTCGACGAGGGCAGCTGGCTCTGGCGGCAGGATGGCGAGCGGACGCCCGCCCTGCCGAAGGAATACGAGCAGCAGTCGGTCTACGTCTTCGGCGTTGCACGCAATACGCCCTGCGGCATCCGCGAGGAGAAGGGGCGGCTGAAGATGGTCGGCACGACGCAGGGGGACGGCACGGTGACCTGGGCCTCCGGACGGATCGACAACGTCGGCAGCTACTATTACATGCCGGCGCAGCACGGTGATCTGCCATCGACCAGCGAGTATCATCCGGCGCTCGCCGAACTGCTGCACAGCGGCGCCACCGGTGCGTTGCTGCGCAGCCCGCCGGCGGTGCGCGGCGATGCCGAGGTACGGCCGGTCGTCTATGACGCCGGACCACCGCTGCTGGCGAGCGGCGAGGCGGTGGCCGTCGGCCTGCTCGGCGGCGCGCCGCGCAACCGCGTCGCGCCGCGCTCGAAGCGCCGGCTGGAAGTGGCGGTGCGGGCGATGGACCTGCGTTTCCTCGAGCAGCCGATCCTGCTCGGTCACTACGAGCAGGATCCGATTTCCGGCGCCGAGGCGCTGATCGACCGCGAACTGCTCGACGGCGATCTCGGCGAACGCTACAACCTCGGCCTCTATGCCGGACCGCGGGGCAGTGCGACGGTCGTGCTGCGACTGCCGAACGCCCAGGAGCGGCGGCGCGGGTCGCTGCGCGGCGCCGTCGTCTGTGGTTTGGGGAGCTACGACGGCAGCCTGAACGTCGAGGATCTGACCGCCGCGGTGCGCGCCGGTGTGCTGCGCTATCTGCTGCAGGCGATCGACGTGTTCGGCGACGAGGATCGTGACCTGCCTCTGGCGACCCTGCTCCTCGGCTACAATTCGTCGGCCAGCGTGTCGGTCGCGGCTTCGGTCGAAGCGCTGGTGCGTGGGGTCATCGAGGCCAACGCGCGCTTCCACGAGGCAACCCGGCGTCACATCCGGGTCAGTCGGGTCGACATCGTCGAACTGTACCAGGACACCGCGATCACCGCCGCCTATGCCTTGCGCCGGGTGCCGGAGCGACTTGCCGGACTGCTCGGCCGCCACGGCGTCGCGCTGGTCTGCCGGCCACACCTGCAGCAGGGCGAAGGCTGGAGGCGGCGCCTGTTCGACCGCAGCGGGTCTGCCTACTGGCCGCGTCTGATGATCACCGCCGCCGACCGGCGGGAGCCGGTCGAGGTGGCTGCGACGCCGCCGGCCGGTGTCGGCGCGGCACCCGCCGACGCTGCCGGGCGGCCGCCGCGGGCGGCGCGTACGGCGGTCACCGATCGCTTGCGTTTCCTCTACGTCGGCCAGCGGGCGCGCGCCGAGTCGATCGTTCATCAGCGCCAGCCGGGCCTGGTCGAGATGCTGGTGCGGCAGCAGATCCACAGCACGGTCTGGCAGGAGAGCTTCGGCCGCGCACTCTTCCAACTGATGGTGCCGAACGACTTCAAGGACGCCGCCCGGCAGCTCGAGCGCATCGTCCTGGTGGTCGACGACCAGACGGCGAACCTGCCGTGGGAGCTCATGTTCGCCGAGTCGCAGGGAGGCGGTGGCGAGAAGCTGCCGCTGGCGTTGCGGACGCCGGTGGTACGGCAGTTCGCCACCAGCGAGTTTCGGCGGCAGGTACGGCAGGGATTCGAGCGCCGGGCTTTCGTCGTCGGCAACCCCTCGGTCGAAGGCTTCAGCCGCGCCTTTCCCGACCCACGGCGGCCGGATGCCGCCAATCCACCGCCCTTGCCCGGCGCCGAGAGCGAGGCGAACGAGGTGGCTGCCGTACTGCAGGCGATGGGCTACCAGGTGCTGTCGGCGATCGGTGCCGACTGGCGTGCCGGCGACGTGCTGACGCGACTGTATCAGGAGGACCATCGGCTGCTGCACATTTCGGCGCATGGCGTCTTCGACCAGTTGCACGTCGATGGCCGGCGGCGCAGCGGGGTCGTCCTCTCCGATGGACTGCTGCTCACAGCGGCCGAGATCAGGGCGATGGAAACGGTTCCCGAACTGGTCTTCCTCAGTTGTTGTCATCTCGGCAAGATCGATACCGGCGTCGCTGCCGACACCGCCGACGGGGCGACGGTGCGTGACGGCAACCTGCTTGCCGCGAGCGTTGCGCGCGAGTTGATCGACTGCGGTGTGCGCTGCATCGTCGTTGCCGGCTGGGCGGTCGACGACCAGGGGGCGCTGGTTTTCGGCAATGCCTTCTACCGCCACCTGCTGGTCGAGCGGCTGCCCTTCGGCGAGGCGGTACACGAAGCGCGCAAGGCGGTCTGGAGCAGCAATGCGCAGGACATCACCTGGGGTGCCTTCCAGGCCTACGGCGATCCCGGCTGGCGCGCCGAGCCGCGTCTCGAGGGCAGCGGCCACGATGATTCGGGCTACGCGTCGGTCGACGAACTGCTTGATGAGCTGGTGTGCTGGCGGGCGGGGCTGGCTCGAGCGAGCCGTCAGCAGACGCGCCGCGAGATCGAGGCCAGCATCAGGAACCTCCGTCGCCTGCTCAGGGAGCGCTGCCCCGCCGGTTGGCGGCGGCTGCCGTCGGTACAGTTCGCCGTCGGCGCGCTGTGGGCCGATCTCGGTCAGTTTGCCGAGGCGCGCAACTGCTATCTCGATGCATTGCAGGACGACGATGACCCCGGCCAGGTGCCGGTCGGAGCCATCGAGCAACTGGCGAACATCGAGGCTCGCCTCGGTGAGGCCAGCGCCGATCCGGGCCTGATCGAGCGGGCTCTCGAACGCCTTGCAGATCTCGAACAGGTGGTCGCCGCGGCAGGCCGGCAGCCGGACGGGGTGGCACCGGCGACCGCGGGTGGCGAGCGCTGTGCCTTGCGCGGCGGGGCCGCCAAGCGCCTGGCGAGTCTCCATGCCACGCGACTGATCGCCGCCTGGAACGACGGCGCGGCGCAGCAGCGGGCGGTGGTCGCGGATGCGGCGGCGGCCATGGATCGCGCGCTGCTTGACAGCGCACGCTTCTACGCCGCCGGTGAAGGCAGGCCGGGTGAGGGCTCGTTCCGCGCCTACAACGCACTCAATCGGCTCGCACTGCAGGCACTGCTGCCCGATGATGGGGGGCGCGCCGCGGCGATTGCGCTCGCCGGCCACTGCCGGCAGGGCGTCGGCGGTGGCAGTGTGAGCGGCGCCGGTGTCTGGGATGCGCTCATCGTCGCCGACGCGCTGCTGGTCGAGCGGCTGCTCGACCAGCAACTGCTGCAGGCCGGCGAGGACGGCGAGCGGGCGTACGAGGAAGTCGCCCGTGCCTACGCCGAGACGCTGGCCAGCCTCGCTTTGCGGCCGCGCGATCTCGACTCGATCGTCAGCCAGATCGGCATGCTGTCACGCTTCTGCGATGCTCGCCGGGTGACCAGTGGCGAGACGGGGTGGCAGCTCGCCGCCGATCGTCTGGTCGCGCTGGTCGAGCAGGTCTGGCCGGGCGCCGGTCAGCGGGCCGACCGCCCGCTGGAGCCGCTGGCGGCTGGCGATGCATCGCCCCGTTCCGGCCGGCCGCGCCGTGCCCGGGGCACCACGCCATGAGCGGCGGCGCCGTGCTGGCTGCCGCCACCGCCAGCCCAGCGTGGCGCTGAGGAGATGCCGATGCAGGCACACGCCTTCGTAGCCATGCCCTTCGGCAGCAAGCCCGGGCCCGATGGCCAGCTGATCGATTTCAATCGCGTCTACGCCGAATACATCCGGCCGGCGCTCGAGGCGGCGGGGATGGAGGTGTTTCGCGCTGACGAGGAGCAGCGTGCCGGCGACATCCGCACCGACATGTTCCAGGAGTTGCTGATCGCCGACCTCGTCGTCGCCGATCTCACCCTCGACAACCCGAACGTCTGGTACGAACTCGGCGTGCGGCATGCCCTGCGCGCACGCGGCGTGGTGCTGGTGCAGGGGCCACGACCGAACCAGCCCTTCGACATCTACACCGACCGCAAGCTGCGCTACTCGCTGCGCGACGGCGCGCCGGACCCGGCGACCGTCGAGCAGGATCGCGCGGCACTGACGGCGATGGTCTGCGCCAGCATGGCGAGTTCGACGCGCCGCAAGGTGAGCCCAGTCTTCCAGCTGATGCCGCAACTCGAGCAACCGCAGTGGCGCCGGCTCCTGCTCGCCGAGCGCAACGAGTTCTCCGATGCCTACGAAAGCTGGGCGAGCCGGATGGAGGTATCGCGGCAGAAGAACCGGCCGGGCGACATACTCGTCCTCGCCGAGGAGACCCCGGTGCGCGCGCTGCAGCTCGAGGCCAGGCGGACCGCAGGGCAGGCGCTGCTGAAGCTCAAGCAGTACGAACTGGCGCTCGAGCAGTTCGAGCAGGCGCTGACGATCGAAGCTGACGACAAGCCGAGCCGGGAGCGGAAGTCGGTCTGCCTGGGCCGACTCGGCCGCTTCGAGGAGGCGCGCGAGCTGGTGCACCGGCTGACCGCCGATCATCCCCGCGACGCCGAATGCTGGGCGCTTGCCGGGCGCATCGAGAAGGAGCGCTGGGTGGCGCTCTGGCGCCAGCCCGACCTCACGCCGGTGCAGATGCGTGAAGCCGCCGCCTTCGAGAATGCTGTGCTGGGCGAGGCAATCGCTCCCTATCATCAGGCCTTTGTCGCCGATCCCGCGCACCATTACGCCGGCGTCAACGCCCTGACGCTGTTGCTGCTGCGGCAGCATCTGGGTGGCGACAGCGATCCGCAGCTGCTCGAGAACCTCAGTGGCGGCGTGCGCTGGGCCAGCCTGACGGCGCAGGAGCGCGATCGCAAGGACTACTGGGCGCGTGCCAGCTACGCCGAGGTGTGCCTGCTGCTGGCGCCGGTCGAATCGGTGCGCCGGGAGTTCAGCCACATGGCCGCGGCGGCCAACCAGGACTGGTTCGCGCTCGAATCGAGTCGGCAGACCTTGAGCCTGTTGCGTGACATCGATTTTCGCCCGGCGGAAACAGCCGCCGCCATGAGCATCGTCGATCGCGCGATCGCGCGCAGTGCGCCACCCCTTGCGCCACGGCAGGTGCTGCTGTTCAGTGGCCACATGATCGATGCCGCCGGTCGTCTGCCGCCGCGCTTTCCCGCCGACCGGGAAGGGCTGGTGGCGGAACGGATTGCCCGGGTGCTCGACCAGCTCGGCGTCGCTGCCGGCGATCTGGCGCTGTCGCAGGCGGCGAGCGGTGGTGACCTGCTGTTCCTCGAGGCCTGCCAAGCGCGCGGCGCCCGCCTGCAGGTGATGCTGCCGTTCGCCGAACCGGAGTTCATCGAGCGCTCGATCCTGCCGGCGAGCAATGGCGAGCAGTGGCGCGAGCGCTACTTCGCCGTCACCGCGACTCTGGCCGAGCAGCCGCGGATCATGCCCGACGAGCTCGGACCGCTGCCCGCGGGAGGCCGGGGAAGGACGGTCAATGCTTTCGAACGCTGCAACCTCTGGCTGCTCCATACCGCGCTCGCCTGGGGTGTCGACAAGGTCCGCTTCATCTGTCTGTGGAACGGCGGCGGCGGCGATGGGCCCGGCGGCACCAGTCACATCTACAACGAAGTCAAGCGGCGCACCGGGCGGGTGAACTGGATCGATACGCGCAAGTTGTGGTGACGCCCGCCGGCTGCGGCTGGCGAAGCTACGCGATGCCGGCCCGCCGGTTGCCCGATCGCCGTCTCGCAATATCTTGCGAATGTCGCGAAGTGATTGCCCGTGAAGCCGCAGCAGCGCTATAATCGCGGGCTTTTCACCTTGCTCCACCGCTCGCATGGCGGGGGGCTTCAGCCACAAGGAGTGTTCATGCGCCATTACGAAATCGTCCTGATCGTCCATCCCGACCAGAGTGAGCAGGTGCCCGCGATGGTCGAGCGCTACAAGGGGCTCATCGCCTCGCGTGGCGGACAGATCCACCGCCTCGAGGACTGGGGTCGCCGGCAACTCGCCTATCCGATCCAGAAACTGCACAAGGCCCACTACCTGCTGTTGAACATCGAGTGTGACAGCGCGACGCTGAACGAACTGGAGCACGGCTTCAAGTTCAACGATGCCATTCTTCGCCATCTGACGATCAAGGCGAAGCGCGCCGTCACTGCGCCGTCGCCGATGATGAAGGACGAGAAATCCAAGTCGCTGCTGGAAGTCCGTGAACCGGCTGCCGCCGGCGAGCAGCCAGCAGCCTGAGTCGGCGGCGCTGCTCAACCGTGTCGAGCTCGCTGGAGTCCTGATCGAGCGCAAGGCGCTGCGTTTCACGCCGGCCGGAGTGCCGGTCACGGAGTGCCTGATCGGTCACCAGTCGGAGCAGATCGAGGCCGGCAGCCAGCGCCGCGTCGAATGTGAGGTGCAGGCGATCGCTCTCGGCGAGACAGCGCGCTGGCTGCAGGCGGCGAGTCCCGGAACACGGCTGCAGTTGAGCGGATTTCTCGCCGCGCGCAGCCGCCACAGCAGGCAGCCGCGACTGCATGTAACCAAGATCGAATTTGTCGAAGGAAATCAAGATGCCAAGGTTCTTCAAGAAGAAGGATGACAAGAACGTCAAGAAACGGGGTAGTGGTCTCTTCAAGCGGCGCAAGTTCTGCCGCTTCACTGCCGAGAAGATGGAAGAGATCGACTACAAGGATGTCGATCTCTTCAAGGAGTACATCGCGGAGAACGCCAAGATCATGCCCGCTCGCCTGACGGGCACCAAGGCGGGCTATCAGCGGATGCTGTCGGTGGCGATCAAGCGCGCACGTTTCCTCGCGCTGTTGCCCTACACCGACAATCACCAGTAAGCGGGGAGACGACGATGCAAATCATTCTGATGGAGAAAGTCGCCAACCTCGGCAATCTCGGCGATCTGCTCAAGGTGAAGGACGGCTACGCGCGCAACTTCCTGATACCGACCGGCAAGGCCAGGCGCGCGACGCCGGCGGCGCTGCAGGAGTTCGAAGCGAAGCGGGCCGAACTCGAGCAGGCGGCGGCGGCGAAGCTCGCTGATGCGCAGGCCTATGCCGAGAAACTCGCCGGTGTCGTCGTGCGGATCGAGCGCAAGGCTGGTGTCGATGGTCGCCTGTTTGGTTCGGTGACCAACTTCGACATTGCCGACGGCCTGCGCGCACAGGGCTTCGAGATCGAGAAGTCGGCCGTGCGCATGCCTGGCGGACCACTGAAGACGCTTGGCGAGGCACAACTGGAAGTCGCGCTGCATGGCGACGTGCTGGCGACGATCACGGTCGCCGTGGTCATCGAACAGGCGAAGATCTAGGGCAGCCCGGCAGGCGGGGTTGCCTGTGGTCGACAAGGAGCCTTGCCTGACGGCAAGGCTTTTCTGCTTCTGGGCACTGGATCGGGCGCCAGCGCGCTAGACTCGCGGTCGTGCTCCTTTCTTTCGTTGCGGATTCCCGATGGCCAGTTCGTTCGACCCAATCAGCCCCGACGACCGGCAACGCCGCCCGGCCGGGCGCGACCCGCGGCGCGCCAGCGGCCCACAGCCCGACTCGGTGCTGTCGGAGCTGCGTGTGCCGCCCCATTCGCTGGAAGCCGAGCAATCGGTCCTCGGCGGCCTGTTGCTCGACAACGCGGCTTTCGACCGCATCGCTGACCTGGTTGGCGAAGGCGATTTCTATCGCGACGAGCACCGGCGCATCTATCGCCAGATGCGCAAGCTGCTCGAAAGTGGCAAGCCGGCCGACGCGGTCACGGTCGCCGAGAGCCTCGACCTGGCCGGTGAGGGCAAGGCGACCGGTGGCCTGGCCTACCTCGGGGAACTGGCGGCGAACACACCATCGGCGGCAAACATCCGCCGCTATGCCGAGATCGTCCGCGAGCGCGCGATCCTGCGCCAGCTGGTCACGGCTGGTGACGAGATTGCCGGCAGCGCGCTCAACCCGCTCGGCCGCGACGCGAAAACCCTGCTCGACGAAGCCGAGGCGAAGGTGTTTGCCATTGCCGAGGGCGGCTTTCGCCATCAGACCGGCTTCGTCCATATCAATCCGCTGCTGACGCAGGTTGTCGAACGGATCCAGGAACTGCACGATCGCGACAACCCGTCCGACATCACCGGCGTGCCCACCGGTTACCACGACCTCGACGGCAAGACCTCCGGCCTGCAGAGCGGCGATCTGCTGATCGTCGCCGGCCGGCCGTCGATGGGCAAGACCTCGTTCGCGATGAACATTGCCGAGCATGTGGCGCTCGAGGTCGGGTTGCCGGTGGCGATCTTCTCGATGGAGATGGGCGGCACGCAGCTGGCGATGCGCATGCTCTGCTCGGTCGGTCGTCTCGACGCGCACCGCGTCCGTACCGGGCGCCTGAACGACGACGAATGGTCGCGCCTGTCCTTTGCCCTTGGCCGCATGCACGAAGCGCCGATCTACATCGACGAGACACCGGCCCTCAATCCGATCGACCTGCGGGCGCGTGCCCGTCGTCTTTACCGTCAGTGCGGCCAACTCGGGCTGATCGTCATCGATTACCTGCAGTTGATGTCGGCGACCTCGCATGGCGAGAACCGGGCGACGGAGATCTCCGAGATCTCGCGTTCTCTCAAAGGCTTGGCGAAGGAACTTGGCGTGCCGCTGATGGCGCTGTCGCAGCTCAACCGCTCGCTCGAACAGCGGCCGAACAAGCGCCCGGTGATGTCCGACCTGCGCGAATCCGGAGCGATCGAGCAGGATGCCGACGTGATCATGTTCATCTATCGCGATGAAGTCTACAACCCGGACACGCCGGAAAAGGGCGTCGCCGAGATCATCATCGGCAAGCAGCGCAACGGTCCGATCGGCACCGTGCGCCTGACCTTCCTCGGCGAGTACACGCGCTTCGAGAGCTTTGCCAGCCCGGGATCGTACTGAGCGCCGGCAGCGGTAGCGTCGCGTCAGCCGTCTACGCGGCTGGAGGTGACGGTGTAGCTGCAGCGCTGGCTGTCGCTGCTGTCGAAACGCTGGCCGCCCGCCTCGATCTGCGGCAGCACCAGGAAGGGTAGCGGACCGCCGCTGGCGCCCTGCAGCTGGACATCCTGCGCGGTATTGAGCGCCAGCCAGTTCCTCTCCCAGAAACCGAACAGCAGCTTGCGCAGGACGAGCAGCTTCGGGTCGCCGTAGCCCAGGTTCTCGTCGCGGATGGCCTTGCGCACATCGCCGGGATCGACCGGGATCCAGCCATAACCCGGAGTGTAGAACTCGGCGCGGCAGTGCTGCCCGGTGCCGAGGTTGCCGGTCGCGCCCAGTCCGGAAAAGAGTCGCGAACCATCGATGCGCAGCCCGAAGACCGGCCGCGCCGGGATGCCGATCGAACGGCACAGGGCAACGAAGAGCAGGGCGATGTCGGCACTGCCACCGCTCAGCCGCCCGCTGTCGAGCATTGCTTCGACGTTGCCGCGGCCGATGCCCGCCGGCACCGGGTCGTAGGTGGTGTTCTCGATCACCCAGTCGTAGATCGCCTTGCCCTGGGCCACCGGATCCTTGATTCGACCCACCGCCGTCTCGGCGGTACGCCGCACGAGTCCGTCGGTCGGTACCAGGTTGCTCGATTGCAGGCAGCGGCGCAACACCTCGCCACGCTCGGCGACACTGCCGCGGCGGGTGATGTCGAAGTTCCGGTCGCGTTTGGCCACCTGGCTGACCAGTTGCAGCCTGGGTGTCGCGGCAACATGGTTCCAGTCGGCGTAGAAGACTTCCAGGTCGGCCACCGGGTCGCGGTAGACGCCGGCGCTGTCGAAGTTGCCTCGCCAGTCATGCCCCAGCGCCCGCTGCCAGGGGTTGTCGCGGTATTGTGCCAGCGGCAGCCAGAGGCGCAGCTTGCCCTTGACGTTGTTGAGCGTGATCAGCGAGGTGACGTCGTAGGTTCGCCACTGTGGCTGCGGCTCGTCCGGCAGCGCGATGGCGTTGTAGGTCTGTTCGTTGGTCGTTGCCGGCGAACTGGCAACGGCCGCCGGGGCGGCAGTCGGCGGCTCCGCGACCGGGCGGTAGGTCTGTCTGCCGCGCGAGCGACTCCGGTTGTCCGTCCTCGTCTCGCGCCTGCTGCGGCTGGCCGATTCGCCCGCTGGTTTGCTGCCCGGCTTGCTGCTCTTTTCCTTCCTGGCGGCCAGAGCCGGCGCTGGCGCCAGCAGCGAAATCAGCGCAGAAGCAGCAAGGAAATCGCGTCGTTTCAATCGACTCTCCGGCAGGCGCCGGACCGCTGCCGGCAGCACTCGGGGGCAGCGATCGGTGGCCACAAACGGCTGGGCCGTGTCATGAGACACGGCCCAATTTGCCGGCGATTATAGCACTTCACCGGCGTAATCGGCGAGGCGGGAGCGCTCGCCACGCTGCAGGGTGACGTGGCCGGCATGTTCCCAGCCCTTGAAGCGGTCGACGACATAGCTCAGGCCGGAACTGCCTTCGCTGAGGTAAGGCGTGTCGATCTGCGCGATGTTGCCGAGACAGATCACCTTGGTTCCGGGGCCTGCACGGGTGATCAGCGTCTTCATCTGCTTCGGCGTCAGGTTCTGCGCCTCGTCGATGATCAGGTAGCGGTTGAGGAAGGTGCGGCCGCGCATGAAGTTGAGCGACTTGATCCGGATGCGGTGGCGGATCAGGTCGTGGGTGGCTGCCCGGCCCCAGTCGCCGGCCTGCTCGTCGCCCCGGTTGAGGACCTCGAGATTGTCCTCGAGGGCGCCCATCCACGGTCCCATCTTCTCTTCCTCGGTGCCCGGCAGGAAACCGATGTCCTCGCCGACCGGCACCGTCACGCGGGTGACGATGATTTCGCCGTAGCGCCTGTCGTCGAGCACCTGCGCCAGGCCGGCAGCCAGTGTCAGCAGGGTCTTGCCGGTGCCGGCCTGGCCTAGCAGTGTGACGAAATCCACCTCCGGGTTCATCAACGCATTGAGGGCGAAGTTCTGCTCGCGATTGCGCGCCGTGATTCCCCAGACGCTGTTCTTGGAATGGCTGTAGTCGATCAGCGTCTCGAGTTCGGCGGTCGTCCCGGCGAGCGAGCGGACGATCGCCTGCAGCGGGCGTTCGCCTTCCTGGAACAGGAACTGGTTGACCAGAAACTGCGGGCACAGCGGACCGCTGATGCGGTACCGTGTCCGCCCGTCCCGGCTGCGCGACACCATGTCCTGGCCGTGCTCGTCCCAGAAGTCGGCGGGCAGTTCGCGCATGCCGGTGTACAGCAGGTCGGTGTCTTCGAGCACCTTGTCGTTGAAGTAGTCCTGTGCCTGCAATCCCAGGGCACGCGCCTTGATGCGCATGTTGATGTCCTTGGAGACGAGGATCACCGGGCGTTCGGGATGGCTCTTCTGGAGGTGGATGACGACCGCCAGGATCTGGTTGTCGGCCTTCGCTGTCGGCAGTCCGGCTGGCAGTTCGCCGGTGATCGCTTCAGTCTGCAGGAAGAGGCGGCCACTGGCGAGCTGGCGCGAGGCGCCGTCGAGAGCGATGCCCAGTTCGATCGCGGTGGCCGTGCCGTTGACGATTTCGTCGAGCGTGCGCGTCACCTGGCGTGCATTGCGGGCGATCTCCGACATTCCTTTCTTGTGGCCGTCGAGTTCCTCGAGGGTCATGATCGGCAGAAACAAGTCGTGCTCCTGGAAGCGGTACAGACAGGTCGGGTCGTGCATCAGCACATTGGTGTCGAGGACGAAGAGCTTCCTCGCTGTCGCAGTCACGGGACTGCTGTCGACGGCGTTCCTGCGGGACATGTCGGGGATCTTCCGGAGTGATCGCAGCGTTGCTCGGGCGTTTCAGAGGTGGCTGACGAAGTCGAGCACTTCCTGCGCGTGTCCGGCCACCCGGACGCCGCGCCATTCGCGCCGCAGGACTCCGTTGCCATCGATGACGAAGGTGCTGCGTTCTATGCCGCGCACCTGCCTGCCGTACATCGACTTCATCCGGATCACCGCGAAGCGGTTGCACAGCATTTCGTCGCTGTCGCTGATGAGGACGAAAGGCAGTTCCTGTTTCGCCGTGAAATTGTCGTGCGACCTGAGGCTGTCGCGTGACACACCGGCGATGATCGCGCCGGCAGCGACGAACTGCGGATGCAGGTCACGAAAGTCCCGCGCCTCGCTGGTGCAGCCGGGGGTGCTGTCCTTGGGGTAGAAATAGAGGACCACGGCACTGCCGCGGCAGGCGGAGAGGCTGAAGATGCGGCCGCCGCTGGCGGGCAGGCTGAAGTCTTCGACAGGCTGGTCGATCATGGCTGGTCTCGGAGGAGGGCGTGGAGGAGGCGATTGTGGTAAGAAAGGGGAGCCCGGGTCAAGCGCCAGGCTTCGTTCCTTCGTCCTGTCGGCACGCTTGCTTTTTTCTCGTTGCTGTACAAAAATACAGTCATGCCAACAGAGGGTGCCGATCATGCTCAGGATTACAACGCGGCAACAGGAAATACTCGAATTCATTCGCAACACGCTGGAAAGCCTCGGCGCGCCGCCGACGCGGGCGGAGATCGCCACCGCCTTTGGTTTCGCCTCGCACAACGCGGCCGAGGAACATCTGCGGGCACTTGCCAGAAAGGGTCTGATCACCCTCGAGCCGGGCTCGGCGCGCGGCATCCGCCTGGTCGAACAACTCGGCCTGCCGTTGATCGGCAGCGTCGCCGCCGGCAGCCCGATACTCGCGGTGGAGAACGTGCAGCGCCGTTACACGCTCGATGCCGGCCTGTTCTCGCCGCGTGCCGATTTCCTCCTGCGGGTGCGCGGCCTGTCGATGATCGATGCCGGCATTTTCGATGGTGACCTGCTTGCCGTGCACCGCAGCGGCGAGGCGCGCAACGGCCAGATCGTCGTCGCCCGGCTCGATGACGAGGTAACGGTCAAGCGCTTCCGGCAGCGTGACGGCATCGTCGAGCTGACTGCCGAAAATCCCGATTTCGCGCCGATCGTCGTCGATCCCGAGCGGCGGTCACTGGTCATCGAAGGCATCGCTGTCGGCTTGATCCGCAGTGGCGAGACGATCTGAGAAGCACAGTGCTGGCCAACCGGATTTGACCATGTCGTCATCGACCATGCTGATGCAGATCCTCGAACGTCCCGATGTCTGGCGGGGCGATGCGCTGGCCAGGGCAGCGCTGCCCGGCGTGCCGACGGGCTTCGCCGATCTCGACCGCGAGTTGCCCGGTGGCGGCTGGCCGCGTGGTGGTTTGACCGAGCTCCTGCCGTTGCGTCGCGGCGTCGGCGAGCTGAGCCTGCTGTTGCCGGCGCTGGCCCGGCTCTCGCGTGACGAACTGGCCTGGCTGGTTTGCATTGCCCCGCCATATCTGCTTTATGCCCCGGCGCTGCAGGCGGGAGGGGTCGATCTCTCGCGCCTGCTGGTTGCCAGCGCTCCCGGTCGCGATGCCGCCTGGGCCTGCGAACGATCGCTTGCTGCCGATGGAGTCGGTGCCATCGTCGTCTGGCTGCCGGAGGTCCAGGCCACCTCGCTGCGTCGCCTGCAACTGGCCGCCGAGACGAGCCAGGCCCTGCTCTTCGTCTTTCGTCCGGCAGCCTGTGCCAGCGAGCCTTCGCCGGCACCGCTGCGACTGGCTCTCGATGGTGAGGGTGAGCAACTCATCGTTCACCTGCTCAAGCGCCGTGGCAGCGCACAGCCGCTGCCTCTGTCCATCGCCGTGCAACGCCCGCTGCGCTTGCGTCATGCTCTGGCTCGCCCTGCATCTGCCCTGCCTGCCGCTCGAAGTCTTTCCCGACCTGCCATCGCCTAGCGCCATCATCGACCGCGAGCGGGTCATCGTTGCTGATCGTGCGGCGGTGTCGGCGGGCGTGGTGGCCGGCAAGCGGCTGGCTGAAGCACGGGCATTGCTGCCAGATCTGGCGGTTCGGCAGCGCGCTGTCGAGCGTGAGCAGGCGGCCTTGAAGCGGCTCGCCTGCTGGGCCGGCAGTTTCACCTCGGAGGTCTGCTGCCTTGCACAGTCGATGCTGTTGCTCGAAGTGGCCGCTTCACTGCGCCTGTTCGGTGGCGCCGCGAAGTTGTTCGAGGGCGTCGTCGCCGGCTGCGCCGCGCAGGGTCACCTGCCGCAGGCAGCTCTGGCGCCGAC
Organism: Candidatus Accumulibacter similis; assembly: GCA_013347225.1. NCBI lineage: Bacteria > Pseudomonadati > Pseudomonadota > Betaproteobacteria > Candidatus Accumulibacter > Candidatus Accumulibacter similis. The sequence continues at coordinate 3,907,493 of CP054595.1, read as the reverse complement.
ACCATTGGCTGCACAGTGGCTGGCGATCGGCGGTGACGACCGGACCTGCTGTGCGCTCGACGAACTGCCGCAACGCCTCGGCGGTCTGCCGCTGTCGGTGCTCGCCCTTGCACCAGGGGATGAGGCCCGTCTCGCCAGCTTCGGCGCGCGTTCGCTTGCCGACCTGCTGCGCTTGCCGCGCGCCGGTCTGGCGCGGCGGCTGGGTACCGGGCTGGTGGCCGATCTGGCGCGGGCGCTGGGTGATTTGCCGGATCCCCGGCAACGTTTCGTCTTTCCGGAGCTTTTTGCCGAACGACTGGAATTGCCACTGCAGGCCGAGCAAGCATCGGCGCTCGGCTGGGCTGCACGTCGCCTGATCGATGCCTTGTGCGGTTGGCTTGCTGCACGAGGTGGTGGAGTCAGTGAATGCGTTTTCGAGTTTCGGCACGAAAGCGGCGCGAGGCAGCGACCGGCGACCGTTCTTGCCCTTGGTTTTGCCGGTGCCACGCGTGACGCCGAGCGGATGAGTCATGTGCTCGGCGAGCGGCTGCAGCGGCTGCATCTGCCGGCAGCGGTCGAGTGCATCGGCTTGCGGGCCGGGGCACCAGCAGCTCTTGTCGGTCATTCGCGCAGCCTGTTCGTCGAACGTGGCGAGGGTGCTGGCGACGAATCGATGGCAGGATTGCTCGAACGGCTGCAGGCACGCCTGGGCGACGATGGCGTGCACGCGCTGTCAGCAGTGGCCGAGCATCGGCCGGAAAACGCCTGGCGGCGGGTTGCGGCGGCGCCGCTGACAGGAGAGAAATCGCCGCCCAGCCCGTTTCTTGCCCCAGCCACGCGCAATTCGTCTGGCGGCCCGCGCCCGCTGTGCATGCTGGCGCAACCACAGGCCTTGCGCGAGCTGGCTGGCCGGCCGCAGTGCGGCGGCCCGCTGCGCCTGCTTGCCGGCCCCGAGCGAATCGAGAGTGGCTGGTGGGACGCGGCGGAGCCGGATGCGCTCGGCGATGTCTGCCGCGACTACTTCGTCGCCATTTCCCGGCGTGACGAATGGCTGTGGATTTTCCGCAGTCAGGCGGGCTGGTTCCTGCACGGCGTCTTTGCCTGAACTCGGGCTGATTTTACTGGAATTTTGCGAGCGCCCTTTTTATACTGTGTGGACTTGCGAAATCGATCGTTTTCCAGGAGAGACTCGCTGTGGAGATCAACCGTTCCGGACTGCTGCCGGAAGCATTGCTGATCGATCTGCCAGAAATTGATGCACAACACGAAGAAATCTTTCGCCGTATCGAGTCGTTGAAGGCAGCCTGTTTCGGCAGCGGGCCCGTTTCCTTTGCCGAGTTTGAAAATCTCCTCGATTATCTCGAATACCATTTCGCCAGCGAAGAGCGCATCGCACAATCGGTCGGCGTTGACTTCGCCGGGCACGCAACCGTCCACCGCGACAACCTGCATGCACTGCAGAAGGCCTTCTCCGAGGTGCGCAACGGCGCGCGCGACGTTCATTCCTTCCTGCGCTATGCCGAGTACTGGTTCGAGCGCCATATCGCCATCGAAGACCGGCCTTTCGCAGTCAGCGTGAAGAATTCCCGGGCGAAATCCGGCGACGGTCTGCGGCCGGCCAACGGCAGTTGAGTCTGCCTGCCAGGCGACTCCGGTGGCACACGACCGTCGGGCCATCGGCGCAGCGGCAGAGGTTTCCAGGCATGATCGGCAGCAGGAAAGATAACCAAGAAAAATACTCGGAAATGGCCTGTCGTGGAGGGCCGGTTGGCATTATTTTTTGCGTTCTGCGACGCATTCTGGCAAGCTGACAGCCGATACGGATATCCCTTCGGATTGCACCGAAAATCTCTTCCCATGGGTCGTCTGCGGACGACCTGATCATTCATCAATGACCTTCACCAATCATGAACATCACCACCTCAGCCGCCTGGAAGGCTATTGAAGCGCACCGGCAATCCCTTGCGCCGGTGCATCTCAGGGAACTCTTTGCTCGCGATCCAGGCCGCGTGGCATCCCTATCACTGAGCTTCGACGGCATCCTCTACGACTTCTCGAAGCAGCGCATCGATCCGGTGAGCCTGCCGCTGCTCGTCGCGCTGGCCCGCGAGGCGCAGCTCGAGCAATGGACCGAGCGCATGTTCAGCGGTGAGCAGATCAACGCCAGCGAGGGCCGCTCGGTGTTGCACGTGGCTCTGCGCCGCTCACGGAGCCCGTTCCCCACTGCCAGTCTCGACGTCATGCCCGATGTCCTTGCGACGCGACTGCGGATGGCCGCGTTTGCCGAGGGCATCCGTTCCGGGAAGGCGCTCGGTTTCAGCGGCCTGCCGATCCGCAGCGTGGTCAATATCGGCATCGGCGGTTCCGATCTCGGCCCGAAGATGCTCGCTTACGCCCTGCGTTCGGTGTCGCACCCGACAGTCGAGGTGCATTACGTCTCGAACCTCGACAGCGCGCAGCTGGCGCCGCTGCTGCAGACGCTGGACCCGCACACGACGCTGTTCCTGGTGGCGAGCAAGACCTTCACCACCCAGGAAACGATGCTCAATGCGCAGACGGCGCGCGACTGGCTGCTGGCCAGGCTCGGCGATGCCGCTGCGGTATCCTGCCACTTCGCGGCCCTGACCGCCAAGCCGGAGCGAGCGCTCCAGTTCGGCATCAGGGAGGATGCCGTGTTTCCCCTCTGGGATTGGGTCGGTGGGCGTTTCTCTCTGTGGTCGGCGGTCGGCCTGGCACTGATGATCGCCATTGGACCGCAGGCCTTTGCCGAACTGCTCGCGGGTGCCGAGCGGATGGACGAGCATTTCCGCAGCACGCCCTACGAGCGCAATCTGCCGGTGGTGATGGCGCTGATCGGCATCTGGAACACCAACTTCCTCGGTGCGACGAGCAATGCCGTGCTGCCTTACAACGAATCGCTGAAGTATCTTCCGTCGTTCCTGCAGCAGCTTGAAATGGAGAGCAACGGCAAGGCGGTCGGCAGTGATGGGCAGCCGCTGGGCTGTGCCTCGAATCCGATCGTCTGGGGCGAGCTGGGCAACAATGGCCAGCACGCATTCTTCCAGCTGCTGCATCAGGGCGGACGGCTCGTTCCCTGCGATTTCATAGCAGCCGTGCGCGCCGACTATCCGCTGCCCGGGCACCAGCAAGCGCTGCTCGCCAACTGCTTCGCGCAGAGCGCCGCGCTGGCCTTCGGCAAGACGGCTGCCGAGGCGCGCAGCGAACTCGAGGGAACGATGTCTCCGGCAGCGCTCGAGGCGCTGCTGCCGCACAAGGTGTTCCCGGGCAATCAGCCGTCATCGACGCTGCTGCTGACGCGGCTCGAGCCGCAGACGCTGGGGGCGCTGATCGCCCTGTACGAGCACAAGGTTTTCGTCCAGGGTGTCATCTGGGGACTCAACTCATTCGACCAATGGGGTGTCGAGCTCGGCAAGGCAGTGGCCAACAGCATTCTGCCGGCGATCGGTAACCCGGCGCTGGCCGCACCACTCGATGCCTCGACGCAGGCCCTGCTGGCGTTCACCAGGCAGCACATCGGCTGAGCGGGTGAGCCGGCGACCTTGACGGTATTGATTCAGGCGTTCAATTTGTGACGAGGCATGAAATGACTATGCAGGTGATCAGTGTTCCGAGCACGCCATTCGCCGGCCAGAAACCGGGAACGTCGGGGCTGCGGAAAAAGGTGAAGGTCTTCAGTCAGGCGCGCTATCTCGAGAACTTCGTCCAGGCGATCTTCGACACGCTGTCGGGACAGGAGGGACAGACCCTGGTACTCGGTGGCGACGGTCGCTTCTACAATGACGTGGCGATCCAGACGATCCTGCGGATGGCTGCGGCGGCGGGTTTCGGCCGCGTGCTGGTGGGTCGTGACGGCATTCTTTCCACGCCCGCAGCCAGCGCCGTGATCCGCAAGTGGCAGGCTTTCGGTGGCATCATCCTATCGGCCAGCCACAACGAGGGTGGCCCCGAGGGCGATTTCGGCATCAAGTACAACCTCGGCAATGGCGGGCCGGCCAACGAAGCATTCACCGACGCCGTCCATCGGCGGACGCAGGAGATCGGTGCCTATCGCACGGTCGAGTCGCCACCCGTTGATCTGAGCCGCATCGGTGAATCGCACATCGGCGACATGCGGGTCAGCATCATCGATCCGGTGGCCGACTATGCCGGACTGCTCGAGTCGCTGTTCGATTTCGATCGCATTGCGGTGCTGCTCGCCCGTCCCGATTTCCGCATGCGTTTCGATGCCATGCACGCGGTGACCGGTCCCTATGCACGGGCGATCCTTGAGGATCGTCTGCGGGCGCCGGCAGGAACCGTCGTCAACGGCATTCCGCTGCCGGACTTCGCCGGCGGCCACCCCGATCCCAACCCGGTGTGGGCCGCCGACCTCGTGGCGGCGCTGGCAGACCCCGCTTCTGGCCTGTCGTTCGGCGCCGCATCGGATGGCGACGGCGACCGCAACATGATCGTCGGACCGAACTTCGTCGTCAGTCCGAGCGACAGCCTCGCCGTGCTCGCCGCCAACCACGCTCTGGTGCCGGCCTACGCCGGCGGCCTGGCCGGTGTCGCACGGTCGATGCCGACCAGTTGCGCGGTCGACCGCGTCGCCAGGGCGCTCGGAATCCCATGTTACGAAACGCCAACCGGCTGGAAGTATTTCGGTTCCCTGCTCGATGCCGGCATGGCGACGCTGTGCGGCGAGGAGAGCGCCGGCACCGGTTCCAACCACGTGCGCGAGAAGGACGGCCTGTGGGCGGTGCTCTACTGGCTCAACATCCTGGCGGTGCGCGCGACCTCGGCCGACGTGATCGTCCGCGAACACTGGCGGCGTTTCGGGCGCAACGTCTATTCGCGGCATGACTACGAAGCGATCGAGACCGACCGTGCAGATCGTCTGATGGATGAACTGCGCGCGCGCCTGCCGCAACTGGCCGGCTCCGAGTCGTGCGGCCTGCGCATCGCTGCCGCCGATGATTTTTCCTATACCGATCCGGTCGATGGTTCACGTTCCGAGCGCCAGGGCGTGCGGGTCCTGCTCGACGACGGTTCACGGGTCGTCTTCCGGTTGTCGGGCACCGGCACCGAGGGTGCGACGCTGCGCGTCTATCTCGAGCGTTTCGTCGCTGACCCCAGCCAGCACGAGGTGCCGACGCAGGAGGCGCTGGCGCCGCTGATCCGGCTTGCCGATGCGGTGGCACGGATCAACGCCATTGCCGGCAGAGAGAAAGCGGACGTGATCAGTTAGGGCAGGGTGGCATCCGGCCTTCCCGCCGGATGCGATGAATCGAGTCAAACTGGGGATACGAAGATGGTTGACAAGAAGACATTCCAATTGCCGCGCAGGGCGATCGCCCTGGTACTGGCCGGCGGACGCGGCAGCCGGCTGCATGAGCTGACCGATCGTCGGGCAAAGCCGGCGGTGCATTTCGGCGGCAAGTTCCGGATCATCGATTTCGCGCTGTCGAACTGCGTCAATGCGCAGTTCCGGCGCATCGGCGTGGTGACGCAGTACAAGTCGCACAGTCTGCTGCGCCATCTGCAGCGGGGCTGGAACTTCCTGCATGGCGAGGTCAACGAGTTCGTCGACCTGCTGCCCGCGCAGCAGCGCGTGGACGAGGAGTCGTGGTACCGGGGGACGGCCGATGCCGTATTCCAGAACATCGACATCCTCGAGACCTACCGGCCCTCACCCGAGTACGTGGTCATCCTCGCCGGCGACCATGTGTACAAGATGAACTATGCGATGATGCTCGTCGACCATGTCGAGAGCGGTGCCGAGTGCACGATTGCCTGCATCGAGGTGCCGCGGCGCGATGCCAGCGGCTTCGGCGTCATGGACGTCGACGGCAGGGGGATCATCACCGACTTCATCGAGAAGCCGGCCGATCCGCCGGCGATGCCGGGCAATCCCGAGATGTCGCTGTGCAGCATGGGCGTCTATGTCTTCAACGCCAAGTATCTCTATGACGAACTCGAACGCGACCTCAGTGACTCCGGCTCGAGCCATGACTTTGGCAAGGACATCATTCCACGCGCGGTGATGAATCGCGTTGCCTCGGCGCATCCGTTCTCGCGCAGCTGTGTCATCGCCGCCGACGACGTGCGACGCGAGCACTACTGGCGCGATGTGGGTACCATCGATGCCTACTGGGACGCCAACATCGACCTCACAGCCACCGTTCCGGCTCTCAATCTGTACGACCGCAACTGGCCGGTGTGGACCTACCAGCAGCAACTGCCGCCGGCGAAGTTCGTGCATAACCACATGGATCGCCGCGGCACGGCGATCGAGTCCACGGTGTCCAGTGGCTCGATCGTCTCCGGCGAAGTCAATCGTTCGCTGCTCTTTTCGGGCTGCCGCGTCCATTCCTACGCCCGCGTCAACCTGTCGGTGCTGCTGCCGGACACGACCGTCGGCAACCGGGCGCGGCTGAGCCACTGCGTCGTCGACGCCGGCTGCAACATCCCCGCGGGAATGGTGATCGGCGAGGATCCGGAGGAGGATGCCCGCCGCTTCCGTCGCACCGAGGGCGGTGTCAGCCTGGTGACGCGCAAGATGCTCGAGCGGCTGGGCTGACGCCGGCAGGGGCAGGGGGAGGGGAAGCTTGCGCGTCCTGCACGTAGCCGCGGAGATCTATCCACTGGTCAAGACCGGCGGTCTGGCGGACGTCGTGGCGGCTCTACCGCCGGCGCTCGCCGCCCGCGGGCTCGATGTCCGCGTCCTGCTGCCGGGGATGCCGGCAATCCTCAGCGGAGTGCTCGAAGGCAGGCGGGTCATCCGCCTGGGCCCGGTTTTCGGTGCAGCGGTGGTGACGCTGCGCCTGGGCCGCCTGCCCGACAGCGGGCTGCTGGCTTACGTCATCGATGCACCCTTCCTCTACAGGAGGGACGGCAACCCGTATCTCGGTCCCGACGGCCGCGACTGGCGGGACAACCATCGGCGCTACGCCCTGCTCGGCTGGATTGCTGCCCATCTGGCCGGCGGCGAACTCGACCGCAACTGGCGACCGGATGTCGTGCACGCGCACGACTGGCATGCCGGTCTGGCGCCGGCCTACATCGCGCAGAATCCGGCGCTGACTACGGCCACCGTGTTCACCATCCACAACCTTGCCTTCCGTGGTCTGTTCCCGCTCGATCATCACAATGATCTGGGGTTGATGATCTCGGGCGCGGATCAGAGCGCGCTCGAGTTCCATGGCCATCTGTCGTTCATGAAGGCGGCGCTGTTTCATGCCGCGCGAGTCAATGCCGTCAGTCCGACCTATGCGCGCGAGATCTGTACGCCGGAGTTTGGCTGGGGCCTCGACGGACTGCTGCGCGACCGTGGTGGCAATCTGTCGGGAATCCTCAACGGCGTCGACTATTCAGTGTGGGATCCGGGCAGTGACCGCGCACTGGCGCACAACTACACCGCGCACAAGCTGCGCGGGAAGCGGATCTGCAAGCTCAAGCTGCAGGCGGAGCTCGGCTTTGCACTCAGGAGCAAGGCACCCCTGCTCGCGGTGGTCAGCCGCTTGACCTCGCAGAAGGGGATGGATCTCGTCCTTGGCGCCCTGCCGGACCTATTGGCAGCGGGTGGGCAACTGGTGGTCATCGGCAGTGGCGAAGCCGAGATCGAAAACGCGTTCCGCTCCGCGGTGAGGGCGCACCCGGCCTCCGTCTCGGTCTACCTCGGTTTTGACGATGCCCTGTCGCATCGCATCATGGCCGGCGCCGACATTCTGCTCGTTCCGTCGCGCTTTGAACCTTGTGGTCTGACGCAGCTCTATGCCCTGCGCTACGGTACGATTCCGCTGGTGCGGCGGGTTGGCGGTCTCGCCGACACGGTGATCGACGCCACGCCCGACAATGTCAGGGCCGGGACAGCGAATGGCTTCGTCTTTGACTACGCCAGCAGCCGCGTCCTTGCCGGGCGGATCGGCGACGCGCTGGTGCTGATGCGAAATGCGGCCGTGTGGCACCAATTGCAGAAACGCGGGATGGCGCAGGACTTCTCGTGGGCTGATTCCGCGTTGCGCTATGAGGCGCTCTACAGAAGCATTTGAGGCGCCCCGTCCGGCCGCTGCCGTGACCGCTCCGTCGGGATGGCCGTTCGCCACCGGCGGTCGGCCGCCTGTGGTGGCTGCTGCTGGTGCCTGCGCAGCAAGCGACACCGCCGGCAGCCGTTGCGCTGCGGCGCCCTTTCCAGAACTTCGCTCGAGCGGGAGAAGCATTTGACATTCGATTCTTGCCTGATCCGGCCATTCTCCGGTCTGCGGCCGCGCAGCGCCGATGCCGCAGCAGTCGCTGCACCACCCTACGACGTACTCTCGAGTGACGAGGCGCGGCAGGCTGCCGCCGGCAACCCGCTCTCGTTCCTGCACGTGTCGAAGGCCGAGATCGACCTGCCACCCGAGGTCGATCACTACGCACCCGAGGTGTATGCCCGGTCGGCGATGAACTTCCGCCGACTGATCGACGACGGCGTCCTGTGCCGCGATCCGCGGCCGTACTATTACGCCTACCGTCTGGTGATGGGCGAGCACGTGCAGACGGGGCTCGTGGCGGCCGCCTCGATCGCCGCCTACGACGGCAACCGCATCCGCAGGCACGAGTTCACCCGCCCCGACAAGGAGGATGACCGGGTCCGTCAGATCGAGGCGCTGAATGCCCAGACCGGGCCGGTCCTGCTGGCCCATCCCGACGATCCGCAGGCCGAACACCTGCTCGCCATGGCGACCGGGCAGCCGCCGCTGGCCGACCTGACGGCGGTCGATGGCATCCGACACACGCTGTGGCTGATCGCGGACGATGCCGACATGGCGCGCATCAGCGCCGTCTTCGGTGCCATGCCGGCGCTCTACATCGCTGATGGTCATCACCGTTCGGCAGCGGCCTCGCGCGTCGCGGCCGCGCGGCGCCTGGGAGGCAAGGGTGGCGCCGACTCGTTCCTGGCGGTGATCTTCCCGGCGCGGCAGATGCGCATCCTGGACTACAACCGGGTGGTCAGGGATCTGAACGGCCTGAACGTCGACGATTTTCTGCTGGCGGTCGGCGAGCGCTACCACGTCAGTCTGGCGGACGGCCCGCTGCGCCCCGGGTGCAGTGGGGTTTGCGGGATGTATCTGGCCGGTCGCTGGTACCGGCTGCAGGTACGACCGGAACTGGTGCCGCTCGCCGATCCGGTGCGCCGGCTCGATGTCTCTGTCCTGGCCGAGCAGATCCTCGACCCGCTGCTCGGGATCAGCGACCTGCGTCGCGATACGCGCATCGACTTCGTCGGTGGCATGCGCGGCCTGGGTGAACTCGAGCGCCGGGTCGACAGCGGCGAGATGACGGTTGCGTTCGCCATGTATCCGACGCAGATGGCGGAGCTGATGGCGGTTGCCGACATGGGGCAGGTGATGCCGCCGAAATCGACCTGGTTCGAACCGAAGCTCGCCGACGGGCTGGTATCTTTGATGCTCGACTGAGCGCCGGCGCGCAGGATGCTGCGCAGCGGCGCGCGGTGCGGCCTCAGCGACTCCTGACGACCGTGACCTGCGGCTTGCCTTCGCCCAACTCGCCGATAACCGTTGCCTGGTCGAAGCCCTCCTGCAGGAAGACTGCCAGGACCTCGGTGACCACCTCCGGCGCGCAGGCAACGAGCAGGCCGCCGCTGGTCTGCGGGTCGGTCAACAGGTCACGTTCGAGATCGCCGAGCTTCCTGTCAAGCTCGACGTGCTCGCTGTAGCTCGCCCAGTTGCGGCCGGAAGCGCCGGTGATGCAGCCCTTGGCGGCATAGTCGGCGGCGTTCGGCAGGGCCGGCACCGCCGTGTAGTCGATGACGGCGGAGACGCCGGATGCCTTGCAGATCTCGACCAGGTGCCCGAGCAGACCAAAGCCGGTGACATCGGTCATCGCATGCACGCCAGCGAGGCAGGCGAGGGCGCGGCCGGGCGTGTTGAGCTGTGTCGTCGAGGCGATCATCGCCGCATAGCCGGCCGGTGACAGGAGGCCTTTCTTCAGCGCCGCACTGAGGAAACCGACGCCCAGCCCCTTGCCGAGAATCAGCTTGTCACCGGGGCGTGCGCCGGAGTTCCGCTGCACGTGTCGCGGATGGACGAGCCCGATGGCGACGAGGCCATAAATCGGTTCCACCGAGTCGATCGTGTGTCCCCCTGCAATCGGGATGCCGGCCTTCGCACAGACCGCTTGGCCGCCTTCGAGAATGCGCTGGATGGTCTCCAGCGGCAAGCGATTGACCGGCATGCCGACGACGGCCAGCGCCAGCAGCGGGGTGCCGCCCATGGCATAGACGTCGGACAGCGCATTGGTTGCCGCGATGCAGCCGAAGTCGAAGGGGTCGTCGACGATCGGCATGAAGAAATCGGTCGTGGCGATCACCGCCTGCTCATCGTTGAGCTGGTAGACAGCAGCGTCGTCGCTGGTCTCAGTGCCGACGAGGAGTTGCCACGGCACCACTGCCGGTGCGGTCCGGGCGAGGATCTGCTCGAGTACGCCGGGGGCGATCTTGCAGCCACAGCCCCCGCCGTGCGAGAACTGCGTCAGGCGCATGGGCTCGCCGGGAGGAGTTGCGGGGATCTGCGGTTCGACGCTTCTTTCCTTTTTTCTTGACATCTTCTTCCTTGGGTCAATGGAGGGAGGCTACCCGGATGGCAGCGACCAGGACAGACCGAGAGGTCAGGGATGGCACCGCCGCGCGGCAACTCCGCGGCGGTGTGCAGCATGCGGTGCCCAGTTCGGCCAGCGCGCACGCCGATTCGGGCCAGCGGTCTCGCCTCTTGCCTGGCATGGCGGCGACGATTCCCGCACGACCTCTCAGATCACCGGGTGGGCTGAGAAACCCGCCGCCTCGATCGCTTCCATCAGCCGCGCAACGCTGACAAGCGATGGATCACAGCCGATCGCCGCTTGTCCTGACTGCAACGAAACATCGACCTGCTCGACACCCGCAACGGCTGCCAAGGCGGCGGTGACGCTCTTCACGCACCCCTGGCAACTCATTCCGGAGACATTGATCAGCAATCTTTCCATCAGCCCTTCCCACAGTCAGGTCACGTGCTGCCCGAGTCGTTGGCGGGTCCGCTGCCGCCCGGGCGCCAGCGCCGCAGGAGCAGCGAGTTGGCAACCACCGACAGCGAACTCAGCGCCATCGCTGCGCCGGCAATCACCGGGTTGAGCATCCCCAGCGCTGCCAGGGGAATCCCGAGGACGTTGTAGACGAAGGCGCAGAAGAGATTCTGCCTGATTTTGCGGAGTGTCGCACGCGAAAGGAGGACCGCGTCGGCGATGCCATTGAGATCGCCATGCATCAGGGTCACATCGGCTGCCGCGATCGCAGCATCCGAACCGGCGCCGATGGCGAAGCTGACGTCGGCAGCGGCAAGCGCCGGTGCGTCGTTGATGCCATCACCGACCATCGCCACGACACTGCCCTTCTGTCGCAGCGCATTGACCGCGGCCGCCTTGTCGCCAGGCAGGATGCCGGCGCGGAAGTCCTCGATGCCGCTCGCCCTGGCGATCGCCGCCGCGGTCGCAGCGTGGTCGCCGGTGAGCATCACCAGCCGCATGCCGAGGGCAGCAAGGCGCGCCACCGCTTGCCGCGAGCTCGCGCGCAAGGGGTCGGCAATCGCCAGCACGGCGAGCGCCACCTGCGGCGGCTGGTTGCCGGTGGTGCCGCGGTCTTCGCCAGGCCGTTCGCTGAGGACGACGACGGTCTTGCCGGCGTCCTGCAGCGCCTCGATCACGGCCTTCGGCAAGGCCAGGTCGACGCAGGCAGCCGGCGCTCCGAGCCGCAGCCAGCGGCTGCCAACAAGGCCTTCGACGCCGTGTCCGGGAATGGCGCGGAACTCTGCCAGCGCCGGCAGGCCCACGCCTGCCTCCTGTCCGCGCTGCAGGATCGCCCGTGCCAGCGGGTGTTCGGACCCCTGTTCGAGGCCGGCAGCCAGTTGCAGTGCCTCCTCTGCCGAGGCTGCCAGGGGAACGATGTCGGTCAGCTCGGGCTCGCCGCGGGTCAGCGTGCCGGTCTTGTCCACCGCGAGCACATTGATCCCGCTGGCCCGCTCGAGCGCCTCGGCATTCTTGATCAGAATGCCGGCTGCAGCACCGCGTCCGCTGCCAACCATGATGGCCGTCGGTGTTGCCAGTCCGAGGGCGCAGGGACAGGCGATGACGAGCACCGCCACGGCATTGATCAAGGCCGTGCTGAAGATGCCGCCAAAAAGCCACCACCCGATCAGGGTGCCCAGGGAGACCAGGCAGACGACGGGGACGAAAACCGCCGATATCCGGTCGGCGAGGCGTTGCACGGGGGCCTTCGAGCCTTGCGCCGCAGCTACCAGGCGGATGATTCCGGCCAGCAACGTGTGCTCGCCGACGCCGGTCGCGCGGCAGCGCAGCATGCCTTCACCGTTGGCTGTGGCGGCGTAGACGCGGTCGCCGCGGTGCTTGGCGACCGGCATGCTCTCGCCGGTCAGCATCGCCTGGCTGACGCTTGACGACCCGTCGATCACCTCGCCATCGACCGGGATGCTCTCGCCGGGGCGGACAATGAAGACGTCACCCGGGATCAGCAGGGAGGCGTCGAGCTCGATCAGCCGGCCGTCACGTTCGACCCGCGCCGTTCGCGGCTGCAGGCGGACCAGCGCCGCGATCGCTTCGCCCGTCTTCGCCCTGGCGCGCGCCTCGAGCAGTTTGCCGAGCAGGACGAGGGTGATGACCGCGGCCGATGCCTCGAAGTAGACGTGCAGGCCCGGTGCACCCGATACGGTGACGAAGAGGCTGAAGAAGTAGGCCATTGATGTGCCGAGGGCGACCAGCACGTCCATGTTGCCGCCGCCGCCGCGCAGGGACTTCCAGGCGCCCTCGTAGAAACGCCAGCCGATCCAGAACTGCACCGGTGTCGCCAGGAGGAGTTGCAGCCAGCGGGGCAGCAGGTCCGCATGCGGCTGCTCGCCGCCAGCGAACATGGTGAGCATCTGCGCCACCAGCGGCAGGGTCAGGGCAGCGGCGATGAAGAAACGACGCAGCTCGCGCCGTTGCGCGGCAATCCTGCTCGCCACTTCGTCGGCGCGTGCATGCGCATCGGTGAGCTGGCCATGGAAGCCAGCTGCTTCGATGGTGGCGATCAGCCCGGCGACCGCGGCGAGGCCTGGGCGGTAACGGATGGTCGCCCGCTCGCTCGCCAGATTGACTGCCGCCTCGACTCCCGGCAGGCGGTTGAGCACCTTCTCCAGCCTCGTCGAACAGGCGGCACAGCTCATGCCGCTGATCGCCAGCTCGACCGTCTGCAGCGGCACGGCGAAACCGGCCTGCTCGATCGCGGCAACCACCTGGCCGGCACTCGTTTCCTCGCCCGTGATCGCCACCTGTGCGCGCTCGGTTGCCAGGTTGACGCTGGCGTTGACGCCGGGCATGCGGTTCAGTACGCGCTCGATGCGGCTGGCGCAGGCGGCGCAGCTCATGCCGTTGATCGGCAGGTCGAGTGTCTGCGGGCTGACGTTGGGGTCGCTCATGGCGCCGTCAGCGCACGGCCTGCTGTCATGGAGTCCGGAGGTGGTGGCGCTCGCACGGCTAAGCGGAAGCGAACTGGTGCAACAGCTGCTGCAGCCCCAGCAGCCCCCAGACACCAAAACCCAGGACAACGAGTCCGGCAACCATGCGCAGCGCCGGCCGGTTCGTGTACGCGCGCAGGCGCGCGGCGAACAGGCCGGCCAGGAGCAGATTGGGCAGGGTGCCGACGCCAAAGGCGAGCATCAGTCCGGCTCCCTGCGCGGCGGAGCCGCTGCTCAGCGCCGTTGCCAGCGCACTGTACACCAGACCACAGGGCAGCCAGCCCCACAGCAGCCCGAGCGGAAAGGCCTGCAGCGGGCCGCGCGCAGGCAGGCAACGCCGGCTCAGCGGTTGCAGATGTCGCCAGAGCTTCTGGCCGAGCCGCTCGGTGAACGCCAAGGCGCTGCTGAAGCCGAGCAGGTAGAGACCGAGGGCGATCAGCATCAGGTTGGCGAGCAGGTAGAGGAGGCTGCGCAGCGGCAGCTGCCCGGCCAGGGCGATGCTCGCCTCGCCGAGCGCACCGGCGATCGCGCCGGCCGCGGCGTAGCTCAGGATGCGCCCCGCGTTGTAGGCGAGCAGCAGGCTGCAGCGGGCCGGCGCAGCCATCGTCAGCGCGCCGACGATGCCGCCGCACATGCCGACGCAGTGCGTTCCACCAAGCAGTCCGACGAGCAACAGGGCGAGGAAACTCGATTCGGGCATGGCGGGCGGGTGGCTGGCTCGGGAGGAGCGGAACTGCGATTCTACTCCTTCGTTCCTGCGGCGACCGTCGCCCTCTGCCTCAGATGACCTTCGAGTAGCGGGTGCGTTGCCGGTCGGCGCGCAGGTAGCGGTCGAAGACCATCGCGATGGCTCGGACCAGCAAGCGACCGCGTGGCAGGACCGTGATCCAGCGATCGTCGACGCGGACGAGGCCGGCATCGACCATCTCCCGGAGTTCATCGAGTTCGGTGGCGAAGTACTTCCGGAAGTCGATCAGGTGCGCAATCTCTATCGACTCGATCGACAGTTCGAAGTGGCACATCAGCGACTGGATGATCGAACGGCGCAGCAGATCGTCGGCATTCAGCTCGATGCCGCGGCAGACCGGCAGGGTGCCGTTGTCCAGCAGGTCGTAGTACTCGTCGAGCGTCTTGACGTTCTGGCAGTAGGTCGGGCCGACCTTGCTGATCGCCGAGATGCCGAAGGCCAGGAGGTCGCAGTCGGAGTGTGTCGAATAGCCCTGGAAGTTGCGGTGCAGTCGCCCCTGCCGCTGGGCGATCGCGAGTTCGTCGTCGGGCTTCGCGAAGTGATCCATGCCGATGAAGACATAGCCCGCCGCGGTCATCTGCTGGATGGCGAGAGCGAGGATCTGCAGACGCGTGTCGGCGGACGGCATGTCCGCCTCGAGGATGCGTCGCTGCGGCTTGAACAGGCTCGGCAGATGGGCGTAGTTGTAGATCGAGACGCGGTCCGGGCTGGCGTCGATGACCCGCTCGAGGGTGCGGCCAAAGCCGGCGACGGTCTGCCTGGGCAGACCATAGATGAGATCGACGCTGACCGACTTGAAGCCGCTGCCGCGCGCCGCGTCGATCACGGCGCGGGTCTCCTCCTCGCTCTGCAGCCGATTGACCGCCGTCTGCACCTCGGCATCGAAATCCTGCACGCCGACGCTCATGCGATTGAAACCCAGTTCGCCGAGCAGGGCAACGGTTGCCTGGTCGACCTTGCGTGGATCGACCTCGATCGAGGACTCGCCGCCTTCCACCAGGGTGAAGTGTTTGCGGGTCGCGGCCATCAACTGGCGCATCTCGTCGTGCGACAGGAAGGTCGGCGTGCCACCGCCCCAGTGCAGCTGCGCCACCTCCTGGTCGCCGCCCTCGAGGTAGCTGCTCTGCAATGCCAGCTCGCGGGCAAGGTATTTCAGGTACTTGGCGGAGCGGCCGTGGTCCTTGGTGATGATCTTGTTGCAGGCACAGTAGTAGCAAATGGTGTTGCAGAACGGGATGTGGAAGTACAATGACAGCTGCCGGCTGATGGCGCCGATGTTGCGCTTGCCGAGCCAGAGTCTGGAGGCGTCTGCGCCGAAGGCCTCAACGAAGCGATCCGCCGTCGGGTACGACGTGTAGCGTGGCCCGTTGACGTCGAAGCGGCGGATGATCTGTGGATCGAAAACGAGGTTGCCAGTGACGGATCTCATCGTCCCGGTACGAGGTTGGTTGCCGGCATTATCTGCCGGTGTGCGGAGCCCGGGGTTGACGTGGATCAAACGCGGCAATCAGTGAAACGAAGGGCTGACATGTCGACCGATGCGGCAACGGCGAGGCTGACGTTCGAAGTCGTGAAGACCGCCTGTTCCAACTGCAACCTGCGCGAGTTGTGCCTGCCGATCGGCCTGCCGCCGGACGAGTTGCGTCGCCTTGACGAACTGGTTTCGACGCGCCGACGCCTGAAGCGGGGCGATCATCTCTATCGTGCCGGACAGGAATTCGAGTCGATCTATGCCGTGCGCAGCGGTTTCTTCAAGACCGACGTCCTGATCGAGGATGGCCGTGACCAGGTCACGGGCTTCCAGATGACCGGCGAACTGCTCGGCCTCGATGGCATCAGCAGCGAGATCCACACCTGCAATGCGATCGCCCTCGAAGACAGCGAGGTCTGCGCCATCCCGTTCTCGCATCTGGAAAGCCTTTCGCGACAGATCCACACGCTGCAGCACCATTTTCACAAGGTGATGAGCCGCGAGATCGTGCGTGACCACGGCGTGATGATGCTGCTCGGGACGATGCGTGCCGAGGAACGCCTGGCGGCCTTTCTGCTCAATCTCTCGCAGCGCTTCAAGGCACGCGGCTATTCGCCGGCCGAGTTCAACCTGCGCATGTCGCGCGACGAAATCGGCAGCTACCTCGGCCTCAAGCTGGAAACCGTCAGCCGTGCCTTTTCGCGTTTCCAGGAAGACGGACTGCTGGCTGTACACCAGCGCAAGGTGCGCATCCTCAATACCGCCGGTCTGCGCAAGCTGATGGCGCACCAGCGCGGCTGAGGGAGGCGCCGCGCTTGGTGGCGTTCAGGCGAGAGCGGCGAAGAAACCCAGCGGGCTGCGCGTCAGCGCGACCGATACGATCCAGGCAAAGCTCAGCATGGCGGCAAGCAGGAAGGCGGCGCGCTGCGGCTTGCCGCGCGCGCGTTTGAGCGCCATCGTGCCGCAGCCAATGTAGAGCAGCAGGCCAGCCAGCTTGGCGGTCAACCAGTCGGCGACGAAAGGGTACTGGTGGCTGAGCACCGTCATGGCGATCGCACTGCCGAGCAGGATGGTATCGACGATATGCGGCAGGACGCGCACGCTGCGCCGCTGCAGCAACGGTGAGTCGGCCAGCATCCACAGGCCGCGCAGCAGGAAGCCGGCGCCGCTGAGGACGACGCAGCCGACATGCAGGTGCTTCAGGATCAGATAGCCCATCAGCCCGGTGGCGGCGCCGGCGTCGCACGCGCCAGGCTGACGATGCGCTGTCGATGCTGGCGGTAGAAGGCCGTCGCCGCCAGCAGGTTGCGCAGCAGCCAGCCACTGGCGACGAGCAGCGCGACGGCCGCCGGAAGGGTGAACCACTCGGGCTGCAGCGCCGCCGCCAGCAACAGCGCGAGCGCAGCGAGGTGTGCGTGCAGTTGGTGGTCGATCTGCCGCTTCGCGATCACCTGCTGCATGTTCGGTGCCAGGATGCGACCGCCCCCGGCATTCTGCAGGTGCAGCCAGACGAGAAAGGGAACGATCTTGTAGAGCATGCCAGTGCTCACCGACATCAGGCTGCCATACAGAACGAGAACGCCCCACAGCAGCGGCAGTTGCCGGTTGGCAGCGGCTTCCGGCAGGAGCAGGGAGATGAGCGAGAGGAGGCTGGCGCCGAGAGCGCAGAGCATCGCCAGGCGCCAGTACTGCTGTGTGGCATCGAAGCGGACACGTTTGCTGTGGCGCTGCAGATGCAGGGTAAGGGCCGCGAAGACGGTCGGCAGCAACAGCATGCCACTCGCCAGGACTGCCTTCGGCTGCTGCCATTCGAGGAGATCGGCGGTGCTCCAGGCAGCGAGAACGACGAGCGCCGACCAGCCGAAGGAGCGGGCAAACCAGTTTGGGTACGGTGGTGTCATCTGGAACATCGGTACGACGACCAGCGCGACGGCGGCCAGCAGGATGGTGCTCCAGCCGACGAGACCCCAGGCGAAATGGATGGTCGTCAGTTGCAGCAGGGGCAAGGCGAATGATCCGTCGAGCGCCAGCGCGAGGACGATGCCGAGACCGCTGGTGATCGCCAGACCGAGGAGCGCCAGCTTCAGCCCGAGTATCGTCGCGTTGCCCGCCGGCATGCCCCACAGCGCACGGCCGGCGGCGACCAGGAAGACGGTGACGCCGAGTCCGATGGTGATCGCCGCCAGCCGCAGGGCGAGTGCATCGGAAAGCAGCAGACCGACCACCAGCAACAGCGCGCCGGGCACCAGCAGCGCATGTACCAGCGTCGCGATGCGGAGGGGCTGGGCGATGTTCGCACCGGCGACGACCGGCAGAATCTGGATCAGGGAGCCGAGCATCACCTGCAGCATGAACCCGACGGTGATCAGGTGCGTCAGCGCCAGCGCTGCGGGCGTCCAGCGCGAGGCGAGGAGTTGCGGACCGCTGGCCAGCAGGAGCAGGCCGGCGAGCAGGGCGAAGACCGGCGCCGTCAGGAAGAAGCGGAAAGGTGCCGAGATCGGCGGCGCCTGGTCGAAGCTCAGCAGCGCCTGCATTACTGCCGGCGGTGCTCGATCAGGACGGTCACCGTGCCGTCGGGCTGGTGCTCCGTCTGCCAGGAGAAGCCGTTGATCTCGAGAGCCCGGTAAAGAGGGAAAGGCTCGCGTGGCAGCAGCACCAGCAGCTTGCCGGCGGGCTCGAGGTGATCGAGTGCTTCCATGGTGCGCACCATCGGCTCTGGAGGCTCGAGGCCGCGGGCATCGATGACGATGTCGGCACGCGGACGGGTCATGGCGCCACCCCGCGCTGCGCCGCGAGTTCCTGCCGCAGTTCCTGCAGCAGGGTCGGCAGCTGCGCCGTCAGGTGCTGATCGCACATCGGATAGAGCACGTTCTCTTCCTTGACATTGTGCTGCTGCATCATGATCAGCAGGGTCTCGGCGTTGCCGGAGTAGTCATCCGCATTGCGCGCGGCCAGTGCCGCTGCCGCCGCGCCCAGCAACTGCCGCATCTGCGCGTGCTCGGCGCGCATGACCTGCGTTGGCCCACGGTAGATGCCGGTGCACTGTTCGAAGAGCGGGAAGAGAACCGACTCCTCGGCGTTGAAGTGGTGCAGCATGCCATCGTGAAAGCGCTCAAAGGCTGCCTGTGTGAGTTCCCACTTGCCGTCGGCCAGCGCGTGCTCGACGGCGGCGAGCAGTTCATCGCAGGAGCGATGATCGACTGACATGAAATCGGTGATCGTCTGCATGGGAAACCTCGGTGGAATCGGTGTACCGATTGTCCTGCCGTCATCGGGCGGCATGGTTGATCAGGGTCAACAAATCGCAGGACGGCGTTGGCGGCGGCAGGTGGCGCGTGGCTGGCTGCCCGCGCCGGTACGTGCGGCCAGCGGGTGATGATGCCGTTGCCCGGCGCTGCCGTCGAGAGGACAAAATGCCGCAGCCCGTCGCACTGCGACCGAGCCGACAGGAGACGGCAAGGCTTGATCTGGTGTTTGATCTCGATCAAGACTGGTGCCCGCCTTCAAGCCTATATTTCTGATCACTCAACAGTGGAGGTGGCGCCATGTTCAAACACATCCTCGTTCCAACGGACGGCTCCGAACTCTCCAGGGATACTGCACGGCGGGCGGTCTCCTTCGCCAGGGAAGCCGGCGCGCGCATCACGGCCTTCTACGCCAAGCCCGAGTACCCGGTCAGCTACTACGGCGAAGGCGCACTGATCGATCCGACGACGCCGGAGAAGTTTGCCGAGCTGGCCGAGCGGCAGGCAACGGAGACGCTGGATTTCGTCGTCCAGCTCTGCGAGAGCGCCGGCGTTCCGGTCGACAAGCTGTCGATGACCAGTGACATTCCCTATCAGGCGATCATCGACGCGGCAACGGCGGCCGGTTGCGACCTGATCTTCATGGCATCGCATGGCCGCCGTGGCTTCAGTGCGCTGCTGCTCGGCAGCGAGACCAACAAGGTTCTGACGCATTCGAAGATCCCGGTGCTCGTCTATCGCTGATCGCGACGCGTGCGCGCGGCAGCGGCGGGCTGCCCCGGCAGGGTCCGGCGCTGGCGCCCGTTCGCTGGCTGTCTGGTCGCGCGACCTGGCGGTGGCGACGGAATGTGGCAAAATGCCTTGTCACGGCGGGTTGGCGATGGCCAAATGCGGGGGCCGGCCGGACAGAGGAGGATGCGTGCACGACGTTGAGGGATTTTCCGCGAGGATCGCTGGGGAGCTCCGGCGCCGTGTGCTGCCGTTGGCGCTGTGCATGGTCGCCGTCTCGGCGCAGGCCGTCGACGTCGGGCTGGCCGGCGTGTTCCCCGGCAAGGCGCTGCTGACGATCAACGGCGGTCCGCCGAGGATCGTCGCTGTCGGCAGCACGACCGCCGAGGGCGTGTCGGTGCTGGCGGTCGATGGCGAGACGGCGACGATCGAGGCCGACGGCAGGAAGCGCCGGCTGCGCGTCGGCGACAACGTCGCCTCGCCGGCGGCGACAGCGAGTGGCGCCCAGGCGACCCTGACGGCCGATGCGCGGGGCCATTTTCTCACCACCGGCAGCATCAACGGGACGACGGTCCGCTTCATGGTCGACACAGGCGCGACGATGATCGCGTTGGGGGCGGGGGATGCACGGCGGATCGGCATCGACACCAGCAAGGGCGTGCCGGGTTTTGCCATGACGGCCAACGGACAGGCGCGGGTCGTGCGCGTCAAGCTCGACAGCGTGCGGGTGGGCGAGATCACCATCAACAATGTCGATGCCCTCGTTCATGAACAGGACATGCCGTCAGTTCTGCTCGGCATGAGTTTCCTCAACCGTATGGAGATGCACCGCGACGGTCAGTCGATGACCCTCAGGAAGCGCTTCTAGGAAAGGCTTGACATGCGTCGTCGCGATGGAGCGGCCAGCCTGCTGGGGCAGGAGATCGAGATTCTGATGCGCGAGCGACAGAGGCTGTTGCAGGTCGTCGGTGCGACGGCGGCGCTGATTGCCTCTCTCGATACCCGGGATCTGCCATCGGCCTCGGTCCGGGCTGCCGATCTCGTTGCCAGCGCGATCAACGAGCTATCGGACGAAAGCCTGCGCGATGCGCTGGCGGCAGCGCATGCGCGGATCGACGATGTGTGCGCCGTCACCGGCTGAGCCGGCGGTCGCTCCGCCTGCGCCGGAGCGCGACACCGTCGACCTCGGTCGCGTTCGGCAGGTCCTGCAGTCGTCTCCCTGCAAGACCCGCATCGTGCTCGAGGACGGCGTCGGTGACGAGGAACTGATGCCGGCTGCGGTACTCTTTCCGATCGTCCGGCGCGATGACGGACCGACCGTTCTGTTGACGCAGCGAACCGCCCATCTCAAGGATCACCCGGGCCAGATCAGCTTCCCGGGCGGCCGCTGCGAGTCGGCGGACGCGTCGCCGGTGCATACTGCCCTGCGTGAGGCAGCCGAGGAGATCGGCCTGGCGGCTGCGCATGTCGACATCGCCGGTTATCTGCCGGAATACCTGACCAGTACAGGCTTTCGCGTCACCCCGGTGGTGGCCATGGTGACTCCCCCGTTCGAACTCCAGGTAGACGCCTTCGAGGTGGCCGAAGTCTTCGAGGTGCCGCTCTCCTTTCTCCTTGACCCTGCCAACCACCAGCGGCATTCGCTGCATTACCGCGGCCGCCTGCGGCACTACTACGCAATGCCCTATCGCGGCTACTTCATCTGGGGCGCCACGGCCGGAATCATCATGTCGCTGTACCGGGCGCTGGCCGCCGGCGGACCCTAGTCGAGGACCATCTCGATCTGGTCGAGGAACTGCTGTGCCCGCGTCTGGTCCGGTGCTGTCCGCAGTGCCGCCCGCAAGCGGCCGAGCGTCTGCTGCAGTTCATCGATCGTCCGCAACTGTTCGATTTCGGCAACCAGGCTGCCAGCTTCGTCGCCCAGCAATTCGCGCAGGCTGCGGACGGCGTAGCTGCGCGCCAGGCTGATGTCGTCGTTCGCGGCTGCCGTCGCGGTGCCGTGACCCGGTCCGTTCGGCGCGCTCCGGCGATCCGGCGCATGCGTCTGGACGAAGCCACCGGCGAGCAGGCTCGCCAGTTGCGTCCGGCCTTCACTGATCGAACTGCTGAGGGCGACGAGTTCGCCGCCGGTGCGGTGGCCGTCGACCAGGATCAACATCGCCCGCATGCGCGACGGCAGGTGGTGCGCGCGGGTGGAGATCTCATCGAGGCCCTTTGGCGTTTTGTGGAAGACTGACGACAGTTTCATTGCGGAGCGACTCTCTGACCGGGCAACGAGATGTTGCGTGAAGTGGCGGCGTTCCGCAAGTCCCGGGCAAGTGTGTCATGCTGTTTCTGGCGATTGAAGACCTGCGGCGCGCCGCCCGCCGGCACCTCGGGGCCGGCGTCCGCTGCTTCCTGAGGCTGTGCGGCCCGGCGGGACCACTACTGTACCGTGTTGCGCTCTTGCTCATCAATTTCCGGGGTTGATGCACGGAAGCAGAAAATGGCGATTTCGCCAGCGTCGCGCGGTGAAGCTTTGCTATCATAGATCGGCTCCGCTGGCGGTGTACCCGTCGCCGCTTTTGCCATTCTCGGCAATTTCGCGAATGCCGTCTGCCGCTGGCGCGCACAAGCCGCGAAATCGTCGGCCGAAGGCATGGCGATCTTTCTCGCCAGCGGTGCCGGTGCGCCCGGACCCAGACTCGGGCGGCGGCCTGCCGGGCCGGCTGATTGGTCGGAGCGGCTGGCGATCGGCAGCGCTGCAGAGGTCGACGTCGAGTTCGTTGCAGGTGCTGGTGGCTTGGCATGGCGTGGGTTGCTGCTATGCTTGCTGTTGTTGCTGGTGGGCCTTGCCGCTTTGGTAGGGGGTTGATCGATCATTAACAGGAGTTTCTTCATGACTAGAGAAGTCGTCGTATTGAGCGCGGTCCGTTCAGCCATTGGCACCTTCGGTGGTTCACTCGCCAACATGGAGCCGCATGAGCTGGCCGGTACCGTGATGAAGGAGTCGATCGCCCGTTCCGGTGTCGATGCGCAGCAGATCACCTATGTCACGGTCGGCAACTGCATTCCGACCGATTCGCGCTTTGCCTATGTGGCCCGCGTCGCCTCGATCCAGGCTGGTCTGACGATGGATTCGGTGGCGATGGCGGTCAACCGACTCTGCGCCTCGGGCTTGCAGGGCGTGGTGACGACGGCCCAGAACATCATGCTGGGAGATGCCGACTACGGCATCGGCGGCGGCGTCGAAGTGATGTCCCGTGGCTCCTACATGCTGCCGGCGATGCGCACGGGTGCCCGCATGGGTGACAGCAAGGCGATCGACATGATGGTGGCAACGCTGACCGATCCCTTTGGCGTTGGCCACATGGGCGTCACCGCCGAGAACCTGGCGACGAAGTGGAACATCAGCCGCGAGGAGCAGGACGCCTTCGCCGTCGAGTCGCAGCGCCGCGCTGCCGCCGCCATCGCTGAAGGGCGCTTCAAGTCGCAGATCGTGCCGATTGTCCTCAAGACGCGCAAGGGCGATGTGGTGTTCGATACCGACGAGCATGTCAAGGCCGGCACGACCGTCGAGACCCTGGCGAAGATGAAGCCCGCTTTCGCCAAGGATGGCACGGTCACTGCCGGCAACGCCTCCGGAATCAATGACGGAGCCGCCTTCCTCGTCCTCGCTGCGGCGGATGTTGCCGCCAGTGCCGGCCAGAAGCCGATTGCCCGGCTGGTTTCCTATGCTGTCGCCGGCGTGCCGAACGACATCATGGGTGAGGGGCCGATCCCGGCGACCAGGCTGGCCCTCAAGAAGGCGGGCCTGTCGCTGGACCAGATGGACGTCATCGAGGCCAACGAGGCCTTCGCGGCGCAAGCCATCGCGGTCAACAAGGGGCTCGGCCTCGACCCGGTGAAGACCAACCCGAACGGCGGCGCGATCGCGCTTGGCCATCCGGTCGGTTGTTCGGGCGCCTTCATCGCCACCAAGGCGATCCACGAGCTGCAGCGCAGCGGCGGCCGCTACGCGCTGGTCACCATGTGCATCGGTGGCGGGCAGGGTATCGCAGTGATCTTCGAACGCGCCTGATCGTCGGCAGTGTACCGGACCCGACCGCGGCGCGGTCGGGTCTCTTTTCATACGCCAGACGCGTTCGGCAGTCGTAGCGAGCGGCCGGCCTCTGCTGGCGTCGTGCCATGCTCGACGACGCCGAGCAGCGGGGCCGGCAGTCGGGCCTGCAGTGCCGAGAGGTTCTCGGCGAAGCGCGACATCGCCGGATCGATCCGGTTGGCGACCCAGCCGGCCAGGGGCAGGCCGCGAGCGGCAATCGCCTGCGCCGTCAGCAGCGCATGGTTGATGCAGCCGAGGCGCATGCCGACGACGAGGATCGGCGGCAGATCGAGCAGCGCCGCGAGGTCAGCGGTGTCGGTAGCGTCGTCGAGCGGAACGCAGAAACCACCAACTCCCTCGACCAGCACCATGTCGGCCAGCCGCCGCAGCCCGGCGAAGGCTGCCGCGATGACCGGCAGCTCGATGCGTCGGCCTTCCTCGACGGCAGCGATATGCGGCGCGATCGCGGCGCGGAAGCAGTACGGGTTCACCAGTTGCCGCGGTGGCGCGAACGAGGACGCCGCCAGGAGCCGCTCGACATCGTCGTTGATCCCGTGCTCGTCGCAACCGGCGGCGATCGGTTTCATCGCCACCGCACGCCAGCCGTTGCGGCGGAAGGCATGCAGCAGCGCGCAGGCAACGAAGGTCTTGCCGATCTCGGTATCGGTGCCGGTGATGAACCAGGCCGGGTGTCCGCTCATTTACTGGCGTAGGCGAGAATGACGTCGTAGCGCGCCGGCAGGCCGTCGCTCGCACGGTGCCGTTCGTAGGCCGCCTGCACACGTTGCCAGGCGCGGCGGCCGAGCATGCCGCTGCGCGCGCCGTTACCGACGGCGTTGGCGCCGATATCCTTGACCGCGCGCAGCAGCGACCCGAGGTCAGGGTAGTGCTGGCTGACCGTTTGCCGGTGCAGCCGGATGCCGGCGAAGCCAGCGCGGCGCAGCGCCTCGGCGATCGTCTCCGGCTCGCTGAAGCCGATCGTGTGACGATGCTGGTCGATGCTGGCGAAAGCCTCGCGCAGTTCGGCGAAGGTCGCGGGGCCGAGAGTGCTCAGCGCCAGTTCGCCATGTGGACGCAGGACGCGATGCGCCTCGCGGCAGACTGCCTCGGGATCACACCACTGCACGGTCAGATTCGACCACCAGGTGCTGCAACACGCGTCCCGGCAGGGCAGGGCCTCGATGTCGGCGGCGACGCACAGGGCCACGCTCCGGCGGGCGGCGGCAAGCATTGCCGGCGCAAAGTCGACGGCGACGATCTGCGCCGCCGGCCACCGGTGCTGCAGCAGACGGATGCCGTAGCCGGTGCCGCAGCCGGCATCGAGTATCGAGTCCGGAATGGCGGCGGGCCTGAAGTCGTCGAGCAGCAACTGGCAGACCTGTCGCTGCACGATCGCCGCCTCGTCGTACGAAGCGGCGGCCCGGTCGAAGGACTCGCGGACGCGCTGTCTAGTGAGCACGGGTGGCATGGCAGAACTGGCTCAAGAGCTGGCTGCAGCGCGCCGGATCGGCGAGAAAGGGCGCATGCCCGGTGGCGGGGACGACCTCGAGGTGGCTGTCGGGCAGGGCCCGTGCCAGCCAGCCCGCTGCGGCGAGCGGATTGAGGGCATCGCTGTCGCCATGCAGGAGCAGGCTGCGACAGCGGATGCCCGGCAGCAGCGGACGCAGGTCGCTGTCGCGCAACCATTCAAGACCGCGCTGCAGCGCGGGCAGCGCCGGCAGAGGGTCGTTCCGGACCTGCGCGAGGAGTGTGCGGGTCAGCGTCCGTGCCTGGCTGTCCCCTTGGCAGAGCAGTGCGACGAAGCGCTGCAGGGTTTCGGCCGGCCGCTTGCCGACGCTGTCGGCAAAGCCGGCCAGCAGGGTTGCCGGCTGCGCTGCCGGCCAGTCAGGGCGCTGCACGAAGCACGGGGTGGTGCCGATCAGGATCAGTCCGCTGACCTGTTGCGGTGCCAGCAGGGCGGCGCGCAGCGCCAGCAGCCCACCGAGCGACCAGCCGCACAGCGTCACCGGTGTCGGCAGCGTCGCGAGCAGCGACTCGGCGCAGGCCGCCAGGTCAGCGCTGTCGTCGGCTGCGCGCCCATAACCCGGCAACTCGACCGGATGTGGCCGACAAGATCGCGAGAGGGGCTCGAGCAGCGGCTGCCAGACGGCACTGCCCAGTCCCCAGCCGTGGATCAGTGCGAGATCGGGCCAGTCATCGGGCATCAGGCGCATCCCAGCTCCCGGAGTGCGCTCACCAGCTCGGCCACCTGCGCCTCGCTGTGGGCAGCGCTCAGCGAGACGCGCAGGCGTGCCGTTCCGTTCGGCACCGTCGGGGGCCTGATCGCCGGCACCCAGAGGCCGCGCTCGTAGAGCGCGCCGGCGAGCCGGACGGTTGCGTGGTTGTCGCCGACGATCACCGGCTGGATCGCGGTCGGCGACGCCAGCAAGCGCCAGCGTGTGTCGGCCAGACCGTCGCGCAGCTGTGCGACGAGTCGCCAGAGATGGGCGCGGCGGGCATCACCGGCGGCGATCAGCTCGAGGCTGGTAGCCAGTGCGCAGGCGATCAGCGGGCTGCCGGCAGTGGTGAAGACATAACTGCGGGCACGCTGCGCGAGCCATTCGATGACCGTGGCGTTCGCCGCGACGAAGGCGCCGGCAGCGCCGGCCGCCTTGCCGAGGGTTCCCATGCAGACCACGCGGCGGTTTGCCGGCAGCCCGAAGTGGCTGATGCTGCCGCGACCCTGCGCGCCGAGGACACCAAAACCATGTGCGTCATCGACCACCAGCCAGGCATCGTAGCGCTCGGCCAGCGTCAGCAGGCCAGGTAGTGGCGCCAGGTCGCCGTCCATGCTGAAGACGGCATCGGTCAGGATCAGGCGTCGCCGGGCGGTGCTGGCAGCGAGCAGACGTTCGAGCGCCTGCAGATCGGCGTGCGGATAGCGCTGGCTGTCGGCGCGCGAGAGCTGCACCGCGTCGATCAGCGAGGCGTGGTTGAGGCGGTCGGCGAACACCATGTCACCACGCCCGACCAGCGCCGGGACGATCCCGAGATTGGCCATGTAGCCGGTCGAGAAGAGCAGGGCGCGGTCGAAGCCGGTAAACGCGGCGAGCTTCTCCTCGAGCACTGCGTGCGGTCCGAGGTGACCGCTGACGAGATGCGAGGCGCCGCTGCCTACTCCCCACGTGCGGGCGCCGGCACACGCCGCCGCGACCAGTGCCGGATCGTTGGCCAGGCCGAGGTAGTCATTGCTGCAGAAGCTGATCAGCGAGCGTCCATCGACCCGCGCCAGTGGGCCGCAGGGCAGCTCGAGGGTTCGTCGAATGCGCTTCAGGCCATCGCGTTGCAGTGCGTCGAGTTCGCCTTGCAGTTCGTCGCAGATCATCGCCGCAGGGCTGCCTCCAGCGCCACCGTCGCACGCTCGACCAGGAACTCGACCTCGGCCGGGCTGATGACGTACGGCGGCATGAAGTAGACGGTGTTGCCGATCGGTCGCAGCAGAATCCCGTTCGCCAGGGCGTCGATGTAGAAGTGGCGCGAGAAGAGGGGATCGTCGCTGACGACGTCGAAAGCGGCGATCATGCCGCATTGCCGCAGATGGCTCACCTGCGGATGACTGGCGAGCGGCTGCAGGCAGGCGCCGAGGTGTGCGGCAAGAGCCTGGTTGCGCTCGATCACCTGCTCGTCGGCGAAGATGTCGAGCGTTGCCAGCGCGGCGCGACAGGCCAGCGCGTTGCCGGTGTAGGAGTGTGAGTGCAGAAAGCCGCGGCTGGTCGCATCATCGTAAAAGTCGGCATAGACCGCATCGGTGGTCATGACGATCGACAGCGGGAGGTAGCCGCCCGAGATGCCCTTCGACAGGCACAGGAAGTCCGGGCGGATCGCCGCCTGTTCGTGCGCGAAGAAGCTGCCGCTGCGACCACAGCCGACGGCAATCTCGTCGCAGATCAGGTGCACCCGGTAATGGTCGCAGAGGCCGCGGGCGAGGCGCAGGTACTCCGGATGGTGCATCGCCATGCCGCTGGCGCACTGCACCAGTGGCTCGACGATCAGCGCGGCGATGCGCCGATGTTCCTTCTCGAGACGTTGTTCGAGCGCTCTGGCGGCTCGCCTGGCGACATCGATCGAGGCTTCGCCGGCAGCCGCGAGTCGCGCGTCCGGTGAAGCGACGACCCCGGCCGGGCGAATCAGCGGCGCGTAAGCATCCCGGAACAGCGCGACATCGGTCACCGCCAGGGCGCCGACGGTCTCGCCGTGGTAAGCGCCGGCGAGGCAGAGGAATTCCTGTTTCTCGACATGGCCCCGGTTCTGCCAGGAATGGAAGGACATCTTGAGGGCGATCTCGGTCGCCGATGCCCCGTCGGAAGCAAAGAAGCAGTGGCCGAGGCTGCCGCCGGTCAGCGCCGCCAGCCTCTCCGACAGCTCGACGACCGGTCGCTGCGTGAAACCGGCGAGGATGACATGTTCCAGTTCATCGAGCTGTGCACGCAGGGCGGCGTTGATTCGCGGATGGCAGTGGCCGAACAGGTTGACCCACCACGAGCTGATGCCGTCGAGATAGCGATGGCCGTCGAAGTCTTGCAGCCAGACGCCCTCGCCGCTGGCGATCGGCACCAGCGGCAGCGCCGCTTGCGCACCGGCGTGCTGCTTCATCTGCGTGCACGGGTGCCAGACCGCCCTCAGGCTGCGGTCGAGCAGTTCGCGGTTGCTGGTCATCGGCGTCGGTGCTCCGTTGGCACGCGCTCAGTGCAGGGTCTGCGACGGGGTGTCGTTCTGTTCCGGCATCTCGGCGTGTACGGTTTCGCCGTCTGCGTTCGGGTAGAGCGGTGCCCCGCAGTCGTCGCAGAACTCGTAGGGAAACTGCTGGTCAAGGACCAGCACCTCCTTGACGCCCGACTTGCGCAGGGTGGCCTCGATCTCGCCGGCGATGTCGCTGTTCTCGTCCTCAACTCCCAGCAGCGGCCAGACGACGCCGTGAAAGATCAGGTCGCTGTCGCGCGGACCAAAGCCGATGCGGAATTCCTCGAGCCGCTGGTCGTGGAAAGCACCGACCACTACCCGCAGGTTCTCGGGTGACAGCCCGAGGGCGCCCTGCAGGAAGGCGACCGAGGCATTGAGCGAGTAGGGGCGGGAAGCGCTGTCGGCGGCGCGGCAGGCCGCGTGGTACGCGTCGGCCAGCAGCGGCTGGTAGGCACAGCCGGTGAGCAGGTTTTCGAAAGACGGCCCGCCCTGCCGCAGCCACTCCTTCAGCGCCGTCTCGCGGCTGCTCTTGCTGCTTTCGTTCCAGTGGAAGATCGGCAGCGGGTGCGGCACCGCCACCGCGCCGAGCAGGTAACGGGTGTCGGAGAGGAAGCGATTGGTTTCCGGCAGCGCTGTCGCATCGACGTTGAGATCGCCACCTTCCAGCGCCGCGTTGCCGAGCTGGCGCATCATTTGCCAGGTGTCGACGAAGGTGTGCGGCAACTGGTCGGGGCTGTAGAGGTAATCTGCCAGCGCCAGTCGCGCATCGGCTGCCAGCACGTGCGCGCCCAGATGGACCTTCAGCGTCTGCAACGTGCTGCGGGGAATCGCCGCAGTGGGGATCGAGAAGCGCGACCAGGCGAGAACCGGCGCGGCAAGCAGGAGGATGTCGAAGTCCCGGCCGCCATGCCGGACGACACACGATTCGGCATTCGCTTCGATGATGTCGGCGAGGTCGTCGTGCGCCATCGGATGCGCGTCGAACAGCCGGTCGAGCGCACTGGTGAAATCATCCTCCGTGCCATCGTTGAACAGCCTGGTCACCAGTTCGGCCAGGC
Organism: Candidatus Accumulibacter similis; assembly: GCA_013347225.1. NCBI lineage: Bacteria > Pseudomonadati > Pseudomonadota > Betaproteobacteria > Candidatus Accumulibacter > Candidatus Accumulibacter similis. Next base: position 3,877,922 of record CP054595.1, on the reverse strand, counting down.
GACCCTGCCAGAACTGGTCTTCCATCTTGCTGCCGGACTCGGCGAGGCCGATCGCCAGGCGGCTCAATTCGGTGGCGTCGGTCGAGATGCGTTTCCGGGAAGAGAAGCGGGAGCGTTTCATGTGCGGGCGCCTGCAGGACGATCAATTCGCCATTGTACCAAGCTGAAGGAGTCGGCGCTGCTCGCTCGTGCCCGCAGCCCGTTGCGCGTATTCCTGCCCGGGCCGACGCCGCGGCTGGCTCGCGTCCGTCGTTCGCGCAGGCCGCTTCCTGGCCTGCTTGTGCTTGCGAAGACTTCCTCACCCTCTTGCCGCGAAGCCGCGGCGGCACGACCTCAGGGCGTGTCGGGCCCGCGCACGGTGGGCAGACCGTCGGCCGCGACCGGCTGGCCGAAATGGAAGCCCTGCAGGAGCCGGAAACCCATCTCGCTGCAGGTCGCGGCGGCTTCTGCACACTCTATTCCCTCGGCGAGTGGAACGGATCCGAGGTCGAGGACGAGTTTGACGAGGTCACCCACCACCCGTCGCTTGCGTTCGCTGGCGACGTGTAGGTTGCGCACGAGGTTGATGTCGAACTTGACGAAATGCGCCGGTGCCTCGCCGAGCTCGTTCAGGCGCGCCTGTCCGGCGCCAAAGTCATCATAGGCGAAGCGTACACCGATGTCGCGCAGGCGGGCGGCCAACTCGACCAGTTCCCGCGTTTCCGTGACGGCGCTTTCGTGTACCTCGATCACCAGGTCAAGCCGGGGCAGGCGCTGGCGCGTCTGCTGCAGAGTGGCGAAGAAGGCGGCGCTGAAGGTTTCCTTGGGATGGACGTTGGCGAAGAGCGTGTAACCGTCCAGGCGTGGCGCCATCACCGTCAGCGCGAAATCGCGGAACGCCTGGCTGAGTTCCGCCTCGCGATTCAGCTTGCGCGCGATCTTGAACAGGGGCAGTGGCGCCACCGGCAACTGTGGATGACAGGCACGGCCGAGAAGTTCGTAAGCAACGATCGTCCCATTGCGGGCATCGGCAATGGCTTGCGCCGTACCGGTCATCCCCTGACCGGCCAGCAACTGGTGAAACTCGTTCTCGTTGGTAACGAAGAGTTCCGACAAGGCCGAATCGGGTGGCGCCAGCATCGTCAGCGACTGGTCGAAGCGCGGCAGTTCGACCGTACGCAGGCCGACACGGAACTCGGCGCCGCCGAAGTGCACGATGTCGTTCTCCTCGAGCAGGCAGGAGCCCTCGAGTCGTTGCCGATTGACCGAAGTGCCGTTCGTGCTGTCGAGGTCGGTCAGCCTGAGACGGCCGCTGAGGTCTTCCGTGATTACCGCGTGATACCGGCTGAGATCGCGGGCCGCGGCAACCACCAGGTCGTTGCCGGGGCCGCGACCGATGCGGAAAGGCAGGTTGCCGATGTTGTACGTGATGCGCGAGCCGTAGGCGCTTACCGACTCGAGAAACCAGAACCCGTTCACCTGCTTTTCCAGGGGCGGACAACCGCCACAGCGGCAGGCCGCATGGGCCTTGGCAAGCTAGGTCGGCCGGCCGCACTGACGGCGCACGCGGACGTTGCCGACAGGCAGTTGCCGAACTGGCCGCAGCGTTGCGCGAGAGCCGGCTGCGTCATCGAAGTAACCTCGTCGGCAGACATCAGGTAGGAACTCCCAAGTTGGTCTCGAGGTGAAGAGTAGCAGACTGGTGTCGCCGCTGACTAGCCCCGGAACTGCAGGGGGCACGACGCTTGAGCGCTTTACTTTGCGCATGGAGGGTAGCAGACTGCCATTGTTCCGGGGTTGCCCGGCCGGCGACGGCGCATTCCCGGCTGGCACCGGATCGGCCCGCTCTGGCGGGGTCCGGGGCAGTCTGCATCGAGGGCAAGGGTTGAGCAATGATCGGCGCTACTGCTGACATTCTGGTGTTCGAGGAGATCGGCCGCGTTTTCCAGTTCGTCGCGCTCGATTTCGTCGTCAACTATCCGCGCTGGTCGCCGGAAGTCCTGCGTCTGGAGGCACTTTCGCCCGGACCCGTGCGGCCGGGTTTCCAGGCGCGGCAGGTGCGTGTCGATCAGGGCCACAAGTCCGAATCGGTGTTCGAGGTGAGCGAACTCGAAGCACCGAAGCGTGTCCGCTTCCAGGGGATTTCGGCCCCCTATTCATCGCTCTACGAGTTTGACGACTGCAGTTCCTCGACGATGATCCGCTTCAGCGTCGAAATCGCCGCTCTCGAGCCGCGCCTGCGGCCGTTCGAGAAGCTGGTACGGATGGCGCTGCACGACGGTGCCCGGCGGACGGTGAAAAGCCTGAAACACCTGGGGGTGCAGTACGACCTCAGCGTCGCGATGCCTGCCGGCGGCAGCGGTGAGCAACCGAGCTTCGGCTGAATGGCCGTGAGGACATCGCGCGCAGACGCGCAGGCAAGCAGCGGGAGCACCCGGGACGAAAGCTGGCCAGTGGTCAGACGAGGGTGCAGACGGGTTTGCACGCAGCTTGCCGTGCGAGCGGGCGAGCAACGCCGCAGAGCGGTCGCACCGGGGCTTGATTTCCAGCCGCTGCGCTCGGCCCAGCTGGCGACGATCCGCCGATGAAACGCGACCTTACTCGCTGGCTCCTTTGCTGTTCGCTGCTGGCGGTGGTCGGTGTTCTGAGTGTTGCGCTGCTGTCGTCCGGCTCGGCAGCACGGAACGCGGCCTGCACCGCGCCCGTGGGCTGGGTGCGGATCGCCGGCGCGAATGGCGAGAGTGTCCCCGTCGACGAGGTACTGGCGAGTGCCGTCGCGGCCGACGTCGTCCTGCTTGGTGAGCAGCATGACGACGAGGATCATCATCGCTGGCAGGCGCAGGTGCTTGCCGGGCTGCACGCGCTGCGCCCGCAACTGGTCGTCGGCTTCGAGATGTTTCCGCGTCGCGTGCAGCCGGCGCTCGATCGCTGGGTCGCGGGCGAGCTGAGCGTCCCGGCGCTGCTGGCGCAGACGGCATGGGAGGAGAACTGGAGCTTTCCGGCTGCGTTCTACCTGCCGCTGTTCGAGTTTGCGCGCATCAATCGTCTGCCGATGCTGGCGCTCAACGTCGACTCCCGGCTGACGCGGGCGATCGGCGACCAGGGCTGGGATGCCGTGCCGGAAAACGAACGCGAAGGCGTCGGCCGCGCGGCGCCGGCCAGCGAGGCCTATCGCGACTTCCTTTTCAGTGTCTACCGCGAGCACGCGCATGGCCAGGGCGGTCGCGACAGCCGCGGCTTCCGCCATTTCGTCGAAGCGCAGCTGAACTGGGATCGCGCGATGGCCGAAGCGCTGGCAACACGGCTGGCGTCCGGACAAAGGAACGGGCGGGCAGAACTCGTCGTCGGCATCATGGGCAGCGGACACCTGCGCCACGGCCACGGCGTGCCGCACCAGTTGCGTTCCCTCGGTGTCGGGCGGGTGGTCACCCTGTTGCCGGTTGCGTCCAGCGAGGCTTGTCGCGAGATGCAGCCAGGCGTCGCCGACGCGCTGTTCGTGTTGCCGCCGAAGCCGGCACTGCCGGTGGCGCCACCACGCCTCGGCGTGCAACTGGAAGACGCTGCCGGCGCGGCCGGCGGTGTGCGCGTGCAGGCGGTCACCGCCGGCAGTCTGGCCGAGAGGAGCGGGCTCCTGGTGGGCGACCAACTGCTCGAGGTCGCTGGCCGACCGGCGCTCAAGGCTGCGGCCGTGATCTCGCTGGTGCGGGCGGCGGCGCCGGGAACGTGGCTGCCGCTGCGGATCAGGCGCGGTGAAACGACGCTCGAGATCGTCGTCCGCCTGCCGCCGGAATGATGCCGCGCAGGTGGTTCGCCGGCGCGCTGCTGCTGTTGACGCTGGGCGCCCGGGCGGCAGCGGACCTTGACCTCGAAGTGACGCTTGAGCCGGCGACGCGGCAGCTCGAGGTGATCGCCGAACTGCCGGTTGGCGGGCGGAGCTTCGCGTTCACCCTGCACGAGTCGCTGAGCGTGCGCGAGGCGCGGGCAGCGGCTGGTCTCCTCGTCGCGGCGAGCGTTGCCGGCGGCCGCGATGCGGGCGACGGCAGGCGTTCGTGGCGAATCGCCTTGCCGGCCGGCGCCGAGCGGGTGCGCATCGCTTACGGCGGGACGCTGCCGGTGACCGAAACGGGTCGTGACCATCGCCAGGTTCTGCAACGCCTGCCGCCAATGGCGGCAGCAGCGGGATCGTTCCTCGCCGCGGGCAGCGGCTGGTACCCGCAGCCGCCGCTGGCGCTGTTCAGCTACCGGGTGCGCCTGTCGCTGCCGGGCGAGCAACGCGCAGTGGTTCCCGGCAGCCTGCGGGCGGAACGGCTGCCCCGTGCCGGCGCCGACCGCTATGCAGCCGAGTTCGAGTTTGCGCGGCCGACCGATGGCATCGACCTGATGGCCGGCCCCTGGCGGGTGCGCGAGCGCCTGTTGGCACGTGCCGGCGCCTCGCCGCTGCGGCTGCGAACCTATTTCCCGCCGGCTCTCGACGCCGAATCGGGACTCGCCCAGGGCTATCTTGCCGACAGCGCTCGCTACATCGAGCGCTACAGCGCACTCATCGGCGCCTACCCCTACGACGCCTTCTCGATCGTCGCCAGTCCGCTGCCGACCGGACTCGGCATGCCGACGCTGACCTACCTCGGCGTCGACGTCCTGCGCCTGCCGTTCATCCGCGCCACCTCGCTCGGCCACGAGGTGCTGCACAACTGGTGGGGCAACGGGGTCCGTGTCGATGCGCGCTCGGGGAACTGGAGCGAAGGGCTGACCACCTTCCTCGCCGACTACGCCTACAGAGAGGAGAGTTCAGCGGCGGCGGCGCACGCCCTGCGGCTCGCCTGGCTGCGCGACGCGGCCGCACTGCCGGCCAGCGAGCAGCCGGCGCTGCGCGACTTCCGCAGCCGCCGGCATGGAGCTGAAGCGGCGGTCGGTTATGGCAAGGGGGCGATGTTCTTCCTGATGTTGCGGGACCGCATCGGCGACGCGGCGTTCGCGCAGGCGCTGCGTGATTTCTGGCAGGCACAGCGCTTTCGCCATGCGAGCTGGGACGATCTGCGGCGAGCCTTCGAGCGGGCTTCGGGCAGCGACCTGCGCGGCGTCTTCGCGCAGTGGCTGAGTTCGCGGCAGTTGCCGATGTTCACGGTCGACGATGCAGTCGCCAGTCGCTCGCCGTCGGGTCATCGCCTGCGCCTGACGCTGCGCCAGGGGAGCCCGGCGCTGGCGCTCAGGCTGCCGGTCGAGATCGCCGGCGGCACGCACGCCATCACGCGCTGGATCGACGTCACCGGCGAGCGAAGTCTGGCCGGGTTCGACCTCGATTTCCTTCCCGAACGGATCCGCATCGACCCCGAAGCGCGCACCTGGCGGCGGCTGCATGAGGCCGAACTGCCGCTCATCCTGCGCCGCTGGGTCGGGGCGCTGCAGCCGCGCTGGGTCGTCGTCGGCGGCGATGCAGCGTTCCGCGAGGCTGCCGAGACGGTGGTCGGGCGGTTCTTCGAACGGCCGGCGGCGCTGCTCCGCCTGACCGACCTGCAGGCAGCGCTGGTGGCTGGCGAGTCGGTGATGGTCGTCGGTACGCCGGCCGCGGTCGATGCGGCGCTGCTCGCCAACGGTCTGCCGCAGCAGGCGCAGACGCTGGGTGGCAACGCGACGCGCGGCTCGGCGCGGGTATGGACCGTCGAGCGCGGCCCGCTGCTGGTGGTCGCCGCCAACGATGCGGCAGCGCTGCGCTCGCTGGCGCGACCCTTGCCGCACTACGGTGGTCAGAGCTGGCTCGTCTTCGACGGCGGGCAGGCCAGCGACCGTGGTCTCTGGCCGGCACCGGTGCCCGCCTTCACGGTCCGTGGCGAGACGCCGCCGACGCGCCAGTAGAGCGCCCGCCGGCGGCGCCTGGGAGCCGCCGGTCGCGCCGCGTGCCATAGCTGAAGACAATTGATGCAATGAAAGCAATTCATTGGATCTATTTTTCGGCTGTCCCTAGAATCCAATCACGCGTCGCAGCAGCGACTCCCCGCGACGGTGGCGCCCAAGCCATGGAGCGGGTGCTTCCGGATTCGGAACGAGCCCGCTGCGGGAAACTGCATTCGCGATCAGCGTTTCGCTGGCCGGATTCTTGATTCTTCACTGAAGGAGGTCGTACCATGAAAACCAGAACTGCCACTGCACCCGCGATCAACATCGGCATCAGCGCCGAGGATCGGGAGAAGATCGCGCACGGCCTGTCGGCACTGCTCGCCGACAGCTATACCCTCTACCTGATGACGCACAATTTCCACTGGAACGTCACCGGCCCGATGTTCAACACGCTGCACCTGATGTTCATGGCGCAGTACACCGAACAGTGGACCGCGCTCGACGTCATCGCCGAGCGGATTCGCGCGCTGGGTCACCCGGCTCCAGGCACCTATCGTGAGTTCAGTCGCATCGCCTCGATCGCCGAAGTGGAAGGCGTTCCGCGGGCAACCGACATGATTCGTCATCTCGTCGCCGCGCAGGAGGCAACGGCACGGACGGCGCGCGAACTGCTGCCGGTGGTGACCGCGGCAAACGATCAGCCGACCACCGATCTCCTGACGCAGCGGCTGGAGGTGCATGAGAAGACGGCGTGGATGCTGCGCAGCCTGCTCGAGGAGTGATCGCGCGGCAGCGGTGGCACGGCTGCGGCGTGCCAGCGCACGCTGCGCCGCCGGCGGACAGCGGCGGTGGCGACTGCAGGGCAGCGCCACGGCCGTGATCAGCGATGTTTGGGCGGCGCGGCAGTCCGGCCGGCTTTCGTGTATCGTGCGCGCAGTGGCGGCGTCCGCCCCGCTGCCCTTGGGGGCGGCGGCCGGCGGGAGCGTGCGTTGCCGTTCGCTGTCGTCTGCCGGGTTCGTGCCCGGCGGCTCATGGGAGGACCACCCAGACCGATGACGCAACTTGATTCCGGCGCGCTCACAGGCAGTGCCGCTGCACCTGCCAGCGTGAGTTTCCGGCAGGCTTTCGCGTTCTGGTTCAAGCTCGGCTGGATCGGCTTCGGCGGTCCCGCCGGGCAGATTGCGATCATGCATCAGGAACTGGTCGAGAACCGGCACTGGATTTCCGAGCGGCGCTTTCTGCACGCGCTCAACTACTGCATGCTTCTTCCCGGTCCGGAGGCGCAGCAGCTCGCGACCTACATCGGCTGGTTGCTGCACCGCGTCGCCGGCGGCGTCGTCGCCGGCGTGCTGTTCGTCCTCCCCTCGCTGTTGATCCTGATCGTCCTCTCCTGGGTCTACATCGCCTACGGTGACTTGCCGCTCGTTGTCGGTGTGTTCTACGGCATCAAGCCGGCGGTCACCGCCATCGTGCTGCAGGCGGCCCATCGCATCGGCCTGCGCGCGCTGCGCAACAAGCTGTTGCTGGCCATTGCCGCCGCCTCGTTCGTCGCCATCTTCGCTCTCGATGTGCCGTTCCCGCTGATCGTCGCCGCGGCGGCACTGATCGGCCATCTCGGTGGGCGTCTCGCGCCGCAGCGTTTCGGCGCTGCCGGTGGGCATGTCGAGGTCGGCAAGTCATTCGGCCCGGCGCTCATCGACGACGGGACACCAACGCCGCCGCACGCGGCTTTCCGCTGGTCGCGGCTGGTCACGGTCGTTGTGGTCGGGGCGCTGCTCTGGCTGGTGCCGATGGCGCTGCTGACGCTCGTGTACGGCTGGGCGCACACGCTGACGCAGATGGGCTGGTTCTTCACCAAGGCCGCCCTGCTGACCTTCGGCGGTGCCTATGCGGTCCTGCCCTACGTCTACCAGGGTGCGGTGCTGCACCATGGCTGGCTGACGCCGACGCAGATGATCGACGGCCTGGCGCTTGGTGAGACGACACCGGGACCGTTGATCATGGTGGTCGCCTTTGTCGCCTTCATCGGCGGCTATGTGCAGGCGCTGTTCGGACCCGATGCCGCCTTTGCGGCGGGGGCGGCGGCGGCCGTTCTGGTCACCTGGTTCACCTTCCTGCCTTCATTCGTCTTCATCCTCGCCGGCGGCCCGCTGGTGGAATCGACGCATGGCGACCTCAAGTTCACCGCCCCGCTGACGGCGATCACCGCTGCGGTGGTAGGGGTGATCCTGAACCTGGCCCTGTTCTTCGGCTACCACGTGCTCTGGCCGCGCGGCTTCGCCGGACCGTTCGACGCGACATCGGCGCTGATCGCGCTCGGCGCGCTGGTCGCCCTGTTCCGCTTCCGGGTCAAGGTCATCCACCTGATTGCGGCGACGGCGCTGATCGGCCTCGTCCTGAAGGTCCTGCTTCCCTGAAGTCCGCCCTGCCGGCGACGATCGCGCGGCCGCCTCTCAGGCCAGGCGCATTTCGGCAAGCGAGGCGATCGCCTGGGTATCGGCGATGTCTGGTGTGACGATCAGTTCGAGGATGGCGACTGCGGCGAGGTCGACCTGGTGCTGCTCGGTCTGCGTGCTTGCCCCGCGCGGGTCGAAGTTCCACTGCTGGCGGACGATGTCGTGGAACGACTGGCCGCCGTCGCCGGACCAGCGCAGCAGGTACTCCTGCGTTCGCTGGCGTGCCGGTTCGACGAAACGCAGATGGATCCGTTGCAGTCGCTGCGGCCGGGCGAAGATCAGCCGGATCGTCTGCCGGCCCGGAAGCGAGGCCCGCCAGCCACCGCCGGTACCGGGCAGCAGCGCCGACTCGATCGGCCAGGCGGCATCCTCGGAGCTGATTTCGACCTCCGCCAGTTCGTCCAGCCTCAGCCAGGCAGGCGGCGCCTGCTGCGCGTCCGGTTGCGGATCACCGATCAGGCGCTTGCGCACGAAGTGCTCCGGATCATGGGCAATGGTTGCGCGTCGGCGCGCTTCGCGATCAAGCCTCGGCTTCGCCGAGGGTGACGGCGATCTCGCGCTCGGCCAGGGTCCAGTAATGCGTGGCGCAGCCCTGGAAGCCATCCTTCTCGGCGATGAAATAGGCGGCGGATTCGACCATGCGATAGCGTTCCTCGGCACTTGGCTTGGCAACCGCGGGCGCAGCGGGTGCTGTCGTGGCAGCCGTTTCGATGGGCGCGGTGGCTGCAGCTTGCGGTGTCGCGGCAGGGGCCGCCGGGTCAGTGGCTGCCGCGCTTGGCTTCGCCGGACTCTTCTTCTCGGCCGCCGGGGCTGCTGCCTTCCTGCTCGCTGGTGCCTTGGCCACCGTCTCGGCGGCGACCCCTGCCGTCGCGGCCGGTGCTGCTGGCGCTGCCGGGGTGGCGGCCGGTGCCTTCGCCGGCGCTTCGGCGGCAGCCGGTGTGGCGGTCTTGCGGGTTGTCGTCGCTTTCTTGGCGGGTGTCTTGGCTTCGGTCATCATGATTCCTTTGGCATGGCGTGCGATGGAGAGGAGTGGGTAGTGCGGTTGGCCGGGCGATCCGTCGGATCATGGCCATGGCAGCAGGATAGGAAAATCCCGTGTCCCGGTCAAGGCGAATGCGTGGCGCGCCGGCGGATGCGCCGCGGTTTGCCGGCCAGAAACGCCTTCCTGCCGGCGAGGCGGGTCAGTCCGGCCGTCGCGGCGGCAGGAAGAAGTCCCTCGGCTGGCGAACGAGATGTGCCGGCACTGCTCGCGCCAGACTCTTCCACGCCGACTCGTCGACCTGGCGCGCGCGCAGGGCGACGTTGAGTGCCAGCGCGAAGCTCACCGTCAGATTGATGATGCCGATGGCGGCGACGCCGACGATCGCCCAGAGGAAGAGCGAGGTATCCGGCGAGTAGCCCAGATCGACGAAGGCGATGCCGACGAAGGCGGACGAGAAGGCGACGTGGCGGATGTCGAGCGGCAGGCCCAGCAGCAGCCCGAGCAGCGTCGTGCCGCCGAGCAGGAAGCCGAAGAGCAGGTTGCCGGCGAGTGCGCCGAGGTTGTCGCCGATGTAGGCCGCAACGCGCTGCATGCGCGCGTCGCCGAACAGGCGTCGTGGCCAGCGAAGCTGCAGAATGCGTTCGGCGATCCTGTTGTAGGCGGCGTAGTTGTCGTAATAGCCGCTGAGCAGCCCCGAAATGAACAGGCAGACACCGGCGATGGCGGCGTAGAAGATCGCGCCGCTGTGGACCAGGCTCTGTTCCGCGAGCAGGTGCAGCGATTTCTCCTCGCTCGTGAAGTGTTCGCCGCTGAGGTTGAAGATCGCCAGGGTGAGCAGCGCCGCCAGCGGAATGGCGACGCCGACGTTGCCCAGGATGGCGACGATCTGGCTGCGGCAGGTGCGGGCGATCAGGGTGGTCAGTGCCTCGACGTCGCGCAGCTTGCCGCCGGCCTCGCTGATGCTGGCGGCGATGGCGTTGGCGGTCATCGCCGGCTGCTTGGTGGCGACCGTGCCGTGCACGATGTGGATCAGGCAGAAGCCGAGACCGTAGTTCAGGCAGTAGGCGATGGCGCCGGTCAGTGGCGGCATCTGCGCCTTGCTCAGGAGGATCTTGAAACAGGCCATGAAGGCGATGACGAAGCCGCCGATCATCGCCGACCGGCACATCTGCCAGTACTCCGAGCGGGTCTCGGTGATGTAGTGTTCGCCATGGTGGCTGGCATTGTCGGTCACCCGCAGGGCGAGGAGTTCGGTGTTCTGGCGCCAGTGCCGCGGCAGGTTGTTGCGCAGGCACTCCTCGCGCACCAGCTGGACGAACAGGGTGACGATGGCCGGGTAGGCAGCGCTGCTGCCATGCGGGTCGGCCGACAATGCGGCGAGGATGTCGAGCAGTTGCTCGCAGCGCCGCAGCAGTTGCCGCAACCGCTGCAGGTGGTAGGTGAGACGGATGCTGGTGCCGTTGCGGGCGGCGGTGCGGCGGACCTTTTCGATCACCTCCTGGCACTGGCTGAAGAGGAGCCGCAGGTGGCGATCATCGGCATCGGCGGCCGGCAGACTGCCCCAGTTCTCCGCGTAGGCCGTGATGTAATCGCTCATCTCGCGGCTTTGCTCGGCGAACGGCGATTCGTGCGCCTCGAGTGAGCGCTCGAGCCGCAGGAGTTCCGGCTCCATGCCGCAGGCGGCGATCCAGTGCGACAGCACGCGCAGCGAGCGCAGAAGCTGCAGGACCGATGGCGGCACGCTCGCCGCCGGCTGGCCCTCGTCAAAGCGGAGCGCCGTCAGCAGTTCCAGCCACGCCTGCTCTCCGACGCCAATGACCCAGCGGCGATCGCTCGGGTGGTCGAAGGCGCGCCGCAGGACGCTGCGCAGCAGGTCGGGATCGAGCACCTCGGGCAGCAGGGTGTGGCCGATGCGGTGCAGTGTCTCGGCGACGAAGCCGGTATTCGGCAGGATGCCGGTCTCGGTGTACAGCTCGCTGTGGCGATAAGTCTGCGCCAGTGTCGTCAGGCCGTTGCGCAACGCGCTGCGCAGCTCCGGGCGGGTGCTCAGGATGTGGCAGAGCGCCTGCAGATTGCGTCGCGCCGACTCCGAATCGCCGGCGTGGTCGGGGCGCAGCCGGGCAACGAGTTCGGCGAGCAGCGACGGCAGATCGCTGTCCGGCAGGGCAAGACGATTGAGGATTTCTTCCATTGACGGCGGCGTTCTTCGGTTTCGTGCGATGCCGAGCCGGGCCGGTCGGCGGCGGGCAGGCATCGCCGGTGTCCGTGGTGCGACGTCGATTACAATCGGCGATATTAGCAGATTGTGCAGATTGCAGACCCGCCACTTCCCGGAGCCAGACGATGATCGTCGTTCTCTCGCCCGCCAAGGCACTCGACTATCGGACCCCGCCGACGCTTGCCGAACATTCGCAGCCGGTCTTTCTCGAGCAGTCGCGGCTTCTGGTCGACCGGTTGCGCCGCCTGTCGCCGGCAGAGATCGCCAGCCTGATGAAGATCAGCGACCAGCTGGCGGTGCTCAACGCCACCCGCTATGCCGAATGGGCCGAGCCGTTCACGCCGTCGAACGCCAAGCAGGCCATCCTGGCATTCAACGGCGACGTCTATGAGGGGCTGGATGCCGTTTCGCTGTCGGCCGACGATCTGCATTTCGCGCAGGCGAGGCTGCGCATCCTGTCGGGTCTGTACGGTGTGCTGCGGCCGCTCGACCTGATGCAACCGTACCGGCTGGAGATGGGCAGCCGGCTGGTCAATGAGCGTGGCCGGGATCTCTACGCCTTCTGGGGCGACCGCATCACGGTCGCGGTGGATGCGGCGGTACGCGCAGCGGGGGCGAGCGTACTGCTCAGCCTGGCCTCGCAGGAGTATTTCCGGGCGCTGCTGCCGCCGCAACTGTCGGTCCCGGTCGTGCAGCCGGTGTTCGAGGACTGGAGCGGCGGCCGCTTCCGTGTGGTCAGTTTCTTTGCCAAGCGCGCGCGTGGTCTGATGGCGCGTTTCGTGCTCGTCAATCGGCTGACCGAGGTCGCTGCGCTCAGGGATTTCGACAGCGACGGCTACTGCTACGCCGGACAGCCGGCAGGCGACGGTGTCCTGCTGTTTCGCCGCCGCCGCTGAGTCGGCTGCAGGACGCGAGGTGGGCGGCATGACCGGCTTCCGCGTTGTCTTCGCCCCTTCGTCCGTCGCCGCACTGTTGCCCGGAGGAGCCGACCCTGTCATCGCCTGCCCCTGAACCCGGTCTGATCGTCGTGCACGGCAACCGGCCCGAGATCCTGCGCGATCTGGTCGTCGCCTGGATCAAGCGATATCCGCTGGCGCCACTCGACAACGAGTCCATTCTCGTGCAGAGCAACGGCATTGCGCAGTGGCTGAAGATGGCGCTGGCCGCCGACGCCGTGGGCAGTGACGGCGAAGCCGGTGGTTGTGGCATCGCGGCTGGGCTGGAAGTGTCGCTGCCGGCACGTTTCCTCTGGCAGGCCTATCGCTCGCTGCTCGGGCGCGATGCGGTGCCCGAATCCTCACCCTTCGACGAAGAGCGGTTGCTCTGGCGGCTGTTGCGCCTGCTGCCGGAACTCGGCGGCAGGCCCGAGTACGAGCCGCTGCACGCCTTCCTCGCGCACGACAGCGATCAGCGCAAGCGCTTCCAGCTGGCCGAGCGGCTGGCCGACCTCTTCGATCAGTATCAGGTGTATCGCGCGGACTGGCTGGCCGCCTGGGCAGCGGGCAGCGACGTCCTGCCCGACGGCCGCGGCAACGGCCGGCCGCTGCCCGGCGGGCAGCGTTGGCAGGCAGCGTTGTGGCGCGCACTGCTGGCCGATGTCGCCGCCGGCGCGGCAGCCTCCGGCGTGACGGGAACCGCCGGGCGTGCCGCGGTTCATGCCGCCTTCATGGAACGGGCGCGGCAGTGGACCGCGGCCGGGCGGCCGGACGGATTGCCGCGGCGCCTGCTGGTCTTTGGCATCTCCAGCCTGCCACAGCAGGCGCTCGAGGTTCTCGCCGTGCTGGCGCGGTGGACGCAGGTCCTGATCTGCGTGCACAACCCGTGCCGGCATCACTGGGCCGACATCGTCGCCGACCGCGACCTCCTGCGCCGCGGCAGCGGCGGCCAGCGACGGCGGCAGGGAATGCCGGCCGAGCTGACGCCGGAACTGCTGCACGTGCATGCGCAGCCGCTGCTGGCGGCCTGGGGCAAGCAGGGGCGCGATTTCATCGGCCTCCTCGACGACTGCGACGGGCAGCAACTGCCGGGCGAGCGGCAGTTGCCGGCAGCCCGGCAGCGGATCGAGCTCTTCGAATCCGGCGGCGTGGCCAGCCTGCTGCAGCAGCTGCAGGACGACATCCTCGACCTGCGGCCGCTGCACGAAACGCGCGCCTGCTGGCCGGCGGTCGATCCGCGGCAGGATCATTCGCTGCGTTTCCACGTCGCGCACAGCGCGCAGCGCGAGGTCGAGATCGTGCACGACCAGCTCCTCGCCGCCTGCAACGCAGACCCGAGCCTGCGTCCGCACGACATCATCGTCATGGTGCCCGACATCGGCGTCTACGCACCGCATGTGCAGGCGGTGTTCGGCCTGCTGCCCGCCGATGATCCGCGTTACCTGCCGTTCACCGTCGTCGACCAGTCGCGGCGGGAGTGCGACCCGCTGCTGCAGGCGCTCGAGAAGCTGCTGTCGCTGCCGCAGTCGCGGCTGGCGGCGAGTGACGTGCTCGACCTGCTCGAGGTGCCGGCGCTGCGACGCCGCTTCGCGATCGCCGACGAGGACCTGCCGCTGCTGCATCGCTGGATCCGTGGTGCCGGCATCCGCTGGGGCCTGCACGCCGAGCACCGCGCGAGCTTCGGCTTGCCGCGGCCGGCGGAGGCCGCGGCGGCGAATACCTGGCTGTTCGGCAGCCGCCGGATGCTGCTCGGCTACGCCGTCGGCGCCGACGCCGGCGCCTGGCAGGGGATCGAGCCCTACGACGAGATCGGCGGTATCGACGCCGCGTTGCTCGGGCCGCTGCTGCAACTGATCGAGCGTCTGCAGGAGTACTGGCAGACGCTGCGCAGCGCGGCGCCGGTCGCCACCTGGTGTGCTCGCCTGCGCCAGTTGCTGGCCGACTTCTTCGCTGCCGACGACGATGCCGACGCCTTTACCCTGCTGCAGCTCGAGGGCGCGCTGCAGCGCTGGCAGGAAGCGTGCGACGCCGCCGCGCTGAGCGCCGATCTGCCGCTGTCGGTGGTCGGCGCGCACTGGCTCGCCAGCCTCGATGCCGGCGGCCTGACGCAGCGCTTCTTCGCCGGCGCGATCACCTTCGCCACGCTGATGCCGATGCGCGCCATCCCGTTTCGTCGCGTCTGCCTGCTCGGCATGAACGACGGCGATTATCCGCGCAGCCGGCCGGCGACCGATTTCGACCTCATGGCTGGCGATCACCGCCCCGGCGACCGGTCGCGGCGCGAAGACGATCGCTATCTCTTTCTCGAAGCCCTGTTGTCGGCGCGCGAACACCTGCACATCTCGTGGGTCGGCCGCAGCATCAACGACAACCGTCCGCGACCGCCGTCGGTACTGGTCGGCCAGTTGCGCGATCATCTCGCTGCCGGCTGGACGCTGGCCGTCGACGCCGCCGCCGACATGGCGCATGCCGTTGCCGCCGCGCCGGGCGCTGCCTTGCTCGCGGCGCTGACCGTCGAGCATCGCCTGCAGCCGTTCAGTGCCGAGTACTTCCCGGCGCCGGCGGCGGCCGGCCTGTTCACCTATGCGCGCGAATGGCAGGCGGACGGGGTCCCGTCGGGTGCTCGGCGCTGGCCCGCGAACGGCGTCCCATTGCCGCCGCTGGCGCGCGACGAGGCGCTGTCGCTGCGTGAACTCGAGGATTTTCTCGCGCATCCGGTGCGGTCGTTCTTCCGCCAGCGTCTGGGCGTCGTCTTCGCCACCGACGATCCCGTCGGCGAAGACCAGGAGCCCTTCGTCATCGATGCGCTCGGTCGCTGGCAACTGCAGGACGAGCTGATCGCCGTCCAGCTCGCGGCACTGCAGCGTGGCGAGGACATCGGCACGGCCGGCCAGGCCCGGCTCAGCGCCATCAACCGCCGCGGTGCGCTGCCCGCCGGCGCCTTCGGCGAGGTGCTGGCCGACGAGTTGCTGGCAGCGCTCGACGACCTTTTCGCGCGCCATCGGCAGGCCCTCGCGCGCTGGCCGCTGCCGCTGGCTGGTGAACGCGAGCTCTGCCTGGAGATGCCGATCGCCGGCCAGCCGCTGCAGATTGCCGACTGGCTCGGCGGCGTGCGCAGCGACGGCGCCGACAACCTCGGCCAGGTCGTCGTCGACAGCCGCGAGCTGATCGATGGCCAGCGGGTTCGCGGCGACAGAGTGATCCGGCATTGGCTGCGGCACCTGGGAATGCAGATCGCGGTCGGGCCGTTGACGACGCTGCTGGTCGGCAAGCAGGGCGACATCGAGCTCGCCCCGTTGCCGGCAGAGGCGGCAGCGGCCCTGCTGCGGCAACTGCTGCAGGCCTGGCACGAAGGCATGCGCCGCCCGCTGCCGCTGGCAGTGCGGGCGGGCCTTGCCTGGCTGCACTCGGGCAGCGACGCGGATGCCAGGAAGGTGTACGACGGCGGCGACCGGCAGCCGGGCGAGGTCGACCGGGACCCCTGTCTGCGCCGCGTCTATCCGGATTTCCTGGCGCTCGCCGCTGGCGGCGAGTTCTTCGTCCTGGCCGACCGCCTGTTGCGGCCGCTGCACGCGGCGCTGCCGTCGGCCGGGCCGCGGCGCGGCAATCGCTCCGCCGCCGCGGGAGCAGAGGCGTGAGCAGCGCGACGACCGGCGACGCTGGCGTCCTGGCGCGCCACGTGCTCGACCCGCTGCGCCTGCCGTTCAGCGGCATGCGGCTGATCGAGGCGAGCGCCGGCACCGGCAAGACATTCACCATCGCTGCCCTGTACCTGCGCCTGGTTCTCGGCCATGGCAGTGGCGATGGCATGCGGCCGCTGGCGCCGGCAGAGATCCTGGTCGTCAGCTTCACCGAAGCGGCGACGGAAGAACTGCGCGACCGCATCCGCCGCCGCCTCGCCGCTGCCGCCGCCTGTTTCCGGAGCGACGCGGCGGCCGCTGCCGACGCCGGCGGCGACGCCACGTTGCAGGCGCTGCGCGCGGAGTACCCGCCGGAGCAGTGGCCGGGCTGTGCCCACAAGCTGCAACTCGCCGCCGAGGCGATGGACGATGCGGCGGTATCGACGATTCACGGCTGGTGCAACCGCATGCTGCGCGAGCACGCGTTTGCCAGCAACAGCCTGTTCGTGCAGACGCTGGAAAGCGACCAGCAGGATCTGTTGGCGGAAGTCGTGCGCGACTACTGGCGCACTTTCATCGTGCCGCTCGAAGCCGCTGCGGCGGGCGAGCTGCGGCAGTGGTGGTCGGGTCCGGAGGCGCTGCAGCAGGTGGTCGCCAGGCTGCTCGATGACGTCGCCCTGCTGCCGCCGGCAGTACCGCCGCATGACGCCCTCGGGCGCGCGCGCGCCCTGCGGCAGCAACGGCTGGCCGAACTCAAGGCACCGTGGCGAAGCTGGGTGGGCGAACTGCAGGATCTGCTCGACGCGGCGGTCGCGCAGCGGCGGGTCGACGGACGCAAGCTGCAGGGCCGTTACTACCGGCCGTGGCTGGAAGCCCTGCGCGCCTGGCATGAGGATCCCGGGATGGGCAGCCCGGACCTGAAGACAGGCTGGGAGCGACTGACCCCCGCCGGACTGCTCGATGCCTGGAAGTCCGGCGCGCCGCCGGAGCATCCGGCGCTGCTGGCGATCGCCGGGCTCGCCAGCGAACTGGCGGCGCTGCCGCAGGCACAGGGCGAGGTGCTCTGCCACGCCGCCCGCTGGGTCGCTGAGCGCTTCGCCGGCGAACAGGAAGCACGCGCGCAGATGGGCTTCAATGAATTGCTGACGCGGCTCGCGGCGGCACTGCAGGGCGACGGTGGTGAGCGGCTGGCGGCAGCGATCCGGCAGCAGTTCCCGGTGGCGCTGATCGACGAGTTCCAGGACACCGACCCGGTGCAGTACCGGATCTTCGACGCCGTCTATCGGCCGGCGCCCGCCTCCGAGCCAACGGCGCTGATCCTCATCGGCGATCCGAAGCAGGCGATCTATGCCTTCCGTGGCGCCGACATTCACACCTACCTGGCCGCCAGGAGCGCCTGCAGCGGCGGCATCTACACGCTGCTGACGAACTATCGCGCCAGCCGGGAGATGGTGGCGGCGACCAACCACTGCTTCGCCTTCGCCGAGCAGCGCCGCGAGGGGAGCGGCGCCTTCGGCTTCCGCAGCGCGGCCGGCAATCCTCTGCCTTTCGAGGCGGCGCAGGCGCAGGGGCGTGCAGACGCGTTGCAGGTTGACGGCGCCAGCCCGCCGGCGCTCGTCGCCTGCTTCCTGGCGGCAGCAGGCGACAAGGGCCTGAGCAAGACCGACTATCTCGAGCTGATGGCTGTCGCCTGCGCCGCCGAGATCGTCCGGCTGCTCAATCTCGGCGAGGCCGGTCGCGCCGGCTTCGCCGCCGGCGGCGGACTGCGGCCGCTGCGCCCGGCGGACATGGCGGTGCTGGTCAACAACCGCAGCGAGGCCGCCGCCATCCGCGGCGCGCTGCAGCAGCGCGGCGTGCGCAGCGTCTACCTCTCGGATCGCGATTCCGTCTTCGACAGCGACGAGGCGCTCGAGCTGCAGCACTGGCTGGCCGCCGTCGCCGAGCCGGATGATCCGCGCCTGCTGCGCAGCGCCCTGGCGACGGCGACGCTCGCGCTCGGCTGGCACGAACTCGACGCCCTGCAGCACGACGAAGCGGCGTGGGAGCTGCGCGTCGTCCAGTTTCGCGGTTATCGCGAGTGCTGGCTGCGGCAGGGCGTATTGCCGATGCTGCGCCGCCTGCTGCACGATTTTTCGGTGCCCGCCCGGCTGCTCGGCCGCGTTGCTGGCGCAACGCCGGGCGAACCGCCGCCGCCGGGCGGTGAACGCACCCTGACCAACCTCCTGCATCTGGCCGAACTGCTGCAGCAGGCGAGTGCCCTGCTCGATGGCCCACAGGCGCTGCTTCGCCATCTCGCCGGGCAAAGGCGGCAGCCGGCGGCGGCCGCCGCCGGTGATGCGCGGCAGTTGCGCCTCGAAAGCGATGCCGAACTGCTGCAGGTGGTGACGGTACACAAGGCCAAGGGCCTCGAGTATCCACTCGTCTTCCTGCCCTTCGCCTGCAATTACCGGGCAATCACGTCGCACAGCCGGCCGCCGCTGAAGTGGCATGATGCCGCGGGCCGGCCGCAACTATCGCTGACCAGCGACCCGGCGATCGTCGCCCTTGCCGACCGCGAACGCCTCGCCGAGGACCTGCGCAAGCTCTACGTCGCGCTGACGCGGGCGCAGCATGCCACCTGGCTGGGCGTGGCGCCGCTCGCCGGCCTGCAGCAAGGTGCCTTCGGTTACCTGCTCGGCGCCGGCGAGGAACCGGCAGCGGAAGAGTTGCCGCAGCGACTGCAGGCGCTGGCTGCCGGCTGTCCGCACATCGCGCTCGTGCCGGCGGCGGCAGCGGGCGACGAGCGCTTCCGCACGCAAGCGCTGCGCCACAGCGTCGGCAGCGCCCGCCAGTCGGCACGGGTCTTGCGCGAGCACTGGTGGATCGCCAGCTATTCGGCCCTGCGCATCGCCGCCGCGGGCGATGCCGTCGCGTCGTCGCTGGCGGCCGGGACGGCGACCGAGGAACTCTTCCACGAGGCGCGAACGACCGCGGCGGAGCCCGCCACACCGGCACCCAGCGAGGCGGCGCCAGCCGCCGCCGCTTCGCTGCACGATTTTCCGCGTGGCGCCGAAGCCGGGACCTTCCTGCATGAGTTGCTCGAGGCGAGTGCCGCCGCGGGTTTCGCGAACGTTGCCGGCGACGGGTCGCTGCGGCAAGAACTGGTCGCACGCTGCTGCCGGACGCGTGGCCGGGAACGATGGAGCGGATCGCTCGCGGACTGGTTGCAGGGCTTCCTCACGCGACCGTGGGAACTGCCGGCCGGGCAGGCGGCAGCGGCGACGACGCTGCGGCTGTGCGCGCTGTCGGCGGCACGGGCGGAGATGGAGTTCTGGCTGCCGGTGCACGCCGTCGACCTGCGGCGCGTCGACGCACTGGTCTGCCGCCACACGCTCGCCGGAGCGGCGCGCCCGGCGCTGCAGGAGGGCCAGCTGAACGGCATGCTGAAGGGCTTCATCGACCTCGTTCTCGAACATCAGGGGCGCTACTACGTGGTCGATTACAAGTCGAACTGGCTGGGCCCGGCGGATGCCGCGTACACGCCGGCGGCGTTGCGCGAGGCCATCCTGCACGCACGCTACGACCTGCAGTACGTTCTCTACCTGTTGGCGCTGCACCGGCTGCTGCGCGCGCGGCTGCCGGACTACGACTACGATCGCCACGTCGGGGCGGCGGTCTACGTCTTCCTTCGCGGCGGCGATTCGGCCAGCCGTGGCCTGCACGCCGAACGGCCGCCACGGCAACTGATCGACGAACTCGATGCGCTGTTTGCCGGCCGGCAAGTGGCGCCGCAGCGCTGATGGCCGCCGCCATCGTGCAGCGACCGGAGATGCGCCTGCTGCTGCGGCAGTGGCGCGAGCGGCAGTGGCTGCGGCCGCTCGATGTCGCCTTCGCCGACTTCCTCTGGCGTGAGGTGCCCGATGCGTCGCCCTGGCTGATCCTCGCTGCCGCTCTGGCCAGCCATCAGCTCGGTCGCGGCCATGCCTGCCTCGACTTGCCGGCCACGCTGGCAGCCCCGGGGCAGGCGCTGTCGCTGCCGCCGGCCGGCGACGAGGGGCTGGCCGGGGCGGCGCCGGCGCTGCGGCCGGAGGAAGTGCTTGCCGGCCTCAGCCTCGCCGACTGGCAGGCTGCCCTGGCCCACCCGCTGCTGGTCGCCGGTGGCAGCGGCACGACACCGCTGGTGCTCGCCGCCGGGCGGCTGTACCTGCGTCGCTACTGGCAGTGCGAGCAGGACGTGCGTGCTGCCATCGAGCGGCGGCTCTGCGTGTCGCCGCAACTGCAGGCCGCGCTGCCGGTGACGGCGATGCGGACGACGCTTGCCGCGCTGTTTCCCGCCGTCGCAGGCGAACGCGTCGACTGGCAGAAGATCGCCTGTGCGCTGGCCGCCGGCAGCGGTTTCAGCATCATCACCGGCGGCCCCGGCAGCGGCAAGACGACGACCGTGCTGCGGCTGGTCGCGCTGCTGCAGGCGCTGGCGCTTGCCGACGCAGCCGATGGGCAGCCGGCGCGGCCGCTGCGCATCCGGCTGGCGGCGCCGACCGGCAAGGCGGCGGCGCGGCTGAGCGACGCCATCGCCGGCGCGCTGGCGTCGCTGTCACTCGCCGGCGTGGCCCATGCCGAGGCCGTGCGCGCGGCGATTCCCGACCGCGTCGGGACGCTCCACCGGCTGCTCGGCGGTCGTCCCGAGAGCCGGCGCTTCCGCCACCATGCGGGCAACCTGCTGGCAGTCGATCTGCTGGTGATCGACGAAGCTTCGATGGTCGACCTCGAGATGATGGCGGCGGTCTTCGCCGCCCTGCCGGAGACGGCCCGGCTCGTCCTCATTGGCGACCGCGATCAGCTCGCCTCGGTCGAGGCGGGGGCGGTATTCGGCGAACTGTGTCGACGCGCCGCTGACGGCCACTACCGTCCGGCCACTTGCGACTGGCTGACGGCAGTCAGCGGCGAGCGCATCGAGCCGGCTCTGGTCGACCCGGATGGCAGCGCGCTCGATCAGGCGGTGGTCATGCTGCGCCACAGCCATCGCTTCGCGGCAGCGAGCGGCATCGGCCGCCTGGCGGCGGTGGTGAATGCCGGCGACACGCGGTTGCTGGCCGAGCTGTGGCGGCAGCCGCAGGCGGATCTGGCGTTCTGCGAATTGCCTGGCGAAGACGAGCGCCGCTTCAGGGAGCTCGTCGTCGACGGCGGGCCGCTGCCGGCCGGCGGTCACGCCGCCGCTGGCAGCGGCTATCGGCACTACCTGCAAACGATGCGCGCGCAACAGCCGGCAGGCACGGCGACGGCGGCGGCTTTCGCCAACTGGGCGCAGGCGGTGCTGGCGGCGCACGGCGAGTTCCAGGTGCTGTGTGCGCCGCGGCTCGGCCCCTGGGGTGTCGCCGGTCTCAACCAGCGGATCGCCGACGCGCTGCACGCAGCCGGGCTGATTCGCGCCACGCACGGCTGGTACCCTGGCCGTCCGGTGCTGGTGACGCGCAACGAATACAGCCTGGGACTGATGAACGGCGACATCGGTATCGCGCTCGAGCTGCCTGGCAGCACCGCCGGCGAATCGATCCTGCGAGTCGCCTTTGCCGCAAGCGGCGCGGCCGACGGCATCCGCTGGATTCTGCCGACTCGCCTGCGGGCGGTGGAGACGGCGTATGCGCTCACCGTTCACAAGGCGCAGGGTTCCGAGTTCGCGCATGTGGCGCTGCTCCTGCCGGCCGTACCGAGTCCGATCCTGACGCGCGAACTGCTGTACACCGGCATCACGCGGGCCCGCTCGCGCTTGACGCTGGCGACGCCGGCCGGCGTCGGCCTGTTGCAGGAAGCGGTGCGGCGGCGCGTGCTGCGTGCCAGTGGCCTGCTGCAGTGAAGGCGCAGCCGGCGGCCGCAGGCCGCCGGTCGATGCGGATCAGTCGATGCGGATCAGTCGAGGGGGACGATCAGCTTGTCCCAGCCCGATCCATCGCCGGCGTCCGGGCCCTTGGGCTTGCGTGCGTACATGGCGACACGCGCCTCGATCTCGGCGATCGACTCGGGGGTCACATGCAGGGTTCGCCGTTCGACGCCGCAGCGGCGCTCCGCCATGCCGGGCGGCGGCCCGGACTGCTGCTGACGCCGGTCTCTTCCTCGTTGCGCGTGCATTGCTCCCTCCTCGAAAATCGCCACACACTTCGGGGCGGACGGCGGCCAGGACCAAACTCCTGGCCCGACAGCGGGAATGATAACGCGCCGCCGGCGATCTGTCGCAGGCTCGAGCAGCGATGTCTCGGCCCAATCCAGCCATTCGGAGCGATCGCGGAATGCTTGCTGTCTTGAGGGGGCTTCTCCGATGTCGGCGGCAGGTCGGCCCTGCGAACACTACGATTGGGATCTGACGCGGAACAAGGTTGGGTGCCGGCCCAGACCACAGGGGCTCCAGCGACTATGGCACTTTGCCCTTCACGACCCAGGCCGTTGCGGCGTAGGACCGTGGACCATCGACCTCTCCATCCAGATACGCCAGCTTGACCATCTCGCGAAGCTTTTCCCGCGCTTGCATGCCAAGGGTACCGACGTAGTCCGCGATCGGTCCATCCTTGCCTTCTGCGGGTGCCCAGAAGTCGGCAAAGGATGCGAAATCCATGCGGATGGTCAGCATGCCGTCCACGACAGCAACCAGACCGGCCGCACGCCACGCGCGCACCAGGTCTCCGGGGCGACTCATGGGCTTGGTGCACGCTCTCGCTCTCTCCACATTTCCGCGCCCATCGAGCATGGCTGCCGTATCGAAGATCAGACGAACGCAGACGAGCCCGCCGCGTGTGTCCCACGTCGCGGCGGCGACAGTTCCGCCCGGACGCGTGACACGCCGCATCTCGCGCACAGCGAGATCGGCCTGGGGAATGAATTGCAGGACCAGCAGCGAGAGGGTGTGGTCAAATGAAGCGTCCGGAAATGGCAGAGCGCAAGCGTCTCCCACTTCGAAGTCGACGCGCGCATCACGATTCCGTCGCCTGGCGCAATCGACGTAAGCGGCCGAAAAATCAATGCCACGCACGCTGCCGATGGCCGGGTTCCGGGCAATTCTGAAACTCAGATTGCCCGTGCCGCAGCCGACATCCAGGACGCGCTCCGCTGCCGCAATCCCCGCGAAGTCAATGAACAGGGGCGCGAGACGACGGCTCCATCGGCCCATCTGGACCTCGTAACCGTCCCCGTCCGAAGCAACGAATGTTGATGAAATCACTATGTGTTCTGAGACAGAGGCATCGTTTTGGCCGCCAACCGGGCGGGAGGCCTCATGCTTGCTCGTGTGTCACTGCGGCTTCAAGCCAGCCGCATTGACCAGCGCTGCGTTGACGGCAATCTCCTTGTCGACATGCGCGTCAAACTCGGTCGGGTTCATGACCATCGGATCGATCCCCAGTGTCGCCAGCTTGTGCTTCACCTTGGGCTCTTGCAGCGCCTTGAGCGTCTCGCGGTGAAGCTTCTCGACGATAGCGCGCGGCGTCTTCGCCGGCAGAAACACGCCCAACCAGAGCGGATACTCGGCATTGGCGAAGCCAGCCTCCAGTGCAGTGGGCACGTCCGGCAGCAAGGAAGAGCGTTGGGCGCCATTCACCACGAGCGCAGTGAGCTTGCCCTCCCGGACCCGCGGCGCTACGACGCCGACGGGCCCGAAGAAGAAATCGACCCGTCCGGTCATCACCTCAGTGAGGACTTCCGACCCGCCCTTGAGTGGAACATGCACGGCCTCGATTCCCGCGCTCGACCGGAAGCGTTCCGCGCTGAGATGGGTCGCAGTCCCGACACCGGCTGAGGCGTAATTCATCGCGCCAGGCTTCGCCCTGGCTGCGGCGACGAGTTCGCCCACGGTCTTCCATCCTCTGGCTGGCGGGACGACCAGGACATTGGGCACGATGCCGAGCGGGATGACTGCCGCGAAGTCCCGCGCCGGGTGGTAGTTCAGGTGCAGATGAAGCGATGGCGCTATGGCGTGTGCGGACGAGTTGAGCAGCAGGGTGTAGCCATCGGGTTCCGACCTGGCGACGACGCCGGCACCGATCGTTTGCCCTGCGCCGGGACGGTTTTCGACGATGACGGGCTGCCCGAGTTGTGTCGACAACTGTTCGAACACGACACGTCCGGCAATGTCGGCCATGCTGCCGGGCGCGATCGGCACGATCGCCCGCAGCGGTTTCGACGGCCAGGTCTGTGCTTCGGCGGTGAATGCCGCGACGGTCAGGCCGAGCGTAAGTACGCGCATCAAGAGCATTGATTGCATGGTTTTCTCCTTACAGAGGAACGCAATTCACAAATAAACTATGGCGCAATGCCGCTTGGCCGTCCAATATGGAATTCCTCTTGTCGCTTATGCCGATCAGGCATGACCACTGGTATGGATCTTCGGCACGCACGAACTTTCGTCACCGTTGCAGAACTGGGCACCGTCTCCAGGGCGGCGGTGCGTCTGCACATTGCCCAGCCTGCCCTGTCGCGGCAGATCCGCGATCTCGAGGAGGAACTCGATCTCAAACTCTTCGATCGTGTAGGACGCCGCCTTGTGCTGACTGGTGAAGGCGAGCAGTTGCTGGGCGACTGCCGTGCTTTGTTGAACTGCGCCAGCGCAATCGGCGAGCGCGCGCAACAACTTCGGCGCGGCGACGCGGGCATACTGAAGGTGGCGGCCTCCCCGCAGTTCATCGAAGGCACCCTTTCCGGGTTCCTGGACCGACACACGCAGCGTTACCCCAACGTGCGTGTCAAGGTGATCGAGGCCATTGCGTGGTCCGACACCCTCGGAATGCTCGAGCGCGGCGAGATTCACCTTGGCCAGAATCTCCTTGGCGTGGTTCAGCCCGACGATGCGCGCTTTGCGAACCGCCCGCTCGAGGTGGTAGACCTGCTTGCCGCTTGCCATACACCGCTGCTGCTCGGAAAGAGCGGAGCGATCGAGATTGCCCACCTCGCCACCCAGCCGCTCCTGGTGCTGGATACCAGCTTCTTGTCCCGCCGCACCTTCGACGCCGCCTGCCGTCTGGCAGGCATTGAGGCCAATGTCGTTTTCGAGAGCCGGACACCGCATACGCTGCTGGCGATGGCCGAGAGTGGGCACGGTGTTGCCATCGTTCCCTCTGCAGTACGCATCGATCGCTATCCGCTGCACATCGTCCGGGTCACCGACGGGGGCAAACCGTTGCGCGAGCACCTGGCCGTCTTCTGGGACAAGCGGCGCTCCCTGCCGTCCTACGCAACGGCATTCTGCGATATGCTGGCGGAGTACGTGCGCGAAGTGTTCCCGATTTCCCGACCGTCCGAACCATAGACTGAGCACGAAGACGTCCGAACAGCCTTGCCAGACGCGCAGCGACCGCGAGGAGACGAAACTGAGAATCCGAAACGAAACCGACTTCTGGTCGGGCGTGATGTTCATCGCGTTCGGGCTGTTTTTCGCGGCGTTCGCGACCCGCTACGACTTTGGTACCGCACAGCTCATGGGGCCGGCGTATTTCCCGGCCGTGCTGGGCGGGCTGCTCACGCTTGTCGGCGTGCTGGTGGCCTTGGACGGACTGGGGCGCGAGGGGGAGGGCGGCAAGCTCGAGAGCTTCCATTTCGCCGAGCTGGCATGGGTGCTCGGTGCGGTGCTCGTCTATGCAGCGATGCTGCGCTGGGCGGGCCTGCTGGCGTCCATGCTCGCGCTGATCGTGATCTCCAGCTTCGCGAGCCACGAGTTCTGCTGGAAGGAAGCGATCATCCTGTCGATCGTGATGGCCGTCATGACGTACCTCGTCTTCATCATGGGGCTGAGGCTCACGATTCCGGTACTGCCAGCGTTCCTCAGGAGCTAGTGTAGTGTTGCACGCAGTATGGAACTTACGAATTCCAGCCACCACAAGGGTTTGATGCCGCTTGCACACCTGAGGAAAGGCTCGTCAAGAATGTAGCACTACACTAGACGGACTCAGCGGAGGCGACCATGGAACTGTTGGACAACCTTGCGATCGGCTTCGGCACTGCGCTGACGCTGCAGAACCTCTTTTATGCCTTTGCCGGCTGCCTGATCGGCACCTTGATCGGCGTGCTGCCCGGCGTCGGACCGGTCGCCACCCTGGCGATACTGCTGCCGACCACCTACGCGCTGGAACCGACCTCGGCGCTGATCATGCTGGCCGGCATCTACTACGGTGCGCAGTACGGTGGCTCGACGACGGCAATTCTGGTCAATCTGCCGGGTGAGTCGTCTTCCGTCGTGACCTGTCTCGACGGCTACCAGATGGCGCGCCAAGGTCGCGCGGGGGCGGCGCTCGGCACGGCGGCAATCGGCTCATTCATTGCCGGGACCTTCGCAACGGTTCTGGTCGCGGCGTTTGCCCCGCCGCTGACCGAACTCGCGTTCCAGTTCGGTCCCGCCGAATACGTCTCGCTGATGCTGCTGGGCCTGATCGGCGCCGTCGTACTCGCGTCGGGTTCGCTGCTCAAGGCGATCGGGATGATCGTGCTCGGGTTGCTGCTCGGATTGGTCGGCACCGACGTGAACTCGGGCGTGTCACGCTTCAGCTTCGGCATTCCGGAACTGAGTGACGGCATCGGCTTCGTCGCGGTGGCGATGGGCGTGTTCGGCTTTGCCGAGATCATCGCCAATGTGGAGAAGAAGGGCCAGCGCGAGGTGTTGACCGGCAACGTCGGCTCGGTCATGCCGAACGTCAAGGAGATGAAGGAGGCCGCGCCGGCGGTCGCGCGCGGCACGCTCCTCGGTTCGATTCTTGGCATACTGCCTGGTGGCGGCGCGCTGCTCGCGTCCTTTGCGGCGTACGCGGTCGAAAAGAAACTCGCGGGTCCGAATGCCGATCCGCCATTCGGCAAGGGCAACATCCGCGGCGTCGCCGGCCCTGAGTCGGCCAATAACGCGGGCGCGCAGACCTCGTTCATCCCGATGCTGACGCTCGGCATACCGCCCAACGCAGTGATGGCGTTGATGATCGGCGCGATGATGATCCACAACATCCAGCCCGGCCCGCAGGTGATGACGAGCAATCCGACGCTCTTCTGGGGCCTGATTGCATCGATGTGGATCGGCAACCTGATGCTGGTGATCCTCAACCTACCGCTGATCGGGCTGTGGATCCAGTTGCTGAAGGTGCCGTACCGGCTGCTGTATCCGGCAATCCTGGCGTTCTGCTGTATCGGCGTGTACTCGATCAATAACACGACCTTCGACGTGTTAGTGACCGTCTTCTTCGGCGCGCTGGGTTATCTGTTCTACAAGCTGCGCTGCGAGCCCGCACCGCTGATCCTGGGCTTCATCCTCGGCCCGATGATGGAGGAGAACCTGCGGCGGGCGATGCTGCTGTCGCGCGGTGACCCGACCACCTTCGTCACAAGCCCGCTCTCGCTCGGCCTGCTGCTTGCGGCCCTGGCGTTGGTGGGCATCGCGGCGTTGCCGGCGATCAAGTCCAAGCGCCAGCAGACGTTCCAACAAGCGGACTGAGCCGACGAGGTCAGGCTCGAGAAAGCACAATCCAAACGCGTCAGGTCAACAAAGGTGCGGGCAGGGGCTGGTAGCGATCCAGCAAGTCCTTCAGCCATTCTGCGCCGTCAGTCAGCGCGGCAGCCGTAGACGCATTCATGGCCTCCCAATGCTTGTGCAAGTATGGCAACCACGATGGGTTGTCTTGACCGGGGTCGCGCTCTTCGGCTTCCAGCCAGGCCTGCACGGTCTGCCTGGCACGCGCATGCGCGGCACGCTCGGCCTCGCTCGACGAGGCGGACTGCAAGGTCTGCAAATAACGCCACAGCCGGGTCTCCAGCGGGAATTCCCGCTCGGTGGCCGCGTCGTAATGATCGAGCACGTCGGCATCCCACTGGCACAGGGCGACGGCTTGGCGCAGAGCCTGCGGCAGGGGTAACACCCGATCCGCATCGGCGGAAGGGGCGGCCAAACAAGCGGCGTCGGAAGAGGCTGCCCAGGATCGAACCGAGTCGGCAAAGGCGCGCCAGGCGGGGTCGGTTTCAGGCTGAGCGGCGGCGACCTCGCCGACCGTGTCTTCGTCTTTTTCGTTTGCAAGCGGTTGGCCCTGCGCCTGCTGACGCTGCAACAGACGGCGCAGATAGCCTTCAGCGCGCGGATTTCCGCGGTACCGGGTCACGAAGCGCTGCAAATCCTCGATGGCCGTCTGCAAATCACCCGGCCCGTTGCGTCGGGCATGGGCGGTGGCCAACAGCAGGGCGCTAGCTTCATCGCTGGGATCGATCCGCAAACCCAGCCGGGCGTGGTCCAGCGCCTGATCCCAGTCCCGGCGACGAATCGCCAATTGGGCCACGGTGGAATGGGCGTGCAGGTGGTCGGGGTCCAGCATCAACACTTGCCGCAGCAGGCGCTCGGACTGGGCCTGGTCGTCGGGGTCGTGGGAGTCGGCCAGGAGACGGGCCAACTCCACCCTGCAAGGCAGTTGTTCGGGAAAGCGTCGGGTCATCTCCCACAGCACCCACCGGGCGCGCTGCGCCTGGTCGGCTTGGCGCAAGGCCAGTTGCCAGAGCATCCACAGCCTGGGATCTTCCGCGTCCATGCGCAGGGCCAGGTGTATCCACTGGAACAGGCGCGCCTGGATTTCCGGTTCGCGGAGGGAGTACTTCTTGCACAGGGCACGGGTGCATTTGTCGAGGCTACGCACGAAGTAGTAGGCGTCGCCGGTCTGATGCAAATAGGCCTCGTGGGCACTGAGCAGGCGATGGATCGCCTGCCAGGCTTGCGCCAGGCTGTGTGATCGGCGTACGGCCTGGACGGCTTCGTCGGTCGTGTCCGACAAGCCTGGCGGCTTGAGCTTGTAGACGGAACTGGATGTGGGGGCGCCATACCGGCGCGTGGTCTGGGCCAGGCCAAGCAAGCTCAGCACCGACGCGGTCGTGTCGTCGCCCAGCGGGGAAAGCAAGTCGGTGAGAAAGGCCCGGTAGTTGTCGGCGCTCAGACTGGGGTTGCGCGCCATGACGCCGCGCAAGCTGTCCGCCAGTTCTTCCTGGGCCGGCGTGCCCCAGCCCTTGCGGCGCTGGTAGCGGTTGACGAGGGCCTGCACTTGCAGACGCAGGTTGCGCAGGCTGTCTTCGTCCGAGAGGGGCAGCCGGGCCAGGGCGAGCAGACCGAGGTTGATGTAACGCCGGGAGCGCAGGCGCCCCGCCTCCATGACGAAGGACTGCCAGAAGAACTGCAATCCGTCGTCGTCCTGGTGCGCGGCCAGCACCTGCCAGTAGTCGTACTCCGGGTCGCGGTAAGCCGAAAGGGTGAGCGAGCCGAGCCATTGGAGCCAGTGCGCGCGCTCGGCCTGCAAGGCGGCGCAGGTTTGCGGCAAGGCAAAATACATCGGCCATTGCAGGGCTTCGCAGACCTGAGCGCTGTAGGCGCCAAGCTTTCTCGCGGGCGGTGGCGCGGCCTGGCGCTTGGCGAGCAGCCACGCTGACAAACCGGCATCCACCAGGGCCGGCAGGTCGGCGTCGGGGTCGAGCCCAGGCGAAGGTGAGGCCGGCTCGCCCAGTAGGGCGCGCGATACGAGGCGGCTGGTCCTCGGCAAGACGGCGAGCAGGAACTCGTACGGTTCCAGGCGCTCGAAAGGCGCGACATCCGCCGCGCCACGCAGCAAGTCCGTCACGGCCTGTTCGGGGGCATGGCGCAGTTGGTCGGCCCAACGTTGCCAACTCATGGCAGAATCTCGCCGAAGCCGCCGCAACCCGGCAGACCCTGCAATTCCTGTACGTGGCGGTTGCGCGCATCAAGCACGGCCGCGTCCGTCTGGAGCGGATGTGCGCGGGAGATGAAGCCCAGGGCCTTGATGTGCTTGGGCTGGTACTCGATGGGGAAAGTCAGCAGCTCCGGGGTGAAGGCGGAGGGAAGCCCGGTGTTCGCCAAATCCAGGGTGTAGCCGTAGCTTTCACCTCCGACCAACAACGGCGCCGGGACGAAGGCGGCGGACATTTCCGTGTCCAGCACGGTGGGGCGGGAAAAGCTGGCAACGGCCCCTTTCTTGGTGGCGGCCAAACGTGCCTCACGCACTTCGTCCAGCGTGTAGCAGATCAAGGCGACCGGGAGAGGCTTACCCGGTGTGCTGGGCCAATGGGTCAGGCCCAGGCGGTCACGCAGCAAGTGGGGCCAGTCGGCCTTGACGAAAGCAGGCAGGTCGCCGCCGAAGTCGTTGAGGAAGGCGGCGAACATGGGTCGGGCTTGCACGCGCCGCACGTTCCATTGATCCACGAACTCGCCGCGCAATTTCTCGTCCGCATCGGACAGCCTGTCCTTGCGCAGATCCTTTTGTGAATTGAAAAAGCGCAGCCAGAAGGCTTCGCCGATTGCCGGGCCGAGCAGTGCGCTATCGACCATGGAATCCAGGGATTCCAGTCGCAACAGATAGGTGTTGTCCAAGTCTTCCTTCAAATGCGCCAGACTGTTGACGGTCATGAAGGATTCCGAAACCCTTGGGTGGTCCTTGGCAACCTGGACGAAGGAACGAAGGTATCCTTTGTGCTCTCCCTGCCACTCGTTGTGGGTGGCTACGACGTCGACATAAGCGTTATATTCGTCCGTGCGCCCATCGGAAACCGCCTGCTCCCAGCGGAAATTGGCCGCTGCACAACGAACTGTCACGCCCTCTGGCGCCGCGACAGGATCTGCAGCAAGATGGTGTAGGGGTGGGCTGAGCTTCATGAGCGCGTGAATCATACCTCAAACGATTCCCGTATTGCGCCTGTGAGGTCCAATACGCAGGACGCTGCGCGTGTTGCACGCATGGCTGTCAGGCCGGTTTCAACGTGAACCCGCAGACTGATGACGGCTATGCCGGATCGTTGGCCGGCAGCTTCTGGCCGACTGCCGCCAGACGCCATTCTGCACGCTGCAAGTATGTGCATCGACCAATGAGCCATCTCCAGGTTGCACCGCGACGACTGCGCGTTCATGGCCGGCCCCCTCGACCTCATCGAGTCACGACAAAGGGTCCGTGCGCTCCGGTGCGCGCCACGCATCGCCACCAGTCACCCGGGGCAGTTCAACGATCAAGACGCGCTCCAGAGGCCAACAGGCGGCCTGATCCACCGTCGCACTTCCGATTGCACCCCTGCAGCAGCGATCCGTTTCCTCTCCGCCCCTCAGCTCAGCGGCCGGTCGTTGCGGAGCAGTCGCAGGCCAACCGGCAGCGACTCGCCGAAGGCACGCCGTTCGTCGGCCTTGTCGAGTTCGGCGACGGTCGTCAGCTGCTCGCTCCAGCTGGCACTGGCGTTGATCGCCGCGAGGCGCGCCAGCACCGTCTGGCGCAGTTCGGGTTCGAGGTCACGCGCCCGGTCACCGGTCAGACGGGCGATCTGCGTGGCGGCGAAGGCGGCGGGTTCGACCTTCTTCCAGTCGGTTGCCAGCAGCGCCTCGAGCCAGCGGCTGGCAACCTCCGGTGGTACCACCTGGTGCGCGCTGCCGTACAGCGCCTGGCGCGCGCCGAGGCGTCCCAGCGCCCACCAGCCGAGGGGTTTCTCGACCGCACGGCGCAGCCGCCCGAGCAGCCAGTCGCCGGTCTCGATCTTGCGCTCGACCGGCAGTCGCTCGAGCGACGCGATCAGGCGCAGCATGTCGTCGTGGCTGCCGGCGATCGCCGCTGCCCGGCCGCGGCCCTTCGCCGGCTCGCTGCGCAGGGCCGGCGCCAGCTCGCCGAGCAGGCTCTGCTGGGCGGCGGCAGGCAGGCCGCCGGCCGCCCGCCGCCAGAGCGTCCACCACTCCGACCAGTTCTGGCTCTCGTTGGCATACTGGATTCCCTGCGGCAGCAGCTCGCACAGTTGCTCGATGCGCCAGTCGTCGAGCGCGTCGCCGAGGCCCGGACGCAGGCAGAAGCCGGCGAGGTTGCACCACAGCCGCTCGTGCTCGGGCGAGCGTCGCCGCCGCCGGGCGCGTTGCAGCAGGGCGTCGAACAGCGCGCGCAGCAGCGGCATGTCCCAATCCTCGCGCTTGCCGAGAAGGTGCTCGAGCTGGCCGCGCAGCCGCCTGATCTCCTTGCTGTCGACCGGTTGCGAGCTGGCGCCGAAGAGGCGCTCGAGCGCCTGCACGGCGTCGGCGAAACGCGCCGGCAGGCCGGCTGCGGCGGCTGCCTCGACGGCGCCGTCAGCGCGCATCTGGAACTCGAGCAGCCAGCGCCGTGCGGGGTCCTCGCTGCTGACGCAGTGGATTTCCAACGTACCGACTTCACTCATGGCGGTCGTCAGCTGCACGCGCACCTCGCGCTGCCGGCTGCCGGCGGGTGCCTCGACGACGGTGGCGATCGGCGGCAGCCGGATGAACTCCTCGTCGACCAGGGCGGTGATCTCGCCGGGCCGGTAAGCGGTATCGGCGACCGACGACGCGAGATGAAAGCGCACCGGCTGGCCGAGACGCAGGCTGAAGCTGCGATCGGGCAGCGGGATCTCGTGCGCCTCCTCGCTGCCGCGTGGCAACAGACAGATGCCGTTTGCCGGCTGGCCGCGATCGTCGAGAACGAGGAAGTAGCTGCGCGCCGATCCGCCACCGATTCGCCGGCCGTGTCCGCGACCGACGAGCGCACAGGCGACGGCGCCGCGGGCGACGGCGACGTCGGGATCGGCGTTGTGCAGGACGCGCAACGGCGCTCCGCGCCACGCGCCGAGGATGGACTGCAGGCGCTCGGCGAGCGCGGCGGCACGGAAGACGCCGCCATTCAGCAGCAGCGTGTCGGGAACCGGGACCGCCGGCGCTTGTTCGCTGTCGCCGAGTGCCTGCCGCGCCGCTGCGGCATGCCGCCGGAGGAAGGCGGCGAGATGGCGGCTGATCGCCGGGTCGGCGGGGTAGGGCAGGCCGAACTCGACGATCGCCGCGCGCCGCTGCTGCAGCACCTCGTCGACCGCCACCTGCGGCAGGAAGCCGTCGACCAGCAGTTGGCGCGCTTCATCGCGGCGCAGCTCGACGGTGCGCGCGCCGCCGAGCAGGCGTGAGCCGCTGCCGAGCAGCGTCAGGAGAACGGCTTCCGGCGCGTCGGCGGCGAGCAACTGCTCCTTCGCCACGCGGCAGCGCGCGGCAAGCTGCGAGAAGCGTGCCGCCGACAGCCGCGCCTCGCCGGCCGGCAGGCGCGACTCGACGAGGTGGGCGAGGGCGAGGTCCATGTTGTCGCCGCCGAGCATCAGGTGATCGCCGACGCCGATGCGCGTCAGCACCGGCTCGCCGTCGCGCAGCGCGACCTGGATCAGCGTCAGGTCGGTGGTGCCGCCGCCGACGTCGCAGACGAGCAGCAGGCGCGTCTCTGCGAGTTCTTCGGCGAGCCGCTGCTGGTGCCGGAAGAGCCAGTCGTAGAAGGCCGCCTGCGGTTCCTCGAGCAGGCGCAGGTTCGCCAGCCCGGCCTGGCGCGCAGCCGCCAGCGTCAGGGCGCGCGCGCCTTCGTCGAAGGAGGCGGGAACGGTCAGCACCAGCTGCTGCCGTTCCAGCGGCGCCTGCGGAAACCGGTGCAGCCAGGCGGCACGGACATGCGCGAGATAGCTGGCGCTGGCGGCGACCGGCGACACCCTGCTCACCGTGTCGTCGGCGCCCCAGGGCAGGATCGGCGCCAGACGATCGACCGCCGCGTGCGACAGCCAGCTCTTGGCGCTCGCCACCAGCCGACCGGGAACCTGGGCACCGAGATCGAGCGCCAGGCGGCCGGCGACCGCTGGCGCCGCGCTCTCCTCCACCGGCCAGGGCAGTTGCAGCTCGCCGGCATCGATCTCGCCGGCGGCCGGATGGTAGCGCACCGAAGGCAGCAGCGGTCGCGCCGCGACCTGGCCGGGTCCGACGAGTTGTTCGATCTCGAACAGTTCGACCTGCTGCCGGCCCGGCGCGGCGTAGGCGACGACGGTATTGCTGGTGCCCAGATCGATGCCGACAATGTACTTCTTGTTCATGTGTCTCGGAGTGTGGAGTGTACCGGCAGGGTGGCGGCGCCGGGCAGCCCTGCCCGGAGCGTGCAGGCGACGCGGCGCAGGAGCCTGGCGCTGCGGCTGCAGCCATTGTTCTTCTACAGGTGAATCATCGTTCCAGCAAGCTGTCCTGTATCCATAGACTACTGCACTTTTGACCCGCACAGCAGTTTCCGGAGAGCACAGGGGATGGGCGACAGTCGCCGCGAGACCGACAGCATGGGCGTCGTCGAAGTGCCGGCCGACAGGCTCTGGGGTGCGCAGACGCAGCGCTCGCTCGAACATTTCTGCATCGGCCGGGAGCTGATGCCGCGGGAAATGATCGCTGCCTATGCGACGCTGAAGAAGGCCGCCGCGCGTGCCAATCACGCCAGCGGACGGCTGGGCGACGAGGCGCAGCGGCTGATCGTCGAGGTTTGCGACGAAATCCTGGCCGGCAGGCATCAGGACATGTTCCCGCTGCATGTCTGGATGAGCGGCAGCGGCACGCAATTCAACATGAACGTTAACGAGGTCATCGCCAACCGCTGTTCGCAGCTTGCCGGCGAGGCGCTCGGCAGCAAGACGCCGGTGCATCCGAACGATCACGTGAACATGTCGCAGTCGTCGAACGACTCGTTTCCTTCGGCGATGCACATCGCCGTCGCGGTCGCGGTGACGGCGCGGCTGCTGCCCGCCGTCAGCCACCTGCGCGACGCGATCGCCGCCAGGGCGGATGCCTGGCGGGACATCGTCAAGATTGGCCGCACCCACATGCAGGATGCGACGCCGCTCACCCTGGGGCAGGAATGGTCCGGCTACGCCGGCATGCTGGGCGACGACATCGAGCGCATCGAGGAGGCGCTGCGCGGCGTCTATCGCCTGGCGCTCGGCGGCACCGCGGTCGGCACCGGCATCAACGCGGCAGCGGGTTTTGCCGCGGCGGTCGCGGCGGAGATCGCCGCCCTCACCGGGCTGCCCTTCGTCAGCGCAGCCAACAAGTTCGCCGTGCAGGGGGCGCACGACGCGCTGGTGCATCTGTCGGGTGTCCTGCGCACGCTCGCGGTGTCGCTGTACAAGATCGCCAACGACCTGCGCCTGCTGTCCTGCGGCCCGCGCGCAGGCTTCGCGGAACTCGAGATCCCGGAGAACGAACCAGGCTCGTCGATCATGCCGGGCAAGGTCAATCCGACGCAGGCCGAGGCACTCGCCATGCTGGCGCTGCAGGTGATGGCCAACGATGTGGCCGTCGGCTTCGGCGGTGCGAGCGGCTACCTCGAGATGAATGTCTACAAACCGCTGATCATCCATAACCTCAGCCAGTCGATCAGCCTGCTCAGCGACGGCTGCACCAGTTTCCGCCGCTTCCTGGTCGAGGGTACGCAGCCCAACCGGCAGAGGATCGGCGAGTACGTCGACCGTTCCCTGATGCTGGTCACGGCTCTCGTGCCGCTGATCGGTTACGACCGGGCGGCGCAGATCGCCCATCACGCCCACGAGCATGACCTGACGCTGAAGGAGGCGGCGCTGGCGCTCGGCTTCGTCGGCGAGGCCGAGTTCGACCGCATCGTCGATCCCGCGCGCATGGTTCGCCCGCAGGGTGCCGGCGACTAGGCGACCGCTGGCGCGACGCGGGCGCCGTTGCCGACCGCCCGGCGCGGCGAAGCCGGGCTGGCTGTATACTCGCGGTCTTTCATTCGAGCCGCACGCCATGTCCACGCCGAAGAACATCGGTTTCGTTTCGCTGGGTTGCCCGAAGGCGCTGGTCGACTCCGAGCAGATTCTCACCCGGCTGCGCGCCGAGGGCTACCTGATCTCCCCGTCGTACGAGGGCGCCGACCTGGTGGTGGTCAACACCTGCGGCTTCATCGACGCCGCGGTGGCCGAGTCGCTCGACGCGATCGGCGAGGCGCTGAACGAGAACGGCAAGGTGATCGTCACCGGCTGTCTCGGCGCGCGCGCCGATGTGATTCGCCACGCGCACCCGCAGGTGCTGGCGGTGACCGGTCCGCATGCGACCGACGAGGTGCTGCAGCATGTGCACGCCCACCTGCCGCAGCCGCACGATCCATTCACCAGCCTGCTGCCACCGCAGGGGGTGAAGCTGACGCCGCAGCATTTCGCCTACCTCAAGATCTCCGAGGGCTGCAACCACAGTTGCACCTTCTGCATCATCCCGTCGCTGCGCGGTCCGCTGGTGAGCCGGCCGATCGGCGATGTGCTGCAGGAGGCGCGCACGCTCGCCGAAGCGGGCGTGCGCGAGCTGCTGGTGATCTCGCAGGACACCAGCGCCTACGGCGTCGACCTGAAGTACCGCACCGGCTTCGTCGGCGGGCGGCCGCTGCGCACCCGGCTGCGCGAACTGTGCGAGGCGCTGGCCGAACTCGGCATCTGGGTGCGGCTGCATTACGTCTATCCCTACCCGAGCGTCGACGCGCTGTTGCCGCTGATGGCCGAGGGCCGCATCCTGCCGTACCTCGACGTCCCTTTTCAGCATGCCAGCGCAGGCATCCTGGCGGCGATGAAGCGACCGGCGAGCGCCGAGAACAATCTCGAGCGCCTGCGGACCTGGCGCGCCATCTGCCCGGAGTTGACGGTGCGCAGCACCTTCATCACCGGTTTTCCCGGCGAGAGCGAAGCCGATTTTGCCGAACTGCTGGCGTTCATCGCCGAGGCACGGCTCGATCGCGTCGGCTGCTTCGCGTATTCGCCGGTCGACGGCGCGACCGCCAATGCGCTGCCGGGCGCCGTGCCGGAAGAGGTGCGCGAGGAACGCCGGCAGCGGCTGATGGAGTTGCAGGAGGACATCTCGGCCGAGCTGCTGGCGGCGAAGATCGGCCGCGAGATCGAGGTGCTCGTCGACGAGGTCGATGACGAGGGGACGATTGCCCGCTCGGCGGCCGACGCACCGGAGATCGACGGCCTGGTCTTCATCAACGACCATTTCGCTGCCGCGCCCGGCGACTTCCTGCGCGTGCGGGTGGTCGACGCCGACGAGCACGACCTCTACGCCGAGTTGGTGGCGTAGGCAGCCGCTGTCCGCGCTGCCGGTTTCCGGCCGGGCAGGCGCGCGCTGCGCTGTGCACCAGCCGTCAATGGAAGTTGCGGCTCGTCGTCGGCAGCCGGCCGAGCAGGACGCTCAGGTCGACAAGCCGCCTGGCGACCAGGTGCACGACCGTTCCCTCGCGCTGCACCTGCCCGAGGACACCGAGCAGGCGGGCGCCGAGGAGTTCGCGGCGTTGCCGCTCGGCCAGCCGCGAATGGACGACGATGTTGGCCAGGCCGGTCTCGTCCTCGAGGGTGACGAAGACGATGCCGCTGGCGGTGCCCGGCCGCTGCCGGCAGGTGACGATGCCGGCGGCGCGCAGCAACTGGCGGTCGGCTGCCGCCTGCAACTGGCAGGCGGTGACGAAGCGCTGCGCCGTCAGGCGGTCGCGCAGCAGACAGAGCGGATGGCGACCGAGGCTGAGGCCGGTGCTGGCGTAGTCGGCGACCAGGTTCTCGCCTTCCGACGCTGCGGCGAGGTCGACAGCACTTTCCGGCGACGGCGTGTCGTGCAGCAGGTCGAGCTGCAGGCTGACACCGGCGGCAGCCCAGGCGGCCTGCCGGCGATGGCCGGCGAGGTCGGCGAGGGCGCCGGCGGCCGCCAGCAGGTCGAGGTCGCGGCGTTGCAGCCGGGCGCGGCCGGCGAGGTCGGCGACGCTGGCGAATGGTCGCTGCGCGCGTGCCGCCTGCAGGCGCTTCGCCGCTGCCTCGGGCAGGCCGGCGATGCTGGCGAGCCCGAGGCGAACGGCCGGTCCGGCGGCCGTCGCGCCGCACCGGGGATGGTCTTCGAGCCGCGCCTGCCAGTCGCTGGCGCCGACCGTCGCCGGGCGCACCTCGACGCCGTGCCGGCGTGCGTCCTGCACCAGTTGTGACGGCGAGTAGAAACCCATCGGCTGGCTGTTGAGCAGCGCGCAGAGGAAGGCCGCCGGATGGTGGCGCTTGAGCCAGGCCGAGACATAGACCAGCAGGGCGAACGAGGCGGCGTGCGACTCCGGGAAGCCGTATTCGCCGAAGCCGCGGATCTGCGCACAGATGCGCTGCGCGAAGGCTTCGTCGTGGCCGCGCTGGCGCATGCCGGCGGTCAGCTTCTGCTCGAAGGGCTCGAGCCCGCCCTTGCGCCGCCAGGCCGCCATCGCCCGGCGCAACTGGTCGGCCTCGCCGGGAGTGAAGCCGGCGGCGACGACGGCGAGCTGCATCACCTGTTCCTGGAAGATCGGCACGCCGCAGGTGCGGCCGAGAACGGCGGCGATCTCCGGCGGCATGGCGTCGATGGCCTCCTGGCCGTGGCGGCGGCGCAGGTAGGGATGGACCATGTCGCCCTGGATCGGGCCCGGGCGGACGAGCGCCACCTCGATCACCAGGTCGTAGAAGTTGCGTGGCCGCAGACGTGGCAGCATCGCCATCTGCGCCCGCGACTCGACCTGGAAGACGCCGACCGTGTCGGCGGCGCAGAGCATCTCGTAGACCGCCGGATCCTCGGGCGGGATATCCGCCAGGCGGCGGCCGGTCAGGTCGAGCGCGCGATGGATCGCCGACAGCATGCCGAGCGCCAGGATGTCGATCTTCAGCAGCCCGAGCGTGTCGAGATCGTCCTTGTCCCACTGGATCACGGTCCGTTCCGGCATCGCCGCGTTCTCCACCGGCACCAGGCGGGCGAGCGGGCCGCGGGCGATGACGAAGCCGCCGACATGCTGCGACAGGTGGCGCGGGAAGCCGCGCAGCGTGTCGGCGAGCAGCAGCCAGCGGGCGACGCGCGGTGCCGCCGGATCGAGGCCGACGGCCTGCAGGCGGGCGGGCAGTTGCTCGCGCCGGTCCCACCAGGCGAGCGAGCCGGTCAGGGCATTGATCTGCGCCAGGCCGAAACCGAGGGCGCGGCCGACGTCGCGCAGCGCGCCGCGCGTCCGGTAGGTGCTCACCGCCGCCGTCAGGGCGGCGCGTTCGCGGCCGTAGCGGCCGTAGAGGTACTGGATGACCTCCTCGCGCCGTTCATGCTCGAAATCGACGTCGATGTCCGGCGGCTCGCCGCGCTCGCGCGAAATGAAACGCTCGAAAAGCAGGTTCGATCGTGCCGGGTCCACCTCGGTGATGCCGAGGCAGTAGCAGACCGCCGAGTTGGCCGCCGAGCCGCGTCCCTGGCAGAGGATGCCGCGGCTGCGGGCGAAGTTGACGATGTCGTAGACGGTCAGGAAGTAGGGCTCGTAGGCCAGCTCGCCGATCAGTGCGAGTTCGTGTTCGACGCGCGCGCCGACGCCGGCCGGGATGCTGCCGCCGTAACGCCGCTGCAGGCCGCGGCGGACCTCGTCGCGCAGGAAGGAGGACGGCGTCTGGCCGGGCGGAACGACTTCGTCCGGATACTCGTAACGCAGCTCGTCGAGCGAGAAGTTGCAGCGCCCGGCGATGCGCAGCGTTTCCGCCAGCAGCTCCGGCGGGTAGAGACGCGCCAGCCGCAGGCGGCTCCGCAGGTGCCGCTCGCCGTTGGCGAAGAGCGCAAGTCCCGCGGCAGACAGCGTGCTGCGCAGGCGGATCGCCGTCAGCGTGTCCTGCACGGCGCGGCGCCCGCGCCGGTGCATGTGGACATCGCCGGCGGCGACCGCCGGCAGGCCGCTGGCGCTCGCCAGCGCCAGCAGGTCGGCCAGCCGCTGCGCGTCATCGGCGCCGCAATGCAGCCCGACCGCCAGCCAGGCGCGCGCCGGGAAGCACTGCGCCAGCCAGCGACCATCGTCGGCGCTGTCGCCCGGCGCGGCGACCCAGAGCGCCAGGCAGTCCGGTACGGCGCCGCTGCTGCCGGGAAGCAGGGCGGGTGTCTCGAGGTCGCTGCGCAGCAGGCGGTACTCGCCCTTGCGCGAGCGCCGGCGGGCGAGCGTGATCAACGCCGACAGGTTGCCGTAACCGGCGCGGTTCTGCGCCAGCAGGAGCAGCCGCAAGTCATCCTGCTGCCGGTCGGCGAGGCGGAACTCGGCGCCGATGATCAGCTTCAGCCCGCAGCCGCGGGCGGCCTTGTGCGCCCGCACGACGCCGGCCAGCGAGGCCTCGTCGGTGATCGCCAGCGCGCTGTAGCCGAGCGCCTGCGCCGCTTCGACCAGTTCCTCCGGATGCGAGGCGCCGCGCAGGAAGGAGAAGTTCGAACAGCAGTGCAGTTCGGCGTAGTCGGGCGGCAGGTCGTTGGGCATCCGGTGCGGCAGCGAAGGAAGGAATGTCCGCCCGGTTGCGGCAGGGCAGGCGGCGCGAAAGGCTGTATGAAAATACAGTTGCGATCTTAGCTCTTTTGCCCGTGCGTGGGCGTTCTTCGCATCCGGTCGGCGTGGCGCAGCATGCTGCTTCGCCCGGCTGCCGGTCGGTCGCCATGTGTACTGGCAGCCGACCGGCAGGGATGCGCGATGGGGCGGCAGCCTGTCCGGTCGAGCCGCGGTGGTGCGTGATCGTCACCGCAACCGCAGCGCAATCGATGCCAGGAGCGTGCGAGTTGGCGCGAGGAGCGTGCGAGTTGAGGCGAGAGGCGTGCGAGTTGAAGCGAGGAGCGTGCGAGCTGAGGCGAGGGGCGTGCGAGTTGAAGCGAGGAGCGTGCGAGTTGAGGCGAGAGGCGTGCGAGTTGGAGCGAGGGGCGTGCGAGCTGAGGCGAGGGGCGTGCGAGTTGAAGCGAGGGCCGTGCGAGTTGAGGCGAGGGGCGTGCGAGTTGGAGCGAGGGGCGTGTGACTCGTGGTCAAGGCCGTGCTAGTCGAAGCCAGGGGCGTGCGAATCCAGGCCGGCAGCGCGCAGGTTTCAGTCAGGGTACGCCCGCGGGGTCCTCGACTGTTGGCGTGAGACCGGCGGCCATGGGCGAAACCCGTTCGTTGCCGCCAGCTCGCGGCAGGGTCGATCAGCCACGCATGGCGACGTCCCGACGCCAGGACCCTGCACAGCACCGCCGGACGTCGGTTCGTCGCCTTGCCTCGCTACAACGGCGTCCCTCGCCGCCAACCTGCAGCCGGCCGACCGGGGCGAATTGCCGTGGCGAGTGGCAAAGGGGCGCCGGGTAACCGCACCGGCGCGCGCAGCGGTTACCCGGCTGCCTTCGTCGAAGCGGGCGGCGTCCCGCCGGCGGGCTTCGTGGCGCGTCGCGGGGCGCGGTCGATGTGGCTCGCGCTGTCCCAGGCGCGCATCCTGTCGGGGTTGCGGGCGTACTTGTTGTTCATGATCGCGTCGAGCTGCATCACCTCGGCCATTCCTTCGCGGATCAGGCGGCCGACGGCGGCGGTACTGGCGACACCGGTCTGGTCGTCCGACTGCATGTCGGCGTCGGCCGAGCGGATCGCCGCGATGTCGTCGGCGAGGTCGGCGACGAAATCCGCCGGCAATTCGTAAGCGAGGAACTTTGCCGCGACCGCCGGGTCGGCGAGTTCGCGCGCAAAGGCATCGGCGGCGGTGAGCAGCGCCTTCTGGTTCACGCCGGCTGGGCTGCGGAAGCGATCGGCGAAGCCCGGTTCGCCGGCATCGATGGCGCGCGCCGTGCGGGCGATTCCCTGCAGATCGAGGCGCAGCGAATCGACCAGAACCTCCTTCGCCGTCGCCGAGCCGCCATCCTGCCGCGCCTTCTCGACGTCGAGATCGCGGACGATCTGCGCCAGGCTCGCAAAATGCCCGGCAGCCTTGCTGCCGGCGGCAAAGTCCGCGGCATTCGCGTTGCCGAAAGTCTGCACACGGCCAAACATGTCGTGACGGCGAGCTTCCCGGTCATTCATGGTTGAATCTCCTGTAAAGGGTCATTGGCAGGATTGCCGAATGGAAATTAGCGCGCCGCGGGTTTTCTGGCAAGACTGAAGAGGCAAAAAATGGGCGGGCTTGGGTCGATGCGGTACTGAACACGGTGCCGTCGCTGACGCATACGCTGAACGACTCCGACCGGTTGCTTCGGGTGGAAGGGCGGGCTCCGTTAGCAATGGTTGTTCGATCAAGGTGGCGGCTCGGCCGTCGGACAATTCGCCCGGTGTCTCTATGCGGTGGCGCAGTTTGAAGAGATACCGGCCAAAACGCGCCGCCGGGAAACATTCGCGCAGGGTGCGGATCACTGAGGCAACGGCTTGGACGAAGCCAGACTGCCATGCAATGCGCTCTTCGGGCACGCTTGGATGTCGCCGCCGTCACCTGCTGGTGGCGAGGCCAGCCAGTGGGACGATCCGTGGACTGCCGGAATCAATCGGACGATACCTGTCGTGAGCGTGCCCACAGCTGCTCTGGTTGCAATTCGTGGCGGCGCTGAGCTATATTTTGCCCATTGATGCTCGCCGGGCTGAAAGCCCAGCGAGATGAGTTGCGGAGCGGGGAGGGCGCTGACGCAATTGCCGGAATTTTTGGTGGACGGGCGCATGGCTTACCGCATTGTTCTGTCGAGGAAACTTTCTGTTCTTGTGCATGCCCTCAGGATATTGACGCAAAGCTTTGCGTCAAGTAGGCCTGCGACATCACGTTAGCGCTCTTTCTCCCGGATAATTTCCTATGCCGAAGAACCCGCTGTTTGATCTATATGAGAAGCTCTATTTTCACGAAATCGAGGTTCGCGAGAAACTTGGTGGCCGACTGCAAACGCCGATGGCAATCATCGTCTCACTGATTGGCGTTCTTACGTATCTGCTTCAAAACTTCGACAAAGACCACGCCGGCACGGCTACTGTGACATTTCTAATCTTGTTTGGCCTAAGTAGCGTGACGCTCGTTACTGCCATCTACTTTTTTGTCCGTTCTTGGTATGGCAACACCTACGCGTTCCTTCCGTCAGCAGAGGCAACTGAGGAGTATCGGCAGCTTCTTCAAAAGACATATGAACAGTACAAGGACGGCGACTCTCTGGCCGAAACTTATCTCAATGATTACCTTTGTACTAAGTACATCGCATGCGCTACTCAGAACACCCAATGTAACGACCTACGCTCGCTAAACCTCCACAAGACCAACGGCACTCTTATTATCTCAACTGTACTGGTTGCTGTTACGTTTCTAGTCTTCTTCATGGGTGACCTAGACAAAACAAAGACCAGAAAGCCCACCGAGGTAGTCGTTGTTAAACCAGTAGATGTCAAAGGAATCATCATGAACGAAAGGAAGCCCGAGCCACCGAAGGAAGTAAGCCCACCACCTCCACCGCCTCCACCTCCGCCCACAAGGCTAATCAAGGAAGGTGTTGAAATCGTGAAACCTCAGCAGGAGAAAGAAAATGGCAAATGAAAAAGCTCCACCACCACCGCCCCCTCCACCTCCCACTCGTATGGTCAAGGGAAGTGTAGAGGTTCCTCGGAAGGCACCACCACCGCCACCACAAAAGCCGCCCGTCCCTCCGCGTGGAAAGAAATAGCCCTCTCAAGAAACACACCCCAAGTGATTGATTCGTAATGGTTCGTTCACGCGGTTTGTGGAGTGGTGATGAGTTTCAGGCCGAGTTTTTCGGCACGCTGGGAGAGTTGTCGGACGACTCGTTCGCGGTAGCGTTCCTCGAAGTAGTCCTGGCCTTGGTCGGTGTATTCCTCGCCCTTGGTCAGCAGGGTGTAGATCAGGCGAGCGAGCTTATCGGCGGCGGCGGTGACGGCCTTGGGCTTGCCCATGTGCGCGCACATGCGGCGGAAGCAGGCGCCCAGAGCCGACTGGCTGGTGCGCAGGGCGGCAGCGGCGAGACGCAGGGCCTGGGCGGCTCGGTTGGCGACCCGCCTGGTCTTGGCGCTGATCACTTTGCTGCCGGTGATCCTGGTCCCTGGGCACAAGCCCAGCCAGGCGGCGAAATGCTTGACCGTCGGAAAGCGTGACATGTCCGGCCCGACTTCGGAGATCACCGTCAGCGCCGTTGTGATGTCGATGCCATCGATGCGGGTGAGATCGACGCCGCACATCTTGAACATCAACTGGCGCAGATTGAACTTCGGCGCGTTGCGGGCGCAGCCGCGACGCCTGGCCTTGTCCGGCCCGGCGTCGTGAACCTGCAGTCGCTTCATCTGGGCTTCGATCTCGGCATCGCACCCGGTCAGCTGGGTGCCGATGAAGTCGAACAGGGCCAGCGCCTGCTTGAGCGCGAACAGGTGTTCGGCGCGCCAGTTGCCTTGCAGGCTCTTGGCGATCTCCTCCCGGCTGGCCCGGATGCGCGCATTCTTCATCGCCGCCAGCACTTGGCCGTCGCGCTCGCCGCCAACGATGGCGCGCAGGATCTTCTGACCCGTTTCGCCAACGACATCCGAGATCACGTTGGCGAGTTGGATGTTCATCTGTGTCAGCGCCTTCTGCATGTGCTGAACATGGCGGCCCTGGCTTCGCAGCAACATCTCACGCTGGCGCGACAGCGAACGCAGCGCGCAGATGCCGTCGGCCGGGCGGAAGGCACCCCGCAGCAAACCATGGGTCATCAGCTGTTG
This sequence comes from Candidatus Accumulibacter similis, assembly GCA_013347225.1. Classification (NCBI taxonomy): domain Bacteria; kingdom Pseudomonadati; phylum Pseudomonadota; class Betaproteobacteria; genus Candidatus Accumulibacter; species Candidatus Accumulibacter similis. The sequence goes on along the minus strand of CP054595.1, from coordinate 3,833,638 downwards.
CAGCCATTGGCAATCCAGCACGTCGGACTTGCGCCCGGAGACATTCTTCACATGCCGGGCATTGACCAGCAACACCGTGAAACCGCGGGCGTCCAGAAGCTCGAACAGCGGGATCCAGTAGACACCGGTCGATTCCATGGCCACGGTGTCCACGCCACAGTCCTTGAGCCAGTCGGCCAGGCGTTCGAGGTCCGCCGTGAAGCTCTTGAATTCGCGCACCGGCTCATCATCCCGGTCGGGCGGCACAGCGACGCAATGCGAGGCGCTGCCGATGTCGACACCGGCCGCATTGGGGTGGGCGAGGGTCAGTGCGGCGCGGCGTTTGCCGAGCTTGGCACTCATGCTGCGATTGCGTTGCGCCATGGCTTGCTCCATCATTCGTTGCGGAATGTGGCGCTACCTCGGGTGCGTCGTCTTGCTCACTCTCTCAAACGGGATATCGATCCGGTGGCTGCAAACCGCCGGGTCCATTCACCAATGTCGATGACGTCACCCAGAACCACGCCAACCTGCGGGCAATTCACACCATTGCTGCATCGGTCTTCCGTAGCGCCGCATTCCACCTTGCCACACACCGCTCACCTCGTGTTTCTTCGGGACGATTTGCGGCCGCGGCCCGATTACTTCGCTAACCCTTCCGTCGAGAGGGACCGCCTGCAAGCTGCGCTTGCAGTTTCCCTTCGCGGCTTCGCCGCTGCGGCGGCCCCTCACGTCAAACGTTAGACCGCATGTGGATCTCCTGCCGAATTAAGAGCCACTCGCATACGCTCAGCAATGAGGCGTTCCGACTGTTCCAAAGTGAGGCTACCAATATGCGCGTTCATAAGGTTAGCGAGCGGGAGTTCACACTGTCTGTTCGGCCCCGGCATCCGGAAAATCCGGAATTTGAGCAACTCGCAGAAGCACACCAAGTCATCCTCTGCTTCTTGATTGCGCTGAACGTCGGATCACTTGGCGCATTCGCTTGGGCTGAAGAACCTTGGGTGCGCCCTGTCTTTGCCGTCACCGAGGACATGGAAGGTACAAGGGGCTATCGTGCTGCAATAGTCGCACAGAGTCCCATGCAGCACGGTGAGCTCACGGAGCTAAAGGAAGCAGACGTTTACAGCGTTGTACTCGTCTTTGGCATCGTGGCGCGTGAGCGAACGTCCGTGCTTACGGGGGAGTACGCGCGTGGCCTGCTACTCTTGCGGATGAATTTCGCCGAACTCAATTTTCGGCGCGAAGCTTTTATGTGTTTTTATCGTGCCTTCGAACACTTTATAGCCTCTCGGATACTCAAAGTGTCGAAGCTGGGTAACGAGCTGAAGGACCTACAAAGGGGACTGCGCAGGATCACTCAAAGCCAAGAAATCATCGATGAATTTCGCTCGATCTACACCATTCGATCGAGCCAAGCTGCACATTCCCAGGTAAAACAGAGAGAGATCACGCTGGAGGAGGTGCTGAAGGTGAAGGTCTTCCTTGACATAGTCATGCATACAGAATTCAAGCACGAAGCAAATGCCGAGATGCTAGCAAGGAGGTTACGTGAGCAAGCTGGCGGTGAGGTCTAACATCCCGCTCCAGCCGACCGTCAAAAAGCTGCGCTTTTTGCCGTCGGCTGAGCTTGCACGTGTGCGCCGGGGATGGCGCGTTACTTCACGGTAATAGGGGACCACGGTAATAGGGGACAGACCACGTGTTTCAGACGCAAGGAGAGCCTCTGTTGATTCTGATTCCACTAGCGGAAGCATACGTCCGACGCGCTGCGCGCGAGGTTGGTCTTGGTCGTTAGGCGCATGGCGTCCCGAGGATAGTCCGAATGCCCACTGTCTTGCGTGTCGGAGCGTTTCGGCTTTTCTTCTACGCCAGTGATCGAGATGAGCCCGAGCATATCCACGTGGAGCGTGAAGATTGCATCGCCAAATTCTGGCTCGACCCGGTTCGTCTTCAAAGCAGTGGAGGCTTGTCACGAGGCGAAATCAGCCGCATTGAGAAGCTCGTCGAGAAGCATCAGTCTGAATTGATGGAGGCCTGGAATGAGTATTTCCGTGATTGAAATCGAGATTCCCCTCGCCCAAGCCGTGCGGGTCACTGAGGATTCTTTGCACGTCGATCTTGCTGACGGGCGGACGATCTCTGTTCCGCTCGCATGGTATCCGCGCCTGGTGCATGCCACGGCTGATGAACGAAAGAGGTGGCGGTTGATTGGAATGGGTCGAGGCATCCATTGGGAGGCTATTGACGAAGACATTAGTGTGGAAGCTCTGTTGGCGGGAAGAGCCTCTGGAGAGAGTCAGACCTCGTTGAAGAAATGGTTGAACACACGATCATCGGGCCTGACCGGCGCTTAGAGCGGACCGGCTGCAAGCCGCCTGAAGAGGCCTCGCCGCTTGCGGCCGGTCCGTTCAAGCTTGACGTTGGGTCCTCGCGAAGGAAAGCGCGGGAGTTCTCGTTGTGGTCGCGGCAGTCGGCTTCGGCTTCGCGGGAAGCGGCGGTCTTCGATAGCGCTTCCGGTAGCAGCGTTACGGGGGCTGACGCGGCGGCCTGGTTGCCGGTCGTTCGTGTCCTGTGGTCTCCTCGGCGGGCGCGCTTGCGGCTGGGATCCGTCGGTAGGGCTCTTGCCGGGTAGGGTTATTGCCTTTCCGGTCAGCAGTGGCTACGCTCTTGGCCTTTCGCCCAACCCGGCGCTCCAGGCGACCGGCCGCATAAAGCCGCGGCCTTTCGCCTGAGCTTTCACGGTTGGGGGCTTTGGGAGATTACTATGCAGAAGTCCTGTCTTTGCTGCGAGAAGAAGCTCAAGACTGAACCACCGCGCGTCTGCCCACATTGCGGTCAAGTCTTCCAGGACAACGGGCGGGGACGGTATCGACGCACATTGGCGAGCCAAACAGGAACAGGGCATGCCATATGAGGAGTTCTGGGCGGGATTGTGTTCGGCGCACGGAGGCCGAAAAGCGCGCTCGATCGGCCCATCAACCGCAAGTTCCTGGGCTTCACGGTCAGCCGCAACGGTGCCAAGCTCAAGCTGGCCGACAAGGCCCTCGACAAGCTCAAGGACCGCGTGCGCGAACCGACCCGTCGGACAAGAGGCACCACCTTCGCCGCCGTCGTCGCAGAGCCTGGAGAAGCCCCATTGGTTGGAAAGCGTACGTCGGAATCACCGAGGTGCTGAGCCCTTTGCGCGCCCTCGACAAGTGGGTACGACGCAGGTTTCGCTGCCATCTCTGGAAAGCAATGCGGGCGAGCGGGCTATCGGGAACTGCGCAAACGTGGCGTGTCTGTGCGTGCAGCGTGGCATGCCAGCAAGTCCGCACACGGTCCATGGCGGGTGTCGCAGACGCCGGCCCTGTCGATCGTGCTACCCTTGCGCTTCTTCGAACAAATGGGACTGCCGAGCCTTGCGCCGCGACAGGAATTTGCTTCATCGAACCGCCGGATACGTGACCCGTTCGTCCGGTGGTGTGGGGGAGGCCGGGAGGCTTTCTCCTATCCCGATTGGGCTTCCAGAGGGTCGTGTCAATGAGAACGCTCTGCACCAGTCTAATATGTAGCCCGTTCGATCGAGAGCAGGAGCCCTAAATGGCCATCGTGAAGCGCATTCTGTGCCTCGCCAACTCCAAGAAGTTGTCCGGCCGCTGCGTGGCTGGGCGGGAAGTACTCGACGCCGGTCCCGGTTCGTGGATCAGGCCCATAAGCGCCAGGCCGAACGAGGAAGTCTCCGAAGACGAGCGCCAGTACCAGGACGGAAACGAGCCGAGAGTGCTCGACATCATCGATGTCCCCCTGATCCGGAATCAACCGCACGCCTGCCAGACGGAGAACTGGTTGCTCGATCCTGAATACTACTGGACGAAGGTTCGCCAAGCCGGCTGGCCAGAGCTTCAGCGCTACGTCGAGAACCCCGCAACCCTTTGGACGAACACCCGCAGCACGTTCAACGGTGCGAATGACGAGATTCTCCAAGCCGATGCCGATGCATTGCCGAACTCCCTCGTCCTGATTCGCGTTTCAGCTCTTGAACTGAAAGTGCTCGCGCCGGGTGCGGCTTTTGGGAATCCGAAGCGCCGAGTGCAGGCTGCTTTTCAGCACCGTGGCGTCCGGTATGCGCTTTGGGTCACCGATCCGCTCTTCGAACGTGACTACAAGGCGCGGGCTGACGGAATGTATACACTGGGCGAGTGCTGCCTTTGTGTGAGCCTCGGGGAGCCCATGCAAAAGCAGAACGGAGAGTCGTGCCGCTACAAGCTCGTGGCGGCAGTGATCCAACGTGAAGGCATGCGGCCATGACCAGTCCAATCACCATATACACCGTCGGACATTCGACCCACACCATCGAGAAATTTCTCGATCTACTCGAACTGAACCGCGTGACCGCCATTGCGGACGTTCGCTCCAGCCCCTTCAGCCGCCACAATCCGCAGTTCAACAAGGACACGCTGTCCGGCGAGTTAAAGAAGCACGGCATCGCCTATGTCTTCGTCGGCAAGGAGTTGGGCGCCCGTTCAGAGGATCCCGCCTGCTACGCGGGCGGCAAAGTGCGGTATGACCGTCTGGCTCAGACATCGATCTTCAAATCGGGCATCGACAGAGTGCTGAACGGAGCGCAGAAGTACCGCATCGCGCTGATGTGCGCCGAGAAAGAGCCGCTGGATTGCCACCGTACCCTTCTGGTCAGCCGTGCCCTGGAACTACTCGGGGTGTCCATCGTTCACATCCTTTTGGACGGGAGTACCGAGGCCCATCCGCATACGATGGCCCGGCTGCTTGATCTGGTCGGACTGCCGCAGGTGGACATGTTCCACAGCCACGACGAGCTGGTGGCGACGGCCTGTGAGCTGCGGGAACAGAAGATTGCGTACGTGGATGAAGCCCTCATTGAGCAGGAACGAGCGTGAAACTGTTCACCATCGGATTCACCAAGAAGTCGGCGGAAGCCTTCTTCGGCAAGCTGACGCGTTCTGGTGCGAAACGTGTGGTGGATGTGCGTCTCAACAACGTCTCGCAACTGGCCGGATTTGCCAAGCGCAATGACCTGCAGTTCTTCCTGCGCGAGATTTGCCACATGGACTACGTCCATGTGCCGGAGCTGACCCCGACGCAGGACATCCTCGACGAGTACAAGAAGAATAAGGGCGACTGGGGCGTGTACGAGCAGAAGTTTCTGGAGTTGATGCGCAAGCGCGAGATCGAGAAGAAGATTGACCCGGCCGTGATCGCGGACGGCTGCCTGCTCTGCAGCGAGGACAAGCCGCATTACTGTCACCGGCGGCTGGTCGCCGAGTACCTCAAGTCGCATTGGGGCGACGTTGAGGTTTCGCACATCGTGTGACTGAGGCCCAAAAAGGGTTACAGCCGACGTTGCTACGCTACGCTGCGCTCCGCAACGCGGCTGAACTCGAGCGTTGGGGGCTTTGGGAGATCACTATGCAGAGGCCCTGTCTTTGCTGCGAGAAAGAGCTCAAGACTGAACCACCGCGCGTCTGCCCACAGTGCGGTCATGTCTTCCAGGGCAACGGGTGGGACGGTATCGACGCACATTGGCGAGCGAGACATGAACAGGTCATGCCATATGAGGAGTTCTGTCCGGGATTGTGTTCGGCGCACGGAGGACGAAAGGCGCGCTCGATCGGCCCATCAACCGCAAGTTGCTGGGCTTCACGGTCAGCCGCAACGCTGCCAAGCTCAAGGTGGCCGGCAAGGCCATCGACAAGCTCAACGACCGCGTGCGGGAACCGACCCGTTGGACGCGAGGCAGTACCTTCGCCGCCGTCGTCGCAGAGCTTGGAGAAACCCTGCCTGGTTGGAAAGCGTACTTCGGAATCGCCGAAGTGCTGAGCCCTTTGCGCGACCTCGACAAGTGGGTACGACGCAAGTTACGCTGCCATCTCTGGAAGCAATGGGGTCGAGCGGGCTATCGGGAACTGCGCAAACGCGGCGTGTCTGTGCGTGAAGCGTGGCATACCAGCAAGTCCGCACACGGTCCATTTGCGGCCGCGGCCCGATTACTTCGCTAACCCTTCGCTCGAGCCAACTCGCTCCGGCATGGCGCTTGGCCGGCTTCCCGGAGTGGTTCATCATCCGTACAGCCGGCCAAGCGCCATGCCTGCGCGCGCGGCTCAGCGCAAACGTTGAACTCACCAATTTCTCGCCATGCGAATCGAAGGCGTCATCAAATCCTGGAACGACGAACGCGGCTTCGGCTTCATCGAGCCAACGCAGGGCGGACAGGAGATCTTTGTTCACGTCAAAGCCTTCCGTACCCGCGCTGAGCGCCCAAAGATTGGTCAGCTCGTTTCATTCGAGGTTGAGCTTGGCACAGAGGGCAAGAAGCGCGCCAAGAACGTCGAACCAATCCGAGTCGTTCGCAGCCGCCGAAGTGTCGAACGTGATTCCCCTGCGCAGTGGGGTACTGCCACGCTATTCGCCATCCCCGCGTTTCTCATTCTCTTCGCCATCGTTGCCGTGCTATGGAGACCGCCGCGCCTGGTCGCAGGCATCTACGTGGGGGTGAGTATGATCACCTTCATTGCTTACTTCTTTGATAAGTCGGCCGCCACGCGTGGCGCCTGGCGGACGTCAGAGACCACCCTTCACAGCCTCTCACTCATCGGTGGCTGGCCAGGTGCTTTGCTTGCGCAGCAGTTCCTTCGCCACAAGACCGTCAAGGCCGAGTTCCGGGCAGTGTTTTGGGGCACAGTTGCAGTCAATGTCATCGCCTTTGTTGTACTGTGTTCCCCAGTGGGCCGGTCGCTATGGGCAGCACAATGAGGCCTGACACAGCGCCCGATCCGACCGCCACAAGCGGGCTTCGCGCGCTTGTGGTTCCCTCGTCGCTTCGCTCCTCGGCGGCGGATCAGCCCGAACGCTGGGCGTCACCATCACCTGGCACTGGGCTCCCCGTACAATGACTTCTCTCCAAGAAGGTACTCGGCATGGGAAATAAACTCGAAATGCTGCAAGCCGAAGCCCTGCAGCTGACACCCGGCGAGCGCGCAGCTTTGGCCCAGCCATTGCTTGCCAGTCTCGACGAAGATGCTGACATTGAGGAAGCGTGGGCGGTGGAAACTGCGCTGAGGATTTCTGATATCGAGAGCGGAGTGGTGCAGGTCATTCCAATTGCTGACGCGCTTGCACAGGTACGTGCATCGCTGAAATGAAGCTCGTCGTTGCGCCGCTGGCGCTCGCCGAACTACACGATGCGGCCACGTTCTATGCGCTGCAAGCGACTGCTGAGCTTGGTCCCGCGTTTGTGGCGGAGTTTGAGCGAACGGCCAATCTCGTCTTGGCCAATCCTCTGCTTGGCGCGGTATTCCGTGACACTCGTCGTCGATATACTCTCCGTCGGTTCCCATACAGCATCATCCATCAGGTTGGCGCAGAGGAGATTTGGATTCTTGCCGTCGCGCATCACCGGCGGCGCCCAGGCTACTGGGGGCATCGGAAGTAGTACTCCGTTGTCACTTCGACCAGCTTACTCACGTTGTATGCGAAAGCGACGACCGGCAACTGGAGTTGCCCCTACGCTCCTCGCGCAGGTGCTGCCTGCGGCGGGGGTGTGTTGCAGTCGCGGCTTTCCGGCAACAGAGCGCAGTCGCTGCAGCCAGGGGCGGCCAGCGAAGGCCGGCGAGGCCGGATAAGGCGCGGCGTGAGCGCTCCCGTGCATCATGCTACGATGCCGACTTGGGTCACCGCATCCGGGTGACCGCGTCTCCTTGGAGGAACAGATGATGAATGGACGAGGCGAAAACCGTCGATGCGCGGTCGCGGTGGTTGCAGTCACCATCGGCTCGCTGCTCGTGACAGGGTGTTACGTGGTACCCGCCACGGCGCCTGACGGAACCACCTATTATGGCTACTACCCGGTGGCGCCACCGCCCGGTTCGGTCCCAGCTGCTGCGGCGGGCAAGCCCGGTGCCCCGGCAACCTTGTCGGTACGTCTCTATCCGGCCAATGAAATGGCCACCAGGACGGGCGTCGTCAGTGGCAGCGTGACGAACATGATGACCGGCAAGGGCCGCTTCGTGGTGGACTACGAAGGCGAAGTCCTGAATGGCGAGGCGACGCGTGTCTCGGACGACGACCGGCGCGGTGTTGCCAGCGCCTACTCGCCGCGCGGCATGTACATGTCGTGCGAGTACCAGATGAGCACACCGTACAAAGGTGCCGGCACCTGTTCCTTCGCCAATGGGGCGAAGTACCAGATGCACATCGGCAACTGACGCCGGGCGTTGGTCCGGCAGCGCCTGCACCAGGAGTTCACGCTCGCCTGCGGCCCGTCGATGGCCGGACGGGTGCCCGGCAACTTGGTCGACGGCAACTGCACCGGCACCCCAACCCATCAGGAGGACATCCATGATCCGTCAACTGCTCGTCATCGCCGCCGCCTCGGCGGCCGGTTCCGCCCTTGCCGCGATGCCGGTGTTCGTCGCCACCTGCCCGACCGACATCAACGTCGATGCCGGTCGCAGCGGCGTCGTCTACATCAACGGCCAGAACGCCAGGGTCAAGAAGTACGACGACAATGCCTACGACTTCAAGGCCGGCTACATCACCATCTCGGTGACCAACAACCCCGGTCGGGCGCCCGATGTCCTCTATACCGGCAAGGGGAGGGCCAACGGCGTGTGCACGGTGACCGGTTTCGAGAACGCCAGCGGCGCTGGCGCCGCTGGCGGGCAGCCAGCCCACGCCGGCGGCACCGCCACCGGGAGCATTCCTTGTGCCCAGACGAAGGGGCAGCCGATGGGGCAGTGTCCGTTCTCGGTCGAGCGCGCAGGGCAGGGAACGGCGACCCTCACGGTCAGCCTGCCCGATGGACGCAAGCGCAGCATCTTCTTCGAGAAAGGCAAGGCGATCGCTGCCGACCTGAGCCAGGCCGATGGCGACATGACTTTCAAGGCGAGCAAGGAAGCCGACCTGTTCAGGATCCGCGCCGGCCACGAGCGCTACGAGGTTCCCGAAGCGGCGATCTTCGGCGGATGAGCGGCCGCGCTGCGCTGCTCGGCGGGCTGCTTCTCGCCGGCCTGTCGGCCATGGCGCCGGCGGCCAGCCACGAACTGGCGGGAACGTCCTGGCAGTTGCTCGCCGTCCAGTCGATGGATGACGCGCAGGGCACCACGCGCGTGCACGAGCCGGGCCGATTCACGCTCGAGTTCGGGCGCGACGGGCGCGCCGCGCTGCGCCTCGACTGCAACCGCGGCAGTGGTACTTACCACGTGCAAGCGGCCGCCGACGGGTCGTCCGGCACGCTGAGCTTCGGCCCGATCGCCGCGACGCGCGCGATGTGCCCGCCGCCGCATCTCGACGAACGTATCGCGCGCGACCTCGCGCATGTCCGTTCGTACCTGCTCAAGGATGGCAGGCTCTACCTCTCGCTGCTGGCCGACGGCGGCATCTACGAGTGGGCGCCGCTGGCACCACTGTCCGGCGCCGCTGCCAGGCAGGACAACGAGCGCATCGTCAGGCCCGTGCAGTTTGGCAAGGGCAGCAACTCGACGGTGATTGGCGCGCGCATCGTCGGCCGTCAGTACATCGATTACGAGCTGCGCGCCGGTGCCGGCCAGCGCATGACGGTGAGCCTCGAGGGAAGCAACGGCGCGACCTACTTCAACCTGCTGCCGCCCGCTGCGCACGATGCCGCGATGGCGATCGGCGAGCAGATCGGCAACCGCTTCGACGGACTGTTGCCGGATGACGGGGTCTACACGGTCCGCGTGTTCCTGTACCGCGCAGCCGCACGTCGCAACGAGGTGAGCGACTTCACGCTGGCGATCGGCGTCACCGGAACACCGCTCAGGCCGGTGCCGGCGGCGACCGATGCCGTGCTGCCCGGTACCCGCCATCACGCCAGGACGACGACGCCATGCGAACCGCTGTACTCGCAGGCGCGCAGCTGCGAGGCTCTGGTCGTGCGGCGCGGCTTCGAAGGCACGGCGACCGTCGTGCTGCGCTGGGATGGCGACCGCCAGCGACGCATCCTCTTCGTCCGGGGCGAGCCGAAGGCGGCGGACGCACCGCAGGCGATGAGCTTCACACGCAACGAGCGCGGCTGGCGGGTGAGCTTCAACGGCGAGGAGCACTTCGAGATTCCCGAGCCGCTGGTGTATGGCGGCTGATGCCGCGGCGCCGGCGCCAGGCGGGCCGCTGCGGCTGACCCTGCTGGTGCTTCTGGGAGGAGTCGGCGTCTCGCTTTTCTTCGTCGTCAGGCTGCAGCCGAGCAGCGCCGGCGCGTTTGCGTTCCTGGCGCTCTGGCTGACGGTGCCGCATGCGGCGCTGGCGGGGCTGCTGCTCGCCCTGCAGCGCCGCGGACAACCCGTGCTGCCGTGGTGTGTTGCGGTCGTGCTGGTGGTCGGCGGCGGCCTCTACCTGTTGCTGGATGCCATCTACTGGCACCCCGACGCGCAGAGCGCCATCGGCGTCGTGCTGACGCCGGTCCTGCAGGGAGTCGCCTTTCTCCTCGCCGCGCCGCTGGCCTGGTGGGCCGCGCGACGGCGGCGCGCCGCCGGGGCTTGAGCGGCATCCCGGGCGGCCGCATGGGTGTCCTGGCAGGAGGATCGGCCGGCACCGCAGGATCTCCGGACAGCTCCAGCGATCGGTGCTGGCAAATGCCAACGGGACATGTGGTCAGCGGGGTGGCAAACGCCCGAGCCATGGGCTCACCGATCAACCACGGCCAAGCGGGTTGAGCGCCTTGATCCCCAGAGCGCTGGCCGCGGCGAGCAGCAGGGTGTCGTAGGCAAGCAGCGTAGCGCCGGCATGTCGGCACATCGCCAGATGCAGCGCATCGCCCGCACGCAGGTTGAGGTCGAAGCGACCCAGCATCGCCTGCGCCTCAGCCTGATGTTGTGCGGCGCAGACGATCCGCTCACAGGATTGACGGGCAAAGGCGGCGATCGCCGCAAAGGCTCGCGCCGCCGTTTCCGCGTCCAGCTCCCTGCGGCGGCACTTGATACCAAGCGCCGACGCGCATTCAGTCAGACCCCAATCGCTGAAGGCAAGCAGCTGTGGCCGCTGCGCCAGCCACGATTCCACCGCACCCGACGTGCGCTCGCCGACGAACAGCGTCAGAACTACAGCGGTATCGAGGTACAGCATCAGAAGCGCGATTCGCGCGATGCCCGCACCAACTCGGTCGCCGTACTGCCGCCTGTCGGGAGCGACTCGCGGAAGGCGCGGATTGCCGTCCAGTCGGGGCCGCGCGGCGCAGGGCGGATCGGCGCCAGGCTCGCCACCGGCTTGCCGCGGCGCGTGATGACGAGTTCCTCACCCTTCTCGACGCGGTCGAGCAGCTCGGAGAGATGGGCCTTGGCGTGGGCAACGGTACAGGTGGTCATGTGTGCTTCTGGTCATCTGCGTGACCAGAAGCGTAGCAGGGCCCGGTATCCCGTGCAAGCCTCTGTCGCCACGTCGCGCACGCACGCGCTTCATTGCACGGCGCCCTTGCCGATCAGGTATTCGGGCAGTTCCGCGTAGCGGTTGCCGCTCACCCACCGGTTCTTCCGGTGCAGCTGACGCGCCGGCGAGACCGGTGTCGCGCCGGCGGGGACGTCGCTTTCCATGCCCTGCACGTCCCAGCCGACGAAGGACGGCTTGTAGGAGTACTTGGCGACCGTCCGCGCGTTGACGTCGACCCCCAGCGCGACGAGTTCTTCGGCGACCTGCGTCCTGCCCGCCAGTACGGCGATATGCAGGGGAGTGAGGCCGGACGCGTTGCGGGCGTTCACCGGCATGCCGGCCTGTACCAGCAGCCGGCACGTTCCCCGACTGTCTTCCGCTGCGACATGCAGCGCGGTGTTGCCTTGGCGGTCGGTGAGACGTGTGTCCGCCTGGTGGCGCAGGAGAATCGCTGCCGATGTCTGGTTGGCGAGATGAAGCGGGGTTCGCCCATCGCCGTCGCGCGCGTCCGGGTTGGCGCCCTGCGCCAGCATCCATTCCCTGCTGCCCTCATCGCATCGCCCTCCATCCGTCGCCCGCTCACCCGCCTGCATGATCGCCTACGGAAAGAGCCCTGCCGGCAGTTGCCAGCGCAGCCGCAACTCGGCGAGCCGGCGCTCGAATTGCCGCAGCGGCAGGCGTTCGTTGCCGGGCAGGCTCCACAGGGCGCGCACCCGCCAGCGGCCGTCCTCCTCGCGCAGCAGCGCTTTCACCGTCAGATCGGTCTCCTGCCACTCGCGACCCTCGACGGGGACGATCTCGTTGCCTTCGAAGTAGGCCCAGGCGCCGGCGGTTTTCAGGTGGAAGACCTTGAACCGGCTGCCGCCGTCGCGGGCCAGTCGCAGTTCGCTCCGCACCGCGTCGAGGATCGCGGTGCGCGCGGGGCTGCCCACGGCCGGCACCGAGACGCCGGCCATTGCCGGCTGGGCGAAGGCCGACAGGGCCGAGAAGACGAGGCCGGCGAGCAAAGCGGCCGCGGCGGTCACGACCGACAGCACGCTCAGGAACAGCGGCGTGCCGCCGGGCCTGGCGAGCACCAGGCGGTTGTTGGCGGTGAGCGGTTCCGGGTCGCAGCCCGAGGCCTGCAGCCGATGGCGGCCCGGCGCGCGAATCGCGAAGCGGCGCACGGCAACTGTGGTTTCGCCGTCCAGGCCGTAGCGCAGCAGACGGATCGCGATCGCGCTCGACGGCACTGCCGCGCCAGCGGCGTCGTGCAAGGCAAGGGACGCACCGGCGAAGGCCGTGCTGCCGCGCTTGCCACACAGCGAAAGGAGCACTTCTCCCGCTTCGCGGACGTCCGCCGACCCCCCGCTGGCGAGCGGCAGCTTCGCCAGCTCGCCGCCCGGCAATGCCGCGATCAGCCGCGCGATGCCCTTCAGCAGCGCCAGCCCCGAAACGAGCAGGAGGGGGAGGGTGGCGAACGACAGGCTCTGGTCCAGCATGGCGTCTCCCGCGACCCGGGAAGACCGCCCCGGGTTCCGTTGAATGTTGTCCCTCAGGCCGGCTGCCGTTCCGTGCCGCAACACCGCTGGGCGTTGGTGCGGGGCCGGGGGGCCGGGGCATTGGGCGCTGTACCGCCAGTGCGCTCTTCAGCGGCGCCGGAAGCCCGAACCATCCGGGTTATTATCCGCCCTTCGATGGCGATGGCGATGGCGATGGCGACAGGACTGCGATGATGACGAACGGCGGAGGCGATGTGCTGCCGTGTGCCTTGCGGTGGCGCCGGCGCGGCGTCCGGCGCACGCTCGTGGCGTCGTTCCTCTGCCTCGCGCCGCTGGGCGTCGGCGCTTTCGATACCTGGCCGCCGCAGACCGAGTGGCGCATCGGGCGCGGCGTGGTCGCGCCCTGGGCGCCGGCGAAGACCCGCCCGCCGCCGGATCGCTGGTTGGCGGGCAAGTCGCTGCGCTTCGCCGCCACCCGGGTCGAAGCGCCCGAGCCGCTGGCCTGTGCGGCGGCCCGCTACGAATTCGTCCTGACGCCGGCGCCGGGCTTGTTCCAGGGCAGTCTGCCGTCGCCCGCCGGGCAGGCTGCGCGCGCGCTCGGCATCGCGCAGCTGCCGCTGCTGAGCCTGCGGGTGACGTGCGACGGCGGAATCTTCGACTACCATCTGCTCACATCCGGCAGGGCGCTGCTCGGTCTCGACAACGTGGTGTGGACGCTGACGCGCACCGCGGCAGCGGACTCGCCCGAGGCGACGACGGTGGAACTGCTGCGTCTGCACATGACCGGCGACATGGCTTTCAATCCCGCCTCGGTCGCGCGCAAGCGCGCCTGCCTGACGACCGGCCTGCGCGGCGCCATCGCTGACTACTTCAAACGGCCACGGCCGCAGGACGAGGTGCCACCGATCAACGGCGACCCCTTCAGCGACTCGCAGGAATATCCCGAGCGCTTCGTTCCGGGACGCGCGCGCATCGACGGCGCGCGCGCAAGCGTGCCCATCCGGTTCGGCGACGGCTCGCGGGACTGGCAGGTGGAGGTGCTGCTGTTGCGCGAGGGTTCCCGCTGGCGGGTCGATGACCTGCGTTACCCGGGCGGCGCCACGCTGCGCGGGTTGCTGCAGGCGCAATCGGGCTGAGGCGGCGTGGCGGTCTGTCGTCGAGGGGGCCGGGTTGGCTGCTGCCTTGCAGGTGGCTGCGACAGCCCGGGGGCAAACCGTCGCAGCTTGTGGCATGCGCCAGCGCAAAGGGTCGCGGCGGCTCGCCCGGGCACGGTCGTGGTGCCTCGGCGCACGGCAGCCGTTGGGGCGGCAGTTCGGGACATGCGCGTGGCGGCGGCAACGAGCATGCCGGCGCCTACGGTGGCAGTACGGCCCGCGTTGGGGGGCGCCCGGGCACGGTCGTGGTGCCTCGGCGCACGGCAGCCGTTGGGGCGGCAGTTCGGGACATGCGCGTGGCGGCGGCAACGAGCATGCCGGCGCCTACGGTGGCAGTACGGCCCGCGTTGGGGGGCGCCCGGGCACGGTCGTGGTGCCTCGGCGCACGGCAGCCGTTGGGGCGGCAGTTCGGGACATGCGCGTGGCGGCGGCAACGAGCATGCCGGCGCCTACGGTGGCAGTACGGCCCGCGTTGGGGGGCGCCCGCGACGTTCCCTGGCGTCCGGTGTCGGATCAGTGGCAATATCCGGTTCAAGCGGATGCATGGTGCCAAGCGCGTCCATCGCTGCGTCGTGCAAACTTCCTGCGAGGGAGATCGATTCCGCTTCGCGGAGCGGGTGCAGTGCAGCAACCTGAAAGTCCATTTTCTGGAGGAAAGAACCATGAACGTTTCAGCAATCAATCTGCCGGCTGCCGTCCTGGCGATGGCCTTTGGGTCCGGTGCTTACGCGGTGACCTGTGTAGATGGCGTTCGTCGCGCCGAGTGTGAAACGGCGGCAGGCGTCGTCGAGGTCCGCAAGCCTGTCGAGCCCGTTCCGGTGCGCGGCGTTGAGGTCGCGCCCGCCCGGGCGGTTGAAGTGGCTCCCGCCCGGGCCGTTGAAGTGGCTCCTGCGCGGGAGGCCGAGGTGCGCGACGCCGAGGTGCGTACGGCAGCGGACTGTCGGATCGTTGACGGTCGGCGCGTCTGCCGCTGAGCAGCTTCGGGCTGGCCAACACCCGGCCGTTTCGTGGGGCCCCGTGCGGGCCCTTTCCTTGCTCCGATCGCAGCAAAGCGAGCGTGCGCAGCGTCCGGTGACCGGCTCGCGTGGCCTCGGTCGTCCGCCAGGGGGACTGGAGCCCCCGGGCCGCCCGGGTCCGTCGCGCGCCGTGCCAGGGCGGCGGTCATCCCGTCGGCGCAAGGCGCATCCGGCGTCATCCGCGCGTCGGCAAGCCCCTCTCAGTCGGCCCCGCGTTGCGCCGCCGGGCGCCAGCGCACTGCCTGCACGCTCTTGTGGCCGAGATGGCGCAGCAGCAGTCCGGGTGGCATGCGCAGCCACTGGTAGCGGGCCAGGCCGAGGCGGACGGCGACCCGGCGCCCGATCGTCGGCGGCCGATCTGGCAGTCGGGGCAGGGTGCAGCGCGGATAGAGCCAGTCCATCAGCCGCATCATGGCGATCGGCGGCGGGCGCAGCGGCAGTCCGTCGGGTACCGGCGTCGCCAGCCAGCGATGGCAGTAGCGCAGGGCATACCACAACGGACGCTCGACGCCGTGTCGGCCGGCACGCGCTGCCAGTGCCAGCCAGTCTTCTGTCGACTGCAGGTGGGTCCGCAGGAGGCTGTCGATGTCGACCAGGTCGCGCAGGTTGTCGACCAGCTCGGAATCCTGGAAGAGATGGATGACGGCGTGCAGAATCTGGTCGAGCGGATGCAGTACCAGGAAGCGCTGTCCGGCAACTTCCTGCAGGCCGGCGAAGAGCAGCGCGCGGTCGGGCCGCAGGCGACCGGTGACCGGGCTGATCGTGTGATGGAGGTCCACTTCCATCGGGTGCTCCGGAAAGCGCAGCGGCGGCAGTTCATGACTCCATTCCCGGTAGTAGCGGTCGGCGTAGTCGTCTACCGCCTGCGCCTCCCAGCCTGCGGCCAGCAGGGCCGCTTCGCTGCGTCGCAGGTCGTCGCGGCCGACCAGCAGGTCAACGTCGTTCGGCAGACGACCACGCGCCGTCGCGAGGTCCTGTAGGATATAGGCGCCGCCCTTGAGGACGGCGACGCGTACGTCGGCTGGCAGCACGCGGTCCAGCGCGGCCAGCTCCATGCGCAGCAGGTGGACGCGGTACGCTGAATACACGATCGCCGAATCGAGATGGCCGCGGACGCAGTCCGGAACGACAGCCAGATGCTCGGCGCGTGACTGGATGCGGTGGGCGAGCACCCCCAGCAGTCTTGCCCGGCGCGCCAGACGGATCAAGGCATCCCAGTCGCTCAACTGCAGGTCGCGCACCCGTCCGGGCTCGCGCAGGAGCTGCAGCAGGTGGAACGGATTGGCGGCGGCGCGGTGATCGCTCATGCGCCGTTCCTCGCTGCGGTCGAGTCGGCAAGCAACGATCGGACCGCTTCGATCGCGTCATCCAGGCGGCTGTACTCGAGCGCGAAAGCCGGGCAGTTCTCGATGACGTCGGCCACGGCGTTGAATGAGGTGGCGCCGAGCAACTCGTAATTGAAGCTGTTGAAGGCGAGGTTGGCGAACGCCTGCTCAGCCGGCAGCCGGCGGAGGCTCAAGGTCGCCCCTTCGCGAAAGCTGGGAAAGATGACCAGTTGCGGGCGTGCTGGCAGCCGGCGGGCGTCGACACTTCCCTCGCCGGGAGCGAGGTGCGCCACGTCACCCTTGCGGGTGCCCCGGTAGACCGGGCCGAGGATGACTTCTTCGGCATAGTCGCGGATGATGTCGATCGAGCGGTTCTTCAGCGCCAGCGGCTTGAGCATCGGCCACAACTGGCCGCTGCGCGGACAGAGGACGCCGAATTCGTCGGACAGCAGGCGGAATCCGCGCAGCATCATCGCCGCCGTCAGCGTGCTCTTGCCGGAGCCGGGCGGTGCCGCCATGATGATGCCGCGGTCGGCAAGCGCGAGGGCGCCGGCATGCAGCAGGACGTGCTGGTTGAAGCGCTGCGCAAAGCACCAGTTGACCCCCCACTCGAAGTGTGCCAGCGCCTGCTCCTGGGGAAAGGGATCGAAGGGCTGGACACCGTCGATCAGGAAACGGGACTGCGGACGCAGGTAGGCGCGTACTCCCCTGCCGCGGCGGACCTGGGTATGGAAGTCGGCGAAGGCGGCGTCGACCAGCGCAAAGGCGCCATAGACGCGCTGCAGGTCGGTGACGAAGCCACCGAGGTCGGATCCGACGCGCACCACCGCTGCGCCATAGTCGAGCGCGAGCGAAGCACTGGCAAGACGCTGGCGGAGGATGACGGGAGATAGGTTGCGCAGGCGGAGCGGCTCGGCAGTCATCCGCCAAGCATGCCCATCTCCTGCAGAGAACGCAACACCTGGCGGATTTCCGGGGTGTCGGTGTCGACTTCGAGTTCGTCGCGCAGAAAGGGCAGGGCCCGGTTCAGGGGCAGCGGCTGTTCGCCGTCGCCGATCTCGCTCAGCGCCTCGAAGATGACCGCGGCAGCCGGGGTGAGAATGTGCGTCTGCCAGTTCCTCTGGTCGAAAGCGACTGCACCTTCGCCGAGCCGGCGAAACAGTGGCTGCATCAGGCTGCGGACGTAGGCGGTCCGGGGTTCGCCTGGCGTGGAAGGTTACGGGATCAGGTTGGTATTCGGATCCGCCTGCGGCCCGGTGGGATTGATCGAGTTCCAGCACGACGCGTGCGCCACCGGCCTTGGTACGTTACCGGTGGTGTAGTCGTACTGCAGGACATTGCCTTCGATCTTCGTGTCGGCTCCCTGGTCGATTCCTGCCTGGTACTGGCGAACCCACTGGTCCGTCTGGTCCTTGGGCAGGATCGGCGGAATCGGCCTGTTGTTGTTCGCTATCAGACCCTTCTCGACGCAGGCGTGCAGACTGCTGCTTGCCACGGCCCTGCCGGTGGACGGCAGAACGAAGATCGCCGGCACGGCCGCCGCCTTCTTGAGCAACTGGCGCCGCTGCTCGGTTCTCTCGTTTGAGGTCTCTGACATGTGTTTTCCTTGGTATCTATTTCGGCCTGAGCAAAATCATTCTAGACGTTCCGGTTCGCCGATGCTTGCCCACTACATCACGCTTCGCCGAGAAAGCCTGCAATGATGGTCACTGTGGCACCGCGGCCGGTGACCCCCTGCCTTTCTTGACCTATTCAAGCAAGTTATGTGCCATCACTTTCCGGGTGCGACAATGTTTCAGTAAATCATTGTCGTAGAATATCACTCTCCGACTGTGGCCAGTCTTGCTGGCGGAAGGTGTAAAAAAAACCGACACCTGTCGTCGCGTCGTTCCTTGGCTGCGACGCACTGCCGGCAGTTGCTTGGCGCCTGGCGCGGCGCCCGCCCGCTTGCAGAGCCGGTGAACGGACCGGCGCGCGCAGTCCCGGATGGACGCCACGCGCGGCGGCGAATCGCGAACGGGCAGACCGGCGGGCAACGGGCAGGTCGTGGACGGGCCGCGCCGCGGATGCACCGACGGTTCGCCGGCCGGCGCCGCTCGCTGCCTCAGAGCTTCAGGCGTTCGATCAGCTCGGTTTCCAGCCTGATGCGGCTGGCGGTATCGCGGAGGTCGCCGCCGCTGATCAGGAATGTGTCCTCGACGCGTTCACCGAGGGTGGAGATCTTTGCCGTGTGCAGGTTGGCCCGATGTGCTGCCAGGGTCAGGGCGATGGTGTACAGCAGTCCGGGACGATCGGTCGCGCTGACCGAAAGGACGTAGTGGGTGCCTTTCTCGTCTTCCTCGATGGTCACCATCGGCTGCACCGGGAAGTGCCTCACCTGACGGGACAGCCGCCCGTTGCCCGGGCCCTCCGGCGGCCCTCGCCGGCGCAGCCGGTCGCTGAGTTCGTGCTCGACATAGCTGATCATGTCGCGATCGCTGCCGCGGTCGCCGAGGTCGAGCAGCATGAAGGTGTCCAGCGCGTAGCCATGTCGCGTGGTATGGATCTTGGCGTCGACGATGGTGTATCCGGAGCGGCTGAAGAAGCCGACCAGGCGAGCGAACAGGTCGCGCTGGTCGCGGGTGAAGACCAGCACCTCGAGACCTTCGCCCTGCGGATTGAGCCGTGCCTTGACCAGGGGCTCCTCGCGACCGATCCGGTAGTACAGGGAGCGGGTGTGCCAGGCGATCTCTTCCGCCGAATGGCGCATGAAGTACACGGTATCGAGCTGCTTCCACAGCCGCTGGTGAACGGAATCGGGCAGCGCGAAGTAGCGCAGCAGCCGCACAGCCTGTTGCTGGCGCTCTTCGATCATCCCTTGCCGGACCGGTGCCTCGTCGCCGTCGAGCAGGGTACGGCAGGCACTCCTGAACAGTTGTTCGAGCAGTTGGCCCTTCCAGGTGTTCCACACTTTCGGGCTGGTGCCGCGGATGTCGGCGACGGTGAACAGATAAAGGGCAACCAGTCGCCTCTCCCCGCCGACCGTCGCGGCAAAGGCGCCAACCACCTCCGGGTCGGCGATATCCTGCTTCTGGGCGACGCTGGACATCAGCAGGTGATGCCGTACCAGCCAGACGATCAGCTCTTTGTCCTCGGGGTCGACGCCGTGCGCAGCGCAGAACTCGGCGGCGTCGACCGCACCGAGTTCAGAGTGGTCGCCACCGCGCCCCTTGGCGATGTCGTGGAACAGGGCCGCGACGTAGAGCACCCACTGCCGGGGGAAATCGCTCATCAGCTCGCTGCACAGCGGATACTCGTGGGTGAACTCGTCGGCGAGGAAGCGGCGCAGGTTGCGCAGCACATGCAGGGTATGCTGGTCGACGGTGTAGACGTGGAACAGGTCGTGCTGCATCTGGCCGACGATCTTGCCGAAGTTCGGCAGATAGCGACCGAGCAGGCCGAACTGGTTCATCCGCCGGAGTTCGTGCAGCACGCCGCGCGACTGCTGCAGGATGCTGAGGAAGCAGCGGCGGTTGTCCGGGTTGTGGCGGAATTCGTCGTCGATCAGCGTCCGCGCATGCCACAGGGCGCGCAGTGTGCGTGCGGTCATTCCCTGCAGGTCTGCATGCTGCTGCATCAGCAGGAAGGCCTCGAGCAGCGCCGCCGGTCTTTTCTGGAAGACGTCGTCGGCGACCACATCGAGCAGTTCGTGCGTCTTCCGGAAACGTTCATTGATCGGCGATGGTTCCTGTTCCGCCGGTGGCGAGATCGCGGCGCCAATGTTCTGCAGCAGGATGGTGTTGAGCTGCGTCACCATCTTCGCCGTGCGGTAGTACTGCTGCATCAGCCGCTCGCTGGCCAGGCGGGTCGCGGTCGGCACGAAACCCATGCGGCCGGCGAGCGCCGTCTGATGGTCGAAGAGCAGGCGGTCCTCGCGCCTGCCGACATGCAGGTGCAGGTGGCAGCGCAGACGCTGCAGGAATGTGAGGCTGCGCAGCAGTTGCTCTTCCTCGTCGCGGGTAATGAAGCCGTGCCGTGCGAGATCCTCCCAGGAGTCGCCGAAGCCGGCAGCGCGCGTGATCCAGAGGATCGTTTGCAGATCGCGCAAGCCGCCCGGGGCTTCCTTGCAATTGGGTTCCAGGCTGTACGGCGAGTCCTGGTAGCGGCGGTGGCGCTCCTCCTGCTCCATCCGCTTGGCGTCGAAGAAGCTCTGCGCATCGAGCCCCTCGCGAAGCTCCCGGCAGACTTCCGTGAACAGCCGGCGATCGCCGGTCAGCAGGCGGGCTTCAAGCAGGGCGGTGCAGATCGTCAGGTCGCCGGCAGCGGCCTGCGCGCACTCGGCAACCGTGCGCACGCTGGGTGCGATCTCGAGACCGATGTCGTAGAACAGCGCGACGGCGAACTCGACCCGGCTCGTCAGCTCCGGCTCCGGGGTTGCCGGCAGCAGCAGCAGGATATCGACGTCGGAAACGGGGTAGAGCTCACCGCGGCCATAACCGCCGACCGCCAGCAGTGTCAGCTCCGGCGGCAGGGCCAGCGCCTGCCAGAGGTCGCCGAGCACTGCGTCGACCAGCGCACAGCGCGCCTGCAGCAGCTGTGGCGCGTCTTCGTTGTCGAGAAAGCGCTGCCGCAGTTCGGACTGGCCTTCACGCAGTCGAGAGCGGCACTGCTCGACCAGAGACTGGCGACCGGTCGCGGCAGTGATCATCCGGATTGGCCGATCCAGTCCGGTTGCGGTGGCGTGGCCGATGAAACGGTGAGGACCTCGTAACCGCTCTCGGTGACCAGGACGGTATGCTCCCACTGAGCGGAGAGGCTGTGATCCTTGGTGACGATCGTCCAGCCATCGGCCATCGTCTTGACGGCGGCCTTGCCGGCATTGATCATCGGCTCGATGGTGAAGATCATTCCGGCTTCAAGGGTGATGCCGGTGTGCGGACGGCCATAGTGCAGGACCTGCGGCTCCTCGTGAAACCTGGCGCCGATGCCGTGGCCGCAGAACTCGCGTACCACCGAGTAGCCGCTGTGCTCCGCATGCTTCTGGATCGCGTGACCGATGTCGCCGAGCTGTGCGCCGGCGCGGACCTGGACGATGCCGAGCCACAGGCACTCGAAGCTCACCGCGCACAGTCGTCTGGCTTGCAGCGAGGTTTCGCCGATCTGGAACATGCGGCTGCTGTCGCCGTGGTAACCGTCGCTGATCACCGTGATGTCGAGATTGACGATGTCGCCGTTGCGCAGCGGTCGCTCGCCCGGCACTCCGTGGCAGACCTGATGGTTGATCGACGCACAGATCGAATTGGGATAGGGCCGGTAGCCGGGTGGCGCGTAGTTGAGGGGCGCGGGAATGCAACCCTGCACGCCGACGATGTAGTCGTGGCAGAGGCGGTCCAGTTCGGCGGTGGTGATGCCCGCCCGCACGTGTGGCGTGACGTAGTCGAGCACTTCGGCCGTGAGCCGGCCGGCGACGCGCATCTTGGCTATTTCCTGCGGGGTCTTGCGGATGACGCTCATACTGGTCGCTCGGCGGCGGAATCGGGAGGAGGGAAGGATAAAGGAAGCGGCCGGCTTAGGCAATTTGCCCGATCAACGGGGAATCGTCTCCGGAGATGGAGAAAAACCCGCTTTCGCTGCGCTCGCCGAATTGAAATCATCCTCGTCTTGGTGGTACCATCCGCGGTCTTTGCTGGCCCGTGCCGGCAAGCAAGGAAGTGTGTGCCGTTCGCGGTACGCCCGGGTGGCCGAGGTGGCCAGCCCCAATACGCACATCCGCCTGTTCAAGGGTGTCTGCCGTGCAGCTGATGAGGGCAGGCTGTAGCTGGGCGGATGGTGGTCCAACCCTGATAGAGAAGGCCAAGATCCATGTCCACAACGATGCGCCAGATGCTGGAGGCCGGTGTTCATTTCGGTCATCAGACACGCTTCTGGAACCCCAAGATGGCGCCGTACATTTTCGGCGCGCGCAACAAGATCCACATCGTCAACCTCGAGCAGACGCTGGCCAAGTACAACGAAGCGATGAGCTTCGTGCGCAAGCTGTCGGCCAACAAGGGAACGATCCTCTTCGTCGGCACCAAGCGCCAGGCTCGCGAAATCATGGCCGAAGAGGCGACTCGCTGCGCTTCCCCGTATGTCGACCAGCGCTGGCTGGGCGGCATGCTGACCAACTTCAAGACGATCAAGCAGTCGCTCAAGCGCCTGAAGGAGCTGGAGCTGATGTGCGAGGACGGATCTCTCGACCGGCTCGGCAAGAAAGAGGCGCTGATGCTGACGCGCGAGCTGGACAAGATGCACAAGTCGATCGGCGGCATCAAGGAGATGGCGTCGCTGCCCGATGCGCTGTTCGTCATTGACGTCGGTTACCACAAGATCGCCATCACCGAGGCGGTCAAGCTGGGTATCCCGGTGGTCGCGGTGGTCGACACCAACCACTCGCCCGATGGCGTGGACTACGTCATTCCCGGCAACGACGATTCTTCGCGCGCGATCCGCCTCTACGCCCGCGGTGTTGCCGATGCCGTGCTCGAAGGCCGCAGCCAGTTCGTCGAGGAACTGGTCGATGTCGTCGCCGGGGACGAGTTCTTCGAGGAAGAGGCGGGCGACTGATCCTGCCCGCAGGCCCTGCCGGCGGCAGTCCATGCCGGGTGGCAGGTGGGCTCGCGGCGGCACAGCCGCGAGCGCTGTTACTGGTTACCGTACTGAATGACGGGTGCTGCGGCCAGCCGGCCGGCACCTGCAAGTGGAGAAAGAAATGGCGGAAATTACCGCAAGCATGGTCAAGGAATTGCGCGAGAGAACCGACGCGCCGATGATGGAGTGCAAGAGGGCGTTGACAGAAGCCGGCGGCGACATCGGGAAGGCGGAAGAGATCCTGCGCGTCAAGCTCGGATCGAAGGCGAGCAAGGCTGCCAGCCGCATCACTGCCGAGGGCGTCGTGGCGATCCAGCGGACGCCCGATGGCAAGCTCGGTGCCATCGTCGAAATCAACTGCGAGACCGACTTCGTCGCCAAGAACGACGAGTTCCTGCGCCTGGCGAGCGACTGTGCCGGCCTCGTGCTGCGCGAGAGCCCGCCTGACGTCGCTGCTCTCGCGTCGCTGCCCATGGGCGACGGCACGGTCGAATCGACGCGTACGGCGCTGGTCGGCAAGATCGGCGAGAACATGTCGATTCGTCGCTTCGTCCGCGTCCCCGCCACCGGCAAGCTCGCTTCCTATGTGCATGGCGGTGCGAAGATCGGCGTCCTCGTCGATTACAGCGGCGGCGACGATCAGCTCGGCAAGGATCTGGCGATGCACATCGCGGCGGCGAAGCCGAAGGCACTCGATGCCTCGGGCATCGACGCCGAGTTGATCGACAGCGAACGCCGGATCGCGGCGGAGAAGGCGCGTGAAGCGAACAAGCCCGAAGCGATGATCGAAAAGATCGTGGACGGCTCGGTACAGAAGTTCCTGAACGAGGTGACCCTGCTCGGGCAGGTGTTCGTCAAGGCCGAGGACGGCAAGCAGACGATCGCCCAGTTGCTGAAGAGCAAGGGGGCGTCGGTCGCCGGCTTCACTCTGTTCGTCGTTGGCGAGGGTCTCGCCAAACGTTCGAACGATTTTGCCGCCGAAGTGGCGGCGCAGGCTGCCGCTGCCGCCCAGAGGTAGCCCCTGACCGAAGGAGCCAAGAAGCCGATGTCAGCCCAGTCACCGAGGTACCGTCGCATTCTCCTCAAACTCTCCGGCGAAGCGCTCATGGGTGGCGATGCCTACGGTATCAATCGGCAGACCATCGCCGGCATCGTGTCCGAGATCAAGGCGATCGTCGACCTCGGCGTGCAGGTCGGTGTGGTCATCGGTGGTGGCAACATCTTTCGCGGTGTGGCGCCGGCGGCGCGCGGCATGGACCGCGCGCAGGCCGACTACATGGGCATGCTGGCAACGGTGATGAACGGTCTCGCACTGCACGATGCGATGCGTTCCGCGGGGATGGCGTCGCGCGTGCAGTCGGCTTTGAACATCGAGCAGGTGGTCGAGCCGTACATTCGGGCGAAAGCCATCCGCTATCTGGAGCAGGGGCGGACGGTGATCTTTTCCGGCGGCACGGGCAATCCGTTCTTCACTACCGATACCGCGGCGGCACTGCGCGGGGCAGAGATCGGGGCCGAAATCGTTCTCAAGGCAACCAAGGTGGACGGCATCTACTCGGCCGACCCGCTGAAGGATCCGCACGCCGTCCGTTATGACCGGATCAGTTTCGACGACGCGATCGCGCGCAATCTGGCGGTGATGGATGCAACGGCATTCGCTCTCTGTCGTGACCAGAAGCTGCCGATCAATGTCTTCTCGATATTCAACCCGGGGGCGCTGCAGCGGGTCACGATGGGCGACAATGAAGGCACCCTGGTCTATTGCTGATGGGAGTGGCAAATGGCGATAGCAGAAGTCAAGAAAACGGCTGAGCACAAGATGCAGCGATCGGTCGAGGCACTCAAGACGGACCTGGCCAAGGTACGTACCGGGCGCGCCCACATCGGCCTGCTCGATCATGTGCATGTCGAGTATTACGGCTCCTCGGTGCCGATCAACACGGTGGCCAACGTCACTCTGATCGATTCCCGGACTCTTGGCGTCCAGCCATGGGAGAAGAACATGCTGGCCAAGCTCGAGAAGGCGGTGCGGGACTGCGACCTCGGTCTCAATCCTTCTGCACAGGGAGACCTGATCCGCGTGCCGATGCCGCCGTTGACCGAGGAGCGTCGTCGTGACCTGATCAAGGTGGTGAAGGGTGAGGGAGAGGCTGCCAAGGTGGCGGTGCGCAACCTTCGCCGTGACGCGATTGCGACGCTGAAGGAAATGCTCAAGAACAAGGAGTGTTCCGAGGACGACGAGCACCGTGCTCAGGACGAGATCCAGAAGCTGACCGACCGTTACGTGGCGGAGATCGACAAGCAGCTCAGCCACAAGGAAACCGAGCTGATGGCGATCTGACCGTTGCCGACGAGGTAATCAGAATGCAGCGCTTTGCCAGCTCGACGCGCGATGTTCCGCCAGCACTGGCCGTCCCCAGGCATGTGGCGATCATCATGGATGGCAATGGGCGCTGGGCGAAGAAGCACATGTTGCCGCGCTTCGCCGGTCATCGGCGCGGGGTCCAGACGGTGCGCACGATGGTCCGCTGCTGCCTCGAACGTGGCATCGAGTACCTGACCCTTTTTGCCTTCAGCTCGGAGAACTGGCGCCGACCGCAGGACGAGGTGTCGCTGCTGATGCAACTGTTCGTCCGCGTTCTCAAGGAAGAGGTCAGGAAGCTCGATCGCAACGGCGTGCGCCTGCGCGTGATTGGCGATCTGGCGCGTTTCGAGCCCGACCTGCAGGCGCTGATCGACGCCTCCGAGCAACGGACGGCGGCCAACACTCGCCTCGTCCTGTCGATCGCTGCCAACTATGGCGGCCGCTGGGACATCCTGCAGGCGACCAGACGCATGCTGCTGGAAAACCCGGAGCGCAGGGGCGACTGGGATGAGGCCGACCTGACACCGCACTTGGCGATGAGCTATGCGCCGGAACCCGATCTCTTCATTCGTACCGGCGGTGAGCAGCGGATCAGCAATTTCCTCCTCTGGCAACTGGCCTATTCCGAGCTCTACTTCACCGAGGTGCTGTGGCCGGAGTTCGACGCGCTCGCTTTCGACGCCGCACTGGCCTGGTATCGGCAGCGCGAACGCCGCTTCGGGCGCACCAGCGAGCAGTTGCTGGGTGCACTGCCGGCATCGGCGCAGGCGACGGGTCCGCGAGTCGATGCTTAGGACGCGGGTAGTCACCGCGGTCGTCCTGCTTGCGGCTTTCCTGTTGGCGCTGTTCCATCTGCCGCCGCTCGGCTGGCTGCTTTTCGTCACCGCGGTCGCCGCGCTGGCGGCTTGGGAGTGGGGGGCGTTGATGCAGCTCGCGGGCGCGCCAAGGATCGCGCTCGGCTTCGCGCTGACGGTGATCTGTCTGCTGGTGGCCATCGCCGAGCCGGCGGCGGTCGGCCTGTCGGCGGGGGGCACCGACTCGGCGTGGCGGCTGGGCGCTGCCTTCTACCTGCCGGCGGTGGTCTTCTGGTTGCTGCTGGCACCGGTCTGGCTGCAGCGGCGCTGGCCTCTTGCCCGGACGATCCCGGCGCTGGCGACCGGAGCCGTCCTGCTGCTGCCCCTCTGGCTGGCGCTGGTCCAGTTGCGGCAGGCCGGTCCGCTGACGCTGCTGGGGATCATGGCCGTGGTCTGGCTGGCGGACATCGGCGCCTATTTCAGCGGTCGTCGCTTCGGCAGGCACAAGCTGGCGCCGGCAATCAGTCCCGGGAAGACCTGGGAAGGAGCGGTCGGCGGTGGCCTGCTGGTGCTGGCCTATGGTCTGCTGCTGTCGTCGAGCCTGCCGGCGGCGCTGGCCGGCAACCTGCTGCTGCTGGTCCCCGTTCTGCTGCTGTTGACGGCGATCAGCATCGTCGGCGACCTGTTCGAGTCCCTGCTCAAGCGGCAGGCGGGCCTCAAGGACAGCAGCAACCTGTTGCCCGGGCACGGCGGGGTGCTCGACCGCATCGACAGCCTCACCTCGACCATGCCGCTGGTCGCACTCGTCTGGCTGGTGACAAGGGCTTGAGCGCCGGCGGCAACCTGATGCAGAGGCTGACGATTCTTGGCTCGACCGGTTCGATCGGCGTCAGCACGCTGGATGTGGTGCGGCGCCATCCCGATCTGTACCGGGTCGTCGCGCTCTGTGCGCATCGGCAGAGTGACCGCCTCTACGAGCAATGCCTGGAGTTCCGGCCGCAGTACGCGGTCGTCGGCGACGAGGCGCTGGCAGCCGGACTGGCTGGGCGCCTTCGCGATGCCGGCTGCACCACTGCCGTCAGCCATGGTCCGGCGGCCCTGTTGCGCATGGCACAACTGCCCGAGGTCGATGCCGTCATGGCGGCGATCGTCGGCGCTGCGGGACTGCCGCCGACCCTCGCGGCGGCAGTTGCCGGCAAGAAGATCCTGCTGGCGAACAAGGAGGCGCTGGTGATGGCCGGCGCAGTCTTCATGCGTGCCGTGCGCGACAACGGCGCCACGCTGCTGCCGATCGACAGCGAGCACAACGCGATTTTCCAGTCGCTGCCCGCCGACTATGCAGGTGATCCGCAGGCGAGCGGTGTGCTCGGTCTGTGCCTGACGGCCTCGGGCGGGCCGTTCCGTGACCGTCCGCTGGCGGATCTCGGCGCGGTCGGTCCGGACGAAGCCTGTTCGCACCCGAACTGGGTGATGGGCCGGAAGATTTCGGTCGATTCGGCGACGATGATGAACAAGGGGTTGGAGGTGATCGAGGCCCGCTGGCTGTTCAATCTCCCGGCGGAGCGGATCCAGGTCATCATCCATCCGCAGAGCATCATCCATTCGCTGGTCCAGTATGCCGACGGCTCGGTGATCGCCGAGCTCGGCAATCCGGACATGCGGACGCCGATCGCGCATGCGCTCGCCTATCCACGGCGCATTGCCGCCGGCGTGGCGCCGCTCGATCTGTGTGCCATCGCGGGTCTGCACTTCGAGTGCCCGGATTTGGCGCGCTTCCCTTGTCTGGCACTGGCCTATCGCGCGCTGCGCGCAGGCGGTACGGCGTCGGCGACCCTCAATGCGGCGAACGAGGTGGCGGTAGAGGCCTTCCTCGCGGGTCGCATCGGCTTCACCGTGATCCCGCGGCTGATCGAGGAAGTCATGGACCAGTTGCCGGCCGGCCGTGAGCCCGCTTCGCTCGCCGAGGTGCTGGCAGCCGACCGGGCGGCGCGCCAGGCTACCGAGCAGTGCATGGCCGCTGGCGTCTGCGCATGAGCGGCTTTCTCTACTATCTCGTCGCTTTTGCCGTCGTGCTCGGCATCCTCGTCATCGTGCACGAGTTCGGCCACTATCTCGCGGCCCGCTGGGCGGGGGTCAGGGTAGTGCGTTTTTCGGTCGGCTTCGGGCGACCGCTGTTCGTGCGACGCTGGGGTCGCGATGACACCGAATGGGCCATCGCCGCCTTTCCGCTCGGCGGCTATGTCAAGATGCTCGACGAGCGCGAAGGCGAAGTGGCGCCTGCCGAACTGCACCGCAGCTTCAATCGGCAGCCGGTCGCGCGCCGGATGGTGATCGTCGCCGCTGGGCCGGCGGCGAACTTCATTCTGGCTGTGCTGCTCTACTGGGGCCTGTTCTGGTACGGCAGCGAGGAGTTCAGGCCGATCCTCGGTCCGCCGGCGTTGTCGAGTCCGGCCGCAGCCGCCGGACTCGACGACGGCGAGCAGGTGCTGCGGGTCGGTGGCGAGCCGGTGCAGACCTGGCAGGAGATGCGCTGGCTGCTGCTGCGAAGGGCGGTCGATCACGATCAGGTCGACCTCGAGTTGCTCAACCCGCGGCAGGAGATAATCGTTCGCCGCCTCGATCTGGCGGTCGTGCGGCAATCCGGTTGGGAGGGGGATGCGCTCGAGAGGCTGGGCTTGCGACTCTACCGGCCGCGCCTGCCGCCGATCGTCGGCAGCGTCAGCGCCGGGAGCGCAGCCGAGGCCGCCGGGCTGCAGGCGGGTGACGAGATCCTGGATATCGATGGTGAGCCGATCGACAGTTGGGCGGAACTGGTCAGTGTCGTTCGCCGTTCGCCGGGACAGACGCTGCAGGTGGAGATTCTCCGCCACGGGTTGCCGCAGCGGCTGGCGGTGAGGCCGTCGACGGTCGAGGAACAGGGGCGGAAGATCGGTCGCATCGGTGCCGCGGTACGCGACGGCGGGCAGACGCGCGAGCAGATGATGGTCACCGTTCGCTACGGACCGGTGTCGGCGCTGGGCAAGGCATTCGCCGAGACCTGGGACAAGTCGGCATTCACCCTGGTGATGATCGGTCGCATGATCACGGGCGAAGTTTCGTGGCGCAACCTGAGTGGGCCGGTGACCATCGCCGACTATGCCGGCCAGTCGGCGAAGCTCGGCGTCGACTACTATCTAAAGTTCCTGGCACTGGTGAGCATCAGCCTCGGCGTCCTCAACCTGCTGCCGATCCCGATTCTGGATGGCGGGCATTTGCTGTATTATCTGGTGGAAATAATCAAGCGCGGGCCCCTTTCCGAGCGCGCGATGGAGATCGGCCAACAGATCGGGCTGACCTTGCTGCTCATGCTCATGGCGTTCGCCTTCTACAACGACATCAACCGCTTGTTCTCCGGCTGAGCTTATGAAGAAAAACCTGCTCGCAGGTCTGTTGGCCTCTCTCCTTGCCTCCGCAGCGGTGGCGATCGAGCCGTTCACCGTGCGCGACATCCGCGTCGAGGGAATTCAGCGCGTCGAGGCCGGCACGGTCTTCAGCTATCTGCCGGTCAAGGTCGGCGAGACGATGACCGACGAGAAGGCTGCGCAGGCGATCAAGGCGCTGTTTGCCACCGGCTTCTTCAAGGATGTCCGCATCGAGATGGATGGCGGGGTGGTGATCGTCGTCGTCGAGGAGCGCCCGGCGATCGCGCAGATCGATTTTGTCGGCCTGAAGGAGTTCGACAAGGACCAGTTGATCAAGGGACTGAAGGAAGTGGGCGTCGCCGTCGCGCGGACCTTCGACCGGGCAACGCTGGAGAAGGCCGAGCAGGAGCTGAAGAGGCAGTATCTGACGCGCGGCAGGTACGCGGTGACGATCACGACGACCGTCACACCACTCGAGCGCAACCGGGTGGCGATCAACTTCACCATCGACGAGGGTGAGCCGGCGAGCATCCGGCAGATCAACATCGTCGGCGCCAATGCCATTCGCGAGAAGGACCTGCTGGCCGTCATGCAGCAGAAGACGGGTGGCTGGATCAGCTGGTACACCAAGGACAACCAGTACTCGCGGCAGAAGTTGTCCGCGGACCTCGAGACGCTGCGCTCGTACTACCTGGATCGCGGCTATCTCGAATTCAGCGTCGAGTCGACGCAGGTGTCGATCACGCCCGACAAGAAAGAGATCTACATCACGATCAGCATCAACGAAGGGGAGCGTTATCTCGTCTCCTCGGTGAAGCTGGCCGGCGACCTGACGTTGCCCGAAGAGGAGTTCAGGAAGCTGGTGAAGATCCGGGCGGGCGAGGTCTTCTCGCGCGAGCGGTTGAACGAGAGCACCAAGGCGATCACCGACAAGCTTGGCCATCAGGGTTACGCCTTCGCCAACGTCAATGCGGCACCGGAACTCGACAAGGAGAAGCGGCAGGTGGCTTTCACCATCTTCGTCGATCCCGGCAAGCGCACCTACGTCCGCCGCGTCAATATCACCGGCAACAGCAAGACGCGTGATGAAGTGATCCGGCAGGAGATGCGTCAGATGGAGGGCGCCTGGTACGATGCCGACCGGGTCGCCAAGTCACGCGAGCGGATCGATCGCACCGGCTACTTCAACGAAGTCAACGTCGAGACGCCGCCGGTGCCGGGAAGCATCGACCAGGTCGACGTCAACGTCAACGTTGCCGAGAAGTCGACCGGCAACATCTCGATCGGTGCCGGCTATTCGACGGCCGAGAAAGTCATTCTCTCGGGATCGATCTCGCAGTCCAACATCTTCGGCAGCGGCAAGCACCTCGGTCTGCAGATCAATACCGGCAAGCTGAACCGCACGCTGGGCATCAATTACACCAACCCCTATTTCACCGTCGATGGCATCAGCCAGGGCTTCGATGCCTACTACCGCACGCTCAACCCGACCTCGCTTGGCTATGCCTTCCAGTCCACGTCGTGGGGTGGCGGCATCCGCTTCGGTTTTCCGCTGGACGAGAAGGACATGCTCAACGTCGGGCTGGCGATCGACCAGACGACGATCGACATCACGCCGATCACCATCGCGACGCCGATCCAGTACATCCAGTTCCAGAGGGAGCACGGCGACTCGAACATCACGCTGCCGGCGACCGTGTCGTGGACCCGCGACACGCGCAACAGTGCGATCTACACCACCAGTGGTGGCGTCCAGAAGGCGGGAGTCGAGGTCGCGATACCGGGTGTCGATCTTTCCTTCTACCGCCTGACCTATTCCAACCAGCAGTATTTCTCGCTGACCAAGGACCTGATCCTGATGCTCTACGGCGAGCTGGGTTACGCGGACGGGCTCGAGGGGCAGACACTGCCGTTCTACAAGAACTTCTACGCCGGCGGCGTCGGCTCGGTCCGTGGCTTCGAGACGGCGAGTCTGGGGCCGGTGGACCCGCTCTATCCCGATACGCGCCTCGGCGGTACGCGCAAGGTGGTCCTCAACGCCGAACTGCTGATGCCTTTCCCGGGCTTCGACAAGGCACTGCGCCTCGGGCCATTCGTCGATGCGGGCAATGTCTTCAATGAAACCGGCTATACCATCTCGGAAGGCGGTCTGCGTTGGTCGGTGGGCCTGACGGCGGCCTGGATTTCGCCGCTTGGCCCACTGAAATTCAGTTACGGGCAGCCTATCGGCATCGAGAAGAATGATAAGATCCAGAAGTTTCAGTTTCAGATGGGTACGACCTTTTGATCCGGGAGAACTAGCTTGAAGAGAACGATTGCCACGCTGCTCGGAGTCCTGCTTGCCGCGCTGCCCTTTGCCGGTACCTCGGCGGCCGAGCTGAAGGTGGGATACGTGAATACGCAGCGGCTGTTCCGCGATGCGCCGGCAGCGGTCAAGGCGGCGAAGAAGATCGAACAGGAGTTCTCCAAGCGTGACCAGGATCTGCAGCGGTTGGCGAAGCAGGTCCAGGGTCTGCAGGAGTCGCTCGAGAAGGGCGGGCCGACCATGGCCGAGTCGGAGAGACGCGCCAAGGAGAAGGACCTGGCCGAGTTGTCGCGCGAATTCCAACGCAAGCAGCGCGAGTTCCGAGAGGATCTCAACCTGCGCCAGAACGAGGAAAACGCAGCGATCATCGAGAAGGCCAACAAGGCGATCAAGCAGCTCGCCGACAGCGAGCGGTATGACCTGATCGTCCAGGACGTCGTCTGGGTCAGTCCGCGGCTCGACATCACGGACAAGGTCATCAAGGCACTGTCGGAATCCAGGGACGCGGCGAAGTAGTCCACACCAGCGCCACCGATGGCGGCCGGTTTGCGACTGGACGAGATCGTCGCCCGTCTTGGCGGTGTGCTGCAGGGCGACGGGTCGCTCGTCGTGTCGCAGGTCGGCACGCTGCAGTCGGCGCGGGCGGGCGAGATTGCCTTCCTAGCCAATCCGAAGTACCGCGCGCAGCTGCAGACGACGCTGGCATCGGCGGTCATCGTGCCGCCGCAGTTTGCCGCCGAGACCGAACTGCCGCGGATCGTGCACCAGAATTCGTACGCCTACTACGCGCGCGTCGTTGGCCTGCTGAATCCGCCGGCAGCCCGCCGGCCGGGTGTCCATCGCGGTGCCGTGGTGCACTCGCCGGTGCCGGCATCGGCCTGCATCGGCGAGAATGTCGTCGTCGGCAGGGGGGTGCAACTCGGCGACAACGTGACGCTGCAGCCCGGTTGCGTGATTGGCGACGGGGTGGCGATCGGCGACGATTCGCTGCTGCATCCGAACGTCGTCGTCTACGATCACTGCGTGATCGGCAGGCGGGCGATCATCCATTCGGGGGCGGTGATCGGCTCCGACGGCTTCGGTTTTGCCAAGGAGGGCGAGCGCTGGATCAAGATCCCGCAGATCGGCCGGGTGGTGATCGGCGATGATGTCGAGATCGGAGCCAACACCTCGATCGACCGTGGCGCGCTCGACGACACGCTGATTGCCGACGGAGTCAAGCTCGACAACCAGATTCAGGTCGGCCACAACTGCAGCATCGGCGAGAACGCCGCGATGGCCGGCTGCGTCGGCATCGCCGGCAGCACGCGTATCGGTCGGCGGTGCACCATTGGCGGCGCCGGCATGATCAGCGGCCACCTGGAACTCGGCGACGACGTGCACATTTCCGGCGGCACCCTGGTCGCCCGCAGTCTGAGCCGACCGGGGCAGTACACGGGGGTCTTCCCGCTCGATGAACATGCCGACTGGTTGCACAATGCGGCGCAGCTCAGACGCCTGGCCAGGCTCGTCGAACGGGTCGCCGAACTTGAAAAGAAGGTCAAACTGATGGAGATGAAATCTTGAACGCAATGGATATCAAGGCAATCCTCGAGCACCTGCCGCATCGCTATCCGTTCCTGCTGGTCGATCGTGTCCTCGATTGCCAGCCCGGCCGGTCGATCCATGCGTACAAGAACGTGACGATCAACGAACCGTTCTTTCCCGGGCACTTCCCGCATCATCCGGTGATGCCGGGCGTGCTGATCACCGAGGCGCTGGCACAGGCCGCCGGCATCCTGTCATTCCGCAGTCTCGGCGAGAAGCCCGACCTGCACTCGCTCTTCTTCTTCGTCGGCATCGACAAGGCGCGCTTCAAGAAGACGGTGACCGCGGGCGACCAACTCCATCTGCACGTCAGCATCCAGCGCCAGTTTCGCAACATCTGGAAGTTCGAGGCGCGGGCGGTGGTCGATGGCGAGACGGTCGCCGAAGCCGAGCTGATGTGCGCCAAGAGCAACATCGCCTGAGATTCCGGAAGCGGCCGCCATGATCCACCAGACAGCCATCATCCATGCCGGCGCGCGACTCGGGGCGAACGTGACGGTCGGCGCCTATTCGATCATCGGTGAGCACGTCGAGATTGGCGACAACACGACCATCGGGCCGCACGTCGTCGTCACCGGGCGCACGCGTATCGGTTGCGACAACCGGATCTACCAGTTCGCGTCACTCGGTGAGGTGCCGCAGGACAAGAAGTACGGCGGCGAGCCGACGTGCCTCGAGATCGGTGACCGCAACACGATCCGCGAGTTCTGCACCTTCAACATCGGTACGGCGCAGGATGTCGGCATCACCCGTGTCGGTGACGACAACTGGATCATGGCCTACGTGCATATCGCGCATGACTGCCAGGTCGGCAACCGCACGATCTTTGCCAACAATGCGCAACTCGCGGGTCACGTCCATATCGGGGACTGGGCGATCCTTGGCGGTTTCGCCGGCGTGCACCAGTTCTGCCGCGTTGGCGCGCACAGCATGATCGCTGCCGGATCGGTCGTCATCCAGGACGTTCCACCCTATGTCATGGCTGCCGGCAACAGCGCCGGCCCCTACGGCATCAACGCCGAGGGCCTGAAACGGCGAGGCTTCTCGCCGGAGGCACTGCTGACGCTGAAACGTGCCTACCGCACCATCTACAAGTCGGGCCTGATGCTCGAGGAAGCGCGCGCCAAGCTGCAGGATGAGGTCAAGGCTCATCCCGAGATCCAGCCGTTGCTCGACTTCCTCGCCGTTTCGAGGCGCGGCATCATCCGATGACCGCTGGCGTGGTCCGGATCGCGCTGGTGGCCGGTGAGGCATCGGGCGACCTCCTGGCCAGCCAGCTCATCGAGGCCATCCGTAGCCGGCTGCCGCAGGCGGTGTTCTTCGGCATCGGCGGTCCGCGGATGCTGGGCAAGGGCTTCGACTCCTGGTACCCGCTCGAGAAGCTGGCGGTGCGCGGCTACGCCGAGGTGCTGCGCCACTTTCGCGAGATCGTTGCCATCCGTCGCGGTCTGCGACGGCGCCTGCTGGCCGACCCGCCGGACGTTTTCATCGGCGTCGATGCGCCCGATTTCAACCTTGGTCTGGAGCGGGCACTGAAGCGGCGCGGCGTGACGACCGTCCATTACGTCAGTCCGTCGATCTGGGCCTGGCGTGGTGAGCGCATCCACAGGATCGGCGCCGCCGTCTCGCGTGTCCTCGCACTGTTTCCCTTCGAACCGGCGATCTACGAGCGACAGGGGATTCCCGTCAGCTATGTCGGTCATCCGCTCGCCGACATGCTGCCGCTCGACGATGCGCGTGACGCGACGCGTGAACTCCTGGGCTTTCCCGAACAGCAGGCCGTCTTTGCGCTGTTGCCGGGCAGCCGGCAGTCGGAGTTGCAGTACATGGCCGATACCTTCATCGAGACCGCGCGCCGGATTCACCGGGCGATCCCCGATGCGGCCTTCGTCGTGCCGCTGGCGACGCGCGAGACGCGCGGCATGTTCGAGGCGGCGCGGCAGCGATGCGCCGCCGACGACCTGCCACTGCGTCTTCTGTTCGGCCACGCGCATCAGGCGATGATGGCTGCCGACGTCGTTCTCGTCGCCAGCGGGACGGCCACTCTCGAAGCGGCGCTGCTCAAGCGGCCGATGGTCATCGTCTACAAGATGGCGCCGTTCTCCGCCTGGCTGATGCGCCGCATCGGTGGCTACCTGCCCTATGTTGGCCTGCCGAACGTCCTCGCCGGCCGGTTCGTCGTTCCCGAGTTCATCCAGGAAGACGCGACGCCGGCGAACCTCGCCCAGGCCGCCCTCAACCTGTACGCGGACCGGGGCGTGCGCGCCGGTCTGCAGAGGCTCTTCCATTCACTGCACCTGCAGTTGCGGCAGAATGCCGCCGAGAAGGCCGCCCAGGCCGTCATCGGCTGCCTGCCGGCTGCGATCCGCGAGCATGCCGGCGCTGCTGCAGGCTGAGGGGCTCGCCTGCGGCGTCGATGAGGCAGGGCGCGGCCCATTGGCCGGCCCGGTTGTGGCCGCGGCGGTGATCCTCGATCCGCGGCGGCCGATTGCCGGCCTCGACGACTCGAAAAAGCTCAGCTCCGAGCGGCGCCTGCAACTGTCCGCCAGGATCCGTCTGCAGGCGCTTGCCTGGGCCGTCGCCGAGGCATCGGCCAGCGAGATCGACCGCCTCAACATCCTGCAGGCGACCCTGCTCGCCATGCAGCGGGCGGTCTGCGGCTTGGTCGAACGGCACGGCGTGCTGCCGGCGCAGATTCTGGTCGATGGCCAGCATTGCCCGTCATTTGCCTACCCGGCGCAGGCCGTCATCGGCGGCGACGGCCGCATCTGCCAGATCGCCGCGGCGTCGATCCTGGCGAAGACCGTCCGCGACGCCGGCATGCAGGAACTCCACGCCACCCATCCGCAGTATGGCTTCGATCGCCACAAGGGCTACCCGACGGCGGCGCATCTGCGGGCCCTGCAGGAGAACGGCCCGTGCCCGCAGCATCGGCGCAGCTTTGCCCCGGTCGCCCGCCTGCTGCGGGCATGAAGCGCATCAGCTCGCGCGACAATGCGCATTTCCGCGAACTGAAGCGGCTGCAAGCGAGCGCTCGCGAGAGGCGCCGCAGCGGCCGCCTGTTGCTCGACGGCATGCACCTCATCAGCGCCTACCAGCAGCGTTGCGGCAGCCCGGCCGAGATCGTCCTCAGCGACAGCGGCGCCGCGCGGGCGGAGATCGTCGACTATCTGGCGAGTTGCCCGGCAGCCGTGCCGATCATCCAGTTGCCCGATTCCCTGTGGGCCGAGCTGGCACTGGTCGACACGCCGAGCGGCATCATGGCCGTCGCAGCCTGGCCGCAGCCGGCAACGGCGATCGATCTGGCGGCCGATGCGGTCGCGCTCGACGGTGTTCAGGACCCCGGCAACGTCGGCTCGATCCTGCGCAGCGCGGCGGCGGCCGGCTTTCGCCAGATCCTGTTGTCGGCAGACTGCGCCCAGGCGTGGTCGCCGAAGACGCTGCGCGCCGGCATGGGCGCCCATTTCCAGCTCGACATCCACGAAGACGGCGACCTGCCCGCGTTTCTCGCCGCCTATCATGGGCAGAGCATCGCGACCGCCGTCGGCGCGACCGCAGACCTCTACTCAGCCGGACTGGCACGAGCCGTCGCCTGGGTCTTCGGCAGCGAAGGGCGGGGCTTGAGCGCTGCGGTGCTGGCGGCGACGAGTCTGCAGGTACGCATTCCGATGCCCGGCGTCTGCGAATCGCTCAACGTCGCCGCTGCCGCCGCAGTCTGTCTTTTCGAGACGGTCAGGCGACGGCATCGGGCCGCTGACGGCGACCGCTGACGGCGATGTCGTTTGCGGGCCGCCATCGGTCCGGCACGACATCCGCGGTCGCCGGCCGGACCTTGCCGGCGTTGGTGGCTGTGCCATCGTTCGGCGCGGTCAGGCGTACGCCGGCTGGAAGGCTTCTTCGGGGTGGGCCAGCGGTGCCTCTCCGCTCCAGTACGGAGAGAGCTTCCGCAACCTCGCGATCACTGGCGGGACGGCGGCGATGACGCGGTCCACTTCCTGGGCTGTGTTGTAGCGTGAGAGCGAAAGGCGTATCGTCCCGTGCGCGGCTGTATAGGGGATTGCCATCGCCCGCATGACGTGCGACGGCTCGAGGGAGCCCGAGGTGCAGGCCGATCCCGAGGAAGCTGCAATGCCCTCCTGGTTCAGGAGCAGCAGGATGGCTTCGCCTTCCACATACTCAAAGGCGATGCTCGTGGTGTTCGGCAGACGGTAGAGCGTGTCGCCATTGACGAAGGCGTTCCTGACGCTGCCGAGAATGCCCCGTTCGAGGCGGTCACGCAGGCGCTTGACGGTCGTGTTCTCTTCCGTCATGTACTGCTGGGCGAGTCCGCAAGCAACCCCCAGGCCGACGATCGAAGCCGAGTTCTCGGTACCAGCGCGTCGCCCGCGCTCCTGGTGACCGCCGCGCAGGAGTGGGCGGAAACGGGTATTGCGGCGCACATAAAGCACGCCGATACCCTTCGGTGCATGCAGCTTGTGGCCGGAGAGCGAGAGCATGTCGATCTTCGTCTTCTTCAGGTCGATGGCAACCTTGCCGACGGCCTGTACGGCGTCCGTGTGAAAGAGAATGCCTTGCGCGTGCGCCATCTCCGCCATCTCCTCGACGGGAAAGAGCGTACCCGTTTCATTGTTTGCCCACATCACGGAAACGATCGCCACGCGGTCGTCGAGCAGCGAAGCATACTCGTCGAGGTCGAGCCGTCCCTTGCGGTCGACGCGCAGGCGATGCACGACGCAGCCTTCCTTCTCGAGTGCGTTGCACAGGTTCAGGACCGCCGGGTGCTCGACCGTCGTGGTGATCACCGTCCGTCGTTCCGGATTGGCTTTCAACGCCGAGAGGATGGCGGTCGCGTCGGCCTCGGTGCCACAGGAATTGAACACGATTTCGCTGTCGTGCGCCGCGCCGAGCAGCGACTGGACCTGCGCGCGCGCCTGCGTGATCGCCTTGCCGACGTGGGATCCAAAGCTGTGGATCGACGAAGCATTGCCGAACTGCTCGGTAAAGAAGGGCAGCATCGCTGCCACGACGGCTGGATCACAGGCGGTCGTGGCATTGTTGTCCATGTAGATCGGTTGCATGGCTTCTCCCATCGAATGATGCCGCTACGCGCGGACCAGTGCGGCGACCGGCAGCACCTGCACCAGCTCGCCCAGCGTTTCACAGAGCTTCTGCTGCACGCCGCCGAGAGTGGCAGCCTGCATCGCACACCCCTGGCAGGCACCGCTGAGCTCGACGTAGATGTTCCTGCCATCGACCTCGACCAGGGTGACGTCGCCGTGGTCACGTTGCAGCAGGGGGCGGATCGCGTCCAGGGTCTCCTCGATCCTGCGGATCCGCTGGTAGTTGGTCAGTTTCGGCCTGCCGGGCGCGTCGCTGGTCGCCGGAGGCGCCTGGGTCGGCTTCACCGCTGCGGCGTAAAGCCGGCCATTGGCGGCGATCAGGATGTCCTCGATCTTCTCGTGACAC
Source organism: Candidatus Accumulibacter similis (assembly GCA_013347225.1). Taxonomy (NCBI): domain Bacteria; kingdom Pseudomonadati; phylum Pseudomonadota; class Betaproteobacteria; genus Candidatus Accumulibacter; species Candidatus Accumulibacter similis. The sequence continues at coordinate 3,794,756 of CP054595.1, read as the reverse complement.
GCCGAGCAGCCACCCCCGGCCTTGGTGTAGTTGGCCACTTCCTCGATCGTCCGCAAGCGGTTGGCGCGGACCGTGTCCTCGATCATCACGGTGTCGATGGCGAAGCACTTGCAGACCAGTTCACTCTCCTGGTGATCATCCTTCCAGCTCTCACCGCGATAGTCGGCAACCGCGGCCTGCAGCGCCTCACGCCCCATCACCGAACAGTGCATCTTTTCCGGCGGCAGTCCGTCGAGATAGTCGGCGATGTCCTGGTTGCTGACCTGCAGCGCTTCGTCCAGCGTCTTTCCCTTGATGATCTCGGTCAGCGCGGACGACGAGGCGATCGCCGAGCCGCAGCCGAAAGTCTGGAAGCGTGCATCGTCGATCACCTCGGTTTGCGGATTGACCCTGAGCATCAGTCGGAGCGCGTCACCGCACTTGATCGAACCGAAATCACCGATGGCGTTGGCGTCGTCGAGCGGCCCCGAGTTTCTCGGGTTGAAGAAATGCTCGCGCACCTTGTCGGAGTAGTCCCACATGGCGGTCTCCTCAGGCGGCGAACGACTGGCCGCAGGCGCAGGCGCCGACAACATTCGGGTTGTTGAACTGGAAGCCGGTGCGGGTGAGGCTATCGACGAAATCGATGCGCAGGCCGTCGAGCAGCGAGTGACTCAGCGGATCAACCAGCAGCGGGGCCGCGGCACCAATGTCGAGTGCCAGGTCGTCATCGGTCTTGTCCTGCTCGAGGCGAAGCCGGTATTGCAGGCCGGCGCAACCGCCGCCGCAGACAAAAATGCGCAGGCCGGCAATCGGCGCCTCGGTGGCCTTGATGAAGCGGCCGATCGCCTTCAGCGCGGCCGGGGTCAGGTGGATCATGAGGTGCTCTCCTTGAGACGGGGCGGGTTCCCTGGAGTGATCAAGGCAAGCTTCGTACCAGCTTGGTCGAGAACGCGCAACACCATGAAATTGAACGACTCATTGGCTTCCCTTCGCGGTCTGGCGGATGTCGCAAACCCGACACGCCGGACTGCGACGCGATTGCCGGCGGCCACGCCGACCGGCGCGTCGAGCTCATCCACTGGCAGCCTCGTAGGTGTAGCAGTCCTTCGGGCAGACGCGGCCGCAGGCACCGCAGCCGATGCAGTCGCCGCCGTTGACGATGGTCATCACCATCATTTCGTCGTCGTCATCGGCGTCATCGTCCGCCTCGGCCAGCAGTTGCTCGCTGCGCTCGACCAGATCGAGAACATTGCGTGGACAGACCTTGTAGCAGCGGCCGCAGCCGATGCACTTTTTCGGATCGAGAAAACTCACGAATTGCGGGATCCACTCGTCCCCGCCGCGGGTGCGTCCGGTGATGATGCCCATGTGCCTATCCTTTCAGGGCCGCCTGCAGCCGGGCATTGGCTTCCGCCCAAGCCTGGCACGCGAGGATCGTTGCCTGTGAGGTTTCCGGGAGCTCCTGCCAGGCCGCAGGCAAACCGTCCTCGACCAGATCGTGAAGCCTCGCCGCCTGCTCTGCGGCGAGGCGCTTGAGCTTCTTCACCTGCCGATCGAGTTCCCTGATTTCGTCTTCGCTCATCTTCCCACCCTCACAGACCGGCCACTTCGGGGAATCGGCCAATGACGCCGAGCGCCGCGGCGACATGCTTGTCGGCCTCACTCTTCATTTGCCGCAGCGACTCGAAGCCGAAGCGATGCACGTCGCGCAGCGTCCGATCCACGGCCACCAGCTTGCCGACCGTGATCAGCGCGCGTCCGAAGCCTTCATGGGTGACCTGCAGGAATGGCACCGCCATCTGTCCACATTCCTTTTCGATCAACACGGCGAGCGCGTTGTGGAAGGCCCTGACGCGGGCCAGCGTCGGCTCGTCGGGGTCGCCGACGGTCGGCAGCGCGCGTTTCTGCGCCTTGCTCACGACGTAGCCGGCGAGGATCGACGACGCCGGCTTGCCGTCCCACCGGCCATAGCTGTCGAGCGCCCGGGTCTGGCGCAGCATTTCCCGGATGAATTCGGTGGCATAGATTGGCGAATCAGCGGGCTCGATGCCGGATACGAGGGCAACACCGGTGCTCATGGGCATTCTCCGGGAAAAGGCTGGCTTGGACAGGTGACGGAAGCGGTTGGCTGCAGGCGATCGGCAAGCAGCCGGCGGTGCAGCAGTCGGACCAGCAACAGGCCGGTGACCAGGCCGATGGCGGCACCGAGCGCGGCGGCGGCGTCGCCGGCGAAGGACGACACGGCTGCGCCGAGCAGCAGCAGCAGGGCCGGGAGGAGATAGCCGATCGCCACCCCGAGCGCGAAATTCGCTTGATCCAGTTCGAGGAGCACCGGGTCGCCGACCGAGGCGTTCGGCGGTGCGACGATGCGGATGATTCGCCCGCCACCGTCAGCGCAGACGGGGCGTGCCCGGCAGCCCTGACAGCTCGAAGCAACGGCCATGCGTACGTCGGCTGAGTCGCCGTGCAGCGCGACCAGCCGGCCGCGGGCTTCCAGAAGGTCCGCCATCATTCCTCCCAGCCTTCGTCGAGCATGCGATCGAAGCGGGTGTCGTCGCCGTCGCGGCGGCGCCTCGCCCTGTCGACCCAGTCGATGCCGCCGGCGCGGATCGCCCGGCTGAGTTGCCGCAAGAGGAGGTCGATTCCCGTCTCGTCGTCGAGCCGTACTGGTTGCACGCCAGCGGCGAGCAGCTGCTTCACCGCCGAAGCGCCGGCGGCCAGGCAGTAGACGGCGCCGCAACCTGCCAGGGCAGCAACCCGTGCCGGCAGTCTGGCTTCGTTGGCATCCAGGGCAGCCGGCGGAAACTCGACAATCTCGACCAGTCGCGCCCGCTCACCGTCCACCGCATAGACGGCAAAGCCCTCGGCGGCGCCGAAGTGCTGGTTCACCGTGCTGCGATCGCTGCTGGCGAAGGCTACCCTGAGCATGTCCGGCGTCTCGCTAGTGGTGGACGAGGCCAGCGCCAGACGGCGCCCGCGCCAGCGCGTCGACGTCGCCGACACGGTAGATCGATCGGTGGACCGGAAGCTCATGGTGGTTCTCGCGGACGAGGTTGGCGATATCGAACAGGGCCTGCCGGGCGCCGCGATAGCCGACCCACGCCCGTGCATGGCCACCGACCCAGTCATACTGGGGGAAGCCGGCGCGCAACAGAGGTACCTGCAGGCGTTGCGCGCCGGGCGCGGCGTGCGAGTTGGCGACGACGAGCTGGGCGCGCTGCGCCCGTGCGGCATGTTCCAGGTCCTCGAGATCGCCGATGCGCACGCAGGCTGCCGGCAGATCGGCGAGTACGTCGGCATGCGTGGACGCGACAGCGGCGACGATCTCACCGCCGACGCCAGCGAGAAACTGCGCCAGCGCCAGCAGCAGATCGGGGTCAGCGGCGATGCCGATGCGCAGGAAGCCGGTCATGAAATGGGTGTCGACCATCGCGTCCTGCAGTTGCGCGCGTTGGCGCTCGATCACCGGAGGGACCGGCTGGCCCGAGATTTCAGAAAGTGCCAGGGTGAAGGCATCGCAGGCGTCGAGCCCGAGCAGATGATCGAAACGGCAATCCGGTACGCCACTGCGGGCGCGCAGCAGGTCGGCCGCCTTGTGCAGCGAACGACCAATGACGACGGTGGCGGCAGCTCCACCGAGCGTCGCGATGGCGGCTTTCGGCGTCCCGCCCAGCGTCAGCGGCGTACTGTCCTGATCGATCAGATGACCGTCGAGTGAATCGCCGAGGTCGGGCAGGAACACCGGCTGCAGACCGAAGGCCTCGATCCATTCCTTGATCGCTTCGACGTCGCCCGGCGTCAGCATCGACGACGCGAGGACGTTGACCTGCCTGCTGTCGCCCGCAGCCAGTGCTGGCCCGGGGCCGGCGGGAAGCAGCGTGTCGATGATCGCCTCGACGGCGAGGGCAAAGCCGGACTCGAGGCAGCCACGGTAGTCCGGCGTGTTCACCGGTACCACGGCGGTGCTCGCAAACTCCGGATGCCGGCGGCGGAACTCGCGCACCAGGCGTGCCACGTCGCAGCCCTGCGTCTCCGAGAGACCGGTCGTCGGCAGGCCGATGATCTCCGGCCGACTCTTCTCGCAGAGCACGCGCAGGCCCTCGATGACGTTCTCGTCGGCGCTCATGATGGTCGACACCTGATCCATCGCCGTCGTCTGCAACGGGATCGGTTCGCGGAAATGGCGTACCAGGAACACCTTGCCGAAAGCCGTACAGCCCTGCGAGCCGTGCAGCATCGGAATCGCCCGCCGCAGCCCGAGGAAGGCCAGGGCGGCGCCGATCGGCTGCCCGGCCTTGAGCGGATTCACCGCCAGTGGCTTGGCGCGCTTGAGGATTTCAGGCATCGGGCGCTCCGGCATCCGCCAGCGCGTCGCTCGCGGCCGCCGTGGCGTGCCACGGCGCCGGCGCCCGTACCTTTCGCCACACCGGCGACTCCAGCGTCAGCGCGAGCTGGCGCACCAGTTCCAGCATTCCGCCATAGCCAGCGTAGCCGAATTCCCTTTCCTGATTGATGTCGAGGAAGGGGATGCGGGCCTTCAGGGCGGTGTACAGGTTGCGCCCGCCGGCGATCAGGATGTCCGCCTGATGGTCCTTGTAGGCCTGCAGCAGTGCCTTCGGGCTGCCGTCGGTGATCATCTGCGTCGCCTCGCCCATGATCTCGCGGATGCGCGCCTTGTCCTCCTCGGTCGATTTGTTGGTGCCGGTGGCAACCACGGTCATGCCGAGGTCCTGCAACGCCGACACCACCGACCAGCTCTTGACGCCGCCGGTGTAGAGCAGTACTCGCTTGCCGGCGAGCCGCGCTTGCCAGGGTTCGAGGGCGGCGCGAGCGGAGCGCTCCTCGCGGGCGATCATCGCCTCGGTGCGCGCCGTCAGATCGCCGTCGCCGAGCACGCGGGCGAAGTCGCGGAAGGCCTGCGAGGTATCGCTGATGCCGTAGAAGCTGCCCTCGAAGAAGGGCACGCCGAAGTCGCTTTCGAGTTTGCGCGCGACATTGAGCAGCGCCTTGGCGCAGACCACCATCGACGCCTCTGCACGATGCATGGTCTGCACCTCATAGAAGCGTGCGTCGCCCGAGAGCGTGCACAGAATGCGCAGGCCCAGTTCGTCGAACAGCGGCGCGACGTGCCAGAACTCGCCGGCGATGTTGTATTCGCCGATGAGGTTCACATCGTGCACCCGAATGCCGGGCCGCTGCGCCGACGCCGCGACCGGTGCCGGCTCGCGAGTGCCGATCACGTACTTGAACATGGCTTCGCCGGCAATGCGATTGCCGAGATTCTTGGTGCCGTAGAAGCCGGCGCAGTCGACCGGTACCACCGGCACACCCCAGCGCGCGCTGGCCGCCCTGGCGACTGCCTCGAGATCGTCACCGATCAGCGCCGGAACGCAGGTGGAGTAGACGAAGACGGCCTGTGGCGCGTAGTCGTCGATCGCCTGCTTGATGGCCAGGAACAGGCGCTTCTCGCCACGGCCCATGATGACGTCCTGTTCGGTGAGGTCGGTGGTCATGCCGATACGGTAGAGCGTCGGGCCGGACGAGCGCGCGCCGCGGTTGTCCCAGGAGGCGCCAGAGCAGCCGATCGGCCCGTGCACGATGTGGGCGACGTCGGCAATCGGCAGCAGCGCGATCTGCGCGCCGTCGAACGAGCAGCCGCCTGCGGTCGCGCCCGGCTTGGTGCGCGCGCAGCCCGATTTTTGGTTCCTGTTGTGCGCACAGGCCGGCTCGCTCAGCAGTTGGGCAATTTCGGCTGTCTTCATGGCGTCATTCCTCTGTCCCCGCTCATGACGCAAGTGCCGTGCCACCGCTAAACGCCTGATTCCGCATCCTTGTCCCTTGGCCGGGTATTGTCGGGTTCGCGACATTGTCGCGTCGATCGACGCGGCTGAGCCCCTGCGGCCGGTCAAGGAACGAGCGCGGCAGGCCAGCGCCCGTGAGTGCCCGGGATCCGCTGCGACTGTCCCGCAGCTTGGCGTGAATCCTGCTTCAACTCGCTGGTCCGCCACCTGGGAGCCCTGCATGCTCAACCCGACCGACAAGCTGCCATGCCTGTGTCGCGGCGAGGAACTGCGCGCACTCGCCTTGCGTGGCGTCGTCGGTCAATCGCTGAAGGCGGACCGCCAGCCGTTGATCCGCGGCTTCCCGGACGATCGTCTGCAAGCGGTCCTGGCGGACCTTTTCCCCGGCAAGCGGTTCGCGGCGGCACCCGGGGTGAGTGCTCCCGACGCTGGCGGCGACGAGTTTGCCGATCTCCTCGACCTGTTGCTCGAACACCTGGCGCTGCCCGACGAGTCGGGCATCTGCCTGTGTCATGCCGTCGCGATGGCGGCAATGGGCGAGAACCATCTCTGGCAGGACATGGGCCTGCCCGACCGCCGGGCGCTTTCGCAACTGCTGCGCGACAACTTCCCCGTCCTGGCGGCGAAGAACATTGGCGACATGAAGTGGAAGAAGTTCTTCTACCGGCAGCTCTGCGAGCGAGCTGGCGTGCCGATCTGCAAGGCGCCGCATTGTGCCGAGTGCTGCGACCGCGTGCTCTGCTTCGGGCCCGAGGAAGGCTCAGGGTGATGCTGGCTTCCTTCTTGCTTGCATTCGGTACCGAGCACGGCATCCTGCCCGCTTCGGTCTTGGCACGAGGACTTCGCATGCTCCGTCAGCTTTCTCTCGCCGTCGTCCTATTGACCGCGGCATCGGTCCGTTCGGACGAGGTCAGCGTCGCCGTCGCGGCAAACTTCGCCGCGCCGATGCGGAAGATCGCGGCCGAATTCGAAAAGGACAGCGGTCACGCCATCGTTGCGTCGTTCGGCTCCACCGGCAAGTTCTACGCCCAGATCAAGGCCGGCGCACCCTTCGAAGTGCTGCTCGCGGCTGATGACGAAACCCCGGCGCGTCTGGAGAAGGAAGGCGACGGCGTTGCCGGCAGTCGCTTCACCTACGCCGTCGGCAAACTCGTGCTGTGGAGCCGGAAGGAGGGCTTCGTCGACGACCAGGGTGCAGTGCTGGGAAGGAACGGTTTCCAGCACCTGGCCCTGCCCAATCCCAGGCTCGCGCCCTACGGTGCCGCCGGCATCCAGGCGCTGCAGGCACTCGGCCTGCTCGACAGGCTGCAGTCGAAACTCGTCACGGCCGAGAACCTTGCCCAAACCTACCAGTTCGTTGCCTCCGGCAACGCCGAACTCGGTTTCGTCGCCCTCTCGCAGGTATACCGGGAGGGCCGCATCGCTGCAGGGTCGGGCTGGATCATACCGTCAAAGCTTCATGAGCCGATCCGCCAGGATGCGCTATTGCTAACCAGGGGGAAAGGCAGCCCGGGTCCGGCAGAGCTACTGAACTACCTGCGCAGCGACAAGGCCCGGTCGATCATCAGGTCGCACGGTTACGAACTGTGAGCATCACCGGAGCCGCGGCCGCAGCCCGTCTCGTGGTGACCACCGCGCCGCTGTTCCTGTCGCGGCGCGACGCCGCGGCGCTTCGAGGACCATGCTGAACCCCGCCGAACTCGCTGCGGTCTGGCTGACGCTCAAGCTGGCCGGGACGGCCACCGCCGTGCTGCTCCTGCTCGGCACGCCGCTGGCCTGGTGGCTGGCGCGCACGCGGCACTGGGCGAAAGGCCTGATCGGTGCCCTGGTCACGCTGCCACTGGTGCTGCCGCCAACGGTTCTCGGCTTCTACCTGCTGGTGCTGATGGGGCCGGATGGAATGCTCGGCCGCCTGCTGGCGGCGGGCGGGCTGCAACCGCTGCCCTTCACCTTCGCTGGCCTCGTCGTCGCCTCGGTAATCTACTCGCTGCCGTTCGTCGTGCAGCCGCTGCTGCAGGCCTTCGAGGCCATCGGCGAGCAGCCGCTGGAGGCGGCGGCGACGCTGCGTGCCAATCCCTGGGATAGCTTCTTCGCGGTGGTGTTGCCGCTCGCCCGGCCGGGTTTCATGACCGCGGCAATCCTCGGCTTCGCGCACACGGTGGGCGAGTTCGGCGTGGTCCTGATGATCGGCGGCAACATCCCGGGCAAGACGCAGGTGCTGTCGATGGCCATCTACAATCATGTCGAGGCGCTTGAGTACGAGGCCGCGCATCGGCTGGCTGCCGGCATGCTGGCTTTCTCGTTCACCGTCCTGCTGCTGCTCAACGCGCTGAAACCGGAGCGGATCCGTTGAGCATCCGGGCGCGCTTCCACCTGCCTTACCCGGCTTTCACCCTGGACGTCGATCTCGACCTGCCGGGACAGGGCATCACCGCCTTCTTCGGACGTTCCGGATCGGGCAAGACCACGCTGTTGCGCTGCATCGCTGGACTCGAAAAGGCCGCCGCCGGCTTCTTGGCGGTCAATGGCGAAACCTGGCAGGACGGCACGCGCCGGCTGCCCGTGCATCGCCGCCCGCTTGGCTACGTCTTCCAGGAGGCGCGATTGTTCCCGCATCTCGACGTCGCCGCCAATCTCGACTTCGGGCGCCGCCGGATCGCCGAGCAGCAGCGCCGCGTGTCGCTCGAACGGGCCGTCGAGTTGCTCGGCATCGGCCACCTGCTCGCAAGGCGGTGTGATCGCCTGTCGGGTGGCGAGCGCCAGCGCGTGGCGATTGCACGGGCGCTCGCCACCAGTCCACGCCTGCTGCTGATGGACGAGCCGCTGGCGGCGCTCGACCATGCGCGCAAGCAGGAGATCCTGCCGTACCTCGAGCAATTGCGCGACGAAATGGAGATTCCCGTCCTCTACGTGAGTCACGCCCCCGACGAGGTGGCGCGACTCGCCGACCATATCGTCGTCGTCGACGACGGCCGCGCCGTCACGCAGGGCCCGGTGGCCGAGGTCCTGGCACGCGTCGACCCACCGTTGCGCCTCGGCGACGATGCCGGTGTCGTCTTCTCCGGCACGGTGGTCGAACGGGACGCCGAGTGGCATCTCGCCCGGATTGTCTTCGCTGGCGGCGAAGTCTGGGTGCGCGACGGCGGTGCCGCTGTCGGGCGACGCGTGCGCCTGCGCATCCTGGCGCGCGACGTGAGCATCGCGCGCAGCCGTCACGACGACACCAGCATCATGAACCTGCTGCCGGCGACGGTGGTCAGCCATGTTGCTGAAGACCACCCAGCGGTCGCGCTGCTGCAGTTGCGCGTCGGCGAGACGCCGATGCTGGCACGCCTGACCCGGCACTCGGCCTCGCGCCTCGAACTCGCACCGGGGCAGCAGGTATGGGCTCAGGTCAAGGCGGTGGCGCTGGTCGGCTGAGTGCGCGGCAGGCGCCGTGCGCACCGCCGTGCAGCAGGCCGACAATTGCGTCGCAAACCCGACAATTCTCCGATCACAATCTGTAACACACTGATTTGCAATGGCTTGATTGCTGGCACTGGAATTGCAGGTTGATGCTTGCCATGAACCACCAACCCGCGATCGCTATCGTCATCAACGACACCACCCTGCGTGACGGGGAGCAGTCGGCAGGTGTCGCCTTCAGTCCCGACGAAAAGATCGACATCGCGCGCCGCCTGGACGCTGTCGGCGTTCCCGAGCTGGAAATCGGCATTCCGGCGATGGGCGAGGCCGAACGCGAGAGCATCCGGGCGGTCGCCGCACTGCGACTGAAGGCGCGCCTGATGGTGTGGTCGCGGATGGATCGTGCCGACATCGTGCTGGCGGCGAATCTCGGTGCGCACTCGATCGACATCTCCGTCCCCGCCTCGGATCAGCATCTGCAGGCAAAATTGCGTCGTCATCGCCAGTGGCTGCTGACGCAGATCGGTGTGCACGTGCAACTGGCGCGTGACCTCGGTTTCGCCGTCGGCATCGGCGCCGAGGACGCCTCGCGGGGCGATCCGGATCTGCTGGTGGCGATCGCCGAGGCGGCGCAAGCCGCCGGTGCGCAGCGCATCCGCTTTGCCGACACGCTGGGCGTGCTCGATCCGTTCGCCACCTTCGAGCGCATTCGCCACCTGCGCTCGCGATGCGACCTCGAAATCGAGATGCACGCCCACGACGACCTCGGGATGGCCACGGCCAACACGCTGGCAGCCGCCCGTGCCGGCGCAACACACCTCAACACGACCGTCAACGGGCTTGGCGAACGCTGCGGCAACGCGCCGCTGGAGGAGGTCGTACTGGGGCTGCATCTGTGCCAGGGAATCGACGCCGGGATCGATCTCGCCGGCCTGCCCGCGATCTCGCAGCGGGTCGCCGTCGCCTCCGGGCGCCCCCTGTGCTGGCACAAGAGCGTCGTCGGCGAAGGCGCCTTCACCCACGAGGCCGGAATCCATGTCGACGGCTTGCTGAAGGATCCGGCCAATTATCAGGGTTTCGATCCGCGTCTCGTCGGTCGGCGTCATCGCGTGGTTCTCGGCAAGCATTCCGGAGCGCGCGCCGTGCAGCAGGTCATGGCGGGCCTCGGTCATGAGCTGTCGGATGCCTCCGCACGGGCGTTCCTGCAGCGGCTGCGCGGCTTCGTCGCCGAAAGGAAGCAGGCGCCGTCGACGGCCGATCTCCTGGCCCTGCTGCGCTCGTGAACCGATGATCAAGGAAGATGGCAATGGCTGCCCGACTCGAACTCCTCGAACCTGGTGACGACGTCCTCTATTTCGACGAGCCCTGTCCGCCGCGCGTCGCGGCCCAGATCGACGCCGCGGCGCGTGACTACGGCCAGCCGGTGGCCGAGCACCGGCTGCTCTTTGCCTATTTTCTGGCGCCGGAGCAGCTCTCGGTGTTGGTCGCGCTGTACCGTTACTATTTCTATCAGCATCGCCTCGACGATGCCCTGCTCGTCGCCGAGCGGGCGCTGGAAGTCAGCGGCCGCCGCCTGCAACTGGCCGGGGGCTGGCGCAACCTTGGGCCACGCACGCTCGGCGAGGCGGCAATGCGCTCGATGGGCATGCTGCGTTTCCATCTGCTGGCGCTCAAGGGATCGGCGGTGATCCTCTTGCGCCTCGGGCAAATCGGCGAGGCTTGCTGCCGCCTGCGGACGATTGCCTGCGTTGACCAGCGCGATGCCCTCGGCGCCCGGCCGCTGCTCGAGATCATTGATCGCCAGTACGCACCGCTCACCGAACCCTTGGACTGAAAAGAGGAGAAAGCCATGACCTGCGCCAGCGACACCTTTGCGGACGAACTCGCCGAGCTGAGTTCGGCGGAGGAATTCCTTGAGTACTTCGGCATCGACTTCTCCGTGCCGGTGGTGCAGGTCAATCGCCTGCACATCCTGCAACGCTTTCACGACTATCTGGCCAGGCAGGAAGCCGGCAGGACGCCCGACTACCTCGCCTACCGTCACTGGTTGGCGCGCGCCTACGCCGACTTCGTCGCCTCCAGCGCGCAGGCCGAAAAGGTCTTCGCCGTCTTCCAGAGGGCCGAGGGGTCGTCCTTCGTTCCCCTCTCCTCGCTGACGGACTGAACCCGTGTTGCCGCGCTGGGATCATGGCGATGCGGTACGACTGACGCGCAACGTGCGCAACGACGGAACCTTTCCCGGTGTGCCGACTGGCGGGCTGCTGGTGCGACGCGGGCGCATCGGTCATGTACGCGGGGTCGGCACCTTTCTCCAGAACCAGATCATCTACGCCGTGCATTTCCTCGACGAGGGGCGCCTGGTTGGCTGTCGCGAGGACGAACTGCTCGGCGTCAACGAGGCATGGATCGAGAGTCGTTTCGAGGTTCGCCAGCGGGTGCGCGCGCTGCGCCCCCTGGCCGTTGACGGGAAGGTTCGCGTCCCGGGTGGCAGTCGCGGCGAGATCCTGAATCTCGAAAGATCCGCGACCCAGGGCGTCGTCTACCGGACGCACTTCGACTGCTTCGCGGGTGTCGCCCTGTGGGTGCCCGAGGCGGCGCTCGGTGCATGGCGGCGGTCAGACGATGACTGAGGCGGGTGGCATCTACCATGCGATCAAACTTGCCGCGCAGTTGTTCGGCAGGCCGCTGGAGTCTCTCACCGCGGCCGAACGGCGCCGGGTCAGCCATGTCGCCGCCCGGCTGCAGGAGATCGAGACGCTGATCCTGGGGACCCCGGAAGCGGCCAGCGTGCTGCTGCCGGCGGCCTCGATCGACGCCAGCCTGCTGGCGATCCGTCGTCGCTACGCCGACGATGACGAGTTTCAAGCCGAACTCGGGCGCCTCGGCCTCGATGTGCCGTCGTTGCGCCAGGCGGTGGCGTGCGACCTGGTGGTCGAGGCGGTGCTGGAGGAAGTCGCGGCGAGGTCGGAACCGATCAGCGATACCGACGTCGAGATCTACTGGCACCTCAACCAGCATCGCTTCCGCCAGGGCGAAACACGCCTGCTGCGACACTTGCTGGTAACCATCAACGAGGACCTGGCGGGCAGCGGGCGGCACGACGCGCGCGCCCGCATCGATGCCATTCGCACGCGGCTCGTCAGCGAGCCGCAGCGCTTCGCCGAGCAGGCACTGAAGCATTCCGAATGCCCCAGTGCGGTGCGTGGTGGCCTGCTCGGCAGCGTGCCGCGTGGGCAACTCTATCCAGAACTCGATGCGGTGGCCTTTGCGCTCGCTGAGGGGGGGCTCTCCGAGGTGATCGAAAGCGAACTCGGCTACCATCTGGTCCGCTGCGATGCCATCCACAAGGAACGACGGCTGACCTTCGCGGACGCCCGCCAGACGATCCGCGAACATCTCGAAAGCCGACAGCAGGCCTGCTGCCAGAAGGCGTGGATCAAGGCGCTGCGCCGGCAGGCTGGGGCAGGATCCCCTGTTGCGCACCAGCGGTGAACATCGACGCAGGCGTCACGGACGCCTGGCAACAGATGCCGGCATCGGTTGGCCGTCGACTGCCAAGCAACGGAACGGGTCTGAGCGGGCCTTCCTCTGCTCTTCCTGATCTTCTCCCAACCGGATCGCAGCTTGACCGCCATGCATCGCGGCCCATATACTTCTCTGCCGTCGTCGGATTTCCTGCCTTGGTGAAACCAAACTATCAGTTCGAAAAGCGCCAGCGAGAGCTGGAGAAGAAGCGGAAGCAGGAGGAGAAGCGGCTGCGCGACCTCTCTGCCAAGGCTGTGCCGGAGGGCGCTTCCGGGCTCGACACAGCCGCTCTGCCCGTATCGACCGCGGGTGACGACACAGGCAAAGCCGGCTGAGGGGCGCCACCGGGCCGGCTGGTCCTGCCCCTTGGGGCTGACCAGCCAGTGATTCTGGTGCTTTCCCGGAAGCGGGCGGAGCGCGGGCGCAGCATACCGGTCATGGCGCCCTCCAACCGGCGCCAGCAGTGGTGCCAGGGGCTGACCGAAAGATTCCTCCTGCCCTGCCGGATTCCTGAAGCCAAGCCGTATCACGCCGCGAGCCGGCAAGGCCGGTGCCGCCCCTTCGAGGTGCCCGAAATCGTCATCTGTTCCCAGCAGTTCGCCAGGAGCAGGGCCGGCGCGTGCAGGCCGTGCCGCGGGACCTGATGGCGATCGATGAGCGCACCGCCTGCGCAATGGCCATGAGCCGTCGAATGTCATCGCCGGCGCACCCAGACTGGCGTTGGCCGGCAAGCACAGGCTGCTGCTGACGGCGACGCCGCTGCCGAATTCCTTGCGGGAGTTCATTTGATGATGCCGAAGACGGGCTCGCCCGACTGCGTGCGCAAGGTACCGCGGGTTCGTCCCGATTTGGTCTTCAAGCGATGCGACAGGGCCTGCACGGAGTAGCATTCGCCGCCGGCGGCGCCGGCTCGCTGTGCCGTTGCCGCCAGTCAGGATGGTGCGCGTCGCGCGCGCGGCTCGCGGCACGGTCGGGGTCTCGCCGCCGCCGACCACGGGCGTGGCGATCGGCGATGCGCGATGCGTGGCAGAGAGCGTTCGCGCCGCTGGCCACCGTGCAGGCGTAACCGATAAACAGCCGGCGTTCTTCCCCGCGCTCGTCGTCGTGACGAGAATCCCTTCCTTGGATCACGGAATGAGGTCAGGCATGGAGAAGACGACCAGGAGGTTGCGGGTGAAGCGTGGCGCGGAGCAGTGGCGGGTCTTGCTGTCGCGCTTTGACGGCAGCGGTTTGAGCGTCGCTGAATTCTGCGCGCGAAGGAATCAGCGATACCAGCTTCCATCGCTGGCGGAGCCGCCTGCAGGCCGGCGGCAGCAGCAAACCCGCCCGGGCGGCGCCGGCAGCCTTCCTCGATGTCGGCGTGCTGCGCCGCGAGCACCCGTCGGCTGCGCGTCTTGAACTGACCCTCGACCTCGGCGGAGGTCTGCAGCTGTTCCTCGTTCGCGGCTGATGTTCTTCCCGGAAGCGCGAATTCGCGTGCAGGTCTATGGTTGCCCGGTCGACATGCGTCAATCCTTCGACGGGCTGATTGCGCTGACGCGCCACGCGCTGCGCGAGGACCCCGTGAGCGGACAACTCTTCGTCTCTTTAACCGGCGCTCGACACTGGTCAAGGTGCGCTACTGGGACCGCCCGGACAACGCAAAGTCCGCTCCTTCGATGTCTTTCACTCCACCTCCACGGTATGATTGGACATGGTTGTCGCGACCGGATCCGCTGCCGGCCGATCCGCGCAGCGAGTGCTTTTCGGGGTGGCGAAGCGGGTCGCTGGTCTGCCCGGACTCACGTGTCGGGTGCGCGAGCCAGCGGCGGCATCGCTCCCGCATCGACGAGTTGTGACCTCGAAGGAAGCCAGCCTGATCGTGCGCACCCCGGGGGTGGGTGCGCGGGACGCTTGCAACCGGAGCAGCAAGGCATGCGACTCTATCTGTCTTCGACCCTGTCCGACCTGGAGGAGGAGCGGCGGGCGGTCAAGGAGGTCCTCAGTGGCCAGTACACGGTCGTCGAGAGCTACGAGGCCGATCCGCGACCACTCTGGCAAAGCTGCGTCGCCGACGTCGCCACGTGCGCGATCTACATCGGCATCGTCGGCCTGCGCTATGGATTCGTTCCGCCGGGGCAGGGCAGGTCGATCACCGAACTCGAATTCGACGCCGCGCTGGCGGCGGGTCTGTCTTGCTTCGTCTTCGTCAGGGAAGTCGATGCCATCCCGGCCTCCCGGACCGATCTGTACACGAACGAGAATGATCCGGCGCTGATCAAAGCCTTTCGCGCACGCCTGTCGTCCGGGGCGAGCGCCATCCCGCGGGCTGCGCTGTTCAGCAGCGCCGACGATCTGAAGGTGAAGGTTCTCAGGGCGCTGCAGCGGCAGCCTGGTCAGGGGGCCGCCGGACCTGGCGTCGATGGATCATCGCCGCAGGCACCGCAGTCCGACGCCGCTCCACCGGCGACCGAGTTGCAGAAGCTGCTCTGGAACTACCTGCAGCAGAACTGGCCGACGTTGCGCACGCAGCAGAGCTTCACGCGTGCGAGACTGCTGGCGGGAATTGCCGCTTCGCCGAGTCCGGAGGCGGTCTTCGATCTCGCGCGAACGGCGCCCGTCGAGCGGTTGCTGGTGGCGACGCGCCGCTTCTTTCTCGACCGCGGATTGCGTGCCTGGGCGAACAGCTCGCCGGCCGACGGAATCGTCTGCAGCGCCATCGTCCGCATCGCGCTGGTAGCTGCCGAACGCCACTTCGAAGCGCCGTGCAAGGCCGAGGCGCAGGCGCGCAGCGATCACGATCCGATG